>VXQT01000015.1 GCA_009838915.1 Chloroflexota bacterium
CCCCCCCCCCCCCCCCCCCCCCCCCCCCCCCCCCCCCCCCCCCCCCCCCCCGGTAAGAGTCAGACCACAACCCGTCTCGGCGTGGTCATGTCTCGTTGCTCCCTGATCTTGTTCAGTCACCCGGCCAGTATAGAACGCCGGCAGCTACCCGGCAAGCCGGTCGATCAGTGTCACTTCGGTAACGGCGGTGTGCCCCCCTCTGCCTTCGGCATCTCCCCCCGCCTTGGCGGGGGGAGAGGGGAGCGCTGGGGACTTAGCCCAGGCCGACGATGTGGATTCGGCCGGTTTCTCCGGCGATGTCGTCGACGTAGTGGAGCCTCAGGACTTCGACCTCCACGTACGTCGGCACCGCCATCCGGCCGGAGCGATTGAGTCTCGGGTCGACGCGGAACTCCGGTCGCTCTTCGTCCTCGCCGACCTGCTCGGGGTCCAAGGCGTGGGGGTGGCCGCTGGCGCGGCACCAGCCGGCGAAGTCTCCGTCGAACTCGAACCAGGCGCCGCCCGACGCCTCGGCGAACTCCTGCATCGCGCCCAGCGCCCGCCAGAGTTCGCCCGGATTAACGGGATCGGGTTGGACCCGGAGCGCAACTAGCGGCAGATGCTCGGCGACCGCATCGATCACATCCTCTACGGGCGGCGGATCGATCTCGAACCAGCGCGGGCCGCCGTCATGGTGATTCTGCGAGAGCTGCCGCTCCAGCTCCAGCGCGTGCATCCGCGCCGCGCGGATGGCGTCGACGCCGGGGTGCGACTCGCTCGGCTCGGGCGTGCGCTGGGCGCGCTGCTCGGCCAGCTCCGCCTCGAGCTCCTCGATCCGCGCCGCCTGCTCGGGATCGGCGACCACGACCTCCTCGACGACGCGCTCAGGCTCGGGCGGGGACGCAGGCGGCGACTCTTCCGGCGCGGCGGGACGCGCTCGGTCCGATGACGTCTGCCGCTCAAGCCACATGATCGCGGCGACTGCGCCGGAAACGAATGCCACGAGCGTCTGCAGCAGCCTCACCGCTCGCCCTCCCGCACGCTCTCCAACCAGGTCAGGCACTTGGCGTACATCGCCTCCGTGATCAGTTCGCGGGTGAGCAGGTAGTTGAGCAGACCCTCGAGCGTGAGCAGCGAGTGCACCTTGACGCCTTCGCGGCGCATCCGCTCGACGCCGCCCGCGCCGCGGTCGATCAGGACGAACGCGTCGTGGACCATCAGCCCGGCCGAGCGCAAGAGGTCGGCCGTCTCGGCCAGCGAGCCGCCGCGAGTCATCAGGTCGTCGACCAGGATCACGGTCTGGCCCGGGTAGTACGCGCCCTCGATCTCCTCGGCCACGTGGCGAATCTGGCTCGAGGGATGCACGTAGATCATCGGCACGTTGCTCGACAGCGAAAAGGCGGTGGCGGCGTGCAGACCGCCCATCGGCACGCCTGCGATCAGCTCGAAGGGGGCGATCGTCGGTCGCAGCATCCCGCCCAGCATCCGTGTCTCGTCGCTGAGCAGCTCGCCGATCCGGCGCAGCGCCCAGGGGTGCGCGATCAGACGGCGGACATTGAGGTAGACGGGCGAGCCGAGCGTCGCGCCGAGGTCGAAGTCGCCGAACATGATCCCGCCCGAGTCCCACAGCGCCCGCGCCAGCCAGAGGTTGCCGGGTTCGTCGCCCTGCGGCGTCCAGGCGGGCTGGCTGGGATCGGACATCAGTCGCCCACCGAGTTGGGCAGGGGCCGCCCCGCGAGCCCGGCGCGTAGGTTGGCGACCGCCATGTCGGCCATCTTGCCGCGCGTCGCCGTCGAGGCCGAGCCGATGTGCGGCAGGACCACGACGTTGTCCATCTCCAGCAGCGGCGAGTCCATGGCCAACGGCTCCACCGCGGTCACGTCGAGTCCCGCGCCGCCGATCACTCCGTCTTGTAGCGCGCGTACGAGCGCTGATTCGTCCACGATTGGCCCGCGTGCGGTGTTGATCAGGATCGCGCTGGGCTTCATCAGTTCGAACGCGCGGGCGTTGATCAGGTTCCGCGTGTCGTTGGTCAGGGCGATGCTGACGCATACGAAATCGGACTGCGACAGTACCTCGTCGAAGGCGCGCTGTTCCGCGCCCACCACCGCCGATTCGTCCGGCCGCGGTGTGCGATTCCAGCAGAGCACGCGCATCCCGAATCCCTGAGCTCGGCGGGCAATGGCCTGCCCGATGGCGCCGAATCCGACGATGCCCAGGGTCGAGCCGAACACGTCGACGCCGGCCATCTGGGTCGGCGTCCAGGTCTGCCACATGCCGTCCTTGACGTACTCCGCCGCCTCCACGACTCGCCGCGCCGAGGCGAGGATCAGCGCCCAGGCCATGTCGGCGGTGGTTTCGGTCAGGACGCCGGGCGTGTTGCCGACGGGGATGCCCCGCGCCGCGCAGGCGGCCACATCGACATTATCCACGCCGACCGCCATCTGCGAGACCACCTTGAGCTGCGCGCCCGCAGCATCGAGCACGGCCTCGTCAATCGTGTCGGTGATCAGGCAGAGCAGGCCGTCCATGCCGGCGACATGCTGCAGCAGTTCCTCGCGCGCAGGTGGGAAGTCGACGGGCCAGACGTCGAGATCGAACGCCGGGTCCTGGCGCAACTCGGCGAAGCCGGCGCCCGGCAGCGCTCGAGTCGCGAACACGCGATACGACGCGGACATCGACAGCCTCCCGATTCAGAGTCAAGATAATGCGAGCAACGGCGATTGACGATTCCGTCCTGTGAAGCGAGTTCCGCATGAGATCGGTCGCGCTCTTGCTCGTGTTGCTGTCCGCGATCGCTCTGGCGGCCTGCGGCGGCGGAGAGCGTCTGACGCTCGAGCAGTACTCCGACTGGTGCACGGGCGGCATCGCCTCCGCCGCGTCGCTCATCGATCCTGAGCGCGTCACCTGGGGAGAGTTGGAAGAGCTTGCATCGCAGTCGGCCGAGGAGTTGCGGGCCGTCAATCCGCCGCGGGAACTGTCGGAGTTCCACCGCGCCAGCCTGAAGACGCTCGATTTCGTCGCCGAGGTCGCAGTCGAACAGGATCGGGACGAGCTGGCCAATCCGCTCGCCTTTGGTCTCGAAGCGATCGCCATCGCCACGCAACTGAGGCGGTCGGTAGACGCACTCTCGCCTGAGGTGCGGGCCTCACTCGGTGAGGCAGGATGCGTGTGATCCCCTCTCCCCCCGCGCCAGCGGGGGGAGATGTCCCGTAGGGACAGAGGGGGGCACGCCCGACGTCCCGCGCACGGAGCCCCCCTCTGCCTTCGGCATCTCCCCCCGCGCCAGCGGGGGGAGAGGGATCTCTACAGCAGCCGGCGGATCAGCAGCAGGCCGATGGGGCCCAGGGTGAGGCCCAGCAGCCAGCCGAGTTGGGGCGGGCGGCCCTTGTGCGAGGCCATCGCCGCGCCGGCGAATCCCATGCCCGCCCAGAGCGTCAGGATGAACAGCAGCAGCAGGGCCGCGCCGACGACGATCGTCACTGCCAGCCCCAGCGCCGCCGCCGCCAGACCCAGCGGGATGCCGATCAGCCAGAGCAGGAAGCGCTCCAGCGGATTGCGGGTTCGACGATTGGCGCGCCGCGCCTGGTCCCGCGCGCTGCCGGCCCAGTGTTGACCGCGGCCCACCCAGACCGTGACCATGCGGCGGCCGTCGTGCCACTGCAGCGATTCGCCGTCTCGTCGGGACATATCCCCATGCTATGAGGATTCGTCGAGCGCTACCTGTCTTGCTCGCGCGCGGCGACCTGGTCGATCCGCATCTGCCGCTGGTTCGCCTCCGTGCCGCCCTGGTACTGGGGCCGATAGTCCGACTGCCGTCCTTCGATCTGCGCCGTATGCATCCGATCGTGTCGGTAGAACGAGCGCAGCCATTGCATCAGGGTCAGCACACCAAAGCCCGGCGTGGAGGCGGTATGCGCGAACTCGTCCAGGGTCAGCGAGCGGATGTAATCGTTGGTCTTCGTCCGCTCGTCGATCAGCGCATCGAGCAGCTCGCGAACGGAGTGCTGAGGCGCGCGCTCGATTGGGATGGCGACCGGTTCGCCGCGGATGTCCGAGGCGTCGACGCCGTCCTCGGCCTGTCCGGCGCGGCACCAGGCGATGTAGCTGCGCTCCATCTCCCAGAGGTGAGCGAGCTGCTCCTTGGCCGTCCACTGCTCCTCGCCGACGGCGTCGACCGGCACACGGTTGGCGTCGTCCTCGTTCAAGCCCTCGGCGGCGGCGAGCAGTTTGCCGCGTTCGAGCGCCATCTTCGAGAGCAGGTCGTCCACGTCCTGCTGCGTGTATGTCTGCGCCATTACTCGTCTCCAGTCGTCGCCAGCGCCCGCCGGATCTGCCCCAGGTGGGCGCGGTCGTGTTCAATGTTCTTCTCGACCAGGATTGCGACCGAGTAGCGCTCGCGCTCCTCGTGCCGGCCCTCGCGCAACCAATCTTCGGCCGCGATCTGCTCGAGGATCGCCCCGCTCGACGCGCGCAAGGCAAAGAAGGTGGCGACCGACGGCTCGATCTCGCGGTCGTAGTGCAACCGCTCGGCGAACCGGCTTTCGCTGAACGGCACGATCAGAGGCGAGTCGTGGGCCAGCATCTGACGCAGGCGCATCGCGTCGGCGACCTCGTTGTCGGTCAGGTGATGCACGATCTGGCGCACCGACCACTCGCCGGGACTCTCTCGCGCTTCGAGCTGGTCCTCGGAGAGCTCGCCCAGCACCTGCTCGACCTCGAAGGTCGATTCGAGGTAGTCAACCAACAATTGGGGTCGCTCGCTGGGATGCTCGGGCATGGTCCCCGTCCTAGCAGGTGCCGGTGAGCGCGTAGCGGATCTGGTCGATGTGCTCGTCCACGTGGCGGACGCTGGCGGCGAGCCAGTCCTCGACGCTGCGCGAAGCGTTGCCGGGCATCGGACGCGGCTGGGTCCACTCGTCCTCGCTGAGCGCATCGAGGATCGACGCGGCCGACTCGACCAGCGCCTCAACCGTGCGCAGCGCCGGCGTCACGGGTCGCCTGTCGTTGCGCAAACGCTTCTGCATGATGTCGCCGTCGATCGGCCACATCTCGACCTCGATGTCGAGCAGCATCATGCGCAATCGCAGACCGGCCATGATCGCGACATCGGAGACGTGGTGCACGTTCTCGCGCGCAGTCCAGCCCGGGTCGGGCGGCGCGCCGTCAAGCTGCGCGATTGACGCGCCGGCGACCGACCCCTTGAGTCGGCTGGGGCCGTCGCGGTAGCGGAAGAGCAGTTCGGAGCGCTCGTCGGACGTCATTCCAGCCGACCCTTGACCAACTCGGCCGCGCGCCGCACGTCGTCGTCGTCCAGCGCGCCCGACGGCTCCGAATCGCCGCGCACCACGGCCAGCACATCGCCCGAAGCCCAGCGCAACTCCAGCATCCGCTGGACGCCAGCGCCGTTCTCGCTGCGCGTCCACTCGCGGGCGAGTATCCCACCGCGCTCGCCCGCATCTTCAACGCTGACCTCCGCGTCGCTCGGGTCCAGCCGAGGCTCTTCGGCCAGCGCCGCCAGCGCCTGGTCGGCGGTCTCGTAGCGCGTCAACTCCAACTCGACCCGCCGGTGAGCGCGGTTGCGATAGACGGTCTGGCCGCAGACCCAGTCGAGAAACTCGCCCATCGAACGCGGGTCGCGGTAGCTCTCGCGGTAGCCGATCACGCGGCCCGACTCGTCGAGCTGCGCAATCGTCGCCTCGGGATTGTCGTCAGCCAGCGCAATCGCTTCCGAGGTCACCGCTTCCGCCGTCTGTGGAGACAGCCCGGCAGGCAAATCGGTGGTGCGCAATCCCGCAGCCCGCAGCGCCGACACGCCGTCAATCCCCAACGAGCGCCGCCGCTGGAAGGCCCGAACCATCGCCTGCACAACCGGCACGCCGACGACAAGCAGCAGGATCAAGATGCCAATGACCAGCTCGGTGGACATGGGCTCAGGCTACCGCAAGAGGAGCCCCCCTCTGCCTTCGGCATCTCCCCCCGCGGAGCGGGGGAAGAGGGGAATGGGAGGTTGAACTGCTGAGGCTTCTTTACCCCAGCAACGCTGACATGGACACTCTCAAGTCCGACAAGTCATCCAACACAACATCAGCCTCATCCAGCTCGCCGGGCTGCGAGTAGCCGGTCTTCACCGCAACGACGCGGGCACCGATCGCATGTCCGGCTTCGATGTCGTGGCCGGTGTCGCCGATCACGACAACATCCGACCTGTCGCTGGAGTACTGGCGCAGGCGTTCAAGGCCCGCCGCGAGCAGCTCGGTGCGATTCGGGTGGTCGTCGCCGAAGCCGCCGTCGAGGAAGTAGTCCCAGATGCCGAGTGGGGCGAGCTTGGCCTCGGCAGCGCGGCGGAAGTTGCCCGTGCCCAGTCCGAGCGTCACGTCTTCCTCGGCGAGCGCTTCCAGGAGCGGCCCGACGCCCGGGCAGAGTCGCGAGTCGCGCTCGACCAGCGCATCGCCCAGGTGCGGCACGTAGTGGTCGATGAAGCGCGCGAGATCGTCGGCCGAGCAGTCGCGACCCTGCCGAGCCAGCGCCGTCGGCACAATCCACGTATCGCTGCGGCCGGCGAAATTCATCCCGTCCAGCGCGTCGTCGATGTCCCAGAGTTGCTTGAAGGTGCGCGACATCGCCAGCGTCCCCGCACCCTGCGAGAGCGACAGCGTGCCGTCGATGTCGAACATGAGGATGGTCATGACAGGTTGATTTTCGTCATTCCCGCGAAGGCGGGAATCCATTCAGCACAACCATTGAGCAACAGGCAAGCATTGAGACCGGGCTGACCCGCAAGCTGGAAGAGGTGAACACCCATATGCACTGCCAACTGACGTCTTCCTGGATGGATTCCCGCCTTCGCGGGAATGACGGATCAGCTCATGTCTTTGCATCCCGTTGGCCAGTCACTCAAACAGCGCGAAGTCCGACCAACCGCCGCGCACTCGGAGCAGCAGGCCGGATGCATCGAGCGGGATGTCGTAGACCGCGACTACGGTGATCGTCAGTTGCGGCTGGAGAATGAGCGGCGGCGCGTAGGCGACCGTCGACGCGGCTCTCGCTGCGCCCAGCGAGAGCGCGGCGTCGGCAAGATAGGCGCGACCGTCGGTGGTCACCAGTTGCAGGCCGTCCAGCGGTAGCTCGACCGCTTGCTTGGAGCGGTTGCTCATCGTCAGCGTGACCGACGCGAAGCGCTGGGCCGGGTTGCGCCAGATGCCCTCGGCGCGGATCTGATCGGGGAAGGCGATGCCGACAATCGCGACCTCGACCGGCCCGACCAGCTCCGAGTGACCCAGCTCAATCGCATCGGTGCGCAGCGCGTCGGGCGAGTCGGTCAGCTCCACGGCGGCGGGCTGGGCGTCGTCACCGCCGCCGGTCAGTTCGTCGAATCCGCCCGACACGAACAGGTAGACGATCACGACCACCACCACGATCAGCACCAGCACCGCGTAGCGCTGCGTGCCGCTCATACCGCTCAACATGGGATGCGACCGCTCGTCGGGGCCACCGAGGCGCGCACGCTACTCAGGATGCTCGATCGGCAGGCCGGCGGCGATCCAGGCGTCGGTGCCGCCCTCGACGTTGTAGAGGTCGCTGAAACCGAGCGCCGCCGCGAACTCGCAGGCGACCGCCGAACGCTGTCCCTTGGCGCAGATGAACATCACCGGCTGGTCCTTGCCGCCCGCGATCTGCTCCAACTCGTCGGCGCGGGTCATCACCGACATGTGCGGCATCAGCGGCGCACCGGCGGCGTGGCCGTTGGCATACTCGTCCAGCTCGCGCGTGTCGATCAGGGTCACGCCGGCCTGTCGTTTCTCCTCCGCCTCCTCCACCGAGATTCGCTGAAACGGTTCCTGCTGCGCCATCGTGGGACCTTTCGGATCGGCTGCTCACGCCGTGATCTGCATCGTATCACCGCAACCCGCGCCCATCTCCGTCATTCCCGCGCAGGCGGGAATCCATCCGGGACCAACATCGCGCCTTCCATCCGGCGGCTCACCTCAGGTCATTCCCGCGACCCTTCACCGTCATTCCCGCGCAGGCGGGAATCCATTCAGGAACACGTCTACACTCGCCTCTCCGCCCGCGCACCAACTCCGTCACTCCCTCGCCATCCCACTCCGTCATTCCCGCGCAGGCGGGAATCCATCCAGGATCGCGTCTGCATTCGCCTCCTACCTCACGTGACTCTAGGCTGCACGCGATGCGACGTCGCGAACCCGCCGTGTACATCATCACCAACAAGCCCAAAGGCACGCTGTACATCGGTGTCACATCCAATCTGCCTCAGCGCATCTGGACTCACAAGCAGCGCCTCGTGGAAGGATTCGCCAAGCGTTACGGACTGGATCAGCTGGTCTGGTACGAGTATCACGACAACATGGAGCAAGCGATCCTGAAAGAAAAGCAGTTGAAGAAGTGGGAGCGGCCGTGGAAGTTTCGGCTCATCTTCGAGTCGAATCCGACGTGGAGGGATCTGTTCGAGGACTTGGCCTGAGGATGTCGTCCAGCGCGGTGTTGGTCCTGGATGGATTCCCGCCTGCGCGGGAATGACGGTGAAGGGGCGCGGGAGTGACGGAGTGGGCGGTGGGAATGACGGAGGCGGCGCGGGAGCTGACGGAGCAGGGGGAAGCAGCGCGGTAGCATCTGCGGTATGAGACTGACTCCGAAGCAGATGAGGATGCCGACATGACAACCGCCGATGCCGCGATGCCGGTCAACGAGACATATTCGCCGCCCGCCAATGTCCGCGATGGGGCGCTGGTCACCTCGCGCGAGGGCTACGAGGCGCTCTGGCGGCGTTCGCTGGACGAGCCGGACGCCTTCTGGACCGAGATGGCCAATACCCATCTGGACCTGATCGAGCCCTGGCACACGCTCAAGGAGGAGAACCTGGCCGCCGGCGAGATCGCCTGGTTCCTGGGCGCGAAGCTCAACGTGTCGGTGAACTGCCTCGACCGGCACTTGGCCGAGCGCGGCGACCAGGCGGCGATCATCTGGGAGGGCGACGAACCGGCGGACAACGAGTCGATCTCCTACCGCGAGCTGCATGCCGAGGTCTGCCGGCTGGCCAACGAGCTGCGCAGCCGCGGCGTGGGCAAGGGCGACCGCGTCGCGATCTACATGGGCATGACGCCCGAGGTCGTGGCGGCGATGCTGGCCTGCGCGCGGATCGGCGCGATTCACTCGGTGATCTTCGGCGGCTTCTCCGCATCCGCAATCGCGGATCGGGTCGAGGACTCGCTCTGCAAGGCCGTGATCACCCAGGACGAGGGCAAGCGCGGCGGACGCACCGTGCCACTCAAGGCCAACGTCGACGCGGCCATGGACCAGCTCGACGCCAACGGCGTCGACTGTGTCGAGTTCGTGCTCGTCCACCAGCACACCGGCGGCGACGTGACGATGAAGGACGGCCGCGACGTCTGGTGGCACGAGACCGTCGCCCGCCAGTCGGACGAGTGCGAGCCCGAGGTGATGGACGCCGAGGACCCGCTGTTCATCCTCTATACCTCAGGCTCGACGGGGAAGCCCAAGGGCGTGCTGCATACGCAGGCGGGATACCTGCTCTTCACGATGCTCAGCCACCGCTACACCTTCGACTACCGCGAGGGCGACATCTATTGCTGCGCCGCCGACGTGGGCTGGATCACCGGGCACAGCTACATCGTCTACGGACCGCTGGGCAACGGCGCGACTTCGGTGATGTTCGAGTCGATCCCGACCTATCCCGATGCGGGACGCTACTGGGACATGGTCGACCGGCTGGGGATCAACATCCTCTACACGGCGCCGACCGCGATCCGCGCGCTGATGCGCGAGGGCGACGAGTGGGTCAAGGTCCACCAGCGGACGAGCCTGCGCGTGCTGGGGACGGTCGGCGAGCCGATCAATCCCGAGGCCTGGCGCTGGTATCACGATGTCGTCGGCGATGGGCATTGCTCGATCGTCGACACCTACTGGCAGACCGAGACCGGCGGGCACGTCCTGACCGGCCTCGCGGGCGCCAACGACATGAAGCCGGGCTCGGCCTCGCTGCCCTTCTTCGGGATCGACCCGGTGCTGGTCGATCCCGACGGCAACGAGCTCGACGGCAACCCGCAGAGCGGTCTCTTGTGCATGGCTCGGAGCTGGCCGGGCATGATGCGCACGGTCTACGGCGACCACGAGCGCTTCATCAACACCTACTTCATCCAGTATCCGGGCAAGTACTTCACCGGCGACGGCTCGTTCCGCGACCACGACGGCTACTACTGGCTGACCGGCCGGGTCGACGACGTGCTCAACGTCTCAGGCCACCGGCTGGGCACGGCCGAGATCGAGGGCGCGCTGGTCGGTCACGCGGGCTGCGCCGAGGCCGCCGTGGTCGGCTATCCGCACGAGATCAAGGGCGAGGGCATCTACGCCTACGTCCTGCTCAAGGACGGCTTCGATCCCGGCCCCGACCTCGCGGTCGAGCTCAAGCGCCAGGTGCGGGCGGAGATCAGCCCCATCGCCACGCCCGACAAAATCCAGTTCGTCGGAGGCCTGCCCAAGACCCGCTCCGGCAAGATCATGCGCCGAATCCTGCGCAAGGTCGCCGAGGGAGAGCCGGAGAACGTCGGCGATGTGACGACGTTAGCGGAGCCGCATGTAGTCGAGGAGATCATCGAGGGGGCGTCTTCGGCGCACTAGGCGCGTTCCGGCACAACACTCATGGAACTCTAAGGAGTGAGTGGCGATATGGCGAGAAAACAAGCTAAGGATCGCCTCGACCAGATAAGTCGTGATCTCAGGAAGGACCCAGACGAGCCTCAAAGGTTCACCGTGCGAGAGATTCTAGGTTGGTTCGGTTACCAGCGGAGGGCACGGCACAATCGTCGAGATGTCAGTAGTACGTTTCGGACGAAGGGGTTGATGACGGATCCTGACGTCAATGCAGTGCACATCGACTCGACCGTTTCAGTCAAGCTCAGACCCGAAGCAGCTGGCACCGCTACGAATGGTGCAATCTCGACGGCTCAGTCTGCGGAAAGCGAAGAGGAAACTACTAGAGACCCTATTCTAGCTGAAGACGATGGGCGACCAGATGACAGTGCGGATATCGCCAACCTGGTTAGCCGTCTCAGATCTGCGAATCGAGAAGTCACTTCTGTTTCCCTTTCGGACACCTTCGAAAAAGCGATCACGACGATGCTTTTGAACGACTACTCGCAGCTCCCCGTGATATCAGGAAAGTCAACAGTCAGGGGAATGATCAGCTGGCAGTCCATCGGGCAATCCCTTTCGCAAGGAGTAAAGCCTGACAGGGTCCAAGACTGCATGACACGTTCCTATAGAGAAGTGCGAGCCGACAGCCGACTCCTCGATGTCGTAGAGGAGATTGTCGACAATGGTTCAGTTCTGGTGGTGGGCAGCGACTCTCAATTGCTGGGCATCATTACCACGGCGGATCTGAGTGAGGAGTTCAAGAAGCTGGCTGAGCCCTTCCTCCAGATAGGCGAGATCGAGCAGCATCTTCGCAACCTCTTGAGCCATTTGGATGGCGACGAACTGCAGAAGTTCACAGACCCATCTGATGAGAAGTCTGTTGGCGAGATATCCGACTTGGCGCTAGGAGAGATCATTCGGATTCTGCAGAACAAAGAAGTTTGGGAGACCGTCGCCGTGAATCTGGACCGGAAGGTGCTGGTGAACCGCCTGGAAGAAGTGAGAGAGATTCGCAATCAGGTCATGCACTTTGATCCGGATGGTCTAGACGAGTCGCAACTAGAACTCATTCGCGGTGTCTCCAAGATGTTGCACGAGCTACGAGAGCTTCCGCGAAGGCAGTCTGGAAGAGTCACGACGCGGTGAACGACGCTCTGGAGTGCGATGCCAACACCAAGTGGGTTCATCGCCGACCGGTCTTGACCCAGTCCCCCTACAGCAGCCTCGGCGACCGCTTCCGGCCTGGACGGGGGTCGTAGTTGGACTTGAACATCAGGAGCTGGTCTCGCTCGATCAGGTACTTGCCTCCGTAGAGGCGGGCGGGGACTCGGCCCTGCTTGATCAGGCGGCGCATCGACTGCGGGTGGATGTTCAGCTCTCTTGCCGCCTCGACGATGTCCAGCCAGTCCTCGAACGGGTCACCCTCGGCCATGGCCTGCTCCTCCACAGTTTCGCTGCGATGTCGAACTGCGAAACTGAGTATACAGAATAGCAGGCGGCGGTCTTCTTCTCCCCCCGCATTGCGGGGGGAGAGAGAAGTGGCGTGTATCCTGCGGCCAGTTGAATCGCCTATCCGCCGGAGACGCCCATGACCGATGTGATTGCCGCCGCACGCGCTGCACAGCGCACGCTGTTGTCCGAGGTTGAAGCCAAGCAACTGCTCGCCGAGGCGGGCGTCAACGTGACCGAGACCCGTCTCGCCGCGTCCGCCGACGAGGCCGCCTCGCACGCCGCCGAGCTCGGCTATCCAGTGGCGCTCAAGGTCGTCTCCGACGCGATCACGCACAAGACCGACGTGGGTGGCGTCGAACTCGGCATCGCCGACGAAGCGGGTCTGCGAACCGCCTGGGACGCCATCCACGCGCGCGTCGCGGGAGCCGCCCCGGGCGCCGACCTGCAGGGGCTCTCGGTCCAGCCGATGGCGGAGCCGGGCGCGGAGGTCATCCTCGGCATCACTCAGGATCAGCAGTTCGGTCCGGTGCTGATGTTCGGACTCGGCGGCGTCTTCGTCGAGGTGCTCAAAGACGTCGCCTTCCGCATCGTGCCCCTCGAACCGCGCGACGCCACGGAGATGGTCCGCGAAATCCAGGGCTTCCCGGTGCTCGAGGGCTTCCGCGGCACGCCGGCGGCGAACCTCGAAGCAATCGAGTCGATGCTGCTGCAACTCTCGGAGTTCGCCGAAGCGAACCCGGACGTGGCCGAGCTGGACCTCAACCCCGTGTTCGCTCGTCCCGACGGCGCAGTCGCGGTTGACGCGCGCATCCTCTTGACCTCTGAGGCCTAGCACATTTCCGCTCCCCCTTGCAGGGGGAGCTATCACGTAGTGACTGAGGGGGTCCCGCTCCAACGTGACGCTGACACATGAGCCGCTGGAGGCGCGACCCCCTCAGCCTTCGGCAGCTCCCCCTGCGAGGGGGAGCAGGGAGAGTTCCGATGGCCGTAACACGTGAACGCCTGACCCGCGCGCTGGCGCCCAAGGTGGTCGCCGTGATCGGCGACAAGAAGGCGAGCGGATACAACTGGCTGCGCTCGATGAAGGAGTTCGACGGCCCCGTGTACAGCGTCCAGGTCGACGAGAGCGAGATTCCCGGCATCGAAGAACTGGGCATTCCCAACTACAAGTCTCTGACCGACATCCCCGACCAGGTTGACTTCGCCGTCTGCGCCGTGCCGCGGCAGGTCGCGCCGTTCATCGTCCAGGGCTGCGTCGAGGCCAACGTCGGCGGCGTGACGCTGTTCACCTCCGGCTTCGCCGAAACCGGCGAGGACATCGGGGTCGAGCTGCAGAACAAGATCTTCGAGATCGCCGACCCGGCCGGGCTCGCCCTGATCGGCCCTAACTGCATGGGACTGCATGTGCCCGGACTCGGCGTGCGCTTCAATCGCGACCAGCCGGCCGGCGTGCAGGGCAACATCGGTTTCGTCTCGCAGTCGGGCACGCACGGGATGAACTTCTCGCTGACCGGCGCGGCGCAGGGCCTCTACTGCTCGACTCTGGTCAGCTTCGGCAACGGGATCATCCTCGAAGCCGCCGACTACCTGGAATACCTCGCCGACGACCCGCAGACCGAAGTGATCGGCATGTACATCGAGGGCGCGCGCGACGGCCAGCGCCTGTTCCGCACGCTGCGCGAGGTCGCGGCGAAGAAGCCGGTGATCATCTGGAAGGGCGGCCAGACCGAGGGCGGCGGACGCGCCATCCGCTCGCACACCGCCTCGCTGGCCAGCGACCAGGCGATCTGGGAAGCGATGATCACGCAAGTCGGCGCGGTCGCGGTGCACAACCTCGACGAGATGATCGACGTGGTCAAGGCGACGCTGCTGACCAAGCGCACGCAGGGCAACCGGCTCGGGCTGATCGCCATGACCGGCGGTCAATCGGTGGTGCTCACCGACGCGTTCGAGAAGGCCGGCTGGAAGGTCCCGACGCTCTCCGACGAGAGCTACGCCCAGCTCTCGGAGTTCTTCAACATCATCGGCGGCAGCTACCGCAATCCGCTCGACGCCGCCGGCACGATCGGCCAGGACCCCAAGCACCTCGACACGATCTTCGACATCCTCGATGCCGACGAGAACATCGACGCGGTCGGGATGGAGCTCTCCGCCACCTTCATGGCCCGCCGCTGGCAGGACAAGCCCGAGGAATTCGACCGCCTGATCGGTTCCCTCAAGCGCTTCATGGCGGAATCCGACAAGCCATTCCTCGCCGCCCTCCACCCGAGCCACGTCGAGGAAGCCGCCCTCACCGCCCGTAAAAGACTCCAGGAAGAAGGCATCGCCACCTTCCCCAGCTTCGAGCGCGCGGCAAACGCGCTGAGGAAGGCCTCGGCGCTGGCGGCGGTCAGCTGAGAACTCCCGGAGCGGGGAAGTACTTGCATCGGTAGGACCCCGACCATGCCAACACCCATCACGCCTACCGACCTCCACGACCGACTCGCCGAGGATGCGCCCATCGCCCTGATCGATGTGCGCGATCCTCCCGAGTACAACGCCTCTCACATCGTCGGGGCGAGCCTGATTCCTCGGCGGATGCTGGAGTTTGAGCTCGGGGATGCCGTGCCTCACCGCGACACGCCGATTGTGCTCTGCGACGAGGATGAGGGGCGCGTGCACTATGCCGCCGCGACCGTGGAGCGGATGGGGTACACCGACGTCTCGACGCTGTCCGGCGGGACGAATCGCTGGGCGTTTCTCGACCTGCCGACCGAGTGGGGCGTCAACGTGCCGAGCAAGGACTTCGGCGAGCGGGTCGAGGTCGTGCACCACGTGCCGGAAATCGACGCCGACGAACTGCACGCGCGGATCGGACGCGGCGACAACCTGGTCATCCTCGACACGCGCACGCCGGAGGAATATCGGCGCTCCTGCATTCCCGGCGGACGCAGCATGCCCGGCGGCGAGCTGGCGTTGCGGATCACCGACGTGCTGGCCGACGCTCCCGAAGACGCGACAGTCGTGGTCAATTGCGCCGGGCGGACGCGGAGCATCATCGGCACGCGGGTCTTGCAGCGAATGTCGCTCGGACGCGAGGTTGTCGGCCTGAAGAACGGCACTGCCGGTTGGATGCTGGCCGGTCACGAGCTCGAGTTCGGCGCAGACCGCGACGCGCTGCCCGCAATCACCTCCGAAGGTCAGGCGGTGGCCGAGCAATATGCGCAGCGCTGTGCTGAAGAGGACGGGGTACAGCTCATTGGCGTCGCTGAACTGGACGCACTTATAGAGCGAAGCAGGTCGGAGAGCGTCTACTTCATCGACGTGCGCACCGACGTCGAGCACGCGGTCGGTCACATTCCCGGCTTCCGCTGGTTCCCGGGCGGACAGGCCGTGCAGCGCAGCGACGATGTCGCGATCGTCCATCATGCACAAATCGTCTTCGCCTGCGACGGCCTCGCCCGCGCCGGGTTGACGGCCTCGTGGTATCGACAGATGGGACACCGACATATCTATGCGCTGGACGGCGGGATCGGCGCCTGGACCTCGGAGGGTCGGTCGCTGGAGCGAGGCCGCTTATCGACCGAGCCGTCCTTGTTGCGCAAAGCGCGGGAGTCCGTCGCCGTCGTCGAACCGGGGGCGGTCTTTGAGCGATCCGACGTCGTGCCGCTTCACGTCGGCACCAGCCAGGAGTTCGCAGCAGGTCACCCGCCCGGCGCGCGATGGGCGCCTCGCGCGACGCTGGAACGCGACATCGAGCAACTTTCGCCCGATCCAACGACGCCGATCATCACGATCTGCGAGGACGGCATGCAGTCGTTGCTCGCAGCCCAAACGCTGAATGATCTCGGCCGCGAGTCCGTGAGCGCAATGAGCAATGGCATGTGGGCGTATCGGGATGCAGGACTGCCGTTGGAGATCGGTCTGACCGGCGTCATGTCTCCGCCGAGCGACATCCTCAGCTTCGGTCCGCAGCGCGGCTACGCCGACATGCAGCACTACCTCCGCTGGGAGACGGCGCTAGGCGAGAAGTACGTTGGTCAGTCGCCATAGCCCTCGCATCCGCTCCGTGCGACACTTGAGGCATGGTCCGACTGCCCAAACTGCGACGACGCGGACTGAAGCCGCTGCAGGGCGCACGGCTGATCGTGGGTCTGGGCAATCCTGGTCCCGATTACTCGCAGAATCGACATAACGCGGGCGCGCGCTCGGTCGAGCGCATCCGTAAGATCCTTCGTCTGCCGCAGTTCGAGCGGGAGTCCCGCTACCGCGTTTCGCAGGGCGAGACCGCGCACGGGCCGGTGGCGGTGGTCATTCCCCGCACGTTCATGAACGAGTCGGGCAAGTCGGTGCAGTCGTTGCTCGACAGGTATCGCGCCGAGCCGTCCGATCTCGTGCTGCTCGTCGACGAGCTGGACCTGGAGCCGGGGCGCATTCGCATCCGAGCCTCCGGCTCCGACGCCGGGCAGCGCGGGATGCGCTCGATCAAGGCCGTGATCGGCGAGTTGGCATTACAAAACGTGCCAAGAGTGCGGATCGGAGTCGGACGGCCGATCGTCGACGGCAAGCCGTCGCACCATCCCGACGATGTCGCCGATTGGCTCTTGAGCGATCCGACGCCTGGCGAGCGCCGCCTCTTGCACGAGGCGGAGATGCGCGCTGCCGAGGCGGTCGTCCACCTGCTCGAACACGGCGTCGAGTCGGCGATGAACGTCTACAACCGAGTGCCGGCCAACGCGGAAGGCGGAGCGGGCGATGTCGGAACAATCTGATTCGTCCAACGTCGACGCTGCGCTCGCGGCGCCCGCCCTTGACTGGCTCAGCGAGTCGGCGGCGCGGGAGCTGGCCGCCTACCTGCTCGAACGCGAGCCGGACGAGGTCCGCGCCGACCTCAATCGCACGGCCGAGCGGCTGAACAGAATCCGTGAGCGACTGCTCTTGCTGGTCGAACCGCCTCCGACAGCGCCGCCCGACGAGACGCGACTCGCCGAGTTGGAACAGACCGTCTCCAGCCTGGAGCAGCAACTCGACGAGCGAACCGCACAGTTCGAGAAGACCAATGAAGAGCACGTGGCCGAGCGGGTCCGCCTGATCGAAGAGCGGCAGGCAGCCGATACGCGGGTTGCGGAGCTGGAGACGGAGTTGTCCGAGGCCAGGCAGACGGTCGACCGTTTGCAGGCCAAGAGCGACAGCTTCGCCGCTGCGTTGGTCGATCGCGGACCTGCGCCCGAGGAGCTTGCCGACGAGATCGCGGAGGCGGAGGCGCAGTACACGATCGCCGGCGTGATCGAGATGGCGCGCGACCGATGCGAGCGCGTTGTCATGCCGGAAGCGGCGCTGCGAGAGATCGACGCGCTCGACGCCGACGAAAAGGCGGCCGACTGGGCCCGCGAGCTGTGGAAGGCGCTGCGGGCGCTCAACGCCTATGCCGAAGAGAGCGAGTACTTCCAGGGCGGGTTCTGGGAGTGGTGCGAGCACTCCAACGGCGATCACAATCTCTGGCCGGCGACGCCGAAGAAGCTGGCGATGAGCGAATCCGATGCGGTAATGAACTCCGGCCCGCTGCGTCGCACGCGGAGATTCCTGGTCAGCAGCGATGTCGAGCCCAGCGGCTATCTGCACATGCAGGCGCATCTCAAGATTGCAGAGGGTGGAGGCCAGCACATCCCCCGTCTGTTCTTCCATGACGACAGCAGCGGCAAGACGGGTGCGGTCCATATCGGCTTCATCGGACCGCACCGACTCGTGCCGAACACGCAGAGCTAGCTCGAAGGTCTCCATTCCGAGGTCGCGCTGCCGTACGCTGAGCCTTGACATCAGCGGACGGAGCTTGCGCGCGTGAGCGCTACCGACCCGCATGACACGCCGCCCGGCCTGCTTGCAGGACTGGGATCGGCTGTGCGCGACGCGCTGCGGCCGTTTGCCGATCAAGCGATGCTGGGTGTCCCCGACGCGGCCAAGCCGTCCGTAATCGCCGCGCTGGCTTCGGACCACGCCGGGCCGGTGCTAATCCTGACCGCAACGCCGGCGTCCGCCGCCGACCTCGCCGATGCGCTCCCGCTGTGGATGGACGCCGGCGCCCGGAACAGACTGCTGCAGTTTCCCGCCCGCGAGACCGCGCCCTATGAGCGCCAGCGCCCCGCGCCCGACCTGGTCGAGGCGCGGCTGACCGCCGTTGAGTCGCTGCGCGACGCGGCGCCGATCATCGTCGCCGACGCCGACGGCGCGGCGCAGCGGACGGTCTCGGCGGCGTCCGCGCCGCTGGCGGTGACGCAGGGCGCGACCTTGCGCCTCGTCGACCTGGTCCGCTCGCTCGACTCGAACGGTTACAGGCGCGAGCGGATTGTCGTGGAACCGGGAGCCTTCGCCGTGCGCGGCGGCATCGTCGACCTGTGGCCGCCGGCCGACGACGCGCCGATTCGGCTGGAGCTGTTCGGCGACGAGGTCGAGTCGATCCGGCGATTCGACCCTCGCACCCAACGATCGTCCGAGACGATCGAGTCGTTCGCTCTGCGATCGGCCCGCGAGTGGAGCCGTTCTGCAGAATCTCAACTGCTTCTCGACCAGTTGCTTGAGTCGCTGGATGGCTGTCCCGCAGCAGAGATCGCCGAGTCCGAGCAGAGCGCCGAGGCCGCAGCGCTCTCGCTCGACATCGAGCTGCTCCGCGCCGGCGGCGAGCCGTCGCGTCCCGACTTCTGGACGCAGTTTCTCGCTCCAAGCACGATCTTCGACCATCTCCCGCCTGACGGCTTGATCATCCTTGACGAGGCGCATGACCTCTCGGCGCGGCTGGGGGAACGCGACCAGCGCGCGACGCACGCCCGTGAGGAGCTGGAGCGCGGCGGTCGGATCCCGCGCGGCCTACAGCACCCGTGGCTTACATGCGAAGAAGTGCAATCGCGGCTCGATCATGCGACTCAGATGGTGCGCTCGCTGTCCAGACTCGCCGGCGGCGACCAGCGACTGCCGTTCCGCTCGACTCCAAGACTGGCAGGCAAGCTGACCCAGCTCTTCGAGTCGCTCCGCGAAGCGCAGGGCAAGGGATCAACCGTCCTGGTCTCACTCCAGGAGGCGCGACTGTCGGAGCTGATGCATGACCTGGGACTGCCGCTGGCCCGCCTTGAAGCCGAGTCGCCACCCAACCCGTCCGCGATCAGCGTCGGACGAGCGGCGATTGGCGAAGGATGGCAGCTCGACGACCCGCAGACCGGGGAACGAGTCGTCACGCTGATCAGTGACACCGAGATCTTCGGATTCGAACGACAGCGTCGCCGCCGGCCGCTGCGCACGCGCCAGTCCGCTGAGCACGACTCCCACCTGTTGGAAACGCTCAAGCGAGGCGACTTCGTCGTACACGTCGACAGCGGGATTGGCCGATTCGAGGGCGTCGTGCAGCAACGGATCGGGGGACGTGAGGGTGAATACATCGACATCCGCTTCGCCCAGGGTGACCGGCTGCTGGTGCCGACCGACAAGCTGGATCGGGTCCAGCCGTACGTCGGTCCGTCGGATGCGCCGCCCACGCTGACTCGGCTGGGCACCGGCCAATGGCAGCGGGCCAAAGCCCGGGTGCGCGGCGCCGTCGCGGACATTGCCGACGAGCTGCTCGAGTTGCACGCTGCACGCGAGACCCAGCCCGGCCTCGCGATCGAACCCGACACACCCTGGCAGATCGAACTGGAGGCGTCGTTTCCATTCATCGAGACGCCCGACCAGCACCGCGCAATCGAGGAAGTACGCCGAGAGCAGGAGGCGGCCAGACCGATGGATCGGCTGATCGTCGGCGATGTCGGCTATGGCAAGACCGAGGTTGCAATCCGAGCCGCGTTCAAGGCCGTGATGTCGGGTCACCAGGTCGCCGTACTGGTGCCCACGACGGTGCTCGCCCAGCAGCACTTCGACACCTTCCGTCAGCGGCTGGCGGCGATGCAGGTCCGCGTCGACATGCTCTCGCGACTGCGCACTGGCCACGAACAGCAGCTCACGGTCGAGGGACTGAAGTCGGGCGCGGTCGACATCGTGATCGGCACGCACCGGCTGCTGCAGCAGGACATCGGCTTCAAGAGCCTCGGTCTGTTGGTGATCGACGAGGAACAGCGCTTCGGCGTCGAACACAAGGAACGGCTCAAGAAACTGCGAAGTGAAGTCGATGTGCTCACACTCTCGGCGACGCCGATCCCGCGCTCGCTGCACCAGGCCGTGACCGGCATCCGCGATATGTCGACGATCGCCACGCCGCCGGAGGAGCGCCTGCCGATCACGACCTACGTGATGGAACGCGACGACAGTGTGATCCGCGAGGCGATTCTGCGGGAACTGGACCGCGGCGGGCAAGTCTACTTCCTGCACAACGAGGTGCGGACGATTGATGGCGAGGCGCTCGAGCTACAGCGGCTCGTGCCGGAGGCGAACATCCTCGTCGCGCACGGCCAGATGCCGGCCAACCTGCTGCGACGGCACATGGAAGAGTTCACCAAGGCCGAAGCTGATGTACTGGTCTGCTCGACGATTATCGAGTCGGGCGTCGACATTCCGCGCGTGAACACGATCATCATCGACCGCGCCGAGCGCCTCGGGCTGGCCCAGATGTACCAGTTGCGCGGCCGCGTGGGACGCTCCAGCGTCCGAGCGTTCGCCTACCTGATGACGGAGCCGTACCGCTCACTCAGCGAGGTCGCGCAGCGCCGGCTG
Organism: Chloroflexota bacterium; assembly: GCA_009838915.1. Lineage (GTDB taxonomy): Bacteria > Chloroflexota > Dehalococcoidia > Bin125 > Bin125 > Bin125. Next base: position 20,776 of record VXQT01000015.1, read on the forward strand.
GCCACGATCATGGAGGCGGACGACCTGGGCGCGGGCTTCCAGATCGCGCTCAAGGACCTCGAGATCCGCGGGGCTGGCAATCTGCTCGGCGCGCAGCAGTCGGGACACATCGGCGCGGTCGGCTTCACCCTCTTCACCCAACTGCTGGGCGAGGCGGTCGAGCGTGCCAGGTCGAAGCGATCCGGACAGCGCGCGGCCAGTCCGCGCCAGGGCACGCGGGTCTCGATCGATCTCGCGGTGCCGAGTTTCCTGCCCGAGTCCTACGTCGACGATATGGGTCTGCGCATGTCGCTCTATCAGCGGTTGGCAGCCGCCGCGTCGCCGAAGTCAGTCGACAAACTCGGTCGCGAGCTGGAGGATCGCTTCGGCCCGCTGCCGCTGCCGGCGCGCAACCTGCTCGGGGCGCTAAGGCTTAAAGTGCTCGCTTCACGAATTGGCGCCGAGTCGATTCAGTCCGAGTCCGATCGAGTTGTGGTCCGCCTTGCCCCCGGCCTCCGCTTCAGCGACGCCCAGCGCCGAATCGCCGTCCCGCGCCAGATCCAGATCGGCCCCACCCAGCTCCGCTATGCCCCTTCGAGACGGCTCCCCGATTCGGACTGGGAATCCGCGCTGTCGGACGCATTGGCGAGACTGTCGGAGACGTAAGCCCTGGATCATACCTGCTGGTGCGAGTAGCTTCCGGGCATGACTGGTCAGACCGACCAACAACCCCGTCGACTGACCAACTGGGAGATAGCTGTGCTCGTGCTTGCAGATTTGGGCGGAGCACACACATCACAGCACACCGAGGATATAGCCGCCAAGTGCTACGAGTTAGAATCTCAGCGGTTCCGCTGGAAGAAGTACGACTTCCCCAGCTTGGATGCGGTTAAGCAGGCCCTAAGCGACGCACGTCGCGACCGGCATGGCGGCCTGATTAGCGGTTCAGCGCGAACTGACCTTTGGCGCCTCACCCCAGCCGGTGTGACTTGGGCAGAGCAGCATCGAAGACGCGGCTTGACTGAGGCCGGTCGGTTACGCCTCGAGGATCAGAGGGCGCTCGATCAGTTCATCGAACATCCTTCATTCTTGAGTTGGCAATCGAGCGAGAGTCCGCCCGGCCGCCATGATGCGGCGATGTTACTGCACCTCTTGCCTGATGCGCCGGTTCGCGCGATTACCAGTCGCGTCGATCTACTGCGAACAATTGCGCGCCAGGCAGGTCGCGATGATGTAGAAAGGTATCTCCAATGGCTTCAAGACGGCGTCGACCCGTAAGTGTCGAGTACACCGCGCGTGCACAACGCCAGGACGCGGAGAACGCGATGGGATCAGATCCTATTCGCGCAATCATTGAACTTGTCACTAACGCCGACGATGCTTACGCCCGAGATGGGTACCAAGGCGATGCCAGCATCCTGATCCGAGTACAACGGAGGCGCGAAAGGCCACATGTAATCGAGATTCTCGATAGGGCAAGCGGGATGTCCACCGAACAGGTAGAGCAACGCCTTGCGCGCGCTGGCGGTCGAAACAGTGGATTCGAAGCAGGGCAAGACGTACGAGGTCTGCTCGGCCGCGGAGCAAAGGATGTTGCCCACTTCGGACCAGTCCAGTGGGTCACGGTCCGTGATGAGCTGCGGACAACATTCTCCCTAGATCTCACCAGCCCCGACGATGCCACTGGATGGATCGAGGGTCCGGAGCGCCCTGCAGATAAACGCTCAAGACGTTCCGGCACTGCTGTCACTATGGAAGTACAGAAGCGCTTCAGTCTCCCCATGCCTGACAAGCTACGTGGCAGTCTGACCCGCCACTACGCGCTGCGGCCAATTCTGCGGAACCGGAAAGGGAGGGATGTCAAACTAGACACCGGGAGCGGGGCCAAGAAGCTAACGTATCACGAGCCTTCAGGTGATCTGCTGGAGGACTCGACAGTTGTGCCGATCGATGGCTACGCCGGTCAAACGGCTACAATCACTCTCAGTAGAGCACCGGAATCGATCGACGATGGTGAAGACCGCGAGTACTGGCATCACTCCTTGTTGATTCAATCAGGTTCGGCTGCATACGACGTCTTCAGTGCTGGCAGATATCGCTCTGGCCACCACGCTAGTCTGCTAGGCCACTTCTTCGGCACGGTCGATGTGCCTGGCATTAGCGAGCTTATTCGCGAACATGATCGACTTGAAGAGCTAAGTGAGGAACCTCCGTCGAGCAACCCGATCCGCCTGATCAAGCGAGACAGGTCAGGCCTCGTGGCGCGACGTGACCATCCGTTCGTCGATGCTCTGTACAAGGCGGTTGAGCAAGTTCTTGAGCCACACGTCGAGCGTCTACGGAAGGAACTGCAGTCTGCTGCTGGTCAGAACGTCGGCGAAGAGCTTCAACGTCGACTCAACGAAGCTGGGCGCGTCATTTCCAAGTGTCTGCGAGACGAGGTTGCGTCAGAAGGCGGCGGACAAGATGGCTCCAACCCGCCACTCGGGCTCTCAATGGTCCCTTCGACGCGCATCGTCCCACCAAGCACCAGAGCATCAGTGACGGTGCGATATCGATCTCGAGATGCACAGCAGACCCCAGTTGCTAGAGTCTCCTTTCGGGAGTTCGATCAGGAGGACCCTCGTACCGGTACGTTGGCGTTGGAACAGCGGACGAATGGGTACTTCAGCAAGTCGATCAGCCTTGAGCCTCGCCCTGACGGATCGACGACCGGACTAACTGTGTCTCTAGATAACGACGCTGTTTCGGGAGAAGTGCGATGGGAAGAAACTGATGCGGACTCTGTGGATCGACTTCAGTTTGAGCACGCGCACAACACGGTCGGAGAGGGTGGTTTGCGCCGCCTCCGACTACTCGCCCCCTTCGATCTCATCGAGGACGAAGACGATCCGCCGACAGTGACGATTTCCGGGGCATCGAGCATCACCATGCCAGAGAGCCCCACTGTGTTTCGCGCTGATGTCAGGCGCCAATGTCTCATGAGTGTGATCACAGTGCGCGGACAAGGACTAGGTTCCAAGGCGAAGCTCACGGCTCTTGCTGCTGGCGAACCGGCCGATGCGCACATCGAGGTCCGCTCTGCGGGGGTTGCAGGATTCGTTCCAAAGATCGAAGAGCATGACAATGACCTGCGTGCGTGGATGGTTCCCGAAGAAGGTAAAATCGTACTGAACGCCAAACACCCTGCGCTGTCCCGCTACCTTGGTCACAGTCGCGACGGCTGGCCTGGCCAGAACTCCGCGCCCTTCAAGAGCATGCTTGCCGAGCTAATCTCCGCAACCGCTGTGCGTAGCGTTCTAACTGCACGGCATCGCCAACCGCTCGACGTGAACGATCTGTTGCATGAGTACGAGACCCACTTTTCGAAACTGGTACCTCAGCTCCATCGTGCTCTGGTCACGGAAGCAGAGCTAAGGGTGGCCTCTGCTTGACAATAGGGCGACCGTTGTCCGATTGCCGGATACGCTATCCATGTGAATCTCCGAACTCCCTGGACTCTGCTGATCCTGGCTGTGCTGGCGGGGATTCCGTCGCTGGTCTTTCGGCTGGGTGGGATTGAACTCGATACGTACCCGGAGGTGGCGATCTCCGGTTTGGCGATCCTGTCGGCGGCGTTCCTGATCTCCTCCGGCGCCGAGGCGTCGCAGTACGACATCCCGGCGGCGCTGTCGGTCGCCCTGGTGGCGTTCATCGCCGTGCTGCCCGAGTACGCGGTCGACCTGCTCTTGGCCTACGAGGCGGGGCAATACGCGTCTGACCCGGTGGCGTTCTCGGGGTTCTCGGAGAAGGCCAACCTGGCGCTGGCGAATATGACCGGCGCCAACCGCCTGTTGCTCGGCGTGGGCTGGGCGACCGTGATCTTCCTCTTCGCCTGGAAGGCGGCGGGCCCGCGCGAGCTGATCAAATCCACTGCGCGTCACGCCTGGCGAGATCTGCGCGGTCGCCCCAACGACGGCACCGAGCCCGAACTGACGCTGCCGCGCGGGATCGCGCTCGACGTCGGCATTCTGGTCGTCGCGACGCTGTATTCGTTCATCATCGTCGCCAAGGGACGCATCGCGCTCGAGGACACGATCCTGCTCGGCGTGCTGTTCCTTTGGTACGTGATCCGTCTCGCCCGCGCGCCGGTCCACGAGCCGGACCTGGAGGGCCCCGCAGAAGCGATCGGACGACTGCCGGTCTGGCCGCGCCGTGCCGCCGTGCTCTTCTTCATCGTCTATTCGGCCATTGTGATCGGGCTCGCCGCCGAGCCGTTCGTGCACGGCCTCGAATACGTCGGCCGCGATGTCGGCATCGGCGAGTTCTTCGTGATCCAGTGGATTGCGCCGCTCGCATCGGAGTCTCCCGAGTTCCTGGCCGCGCTCTACCTGGTCTGGCGGGGCTCGGCCGGGATGGGCGTTAACATGCTCATCTCCAGCAAGGTCAACCAGTGGACGCTGCTGATCGCGTCGGTGCCGATTGCCTACATCGCCGGCGGCGGCGCGCTGTCGGGGATCACGTCGAGCGACACGCAGGTGGCGGAGGTCTTCATCACCGCCGCGCAGTCGGTCTTCGGCGTGATGCTGATCATCGACCGCCAGCTCACGGCGCGGGCCGGCTTCGCATTGCTCGGTGTCTTCCTGGCGCAGTTGATCAGCCAGTTCTTCTTCCAGGAAAACAACTTGATTCGCTGGATCTTCGGGGTCATCTATCTTGGCTGTGCGGCGGCGATGCTGCCGAGCCATTGGCGGCTCTTCCCGCCTACGCTGCGCGAGGCCTTTCAACGGCCCGGCGCGACTCCTGAGGAAGGAACTCACGTATGACCAACTGGGCCGAACTCTCCGATCAGCTCGAAGGCACACTCGGACTGGCCAACAAACCGCTCGCGATCACGTTCCACGACGTGGCCAGCGGCGTTGACCGTTTCCAGTCCAACATGCCATCGCCGGCTGACGACGGCCGCACGGGCGCCGTGCCCGCCGGCTGCGTGTTCTGGATGCACGCGACGGACCGGACCTTCTCGACCGTTGCCCAGGATCACGCGAACTGTTCAGTCGGCTCGGTCACGCATGGATTCCTCGGTCTAATGGACGTGATGGAGAACGGCGATGTCGGCGCGCTGCTCGAGTCGGGCTGGGTCACCCCAGAGGCGGCGATGGCGCTGCCGGTCGTCGAGGAGCAGCCCGAAGAAGTGGTCTACGGCCCACTGGGCGAGTCGCCGACGGATCCCGATGTCGTCTTCTTGAGGATCACCGGACGGCAACTCATGGTGTTGCACGACGCCTTCCCGGATATGCGCATTGAAGGCAAGCCGCAGTGTCACATCATTGCAATCGCCAAGGCGGGCGAGATGGCCGCTTCGGTCGGCTGCCAGCTTTCGCGCGTACGCACGCAGATGCCCAACGCCGAAGTGACCTGCGCGATTCCCGCCTCGCAACTGTCGAACCTGCTCGAACGGCTGGAAGTGACAGCTGCGGCCGACCATGCTGTGGCCCAATACGCGGCTGACGACATGGCCAGGTTTGCGTAGTTTTCCTTCGTTCGGAGGCACGCCGTGCCAGGATTGTGGTTCGAGGAACTTGAGCCTGGGCTCGTGATCAAGCACGAGCCCTCGCGTACCGTGACCGAGGCCGACAATCTGCTCTTCACGGCTCTGACCCACAATGCCCAGCCGCTGCACCTCGACGCGGAGTTCGCTGCGGGGACCCAGTTTGGCCAGCGCATCGTCAACAGCATCTTCACGCTCGGACTGGCGGTGGGTCTGAGCGTCGCCGACACCACGCTGGGCACGACGCTCGGCAATCTCGGCTTCGACGAGACCACTTTTCCTAACCCGGTTTTCGTCGGCGACACGATCACCTGCGAAACCGAGGTCATCGAGCGGCGCGAATCGAGAAGCCGCCCCGATCGGGGAATCGTCACGTTCGAGCACCGAGGAATCAATCAGCGAGACGAACTGGTCGTCAAGTGTCGACGTCAGGGGATGATGCTCAAGCGGCCCTTGGACGGCTAGGAGGCCGGACTGGCGCACGGCCTTCAGTGATACGCTGAGCCCCGTCGGAGCGTGGCGCAGCTTGGTAGCGCACTTGACTGGGGGTCAAGAGGTCGCCGGTTCAAATCCGGCCGCTCCGACCATCCGCTAGCCTGCTTCGGGCAGGTGACCAATGCGACTCTCCCGACCTCGGATTGAACCCGTCTCCGACGAAGAGTCGACCGACGAGCAGCGCGAGATTCTCGCCGCCGCCGGACGCGGACGATCACCGCTCAACGTACAGCGCACCATCGCGCAGTACCCCGCCCTGGCCAGGTCACGGCAGGCGTTCACCAACCACGTCATGCGCGAGACCTCGCTGCCCGCTCGAGAACGTGAGTTGCTGATCCTACGCACCGGCTGGAACTGTCGATCCGAGTACGAGTTCGCCCAGCACAGCCGCTTCGGACGCTCCGTGGGATTGACCGACGAGGAGATTCGACGCGTCACGCTCGGTCCCGAGGCCGATGGCTGGGCCGACTTCGACGCCACCCTGTTGCGCGCCGCCGATGAACTACATCACGACGCCTTCATCTCCGATGACACCTGGAACAAGCTGGCCGAGCGCTACTCGACCGAGCAACTGATGGATACGGTCTTTGCGGTCGGGCAGTATCACATCGTCTCGATGGCGCTGAATACCTTCGGCGTACAGTTTGAGCCGGACACGACCGATCGCTTCCCAGCCTGAACGGATCCCGGAGGACGACCATGACTACTTCTCAGACCACCCCCGCCACTGTCGTACTGGTGCACGGCGCCTGGCACGGACCCTGGTGCTTCGACAAGGTCGTCGCCGGCCTCGAGGCGCGCGGCGTACCCGTCGTTGCAGTAGAGCGTCGCAAGTTGCACGAGGCCAGCGGCACGCTGCGGGGCGTCACAAACTCCGCCGAGAACGAGGCCATCGTGCGGACGGCGCTCGATGAAATCGACGGCCCCGTCGTCCTGCTGGGACACTCGTTCGGCGGCGTGCCGATCACCACGGCGCCGCTGGGCAACGACCACGTCAAGCACCTCGTCTACCTGACGGCGATCATGCCCGACACCGACGGCTCGATGCCGGACAACTTCGTCAATCCCGAGTTGGCGACCGCCGTGCAGCCCGGCGAGGACGGTTCAACCACGGTCCAGGCCGACAAGATTCGCTATGCGTTCTACCACCAGTGCTCGGACGAGGACTATGAGCATGCGCTCACCCAGCTCGTCCGCGACGACGCCGCAATTCCATTCGACGCGCCCCGAGACACAGCCTGGAACAAGATCACCACGACCTACGTCGTCTGCACCGAGGACCAGGCATTGCTCGCCGAGGGCCAGCGCACACTCGCGCGCCGCGCCGACCGGGTCGTCGAGTGGGCCACCGACCACTCGCCGTTCCTATCCGCCCCCCACCTGATGGTCGACCTGCTCGACGACCTCGCCCGCGAGTACGCGGCCTAGCCCAACACGGCGACAAGTATGCCGGCCACAGCGGCAACCAGTGTGACGTAGGCGGCGATCAGCAGCGCCTGCCGATTGAGCGCCTGCTGGAAGCGCGCTTCCATCTCCGCAATCTGCTGTCGAAGCTCCGATGCTCTCACGTCCACGTGCGAGTTGACTGTGTCAAGCTCTGACCCCGTGATGAAGTCTTCTGTTGCCTGCTCCAACTCAGAGTCGAGCGCTACGGAGACTTCCAAGGCCGGCGCTTCCTCAGCGACGCCGACCCGAACCAGCGTGTCTCGGAAACGCTGGATATTGATGATCGCCATGACGCTCCCTCGCCTCGCTCCATAGATTACTCCTCCAGCAGCCGATCCAGGAGCTTGGTCGGGCTGGCCGGGAGGGAATTCATGCGGATGCCTGTGGCGTCGTAGATCGCGTTGGCGATGGCCGCGAGCGGAGGCACGATCGGCACCTCGCCGACGCCGCGTACGCCGTACGGGTGGCTGGGGTTGGGCACCTCGACCAGGATGGTCTCAATCTCGGGCAGATCGAGCGAGGTCGGCATGCGGTAGTCGAGCAGGCTGGCGTTGGTCATCCGACCCTCGGGCGAGTAGACGTACTCCTCGGTCAGCGCCATGCCCGCGCCCTGCGCGACGCCGCCCTGCACCTGGCCCTCGACGTAGGACGGGTGCACTGCCGTGCCCACGTCTTGCACCGCCGAGTAGCGCAACACATCCACCTTGCCCGTGTCCTGATCCACCGCCACGTCGACGATGTGGCAGGCAAATGCGGGGCCTGGGCGATTCGGCGACACGTCGGCCGCGCCTTGAATCTGACCGCCTGTCCGCTGCAGCTGGCCGCAGAGTTCGGGGAACGTCATCGACTGGCCGTCCGGACCCTTCAGGACGCCGTCCGCGTACGAAACCGCTTCTTCGTCGCATTCCCAGATCCGCGCCGCGCGCGCGGCGAGCTGCTGCTGCATGTCAAGCGCGGCTTCGTGGACGGCAAGGCCGCTGGCGTAGGACACGCGCGAGCCGCCGGTGACGTTGGTGAAGCCGATCTGATCCGTGTCGACGACCTGCGGCCGCACCTGCTCGTAGCCGATGCCCATCGACTCCGCGAACTGCATGGCCAGCCCGGCCCGCTGTCCGCCGATGTCGACCGAGCCGAGCGACAGGTTGACCGTCCCGTCGGCGTTGGTCATGGCGTAGGCCGAAGACTCGCCGCCGGCGTTGTGCCAGAACCCCATCGAGACGCCGCGGCCTATCAGTCGGCCGTCCTCGTCGATGCCAAGCTCCGAGCGGTAATGCGGCGAGTCCATGGCCGCCTGCATCGTCTCCTCCGCTCCGATTGCGGGCATTCGCGTCCCGTCCGCGCGACGCGTGCCTTCGGCGGCGGCGTTCTGCGCGCGCAATTCCATCGGGTCGCGTTCCAACCGCTCTGCCAGCTGGTCGAGTAGCGACTCGACCGCATAGGTCGCCTGAGGCGATCCCGGCGCGCGATAAGCGTGCGCCTTGGGCTTGTTCGTGAGCACGTCGAGCGCGTTGACGTAGAGATTGGGAACGTCGTAGGAGGAGAACATGCAGGACGCACCCGCTCCCACAGGCGAGCCCGGGAACGCGCCGGCCTCGTACGCCAGCGTCGCCTCACCTGCGACCAGCGTGCCGTCGTTCTTGGCCCCGATCTTGCAGCGCACGTAGGTCGCCGAGGTTGGGCCGGTGCCAACGAGCACCTCTTCGCGGTTCATGTACATCTTCACCGGTCGGCCGGTCTTTTTCGACATGATCGCCGCCGCCGGTTCCATGTACGGTTTGGTCTTGCCGCCGAACCCGCCGCCGATCTCCATCGGCACCACCTTTACGTCGGCCATGGGAATGCCCAGCATGTGCGCGACCGTGTCGCGGATCGCGAACGGCCCCTGGGACGACGTCCAGATCGTCAAGGTTCCGTCGGGATTCCAGTAGGCGGTGCCGGTCTGCGGTTCGATGTATCCCTGGTGCGCCGCCGCCGTCTCGAACTCGCCTTCGAGGATGATGTCCGCTTCCTCGAAGCCGGCCGCCGGATCGCCGTGTTCGAGCTCAAGCTGCGAAGCGATGTTGGAGTCGCGCTCGCTTCGTCCGTCGCCGGGCACGAACCGAGCGACCATTTCGACCATCTTCATGCCCTCATGCAGGATCGGCGCGCCGTCCGCCATCGCGTCGTGCACCGTGAGCACCGGCGGCAACACCTCGTACTCAACCTCGATCAATGACAGCGCGTCCTCGGCGATGTGCGGGTCGGTCGCGCACAAGCCAGCGACCGGATGACCCTGATACAGCACTTTCTCCGAGGCGAAGGTTTGCTCCAGCACCCACTTGTAGGGCGACACGCTCTCACCAAAGTCGAGGATTGTGTCCGACGCGCCGGGCAGATCTGCGTGCGTGATCACGCAGCGCACGCCGTCCAGCGCTTCCGCCTTCGAGGTGTCGATGCTGAGGATCCGCGCGTGCGCATGCGGAGAACGCAGGATGCGTCCGTAGAGCATCCCCGGCAGCGAAATGTCAGCGCCGTAGTTGGCACGTCCGGTCACCTTGTCCACGCCGTCGGGACGGATCGGGCGGGTTCCAACAACGTTGAACGCGGGCTTGGTTTCAGTAGTCATCGGCGGCTCCTCGTCATTCAGTTCTCCGTCGTACACAGGATATTCGCTATCGCGATTTTGATCGTCGCCTGCTAACACTTGCCCCCGGCCATGGCCTGGATGATGTGAATCTCCGCGCCCTTCGGCACCCGGGCGAGCAAACCCAGCGGCTGCTCGACGCTGTTCACCGCGATGGTCAGGCTCGACTTCAGCCGACCCTCTTCAACCAGCGACATGTGGAAGCCGGGATAGCGCGACTCCAGGTCGTCGATCACCTGCGAGATCGTGGCGCCGCTGGCGGAGACTGTGCGCAGCCCTCCGGTCAGGGGCCGCATGCCGATCGGGACGAAGACGGTCAGATCGCCGGACATCGGACCTCGCTGTCGACTTCCCGCCATCAGGGGTCAGAGCCTGAGGCTGCCCTCGGCGACGACTGCGATCACGCCGTTGTCCTTCTCCACCCAGCAAGCAATGTCTCGACGCGCTGGATCGTCCTCGTTGGGGCCTTGCAGCACGCCCTTGACCGTGACGGTCTCGTTAGGCCAGACGATGTTGGTGAACTTGACCAGCAGCTTGCCCGATGACTTCCAGGCGTCGCGGAAGCGTTGATCGAGCAGTTCCCCCAGCAGCGACATCGTCATCTTGCCGCCCACGACGACATCCGTGAACCCGAGTTCTTCCGACGCCTGCTTGTCGGTGTGATAGTTGCGATCGCCGTGGAAAAAAGAGCCGCACATCTCCAGTGTGATCGTCCGCACGATCGAATCGAACGGTTCACCCTCAGGCAGCGAGTAGGTGCGCGCCCCTTCCTTCTTCGACGGATCGCGCAGCGTCACCTGACCCTCGCTCTGGTCGAGTACGAAGGACTGGTGATGCCGCTGCACGACCGCCACATCGCCCGCCTCGTCTTTGAGCACGGTCTCCGTCAGGATCACACTGCGGTCGCGGCGCTGGTAGATGTCAACGGAGCGGCCCGATGCCTCGTACGTGGCTCCCGCCGCGAGCGGCTTGCGGAAGTCCCACTCCTGCCGCAGCCAGAGATTGCCGAAGGCGTTCTCGAAGTACATCCGGGTCGACATGTCAGCATTCGCGGCCACCATCGACGGCGCGCTCACACGATCCTGCGGGCTGTTAAGTTCTAGTCCCTGGTAGTAGTCGTCAAGCGCGCGCTCGTCGATCACGATCTGTGCCGATCCGAGATCGACGCCCGGCTTCGGCTCGGCAAACTTGGCGATCGCCATGGCCCTGTCCTCTTTTCCATCGCATGGTCGGGGAAGCTGCGTCGATGATAGCGGCGCTCACCCTGCCTATTCGGGCGCGGGCTGCGGCCAGTCGATGTCGGCGCCTTCGAGGTAAATCATCAGCGGCTGATCGTGAGTCAGCGTGCGCAGGGAGTTGAGGTTGGCCGGCAGGAACGGCGCGTAGATTTTCCAGACTTGACGCTCCTGATCCCATGCGAAGACACGGAAGTCCCGATCGGCAAGCGCGCCGAACGCGCTGCCGGCTCGGACGCTCGGCCCGCTCCAGGTAACGAGATTCCACCCTTCGCGCAGCCGCACGATCCGCTCGTTGCGGTACTCAAAGGCGTCAATGGCGACGATCGGTCGCGCGTCTTCAAGATGCAGGACAAGGTCGGCCGACCCCCGGCCGCCAGGTGGTGTGGAGACACTGACGCAGTCCGTCGACCAGAAGAGGACCCTGGCCGGCCGATTGCCAATCCAGACGCGCGGCGCGGTCGAATCCAGGGCAACGCGGGAGCCGCATATCTCGACCGTCTCGCCGCCCTCCACGTAGCCGGCGCCCGGTGTGACGCTGGCGATCTGACCTGCCGCTGCGACCCGAATCACGTCGCTCTCCAGCGTCGTGCGATGTCCAGGCCGTTGCCCAATGATCGAGAAGTGAGTCGCAGAAGGATCGACATCGAGATCAACGAAGCGGAACGCGCCGTCCACGACCGGCGCCGCGGCGACGAAGCGTCGCACGGCGGCAGGCCCGGCGTAGAGATGCGCCATGACTGCATCGGAAGCGGTGCCAGCGACGTTGATGCCGGCCGCGCTCCAGCGGAGTTCCTCGATCGTCGGCGCAGGCCACGGCGATGAGATATCCAGCCGTTGACCTCGTAGCTCATTGCCCCAGACGAACCGTGGACCTGTCAGCTCCACATTCGAATCTTCGATCTCGATGCCTTTCTGGTTGGCTCGGATCAGGTTGGCGCCCCCTGGCGCTTGCACGCTCACGCGGGCGGATCGGCTTGCCGCGCGGAGATTGAGCGACAGCTCGCCGCCGGCCGTGAACGGCTCACGATACGCCAGTGGGACACCGTCGACGGCGAAGCGAATCTCGGCGCCCGGACCTGTGATCGTCGCCTGGAAGCGGGACTCGTCATCAAGCGGCAGCGACGCAGCGAGACGGCGATCGAGATAGACGTTGACCTGTGTGCCCGTCGGAGCAGGCAAGCCGTCGAGACTCACAACGCCGGACAGCTGCAGCGACGGTCCCGAACGGGGCTGGTTCCATGCGGAATTCAGCGGGTCAATCGGCGGCCAGTCGTCGTAGGGCGGTGCGGCCCCGGGCGGGTCGCCCGACGGACCGATCCAGGCCCCCAGAGCCTCCGCTGCGACGTACACGCCCGCCCCGGCATTTGACTCGATCGTGCTGTCCGACAGCTCCACCGAGCCGCCTTCGCCAACTAACACGCCGTGGGACTCGCTGCCGCGTACTTCGACGCCTGCGATCGTTGCGTCGAGACCGTGTACGGCGACTCCGACACGGCTGCGTTCCACGACAACCTGGCGCACCAACACTCGGTTACCGCTCACACGCACGCCTGACTCCACGCCGCCGCGAATCGTCAGGCCCCAGAGTTCGCAATCCGCGCCGAGCGCGATCCCGACTGCCACTCCCGAGGCATTCAGCGTCCAATCGCTTCCGTCGATGATCGTGTCCGGAGGAACTGGCGGGAGCGGTGAACGCAGGGCGATCCTCCGGTCTTCCTGACTGCCGTCGAAGAAGATCAAGCGGGCGCCCGATGCCAGCGCGTAGCGAAGCGTGTCGGCTCCGTCGTCGTGAGATGACTTCACCACGGCTGCGGCGCTGATCGCGGCGCTGATCGCGGCTTCGGCGTCGACCAGTCCTGCGCCCGACTCCTGTTCGCCTCCGCGCGGTAAGAGGTCTCTGGCAGTCTCGGTCAGCAGGTCACGAATCAGGCGTCGCTCCAAGAGCGGGTTGCCGCCGTCGGCGGCGAGCAACGCGGGCTGCGCCTCCAACAGCAGGGCCGCGACTGCCGCGACATGAGGCGCAGCGGCGGACGATCCCCGGAAGCGAGGCGCGAACATCGTCGTGTCGGACACCGTGACCATGTCAACCGCGGCGATCTCGGGCTTAGCCAACCCGTTCAGCGTGGGTCCGCTGCTCGAGTAGGCGGCCAACATCTGCATGCCGACATTGACCGCGCCTACGGTGATCGCGCCGGCGGCGTCGGATTGCGCGAGCATGCTGCCCTCCGGCGTGCGGTAGGTGAACTGAGGTCTCTGCCCACTGGTGTTGAACACGAACAGTTGGAAGCTCACCGGAGCGGCGTCATCGCGAGGATTCTGAATCACGGCGTAGACAGTCGCGTCATCGCCTCGATACTCGTGCTCGATGTACTCGCGCGGCTCGTGGCTGTCGATTCCGATGCCTTGCCTCGTCTCGCTGGAAGCAATCACCTGGCCATCGTCCGCCATCAGGTACAGGTTGTAGTCGTTGGTCGATCGGTCCCAGGTGTCGTCCCAGAAGAGCGCCAACAGGATTCGATCGCCATGCTTGACCCGGAACCCGTTGCCTGAGCCTGACAGTGAGTCCTCTCCGGACTCGCCGTCCTTGCCCCCGAATCGATGCGTCATGCCCGGCGTAGACAGTCCCAGTGAACGTCCGTCGACGCCTGGCCGCCACTCTCCCGACCAATGCGACTCGGCCCAGTTGCCGGCCGATGTGACGTAGGCCCGCAGCGGCCAATCGGGATGTTCGAGTGCGGCGGTGGTGTTGCGAGACACGTCACTGCGCTGATCGGCAGGCAAGGGATAGGCGACGTCGTCAACGATGATGTCGACGTGCTTTGCGTAGTGATTGACGGCGGCGATGTGGTCCAGATCGGTCACGACTGCGGCGAATGAGATGTCCGCACCGGGCGCGAGGTCGTGAATGACCTCGATCATCGCGGTGCCTTCCTCTCCGCCGTCCAGGCCTCCTGCGCCAAAGCCACGCGCATCGACCAGTTTCGGCGCCTCGCCGATCTGTTGCGCATCCTTCAACCCCTGGATTCCGTCGGAGATGACGGCGATACGAATGTCGGAGCCATCGACGTTGAACCGCGTTCTCGCGGCCGCCGCGTTGAGCGCTTCATCGCCCTCGGACAGCGCGGCGCCGGCGGCGAACCTGGCATAGCGCGGGGTGCTGACCGACAACACGCCGGCAGCGCGCCGCAGTTGTGCGATCCGATCGGCCGCGACCCAGCCTTGCCAGCGGCCGAGATCGGGAACCGCCAGTTCGATTTGCAGGCCAGCCTCCTGCAGCGCTCGCTCGGTCTCGGGTCCCGCATGCTCAACACGCACATCCACGTGCAAGCGCAGATCTGCGCCGCGCAACATCCCCGCTTGGGCGCACATCGCCAATGCGGCGCAGAGCAGCAGGACCCAGATTCGCAGTAGTCGAGGCATGCGCGGAGAGTACCTGAGGCGATCACCGTGCCACTGCCCTGCCGTCGAGAGGGGGCTGGCACAGCGAGGCCGATACACTCGATTCGTGCCGACTCTTCCAGGTTTGCGAAGCGGGTTCGCCTGGTGGCTGCCTCCCCTGACGGCGGTGCTGGGCGCCATCGTCGCCGTCCTGATCTCGCAATCGACGGCCGCCGCGTGGAGCGCCGACGTTCACCTCTGGGCGCGCGACGGTCATCCGCCGGGCGTCTACGCGGAGCTGGTACTCGATCGCTCGGTTCAGGAGTCCGCGACCGAGGGAATGATGGCCAGCGAGTCCGGCCTGCCTCGGATTGACGGCGTCGCTGTAGAACTGACCGACACCCTGATCCGCGTCACGGTGCAAGCCTCCGCCCAGGCCGACGCCGAAGCGCTTGCCCTGTCGCTGGCCCATGCCGTCGTCGCCGAGGCACACGCTCGCTACGGCGACGATGCCGGACTTGACCTGCTCGGCCTGGTGCGCCCCGGCGCGCGCAAGATTGCACCGGCGACCGAATGGTCGGCCGCCTGGGCGTCCGCAGTGGGATTGCTGGTCGGCCTTGCGCTCGCCGCGGCGACTGCGCGCGTGACGCGCAGCCCCGAGTCCAATCTTGGGCGAATCGGCCGGCTCGGACTTCGACCGATCGCTGTGGTCAGCGACGAAGCGGAGCAACGATCTCAGGCGGACCTCTTCCAGGTCTCTGGCGATCCCGTCAGCGAGACGACGGAGCGCGGTTCGATGCTCGACGACGCGGTCCAGCTTGCCAACGCGCTGAACCCCGTCTCGGGCATTGTCGCGTTCACGCCGTTGGACGCGGCATCCGACCTCAACGCCTCCCTGATCCGCGCCGCCCAGACGCTGGCCGCGCGAGGCAACATCGTCATCTGGCTCGATGCCCGACGCCCCGCATTTGAGCTGACTCACACCGAGCCACCGGACTGGTTGCAGGGCGCAGCCTGGTCGCGGCCTCACCGTTCGGAGCTGATTCTCCGTGAGGCTGCGCGCGCAGTTCCTCCAAACGGCTATGTGCTGGTGCCCACCGACCCCCTCTCCGACCCCAGCGCCAGCGAAGTCGCACGTTCGGCGGTCGGCGTCGTCCTCGTCGCGCGCGCGGACGCCGAGGACCAGCAACTAATCCAGGCCTGCGACATGCTGCGCTCGATGCCGCTGCTCGGCGTCGTCCTCAGTCATGCCCCGCAGCGCGACCTTCACGAGTTTGAGCTGGCGCATCCGCCCGACTAGAGCAACACGAGCTGAGATCAAGACCAGTCATCAGATCCGAGAGGCGCGTCCATGCAGTTTGAGCTGACACCCGACCTGACTGACTTACAGTCGCGTCTACTCGAGTTTGTGACCGAGCAGATCGACCCGCTGACCGACGGCGTCGACCCGGAGTCGCCACCGCCGAGTCTGCGGCGCGAGATCGCGCGGCGATCCGAGGCGGCCGGCTTCTATCGGTTGGCGTTGCCCGAGTCCGACGGCGGACTGGGCGGCGGACCTCGCCTGCTCACGGCGGCTCGCGAGGCGCTCGCCTTGAGCGGCAACCCGCTCGCCTCCGCCGCGCTTGGTTCGGGACCAGGGATCATGCGCCTGGCCGATAACCCCGAGCAGCGCGAAGCACTGTACGAGCCGATCGTCCGAGGCGAGCGCCGAGCCGCATTCGCCTTTACCGAGACGCTGCGGCCGGACGGAAGCCGCAAGCCCACCGAGGCGATCCGCGCCCGGCTGGACGACGGATCGGACGGCTTTGCCGTCAGCGGGGCCAAGGGTTTCGTCACCGGCGGCGCGGACTCCGACTGGCTGGTCGTCGTCGCCAACGTGCCAGAGGAAGGCACGGCGCTGCTGGTCATCGACCGCGACGCGCCTGGCGTCAGCGAAGGTGAACTGGGCGCATCAATCGACGGCAGCACCCACTCGCCGTTCTTCTTCGACGCAGTGCCTGTTCCCGGCTCGCGTTTGTTGGGCAACGTCGGCGACGGATTGCCGCGGGCGATGCAGAACATTGATCGGATGAGACTCGGCGTTGCGGCCGAGTGCGTCGGCTGGACGCGCTGGGTGGCGCGGACCACACTGCAACGAATCGAGGGTCCGCACCGCAGCGGACAGCCGCTTGCCGAGCAGCAGCAAGTGCAGGCAATCTTCGCCGACATTGCGGCGGACAGCTTCGCCGCGCGCGCGGCGCTCTACCAGGCCGCCGACGCGCGCGAGGCCGACGAATCGACGGCCGGCACGCAAGTCGCCGCCGCCAAGTGGTTGGCCTCGGAGTGCCTGCACCGAAGCGTGGATCGAGCCATCCAGTTGCACGGAGCACAGGCGCTCTTGAGAGGCCACCCCCTGGAGCGCCTCTACCGCTGGAGCCGCTCGCTCAGGATCGCCGAGGGTCCGACCGAACTGCTCCGCCTCACCGTCACCCGCCACATCCGCCAAAACGGCCCTGCCGCCCTCTAGCCACGATCCCTCTCCCCCCGCGTAGCGGGGGGAGATGTCGCGGAGCGACAGAGGGGGGCAGCCCGCCTATGTGTTGCCCGGGCGCGTGTCGTCCGGCTCCGGCAGGAACTGCTGATACCAACGCCTCATGGCGATGACGGGGCCGTCGTCACGACTGAGCCTGGGCCGCGCCTGGAATGTCTTGTTCTCCCAGATGTCGATGTCCTGCGGGAACTGCGAGACCCAGTTGCCGATTACCCACCAGACCAGCCAGCGCGGCATCGACTTCGGGGCGTACCACTGGAAATCGATCTGTTGCTCCAACGGACTGATTGGCAGGAAGGTCTTCACCATCGTGAGCTCCCCCCAACCGGGAAGGTCGAAGCGGAAGGTCAGCAAGCTGCCCGGTCCGTGATAGGAGACCCGCACCTTGGTTTCGCCGCCGGGCAGCGTCCGACCGAGGGCCCGCAGCGTCACGGCGTCGTCGAAGTGCATCATCCACGGCCGGTCCTCGTCAAGCACCCACTTGGCGCGGTGAACGATCTCGACGCCCGGCACGCGCACCTGCGTCCAGGGCAGGTGCAGCTGACTGTGCAACGCCTGGAAGTGGGCCGTATCGGCGGCGTTCTCGCAGATCTCGATGATGTGCATCCGCACTCGCCCGGCATTCCGCTGACCGCGGCGCACGAAACTGCCCTCGTCCACTTCGCTGATGCGCGGCACCTCGTACGCCGGCGGCTCTTCGGGATCGCCGGATTCGGCATCGCTGCGGTGATAAAGGAACAACTGTCCGTGCACGTCTTCCAGCTCGTAGGGACGCGTCAGCACGCGCTCGGGCGGCTGATCGCTGTAGGGGATCCGCTGCGCGCGGCCCTCGCCGTCGAACTGCCAGAGGTGAAACGGACACTCGATGCAGTCGCCGTCGACTCTGCCGCCGGCGAGATTGGCGCCGAGGTGCGGACAGAACGCGTCCATCAGGTGACTCTCGCCGCTCTCGCGTGCCCGCCAGAGCACGAACTGTTTGCCGAGGCAGGTGATAGCTCGGATTTCGCCAGGTCGGATCGAGTCGGACGAGGCGATTCGGTACCAACCCGTGGGGTAGGGATAGGGGTAGCTTTCCCCGCGCTGCGCGTCGAATACCGCGGTGTCGGCTTTGCCACGAGAACGCAGGCCCAACATCATGCCACTACCTCAGTTGCCGACGCCGAGGCCTTCGTAGCGCTGGCGATGGTGCAGATGCACGCGATCGGTGAGTTGGCGATTCGAGGCGCGCAGGATGCGGCTAAGCAGGTTGAGCTGTTCTACCGTCGACTCCGACTTGAGAATCTCCTGCTTGACCGTGGCCG
Source organism: Chloroflexota bacterium (assembly GCA_009838915.1). GTDB lineage: Bacteria > Chloroflexota > Dehalococcoidia > Bin125 > Bin125 > Bin125. The sequence continues at coordinate 39,296 of VXQT01000015.1, forward strand.
GCGCCTCGATCCGCGAGGCGATGTGATTGACCAGGGGGTAGGGCTGTCGCGGCAAGCGGTACGAGCGCTGCCATGAGTTCTGCAGGGCCAGCGCCAGGCCCAGGTGATCGCGGTACAGGTCGGCCGCCGCGTCGTAGGCGACGTGGGCGCCGTCGGAGTCGCGATCGTCGGGGTCGTCAATGAACTCGACCTCGGCGACCCAGTATGGCCGCTCGCCCAGCTTCTCGATGATCCGGAAGCGGCGCTCGCCGATGCAGCCGATGTTGAAGCGACCGTCGGGAAACGCTTCATTCGATTCCATCCGCACTGTGCAGCCGACCTCGTGGGTGGGTTCACGTTCCTCGGGCGACGCTGTCTGCCGTCCCCGACGGGTCAGCACGATGCCGAACGGCTCGTTGGTTTCCAGCGTGTCCTTGACGAGCTGCCGGTAGCGCGGCTCGAAGATGTGCAGCGGCACGGTCTCGCCGGGAAAGACCACGATCTGGAGCGGAAACAGCGGCAGTTCCGGCATGTCGGCCCTCAACAGACCTGTTCAATCCATCCCATCTCCCCCCGCGAAGCGGGGGGAGATGCCGAAGGCAGAGGGGGCTCCCGCTCTACCTACCTCACACCCGCCATTCTACCCGCGAGCCGCATCACCCGGCGGGCGCCTCCGTTCTCGTTGAACGCGCGGAAGATCTGCAGACGCTCAGCCTGCAGCGATCCCTCGGCGTGGATCGCCAGCACTTCCTGGTACGCGCCATAGTCCGATGAGGTCAGGTCGCGGATGAGGTTGAGCAGCTTCATCCGCTGCGCGCCGTCGACGCCGTCGCGCCCGGCCAGGTACTTCTGCAGGAACGGGCGCAGCTCTTCCGACTCCCAGTCCTCGTCGCCCGGTCCGGTGACCAGGATGCCGCCGGCAAGCTCCTGCACGTGCTGTACGGCCTCGTGATAGCCGTGCGCGAAGATCGACTTGGCCATATTGACCGTCATCGGGTCCGGCGCGACCTGACCGTTGGGCTTGGCGATGCAGCGGTCGGCCGACTTCTCCAGCAGCGCCCGCGTCGTCTCCGCATACTGGATCAGGTCAACGAACTTCTCGCGCACGTGCGACACGTTGATGATGCCGTTGTAGTCGGCGGCCAGCGCCGCGCAGCCGCCCAGCGCGTCGATCAGCGGCAGCTTGTACGAAACCGCCGTGAACCGGTGGTACTCAACGAACGTCAGCGCCAGTTGACCGGCCGCCTCGGTGTCGCCGTCCAGGAAGATGCGCTCGTTGGGTACGAACACGTCGTCGAAGATCGTCATCGTCTCCATCATCTTGCGCACCGCCGAAATCGGGCGTTCGCCGTCGTGGTTGGCGTTGTCGCCGAACGGCGAGGCGATGAAGCGCAGATTGGGCGTGTTGACCGGCAGCGCAAACGCGATTGACCAGTCCTGCTCATCCGGTCCCATTGCGCGCGTCGGCAGCACGATGACTTCGTTTGTATTCGTCACCACCGAGGTGTGCGCTTTGGCCCCGCGCACCACGACGCCGTCCGGTCGTCGCTCCACGACGCGCAGGTACATGTCCGGGTCGGATTGCTGCGAGGGCCGCTTGATCCGATCACCCTTCACGTCTGTCTGCGCGACCGCCAGCGCGAGGTCGTTCGAGCGGCAGTGCTCGTAGAACGACTGCACCCGCTCAAAGTATGTTTGGTCCTCGAACTCGGCCGTCACCGCGAGCAGCGCAAACAGCGCGTCGGTGCCGATTTCCTTGATCAGCACCACCAGCGTGTCGCCCTCTGCCGTGGCAGCCTCGATCAACCTTGATCGGTTGAGCAGATCTTCAGCGGTGCGTGGGATCCGGTAGTAGGCGGAGTACTCCTCACCGTCCTCTTCGTAGGTGGCCAGCTCGCGGTACTCGTCCGACTCCGCCATCTCGTAGTCGATGCAGGCGTGCTTGACCGCTTTGCGGATCGTTGGGTGCGTCGTCACGTCGTCGACTCGTTCGCCGCGGTACCAGATTTCGCGGTCGTCCCTCAGCGACTCGACATACTCGGCGGGCGTTCGCAGGCCCATGGCGCACTTCCAATCAGCAGACAGGCGGGTGTCACGTTTCGTGCAGCGATCCTAGACCACTTCACCAGTTCAACTTGCCTATCTTGCTGTCCACAACATGAACGCCCGTCGCCCGCTGCTGATCCTGTTCTTCGCTCTTCTGCCTGCTGCGTTCCTCACCTTGCCCGCTGATGGAGAAACGCCGGTCAAGATCAGCATTGGCGCAACGGCCGTCTGCGTGCTCACCGACAAGGCTGAGATCGCCTGCTGGGGCGCCGGCAATCCGATCGTGGAGGACGTTCCCGAAGGCAAGTTCAGCGATCTGAGCCTCGGACCGAACGACGGATGCGCGATCGACACGAACGGAACCGCTGTCTGCTGGGGTTCGGGGTATGCCAACATCCGCGCCATGATCGACTCCGTGCTGAGCCGCAATCCCGACGCCGATCTCGTCACCCTGGGGTTCGCCGAGTTTCTGCCAACTGACCGTTCAGACCTGGTCCAGGTCGTGGTCCACCCCTGGCGGCACTACGCCTGCGCCCGCACCGAACTGGGCGCAATCGTCTGCTGGGGTCGGCCGATCCCTGATAGTCCGGCTCCGCACGGCGCGGACTTCGTCGACCTGATCAACACCGGTCGCGACTTCTGCGCGCTCGACTCGGCAGGCGCCACGACTTGCTGGGGAGATCTCACGCTGGAGGGATACGTCTCCGACGCGGGTCCGTTCACGCGAATCTCCGCCAGCGGCAACGGACTCTGTGGTGTCACCGACAGCGGCGCAGTCCGATGCCTCACGCACGACTCGCCTACGGCGCCTGGTCCGCCGCAGCCCTACGCCCAGGTCTTCCGCAACGTGCACATCATCGGCGCGCAGGGTTGCGGGATCCTCGAAGACGGCTCGCTCCACTGCCAGCAGACGCATCACTGGTGTTCCCACTACTTCCCGGAGGCCGAGTTCTGTCCGCCCCAGGCGATCCGCTTCCAGTCCTGGGACATCGACTTCACGCTGCTCTATGAAGGCGGCCCGGATTCCGAAACCACTGCTTCACGCACCTACGTCCAGCTCTTCGGCGATCGGGCGGCCTGCGCGGTCACGGTGGAGGGCGGAATCGACTGCTGGAGCGACTTCCGCAGCGGCGATCCTCGCCAGCAGGTCCCCGACCGCTTCCGGCCACCGCTTCCGCCCGCGAACTCCGACACTCACGAATCCGATGGTGAGTCGGAGGACGAGCCGGCTTCGTCTTCGCCATAGGCGCATCTCTCCGTGCCGCGCCGCTCGCCCGTTTCGGATCTACACGTACCATGTGTGACGAACATAACGAGCAAGCGAACGGACCGTGAGTATGCGCAGACTCCTCGCCCTGTCGTCGATCGTCGTAGTCGTCGCCGCGATCGCGTCCCTGGCAGCCTGGCAGTCGACGTTGGCGCAGGAAGATGCGGGCGACTGTCCGCCAACCGACATGGGCGAGTTGAATGAAACGAACAGTCCACTGAGCGCGTCGGGAGACTGGAGCGGCGCCGAGTGCAACGATTCCCGCTTCCACGACGGCCGGCCTGGCCGGCAGTTCATTTTCTCGGTCAGTGCTGTGGCTGTCGTGCGCGTCGACCTGAACTCCGATGACCGCGACCCGATCCTCTACTTGCAGGACGCGGAAGGCGCGCTGATCGACTCCGACGACGACACCGGCGGCAGCAATGACGCGCGGATCGAGCGCGAGTTGCCCGCCGGCGTGTACACGATCGAGGCGAGCGCGGTCGGTTGGGCGGGGCGCGACTTCGGCACGTTCGATCTCTCCGTGCGTATCGTCAGCGGCTGCCACGATGTCGTCGACCTGGGCACGCTGGAAGACTCGCTATCGTCCGAAGGAGTCTGGTCGCACTACGGCTGCGAGTCGGCCTTTCGTTCTGATCGTTCTTCGCAGCGCTACCGCTTCGAACTCTCAGAGCTGACGCGGGTGCAGATCGATCTCATCTCGGTCACGGCCGACTCATATCTCTATCTGCTCGACGCCGATGGCGCGCTGCTGGAAGTCGACGACGACGGGGGCGACAAGTGGAACTCCCGTATCGTGCGCCTGCTAGATGCCGGGACCTTCACGCTCGAGACGACCAACTGGGGTGACCGCGATCTCAAGAACCTGCAGGAAGCCGGTTACCGTCTCAGCATTACTCGCGCCGTTGACGGCCCCACGATCAAGCTCGATGCGATCCTCGCACCCGAGCGCGTCGTGCAAGGTTTGCCGTTCGACATCCATTACCGCGTCAGCAATCTTGGCGATGCGCCGGTGTCCTCCGTCGACGGCCGCGTACAGGTCCGCGTGCGCTGGCCGTACATCTCCAACTGGCGCACTTCCGAGATCGACACCAGCGGCGATGACGGCGAGCTCTGGGGCGTCGGCGCGAGCTATCACAGCGACGAATCGCTGGCCGCGTTCGGAAGCCAGCCGCTCGAGCAACTGTTTTCCTTCTCGGGTCTCTTCACGTGGCGCCATGGTCCGTCGGACGTGATGCTCGATGTGTCGGTGCTCGACCCGGACGACAAGCGCCTCAGCCGACACGTCCTGAGTCGGCCGATCATGGTGTTGACCGGATTCGATCTCGGCGCGCTGACCGTCAGCGTTGACGGCGCGGAGTACCGGGTGGTCTCGACGGTTGGTGAAGATGGCGAGGTCGAGACCGAGGTCACTGCTGTGTCTGCGGGACTCCAGGCCGACGAGTCCAATAGCGCCGACGAGGATGCATCGAAACTGCCCGACGATGTCCAACTCAAGGCGCTGTACGCGGCAGGCGTCCAGACCCAGGTGCTGAGCGACTTGCCCGCCGTGGTCGACACGCTGCGAACGGCGGTCGACTCCTTCTTTGCGCAGGTGTCGCGCGGCGGCTTGCCGCTCTCCGACGTGCCGTCGCCGTCCGCGCCGACTCGCGACGCCCTGCTGGCCGTGTCCGCCTCGGCCCATCGCGAGCTGCTTGAACAGGCCGGCTTCGATTCGAGCCGGTTCCAGTCGGCCGAGACCGCGGAGGCGCTGGTCGTGCGCGCCGGTCAGGCGGCGGCGCTGCGCATCGAGCGATCCATCGACAGGTGGAGCCTGCTCGCCGATGTCATCTCGGCGCAGGACGCGATCGCTGCCCACGCCAGCCTCTCGCTCGCTGCTCAGGTCGACGCCCGACTCGTCGAGGCGGCGGAGCTGGTGCTACTCAAACGCGGCGCCGACAACGGTTGGGATGACGCGGCCGTGGCCTCGGCGTTGGCCGACTTCCGGGGCGGCATTGATTGTCGACCCAACACCCGCGCGCTGTCTTCTGGCGACGCCGTGCTCCGTCATCTCTCGCCGGTCTACGCCGCGATGCTCGACCGAGCGTACTGCGGGATCCTGGCGGCGGACGATGACCACGACCAACTTCTGACCGGTCTCGGTCTCTCGATGAATCCGCTGATCCCGGAGACGGCCGTGGAGGACAGGCCGCGTCCGACGCCTCAGGTGCCCAGCGTGGAATGGGTCCTGACTCGCGTCCACGAGGACGGACGGATCGAGTTCGCAACCGAACTCTCCAACGGAGAGCAGGTCCTGCCCTCCGGCCGCATGTTCCCCGCCGACGCGCCGACCGACGTCTGGTTGCGCACCGGACCGGTGATGTTCGGCGAGACCGAGCTGGGACGAATCTACGCGCGCCGGCTCGGCACGGGTACCGTCGAGGCGGCCTTCGTCGCCTCGGGCGGCAGACCAGCGGGTGCAGCGCGATGGAGTCTGCCGGCGGATACCGCCGTTGGCGTCTGGCTTCTCAGCGGTCCCGTCGAGCGCGCCGCTGTCGGTTCAGGAGATGACCTTGTTCAGCGGGTAGCTGACCAGCCCGCTGGCGCCGGCGCGGCGCAATTCGGGGATCATCTCTCGCTCCTGTCGTTCATCGAGAATAATCTCCAACGCAACCCATGAGTCATCGATCAACGGGCTGATCGTGGGGGCGTGCTCGCCGAACTTGCCAATCACGGCGAGCACGTCCTCGAGCGATGAACGCGGTGTGTTGAGCTTCAGGCCGACCTTGCTGGTCGCGTTGATCGCGCCCTGCAGCAGCGTGTTGAGCGCCTCGATCTTCTCGCGTCGGCCGGGATCCGACCAGGCCTCCTTGTTTGCGATCAGGCGCGGGGTGCTCTCCAGCACTTCCGCGATCACCCGCAGGTTGTTGGCCCGCAGGGACGACCCGGTCTCGGTTACGTCGACGATCGCGTCGATGATTCGCGCCTTGACCTCGGTCGCGCCCCAGCTGAATTCGACCCGCACGTCGATGCCCCGCGCTGCGAAGAACTCCCGCGTCGTGCGCACCAGTTCTGTGGCGATTACGCCGCCCTCCAGTTGCTCCAACTCCTGCACGCTCGACTCAGCCGGCACCGCCAGCACCCAGCGCGCGGGACGGCTGGTCGCCTTGCTATAGGTCATCTCGGCCACTTCGACGACGTCCGCGCCCGTCTCGATCACCCAGTCGTGGCCGGTGATGCCGACATCGACCACGCCGTCCTCGACGTAGCGCGCCATCTCCTGCGCGCGAAACATCGTGCAACTGATCTGGTCGTCGTCGATCTCGGGGAAGTAGCTGCGCGATGAGACCGTGACGCCGAAGCCGGCCCGCCGAAACAGGTCCAGCGTCGGCGCTTCCAGCGATCCCTTGGGCATTCCCAGTCTGAGCATGTCGGCGTCTCCGTCGCGGATCCTGCCCGCCTGTGACGATTGCAGTCTGTTTAAGTCTGTGTCACGATCATCGCCCATGCGTCAGGATGCCCAGTGTCGCGGGATACACTGCCCGCATGACGACGCTCGATCCGCCCCAGGCGCAGGTGCCCCTGACCGAAGAACGCCGAGAGCGCCTGCGTGAGATGATCGCCGACGAGCTCGACGCCGCCTGGCTCTACGACCGTCTCGCCGGCATGAGCCAGCCACCCCAGGCCCAGGTACTCAGCCGGATGTCCGAGTCGGAACTGCAGCACGCCACCCACTGGGTGCGGTTGTTAGGCGACGAACGCTTCCCGACCGAACTGCACCGCCCCTCACTGCGCGTCCGCCTGATGGCATTTCAGGCCCGCATCTGGGGCCTGGGCTTCGTGATCTCGCAGCTTCGGCGCGAGGAATTGGTCGACATCCAGAAGTACGTCTCCGACCCGGACTCCGGTGACCTGGCCGAGGAGGAACGCGAGCATCGCGCCACCCTGGCCGAGCTGGCACCGCAGTTCGGTGCGGTTGGCGCGGTCGGCGAGGGGCACGCAGGCGTCGGCGCCGACGGCGCGTCCACCTTTCGCGCGGCGCTGTTCGGCCTCAACGACGGCATCGTCTCCAACCTCGCCCTGATCGCGGGCGTGGCCGGTGTCGCCATCGGCTCCGAAGCGGTCCTCGTCGCCGGTATCGGCGGCTGGTTGGCTGGCGCATTCTCGATGGCCGCCGGCGAATACATCTCCGTGCGCGGTCAGTCCGAGGTGCTGCACCGGCAGATCGCGATGGAACGCGACGAGGTGCTGCTCGACCCCGAGGAAGAGAAGCAGGAGTTGGTCGCCATCTACACCGCCAAGGGGCTATCTCAGGGACTGGCCGAGCAGGTCGCCGAAGAGCTTTCGGCTAATCCGGAGTCGTTGATCGACACGATGGTGCGTGAGGAGTTGGGACTCGACCCCGAGCATCTCGGCGATCCCTGGAAGGCGGCGATCAGTTCGTTCGGCGCATTCTCGGTCGGCGCGCTGATTCCGCTGATTCCGTTCCTGGTCTGGCACGCATCGGGCTGGACCGTCGACTACTGGGCGCTGATCACGGGCGTCGTGGCCAGCGTGGTCACGCTGGCGGTGGCCGGTCTCTTTACTTCGCTGGTTACCAGCCGCAACCCGCTCTACGCCGCCGCCCGATCGGTGTTCGTCGGGATGCTCGCCGCCGGAGTGACCTTCGGCGTCGGCAGCTTGCTGCCCTTCGATCTCTAACAGTCCCAGAGCGGCCTAGAACAGCCGCGACAGCTCTTCGTCGGGATCGAAGTTGTCCACGTCGACGCCGAATTCTCGCGGCAGCTCCGCGCCGAACGCCTGGGCGTCCCGCTCGAGATCGAGCTGCTCCACGCGCGGGTAGAACTCGGACGCGGGCATCCGCTCCGGGAATCCGAGCGCGCAGAGGCGTTGTCCCTGGTCGGGTATGTCGCTCAGGGCCTCGAAGATGGCCTGGCCATGGGCCAGCACGATGATATCCGGCGCATCCCCGTCTCCTCCGCGGAACGCGCGCGCCGCCAATAGCCCGCAGATGAACTCCTCGACCACCGGACGCATCGGCTGTGCGTCGTCGAGCTTGACCGGGCTCGAGGTGTAGCCGATGTCCTTGAGCGCGCGTCGGAAACCGGCGTGACCCGGCGCAACATGCGCGAACAGCGCCTTGACATCGCCGTCGGGCGTCTGCGAACGGCTTCGGGCGAACTCAAGCACGGTGCCCCAGTCGGGTCTGGTCTCGGGATTCGGCTTCTCGCCCAGGATCTCGCCCAGCTCCTTCTCGATGCTGCGGCCGTCAACGATCAGGTACATCTCCCGTGACTCGCCGGTTTCGAGTCGCGTGAACACGGGCGGCGGTGCGGGTGCAGGAGCGCCAACACTCCGAGCGAGCGTCGGCTGGAAGGCGAACTCGTCATCCGCCTCGAATGCGCCGTCCCCGTCGTCCTCGTAGTCGACGCGCGGCAACGGCGTGCGGAAGAGCCGCGCGTCGTCCTCGATGTCGTAGAAGTCGACCTGCGCCTCGACCTCGGCGTTCTCCGGCAAGAACTCGGTGAACCCGAACACGGAGACGCGTTCCGCCTGGTCAGCCAGGTGAGGCAGCGAGGCGATCAGCTCCTCGTTGTGAGTGCCCACGATGACCTGCCACTCCTGCTCGGGCAGCGCCGCGTCGTTCAAACTCGCGATTCTGTCGCGGATCAGGTCGGCGCAACTCTGGCCGGGGACGAATCGGTCGCCGAGCGCAATCATGAAACCCGACGAGCGCAGGAAGTGCATGAAGCCCTGCTGCCCCGGCGACCAGAACACGAAGGTGGCGTGATACGGCGCCGGTCCGCACGTTTGCTTGACGAACGCCTCGAGCCGCCGCCAGTCGGGGCGTGTATCGGGCCCGGGCGGCTGCCCGATCACGCGGCCCAGCGTGCCGTCAATCGAGGGGCCGTCAACGAACACGTAGTGTCCGCGCGGCGATGCGGTGGGCAGGTCAGGGTGCTGCAGTGTCATGGTGGGCGGCTCGTTCGTGCTTGGATGTGCAAAGCATGATGGATAGACGCCTCGTCCGCATGGTCGGGAAATGGAGGGCGGCTTCGGCTGTCGGTCTCAATCAGCGTATCGTCAAACCGACCCCCGTGCGCGTCGCGTTCTCATCCCAGCTCTCCCCCCGCCAAGCGGAAAGAGATGGCGAGACCTTTATTCTTCTCCCCCCGCGCAGCGGGGGGAGATGCCGCAGGCAGAGGGGGGCTCCCGCTACTCCACCGCCGAAACCACCGCCGCACTCAGCGACTCCGCCTCTGCTGCGTGCAGCGCCTGGACCGCGCCGCCCTCATGCAGCAGCGAAGCCCAGACCGCGCCCTGCGGTACGTCCTCGGTAATCTCCGCCGGCAGGATGACCTGCGCGCCGTTCGCCGCGAGGCTGATCCGCGCTCCGTCTGCGATGTTGCGAGCCGCCGCGTCGGCTGGGTGAATCTGTAGGGAACCCGACCGCTCCAGCAGGTCGGCATTCACGTCTCCGCGCGCGGCCGACAGGCGGTCGGTGTACAGATCCCGGCCGCTGAGCAGGGTCAGACCCTGCTCCGATGCCGCCGCGCCGCTCTCGTCAACCGGCAGGAAGCGCTGCGTGGCCGCGCCGTTGATCGGCATCCGCGACTGGGTCGCGCCAACAGACTCAAGTGCGGCGTATCGGCTGTCTATCGCCGCGAGCGCCGCGCGGGCTTCCTGCTCGTCCGAGGGCTGCTGCGGCGCAGGGATCGGTGCTCCCGGTTCGCCGTCCTCGGTTGTCGTCGGTGTCTCGACCGCAGGCAGATCTGCGCTGAGTGCGGACAGCCACGACGTCAGCGTTCTCGCATTGCGCTGCGCAGCCGCCGCGCTTCGTAGGCGGAGAATCTGCCGATCCGCGTTCGTGATGTGTCCGTCTTTCGCAAAGGCAGACACGTCGGGCAGGACGTGCGTCGCAAGCTGCGCCGTACCGCTCGCCACCTCGTCGATTACGACGAGGCAATCGAGATTGCCAAGCGCGGCAATCGTGGCGGCGCGATCGGGATGCAGCAGCACGGGGTTGTCCCGCGCCACGAGCAGCGCCTTCAGGCTGCCGTTTCGGGCGGCTTCGAGCATGCCGCCGACAACCAGGCCACCCTCGCCCGGAGCGATGCCCAGGTCGCGAAGCCCGACCGAGTTCGCTTCCGGCGGCAGCACATGAAGCGCCGCCGGCGCGTCGGCCGGTCCGGCCAGCGCGATCGACAGGTTGGCCGCCGCCCTGACCTGAGCTCCAGCCTGAGTTGCGTTGGAGCGCGACGGTGCGACGACAACCGCCACCGATCCGCCGCGCCGCCGCAGGGCCGTGGCCGCTGCAGCCTCGACGCCGGCGGCTGAACCGCTCACGTCGGCCAGTCCCTCCACCTCGGAGAGTCCGGTGCGCACGTCGAGATCCCTGAGCACCTGACTCGCCAACGACTGCGCGACTGCAGCCAGGTCGCCGTTCGACGGATGGATCGCGTGCGCGTCGTCGACCGCGTAGTCGGCCAGCGGATTGCGCCGTGACGAGATGCTGATCAGCGATGCGCCGTGGTTCGCCACTGCGTCCTTGATCCGCACGCCCAGCACGTTGTTCGAGGACGAGATGTCGTCGCCAATGGCGACAACCAGGTCGGCCGACTCAACCGAGGTCAGACGCGATGGCAGATGATCGGAGCCGAATGCGTCGTTCAGCGCCTCTCCAATCGCTGCCGTAATCGGTCCTAGCGACGAGTCGAGATTGACCACGCCGATTCGGGACGCCAGCGTGCGCAGTGCGTTCAGCTCTTCCAGCGTCATCTGTCCGGAGCCGAGGACGCCGACCGCAGACGGACCGTGCTCCTCGATGATCGCCGACAGCGCGGCTGCGGCGTGTTGGGCAACTGCGTCGCCGTCTTGTTCGAAGGCGTCCTCGCCCCGGCCGATGGTCGCGGCACGCAGCCGATCGCTGTCTCTTGTCTGGTCGTAGCCGAAGCGTCCCCGCACGCAGATCTGCGAACGCGAGACATCGTTGCCGTTGCCCGGTCGCACCTGCACGCCGCGACCGTCGCGCACGCCCATCTGGATCGTGCAGCCCATCGAGCACTCGGTGCAGGTGGTCGTCACCCAGCGGTCCGGACGCGCCACCCACTTGTTCGGCGCTTCCATCAGCGTCGCCGTCGGGCAGACGTCAATGCAGGCCCCGCAGAAGTCGCAGTTCGACTCGTCAATCTGTCCGCCCGCGCCAAACGCGATCCGCGTCGAGAATCCGCGCCCCGCCAGCGTGATCGCCGTCGTGTGACGCAGGTCGTCGCAGGCCCGCACGCAGCGCGTGCAGATGATGCACATCTGCGGGTCGAACTCGAAGAACGGATTGGCTCGGTCTGGCTCCGGTTGTTGGAAGCGGTAATAGCTGCGCGCCTCGTCCAGATACGGCTCAACATTGGCGCGGCCCACGTCGGCAGCGTCGCAAGTGGTCTGCAGTTCGCAGCGGTAGTTCTTGGAGCAGGTCACGCAGCGGTGCGTGACCTCGTTGTCGCGCAGGCAGATCTCGCCGGTGCGGCAGTGCTCGATCCGGTGACAGGTCAGGCAGCGGTCGGAGTGATTGGCCAGGATCACGGCCAGCACTTCCTGGCGCATCTCGGTCACTTCCGGCGTGTCGGTGCGCACGACCATGCCGTCCATCACCGTGGTCGTGCAGGAAAGGGGCAGTCCGCGCATGCCCTCGACCTCGACTGCGCAGGTGCGGCAACCCGCGTAGGGCGGCAGGCCATCGAGATAGCAGAGATTTGAGATCGGGAATCCGGCGTTCTTGATAACCTCAACCAGCGGAGCCCCAACCTCAGCCTCAACCGCCCGTCCATTGATCGTAATCGTCGCCATAGTGTCTCCCCAGGTGCAGCCAGCCGCACGCACGCGGAATCAGCCAGCAGTCTATCAGCAGGTCTGACTTTGTCGGGGATCGTCTGTCCTGGATCCTGCATCAGGAGTTGGTCCCGGAAACCGTTACGCTGAGCGCATGGATCGGGCCTATTTCGACCACGCGGCGACGACGCCCCTCGACCCTCGGGTCCTGGAGGCGATGATCCCGGCGCTCGAACGCGGCTGGGGTAACCCATCCGGTATCTACCGCGAGGCTCAGTATGCGGCGGGAGTCCTGGACCAGGCGCGGGACGACATCGCCGGCGTGCTCGAGTGCTCACCCTCGGAGGTCGTACTGACCTCGGGCGGGACGGAGTCAGACAACCTGGCGATTCGCGGCGCGGCGCTGGCACAGGACGCATTGGGTCGCGGCCGGCATTTGATCACCCAGGCGACTGAGCATCACGCGGTGCTGCACACGATGGAGCAGCTTGAGCGCGAAGGCTTCGAGCTATCCGTACTGGACGTTGATTCGGACGGACTCGTCGACCCCGAACAGGCGGCGGGAGCGGTCCGCGACGATACCGCCGTGGTCAGCATCATGCTGGCCAACAACGAAATCGGGACGGTACAGCCAATCGCCGAGATCGCACGCGCCGTGAAGGAGCGAAACCGCCGCACGGTCGTACACACCGACGCCGTCCAGGCGGCGGGCGCGGTCGACATCCGTCCAGACGCGCTCGGGGTTGACCTGATGTCGCTGACGGCGCACAAGATCTACGGACCCAAGGGCGCGGGCCTGCTCTACGCGCGCCGTCGGACACCGCTGCAACCGCAGCAGCTGGGCGGCGGCCAGGAGGAGGAGCGCCGCGCGGGCACGGAGTCGGTGGCGCAGGCGGTGGGCCTGGCGAAAGCCTTGGCACTGGCTGAACAGGAACGCGTGCAGCGCACGGCTCATGCCTCGGACCTGCGCAATCGTCTCTGGCGAGAACTGAGCGAGCGCGTGCATCCCATCCGTCTGAACGGTCCTTCCGATTGGTCGCGCCGACTGGCCAACAATCTTAACGTGAGTTTCCCCGGCGTCGAGGGTGAGAGCATTCTTCTGCAGCTCGATCTCGAGGGCTTCGCCGCCTCATCGGGCAGCGCCTGTTCGACGGGCAGCACCGAGCCAAGCCACGTGCTGACCGCCATCGGCCTTGATCCTGACACCGCTCACAGCACTGTGAGGCTGAGTCTGGGACAGTCGAACACGGACGCGCACATCGAGGGCATCGCAAGGTCGATCGAGCAGATCACGGCGCGTCTGCGCGCGCTTTCGCCGGTGTAGGTTGACGGCGAGGGGAGAACGGCGATGGTCACCGCGGAACGAACGGCATCGACTTCCGAGTCGCAGGCGACGCCCGAGCGGTCGCAAGTCGCAGAGCGGATCCATCCGCTGAGGATTCAGTTGCCCGCGGAATGGGAACTGACTGACGAGCGGTTCCTGGAGTTCTGCAGCCTGAACGAGGGATGGCACGTCGAATCGGATGACGAAGGAGGGCTGTGGATCGTGGCGCCACCGGGGACCGAAAGCAGCGAGCGGGAAGCCAACCTGGTCACCGACCTCATGAACTGGACCAGGCGCTGCCGTCGCGGACGCGCAATCGGATCGGGTCTGGTGCAACTTCCCAACGGTTGGCGACGAGCCCCCGACGCGGCCTGGATCAGCGACGAACGGCTGGCCGAGATCGCTGGCGACGATCACATCATCTGGCGCGTCTGTCCGGACTTCGTTGTCGAGGTCCGATCTGCGACGGACGACCTTGAAGATCTCCAGACCAAAATGGAGATGTGGATCGCGCAGGGCGCGAGACTGGGTTGGCTGGTCGATCCCGACGAGGAAGCGATCTCGATCTACCGTCCCGAACAGGAGCCTCAGCAGATCGAGCGCCCGGATTCGCTGACGGCGACCGAGATTGCCGACGATCTGACCATCGACTTCACCCGGATTTGGCCGCAGCGGGATCCAGCGCCTGAGACCAGTTGATATCCGTCTCAAGGAATCGCCCGATCTCGGCGAACTCGTCGTCGAGTTGGGCCTGGTCGTCGTCCGAAAGCGGTTCGAAGGCGGACACGGTGGCGGCGAGGCCGCGCGCGCGGCGCTTGCGATCCCAGGTGCCGACCAGGCGTCCGTCGATCAGCACGCAGGAACGAATCATGCCGCCGCCGGCGTTGATCCGCTTGAGCAGCGGATCGGGCACGCCCAGTTCTCGCTTGGCGTATCCCAACAGGTACGGATCGAACGGCCCTACGACGCGCACGCGACCGACAGGCTCGGCGAGCACGCGATAGGCCTGCGACGCCGCCTCCGGCGTCATCCACATGACCGTTCCCTCGACGCTGACTTCTACAAGCTCAGGTTGCACCGCGTCGAAGCCGCTCCGTGTGTCGGCGGCGGGCAGTCCGGTCCACCAGCGGAAGTCGGCGGGAGTGGCGGGGCCGTACGCGGCGAAGTAGCGCCGCGCGAGCTCGGCTGCGGGATCCGACGGCTCAAGGCCGGGATCGGGCAACCAGTCGTCGATCAGCATGTGCGTCTCTTCGCCGTCGCGATCGGCGCCGAAACAGATCACGCCCAGCATCGAGGCCGTGCGCAGCAAATGTCTGGGCGCCTGTCCCGCGTGCGGCAAGCCGGCGGCGGCCAGCGCGCCCTCGATCTCGGTGCGCATGATCGATCCGCCGCCGGACAGGTGATCACGGAAGAACTGCAATACCTGCGCGTGATCGTCGTCGGAGATGCCGAGGTCTGCCCGGCGCTTGAGCGCCTTGGCGTCCATCTTCGGCCCCAGCAAGTCGAACATCCAGCGCAAGTCGGCGGCGGGCACCAGGTGCAGCGTGCCGCGCATCAACCAGCTGCGCACGGCGGAGCGCTCCACGCTTCGGGCATGGTCTACGTCGGCTGCGGTCAGTCCGATCGATCGCGTGCCCACGCCGAGCAGCATGCCCAGCCGGTCCTGCGCCTGGATCGCGCCGGCGGCGCGGACGGCCGATTCGATTTCGGCGGAACGGTCAATGCCCAGGCCTTGTGCCTGGATGCGCAGTCTGCGCGCCTCGGACCAGCTCAGTTCCAGCACTTGGCGCCTCCACCGGTGTTCGCCACTTCAGGCTAGAGGCGCGGAGTTGCTAGGCTCGCGGTCGTGAGTAACGCACAACGACCCGACGGCTGGCAGCCCGAACAATACGCGCGCTTCCGCGCCGAGCGCGAGCAGCCGTTCTACGACCTGCTCGCCCTGGTCGAGCCGGCGCCCGGCGGTCGCGTGGTCGACCTGGGTTGCGGCACGGGCGTATTGACCCGAGTCCTGCACGAACGGACGCAGGCGTCACAGACGGTCGGCATCGACCGATCCGAGGCGATGCTGCGCAAGAGTGCTGAGCACGAGGGCGGCGGCGTCCGCTTCGAGCGTGGCGATATCGCTGAGTTCAGCGGCCTGGACGGCGGCCGTCTGGACATCGTCTTCGCGAACGCATCGATTCAATGGGTACCCGACCATGCGTCGCTATTCCCAAGACTCGCGGCAATGCTGAAGCCGGGCGGACAACTCGCCGTGCAGATGCCGGCCAACGAGGACCATGCCTCGCATGCGGTCGCGCGCGAAGTGGCGCAGCAGTCGCCGCACGCCGAGGCGCTGGGTGGTTTTGTCTACCGCCACTCGATCGAGTCGGCGGAGTGGTACGCCGAGCAGCTCGCCCGACTCGGCTTCGCCGAGCAGCACGTCCGCGTACAGGTCTACTTGCATCGTCTGCCCGGCCCCGAGGATGTGGTCGAGTGGGTCAAGGGCTCGCTGCTGACCGGCTACCGCGACCGCATGTCGTCGGACGACTACGAGGCGTTCGAGACCGCCTATCGCCAGCGCCTGCTCGCCGTGCTCCCCGACGAGCGACCCTTCCTCTACCCATTCAAGCGCCTCCTTCTCTGGGGCAGGACCAGCTAGCCCTCCCAGCCCTCCCTTCTCTCCCCCCGCTTCAGCGGGGCGAGATGTCTCGTAGAGACAGAGGGGGGCTCGTGTATCCTGACGTGGAGGCTTGAGGGGAGCTGGCATGGTTGCTCCGACGATTGACACGGGGGGGGCTCCGATCCCCCTGCTCGACCCGGTCACCGATGTCGAAGACGAGCTGCGTTCGCAGTTGCTCGTGTCGACCGTCGATAAGGTCTTCGGCTGGGCTCGACGGTCCTCGCTCTGGCCGGCGATGTTCGGGCTCGCCTGCTGCGCCATCGAGATGATTGCCACTGCCAATTCCCGCTACGACCTGTCGCGCTTCGGCGCCGAGATCTTCCGCGCCTCGCCGCGGCAGGCCGACCTGATGATCGTCGCCGGCACGGTGACCTGGAAGATGGCCCCGCCCGTGCGCCGCATCTACCTCCAGATGCCCGAGCCAAAGTGGGTCATCTCCATGGGCTCCTGTTCCAACATCGGCGGGCCCTTCGCGCACGGCTACTCGACCCTGCCCGGGGTCAACAACGTCGTCCCGGTCGACGTCTACGTGCCCGGCTGTCCGCCGCGGCCGGAGTCACTGCTCGCCGGCCTGATGCTGCTGCAACAGGTCGTCGACGACGAACACGCGCACGCCGGTCGCAAGCGCCGCCCCGAACCGACCGGCGACTTCTCACGCATGCTGCCTGAGGGCGACCCGATCCGGCAGGAGCTGGAATCGCTCTTCCCGCCCTTCCTCAGCGCCGACGGCCAACCGCGCGACGCCTGGACCGGCGCACTGCCGCACGACCAGAATTTCTTTACCAGCCGCTAGAGGGACTACGACATGGTGTTCGGCAAAGGCATCGCCAAGGGACTGATGACCGTCGTCAAGCACGTGCGCAAGCCCGTGATCACCGTGCAGTTCCCTGAGGAAGAGCGCAACATCCCGCCGCGCGCGCGGACCAATCTGGTCTGGTTCGTCGAGCGCTGCACCGGCTGCTCCACCTGCGCCCAGAGCTGCCCCGACGGCTGCATCCTGGTCGACACCGAGCCGCGCGAGGACGGTTCCTTCCTCGTCAACCGCTACGAGATCGATTTCCGCCTCTGCATGTACTGCGGCCTCTGCACCGAGGCCTGCCCCTACGAGGCGATCCAGGTCGGCGGCTCCTACACCAACGTCGTCACCAACCCCAACCGCCTTTACAAGGACAAAGACGACCTGATCGAGCTGGCCAACGAGTACCTCGAACAGCACGACTGGGTCTACCCCAACGGCCAGCAGGCGGTCCAGCAAACCGTCCACCCCAGCGAACGCCGCCAACACCACTAACCGCTCCAGCCCCTGCGCACGAAGGGGCCCGTTCCCCTCTCCCCCCGCTTCAGCGGGGGGAGATGTGTCGTAGAGACAGAGGGGGGCTCCCCAACTTCCGTCCCTCCCTGCGTCTCCTGCAATGCACGACGATCCACCGAGTGCGCTATCATTGGCTTTGCACTCGATCCATTGAGAGGACGCTCGCGATGGTCTTTCAGATGACGGAAATGCTGGACGTTACCGACCTGGCCGCCGAAAAGGCCAAGACGCTGCTGGTCGACAAGGGATTCGCCGACGGCGCGCTGCGCGTCTTCGTGGTCGGCGGCGGCTGCTCCGGCTACCAGTACGGCATGGCCCTGGCCACCGACGCCGAGGCAGGCGACCAGGTCGTGGAGAAGAACGGCGTCCGCTTCCTCGTCGACGAGGAATCGGCCCCGTTGATCTCCGGCTCGCGCGTCGACTACATCGACGACGTGATGAAGCAGGGCTTCTCGATCTCGAATCCCAACGCGACGCAGTCCTGCGCCTGCGGCACGAGCTTCGACACCGCCGCCGGCGGTGGCGCCTCCCAGGCCCGCTCCTGCATCTAACCATCTCCCTCTCCCCCCGCGCAGCGGGGGGAGATGTCCCGTAGGGACAGAGGGGGCACTGCGCATGACCCGCATCTCGCAGTTGCTTGATGCGGGTCCAACATTGTCCTTCGAATTCTCCGCCCCGCGCGACGAGGATGGCGCCGAGCGTCTCAGGCAAACGCTCGGCCAACTCTCGTTGCACCGGCCTCACTTCATGTCGGTCACCTACGGAGCCGGCGGCGCCACCCGAGGGCCGACCCGCGACTGGGTCCGTGCTATCCGCGCCGACTTCGGCGTCGAGGCGATGCCCCACCTCACCTGCGTCGCCCATACCCGCGACGAGATCGCTGAGATCATCAAGCACTACCAGTCCGACGGCATCACCAACATCCTCGCCCTGCGCGGCGACCAACCGCAGACCGCCTCCCCGCTCCCCCCCTCTGGTGTGGAACTGCCGCAGACCGCCTCCCCGCGGCCCGGGTGGGGTGGGGCGCGGCGGCGGGCCGGGTGGGCCGGTGGCGTTGGGGGGTGGGGGCGGGCACGGGGGCGGTCGGGGGGGGGGGGGGGGGGGGGGGGGGGGTGCTG
>VXQT01000005.1 GCA_009838915.1 Chloroflexota bacterium
CAACATGGCCCAATGACACTGGCAATGAGTGGCCTAAAGACCCTGGCGAACGACAATGAGGGCAGTCCGCATTCAGGTTGTTGCGCGTCAGCGAAATGTGGTCGTCCAATAGATGCACATCCCCGGCTGCTCCAGGCCCGTCGTCCTATCGGGATCGCGCCGGAAGTCCTCACACGTGTCGTAGTCCGTGAGACCGAGGACGTGGCCGAGCTCGTGCAGGAGTGTCGGGACTGTGACAGGATTGTCGCTCTTCCACGCAATGGATGAATGCGCGGCGCTCTTGTACGCGGGCGCTCCGCAGTCAGCCGCAGCCTTCTTGTCGCGTAGGTGAACTCCTTGCGAGGCGGATCAGGTGTGCTGTCTCGTAGGTGACATGCCGCTCCACCTTCGGGACAAGTGCCTTTGAGCAGGACGACATCGATATCGAAGAGGGAATCCGAGCAGTCCGACGGTACGATTCCCCGTAGGGAATGATGGGCGATGAGCGGACGGTTATCGCTCAGCGTGGTCAGTGCGGAGAGCTCAGCGTTCCATATCTCATCTGTCTCCACCAACACGGCGTGCAAACCGGGGGCGGTCGTGCAGATGCGCGTGGACTCACCGTCAATCAGCCGCTGGTTCAGATACACGGATAGAGACTTTGGGCCAGTGTGTCTGTCCGTGTGTCCTGCTGGGGTCGCCTCCTTGTGTTGTTGGGGAACAACAAGAGCTGGCTCTGCCTGCTGAATGAGGCCGGGCTCGGCTAGCCAGCCTGCGAACATGCCAGCGGACGGTGCCTGCAGACCTGGCAGCGCGCAGGCGAGCACTGCGCCGACGACCACCGCGGTCAGCGTGAGTTCGAGGCTCAAGGCGCGTTCGCCCCTGAGATCGGGAGCTTGCCGCGTGAACCAAGGAATTCGTCGATCTCGGCGTCGAGCGGATCCTCTGTCTGGGTCGCCACTCCGTCTCCTTCGTCCGATCCCGGCCGATTGCTGCGTGCGACTTTCCGCATCGTCCCTACTTCCACCAGAACCCATCTCCCAAGCACTCGTTCACGATGCGGGCCAGATACGGCATCTTTTGGCAGTGCCACGGACGCGGTCACGTTCGACGGCTGTCCTACATTTGGTCCGCAAGAAGACGCAGAAGAGAGTGACGGAGGGGCAGACGATTCCGACCCACCTGTGGGCCCGGCTGAGGAAGAGTACCGCCAGGCACTGCTACGTGAGATAATCGACCAACCCGTACCGAAGGAGCGCAACATGAGAGCCACCATGAACTTCAACCGCCTCCGGGCAAGCGCCCTGCTGGCCGCGCTCGCCCTGGTCGTGTTGGCGCTGATCGTTGTTGCGCAGACGCGCAGCGAACGCGCCTCGGCGCAGACCGTGGCGACGCCGCTCGAGGTCGTGCAGTATGTCGCGCCGAAGCTGTCGGTCTCGCTGGTCCAACAGGGGATTAGGCTGTCCTGGGCCTTCGAGCCTAACGTCGAGCCGCCGTCGGGCTGGCAACTCGCTGGCTACACCCTCGGGCGCTGGATCGAGGGTCAGGCTGGCTCGCTCAAGTTTTTCTCCCTCGATCCGGTCAAGGCGCAGGAGTACATCGACACGCTCGACGACACGAGCATGGAACAACGAGTGCCCGGTTACCAGTACTCCTACCTGGTGTACGCCTACTACCACCGCCTCTCCGACGGTGCCGAGCAGGTCGGCAAGAGTTCCGAGCTCGTCTATAGGTTGCCCGAGCTGCCCAAGGTTGTCGATCCGATCATTTTCAAAGTCAACAGGCAGTTCAGCCCGCCTTATCGAGCGAGCTGGTATGCACCGAACCTGTCGTGGGATGCAAATGTCAACCCGGGCCCGGCGACTCATTACCTATTTTATCGCGACGGTACGCGCTATCACCGAGCCACTTCGAGTTCTACCTTATCTTCTGACGGTGCCAACTACATCTGGATGGATGACGATGCCGCGACGGCCGAGTACTCGATCCGTGTACAGTACGGCAAGTTCTTCAGCTCGCTGACCATCTTCCCGGTGGGAGGCTGAAGAGTCGGCAGAGCAGTATGCTGATCGCGCCTGCCTCGGTTTAGGGCCTGTTCACAGTAGCGCATAGATCTGGCAGAGTGAGGGGCGCGGTGGCGCGGCCATTGTGACCAGATGAGATTGACGGATGCGCAGTACGAGTGGATCGCGTCGCGGTTGGCGTGGGCCAGAGTTGACGCGCACCGCGCGCGGTAGTCCCCTGGCAGGCGCTAGACATGGCGCTCGCTCACACCCAACACCTCGACCGCCTGCACTGTTCGCAAGTCGCTGGCGTCCACACACTCCAGCACCAGGCGTCGAGCCTCTTGCGACTGCGTCACTGTCCGTCTCCTCCCACTTACGTGTTCAGGACTGATAGAGTTGCTGCTCGGCGACAAACCTCATCGCCAAAGAAGTGATCCACTTGGGGCGGTGGAAGCGGTCGGGTTTGGGCTGGGTTCACCTCCTGTTCAGGCTGTGGGCCGACGACGAGTCCGGTAGGACTGACCTTTGGTCGCGAGGATGTGGGCGTGGTGACCGAGCCGGTCGAGCAGCGCCGTGGTCAGCTTCTCGTCACCGAAGACCTGGACCCATTCGGAGAACGAGAGGTTGGTGGTGACGATCGTCGAACGCCGCTCATAGCGGTCGGCGAGCAGGTTGAAGAGCAGCTCGCCGCCGGCCCGCTCGAAGGGCACGAAGCCGAGTTCGTCGACGATCAGCAGGGCGACCCGCAGGTAGCGCTGATGCAGGCGCGAGAGCGTGAGTTCGTCGCGCGCTTCGACCAGTTCGCGGACGAGGTCGGCGGCGCGGATGAAGGCGACCCGCTGGCGGCGCTGGACGGCCTCGACCCCGAGCGCGATCGCGAGGTGGGTCTTGCCGGTCCCGATCGGTCCGGCGATCACGACATCCTCGCCGCGCTCGATGTAGTCGCAGGTGGCGAGCTGGGCGAGCTGCGGCCGCTCGATCCCGCGCAGCACGTCCCAGTCGAGCTGCTCCAGGGTCTTGTGGTCGGGGAAGCGGGCCTGGCGCAGCAGCCGGGCGACGGCGCCATCGCGGCGGACCAGGACCTCGGCTTCGAGCAGCTGCAACAGGAACGCCTCGTAATCCCAGCCGTCGTGCGCGGCCTGACGGACCAGCACGGGGTACTGGCGGCGCACGGTGGGCAGCTTGAGTTCGCGGCAATGGGTCTCGAGCACGGCTCGCCGCGCGGCGTCGCTCACGATGCCCCTCGTTCCAGTAGACGGTCGTAGTCAGCGACCGAGGCGCGCTCGACGCGATAGCCGCGCAGGCGTTCCGGCACGGTCACCTCGCCCGGCGCCTGGGCTGTGGCCAACGAACGCCGGATGGCCAACTCGTCGAAGTTGCCTTCGGCGAGGCCGGTCTCCAGCGCCTCCCGTACCCGCTCCTCGCCGTGTTCGGCGGCCGCCTGCAAGAGCCGCGCCAGGGCGCGGGCCGCCTCGTGACCGCCGCGTTCCTCCTCCAGCAGCGTCCACAGCCGGTCATAAGGCCCGCCCAGTTCGTCGATCAGCTCCGGCGCCACCTGACGCAAGGCCTGCGGCTTGCGCGAGAGCTGGCCAAGGTAGTGGCGGTAACGCACCCGCCGGCCGCCGAAGCGCTGGCGGGGATGGCTGACCTGCGCCGCTCCACGCTGGAAGGCGACCTCGGAGACGCCGACCCAGGCCGTCACCCTGAGGCCCGCCCAGCGCTCGGGGACCGAGTACCCAGCGCGAAAGCGCGTCTAACGCGCAGGCTCCTTCGAGGCGGATCATGGCGCTGCGGTTGACCGAGACCGGCTGCATCCGCCGCGGTTCGAACGCGACCGCGGGCAGTGGGCGCAGCAGCGGCCCCTCCGTGGCGAAGCGCTCCCAGACCCGTTCAGGCGCGAGCCGGTCGACCTCCGCTTGCATCTCGTCCGAGATCTGCTGCAGCGAGTCGCCGCGCGGCAGCGGCGTCAGCACCTGCCAGCGCAGGCCCCGGCCGCGGCCCTCGACGCCGTCCTTGTCGTGTCCCTGGCGGGGACGGGCGAAGCTGGGCTCGAAGGCGTAGTGACTGGCCAGCGCGGCGAAGCGCTCGGTCAGCCGGCGGCGCGGGAACTGCACCCGTCGGACCGCCGCCGAGAGGTTGTCGTAGACCATCCGCCGGGGCACGCCGCCGAAGTGGGCGAAGGCGCGCACGTGCCCGTCCAGGAAGGCGAGTTGGTCCTGGCGCTCATAGAGCCGGACGTAGTCGCGGCCCGAGTGCATCAGCCGGAACAGGAGTAGCCACACCCGACGCCGCTCGCCGGCCAGGTCGACCCTGACCTCGAAGAAGTCGACCTGCGCGCTCTCGGCCGGGCGGTGGACCAGCGGCACGTAGACCTCGGCCCGCCGCCGGCGCCACTCGCGCAACTCGGCCAGGACCAGGGTCAGGCCGACCTCGTAGCCCTCCTCGCGCAGCTGCCGGTGCAGTCGCCGCCCGGTGATCCGCTGCTTCGCCGTGGTCCGCTGCGACCACTCCTCCAGCAAGTGCTCCAGCCGCGGCCGGACTCGTTCCAGCACCGGGCTCGAGCGCCGCCGCTGCTGACGCTCGGGCGCCGGCGTCGTCAGGTAGCGGCGCACCGTGTCTCGCGCGACCCCCATCTCGCGGGCAACGCGGCGTTGACTCTGGCCCTCGACCAGCACCTTGCGCCGCAGCGCATAGATATCCATCACGCCGAGCATCCCTCTCTCCCAACCGGCGTCGGCTTGCGCCGATCACAGGTTGGGGCCTGGCCTTCCAGTGGCCTGGTTTTACAGCGATCACTGGCCGAGTCTTAGAGCGATCAATACAAAAGCCTCTCGATGCGGGCGACCGCTCGACTGCTCGGGATCTCGCGCACGACCGTGAGCAACTACGTCCGTGCCAACCGGCTGCCTGGACGCCGAATCCGTGCTGCTCCATCCTTACAGGAACGGCGGGACACTGACAGAATCGCTGCTCAGTTGGACTGACAAAGTCGCTGCTCTACAACAGTGACTGGATCAGCTTCTAAGCGATGAATGCAACGGGCGCGAGATTTACCGACCACACTCGAGTCGGTTGGAAACTCGTGAGACCGAGTTTGTGGTGTGCGAGCGCGTCGCCTCCGAACATAGCTGTCGGCAGCACGTGCACTTGACGACGGCCGAGGCCGAAACGCTGGTCACATGAGCATATGACTAACCGTGGTGCCTACTGTCGCTCCGCTCAACAAAGGCCGGGGCTCAAGTCCCGACGACAGCTGCGGGGCGTAATGGCCGGCTGGCCCCTCAAAGCTCGCTCAACCAAGGCCGAGTCCCAACCCGGCGACATTACCTGTCCATGTGGCTCTTCACAGTACTAGAACGCAAGCGGGCTCGACGAAGGCCGGGGATTGATGCCCAGCGACACCGGCCGGCGCGTCGGAGTCGTGAGGGACTGTTCGGATCGCTCAACGAAGGCCGGGGGTTGATCCCCGGCGACACATAATCCTGTGGCTTACCAGGACTATCGAATCACAGCGCGCTCAACGAAGGCCGGGGGTTGATCCCCGGCGACACCCGGCCCTTGGCCGGCCGTCATGTAGCCATAGAAGTCCGCTCAACGAAGGCCGGGGGTTGATCCCCGGCGACACAACCGCCTCGACCACCTCGAGCTGTTTCTCGGGGCTCGCTCAACGAAGGCCGGGGGTTGATCCCCGGCGACACGCGAGCTGCCAGGTAAGAGTCGCGCTTGTCCGGCCACGCTCAACGAAGGAGGGGGGTTGATCCCCGGCGACACCCGCTTGACGGAATCGACGTGTACACGCCTAGAGTGACGCTCAACGAAGGCCGGGGGTTGATCCCCGGCGACACCCGGCAGACGCCGCGGACGGCGATCTCGTCGGTGTCCGCTCAACGAAGGCCGGGGGTTGATCCCCGGCGACACTTCGCCCGCGGGCAGTCGGGCTGGTGCCAGAAGCGCGCCGCTCAACGAAGGCCGGGGGTTGATCCCCGGCGACACCGAAGGCCATCAGAGACGAGCCTAATCACGGTGTAGTCGCTCAACGAAGGCCGGGGGTTGATCCCCGGCGACACTGCTAACGCTAATTCTGTTGTGAAGGTTAGGCGGATTGACCGCCGTTTTCGCCGCTCGCCTGCCG
>VXQT01000013.1:0-520183 GCA_009838915.1 Chloroflexota bacterium
AGTATCAGCCGAGCGTTGACTGGCAGTCGTTGGCAAGTTTACCGTATAATCCCCGAGTTGTTCTTGGTGCGGGACCAAACCAATCAGCGGATTTATGACCTCCAGTGCGCGGTGTTCTGGGCCTTCGGCCTGCCGGCCGGCCTACTGCTGATTCTGTTCGCTACGCCGTTGGGCGTGATCCTTAGCGGGCCGGGGTAGGAGCCGACATGGCCGAGTACGTCACTCAGGCGGAAGCTGACGCGATCAAGCAGCGCATCTACCTCATGGAAGGCCAGATTAGTGCGGTCGAGCTACTGGTCTCGATGATTAGGCCGACCATTGTGAGTGACGGAGAAGATCTCAGCAACCAGCTCGATGATCTGTTCGGTCGAGTCGAGGAAAACTTGGATGTGGATGATGATCGGCAAGAGCAGTTCATGGAGGGCTTCAAGGAGGCTCTCGAACGGATGCTGCTCAGTGAGCCTCCTCGTCGGGCGAGATTCACTTTGACAATCAGCGAGAGTGACTGAAGCGTGTCACCCAACGCCCGGCAGTGGAGCCTTATCATGCAGCCCTTGCAGCGGTATTGGGACCTTGCGGGTGGGAAGTGACCAAGGGAGCTTGGTTGCTTGCATCGATAGTTCCCCCGCGGAGGATGTATAGCACCTCAGAGGTCGGGTCGCCGTAGGCGGCGGGGGCGTCGAGAGTGAATTCGTGGACTCTGGCTCGGGTGTTGGTGAGGTTGGTGGAGAATCTCCCGGGGAGCTAGATGTCAAACTCGAGCCTCAACTCGAGGGTTCTCGATGTAGTTCACGTCGGAAGGTGATCTGGCAGGCCTCGGTAGGTTGTAGAATCCAAGGACGCGGGAGCGATCAGAGATGACGACCACAGAGCCAAGGCTGCTGACCGCTGGCGACCTGTTCCGCCTCTACAGCGAGGGCGTCCGCGGCGAACTGATCCGAGGGGTGTTCTGCGAGATCATGTCCACGGGAGAACTGCACGGCAAGATCGTTGCGAACCTGATCGGTGAACTTTGGGTGTTCGTCAAGCCGCAGCGGCTGGGGACGCTCCTCGCATCGGATGCTGGCGTGTGGCTCGAGCGTGACCCGGACACCGTGCGCGAGCCCGACATCGCCTTCATCTCGGCGGAGCGTCTTGCGCTAGATGCTTGGAATCCCGGCTACTCGGAGGTGGTTCCCGACCTCGTCATCGAGGTGGCGTCGCCGTCTGACAGCCGTCGCGAACTCAATGACAAGGCGAGGATGTGGCTCAGCCATGGCGTGCGACTAGTCTGGGTGATTCACCCGGACACGCGCTCTGTCGACGTGCATGAGCCGGACGGATTTATCGTCACGCTCGGCGAGCACGAGTCGCTCAACGGCCACGATATTCTACCTGACTTTGGTTGCGCCGTGAGCGCGATCTTCGATGCATAGCACCAAGCAGCGTCTCGGCCCCGCCTCGCGTACGCTTACAGGCTGACAGTCCACTCAAAAGTTCGCAGTTCGGTAGCGTTACGCCCACCAACCTGGACAACATCGAGCACCTTCGAGTTGCGGTTCAGGTTGGACCTATGATGCTTTCCCATTGGGCGTTCGCCCGATCTGTTCGGAAGCGGATGACTCGAGCACAATAGCCCTACAGATCAAGAGGCGGCGCAACAGCTCGCAGAAGCAGATCCGATGTCGCAAACTCGAGTGGCGATCGTCGATCAGGACGCGCCAGCGTCGACGGTGTTGGGCCACACGCCCAGAGAGATTCGGATCTCATTCAGGGACATACCGGAACTGATGGTCGCAGCCGCCAGGAGCGCTTCACCTTCACTGACAGTGCTTTGATCGCGAATCTCGTTGGATAGTTGGAGGGTCATGCGCCGGCGCAGTTCTGCAGGGGTCGGGGAGGCCATGGAAGGTCCTTTCAAGAGTCAATCGGCTGGCCGCATCCTACGGACCTACCCGGGATTGGGAAAAGAGCGATCCGATAGCAAGACGAGTAGCGGAGTGACCACATCCCCTTGGATACTTCAGGCGGCCCAGGCTAGCGATCGGCATCGCTCGCGCGCATCCAGTCGGCGGCGGTGAGGTCTGTGTACATGCGGCGCCGCCAGAGCCACCAGCGGACGCGCGGCATCGAGAGGGCGAGCAAGGAGGCGCCGAGCAAACAGGCGGCCATCGTCAGCAACCCTCCTTGCGGCCCGAGTGAGTCGACCAACGCGCCGGCAACCAGGGCGCCAATCAGGATCGTGCCCTGGACCAGGTTCATCAAGGTGAGCGCCTGTCCACGCATTTCTTCGGGAGCATGGGCGAGGAGAGCGAGGTTGGCCACCGTGGCCATGTTGTAGACGCACGCGGTGGCGAAGAATATGCAGACCGCAACAACTGCCAGGTGTGGCGCCAGGGCGATCCCGATCAGGGAGGCGCCGCCCGTCGCGATCAGTCCGATCATCAACAGGTTCGGCGAGCGGATCTCCTTAAGCGAAGCGAGCCAGACTGCGCCCACGGTCGCGCCGAGACCGCCTACCGCCGCCAGGTAGCCGACCCAGGAGCGGTGCTGGCCCAATTCGTCGATCACGACCAGTGGCATGAGCACCGCCTCGTAGGGCTGAAGGAACATGTAGGACATCGCCGAGATGACCAGCACCGCGATCGGCCAGCGCGTGTCGATGGCCCATCGCGCTCCGGCGGTGATCTGGCCGACGATGGAGCGATCTTCGGCTGCGGCGTCCCGCTTCGGTTCCTGCCGGGTCTGAATCAACGTTCCAAGCAGCGCGGCCAGCAGGCTGAACGCGGTCATCAGCCCGAACATCCAGGTGAAGTCGGCGATGCTCAACAACAGTCCGGCGAGCAGCGCGCCACCGATCTTCACTGACGTCTGTCCGGTCTGCGAGAGCGCCGTGGCCGAGCGCAGATGGGAGGCCTCGACAATGGCTGGCAGCAATGCGCGTCGGGCAAGGTTGAAGAACACGAAGCCGATGCCGGACAGGGCCGACAACGCAATCACCTGCCAGCTCTGAGCCTGATCGACGATCAACAGGATGAAGAGCACGCCGGACGCCGCCGCATTGGCTAGAAATGAGCCGATCAACACCCGCCGATAGGGGTAGCGGTCGACGATCGCGCCGGCGAATGGCGAGAGCAACAGATTGGGTGCCATCCAGGCCGCGAGCACCGCGCCCAGCAGGACGGCGGAGCCAGTCAGTTCGACGATCAATACGGCTCGGGCGACCAACTCCAACGCCAAAGCGGCCGAGCGGACGAACGTCGCCGCCCAGAGGACGCGGAAGTCGCGGTAGCTGAACGCCGAAAAGGTCTCCGGATTGAACAATGGGCGCTCCTCGACGCTCGCAAACCTAAGGAGTTCCGCGCACGGTGACTTTCAGCACCGATTGCGCGACAACGAACGAGTCCAATAGCAAGAGTGTCGGACACAGATTCGCGGATCTCGCGACGGCGGCGTGACGTCCTCCTGCTCCGCAGTTGCGATACAGCATTTCACTGCGCGCGTGGGTTGCGATAGAAGAAGCCGACTGCAGTGTGCTTTCACTTTTGCCTGCTTCACCTGTAGCGATGTGCCTACCTGACTTTGGTACGGGGCGCGCTCGTCGGCGCTGGCTAACCGACGTACATTCGCAGTAACGAAGGACGGACAACCTGCAACAATGCGACACGATGCGTTTCGGTTGAGTCAGACTCGGGCAATGCACGATGCGCCGGAACCCCGGGTGTCCGTGCTATCGGCCGCCGCGGACGCCGTGCGGAACAGCCTCACGCCGGGCAGCCTGGGCGAGCCGGACGTTGTCGACTACGCGACCCGGATCTCGCTCTGGGGCCGCTGGTTCATCTGGCTGGTAGTCGTGTTCCTGACCGCGTATCGGCCGAGCTTCTGGTATCCGGACATGGCCGAAGCGCTCGCCCTGCCGATCCTGCAACTGCTGGTCAACGGCATGGTCCACTATCGGTTGCGCAAGCGTCGACCGATCACCCAGCGCCTGTTGTTGTTGCTGAGCGCCAGCGACATCGCCCAGATCACGTTTGCAGTCCTACTCCTCGGCGGATACTCGAGCTTCGCGTTTGTCGCCTTCTACCCCGCGCTGGGCCTGTTCGCGGTGCTGTTCCCGTCGCTCTGGGCGACGCTCGGCTGGACATCCCTGGCTGCGTTGCTCTACATCGCGGCCTGCCTCTGGAGCGGCGACGGACTGAACCTTGTGTTGGGTCAGGAGAAGGTCCTGGTTGGCCGCGTGGTCACGATGTACGTCGTCGCGGTTGGCATCGGCATGATTGTGCGCTACGAACGCATCCGCTGGCAGTCGGCGCTCTCACGCGAGCAGCGGTTGCTCAAAGAACGGATTGAGCTCTCCCAGAAGATCCACGACACCACCGCCCAGACGGCTTCAATGATCAACCTGGGCATTCACCGCGCTAAAGCGCTGGCCGACGAATCCGATCATGAACTGCATTCCGCGCTCGACGCGACCGCCGAGCTGACCAGGTCGGCGATGTGGGAGATGCGCGGTCCGATTGACGCCGGGCACATTGTCGAAGGTCGGGAGTTGGGGCGGGTCTTGTGGTCGCACTGCGCGACGTTTGAGCGGATCACCGGTATCCCTACCTCGCTCTCGCAGTCGGGGACGGAGCGAGCATTGTCGACGACGGTTCGCTCCCAACTCTTTGCCATCGCCCACAACGCGCTCACCAACGCCTTCCTGCACGCCGTTCCGAGCAAGGTCGAGGTCGATCTCAGTTTCAACAGCGAGCAGATCTGTTTGCAGGTCGCGGACGACGGCGTCGGGCTGCCAAACGACTACGCCGCCCGCGGACGCGGCATCTTCGGCATGATGGACGATGCCAAGGCAATGGGCGGGACGTTCAGAGTGGACGGCGCGGGCCCTGCGGGTGGAACGCGAATCACCTGCATCGTCCCCCGCGAGCCAAACGAGAGCGGAGACTTCCATGTCAGCGACTGAGTCAGTCACAGTCCTGATCGTCGATGACCATCCGATCATGAGGAAGGGCCTTCGCGACGTGCTGGAAGGCTCCGGGCGGTTCGCCGTCGTGGGCGAGGCTGGGGACGGCGAGGAGGCGCTGCGCGCTGCCGTGGAACTCAAGCCTCAAGTCGTAGTCATGGACGTGATCATGCCCCGAGTGGACGGGATCGACGCCTGTCGAGAACTGATGGCGCTGCTGCCGGATACCCGCGTCATAATGTTGACCGTCGCGCCGCAGGAGGATGCGGTGATCGACGCCATCGCCGCGGGCGCCACCGGTTATCTCGAGAAGTATGCGCCGCCGGAGGAGTTGGTCACCGCTGTGCTCGACGTGGCCGCAGGACGATTGAACGTACCCGACGAGGCAGTCAAGCGCGTCTTCGCAATGCTGCAAGGACAGCAGCCAATGGCATCCCGCAAGCCGCTGGAGCGATTGACGGCGATCGAGCGGGAGACGCTGACGTACTTCGCCAGCGGAACGCCATATGGCGAGATAGCCAGACACCGGGGGATCAGCGTCGTCACGGTGCGCAACACCCTGTATCGCATCCAGGACAAGCTGGGCATCGAGACCAAACCGGAACTCGTCATCTGGGCGGTCCGCAATGGTCTGGTTGACGACATTGTGGTCGGCATTGACGAGCAGTGATTCAGCTCATTTGTCTGCGCAGCTTCGTCCGAACAGTCCGTCTCAGCCCGGAAGCCCTGATGGCGAACAGCAGGCGCTCGACGAAGAGACCAAGCGCTACACCGCGCCAGTACTAAGCGAAAGTCCAAGTTTGCACTTCTGATCTGTTGCCGCGCCAATGCTCGAAGTGAGAATTCGACGCAGGCGTCCTCGGGAGGATCAGAATGCGTATTCACTTCAAGAAGGCTCGGCTCCTTGAGAGTCGAACTGCCATCTGTGCTGTTGTTCTAATTGCGGCGGTTATCACCGTGGTGGCGCAGGTCCTGAGCGGCCAGGACGCCCGCAGCCAGGAGCCACGCGGTGACGGCGCTGCCGAGGTGCGCATTGCGGCGCAACGTCTGGAAGACGGCGAGGTTCGATTCGGCCTACGGGTGCGAGACGGCAGCCGCGGGTGGGCGGAGCCAGTGACGCCTCGCGCGCATCGATTCGATTCTGCCACGGCCTCCATCGGGCGTTGGCTGGTTAGTTCTCCGCTGACGCTGGAGGTCGACGGATCCGGCCGCGCCCGACTCGCGCGCAGCGACCAGTTCGAGCCCTCGACAGGCGGTGAAGTAGAGCTCGTCAGCGGAGTGGAAGGCTGGGCCGGCGACTCGCACTACTCCGCATACCACAGCGAGGATGGCGGCCTCGTCACCAGCGTCTCGATGTACAGCACTTCGGTCGGCACGCCTGACGGCGAACTCCGGACAACTATCACCTGTCGAGACGGCGAGACCTCGGTCAGCATCGGTGGCCTGCCGAGCCACCCAAGCAACGGCGCGCTCACGCAGCAGATCTCGGTGGCGTGGAGCGTTGACAATGGGACGCGGCACAGAGAACATCGCGCGTTGACATCGGGCGCGAACGGACCCGAGCTCGTCGAGAGTACTGAGAGTCAACTGGCCCGAGCGTTGCTCGGTGGCGGTTCGCAGCTCGCCCTGTCGATCGGCACCACTCCTGAGCTCGCGGCCAACGTCGACCTCGACGCGCTGCGTGCGCTGCCTGTCTACGACAACCTCCGTTACTGCGCCGCGGAAGCAGTCCAGTCGGGACGCACTGAATTGCGCATCCGCGCGCAGGTCCGTGCCGACGAGCGCATCGAGTTCGCCGTTCAACAACGGATCGGCGGCGGCTGGAGCGAGAACATCCGCCCTCGCGCGCGAGTCATCCCGGCGTTCGGCGAGGCCACCAACTGGCTGTCTTCAACTCCCGTCTCTGTTCGAGTGGAGTTGGACCACTCTCAGGCAGTGATCCGGCCCGAGCTGGCGCTACGCCAGATTCCCGAGCCGATTACTCCCGTGCTTCGTGGCGGGTATCGCACCAACGCGATCATCTACCAGGCGTTCACACAAGACGTTCAGGGCTCTTACCCAACCAAGCTGAGCTCCGTGGTGGCTGCCGTGAGCGAGCAGGGCCTGCAACTGGAGGTCGGATGCCTGGGCGACGAACGTCGGGTGG
The DNA here is from genome assembly GCA_009838915.1 of Chloroflexota bacterium. Lineage (GTDB taxonomy): Bacteria > Chloroflexota > Dehalococcoidia > Bin125 > Bin125 > Bin125. The sequence goes on from VXQT01000013.1 coordinate 7,089, forward strand.
CGCTGGGCGTCGCGCCGGCCGACGCAACGGGCGAGTTGTCCCTGGCGTTTGACGATGTCCAATTGATCGCCAACTGGACCGTCCGCGGCGGCGAAGGCTCCTCATCGTTGGAGCCCACAGATGTGGATCGAACCATTCAGAGGCTCCGCCAGGCGCAGTCGCTCTCTGTCCAACCCGGAGACGGCGATGCCGCTCCAATCACGTTCGACCTGGTTGAGCTGTTCAAGACGCCGATCCAGGCGAACATCGATCAGTGCGGGAACTATGCGGCGCCCCAGTGGCAGCCTGTGACTACCAGTCTCTTCGTGAACAACGAACTCGCCGAGTACTACAGAGTCTCCTATTCGGAGGGGAACAATCCTCAGAGGGTCAGTCAGGTCCGCGTCACAGCAGTCGAAGGGATGCCAGCGGCAGGAGCCGACCGCCTCGATCTGGTCATGACTTGCAGCTCACGAGAGATGTCGTACGGGATCTGGGGACTGCCGCCCGCTGGCCGTCCGGATTCGATCAGACTTCGAATCGACGACGGCGAGTGGTTTGACGAGCCGATCAGTGTCTTTGTCAACCCGGACGGCACCGCATCCACTGAGTTCAGCACCGACTTCGACCAACTCCGACAGGGTCGCGTACTTGCGTTCGAGTACGGGTCCGAAGAGCCGGCGCGGGGAGCGTTCGACCTGACCAATCTGCTGGGCACGCCGATCCAGGTCAACTTCGACAACTGCGGCCGCGACTTCTGGCAGCAGGCAAGGACGTTCGTGCCCCTCGTCATTGCGCAGCAGCAGAGTTCGCGAAGTCTGTCGTATCTGGGGCAACTCAACGACGACGGCACGGTGACCACAGTCGTTCGACTCAGCGCCTCGGACACAACCGGGAACGATGGCGTTTCTACGATCCAGTCGTCATGCATCGTCAGCGACGCCTTCCAGATGAATGTCGGTGTTCCGTTTGCGGTGGAGCCTGGTGACGTGAGCGTCAGTCTGACCATCGATGACCGGCCCGCGGATATCTCGACCTGGATCGCCACGACATTGGGAACCCGCGGGGAGTTGCACCCGCCGTCCAACGCCCGACTGATGGCCGAGCTGCGCCGGGCGTCGGTCGTAGTCGTTGAGGCGCCCGAGTTGTTCGCAGGACCAATCACGTTTCATGTGAGCGGCATGTTCGACACGCCGGTGCAGGGAAATCTCGACGAGTGCGGCTACTACAAGCCCGGTGAACTGCGGAGACCCCTGCTCCCGCTGAACGTCTATGAGGTACAGAGGACGCACGACGCCGACCGCGATCTGACGATTATCAAGTTCTGGGAGCGGATACCCGGAGTGATCGCTCCCTCAACGGGAACCATTGAACAACACGTAGACGAAACCGGGATGGTGATTGGTCTCTCCGTGTTCTGTGGAGGATTTGGCGCCAGGCTGTCGGTCTATGGCCCTGTCACCGGCGCGTTCACAGGTGATCATGTGCAGGTGGAGTGGAGCACGGATGGGACCACGACACAGCGCGAAACCTGGAACGTGCGACTGAGCGGGGGTTCCAATAGCATCAGTCCGCCGCAAGCGAGCGCGATCATCGCACAGTGGCGTCACGCCGCTCAACTCGAGCTCAGACTGCCTGGCGCACGCTCGGACGTTCACCGTTTCGACCTCGCGGGCATGTTTGACATCCCGATCATTGAGACCATGGACGACTGTCTGGCCAGGCCGTCTCCGAGCCAGTCACCACCCGTCACGGGCATTCCCACGACAGTCCAGGGTGTGCTCTCGTACCATGCCGATCCCCTGGACGGCTCGTCCTGGCTCACCAGTTACATCCTCCTCCGCGACAGCGGGGAAGCGCCTGCGGATCCCAGTGAGTCGGACACTCGCTCATCGCTGTTCATCGCCTGTACGGTCGACGGCATCGGACTCTGGCTGACACGTGTTGGGGCAGCGGAATCGGTCTCCATCCACGGCGACACCGTGGATGTCACCTGGACCATCGACGGGCGGACCCGGGCCGAGGTCTGGGACGCATGGACGCAAACATTCACCTACGCCATCGCCGCGCGGGACCACCGCGCGATGTACGAGGCCCTGAGAGGCGCGAACGCCCTGACGATCCGGATTGAGTCGGATCCGCCGGTGACGAAGACCTACGACCTGGCGAGACACGGACTCTGGCGCACGCCGGTACAACCGAATCTCGATGCTTGTGGCGACGAACCTGGGCCATAAGCGCGGCTCAGGCGCGTCGCACAGGGGGAATCGGCCCGGCGTCCCCGTCAGCCGAGGATCTCCGGCTCGGTCGCGCAGGATGCGACGTTGGTGACCACCACGCCCCTGCCGCCGCCAGGCGGGAACTGGGTGCGGTAGCCCCAGATCCTGGACATCCGCGTGTTGACGGCAAATGAATTCGCCGCCTCGTATGCGTCGCGCTGGTACTGGTACCGGATCCAGACCCAGTCGTTGCCGACCCGGTAGACGTGCTTGGGGTTGATCTCATAGCCCCGGAGTTCATGAGCGATGCCGCCCCACTGGTTCTGTCGCCTCCGCAGTTCGCTGCAGATGTCGCCCGCGTAGACCAACTGGCTGACGACCCTGTTGATGATCGTGGTCAAGGTGGGATCCCAGTAGCCCTCCTCCGAGAATGCCTGCGGAGACGAGCCGACTTCGCGGATCAGCGGGAATCCGTCCGAGCGGAACTGGTGGGTCGGTATCCAGCCGTCCGGTTTCTCCGTCGTGTTGAAGTTATGCAGGACCCATCCGCTTTCGATCCACTCGTTGTCCCGGGTGCAGAAGAACTCCTGCAGGACCCAGGAGTTGATCCGCTCGTTCCAGGTGATCCGCTTGGTGAACGTGCCTTGCGAGCAGCCGCTTTCCAACCCCGCGGAGGCCGGTTGCGTGAGCATCAGCCCCCCCCCCGCGATAGCCACGAAGGCGAGCAGGGCCAAGAGTGCGAGTTTCATCCGATCATCCTTCCTTCCAGTCGTCCGGTTCGGTGGCGTGGAACTCCTCAGGGCGTCCGATGTCGACGCCGTGGTACTCCGAGCATTGGGCGTGCCAGGCGGCGCTCAGCCGAAAGTCCAGCCAGTCCGCTTCGGGAAAGCCTTCCAGCCCGAGCGCGCGCGCCCAGCCCGACCAGATCCCGGCCGAGTAGACGCCGAAGGCAGTGCTGTGGCCCGTCGCCTCGCCCGTCTGCTCGTCCGTCCAGGACCAGGTGTTGCCGTCCTCGTCCGTCTGCTCCAGGCAGACCAGCCCGCCGTCCTCATGGTCCGAAGGCCGCACGGAGAGCCGGACCACGGGCGGCTCGACCGGCACCTCGACGATCCGCTCCACGACCTCGGGCACAGGCACGGGCGCGTCGACCGAGATGGTCACCGGCGAGGAGCGCAGCCAGCGCCCGGTCTCGAACCTGGGCAGGACGAAGCGGGAGTCAGGCAAGTGGCGCTCGCCGCCGTGCTCCAACGCCACCTCGACGGCGCCGCTCTCGTGCCGTTGCGCGGCGATGCGCAGCTCGACGGGCACGGAGACGGTCTGCGCAATCACGAACCCGACCCCGCCGGCCAGGATGATCGCAGCGCAGCACAGTGCAGCGAGACGCCTGGAGTACCGCACAGCTAGCTGCAATCAGTGGGGACGTTCGCGGCGTTCGGCCACCAGTACATCGACTGCAGCCCCCCACCCTGACAGAGGTAGTAGGCGTTCCAGATCACGCTTCTCAGGGCATGGAGTTCGGGTTGGTGTGTCCGGAAACTCTTGTACTCCGTCGACCGGACCCACTGGCCCCGTACGCGTTCCTCGCGGTAGTACTTCCCGTCCCAGCCCAGGACTGCCCGGTGGTTGCCGTCGTCGGACTCCCACAAGAGTGTGCCGCGCTGAACGCCTCGGTAGACCAGCGGACCCGGTGGCGCCTCAGCGATGATGTTGCGTCTGGTCTCACCCCGATAAACGCCAACCGGGCCGCCGCTGGTCGTGTACTCCATCAGCACGCCGGGCTCTGGCGCGTCCGAGCGGATGGGATTGCCGTCCAGGTCGCGCACCAGGTCGGCGCTGCCGCAGTGAAACCCCCAGTAGACGTAGCCCCCGTGGTTGAACGACACGGATTGCCCGCGCTTGCTCTCATCGCAGATGTAGGGATTGGGGCTGGTGGGCAACCCGTTGCTCGGGTTCGCGCCCGCGACCGTAAACAGGCCGGCAACCAGCACCGCGGCCAGCCCGGCGACGATTCCGATGCTCATTCTCTTTGGTCGGATCGACCCGGTGGTCATAACCCATCTCCTTCTCAGGAACAGATCTGAACGGCCTGTTGTCAACGTCGTGCTCCCACCGTTTGTCGCACTCCGCACCCAGGGCATTTCGCTGTGCAACGCGCTGCGGCGCAGCTGCGAACTCGGCCGACCGGCGCGAATCGCCTCGTTGTCGCGGACAGAAACTCACAGGGCCCTGCCGTACGGCACGCCTAGTCGCAACTCGTCCCGTAAAGTTGCCCCCACCAGTTCTTCGACTGCAATTCTCCGCCCTGGCAGCGGTAGTAGGCGTTCCAGATCACGCTTCTTCCTGTCTGGACGATCCCAAAATGGTGGTTGTATGCCGCCGACCGGACCCACCTGCCGCGTATGAGCTCCTCGCGGTAGTAGCTCCCGTCATCGCCGTACACTGCGCGATGGCGGCCATCGTTGGACTCCCAGATTGCTTCGCCATCCTGAACCGCCCCCTGGTTGTCGCGGTAGGTCAGCGGACCCTTCGGCGCCCCTGGTGCGATGTTCCGTCGGCGCTCGCCCTCGTAGACACCGATCGATTTCACCAAGCCGTCAGGCTGCAGCTCGCGCAGGATGCCAGGCGCCGGCGCGTCGGAACGAACGGGATTGCCGTCCAGGTCGAGCACCGGTTCAGCAACGGCGCCACAGTTCTGCCCGAAGTACACACGTCCCTCGAAGTTGAACCGCTCCCACTGTCCCGCCCGACTCGAATCGCAGATGGACTGTTTGTTGCTGTTGCGCAGCCCGTTGTCCGGGTTCGCGCTGGCGACGGTAAACAGGCCGGCAACCAGCACCGCGGCCAGCCCGGCGAGGATGGCGATGCTCGTGTTCCTGGCTCCGATCCACGCAATGGTCATGGCGCATCTCCCCTTGAGAACTAATGGAGCGCTTGACAGGGCTACGGGGAAAGGCTACCAGCCATGTGATAACTTTCATGTAATCATCAGGCTCGATTGCTAGAACTTCCTGTAACTTGACAGGGATTCTGCCAGGTGAGACAGGGCAGCGCCGCCAAGTCGGCAGGGCTCGGAGGGACACATGAAGCAGCAAGACGAACGAGACCAACGGATCCAGGAGCTGGAAGAGCGGCTCTCTCGGCTGGGCGAGGCCAGCCTACGCATCTCGCAGGCCAGCCTGGGCATCTCCGAGAGCGAGGATTTCGACACCGTACTGCGCGAGGTGGTCGACAGCGCCCGGGTGCTGGTCGGCGCGCGCTACGGGGCAATGACCGTGCGCCGTGAGGTCGGGCGCATGTCCGACCTGCTTGTCTCCGGCCTGTCCAGCATCGAGCGCCAGGGACTGCTGGAGATGCCCGACGCCCCGGCCCTGTTCGAGTACCTGAGCACGCTGGACGCGCCGTTGCGGTTGGCCGATGTTCAGGCGCATCTGCAAGCGCTGGGTATGCCCGCCTTCCAGCCGCCGGTGCCCGCGGCCTCCTTGCTGGTCGCGCCAATCCGAGACCGGGGCGAAGGGCTGGGCACGATCTACCTGGCCCACGACGAGACCGACCGCGAGTTCACGCCGGAGGACGAGGATCTGCTGGTCATGTTCGCCTCGCAAGCGGCGATGGTGATCGCCAATGCCCGCCGCCACCGGCAGGAACAGCAGACCCGGGCCGACCTGGAGACGTTGGTCGACACGTCACCCGTGGGCGTGGTCGTGTTTGACGCCGGATCGGCCCTGCCCAAGTCGTACAACCGCGAAGTCTCACGGATCATCGACCGGCTCCGCGACCCGGAGGAGTCGCCCGAGGAGTTGTTGCAGCGGGTGACATTCCGCCGCGGCGACGGTCGCGAGTTCTCGATGCGCGAATTCCAGCTGGCCCATCTGCTCGCCATCGACGAGACGGTGCGGGCAGAAGAGATCGTCCTCAGCGTCGCCGACGGGCGCAGCGTTTCACTGCTCCTCAATGCCACGCCAATTGTCTCCGACGAGGGCACGGTGGAGTCATTCGTCGTGACGTTGCAGGACATGGCCGCGGTGGAAGAGCTGGAACGGCTGCGGGCCGAGTTCCTGGCGATGGTCAGCCACGAGCTGCGAGCGCCGCTGACCTCGATCAAGGGTTCGGCCTCGATCGCGCTCGATTCGGACGTGGAACTCGACCCGGGGTTGGTGCGCCAGTACTTCCGGATCATCGCGGAGCAGGCCGATCAGATGAACGGCCTGGTCTCCGACCTGCTCGACGTGGCGCGGCTGGAGAGCGGCACCCTGCCGGTCAGCCCCGAACCGGCCGAGCTGGCGGTCCTGGTCGACCGCGCGCGCAGCGCCTTCAGCAACACCGGTGGCGGCAACCCGCTGCAGATCGACATCGAACCGCAGCTGCCCCTGGTCATGGCGGATCGACGGCGGATCGTCCAGGTGCTGACCAACCTGCTGAGCAACGCGGCGCGCAACTCGCCGGAGGGGTCGGTGATCCAGGTGAGCGCCGTGCGCGAGGACGTGCACGTGGCCGTCTTCGTCTCTGACCGCGGCCGCGGGATCCCGGCGGAGAGTCTGCCGCACCTGTTCCGCAAGTTCTCCGGCGCGCGCTCGGAGGAACAGGGCGGCGACACGGGCCTGGGGCTGGCGATCTGCAAAGGCATCGTCGAGGCGCACGGCGGCCGGATCTGGGCCGAGAGCGATGGACCCGGGCTGGGCGCGCGCTTCACCTTCACGCTGCCCACGGTCGAGGCGGCCGGATTCGGTTCGCCGGACCCATCGCCATTGGCGGCGGAGGTCGCCTCGCCGTCCGAGCGCGGGGAGAAGGCCCGCATCCTCGCGGTCGACGACGATCCGGAGGCCTTGCGCTACGTCCGCGACGCGCTGACCGCCGACGGCTTCGAGCCGGTCGTTACCGGGGACCCCCGGGAGGCGCTGCGGCTGTTGGAGGAGCGCCAGCCGCAGCTGGTGCTGCTGGATCTCGTGCTACCGGACACCGACGGCATCGAGCTGATGGGCGAGATATTCAAAGTCAAGGACGTACCGGTCATCTTCCTGTCGGCCTACGGACGCGATGAGCTGATCGCCCAGGCGTTCGAGCAGGGCGCCGCCGACTATGTGGTCAAGCCCTTCTCGACGACCGAACTGGTGGCGCGGGTTAAGGCGGCCCTGCGCCGTATCGAGGTGTCGGTGCCGCCGCCGCCCTACGTCCTGGGCGAGCTGCGGGTCGACTACGCGCAGCACACGGTGACGCTCGGCGGCGAACCACTCCAGCTGACGTCGACCGAGTACCGGATGCTGGCCGAGCTCTCGGCCCACTCCGGCGGAGTGGTGACCTACCAGCGTCTGCTGGACCGCGCCTGGGGCGCCAATAACAGCGGCGATCTGCGGCCGATGCGGACGATGATGGGCAAACTGCGCCGCAAGCTGGGCGAGGACTCTGAACAGCCCAGGTACATCTTCACCGAGCCTCGGGTCGGCTACCGGATGCCCAGGGGCGAGACGGAGGGCTAGGTCGAATGGGCGGCTGAGCGAGGGAACGCGCTCAGGCCGCCCCCACCCACGACCGACCAGGTCCCGGCGGACCGACCCGCACGGAGACCTCAAGGCATTCGCATGGCCGTCCTGCCTACAACTCTGCCCAGCGCATGAGGTGTTGGTGTAAACATACCTACCAGAAATGGTAGATTTGTATAGCCGCGCGGAATGCAATCAGCGCTTCCAGCGGATGTGTGGGGGGTGATGAGCGCGATGGCCATGGAGCGGGCGCACAAGGGCACCAGCGATCGGCGGTGGTTCCGGTTTGCCAACATCAGGCTGACGGCGTTGTTGGCCATGATTGCGTTGGCTGGGCTGCTGACGGTCTCGCAGGACGGCGTCCACGCCGACGCCACCTGCAACGTCCCGCCGATCAACCTGGCCAGTGCGCTGGGCGAGGACAACGCGTCGGTCGTGCTGAACTGGGAGGCCTCGGGCGAGTGCACGCCGGACGAATACGCCGTCTACCGCCGCGACATGGACGTCGAAGGCTCGCGGATGACGAAGATCGCCAGCGTCGACGGCGACGTCCTGACCTACACCGACACGACGGTCACCGCCGGAGAGGACTATCGCTACCGGATCCGCTCAAACGACCAGGGATCGAGGTCGAACCGGACCGACATCACGATTCCCGAAGCCACAGCCACCGAGCCGGAGCCCGAGTCGGACCCTGTTGAGCAGAGCAGCGAGTCGCAACCCCGCTCCGTCCCGCGCAACGAGGTCACGCTGGTCGGGAACTTCAACCAATCGGGTTCGACGTCCGAAGCATCCAGCATCCAGGCACAGGCGTTCACGACGGGCAGCAACTCTGTCCAGTACGTCCTCAACACAGTCGAGCTGCGTTTCACAGGCACGAGCAACGCGACGACCCTGCTGGTCAAGATCTTTACGACGAACAGCGACGGGACCCCGAACGCGGAGCACGCCACTCTGACCAACCCCGATTCCATCGGTAACGGGACGCAGGCGTTCACCGCGCCCGACGACACGACACTCGACCCCAGCACCACGTACGCCGTCGTGATCACCAGTAGTATTGGCGGCTCGCTTGCTGGAAACGTTGAACGGATTGATTCGACTGGCGAGGACAGCGGTGGCGCCGACGGATGGACGATCGCCGACAACCGCCTCTGGAAGAGCGTACCCGAGGATGCTTGGACCAGCGACGATACGAACCTGCTCAAAATCAGGATCAAGGGAACAATCCTGGGAAACAACGAGCCAGAGTTCGACGCCGAGACCGCCACGCGCACGGTGCCGGAGAACAGCGTGTCGGGGACGAACGTCGGGGATCCCGTGTCGGCAATGGATGACGACAGCGAAGACACCTTGGAGTATCGATTGACGGGAACGGATGCGTCGTCGTTCACCATCGAATCGGCCAGCGGGCAGATCAAGACCAGCGCTGCACTGAACTTCGAGAGCAAGGACAGCTACTCGGTTGTGGTTGAGGTGCGTGACAGCAAGAACGACGCAGGGGCAGCCGACACCGTCTGGGACGACACCATCGCCGTGACGATCAACGTTGACGACGTGGATGAGCCGCCAGTCATCACGAGCACAGGGGCCGGCTTCGCCACCATCAGTGTCGCGGAGAACACGCCGGACACGACCATCCTCGCCACTTACACGGCAGACGACCCAGAGAACGGAACGCTGGTCTGGACGCTGACCGGCGCCGATTCGAACCTGTTTGATCTCTTTGGTGCAGACCTGCATTTCAAGGACTCCCCCGACTATGAGGACCGCCGGGACAGCGGTCAAGACAACGTCTACAACGTGACGGTCAATGTTCGCGATACGGCTGACGCCGTTATCGACGACACCATTGCGGTCGCCATCACCGTCACCAACGTCAACGAGCCGCCCTCCATCGGTACTGTGCTCATTTCAGGCGAGAGACGCGAGGGCACGCCGACCTCGGAGGTTCTCGCCACCTACAACGCCAGCGACCCGGAATCGGACCAGTTGATCTGGTCGTTGTCCGGTCCCGACGCGGGCGACTTCACCATCGGTTCTGGGAATGGCGAGCTTCGGTTCAGCAACGTGCCCGATTACGAGAATCCGGCAGACCAGGGCGGGAACAACGTCTACAACGTGACGGTGCAAGTGCGCGACGGCAAGAACTCCCAGGGCGGTTCCGACAGCGCTATCGACGACACCGTTGCCGTGACCTTTGAAGTCGTCAACGTCAACGAGGCGCCCGTGATCACGACCACGGGGACCAGCTTCACCACCATCAGTAGGCCGGAGAACACTGCGACCACGGCAGTCCTCCAAACCTACGCGGCGGACGACCCCGAAACTACCGATGCGTTGACATGGACGGTGACCGGACCAGACGCGGCCAGATTCGCCATCGCCGACCACGGCGACGGACAAGTCGATCTCAAGTTCAGCGCCGTGCACGACTATGAGAACCCAACGGACGTGGGCACGGACAACGTCTACAACGTGACCGTGCAGGTGCGCGACAGCAAGATAAACACCCCCGGAAACACCAACGGCAACGCCGACACCATGACCGACGACTTCATCAACGTCGTTGTCACGGTCACCAACGTGGACGAGCCCGGCACGGTGACAATCACGGGGATGGAGTCGGGCGGCCAGGAGCTGACGGCGTCGGTGACCGACATTGACGGGACTGTCACAAGCGAGTCGTGGAGTTGGCATCGGCAGGGTTCGACTCCGGGTTCGTTCAGCGGGATCCCTGGAGCAACATCCAACACCTACACGACTGTGGCCGCAGACGTAGGCAAGAAGTTGAAGGCCATCGTCCTGTACACCGATCCGCAGGGCTCCGGGAAGTCGGCCAATGCCGAGACGGGCACGATCGGCGCCAGCAACGTCGAGCCGTCATTCAGCAGTATGACCGCAACCCGCAGCGTGGCGGAGAACAGCGGATTGGGCGTGAATGTTGGCTCACCGGTCTCGACCACGGATGACGATGGGGACTCGTTGCACTACTCACTCTCGGGCACGGACGCGTCTTCGTTCACCATCGTCTCGACCAGCGGCCAGATTCAGACGAAGTCGGGGATCACCTACAACTACGAGTCGAAGAGCAGCTATAGCGTGACTGTCCATGTTCGCGACAACAAAGACGCCGCCGGCAACGTGAACTCGGCCAACGACGACGACATCGCGGTCACGATTAACCTCACGGACGTCAATGAAACGCCGACGATTGAGACCACCACGACCTCAATCTCCGTCGCGGAGAACCAGACCGGTGTCCTCACCTATGCCGCAGACGACCCGGACAACGACAACAACGAGGCGCACGACGCGAGCAACACGCTGACTTGGTCGGTGGAGACCGCCGACGACGGGAGCTTCTTTGAGATCGGCGCGACCAGCGGCGTGCTCACGTTCAAGAACGCGCCGAACTTCGAGAACCGGCAGGACGCCGGCAATGACGGGGTCTACAACGTCACGGTCACGGTCACCGACAACGGCATCGACGGCGCCAGGGGCGCGTCGAACCACCTCAGCGTCTCCAAGTCGCTGGCCGTGACTGTCACTGACGTCAACGAGACGCCCACACTGACCACGGCTCCCGCCGCCGTCTCGTTCGACGAGAACGCGACGGGCGTCGTTGCGACCTACATCGCGACCGACCCGGACGCGACGACGGGAACGATGAGCTGGGACTTGATGGGTAACGACGCGGGCGACTTCAACATCACCTCAAACGTGAACGGGACAGCCGAGCTCAGGTTCAAGAGTCCGCCGGACTACGAGATGCCGGACGACACCGGCGGCAACAATGTCTACGACCTGACAGTGCGTGTGAGAGACAACGCGAGCCCCAGGCTGGAAGACACGCAGACCATCGCCGTCACCGTCAACGATCTAAACGAGACCCCTGTGATCGCGGGTGATGCCGGGCCAAGCTTCGCGGAGATCGAGTTCGATCACACGGCGACGGCATCAGAGCTCGTGATCGGCACCTACACAGCCACCGACGACGACAACGCGGACAACGCCGGCCTGCAAACGATCACGTTCGACGTGTCCGGCACGGACGCGGCTCACTTCAGCATTGACGCGAACACCGGCGTGCTGTCCTTCAGCATCGAGCCCGACTTTGAGAATCCCGCCGATTTGGCGGACTCAAACATGATGGGCGCCTCCGACAACATGTACGAGATCGTCGTGGAGGCGGACGACGGAGCGGGCGAGTCGAACAGCGTCGGGACATTCCCAGTCACCGTGACCGTCACCGGGGTCAACGAAACGCCGGAGGTGCCGGCCGGCGTTCCCGATGAGAACTTCGCAGAGATCGAATGGGATGCCGATTCCGCCGACCTGGACGTGATGACCTACATCCCCCGGGACGAGGAGATCAGCATCCTCACCCAGCTGTCTTGGTCGCTGGCCGGTACCGATGCCGCCGACTTCCAGATCACCGAGGACTCGACCACCGGCCACGGCACGCTGAGCTTCCGCAACCGGCCCAACTTCGAAGATCCGACCGACCGCGTGAACACCGCCGAGAGCCACACGGCCGGCGACAACATGTACGAATTCATCGTCAAGCTCAGCGACGGCCCGAACACGCGCGAGTATCCGATGACCGTGACGGTCACCAACATCAACGAGACGCCCGGGTTCACAGCGGTTTCGACTGGTCGGCACGCCGACGAGATCGAGTATGACTCTGGGATCACTGCAGCTGAGATGTCGACCATTCCCGCCACGGTGCCAAACCAGGCCTACTGGTACCGGGTCGAGGCTCGCGACGAGGAGGGCGACGACATCATCTGGACGATCGCCGGTCCAGACGCGGCTGACTTTGTCATTGCTGAGGACGCCGATTTCGTCATGACCGCCGATGCGGACGAGAGCGCCATCGCCCGCTGGAACATCGTGCCGGACTTCGAGGATCCGATGGGTTCCTCAACCGATGTCGGCGCTAACGGCTACGTCTTCACGGTGAATGCGTCCGACGGCACCAATACCGCGATGCATGAGGTCTTCATCCGTATCTTCGACGTCAACGAGCGGCCGGAGTTCACGGGAACCGTCGAGACCGCGATCGCGCTCGACGAACACGACGCAACCCTGGACGCGGACTTCTCGGAGCCGCCCTATGCCTTCCCCACGATCGCGACCTACACCGGTCGCGACGAGGAGGGCGGGGTTACATGGTCGCTGACGGGAACGGACGCGGGCGACTTCGAGATCGACTCGGGCGGCAACGTCGTCTTCAAAGAGACGCCCAGCTTCGAGGATCCCAAGGACTCCGGCGGCGACAACGTCTACAACTTCACCGTCGTGACCACCGACATCCTGAGTAAGACGAACCGCCGCACCGCCGAGCAGCCCGTCACCGTGACGGTGCGCGATATCGAGGAGACGGGCGTGATCCAGGTGAGCAACCTGGATCCGGTCGTAGGGGACACGATTTCGTTCACGTTGTCGGACCCTGACGGCAACATCGACACAACTGCTACAAACATCAGCTGGACCCTGAGGGGGCAGGAATCCGGAGTCTGGCAGCCAATCACTATCGGCAGCGCCGCCTCGACCACGCTGAGCTACACGGTTGACGAGGACGACGCCGGGAAGCCGTTGCGGGCCGAGGTGTCCTACTTCGACCGGCGAAACGCGGACCGCAACTTCGCCAATCGCAAGATGCTGACCAGCGGCGAGACGTCGCCGGTGCAGGCCGACCCTCTACCCAATGTGAAACCTCGATTCCGCTCGGGAACCAGCCAGGCGATCGAAGAGGGGCCCGCAGGGAGGATTCTGCCCGAACGAATCACGGCCACGGACCGCGACGGCGACAACCTCACCTTCGCCATTGATCCGGGGCAGGACTCTGCGCTCTTCGAGATCGATCCATCATCCGGACAGATCACGGCCGTCGGCGACCTGGATTTCGAGACGGCGGGGCCGCAGGGACTGTTGTTCTTCACCGTGAGCCTGCATGACGGCAAGGGCCTGGACATCAATGACATGGTGATCAATGACGACTCGGTCGACGTGACAACCGATGTGTCGGTGCGCGTGATCGACGTAGAGGAGGAGGGTGTCGTCACCCTCTCGGACACAGAGCCCGAGGCAGGGACGCCGGTGACGGCGACCCTCACGGACGGCGATGGCGGGGTCACAGGCCAGAGCTGGCAGTGGTCCCGCTCGCAGGACGGACGCTCAGGCTGGTCGCCCGCAACGGGATCGGGAGCAACCACCAACAGGTACACCCCCACGGTGAGCGATGAGGACTCCTACCTGCGGGCCGTGGTGGAGTACACGGACCGGCGCGGCGGCGGCAAGCGGGCGGAAGCAATCACCAACCCGGTGCCCAGCGAGAACCGCCGGCCGCTGTTCCCCTCGTCGGAGACGGGCCAGCGCACGGTGGATGAGAACTCGCGGGCGGGGACCAACGTCGGCGCGCCGGTGGCAGCGGAAGACCCTGAGAACGACCGGTTGACCTACACGCTGACCGGCGCCGACGCCGCCTCGTTCACGATCACGGGCAGCGGCCAGATTCGAGTTGGCTCGGGCGCGACACTGGACTTCGAGACCAAGTCCAGCTACCGCGTCACCGTGGAGGTGCACGACGGCAAGGACGGCGCCGGCGCCACATCAACCGCAATCGACGACACGCAAAACGTGACGATCACAGTGGCGAACGTCGAAGAACCCGGTTCCGTCACTCTTTCCTCGGAGACGGCGACGATCCAGGCGCGGGTCCCGGTGACGGCCACGCTGGAGGACGACGACATTCCGACCAACGTCACCTGGCAATGGTCGCGCTCCCGCAGCAGCACCTCAGGATGGGCCAACATCGCCGGGGCGACGTCCGCCGTGTTCACTCCGGACGACACCGACGCGGGCAACTACATCCGGGCGATCGCCAGCTACGACGATGGCGAAGGCTCGGGTAAGACGGCGGTCAAGGTGTCGCCGCGGATCGGACAGCCGCCGCCGGTCAACTCGGCGCCGGCGTTCCCGGCGACGGAGCGAGGCCAGCGCGAGCTGCAAGAGAACGCCAACGCCGGAGATCCAGTGGGCGATCCCGTTGCCGCCACGGACTTCAACAACGACCCGCTGACGTACACGCTCAGCGGCACAGACGCGCCGCTGTTCACAGTCGGCGCGAACGACGGGCAGTTGCGAGTTGCCTCCGGCGCGCAACTGGACTTCGAGACGAAGCGCACACTGCGGGTCACGGTCGAGGTCTCGGACGGCGCGGACTCGCTGGGCGACCCGGACGACGACGCGATCGACGACCGGCAGAGCGTGGTCATCACGCTCATCGACGTGAACGAAGCGCCTGTCGTCACCGGCGAAGACATGCCCTCCTTCCCGGAGAACTCCGATCGGGCAGTCGCGACATACACCGGCACGGACCCGGAGCGCGACAAGCTGAATTGGTCCGTGGACAACGATGACGATTTCTTCATCACCCAGAGCGGAGCGTTGTACTTCGCCTCGCCGCCCGACTACGAGGACCAGACCTCTTACTCGGTGACCATTACTGCCACTGACGACGATCCAGTCCAAAGTCTTTCTGGTTCTCTGTCGGTAACCGTCTCGGTGACGGATGTGGAGGAGTCTGGGGTAGTCACTATCACCCCGCCGCGCGGCTGGGTGGACGTGTCAACGCAGCTCACGGCTGGCTTGGAAGACGACGACGGCAGCGTCTCAGGCGAGCAGTGGCAGTGGTCGCGTTCCAGTAACCGCTCGAGCTGGTCGGACATTCCCGGCGCAAACAATGCGAGTTACACGGCAACCAGTGACGACGTCAACCAGTACTTGCGCGCAACAGTCTCGTACACCGACCGTCGGGGCGGCAACAAGGAGGCCTCGGCCTCGACCCAGGCGCGAATCGGCGCGACCCGTCCAGGCACCAATAGCGCGCCTGACTTCACGGAGACGTCGACAACGCGCAGCATCCGTCAGGGATCTGGGAAGGGCCGTCCGGTTGGCGCGCCGGTGCGCGCCATGGACGACGACGAAGGCGAAGTCCTTACCTATGAACTGGAAGGAGCCGACGCGGAGCACTTCACGATCGATCCGTTGACCGGTCAAATCAGGACGAGCGACGTGCTGGTCGAAGCGGATCAGGACACATACAGCCTCGACGTGACCGTCAACGACGGCTTCGATGCTTCGTACGACGCAGACGATGGCGTAGACGACAGGATCCAGGTAGTGATCACGGTCACGGGCGGCGCCTTCATTCGCTCCGGTTCCTCAGGCGGCGGCGGGGGATTCGGCTTCGTGCTACCTCCCCCCGTGGCTCCCTCCGCGGCCGACTTCGACTGGAACGTCGACCGCGACTTGGACGAACTCGACCCCAAGAACGAGAATCCGACCGGCATCTGGTCGGACGGCGAGACCATCTGGGTGCTGGAGAACTCAACCAGCGGCCTTGGCCGCGTCTTCGCATACGAGCTCCACAGCGGCGATCGCCTCGAGGAAGCCGAGTTCGAACTAGATTCCGGCAACCGCTTTTCCCACGACATCTGGTCGGATGGTGAGGTGATGTGGGTCGCCGACAGCGGGCAGGACAAGCTCTTCGCCTATCGGCTCGAGGATGGCGCGCGGCTCCCCGACCGCGATCTCGAACTTGATGAGCGCAATCGTGACCCACGCGGTATCTGGTCTGACGGCACCCTCATGTACGTCGTTGACAGCAGACAGGATGCGCTCTTCGTCTATGAACTGGCCAGCGGCGAGCTGCTGGCTGAGTACGAGCTCGACTCGCTCAACCGCAGTCCGCGCGGCACTTGGTCCGACGGCGTCACGATCTGGATCTCCGACGATGGCGCCAACCGTGTGTTCGCGTATCGCATCGAGGAAGGCGCGTTGACGCGCCTTGAGTCGGAAGAGTTCAGTTTCCGCTTCCTGCTCAAGGCCGGCAATGGCGACGCACGCGGTATCTGGTCCGATCTCGAGGTACTGCTGGTTGCGGATGCACAGGACGCCAAGCTCTACAGCTACAACATGCCCGACGCGTTTGATGCGCGGTTGAAATCGCTGTCGCTCAGTTCAGTCGAGTTCGGTCCCTTCTCTCCTCTGCGCACGGAGTATCGCGGAACATCGAGCGCCGACTTCACCACTGTCGACGTGGAGGCGGCGCAGGATGATGCCAGCGTCAAGATTGAACCGGCCGACACCGACAGCGACGCTGAGAGCGGGCACCAGGTCGCGCTGTCGGCAGGTGTTCGGGTCATCATCACGGTGATCTCGCCCGACGGCAGCCGAACGCGCGCCTACCGCGTGACGGTGGAGACCGGCAACCAGGCCCCAAGGTCCACCGCGCTACCGAGGCTCCAGCTCATCACAGGTGAAGACCCGACCCGAATCGATCTGGCCACGTACTTCAGCGACCCGGACGGTGATCCGCTTGACTACACGCTGGGCCGATCCTCGGATCTGGGCGTAGCGACCGCGGTGCTGGACAACGGCGTGCTGGTCGTGACTCCGGTTGGTCCGGGTACGGCGAGCGTGATCGTGTCGGCAAGCGACGGATCGCTGAACAGCCCCACGAGCAGGTTGAGCGTTACGGTCGCGCCGGCGCCGACAGTGGCGGAGGCGCGTATCGCCGCTCGTCGCGTCGCGGCCGGCCGCGTCGAGTTTGCGCTCCAGGTTCGCGCCCGAGGTGAGTCCTGGCAGTCGTTGATCCTGCCTCAGCGGCGCTTCCTGGCCGCGGACTCGCCGACGGGCGCATGGCGCGTCAGCACGGTGATCGAGGTGGGAGCGGAACAGTCGGCCCGCAACCTCCGGATTGTCGCACGCCGCCTCGCAAGCGGCAGCGTCGAGTTCGCTTTGCTCAACCGCCTCGAAGACGGGACCTGGAGCGCTCGCCTCCTGCCTCGCGCCCGATTCCTCCCTGCTACCGCCGCGTTCGACCGCTGGCACTTCAGCACGCCCCTGGATGTCGCCTCACCATAGGAGACTCTTCCCCACACTCGCTGGGCCTGCTTCCGGCGGGCAGCGCTCTCGACTCAGACCGCCCCGTACTGGCATGTGGGGTGCTCTGGTTGGTCGTCGCTACGTCTGCATGATCTGGATCAGGTTGCCGCAGGTGTCGTCGAAGACCGCAATAGTGACAGCGCCCATCTCTGTCGGCCCGATGGAGAATGCCACGCCCAGTGACTTCAATCTCTCGAACTCCGCCTGGATGTCTGTCACGCCAAAGGACGCCGCTGGGATGCCCTGTTCAAACAACCCTCTCTGATAAGCCTCTGCCACTGAGTTTTCATTCGGTTCAAGCAGAAGCTCGGTCCCATCCGGGTCATCGGGCGAGACGACGGTGAGCCACTTGAACTCCCCAACAGGAACGTCTTGCTTCTTCACGAAGCCGAGGGTATCGGTGTAGAACCGCAGGGCTTCGTCCTGGTCACTTACGAAGACGTTGGTGAGCGTGATTCGCATGTTGGGGCCCCCTCTGCTGTTCGTGCTGTCACTTGACTCACCGATCCATGACAACCCCGAGCGGTTCATCGGTGAAGACGAGCATCCGACACTTGCCACGTTTCATCGCACAACCGAACTGTATCCTGCAGCCATGCCGCAGGCGCCCCGCAAGAGCGTTAGGCCTGTGCCGCTTAGCGATGGAGAGAACCGATGGCCAAGCAAGGCGTCGAGCCGGACGAACTGACTCAACCATTCTGGGATGCCGCGAACGAACAGCGGTTGGTTATCCAGTACTGCGTCGACTGCGATCGACTGCAGCATCCGCCCTCCGACAGCTGCCGCGATTGCGACGACGGCGGGGAGCTCGGATGGAAGCAAGTCAGCGGACGCGGCAGGATCTACAACTACGGCGTCGTCCACGACTGCCCCATCCGCCTCTTGCAGGAGGACCAGCCGTTCAATCTCGCCGTGATCATGCTCGACGACGACCCGGGAATCCAGATGTACTCGCATCTGCCCGGCATACCGGTCGACGACGTGCCGGTCGGCGCGGCTGTCGAGGTGATCTTCGAACCCTCGGCCAACGGACAGCTCGTGCCTGAGTGGCGCGTGATTGCCGACTGATCCTCTTCCGTTCGATAACCCGACTGGCTTGGAGTACCCGACATGACCACACCAACCGCACCCGATGCGATGTACCGCAATGACGAGGGGCTAGGGATCTGGGAGCACCGGGGCAAGGTGGCCGCGGTCGGCGTTGGCCATGCGCCAACGTCGCGCCGCTGGGACGGCCGGCCCGAGACTTGCGTCGGCGCGATCACTATCGACGCGCTGCGCAAGGCGATCGACGACGCCGGCGTCGCGCCAGACCAGATTGATGGCCTGGTCATTGTCCCTGTAACTACCACAGGGGCGTTCTGGGAAGCGGGCAAGCCGCTCCCGATGGATGTAATCCAGAGCTTCAACCAGACCGACGATCCGCTCGACGGCATCGCCAAACTCAGCGCCGAGTGGCTGCTCGCCAACATGCCCGAGCTGACCAACGTCAACTTCACCATGTACGGCCCTGGCTGCATGTCCAACGCGCTCAACGTCACCGCCCAGGCCGTGGGCGACGGTCTGGCTCACACCTGCCTCGTCGTCAAGAGTTGGCACAACTTCGAGGGCCGCTACTACCAGGGCGGCGCCAACGCCGGCAACGCCTTGCCGGGGACTCCGGCGATCACCCAGCTCTGGGGAGGTCCCGCTTCCTACAGCACGGCCCTGCAATTCGCCGAATATTGCCGCAAGTACGGCAAAGCCCACGACATGATGGCGCCGTTCATGGAGAACTCGCGCCGCAATGGACTCAGGTTCCCCGAGGGTTACTGGGCCCAGCATCGGCCGGAGGAACTGGGGCCCGAGGACTATCTCGCCTCGCGCTGGATCGCGAAGCCGGCTAACCTGTTCGACAACGACATTCCGATCATGATGTCGGGCGCCTACCTGTTCTCCACGGCCGAGCGCGCGCAAGACATGAAGCAGAAGCCGGTCTACATCCTCAATCACGCCTCCAGCAACACCCGACCGCGCAGCCTGCTGCCCACGCTGGATGAAGTAGAAGCCGACACTGCCCTCACCGGCCGCAAGATCTACGAGGGCGCCGGGATCACCGCCGACGATCTCTCCTTCGAGAACATGTACGACGGTTTCTCGCTATTCCATCAGTTCCACCTCGAAGGCCTGGGCTATCGGGGGATCAAGTTCGGCGAGGCGCTGGACTTCTACCAGACCGATATCAGCATCGAGGGACCGAATCCGGTCTCCCCAAGCGGGGGCAATGTCGGTAGCGGTCGCAGCCGGGTCTGGATGCACACGGACTGTATCCAACAGTTGCAGGGCCGCGCCGGCGCGCGGCAGGTCACCGGTGTCAAACCGGAGGTGGGAGTTTCCGGCGGGCCGATGCCGCTCGGAGGCAACTACACCGTCTGGAGCGCCAGCCCCGACTAGAACAATCTCCCGCTTCCCCCTCTGGGGGAAGCTGCCGAAGGCTGAAGGGGGCGCCCGCGATGTCGGAGACCGAGGAGCAGTCCGTGACGATACTGATCAGCTTCGATATCGACGGCACGCTGGAAGTAGGCGATCCCCCCGGCCCGCTGACCATGGACATGGTCCGCCTGGTCCGCGACAAGGACTTCCTGATCGGCAGCTGTTCCGATCGCACCCTGAGCAGCCAACGAGCGCTCTGGCAAGACCATGACATCGAGGTTGACTTCGTCGTCGGTAAGCACATGCTGGCCGACGTCAAGGACCGGTTCGACGCCGATGTCTACCTGCACATCGGCGACCGCGAGGATCTCGATCGGCAATACGCGCTCAAGGCCGGCTTCGATTTTCTCTGGCCCGATGAGGCCGTGGCCCATCCGCACTTCCAGCCGGACATCTGACCCCCTCTCCCTCTGGGAGAGGGAGGGGGTGAGGGTCCGTTGTTCTGGTCGCCTACGATTTGTCCCGAATCGGCTCGTCCCAGTCAATCCCGCAACTTGAGCACCAGCGCCGCAACCAGACATCCCCGGTTTCGCTCTCGTCCCCGCGCTCCGCATGGATTTGTCCGCCGCATCGACACGCACGCGGGAAGGAACGCCAGCAACCACCGCAGTCATCCTCGGCCCGATGGTCGTTGAGAAACTGAGGATGCGTGGAGAGGCTCATCCGCAATCAGACCTTCGGCATCAATGCCCGTAGGGAGGTCAGTCTATTGGCCCCGACGCCAGCGGGCGCCGGCCTCGTCGGTTGCATCCCTCTCGCGCCCGGCCTAGCCTGAGCCACCAAACCAGCGAGGGTGCGGATGCCTTCTCAGTACCCGATTGACCCCAGCCGCACAGATCTCGCGCGTGAGTTCATGGCTAATCCCATGGGTCCGCACAGCGCAGCGCTGCAGCGCATCGTCACGCGTATGCGCGACACCGAGGCGGCCGGCCGCTATGTGCTCGTCACCCGCGTTCCCTACCAGGAGTGGGGTCTCGCCCAGCTCTCCGGACAGCGCGGCGTCGATGTCACCCTGCTCGAAGACCAGGTCTTCAACTCCCTCGAAGATGCGGAGCGAGCGGTCTTCAGGATGCGCTGGGAACTGATCACTGGAACGCCACTCGTCCTCGATTGATGTAGCCCCTGGGGAACAGTCCATGCTCGAAAAGAAGATCGCCGGCTACAGCGACGAGATCAGCGTCGCTCCGGGCGAGCGCATCCGCTTCATGGTCAGCTGCGAACCGGGCGTCGATCGCTACCAGGCGGACATCGTCCGCCTGATCTCCGGCGACCGCCAGCCCGACGGGCCCGGCTACCGCGACGAACTCCTGCCAACGTCCGTGAGCGGTGAGTATCCCGCCCGAACGCAGGAGACCTACTGCGGCTCCTATGCCGTGGTCCCGGACGGCCCGGCCTTTCGCGCCCTAGGCGATCTCTCCCTCCAGGCCACCATCTTCCCTACGCTGCCTGCCGTCCGCCGAGCTTGCCTGATCTCCAAGATGGACGTCGACGCCGGTCGCGGCTTCGCGCTCTGGACGGATCCGTCCGATGGTCTCGTCCTACAACTCGGAGACGGCGCGGGCGGTCTGTCCGAGCACGCCCTGGGCCAGCCGTTCGTCTCCCGCGAGTGGTACCTGGTCAGCGCCACGTACAACTCGGCCAACGGCGAGGTGCTTCTGCGGCAACACCTTCTCGACTCCTACGCCCGCGACACCTCGAGCGGCGAAGCCCGTCACGCTAGCGACGGGGCTGCGGCCGTCGATTGCGACGCGCCGCTCTTAATCGCCGCGGCCAGCCGCGAGGAGGCCCGCGGGAAACCGGTCGGAGAGATGATTTTCAACGGGCGGATCGAGCGCCCGGTCGTCGCTTCCCGCGTACTTGAGCCCAGTGAAATCGAAGCGCTGCGCTCAGGACCGGTTCCCGTCGATCTGCGGACCGACATCTGTGCCGCCTGGGACTTTGGCCAGGCGTTTGAGACCGACGAGATCATTGACATTTCGCCCAACCGCGCCAATGGAGAATTGATCAACCTTCCGATCCGCGCTGTGCGCGGCTCCAACTGGACAGGCGACGAACTCAGCTATCGCCACGCGCCCGATCAGTACGCTGCCATCCATTTCCTCGATGACTCGCTCTACGACTGCGAGTGGGACGCCGACTTCGAGCTTGAAGTCCCTGCCGACACGCCCAGCGGTCTCTACGCCGCCCGCCTCAGCTCCGGCGACCAGGAAGATCACATCACGTTTGTTGTGCGTCCACCGCGCGAACTCAGTGAGCGCAAGGATCGTGCCGATCGGGCCACTGCATCGCTCGCGTTGCTAATTCCCACGGCCAGCTACATGGCTTACGGCAATTCTCGCGGCAGTATCGAATTCGGCAATGAACTGCTCGCCAATCACCTCGCTGTGATCGGGCCTGACGAACGCTACCTCAACCGGCATCCCGAGTACGGCAACTCGATGTATGACCACCACAACGACGGTACGGGCGTCTGCTACTCCTCGCGGCTGCGTCCGCTAATCAACATCCGTCCAACCCATCCCTGGCTCTGGCAGCTCAGCGCCGACATGCATCTGGTCGAGTGGCTCGAGGCGCAAGGCATTCCCTTCGACGTGATCACTGACGAAGATATGCATCATGACGGCGTCTCGCTTCTGGAGCGCTACTCCTGCGTGATGACCTGTAGTCATCCGGAGTACTACTCCACGCAGATGTGGGACGCCGTTCATGCCTTCACCCAGCGCGGCGGCCGGCTGATGTACATGGGCGGCAACGGCTTCTACTGGCGCGTCGCCTACCGCGACGACAAGCCTGGGGCCATGGAAATGCGCCGCACCGAGGACGGCTCTCGCTCCTGGGCCAGCGAGCCGGGCGAGTACTACATGGCCTTCACCGGCGAGTACGGCGGCCTCTGGTGGCGCGCCGGCCGCACGCCGCAGTCACTGGTCGGCAACGGATTTATCGCCCAGGGCTTTGACCACTCCTCCTACTTCCGGCGGACAGACGACAGCCACGACCCGCGCGTTGCCTTCATCTTCGAGGGCGTCGAGAATGAGATCATCGGCGACTTCGGCCTGATCGGAGGCGGCGCGGCCGGGCTGGAACTGGACTCGGCCAGCCGCGCCTACGGCACGCCGCCCCACGCCCTGACCGTGGCAACCTCCGAGCAGCACACCGACGCCTATATTCGCGTGAACGAGGACATCGGTCACATGCTGCTCTCGATCGGCGGGCAGGACGATCCGCAGGTACACGCAGACGTGGTCTTCTTCGAGACGCCGCGCGGAGGCGCCGTGTTCTCGACCGGTTCGATCGGCTGGAGCTCGGCGCTGTTCCATAACGATCACGACAACAACGTCTCGCGCATCACGCGCAACGTGCTCGACCGATTCCTCGATCCGACTCCGCTCGCCTAGCACTCGGAGACGCGTCCACCCGCGGCGCGGATCTCCACGTCATACGGCGATCCGACTTCAGGCCGTCAATCCTTGCCCGATGAAGGCTGAGATTGATGTGCATTGTTTGCCCTCGTCTCCGCTGTTCAAGACTCGAAGCTATTGGAGTCTGTCAATTCGCATGTCACTGCATGGTCACTGCGGAAACGGCGTTGTATGATGCTCTGTGACGGTCAAGATCGAGTCATAAGGAAGCTCCGACAGACGGAAGAGGACAGGCATGGCCCAGGATGAAGTGCAGGCACGGCGTATCGCGACCTTGGAGGAGCGTCTCTCGCGACTGGGCGAGGCGAGCCTGCGGATCTCGGAGAGCCTTGACTTCGACACCGTGCTGCAGGAAGTAGTTGACGGCGCCCGGGCGCTGACGGGTTCACGCTACGGCGCGATCATGGTCATGAGCGACGACGGGCTGACCTCCGACCTGATCGTCTCAGGCGTTTCAGAAGACGAACGGCAGGCGCTGCTGGAGATGCCTGAGGCGCCGGCGTTCTTCTCTTACCTGAGCGGAGTGAACGAGCCGCTGCGCATCTCGGACATCGACAGCCACATGAGCCCTGAGGGGATGCCAAGCTTCCGCCCGCCGCTGCCGGCGACGTCGCTGATGGTCGCGCCGGTCCGTCACCAGGGCGTCGGCGTGGGCACGATTTACCTGGCCCATGATCGAGACGACCGGCAGTTCAGCGGGGAGGACGAGGAGACGCTGGTCATGTTCGCCTCGCAGGCGGCGTTGGTGATCGCCAACGCCCGCCGCCATCGCGACGAGCAGCGCGCCCGCGCCGACCTGGAGGCGTTGATCGACACCTCACCGGTGGGCGTGGTGGTGTTCGATGCCCGCACCGGCGCGCCGCGATCGTTCAACCGAGAGGCATCGCGCATCGTCGATCGGCTGCGCGATGCCGATCAGTCGCCGGAAGAGTTGTTGGAGGTAGTGAGCTTCCGCCGCGGCGACGGGCGCGAGGTGTCTCTGCGGGAGTTCCAGATGACGGAGCTGCTGAGCATCGAAGAGACGGTGCGCGCAGAAGAGGTGGTGTTGCGCGTCGCCGACGGGCGCAGCGTCACCGTGCTGCTCAACGCGACGCCGATCGTCTCCGGCGACGGCGCGGTCGAAACAGTCGTGGTGACGCTGCAAGACATGGCGTCGGTGGAGGAGATGGAGCGTCTGCGGGCCGAGTTCCTGGCCATGGTCAGCCACGAGTTGCGCGCGCCGCTGTCGACGATCAAGGGCTCGGCCACGACCGTACTGGACTCGGCCGTGGAGTTTGACCCGGCGGTCGTGCGCCAGTTCGTCCGGATCATCTCCGAGCAGGCCGATCATCTCAACGGTCTGGTCTCGGACCTGCTCGACGCGGCGCGGATTCAGACCGGCGAGCTGCCGGTCAGTCCGGAGCCGGCGGAGGCGACGGTGTTAGTCGACCGGGCGCGGAGTGCGTTCGCCAACGCCGGCGACGGGAATCCCGTGCAGATCGACATCGAGCCGAACATGCCGCTGGTCATGGCCGATCGGCGGCGAATCGTCCAGGTGCTTGTCAACCTGCTGAAGAACGCGAGCCGCAACTCGCCAGAGGGATCCATCATCACACTGAGCGTCGCGCGTACGGACGTGCATCTTGCGTTCACCGTGTCCAACCGAGGCAGCGGCATTCCGCAGGAGCGTCTGCCCAACCTGTTTCGCAAATTCTCCGCTGGTCAGTCGGAAGGCCAGGTCAGCGACACGGGGTTGGGACTGGCGATCTGCAAGGGCATCGTCGAAGGCCACGGTGGCCGCATCTGGGCGGAGAGCGACGGTGTCGGCAAGGGCGCGCGTTTCACGTTCACGCTGCTGACCGTCGAGGCGGCCGGCCTGGGCTCGCCGTCCGATACGACGCTGATCGAAGAGCTTCCCCAGCCGGAAGAACAACCCGGACCCCGCATCCTGGCCGTCGACGACGATCCCCAGGCGTTGCGCTTTGTGCGCGAAGTCCTCGTCGCCGACGGCTTCGACGCGGTCGTGACCGGCGATCCGCAGGAGGCGATGCAACTGATGACCGAGGAGCGGCCCCAACTGGTGCTGCTTGACCTGGTACTGCCGGACACCGACGGTATCGACCTGATGGTAGAGATGCGCAAGCGAGCCGACGTGCCGGTGATTTTTCTCTCGGCCTATGGCCGCGACGAGTTAATCGCTCGAGCCTTTGAACAGGGCGCGTCGGACTACGTGGTCAAGCCGTTCTCGCCGACCGAGCTGTCGGCGCGGATCAAGGCGGCCCTGCGCCGCCGCGAGGTATCGGTCCCTCCGCCGCCCTACACGTTCGAGGAACTGCGTGTCGACTACGTCAGGCGCCGCGTGACGCTCGCCGGCGAGGCGCTGCAACTGACGCCTACCGAGTACCGCATGCTGGTCGAACTCTCGGCAAACGGCGGCAAGCTGGTCACGTACGAACAGATCCTGGATCGGGTCTGGGGCAAGGATCCGGAATCCGATCTTCGGCCGATGCGGACGATGATGGGCAAGCTGCGCAGCAAGCTTGGCGAAGACACGGGAGAGCCCCGATACATCTTCACCGAGCCCCGCGTCGGCTATCGGATGCCGATCGGAACACCAATCGAACCTGACGACCAGAGCAATCCTGAGGCTGCCGAACAAGAGCCGGGCAACCCGACGCCGTCGTCCTAAGCGACGAGTCCGCACGAGGGGATGTCTGGGCGTTGTGATTCTCTTGTAAGAGGAGCTTCACTTGACGGTGACTGCACGTCACCGAGATGGTTGACTGTTGCCGTCCTGCCGGCCAGCTTGCGACCGCGAGTTTCGGAACGCGCACAAAGAATGCGACTGACGGCGCAATGTAGAGAGAGTGGCAGGCTGTACTTGCATTGATCTTGTGACCGCCTATCATCTGGCAACGGAGGCGCGATGACTATCACGACTGCTCAAGTCGAGGCGGCGTTAATCGAGTGCGAGCCGAAGGCCGAGTACCGGGTGAACGGCCTGGCGCTCTTCACCGAGCGAGCCAACGGCGAACTCAGTACCTGGGGACATGCCGGTCACGACGTCTCGCTGGAGCGGGTGATACCGTTCTACGGCGATCCTCGCGTCCTGCGTCTGGCCTTCTGGTGCGAGACCTGCCACGTCTCGCAGCTTGCGTTGCTCGCGCGCCCCGATGTCGAGTGAGTACGTCGAGCGTCTGCGACTGAACTCCAGCTCGACCTCCTCACAGATCGGAAGCGCGCCACTGCGTGGCCGATCAGGTGGCGCAGTGAAGCGGCACGGGTCGATCCTGCTCTGACCAAATGGTGCGATCTCCAGTGAGGGGTCCCACCATGGCTTCGGTGAGCGTGGTGGCGAGGAGCGGAAGGCTGCCTCGTTCCCGAATGAAGATGTCGCGGGCGCGGCGAGTCTGGCAGACAAACAGGACGGGAACCGCGCGGCGCGCCGCGGCCGCTCGTCGGTAGGGACGCAGCTTGCCCGCGATCAGGACCGGTTCCCGCGCGCGACGCTCGAACTCGATCGCATGCGGACCGGATCCAAATGGTCCGTCCTCGACGAGCAGCAACAGGTCGGGTCGGATCTGGGTCAGACCAGGCAGGTTGACCTCGCCTCGCCAACCCGCGTACGCCCTGACTCCCTCACGGGCTAGTTGCAGTACGAGATCGTTGACGCCATCGTCGTGGCGCTGCTCCCTGAGCCTCCACTTGCGCTGCAGATAGAACCCGTGTCGGCTGCGGATCACAGCCGGCCGGACGCGGCTGAAGTTAGCGGCGCGGCGTATCCCGGCCTCGCCCAGGTAGTAGCGCTCTTCGAAGCATGCGGCGAGATCAAGGTCATCGAGGCGCTGCAGAATGCGGCGCACGCGTTCCTGCTGCCCGCCTGAGAGTTCCTGAAGCCAGCCTGCGCGCATTGCCGGAAACTCTGCGATCAACTGGAAAAGGCGGTAGGCAAGGGGTTCGGCGATCACGTCGAAGTCGCGATTTCGATGTAACCAGTGCCCGATGCGCTCGGGTCGACCGACTCTGATCCTCGACTGCGGATCGGAGATCAGGTCGCGCGAGGGCCGAGGCGTGATTGGCGCGGAGCAGCGGCGGTCAGGAGTGCAGACCAGGATCGGTGGGTCATCGTCGAGCGTGCGCCGGGCGAGGTCGGCCGCCCAGCCGTCGGCGGCGACAACGACCAACGCCGACGGCTCGACCCGCTGCTCCGGATCCTCGTAGAACGCGCGGTTACTGATCCGAAACAGGCGCTTGCGCTGCGCGGAGTAGCAGTCGAGATTCCAGAAGCGGTGGTCTTGCTTGCGCCGCAGCGCACGCTCGGTGGCATGCAGTCCGGCATACGTGAGCGGTATCCAGATCGTCTCGCCGTACCTTGCGACAGCCGAGAAGAAGCTGCCATTACGCATCAGCCTGAGGTCGCTGAACGGAGGCGGCATGTCCCAATCCGGATGCCGCAAATGTCCGTCCAGTAGCAGCCCAGGCGCGAGCTGGTAGAGGGTTTCCAGCATGGGCAGCCGGCGCAGGCAGGTCTGCAGTCCGCGCGCCGTCGCGGTCCAGGGCGGATGCTCGTGTCCGGGCCCGGCATCGACCGCCCTCGAGAGGAAGGGCGAGAACTCAAGGCGGTCGCGGTGACCGTAGTGTTCATGGTCGAGCGCAATTCGCGTGCCCTCGGCGCGACTTGAGGCCAGCATGTCGGCGATAGCTGGCTTCGGCGTGCCGTCCCGCAACAGTTCGCGGGGACCGAGGTGAGTGTGATCGGTGGTGTAGAGCTCGGTCAGCGAACGAGCGGTGAGGTACCAGCGCTGTCGAGGAACCTCGACCATGCCGCGCCGCAGCGAGCCCATCCAGCCGCCCAGGACGAGCGCATCGAGCTGGGCTTGGAGTTCTATCTCTGGTTCACTCACGATGAGGGCCAGGTCTGCCGTGGCCGCCAGTGGCATCTGACCGATCAAACGCAACAGTCGCCGCTGCTCCGGCGTAAGTTGCCGCCCGCCAACCATCTCCGTCCCTGCGCTTCCGTGGGCCGGCGTCGCGGAGGTGAGTCCACGACAGGCCTGGATGCTGCAGGGGAACTGCAGGTTGACCGGGTTCCGACCGCGCGCTTCGTCCCAGCGTCACGTCGGAACGACAATGCTGCTCCGATGCGTCCGACGGTATGTCCGGCGCGGAGCGCAGATCGTCGTCGAATGTCATGTCCAGGTAAGACGGGCGATCGGTCTACTGAGACACGCTGACGAGATGTACGCGACTACAGAAGGTCCTCTCTCCCCGTGAAGCGAGGGGAGGGGCAAGTCAGGAAGCAGGGTCGAGGCCGATGGATTGGGCGAGGGCGGCAAAGGGCGCGGCCGACTGCTCGACAGCGTGTTCGATGGCGCCCTGCCAGAACTGGGCGATCGGCTCCAGTTCCTCGGCGCTGAAGCGGTGCTCGTTGGCGTCGAAGGAGTCGGCGCGATAGACAACGGCGTCCATCGGCGGTCCGACATCGGCAGAGCTGGCCTCGGTCGAGTTGAACGAGAGCACGCCGAGCCGCAGCGATTCCTCCAACGAAGCTTCGTAGCGCAGCGCACGGTCAAGAATCGGCTTGCCGAAGCGCGTCTCGCCGATGATCAGGTATGGCGTGCCCCTTGACACCTCCACCCAGTTGCCCTGCGGATAGAGCAGGAAGAGGTGGGGCGCGTCGTCCTCGGTCATCTGGCTGCCCACGATGCAATGCAGATCGAAGTGCAGTCCGGCCTTGAGCAGCCACTCGTTGTCCTCGTTGTAGACCCGTCGCATCTCCTCGGCCAGCGCGTTGACGGCCTGATAGGAGCGGGTGAGGTCGTGCTCGTTCCGACGAAGGCGTTCCTCGAAGTAGGTGATCGCCTTGTCGCGGACCGAGCGCAGACCGCTGGTGAGGATGAACATCGTGTGCCCGTCGCCCCGATGGACGGCAATCTTCTTGGCCATCGAGACCTCGGAGCCGCTCGTGATCCGGGTGTCGGCGATCGCAATCAGGCCGTCCTGGCACTTGATGCCGAGGCAGAAAGTCATCTCAACCCCGGTCGCTGGCGGCCGTTCGCTGCAACTGGCCGTGGCTGGGCTCCGCGCGGAAGATGTCGTCCGTGATCGAGCGATCGATGTCGATCAGGCGCTGCTGAAAGTCGTCGATGAACTCGTGCAGTCCCTCGTCAATCAGTTGGTCCATGTCCCGTGCGCCGATGTCCAGGTGCAGCAAGGTGATGCCGCGTTCGGCGCCGGCTCGGCGGCGCTTGGGCGTCTGACCGGTCGCCTGGTGAAAGTGCCGTTGTAGCGCCTGCACGCAGAAAGCGAGGCTGCGCGGGAACTCCTGCGAAAAGACCAGCAACTGGGCAACGATGATGCCGTCGACTTCGCTGTTGCCCATCCGCCAGTAAGCTTCGCGGGCCGATGCGGACCGAAGCACGGCCATCCACTGGAATCGGTCGAACGGCCCGCCGACCGAGTCGCCGCGCGGCAGCAGGATGTGATACTTGGCGTCGATGATCCGGCTGGTCATATCGGCGCGTTCGAGGTACATGCCGCAACGGAACCATTCGCGTCCCTCGTCGCGCAACACCGTGTTGTCGTAGAGCCCGAGAATCGTCTGGGTGCGACGCTGGGTCTCGGTGCAGAACTGCTGGATATCGCTGGCGATGTACTCCTTGCGCAGGGCGAGATAGAGATAGAGTGCGTTGATCTCCTCCCAGACCTCGCGGGAGATGTGTTCGCGCAGTCCTCGCGCCAGTTCGCGGGCGCGGACCAGCGTGGCGCGCAGCGAGGCCGGGTTTTGCATCGAGTAGATCAAGAACTCGGAGTGAGTCAGGTCGGGAGAGTCGGCGAGCGTGTCCCAGAAGAGCTGGTTCGACGCCGTGGTGCTGACCAGGCTGTGCCAGATTTCCTGGCCGCTCTCCAGCGAGACCTCGTGCTCGACACGCGCCATGCGGGCGATGTTCTCGGCCCGCTCGAGGTAGCGTCCGAGCCAGAAGAGGTTTTCCGCGACTCGGCTGAGCATTACTCAGGCTCCTCGTTCAGCACCCAGGTGTCCTTGCTGCCTCCGCCTTGCGAGGAGTTGACGATGTAGGAGCCCTCGCGCAGTGCGACTCGGGTCAGGCCGCCGGGGATCACCCAGGTCTCGCGTCCCGAAAGGATGAACGGCCGCAAGTCGGAGCGGCGCGGCTTGAGCAGATCACCGTCGAAGGTCGGGATCGAGCTGAACTCAAGCAGTGGTTGGGCGATCCAGTTGCGCGGCTCGGCCTCGACCTGGGCCAGCGTGTCCTCGAGTTCGGCTTCCGATGCCTGCGATCCGATCAGGACGCCGTAGCCGCCGGACGCGTTGGCGGGCTTGATCACCAGCTCTCGCGCGTGGGCGCGGATGTGGTCCAGCTCGGACGGTATCAGCGCCGAGAAGGTCTCGACGTTGGGCAGGATCGGTTCCTCATCGAGGTAGAAGCGGATGATCTCGGGCACCCAGCGGTAGACCACCTTGTCGTCGGCGACGCCGGCGCCGGGCGCGTTGACCAGGCTCACGTGTCCCTTGTGGTAGGCGCGCATCAGTCCCGGCACGCCCAGCAGCGAGTCGGGACGATAGAACTCGGGATCGAGATAGTCGTCGTCAATCCTGCGGTACACGACATCTACGCGCTCGAGCCCGGTGGTTGAGCGCAGATAGACGAAGTCGTCGTCGCCGACGGTCAGGTCGGAGCCTTCGACCAACGGAATGCCCATCTGGTTGCTGAGGAACGAGTGCTCGAAGTAGGCGGAGTTGTAGAGTCCGGGCGTCAGCAACACGGCTCGCGGCGGATCGCCGCTGACCGACGGGCGCACCGAGAGCAGCATTGACATGAGCTGACTGGGATAGTCGGCGACGGCGCGCACGCCCCATCGGGGAAACAGGTCGGGCACCACGCGCAGCATCACAGCGCGGTTCTCGAGCACGTAGGAGACGCCCGAGGGCGTTCTCAGGTTGTCCTCGAGGACGACCATGCCTTGCTGACGGTCGCGGACCAGGTCGCAGCCGGCGATGTGCGCGTAGATGTCGAGCGGCGGTCGAAAGCCGGCCATCTTCGGCTGGTAGCCGGGCGAGCTGAGCACGATCTCTTCGGGAATCACCTGCTCCTTGATGATGCGCTGAGCGCCGTACACATCGATCAGGAACATGTTCAGCGCTTGCAGGCGCTGCTTGAGTCCTGACTCGATCTCCGCCCACTCCTGCGCCCCGACGATTCGAGGGATCAGTGAGAAGGGGAAGATGCGCTCCGTTCCCTCTTCCTCCGAGTAAACGTTGAACGTGATTCCGGCGCTGAGCAGGGCGAGATCGGCGCGCTCTTCACGTTCGAGGTGGTCGTCAGCCGACCACTGCTGCAGCAATTCCCCTAGCTCGCGGTACTCGGGTCGAAACGCGCCGTCGGCGTCGAACATCTCGTCCGACGCCATGCCGTCGTCGGAGTATCCGTCGAGCAGACTGTTCGTCACTCGCACGTCCCTAGAACGCTTCGAGCGCCGTGTCGCGGTCGTCGTGGATCTGGATGATCTCGGCGAAACCGGAGAACTTGAAGACGTCGTGCACCTGGTCCTGCACTTCGCAAAGGATGAGCGAGCCGGCGGCTTCTCCAGCGCGCCGGGAGGCCATCAGCAGCACGCGCAGGCCGGCGGAGGAGATGTAGCTGATCCGCTGGCAGTCGAGCAGAATCTTGCTGTTGCCGGCCTTGATCCGATCCAGCAGCGTGTCCTCGTACTCTTTCGCGTTTGCGCCGTCGATGCGGCCGGTCGGACTGAGCACAAGTACGTCGTCCTGAAGTTCGTCTTGCATCTCGATCACGGCGAGTCCTCTCCTTCGTTCCTCCGGTTCTCTGTCCGCAGGATAAACAGTCTCTCTACAGCTTCCGTTCTCAGTCTCAACCTACGCCCCCGCTTCGGCTGTGCTAGCTTGGCCATCCTGGTCGAGCGCCGGGGCAGGTCTCCGGCCGGGTGCACAGGGCCTTGGAGACGGATCATGAGCGAACACCAGGAACGAGTCGAGGCAGGCGCGATTGCGTTTGCGATGCACTATCGCGACGACATTGCGGGCGACGAGGGACTGTGCATCGAGGTGCGGGCGGAAGTTGAGGGCGAAGACACGGAGTTGCTCAGGTTCGACTGCTTCCGCGTCGCGCCGCACTATCACTACGGACCGCAGGCCGACGACGAGCGGCTGATGCTCGACCTGACCGCCGCCGGAAACGCGCTGGACTGGACCCTGGACTGCTTCCAACGCGGTCGGCTGGGACCGATGATCGAGCGGGCGGGGTATCCCGGCGTGGCCGAGTCGCTCGATGCCGGAGCACTGGGTGCCGCGATGCCGAACGTGGTCAGCGCGGCGAGGGAGATTGCTGCCTCGCGCCAGTCGTAGCCGGCTGAGGTCGCCGGAGAGCGTCGAGCACGACTCGACCGCGCGGCGAGAGCCGATAGCCGACTTCGAGGCTGATCGTCAGACCCAGCTTCTTGAGCTTGCGTACATCGGTCTTGAACTTCGCGGTCTCGCGCTGCTGCGCTGCGGCCAACTCGGCGGCGCGCCTTCCCGGTGCGGCGTCGATCGCCTCGAGCGTGTCATGGATCCACGCACCATGCTGCGAGCGAGCATCCATCTTGCCGAGTCGCGCGGTGAGTTCGGCGACTTCGGCTGGTTTCAGATGATCATCAGCCGCGAGTTCGGCGCGAGGATCGGCCTTGGGACCGAGTGAGCGGAATCCGATCCGATACAGCGGGGCGTCCGGGTCGCCAGACGAACGCTGGTTGGCGCGGATGGCGTCGAGCGCGGCCTGCGGGGAGTCATGACCGGCGGCCCGGGCATCCGCGACTGAGATGTCGCCGGCTTCAACCTGTTCGACCGAGGTGACCTCGATCACGTGCGTTCCAACGCGGTAGCGGCCACCCGCTTTCGCCTGCGGACGACGCCAGCGCCGGAAGGTCACGGTCAGGGCGCCGCGAGCAATGGCGTCCTTGTCTCGCTGGCGAAACTGCATGGATCGTTCATCTCCAGTGTCACAACAGCCTAGACATCTCTTCCTGCTTTGTTCGGACGCAACCGGCGTCTGAGGCTCGTAGACTGCGCCCACGGCTGCTCGAATGGCGATTGCTGCACCTGGAGGCAAGACAACATGTTCATTGGCTACTTTACGGAGCGGCCCTACCAGGACCCGAACTCAGGCCATTTCGGCGCGGCCGGGCGGGATATCCAGGACCTCGATCTGAGCAACGGCAGCTATGACCCTCGAATCGGCGCCGAGCTGTACAACCGTTACCTCGACGAGAAGATCTACGCAGAAGAGATGGGCTTCGACGGGCTGATGCTCAACGAGCATCACTCGACGCCGTTCTGCATGGGCGGCGTGATGAACGTCGAAGCGGCGATCCTCGCGCGGATCACCAAGACGGCCAAGATCGTTCTACTGGGCAACGTGTTGCCAATCTGGGACGACCCACTCTGGCTGGCCGAGGAATTGGCGGAGATCGACATGATCTCGCGCGGCCGCCTGGTCAGCGGCTGGGTGCGCGGCACCGGGCGAGAGTCGGTGGCGCACAACTCGGCTTCCCCGTTCAACTGGGAGCGTTACCAGGAGGCGCACGACTTCATCGTCAAGGCCTGGACCACGCCCGGCCCGTTCCGCTGGGAAGGCGAGCACTACCAGTACCGCTACGTGAATCCCTGGGCGCGTCCCTACTCGGACCCGCATCCTCCGATCTGGATACCCGGCGTGATGTCGCGCAACACGGTCAAGTGGGCGGCCGAGCGTCGCTATCCATACGTCATGCTGGCGACCGACATAGGTCCGACCAAGGAGTCCTTCCAGTACTACCGCGATTGCGCGCGCGAGGCCGGCTACGAGGCCGGCACGCAGCACACCGCGTACCTGTTCAAAGTCCACGTGGATGAAACCGACGAGCTGGCCGAAGACACGGCGCGCAAGTACCTCCAGGGTCCGAGCAACCCGTTCCTCGAAGGAAACCAGGGCAAGGTGCGGCCGTTCCTGCAATCGCTGCCGGGATTGACCTCGCGAACCGAGGTGCTGCCGACCTCGCAGATTCGCGCCATCGCCGCCTCGCGGGGTCGGACGGAGCGGCAACAAGCGCTGACCGGCGCCGCTGCGCCGGCGGAGCCGCGTGACTATCGCGGCACGTTCCAGGAGCAGGTCGACAAGCTCAGCATCATCCACGGCACGCCGGCGACTGTGCTGCCCAAGATTCGGCACGTGCTGGAGGAGTTACGGCCAGGGGCGATCATCTTCTGGGACGGCGACGGATCGATGGATCACGACGACGCAATGCGCAGCCTGCGCCTGATGGGCGAAGAGGTACTGCCGGCGGTTCGTGAGATGGGCGCGGAGTTGGACTTGAATGGACCGTTTGAAATCGACCCGACCACTAATGAGCAAGTCGCGGCTGCCGGTTGATCAGTCCGCGCGAGCCCCGGTGCTGAGCGAAGGAGAGCAAGATGCGCGAGGTCCAGGAACCGCAGTACGACGCCATCGTGATTGGCGCCGGTGTGGCCGGCATCTACCAGATCTACCGACTGCAGGAGCTGGGCATGAGCGCGACCGTGCTTGAGGCGGCCGACGGACCGGGCGGCACCTGGTACTGGAACCGCTATCCGGGTGCGCGCTTCGACTCGGAGAGCTACACCTACGGCTATTCCTTCTCGAAAGACTTGTTGGACGAGTGGGACTGGAGTGAACACTTTGCCGGTCAACCGGAGACGCTGCGCTACCTCAACCACGTCGTCGACAAGTTCGACCTGCGCAAGCACATGCAGTTCGGCTGCAAGGTCGAGGGCGCGGAGTTTGACGAGGACGGCTGCTTCTGGCGAGTGCGGCTGGAAGACGGACGCGAGTTCACGGGGAGATTCCTACTCACGGCGATCGGGATGCTCTCGGCGGCCACCCTGCCGCGGATCGAGGGCCTTGACGACTTCGAGGGCGAGTCCTGGCACACCTACTACTGGCCGCACGAACCGGTCGAGCTCGCCGGCAAGCGCGTCGCAGTGATTGGCACCGGCGCAACCGGCGTCCAGGTAATATCGGAGATTGCCGACAAAGTCGGCGAGCTGACTGTGTTTCAGCGTCGGCCCAACTGGTGCGCGCCGCTGCACAACGACCGCATCGACGAAGAGTCGTTGGCCGATATCAAGTCGTCATACGACGAGATTTTCGAGATCTGCCGCCGTAACGCGGGCGGATTCCTGCACAGTCCCGACCCGCGCAAGTTCCAGGACGTCCCGCGAGAGGAACGGCTCGAGCTTTGGGAGAAGATTTACGCCGCTCGCGGCTTCAGCGTCTGGATGAGCAACTTCATCGACACCGGCATCAATCCGGAGGCGAACGCGGAGTACTCCGCCTTCATCGCCGACAAGATCCGCTCGCGCGTCAATGACTCCGACACGGCCGAGTTGCTGATTCCCAAGGACCATGGGTTTGGCACACGTCGAGTGCCGCTGGAGACTCGCTACTACGAGGCCTACAACCGCGAGAACGTCCACCTGGTCGACATCAACGAGACCCCGATCGAGCGGATCACCACCAGAGGGCTGCGGACAGCCGAGCGCGACTATGAGTTCGATCTCATCATCTACGCCACGGGATTCGACGCGATCACGGGCGCATTCGACCGGATGAACATGACCGGCTCAGGTGGACTGGCGCTACGCGACAAGTGGTCCGAGAGCCCGGACACGCTGCTGGGCATGCAGACCTCGGGATTCCCCAACCTGCTGATGCTGAGCGGTCCGCAGGGCGGGTCGGTTTCGACCAACTATCCGCGCGGCATCGAGACGGCGGTCGACTGGATCTCGGACCTGCTGGTCTACATGCGCGATCACGGCTACCGGCGGGTGGAGGCGAACGCGGAGGCCGAGTCGTCCTGGCGGCAGCACGTGCAGGAGATGTACCAGTTCCAGTTAATGAGCAAGGTCAAGAGCTGGTTCACGGGCTACAACTCCAATGTCGATGGACACGACGTGCCCAGGCTGATGATCTATCCGGGCGGCGCGCCGCGCTACCGCGAGCGCCTGGAAGAGGTCGCCGCGAACGACTACGAAGGCTTCCACCTGTCGTAACGCATCCATGACTAGTGATGGCTTGGTCATCTGCTGAACTGCGCGTAGCGCCCGAATCGCGGACCATCTTGCATACATCTCCAACTGAACAGCGCGTAGGGCGCTGAGCAAGGAATTGGTAGCGCATTGATGATTCGCTTGATGTCATTTCGGTCACTGTTGCTCTTCAGCCTGCTGCTCGCGACGGTCGTGGCTTGCTCGAGTGACACTCCGCCATCAGACCGCCCTGAACGGGTCATCAGCCAAGCGCAGAGCGCCGATCCAGTGCAAGAGGCTGATCAGACTGACGCGGCCACGCAGGAGTCACAGGACGAGCAACCGTCGGAAGCCGAGTCCCAGGCAGCCGAAGCACCGGATCAGGCGGCAGTGGATGCCGAACAGGCGCAGACCGCGGCAGAAGCCGCTGACGAGGAGGCGGACCAGGAGTCCGAGCCGGAACTGCCCGTCTTTGATCCCGACGATCCGTTGCCCTTCGATCCCGACGTGACGGTCGGCACGCTGAGCAATGGGTTGACCTACTACATCCGCCAGAACTCGGAGCCACAGGGTCGGGCGCACCTCTCGCTCGTCGTGCGCGCAGGGTCGGTCCTGGAGGAAGAGCAACAGCGCGGGCTGGCGCACTTCGTCGAGCACATGGCGTTCAACGGCACCGAGCGCTTCGAGAAGCAGGAGATCATTGAGTACCTGGAGTCGATCGGCAGCGATTTCGGCGCTCACCTGAACGCCTACACGGGTCTCGATGAGACGGTCTACTTCCTCGAAGTGCCTACCGACGACGCCGAGATCATGGAGACCACATTCCAGATTCTCAGCGACTGGGCCTACGGGATCGCATTCGATCCAGAGGAAGTGGAGCTGGAGCGCGGCGTCGTGATCGAAGAGCGGCGCCTGTTCCAGGGCTTTGACTCGCGCTTCTACAGCAATCTCTATCCGCTGCTGTTCGGCTCTTCGCAATACGCCACGCGCGATCCGATCGGCTTGCTCGAAGTGCTCGAGACAGCGCCGGTCGAAGAGCTTCGCGCCTTCTACGAGCGCTGGTACCGACCGAGTCTGATGGCAGTGGTCGCTGTTGGCGACTTCGACGTCGCAGAGATGGAATCGAAGATCGCCCAGCACTTCGCGCCTGCGCCGGAAGGACAGGCGACTCAGGATCGAGCCGCAGTCGCCGAGGCCGTGGAGCGACCCTTGTTCGAGGTTCCCGGCAATGAGGAGCCGCAGGTGGACGTGTTCACCGATCCTGAGGCGCCATACACGCAGGTTGTGCTCGTACGCAAACTGTCGCCGGAGACGGAACGAGATGTCGCCGCCCTGCAGCGCGGGCTGACCAGCCGGCTGGCATTTGCGATGCTCAACGCGCGGCTGTTCGAGCGCGGCCAGGATGCGGATCCGCCCTATCTGGGCTCGTTCGCCGGCGCTGGGCCGTTCGTGCTCACGCTTGACATCGAGCAGTTTGCTGTGGCCACGACCCAGGAAGGGGTCCGGCGCGGCGTCACCGCCATGCTGGAGGAAATCCAGCGTGCCGGACAGCACGGATTCACCGAGTCGGAACTGGAGCGCGAGAAGGTCAATCTGCTCAGTGGAGCCGAGCGGCAGTACACGAACCGCAATCAGATTGACTCATCGGAAATCGCGGGCTGGTATCGAGAGCACTTCTTGAGCGGCGCCCCGGCAACAGGCATTGTGGCGCAGTGGGAGCTGTACCAGGCACTGTTGCCGCAGATCACCCTGGCCGATGTCGACGTTGTCTCCGAAACCTGGACCGCGTCTCGTAACAGCGTGCTCCTGGTACTAGGACCCGAGGGAATCGATCCAAGCGGCGGTGAAGAACTCGAAGCAGTGCTGGCGGCGCAACTCAGCAGCGCAAACGCGATGGTGGTCGAGCCGTACGCGGACGAATCGAGCGACGAACCGCTGATCGCCTCGATTCCAACGCCTGGCAGCATCATCGAAGAAGAGACCATTGAGGTCATTGATGCGGTTCGTTGGACACTATCCAACGGCATCACGGTTGTCGCCAAGCAGACCGATTTCAAGGACGACGAAGTGCGATTCACCGCGTTCAGCCCGGGCGGCACATCGCTTGTCTCGGACGAAGATTACGTTTCGGCGCTGTACGCGGACGATCTCATCGACGGCAGCGGCGTCGGCGCACATGACAGTGTGGAGCTGGACAGATTGCTGACCGGCACGCGGGTTTCGGTGGTTCCCTACATCGATTCCTTGCATGAAGGACTGCGCGGCAACGCGTCGCCTAAAGATCTTGAGGTGATGTTCCAACTGGTCCACCTGTATGTGACCGCGCCGCGACTGGATCCCGACTTCTATTCGACCTTTGAAGAGCGGCTGCGGTCGTCTGCCGAACTACGCCCAACTCAACCCGACGCCGTGCTCTACGACCGCGTGAACTCGCTGCTCAGTCAGGGTCATTTGCGGGGGCGGCCGTTCAGCCTCGATGTGGTCGAGGAGTTGGACATGGAGCGGGCGGAGGCGGTCTACGCCGAGCGCTTTGCGGACTTCGGCGACGCTCGGTTCGCGTTCGTTGGCGCCTTCGACTGGGACGAGCTGCGCTCATTCACCGAGACCTACATTGCCAGCCTGCCGACTTCGGGACGTATTGAAGAGTGGGTTGACCACAACGTCGACCCGCCGCCTGGGGTGATTGATGAAACCGTACGCAGCGGCATTGAGCAACGCAGCAACACGGTCTGGGTCTTCGAGGGCGAGGGCGTCTGGAGCCGCGAAGAAGCGCTCGCCGTGGAGGTTGCAGGAGAGATGCTGGGAACCCGCTTGCGCGAGCGGATTCGCGAGGCTCTTGGAGGCACGTACAGCATCTCCGTGTGGGGACGCCTGAGTTCAATTCCGGACTCCGAGTACCAGGCCGGGATCATCTTCGGCAGCGACCCCGACCGCGTCGAAGAGTTGCTGGGCGAGATCGAGATCGAGTTGGACTGGATCCGCGACGGCGGTGAGCAGAGCTACCTCGACACGGTCAAGGAGCAACTGCGTGTCGCCTTCGAGGAAGACCTGCGCGAGAACTCCTTCTGGGTCAGGGAGATCGAGACCGTGCTAATCCGCGGTGAACCGTTCGAGCTGATCACCAACTACGAAGAGCGGGTCGATGCGTTGACGCTCGACCAGGTGGTCGCCGCGGCCGGCCGCATCCTCCCGACTGATCGCTGGGTCCGCGTAGTGCTCTATCCGGAAGAGGAGTAGGTCCTCCAATGACGAACGAGCCGGACACCAGCACCTGGAAGCAGACGCCGGACGGAATCGCAGTTCCACCGCCGTCGCCCGACGATGTGCTCTACGAGGCGGCCGACGGCGTGGCCCGGATCACGCTCAACCGGCCGATCGTGCTCAACGCGATCAACAAGAACGTGATCCGCCTGCTCGACCGGGCATTGGATCGTGCAGAGAACGACGACGATGTCCGGGCAGTCATCCTGACCGGCGCAGGGCGAGCCTTCTCTGCGGGCGGCGACTTGTGGTCGTCGCTCTATCCGGACGACGATCCCGCCCCAAGCTCGATCGACGTGATGATGCGCATCTGGTCGTTCGGCAAGCCGGTGATTGCGGCGGTGCGCGGTCACGCGGTCGGTCAGGGCTGCGAGTTGGCCGGCGTCTGCGATCTGACGGTGGCCTCCAAGGACGCGCGCCTGGGCGAGATCCAGATTCGCCACGGCTTCGGCGTGCCTGTGCTGATCACGCCATTCCTGGTCGGTCAGAAGCTAGCCAAGGAGGTGCTGCTGCTGGGCGAAGTGGTCGGCGCGCAGGACGCGTTGCGGATGGGACTGGTCAATCGCGTCGTGCCGGATGCCGAACTGGATGACGCCGCGGACGAGATGGCGCGCAAGCTGGCCGCGCTGCCGCCCTCGGTGGTTCGACTGAACAAACGCCTCGTCAACCTGGTCTACGAGCAGATGGGCCTGAGCGACGCCGTTGGCTACCGCGACCACGAGGCGCTGCGAGAACTGTTGGATGCCGAAGATCAGGTTGGTGCAGGCCGTCAGCGAGTCCGCGAGGAGCAGGGTTGGTCGGCCTTCAAGCGTGAGCGCGATCGGGGATACGACGAAGGCGGCGCGAGCGGATGATGTAGGCGCGATCGAGCTGCACTCCGTCAGGTGAGCAGCCTCGACACCTCTGCGTGCAGGTCGAGCAGCGCGGGAATGGTCTCGGCGGGACGCCGGCCGAAGCCGCACTCGGTTGCGACGCCAAAGTCGTCGACGAATCGGCGGGCGGCGGCGATTCGCGGTCGCGCGCCGTCCATGCCATCGGTGATGTGGACCAGGCCGAGATAGAGCTCGGTCTCGGGGTGCAGCCGGAGGTCTCCAAGCGGAGCGAAGTAGTCGGCGTCGCTGCGATCTCGTGGAACCGGCATGTGGATCCAGTTGAGCGGTCGATCCAGTCCGGCGGCGACGCCGTTGGCGATGGCGACGAGCTTGCCCGTGTCGGCGGGTTGGACGAAGTGCTGGTGCTCGACATCGCCGTAACAGAGGTGGTAGCCCATCTCGACGTCAGTGGGCACGTGATCGCCGAGCTGCAGCAGGCGGTCGAGGATGTCCGGCTCGGGATCTGCCACGAACGTGTCCAGCAGTCCCTCGAGCACGGCGAACTCGACCGCAGTGTCCCACTGGATCGCGAGCTGATCGGCCGGGATCGCCTCGACGATGTCATCGAGTTCGCCCAGCAGTTTGTCTTCATATGCCTGCTCGACCGCGCCCTGCGCTGCCGGCACGATGCGGATGTGGGTGACCGCCAGCGGCGTCGGCAAGCAGACCTGGAAACGGGTCGCCGGCGCGATCACGCCCTCGTGCTTCAATCGCGAGAAGACCAGCCAGGACTCCAGCGCGGCGTCGCGATAGCCGGTGTCGGGCAGGTCGGATGCGGTGATCGATTCGCCGTCACGCAACTTGAAGCGGGGCCCCCACGGACCCGGCTCTTCGTCCGCGGTTTCCAGTTGCGCGACCAGAGCCAGCAGCGGCCATTGCCACTGAATCCAGTTGGTGCGGATGCCGGTCTCGCCGTCGGGGATGCGACGCAGGCGGCTGCCCAGCCGGGTCGCAGCCTCGCGGAAGACCGATTCGCTGTCGGCGAGCGGGACGCTGCCGACGAGATGCGCGCCGAGCGGCAAGCGGTTGAGTGAAGAAGCTGTGGTCACCTGGATTCCAGTCTCCAATGGCCTAGTGCCATCTCGACGAAGACTAGTCAACTTCTGCCATGCCGGGCGTGGCGTAGGCTGGGGAGGCAGGCGCATGTTCGGACGGTGAGCTTCGATGCCCGACTACGTGGATCAAGAACACGAGGCCGAGGCGATCGGTGACGTGCGTTCGGCCGCGGCCAGCCATGACATTCAGAAGCTGCCGGAGGATATCGGTCGTTGGCGGGCGGCAGTGCTGATCGCGCTCCTGCCGTACGACGACCCTGAGGTCGTGCTGACCGTACGCTCGCATGAAGTCGAGCATCACAAGGGCGAAATCTCATTCCCCGGCGGCGCGTTGGACTCGGCCGATGAGCACCCGATGGCGGCGGCGCTGCGCGAGGCGGACGAAGAGGTCGGGCTGCGGGCGGAGCACGTGGACATCCTCGGCGAACAGTCGCACTACCGGACTATGTCCGACTTCCACGTCACCCCGTACGTGGGCCTGATCGATCGCGCGCCGTACCCGTTCCGTCCGCTGGCGATCGAGGTGGGCGAGATCATCACGCCGTCCTTGTCGCACCTGCTGGACCCGTCCAACGTGGCATTCGAGCGTCGCGAACGCGACGGCCAGGTCTTCCACATGCGCGAGTACTGGTACGAGGGCCACCGCATCTTCGGCGCGACGGCGACGATGCTGGGCCGGTTCCTGGACGACCTGGCGCGACTGCGCGGCCTGCCGATTCCGAGTGCGTAGCGGAAGCTATGCGTTCGGCGCGGTCAACACGACGTGACCACTGCGCGCGACCGTGAGCACGCCGTCTTCGCCGAAGCGGGCGATGAACTCCAGCTCGTCGATGACCTCGACTGCGGCGACTCCCTTGACTACCCACATATGCGGTCCGACCGTGACGTCAATACGGCTGATGGCGGGCCAGAGCAGGACGCGGATGTTGCCGGTCTCTGCGCGGTAGAGCACTTCCCAGACGCCGATCGGATCGTCGGGCAGATTCCATTCCTGGCGCACCGGCTCGGTCTCGAACAGCGCGGCAATCGCCTCGACGGCCGGCATGTCCAGATCGTCGAACCGCTGTCTGGGCTTCACGGGCGCATGTCCCGCTCGGAGGGTTCGTAGAACGCGGCGCCAGAGAGTGCGTCGGGCAGGTGCTGCTGGTCGGCCGCGACGCCGCCCTCGTGGTCGTGCGCGTACTGGTAATCCTTGCCGTAGCCGTGCGCGGCCATGAGCCCGGTCGCCGCGTTGCGCAGATGCAGCGGCACCGGCAACGCGCCCAACTCGTGCACGGCGCCGGCGGCGGCCGAGTACGCCTTCATCGCGGAGTTGCTCTTGGGAGCGCGGGCGAGATAGATGGCTGCCTCGGATAGCACGAGCGTGCATTCGGGCATCCCGATCAGGTGTGTCGCCTGCTGCGCCGCCACGGCGACCGACAGCGCCTGCGGATCGGCCAGCCCGACGTCCTCGGCGGCCAGGATGACGATCCGCCGGGCGACGAACATCGGGTCTTCGCCCGCCTCGAGCATCCGCGCCAGC
Source organism: Chloroflexota bacterium (assembly GCA_009838915.1). Lineage (GTDB taxonomy): Bacteria > Chloroflexota > Dehalococcoidia > Bin125 > Bin125 > Bin125. The sequence continues at coordinate 50,364 of VXQT01000013.1, forward strand.
CAGTAGACGGCGGCGTCGGGATCGGAGCCGCGAACCGACTTGATGAACGCGCTGATCGTGTCGTAGTGGGCGTCTCCGCCCTTGTCGTAGGGCAGCGCGCGCTGCGCGACCTCGGACACGTCGTCGACGGTGATGGCACGGTCCTGCCCGGCGAGGCTGTCGACGACCGCCTGGAGCGTGTTCAGAGCCACGCGCGCGTCGCCGCCGGACACCCGAGCGATGGCGTCGAGCGCGACTTCGTCGATCGCCCGCGGATCGCGACCCAGACCACGTTCGGGATCGGCAAGAGCTCGATCCAACAGCCGGCGGATGTCGGCGGTGTCGAGCGGTTCAAGCTTGAAGACGCGCGTCCGGCTGAGCAGCGGTGCAATGACCTCGAACGACGGGTTCTCGGTGGTCGCCCCGATCAACGTAATCGTGCCGTCCTCGACCGCGTGCAGCACAGCGTCCTGCTGGGCCTTGTTGAAGCGATGAATCTCGTCAATGAAGAGCAGGGTCCGCGCCAGGCCGTCACGGCGGCCGGACTCGGCGGCGGCGATCATCTTGCGCAGATCGGCGACGCCGCTGGAGACGGCGGAGAGCGTGGCGAACTCCGTCTGCGTCTCTCCGGCGATCACTCGGGCGATCGTCGTCTTGCCGCAGCCGGGCGGTCCCCAGAGGATGCACGAGGGCGGCGCATCGGCCTCGATCGCACGGCGCATCGGCGCGCCGTCGCCGACCAGGTGTTGCTGGCCGACGATTTCGTCAAGGTTTCGCGGTCGCATCCGTGCGGCGAGGGGCGCAGAGGCGTCAGTAACCTCGGCGTCGAACAGGCCTCTCATGCCGGCGCTTCGAGTCGTCATGGCCTGAGGGTAGCGTCGAACACCTACGCTCCCTCTCACCCCGCTCAGCGGGGGGAGACGCCGAAAGCCTGCCCCCGCGAAGGCGGGGGGCAGAGGGGTGCTCCGTCAGATGATCCGGCGGCCCTGGGAGCGGCGGGACTGGGACCAGCCTTCGAGCAGCATCTCGGCTCGTCCCTGGGCTTTCTTCCAGGCGACCTCGGGTCCATGCTGCTCGACCTGATCCGGATGTGCGGCGCTCCATGCCGGGCGAATCTCGTCCGGCCGCAGCTCGCCGACCATCGCGCCGCGCAGCAGCGCCAGACGGAGGATCTCGGTCGCCTGATCGGTCGGCACGAGCGGCGCGCCGCTTGCGTTCGGAGGCTGAAACAACATCACGGCTGCATCGACAAAGCCGACCAACGAGTCGGCGTCTATGCCATCGAGACTGTGCAGCACCTGCTCGGTCGAGCGCTTCTCCTGCACGTACGGTTGCACGGCGGCCTGATCGACGTAGACCTGCCCGATCAGCGTCATCGCGTAGCGCTGTCGGCGCTGGCTGAGCAGCGCCATGCTCCAGAACGCGGGATGGGCGAGGTTGGAGACATCCCAACCGCTCACACCCCAGTTGCCCGAACGTCCCTTGCGCTGCGGCAGTTGCTTGACGAAGTCGTCGGCGGCGAGCTGGAGGATGCTGCGGCGCACGCGACCTGTGTTGGGTCGTCGGTCGATCGCCTCGGCGATGCGTCGCAGCACCATGCACAGCCCTACTATCCGACCAGCGTGACGATGGTGACGCCATCACCGCCCTGCTTGGGCTCGGCGCTCTCGAAGTTCGTGACGAGTGGGTGCCGCCGGAGCAAGTCGCGGACCGCGCGCCGCAACGCGCCCGTGCCCTTGCCGTGCACGACCTCCAGCCGCGTTTGACCGGCGCGGTAAGCAACATCGAGAAACGAGTCGACCATCGGCAACGCGTCGTCCGTGATCTGCCCGCGCAGGTCGATTTTCGAGCCGGGATCGACCGGCGGTCGAGGGACGTTGCCGACAGTGGCGCCCATGCCGCGCAGCGGACGCTCGGCCTCTGGTGTGCGTGCGCCGGCCGGCGCGAGGCGCTCGATCTGCTCGACCCGGACGCGGGTTCGGAGGGATCCGAGCTGGACGTCGAGCGCGCCGCCCTGGACCGGCGTGAGTACTTCGCCCGGCTCCGGCAGCCCCCGCAGGTAGATGAAGTCTCCGCTGCTCAGGCCCTCGGGATCGAACGAGGACTCTTCTGGCCGCCACTTTGCCTGCCTGCGGCGCTGGTTGGACCGCTCGCGGCGGACTCGCTGCAGGCGCTCGCGTCCCTGCTCGGCTCGTTGTTCGGCCAGCTCCTCGGCCCGGTCGCGCGACTGCCGTAGCTCGAGTTCCTTCAGCGAGGCTCGCAGCGAGCGCCGAAACTGGGCGAGTTCGTCCTCCATCGCCCGCTCGGTGCGGGCGAGTACGGCGTCGCGCTCGGCCTCGATCGCCTCCCGACGCTCGGCCAGGTTGGTGCGGATCTCTTCCGCTTCTTCGCGCGCGACGCGCTCGGCGCGCACCTGTCCGGCGATCGCGTCGCGCTCGCGCTGAAGCTCGGCGAGCAGGTGTTCGAGCGTGGCCGCCTCAGTCGTCGCGTCCTCACGGGCACGCGCGAGGATGCGCTCGGGCATGCCCAGCCGCTGGGCGATGGCCAGCGCGTTTGAGCGTCCCGGCGTGCCCATGATGATCCGGTATGTGGGCTGCAGCGTCTGCGTATCGAACTCGGCAGAGGCGTTGATGATGCCGTCAGAGGCGTGCGCAAACACCTTGAGCTCGCCGTGATGAGTCGTCGCCACCAAGAGGCAGTCAAGTTCGAGGAACTCCTCAAGCAGCGAGCGGGCCAGCGCCGCGCCCTCTGCCGGATCCGTGCCGGCGCCAAGTTCGTCCAGCAACACGAGTGTGCCTGGGCCGGCGGCGTCGATGATCCGCACGATGTTCGTCATGTGCGCGGAGAAGGTCGAGAGCGACTGCTCGATCGACTGCTCGTCGCCGATGTCGGCGAAGATGTCCTGCAGCACAGGCAGGCGGGTGCCCAGCTCCGCCGGGATCGGCAGCCCGGACTGCGCCATCAGGCAGAGCAAGCCGACGGTCTTCAGGGCGACCGTCTTGCCGCCCGTGTTCGGTCCGGTAATCAGCACGCAGCGCGCGTCGGCGTTGAGCGTGGCCGAGATCGGTACCACCTCGCCGGTCAGCAGGGGATGTCGGGCCGAGTGCAGGGTCAGATCCGCCGACTCGTCCGAGATCCAGTTGAGCTGGTCATCGTCAGCCGGCAGCGGCGCGTCAAGTTCGGCCGCGAGCCGTGCCTTGGCTTGGGCCAGATCGATGGCCGACAGACAGCGAATCGCGGCGCGGATCGCACCGGCATCTTCACCGATCTCCTGGCATAGCGCCCGCAGAATGCGCTCGACTTCGCGCTCTTCCTCCCTCCGTGCTTCGCGCAGCCGATTTCCAGGTTCGACTACCGCAAGCGGTTCGACGAACAAGGTTGCGCCGGATGCGGAGACATCGTGAACAACGCTAGGCAGCGCCCCGCGCAGCTCCGCCTTGATCGGAATCACATATCGCCCGTCGCGCTCGGTAATGAGCGATTCCTGGGCGATGCCCTCGGAGACAGCGTGCCGCAGCGTTCGTTCGATTTGGCGTTCGAGTCGGTCTTGCATCGTGCGCACGAGCGCCCGCACTTCCGCCAGCGCGGGAGACGCATGGTCCGGCACTTCGCCGCGCTCTTCGATGGTGGACTCGATCTCCCCGATCAGCGGCGAAAAGTCGTCGATTCGCTGCGCAAGGCGTGCGAGCTGGGGCAACTCTCGCGAGAGCGGCGCAACCTGGTTCTTGGCGTGACGCGCAGTACGCAGCAGGATCGCGATCTCGAGGATGTCCGTCGCGGGCAGGATCGCGGCGCGGGAGGCGGCGATCAGCTTCGACTCAATGTCGGGCGCCTGGCCCAGATGGAAGTTTGGTTTGAGCGAGGCAAGACGGCGAGCCTCGGCGGTGGCAGCCAGCCGGCGGCGGACCTCGTCCGCGTCCGAGCTCGGCATCAGTGCGAGCGCCAGCTCGCGTCCGCCGGGACTACCGCAGAGCCCGGCGAGTCGATCGATGATCTTGGGAAACTCAAGGACGTCGATGCTCTTGGCGTCCACCGCAGTTGGTCCTAGCTGACTTCGATGAGGGACGTGACATAACCAACGCCCCAGGGATGCTCTGACGCAAGGATATGCGGATTGACGTCGATCCCGCGCAGGGCGCCCATCAGGATCAGCGTGGACGAGATGACCGACTCGTCCACTTCACGCCGCAGGTGCTCGTCGATCGCGCAGAGCGCCGGGGGCTCCCACGCCAGCAACGCCGACTCGTACTGCTGCTGGACCTCGTCTGCGCGGCGGTGATGTCCATAGGCGGAAGCGTCCAACAGCGTGTGCACGGCGTCCCCGGACGCGAGAATTGCGGTCGGTTCCTTGATTCTCGCCAGCGCCGCGCCGATGGCCTCGCCGAAGCGCAGGTGCTCCTCCGGCGGGCGGAAGCTAATGCTGACCACAGCAGACTGCTCGGGCACCGCATCACCGAGCAACCGCATCGGCACGCCCAGTGAGTGATCAGATTCCTCCCACTGCGTAGCCACTGTCAGCGGCACGTCCGCGTCTGCGGCGCAGGCGACCACAGCGTTGGTCAGGTCAAGGTCGATGTCACGTCCAAACGTAACGCCGGGCGAGTCGAAACGGGACAGGTTGCCGCTCAGCGACTCGGCGAGGATGTGAAAGCGGTTGAGCGTGACGATGCCGTGAGTCGAGATCATGATCAGACGGCGCGCGTCGAGTTCGCAAAGTCTCCGAGCCACGATGGCGTAGGCGTCCAGCGTCGCGCGCGCTTCGTGCTCCCGTCCCTGGCCGACCTCGGGCAGGAGCACCGGAGGATGCGGCAGCACCGCGCCGAGCACGATCAAGGCGGCGCTCCAATCACGTCGCGCAGCGCCTCGATCACACAGCCGTCTTCGCCGGGTAACACCGTGCGTGGATCGAGCAGCAGGCGGCCGTGCTCCACCCGCGCAATGACCGGCGGCTCGTGCTGGCGCAGCAAGCGGGCGGCCTCCGTTGGATGCGGATGCGCAAGGCCCAGGACTCGCGTCGGCCGGGTCTCGGCTGGCAGCGATCCGCCGCCGATCGGCGATTCGGCAGGTTCGATCTCGCCCGCGCCGAGCGCATCGCGCCAGGCGCGGGCTCGCGCGTCCAACTCGTCGACATCAGCCGCGATCATCCGCCAGACCGGGACCGTTTCGACCGCCTCGCCGACCACGTAGTGATGCAACGTGGCGGCGAGACCGGCAATCGCTGATTTGTCCAGCCGCAGCGCACGCATCAGTGGATGATGCCGGAGCGGGTCGACCGTTTCCGACCTGCCGACGATCAGGCCTGCTTGCGGTCCGCCGAGCAGCTTGTCGCCGCTGAACAGCACGAGGTCGGCGCCGGCGGCGACGCTGTCTTGCGGTCGCGGCTCGTAGCTGAGACCGAAGTGCCGCGTATCGAGCAGGCAGCCGCTGCCGAGATCGTCGATCAGCAATGCGTCCGCCTCATCGGCGACGCGCCGCAGCTCCGCGAGCGACGGTTCTTCGGTGAATCCCACGATGCGGAAGTTGGATGAGTGCACGCGGAGGATGGCGGCGGTGTCTTCGCTGACGGCGTCGGCATAGTCCTGGGCCGCTGTTCGGTTGGTGGTGCCCACTTCGACCAGCCGCGCACCCGACTGCCGCAGCACGTCGGGGATGCGGAATCCGCCGCCGATCTCGACCGCCTGTCCTCGGGACACGATGACCTCGCGTCCCGCGCAGAATGCGTTGAGCGCGAAGTACAGCGCCGCCGCGTTGTTGTTCACCGCGATACCCGCCTGCGCTCCGCTGACGGCGCAGAGCAAGGACTCCAGGTGGCCGGCTCGGGTGCCGCGCGTTCCCGAGTCAAGGTCATACTCGAGATTCGAGTATCCGGACGCCGCCCGGGCCATTGCGAGTTCGGTCGCCTCGGACACCGGTGCGCGGCCAAGGTTGGTGTGGATGACGACCCCGGTCGCGTTGATCACCGGACGCAGCGACGGCCGCACGAGCGAACGCAGCGACTGCGCGGCAATCCGCGCAAGCTCGGCCGAGTCGGTCGGTGCGGCGCGGTCGGCTATCAGTGCGTCGCGCGCGCCCGAGATGGCTCTTCGGACTGCCTCAGTGACGTCACTGCGCGAGAGCCGGTCCAGCATGTCCGTCAGCGCCGGCTCGGCGAGCACGCGATCAACGCTTGGCAGCGTGCGCAGCTTCGCAGTGTGTTCCGTTGCCTCGTGAGCAGAGTGGGGCATCCGCAGGTCCAGTAGAGAGTTGGACGGGCAGGCGGCGCTGATACGCTTCGAGCGATTGCCGTCCAGACGCCGGTCCGCCCGGCGCACACATCTTCATCCTAGAGAACGGTTCGCCAGCAGTATGTCCACGAATCTTAGAATTCCCGGCCCCACGCCCTGCCCTCCCGAGGTGCTGGCGGCGGCGAGCGGCGAGATGATCAACCATCGCGGTCCCGAATTCGCGGAACTGCTGGAACGTCTGACCAGCGGCATCCGTCCATTCTTCCGTACCGAGCAGGAGATCATGATCATCTCGGCGTCGGGAACCGGAGCGATGGAAGCCGCCATTGTCAACACGCTCTCGCCCGGCGACAACGTGCTCTGCATCACCGTGGGATCGTTCGGCGACCGATTCGGAACAATCGCCGAACGCTACGGAGCGGTTGTCGCTCGCTCGGAGATCGAGTGGGGGGAGGCCGCGACGCCTGAGCTGGTTGCCGGCCTGGTCCAGCAGGACGACTATGACGCTCTGCTGATTACGCACAACGAGACGTCGACCGGTGTGACCAATCCGATTGGCGAGATCGCGGCGGCCGTACGCGAGGTCGCGGATCCGCTGATCATCGTCGACGCCGTGTCGTCGCTCGGCTCGATCGAGATGCGCATGGACGACTGGGGCCTCGACGCCGTGGTCACCGCCTCCCAGAAGGGCTGGCTGTCGCCTCCGGGGATCGCGATGGCGGCACTGTCGGAGCGCGGCTGGCAGGCCGCCGAGCGGTCGGCGATGCCCAGCTTCTATTTTGACCTGACCACACACCACGACTACGCCGAACGCGGTCAGCCGCCCTGGACGCCGGCCCTGCCCACCATGTATGCGATGGACGCGGCCCTGCCGATGCTGATCGACGAAGGCGCCGAAGCGATCTACGCCCGGCATCGTCGCTTCGCGTCCTGGACCCGCTCCGCAGCGAAGTCGCTGGGACTCGAACTGCTGGCCGACGAGCAGTACGCGTCGGACACCGTGACGGCCGTGAAGGTACCGAACGGCATGAGCGGCCCGGCAGTGACAAAGCGTCTGCGCGAGCAACACGACGTGGTGATCGCAGGCGGACAGGGCAAGCTCGCGCCCTCGATCTGGCGGATCGGCCACCTGGGCTATCTGGATGAGAGCGAGTTCGCCGCCTGCTTCTCGGCGCTGCAGCAGGCGCTCGTGGCCGAGGGATACTCGCCGGCGGAAGGCGCAATCATCCCGGGCATCGACGGATAGCAGCCGGAAACCTCGAAGACGCCGTGAGCCACCGCATTCTCGTCAGTGAGACGCTTGCCGAGGAGGGCCTGGCGATCCTTCGTGAGGCGGCCGAGCTGGATGCCCGGGACGCAATCGAGCGACCTGAGCTGATTGCGGCGATTCGCAGGTGCCATGGGTTGATCGTCCGCAGCGGTACCCGCGTCGACCGCGAGCTGATCGAGTCGGCGCCGCTACTCCGCGTGATCGGCCGGGCGGGCGCCGGAGTCGACAATATCGATCTCGACGCCGCTTCGGAACGTGGGATCATCGTGCTCAATACGGCGGGCGGCAACACCGTCTCGGCAGCCGAACTCGCCGTCGGACTGTTGCTCTCGCTGTCGCGGCATCTCGCCGCGGCCAACGCCTCGTTGCGCTCGGGCGAGTGGAACCGCTCGGCGTTCATCGGCGCGGAACTGCGCGGGAAGACGGCCGGGATCATCGGACTGGGACTGGTCGGCGCAGCGGTTGCGCGGCGATTGCAGGCGATGGAGATGCGCACGATCGCGTTTGATCCGTTCGTCTCCGAGGAGCGCGCCCGCAGCGTGGGGACGGCACTTGCGCCGCTAACCGAGCTGCTCGCCGAAGCCGACGTCGTGACCCTGCACTCGTCCGCCTCGCCGGACGCCCCGCCGCTGTTGGGCGACGCGGAGTTGTCCGCGATCAAGCCCGGCGCGCTTTTGGTCAATACTGCGCGCGGACGCCTGATCGACGAGTCGGCGCTGCTCGACGCGCTCGACTCAGGCCGCCTGGCCGGCGCGGCGCTCGATGTCTTCGCCGCCGAGCCGGCGCACGAGAATCCGCTGGTCCAGCATCCGCTCGTGCTCGCCACTCCGCACCTGGGCGCCTCCACACAGGAGGCGCAGGAACGCGTCGCCGTCGAGATCGCGACCGAGACGCTCAAGGTGCTCTCCGGTCGACCCTCGCAGGCGGCCGTGAATACGCCGCTGATCGATCCGGAGTCATTGGAGGCAGTCGGACCGTACCTCTCGGTTGCCGAGATGTGCGGTCGCCTGGCGACTCAGCTCGCCTCGGGACAGTGGCGCGACATTATGATCAGTTATCGCGGCGAGATCGCCAGTCACGACGTGACGCCGCTCAAGGCGTCGGTGGTGGCCGGTCTGCTAGCGCCGATCTCGGACGAACACGTGAACCTGGTCAACATCAACAACGTGATCGCGCACCGCGGCTGGCGCATTGTCGAGCGCAAGTCGCCGGATGCCGAGCCCTACACCTCGTCGATCACCGTTGAGTTGCGAACATCTGCCGGGCAGACCTCGCTGATGGGCACGCTGGAACACGGTCGAGCGGCGGTAGTTGAGATCAACAGTTTCCACGTACACATTGCGGCGAGTCTGCCGAGACCCGGTCGGGCGCTGGACCATCTGCATCTGCTTGTGCTGCGCAACGAGGACCGTCCCGGCCGGATCGGTGAGGTGGGCATGGCTCTGGGCAAGTTGGAAGTCAACATCGCCGCCATGGACGTTGGCTTCAGCCCGGACGACCCCGGTGAGAAGTCGCTCATGGCGCTGACCATCTCCCGCGCCCTAACGCCGGAAGAAGCCGCCGTGATCGCGTCCATCGACGGCATCGAAGAAGTCGCCCAGGCGCAAATGTAGGCCCCGATCGCGATCAATCGAGCCCGTGCAACACCAGACCGGTCGGCAGCTTGGGCACGAAGTACGTGCTCTTCTGGGGCATGAAGCTGCCGGCGTCGGCGGTGTCAATCACGTCTTGCAGCGTAGGCGCGGGAAGCACGAATCCAGCGGACGCTGCACCGCTAGCGACGGCGTCGGTCAGCTCGTCAAGATGGTGCGTGTACGTGACGGCCTGACCGCCGGCGAGGACATCGGTGTCGATGCCGAGGATCGGCTCGAGGATGGCGTGCTGCAGGATGGCCGGCGCGAGCGTGCGCCAGGCGTCCGGAATGCCCTCCGGCATTGACCGCATCGCTGCGTCCGTCGGCTCAAGCAGCCAGGCGCCGTCGCGGGTGATCAGTCCGATGAGGGAACTGCCTTCGGTCAGCAGCTCATTGAGCGCTGAGGCATCCGTCTCGTCGATCCGAAAGCCGCGACCCAGTTGGGCGACCAGGCTGGCCGGAATGTCGCTGTGGACGATGCGATGGGTCGCGCCGACGACCAGGCCTGGATCGTTGGCGCAGACGATGCCCATCAGCACGCGCCGTGAGCCAGGTCGGTCGTCGATTGCGTCAAGCGCCGACTCGTAGCGGTGGTGTCCATCGGCCATGTAGATAGTGTCATTGGCGAAGGCGTCGCCGATGCGCATGACGGTGTTGGCTCCGTCAATGCGGCGCAGCGTGTGCGTATCGCCCATCGGATCCGTCCCCTGGCAAAGCAGCGGGAGTTGACGTGCGAGTTCGATCAGCTCGGCCAGCACGCCGTCGGCGTCGGGAACGAACGCCATCAGCGGGGAGACGTCGGCTCCGACTGCCGAGCGCAGCGCGGTGCGCGTGGCCCTGGGACCAGGCATGGTACGTTCGTGAGCCATCACGCCGTCGCCCCAGGGCGCGAGTTCGACCGCGCCGAAGATCGCCCACCGCATCCGACGCTCGGTTGCGCCGCCGAACCGGTGCTCGTGCAGGTAGTAGGACGGTGCCTGGTCCCGAACAATCGTGCCGGCAGCACGCCAGTCCCGCAGCGTCTGCGCGGCGTCGACAATCTCGTCGCCGCCGGCGGTTTCGATGTGCGCGATCTGGTGCGGACTTGATGCCTTGAGCGCCGCCGTCTGCGCCGCGTCGACGATGTCGTAGGGCGGTCCGAGCACGGCGCCCCAGTCGCCGACGACGTCGGGGTCGTAGCGCAGGCCTCGGAAGGGTTGAACGTTGACCATCGCTGTGCATCCTTGGCGGGCGAGGCCCGAGCGGGTCCCCGCGTGAAGCGGGGACTGGGAACTCGATCATGGTGGTCTGATCGTATCTCACGGGTTTGCGCGGTCGGGGGATTGGTGCGACGCTGAGGCCCATGCCGAACAAGCCGGGACAGCGTCCGTCGCGATTCTGCGTCTTTTGCGGAATCGCGGATGGCAGCGAGTCGGCGCTGTTCTTTCGCGACGGCGAGCGCCGCTTCACCGACTCGCGGCGCGGCGACCCGTCGGCGCCCTGGTCCGAGTCGCGTCCCGATGTGTTCGTCTTCGAGAACCAGTTCTTGTTCTTCGACTTGACCTCGCTCGTAATCCCCGGTTGGCACTCGGAGACGGCGACGCCCTTCCATGGACAGCAGTACGAGCTCTGGACCGACTTGGGCGAAGTGGGAACGACGGCGCGTGACCATGGACAGCAGGCCGTGGCCTGGTTTCGGGATCGAAATGCGGAGCGCGCGCCGAGCGGATTCCGCGTCTTCTGCAACTTCGGCTCGATGGGCGAGCAGTCGCAGCCGCACGCGCATTTGCAGGTCCACGCCGCCCGGGAACTGGACCGTTCCCGCTTCGCGCCAACCGGCGAACCCTGGCTGGACGCCGTCAGCCGCAATGGCCACTCCATCGTCCACGAGACGGAATCGACGATCTTCTACGATGCGCTTCCCGTGCTTGAAGCCGGACGCTCAAGCCTCTGGCAGGTGACGGTGTCAGTTGGATTCTCATCGCCGAATCGGGCGCTGCCGAAAATGGCGCTACTGGCGGTTCCCCGCAGCGGCGTCTCGCAGTTCGCGTTGTGGGAGGACGTGGGCCAGGTTGGAGCGGACGTGGTTGAGTACGGCCAGGAGGCCTCGCCGGGCGGCTTTCGGGTGATGAGCAACTTCCCGGGTCAACAATCGGACGAGGAGTACGGGCCAGCGCACGTGCTGCTCGTCGGCGGCAGCCACCTCGGTCTGTACGCGGACTACTTCTGATCGATAGCTGCATGCTGTGCGGCGAACATCTTCTTGAGCTCCAATTGAGCTGCAGCCACCATCTGGCTGAGCTGTTCGGGAGTGAACGTCTCACCTTCCGCCGTTCCCTGCACTTCGACCAGACCTCCCGACGCCAGGCCGACGATGTTGCAGTCGACATCGGCGCTGGAGTCCTCCTCGTAGTTGAGGTCCACCAGTATCTCGCCGTCGATGATGCCCACGCTGACCGCGGCGACGGCGGAGACGATCGGCGAGCGGTCGTATGCGAGCGTGTTGATGGCCCGGGAGACCGCAACGAACGCGCCGGTGATCGCCGCTGTGCGCGTGCCGCCGTCGGCATTGAGCACGTCGCAATCGATGTTGAACGTGCGCTCGCCCAGCGCCCCCAGGTTGACGGCGGCGCGCAGGCTGCGGCCGATCAGACGCTGAATCTCCTTTGTCCGACCAGCCGACAGCACGCGCTCCCGATTCGAGCGAGTGTTCGTCGCCGCCGGCAGCATGCTGTACTCGGCCGTCAGCCAGCCGCTGCCTGTGCCGCGCATCCAGCGCGGCACCTGTTCCTCCACCGTGACCGCGCAGAGTACCGACGTGTCGCCCAATGAGACCACGCATGAGCCGTCGGCATGCCGCTGCACGTCCAGTTCAAAGCTGAGCGGACGTAACTCGTGAGGTTGGCGTCCGTCGATGCGTACCATGCGTAGAGCTTAGGAGAGGACATACACATGGCAATCCAGGGTTACTCGGATCTCGATGCCGTCGAACTGGCGCGCATGGTCGCCCACCGCGAGGTGTCGGCGATCGAACTGTTGGAGGAGGCGATTGAGCGGGCCGAGCGGGTCAATCCACAGATCAACGCGGTCGTCTACCCCTGGTACGACCATGCGCGAGAGAACGCGCTCAGCGGTCTGCCCGAGGGTCCGCTGCACGGTGTGCCGTTCCTGCTCAAGGACCTGGGCACGCTCTACGCCGGACAGCCGATCTCCAGCGGCTCCAAGGTCTTCGCCGATACGATCCCCGACCACGACTCGGAGATGGTGATCCGCTACAAGGCGGCGGGCCTGTCGATCTTCGGTCGGACGACGTCGCCCGAGATGGGTATCACCTCGACGACCGAGTCGCAGCTGCACGGCAAGACGCGCAATCCCTGGAACCTCGATCACACCGCGGGCGGATCGTCGGGCGGCGCCGCTGCCGCCGTGGCGACCGGGATCATCCCCGCCGCCAACGCCTCCGACGGCGGCGGATCGATCCGCATTCCCGCGACATGCAACGGCCTGTTCGGTCTCAAGCCGACGCGAGCCCGCACGCCCGCCGGTCCCGACGTGGGCGAGGGCTGGGCCGGCATGTCGACCGTGCACGCGGTCTCACGCTCGGTTCGCGACTCCGCGGTACTGCTCGACGCGACCGCTGGACCCGACATCGGCGCGCCCTACTTCGCGCCGCCGCCGGAGCGTCCCTGGACGGAGGAAGTCGGGCGCGACCCGGGCACGCTGCGAATCGGCGTGATTCTCAAGCCGTTCAACGAGTGCGAAATTGACGGCGATTGCATCGCCGCCGCCGAGCACTCGGCACAGCTCCTGCGCTCGCTCGGTCACGAGGTCGAGGACGCGGTGCTCGAGATTCCCGAGGAAGTACGCAACCCGCTCTTCGACATCGTCCGTCCCTCGACCAAGCTGGCCTTCGATCAGAAGGCGGAGGAGTTGGGCCGCACGCCGAATCCCGAGGACATGGAGCCGATCACCTGGCGGATGATCTCGGGCGACATGCCGAGCGCGACCGAGTACATCGCCGCCACCCGCGCCGTGCACGCGATCGGTCGCTACGTCGGCCGCTGGTTCGCCGGCGTCGATGGTCCCGGCTACGACGTGATGCTCACGCCGACGATGGCCACCCCGCCGCTGGAGCTGGGCAAGCTGTCGCTGGACCGCGACGACATGCTGGCGCAGGGACAGGACGTGCAGCGCACGGTCGGGTTCACTTCGCTGTTCAACGCCTCGGGCAACCCCGCCGCCTCGGTGCCGCTCTACTGGAACGAGGCCGGGCTGCCGGTGGGCACGCAGCTCGTCGCGCCCTACGCCGACGAGGCCACCCTCTTCCGGCTCGCCGCCCAGCTCGAAGCCGCCCAACCATGGGCCGACCGCAAGCCTCCCGTACACTCCGACGCATGAGATCCCCTCTCCTCCTTTCGCGGGGGAGATGCCGATGGCAGAGGGGACGCTTGGAACCAAGGATCGCAACCATGAGAACCGCAAACGCCATTGCCGAGATGCTCAAGCGAGAAGGCGTCGACTTCGTCGTCGGCTATCCCGTCAATCCGATCTTCGAAGCGGCGGCCGAGGCCGATATCCGTACGATCATCGTGCGCCAGGAACGCACCGGCATCCACATCGCCGACGCCTTCGCGCGAATGAACTCCGGCGACCGGGTCGCGGTCTACCTGACCCAGAACGGTCCCGGCTCCGAGAACTCGTTCGGCGGGCTGGCCCAGGCCTGGTCGGAGTCGGCGCCGATGGTCGCGATCCCCGGCGGCTACGCCCGCGCGCAGTCCAACGTCGCGCCCAACTTCTCTGGTCTCGTCAACTTCCAGCACGTGAGCAAGTGGACCGAGCAGTTGACCGACGCCAACGACCTGGCCAACGCCGTCCGCCGCGCCTTTACCCACGCCAAGAACGGCCGCCAGCGGCCGGTCGTGCTGGAGATCCCCGGCGATCTCTGGGGCGCGGAGATCGAAGAGCCGATCAACTACACACCCACGCCCAAGCATCGCGCCGGCCCCGACCCGGCCGACGCGCGCAAGGCGGCGCAGACGCTGGTCAACGCCGAGCGACCGGTGATCTACGCGGGCCAGGGCGTCCACTACGCCAGGGCCTGGAACCAGCTCAGGGAACTGGCCGAGCTGCTCGAAGCGCCGGTCACGACCTCGCTGCAGGGCAAGAGCGCCTTCCCCGAGACGCACCCGCTCTCGCTGGGCTCCGGCGGCCGCGCCTTCCCCCAGGCCGTGCACGAGTTCTTGCGCGACGCGGACGTGGTCTTCGGCATCGGCTGCTCCTTCGCCAAGACCGGTTTCGGTCTGCAGATGCCCAAGGGTCCGTACTACATCCATTCAACGCTCGATCCCGAGGACTTCAACAACGAGGTCGAGATCTCCGAGGGCGTCGTCGGCGACGCCGCTCTGGTGCTCGACGCGATCATCGGCGAGGTGCGCGAGCTGATCTCCGGTCCCCGAGGCCGGGCCGACGCAGTGGCCGCGAAGATCGCCGAGATCAACGGCGGCTGGCGCAAGGATTGGTCGCACAAGACCGACTCCAACGACACGCCGATCAATCCCTACCGCGCCCTGCGCGACCTGCACGCGACGCTGGACGAGACGGTAGGGATCGACAACGTCGTCGCCACCCACGACGCCGGTTCACCGCGCGACCAGATGTCGCCCTTCTGGACCTCGACGACCCCGCTCAGCTACATCGGCTGGGGCAAGACGACGCAGCTCGGCACCGGACTCGGATACGCCATGGGCGCCAAGGTCTCAGACCCCGAGAAGACCTGCCTCAACGTCTGGGGCGACGCCGCGATCGGCATGACCGGCATGGACTTCGAAACCGCCGTGCGCGAGAACATCCCGATCCTCAGCGTGCTGCTCAACAACTTCTCGATGGCGATCGAGCTGCCGATCATGAAGACGGCCACCGAGAAGTACCGCGCGACCGACATCTCCGGCCACTACGCCGACATGGCCAAGGCCTTCGGCGGCTACGGAGAGCGCGTCGAGTCGCCCGGAGACCTCAAGGAAGCCTTCAAGCGCGGCATCCGGGCCACCGAGGACGGCCAGCCGGCCCTGATCGAGGTGATCACCTCGAAAGAGATCGACTACTCGGTCTTCCGCTAGGCCACGCCATCCTCCACCTCTCCCTAACTCTCCCCCCGCGAAGCGGGGGGAGATGCCGGAGGCAGAGGGGGGCACTCGCAGAAAGGACCTTCGCGATGCCTAAGGTCTGGCTCCTGCGCGCTAACTTCGGCGAACACACACAGCGATGCGTCGAAGGTGGCTTTCACGGTCTTGGTTGGGACATGGGAGACTGTTCGTCTCTACACGACCGAGAGAGCTTGGCCAAGAGATGGGAGTCAGTGGCACCCGAACAGGATTCCCCCACAAATCGACGTGCTGTTATAGGCATCTATGCTCGCTTCCTCTTCGAGATGGAGGTGGGAGACTGGATCCTCACACCCGATGTTAACTCTCGCTGGCTCCGGTATGGTCGGATCGCGGGCAACTATCGGTTCGAATCTCCCGACTTAGCCGAAGATTCTTGCCACTATCAACACAGGCGGGATGTCGACTGGAGACCAGGCCAGATTGATCGCCGCGAGTTCTCTGTACCCTTCCAGAACACCCTCAAGTCAAACCTGACGCTGTTTAGAGTTCGACACGAGCAAGAGTTTCTTACCCACATTGGGGAGATATCGCCCAGTCCACATCTCATGTCTGACAAGGCTTCAAGTCTTCGTCCACACCAGCTTGCATTGGAGCGCATTCTCCTGCTGGACCCGGCAGAGTTTGAGCAACTCGTCGGACACTTGCTCGCTGCGATGGGTTTCGAAATCGAGGTCACCCAACCCGTCGCGGATGGCGGCGTCGACTTCCGCGGCGTGCTCAACGTGTCCAACGCCGCCCAAGTGTCGATCACCGGTCAAGTCAAGCGGTACCAAACGAGCTCAAAGATCACCGCACGCCCGATCCGCGACCTTCGGGGCCGAATACCAATCGGTTCTCAGGGCACATTCGTAACCACATCTGACTACACCAAGGACGCGCGACGGGTAGCTGAGGAAGGCGGCTTCGCTCGCGTCGGCCTGATCAATGGCGAGCAGCTTGTCGACCTACTGACCCAGCACTGGCAAGAGATTCCCGACGAGTTCCAGGACACACTCGGGCTCAAGCCGATCCTCGTCCCTGCATGACTCCTCTCCCCCACGATCAATGCTTCTGGGTCGTCCCAGACCGATTCCTGGCTGGAAACTATCCCGGACACAAGACCGAGGCCTCTGCGAAGCAGAAGCTCCAGCCGATACTCGACTCAGGCGTTGATGTGTTCGTCGACCTCACGCAAGCAAGCGAACTCAAGCCCTACGAGCACCTGCTGCCCGAGGGCGTCAAACACATTCGATTTCCGATCCGCGATGTCAGCGTTCCTCGAGACAGATCCGAGATGACGGCGATCCTCGACTGGATCGACGCCGAACTGGAGCTCGGCAACCAGATCTACGTCCACTGTTGGGGCGGACACGGACGCACCGGCACGGTCGTCGGCTGCTGGCTGCGACGTCGCGGACGCGATCCGCAGCAGGCGATCGACGAGTTGCAGCAGCTCTGGCAGCAGAACGTCAAGTCGACCTGGGGCGGCGAGTACTCAAGGACGCCGCAGACTCAAGAGCAGTTCGACTACATCCGTCGTTGGCGGGACTAGCCTTGGTCGGCAACTGCTCCGTACTCGGCCGGCGTTGGCTCAACACTACGTCGCCGCTCGGACCGTACTGAGGGCACAACCCAATTGATCCGGGTGATTCTTTCTGCGCTCTTCATCACCACAGAAGATTACCTGAACGCACAAGTGAGTGGCCTCAAGGTTACATTCAGGCTGATACACTTGGGCTCGATCAGGAGCGTCGGACATGACTGGTTCGCAGGGTCGCTCATGCAGGGCATGGCTTGTGCTTGTTATGGCTGCGTTGATGATCTCCGGCTTGATGAGTCCCTTCCCGATTGCCACTGCAGATGAAGACTCCATGACGGGACCCGGCCCTGGATATGTTGGCGACGTTTCGCCGCCGGAGGTTCAGCCGGTGGACTTCGCGGTCAGGATTGCGGCGCGCTTGACGGCGGACGAACGGATCGAATTCGGCATCCAGTTGCTTGATCGGAACGGCGGGCCCGGTGCGTTGCTGCTGCCTCAGCAGCGCTTCTTTCCGCTGAGCATCACTCACCATGAGTGGCTCAAGACGCCAGGCGTCGCGTGCGAGTCTCTCCCGTACACCGACAGCGGCGCCGACCTGAGCGATGAGCGGTTGCGCCAATTCAAGTCGACGAAGGTTCAAATCCGCGCGAGAGTGCACCCGACGAGGCATCAGGTTGAGTTTGCGCTTCGCCACGAGTTGCCGGCCGCGGGAGGCGGACCTCCCTACAGCGACCCGATGTTCCCTGAGAAGCGGTTCTTTCCAGGTGATGTCAGCCACCACAAGTGGTTGTACTCGTCGGACATCCTGTTCACGATTCTCTATGGCGCCGAAGGGTACATGGCAGGGGACGCGACCATGGACTCGGTGGACGGCTCGATACAGCCGCGCTGGGTGGATATCTACGAGTACCGCGACAGTCCGACGCCTCTGCCCGAATGCCTGTCAATCCTGGATGCCGAGGGACCCGTGTTTATGAGCGGCGGTTGCATCATTCCCATGATCCGGCACTGCAGGGATCACAGAGACATCCTGGAGTGTCGGAACTTCAGAAGGCTCTGGCCAATGTATGCGGTTGCTATCGACATAGACGAGTCAGAGTGGCCTTGATCGAGAAGCGTCGCCGAGTGTCTGGCAGCGCGGCAGCTACTCCATCACCCCGTCCGCCTCCAGCCGCGACACTTCCTCCGCCGACATGCCCAGCCAGTCTGAGGCGACCGAGGCGTTGGACTCGCCGAAGACTTCGGAGCGGTTGTAGACGGTGGAGGGGCTGCGCTCGAAGCGCAGCGGGAGGCGGTCGACCTTGAGCGGGCCGATGACCGGATGCGGATCGTCGAAGTCGAAGTGCATCTGCGCCTGTGCAAGTTGCGGATCGTGCTGAGTGAGATCGAGACCGGTTTGGACGACGCCGGCAGGGACGCCGGCCTGCTGGCAGCGCTGCATCAGCTCGTAGCGATCCTGGGTTCGCGTCCACTCGCCGATTCGAGCGTCGATCTCCGCTCGTCGTGCGTGACGACCCTCAGCCGTAACCAGCGAGGCATCGCCGAGCCAGTCGCCGGCCTCCATCAGCTCGCACAGCGACTGCCACTGTCGGTCGTCGACGACCGCGATCGCGCACCACTGGTCGTCACCCGCACACGGATAGATCGAGTGCGGCGTCCACGACTCCCAGGGCGGATCGTTTCCGACTGGACCCGCGGCGACGCCGTTTGCGAACCAGTCGAGCAGGGCGGGGCCGGAGAACGAGACGCCGACCTCGAACTGGCTCATGTCGATCTGCTGTCCCCGGCCCGTCATCCGCCGGGCCTCAAGCGCGGCCAGGATCGCGACCGCGCCGTGGAGCCCGGCCATGTGGTCGTTGTAGCTGAAGCCGATCCCGATGTCGTTGCGTCCCGGCACGCCGGTCAGATAGGTCAGCCCGGCCAGTGCGTGCACGGTCGGCGCGTAGGTGACGTAGTTCGACCACGGCCCGGTCGTGCCCATTCCCGACATGCCGATGTAGACGACGCCGGGATTGTCGGGACTGACCGCGTCGTAGCCGATGCCCCAGCGGTCCAGCACGCCGACCGAGAAGTTGTCGATCACCACATCGGCCTGCACTGCCAGTTGGCGCGCGATCTCCCGAGCCTCGTCGCGGGCGAGATCGAGCTGCAGCACCCGCTTGTTGCGATTCCACAACGCGTGATAGGGGCTGTCGGGACCCCCCGCCAGCGAGACCCGCGTCTCGGACATGACCTTGACCACGTCCGCGCCCATGTCGCCCAGCACGCGAGTCGCGAATGGTCCCGCGAGGACGTGTGTGAAGTCGAGAATGCGAACGCCCTCAAGCGGGCCGGTGGTGGGGCGCCCACTGTGCGGAAGCCCCCCTCTGTCCCTACGGGACATCTCCCCCCGCTGCGCGGGGGGAGAAACCGAACCCGATTCCCTCTCCCCCCGCGCAGCGGGGGGAGATGCCGAAGGCAGAGGGGGGCTCCCCGCCCCGCCAAGTCGCCACGGAGTCTCCGAGAACTGATACGGCGCCCCCGGACCCAATACCGCCGCATCGCCGACCGGATACGGCGTCCACCAGTCACGCGCGTCGAGTTGCGGGTTGGCCGCGACTTCGGGAGTAGTCATCACCCAGCCGTAGGGATGGTGCCGAGCCTGGGCCTCGTGAAAGAACGGCTCGACCTCCTTGCCGGCGACCCAGTCCCGCAGCGTCTGCATCGTGAGCTGGATCATCTCGGCCACGTTGGCCGGGTCGCTGAAGCGCTCGTCCAGCAGCTCCATACCGAGGCCTTCCTCGACCAGCCAGGCGACCTGGCGGGAGAAGTCGGGCGTCGGCGTGATCATGATCGAACCGCCTATGGCCTGCATCACGACGTAGGCGTTGGACCAGTGCAGCGAGCCGCGTCTGGGCAGCACCGGACCATCGGCGAAGGGCACCTGATCGTGGTGCCAGGCCCACATCAGTACGTGCTCGAGGATCGTGCCCAGCGCCTCGTGGACGCTGAGCCGAACAATCTGTCCCGCGCCGGTCTCGCGCGCATGCCGCAGCGCCGCCAACGCGCCGATCGCGGCGTAGACGCCGGCGACGAATGCGTATTGGTCGCCGTAGAGCTTGAGCGGCGGCGTGTCGGCGTCGCCCGAAGTGGCCGCGACGCCCCCCAACGCCTCGGCGACCAGCCCCGGCGCCGCGTAGTCCCGCCACGGTCCGGCGCGCCCGAACGAGGTGACATCGACTATCACCAGCGACGGGTTGGCCGCCAGCAGCGCCTCCGGGTCCGGCAACCGCTCGCAGTCGAGCACGATCTCGGCGGATCCGGCCAGTTGCGCCACCGCATCCGAGTCGCCGCGCGTGAAGGTGCGTGAACTGGCAAAGAGCGCGTGCCAGAGCGACGCGCCGTTGACGTGCAGTGGAGCGCGCGCGCGCAACGGGTCGCCGCCATCGGGCTCAACCCGGATCACTTCCGCCCCGAGATCGCCAAGCAGCTTGCCGGCGTAGATCGCGCGGTCGTCGGTCAGGTCAACCACTCGGACATTGGCCAGTGGGCCGGGTCGGGTATCGGGCATGGATGAGAGTGTAAGGGGAGCGGGAGACGCCTCTAGTAATCTGACGGAACGATGTTCCCGTCTGCGCGGGAGTGACGACGTACTGGAGCGTGTTGACATGGACTTCAAGTTTTCGGCTGAGGACGTGGCGTTTCGCGAGGAGGTGCTGGACTTCCTCGGCGAGCAGTTGCCGCCGGGCTGGGCCGACCTCTCGGAGGGTCCGGCCGAGGATGGCGCGGCGAACCGGGAGCGCTGGGAGTTCACCCGCGGCTTTCACCGCGCGCTGGCCGATCGCGGCTGGCTGACGCTGGGCTGGCCGCAGGAGCACGGCGGCGCCGGCGCGGGACCGATTCGCCAGGCGATGTTCAACGAGACCATGGCCCACCACCGGGCGCCGGTCTACAACCAGGGCGTCGACCGCGTCGGGCCGACCGTGATCATGTACGGCTCGGACGAGCAGAAGGAGTTCTTCCTGCCTCGCATCCGCTCGGCCGACATCCAGTGGTGCCAGGGATTCTCCGAGCCGGGCTCAGGCTCCGACCTGGCCTCGCTGCAGACGCGCGCGCAGCGCGACGGCGACGACTACATCATCAACGGACAGAAGATCTGGACCTCGGGCGCGCAGCACGCCGACTATATCTTCATGCTCGCGCGGACCGAACCGGACGCGCCCAAGCACCGAGGCATCTCGTTCTTCCTCGTCGATATGAAGACGCCGGGCATCACCGTGCGCCCGCTGGTCAACATGGCCAATCGGCACCACTTCAACGAGGTCTTCTTCGAAGATGTCCGTGTACCGGCCAAGAACCGCGTCGGCGAGGAGAATCGCGGCTGGTACGTGGCGACAACCACGCTCGATTTCGAGCGCTCGGGCATTTCGCGGGTGGTCTCGGGCGTGCGCCTGCTGGGCGAACTGACCGATTTGGCCAGCCAGCCGGGCCCGGACGGGCGGCGACCGGACGAAGACCCGCGTATCCGCCACAAGCTGGCCGAGCTGAACATCGAGTTCACGGTCGGCCGCTGGCTCGCCTACCGCGTCGCCTGGATGCAGTCGCAGGGCCTGGTCCCCAACCACGAAGCCTCGATGTCGAAGCTCTACGGCACGATGATCAATCAGCGCCTGGCTGGGATGATCAACATGTTCGGCCTCGCCGGCGGACTCTCGGGCGAGCAGGAGCACGCCCCCCTGCACGGTCGCCTGCCGGACGAGTACCTGAACTCCGTACCATTGACGATCGCCGCCGGCACGTCGGAGATCATGCGCAACATCATCGCGACGCGGGGTCTGGGATTGCCTCGTTAGGATCAGTCCACGTCAATCACAATGCGGCAGTGATCGCTCGCGCCCCACTCCTCAGGCGAGTTCACTGCTCGAACCCGTATCTCCTCGTGCAGGCCTCTCGAAGCAAAGACGTGATCGAGTTGCCCACTGGCCGCCTCGGGAGGTTGGCCGCGAGGAAGAAACGTCGGAGCGAGAAGTGGCCCGAGGTACTCCAGTCCCAGCGCCTCCAGCCGATCCCAGACGGTTCGCTCCCTTCGAAGAAACTCCTGATCGGGCGCATCGTCGTCGTTGGACATGTTGAAGTCACCAGCAAGGATGACGCGGTGAGTCCCAGGATCGGTGTTCCCTATGAACGCGGAGAGATCAGAGATGATGCGGTGGGCGGAAGCGTCGGGATATCCAACGCGAAAGTTCGTCGATGCGGATGGGTGCGGACTGAGCCAGCGAGCGTAGGCCGAGACAACGATGAACGGCTGAGTACCGGTATCCCGAGGACTTACACGAGCCGCCGCGATTGTTCCGATGCCGCTGACAGCGATCTCGTCTTCATCGACCAAGCTGATCGGACTCACTTGCTTGAACCACTCGATCTTGACGCGATCGGAGAGGCGGACGACCATCGGCCAGCGTTCGAGGAGGTGCGGCCAGCGACCTTCGTACCAGTTGGAGTTCCAGACGTGCGAGTCGTAGTGGTCGACTGGTCCCAGCTCAACTTGTCCTGCGATGTCTGGAGCGGGAATGCCAGTCTCTTGCAACAGCGCAACATCGACTCCAGGCATTGAGACCAGTTGCCGCCAGGGCTCTCGCATCTTCGCGATGTTCCAGCAGACGAGTCTGACTGACACTTGGCGCTGCTCCTTCTGGATGGATTCCCGCCTGCGCGGGAATGACGGAACGGTGGGCGGGGGCATCGACGATTAGGACGTGGCGCGGACGTACGCGTTCCCCAATGCGCCCCAACTGGCGACGAGGAACGGCACGCAGTAGGTGAGGGGGACTTTCCAGGCGAGCTCCGCCGATCCGTCTCCGCCGACGATCACGGTGCCCTGGTTGATGGCGACGAGGATGGTACCGACGACGGCTGAGGTGAGGATCGAGCGGCGCAGCATGCCTCGGTTGCGGAAGGCGCAGCGCCAGCATTCGAGGCGCGACTTCATCCGGAAGTGCCAGCTCTGGGGTGGATTCGGCAGGTGCGGGCAGGCGGCGACGCTCATGGGGGTAATCTAGCTTTTGTGCGGCCGCTGAATATCTTCTTCGACGTCGACGGATGCCTGGTCTCCTGGAATCTGCACCTGCGGCCCTACGCTCGCGAGGTGCTCGAGCGGTTGCAGGAGCGCGGGCATCACGTCTACATGTGGTCGGGCTACGGGGCGAGGCGCGAGGTCGCGGACAAGCACGATCTCTGGCCGCTGCTGGCCGGAATCATGGGCAAGCCAATCTTCCAATACCGTCAGCGGCTGCACCTGTTCACCGACATCGTGCCCGACTTCATCATCGACGACCATCGCGAGATCGTGGACGCGCTGGGGGGCGCGGTGATCAAGCCGCCGCAGGAGCCGCTGGCGCGCGATCGCGAGATGGTCCGCGTGTACCGTCGCATCCTTGAGTACGAACGCGAGCATCGCCGCCGCTGGGCGTAGCAGGGACTGAGCTCGTTACTCGTCCGCTTCGGCTTCGAGCTGAGGCAACTCCCGATCGAGCGGGTAGCTCTCGTGGGCGGTGTTGAGCCAGCTCGTGCTCAGGCGATCGGTCGACCAGGCGTATTCGAACAGGCGCGGATCGGGATGCAGCCAGGGTTGGTGGAGGCCGAGTTGGATGCCGGTGATCAGCGGGATCTGCCACTGCACGGCCTCGCCGCGCAGCAGCATCTCCTGGACCTGGTGGCCGAGGTCCTGGCGGGCTCCCAGATTGAACGTGGTTCGCATCTGCTCGATCAACGCGTCGAGCTCGGGGTTTACGCCGCCGCTCCAGCGGCGCGCGCCCTGTGAGTGCAGCGTGTCGGACCAGGCGTCGGTCGGATCGGCCTGCTGCGGCACGGCGCCCCAGCCGAGGAAGCAGAATCGTTCGCCGGCGCGCAACTGATCAATCGCGTCGGCGAACGCTCGATGCTCAAGATTCACCTCAAGGCCGGTCGCCTCGGCGATCATCCCGCGCACTGCTTCGCCTGAGCCGGGAAAGAAGCCTTCAAACAGGTCGGCCACGACCAGGGGTATCGGCGATCCGGTCGCGCCGCCGGCGCCGGCGACCAGCGCGGCCGCTACGGCGAGGTCCGCCTCTCTGTCCTCGCGGTATCCGGGCAGACTGACAGTGAGGCGTTCGTTCAACGCCCAGCCTTCAAGGAACCAGGGCAACGGACCCGACGCGCGGCCGTGACCGTCGTACAGCCGCTGTGTCAGCTTCGGCCGATCGACGGCGAATCCGATTGCGCGAATGATGCGTGGGTCGCCAAGCGCAGCTCCAACTTCGTCAGAGAGCGGCGCGAGCAACTCCACCGAGGCTGCGAGCGGCAGTTCAAACGTCGGATGCTCGGGATATCGCTCCCGCAGCGCTTCGACCGTTGCGTTGGTCAGTGGGAAGTCGGCACGGTCCACCGTCGCGGCGTCGTAGAGCCCGGCGATGCCGCTCGTGTCGCCGGACGTAAGCGTGATGCCGTCGGCCCAGGCCGATTCGGCGCGCCACCAGTTGCTCGACCGCGCCAGCGTGAGTTCGGCTCCGTTGTAGAGCAACGGCGTGTACGGTCCCGTGCCGCTGTTGAGGAACACGTCGGACGGATCGTCGCGCCATGCATCGCCGAAATGCTCCGCCGCTTCAGGGTTAGTGATCCAGGCGAACGGCGAGGAGTGCACCGAACTGAGGTACGCGGCGTCGGGAGCGTCGGTGGTCAGGCGGAGTGAGCCATCCGTCGTCGCCTCAGCGGACGCGGTGCGGTCGTAGGCCGCCCGTCGGAAGAAGTGCGGATCGGGCAGTCCGTCGGCGTCGAGCGCGGACCGCTGGCGCTCGATGTTCCAGCGGATGTCCTCGGCCGTGACCGCGCGGCCGTTGGCCGGTTCGTCGTCCCAGAAAACCGCGGCGGGATCGACCGTGAAGACGTAGGTCGTTTCGTCGGGAATCTCAGGCAGCGCGCAGAGGTCCGCCTCGAGTTCTCCGGATGACACCGAGTCAGGTCGGAGCAGGCGGTTGTACATCAGGCTGTGCATCGCCTGGGTGTAGCGGAAGCGTGAGCGATGCGGATCCCAGCGGTCGTGTCGGTCGACCGGCAACCAGGCGCGAATGACGCCGCCGCGCGCAGGACCGCTCGGCGCTTGCGGCTGCGCGTCCTGCGCGCCGTCCGGCTCAGGCGCCGTCTGCTGCATCGATTGCTGGGCCGACTGCTGGACCGATTGCTGCTGAGGCCGATCGGACTGCGCGTTCTGTGCCGGCTCGGTCTGCTGTTGGAGCGCCGGTTCTTCGTCATCGGAGCAGCCGACCAGGGCCAGCCCGGCCGCGCCAACGCCGGCGCGCGCGCTGGCGCGCAGCAGGGTGCGTCGGGAGAGGCGGCGGCGCAGTGTGGTCCAATGTCCGCCGGAGGGTCTCGTTGACATACGCGTTATCGTATCCGCGATTTCCCTATGGGGGCATTGAGCAGTAGCAATTCGATCAGGCACCTAGACGGAATGGCCGCGTCGGGCGATACTTGTGCAAGCCGTGCAAATCGTCGCCGCGACCGGCGAGCGAAGGGTTGATGTGATGCCGCCTCTGGTTCCCTCCTTCATGATGCCGCAGTGGCTCAAGGACGCGCCGATTCCTATTCAGATGGCGCTGCTGCTGCCGGGCCTGATCGTGGGCAACATCCTCGCGATCGCGGTGCACGCGATCATGATCAATCTCGGCGCCGGCAATCAGCACCTGTCCTCGGCCGACGGCGGCTTCGACGCCTGGCTGCTGTGGATCATCATCGGGGCCGGCCTGTTCATCGGCCTCGCCGCCGGCGGCTTCGTCTACATCGGCGTCGGTCTGGGCGCGGACAAGGAAACCGAGGAAGCCGAAGAAGGCGAAGCCGAGAGCGGCATGCTCGAGCTGTAGCGCGTTCGCCTAAGGCTCAAACGAACAAACACCCCCTCTTGCGAGGGGGTGTTTCGCTTCATGCGTCTCGTACGGCTGTTGCGCCCCAGCCTCCTCCGGTTCCCTCTCCCCGAGGGAGAGGGGGCTACGGACGCTACCCTTGCAGCTCGGCGGCGAAGAAGGCCTTGAGCTTGTCCCAGGCGTCGGCGGCCGCCTCGGGGTCGTGGATGTCCGAGGTGTCGTTGAAGAAGCCGTGGTCGGAGTCCGGGTACATGTGGATTTCGTTGCGCACGCCGGCGCGGTCGAGCGCCGTCTGAAGATTTTCGACGACTTCCGCGTTGATCCACTCGTCGCGCCCGGCGAAGAAGCCCATCACCGCGCCCTGGATCTTGCCGGCGTTGTCCAGGCCGGCTCCGGGCACGCCGTAGAACGGCGCGGCGGCGGTCACGGCCGGATTGTTCATCGCCAGCAGCAGCGACATGCCGCCGCCGAGGCAGAATCCGGTCACTCCGATCCGGTCGGAGCGCACGTCGTCGCGAGCTTGCAGCGCGGCTACGGCGCCGGACATGTCGACCAGCGCGTTGGGTTCCTGCAGCGACATCATCAGCTTCTGCGCCTCGTCCGGCTCGGCCGTAACCGAGCCGTGGAAGAGGTCGGGCGCGAGGGCGACATAACCCTCGGCCGCAATCCGGTTGGCAATGTCGCAGATGTTCGGGTTGAGACCCCACCACTCCTGGATCACGACGACGCCGGGATAGGGTCCGCCCTCAACGGGCCGGGCCAGGTAGCCCGATGCGCTGCCGCCGTTGGCGGGGAATTGGATCTGTTGGTGGGCGAGGATAGCCATGGGTTTGGTCCTTTAGCGTGGGGCCTGGGCAGGCCAGGGGTTTTTCTGAGAGCCGAGGTAGGACTGGGCGGCGACGCGGTCGAGCTCGTCCAGCGTAAAGCCGGTGCCGGAGGCGTAGACGGCGGCCTCGACCGTGGGCAGCGAGTACATGCCGACCTCGTTGCCCCAGACGAGGAAGTCGCGGCCGTTGATGTTGGCGGCGGCGTCGGTGCAGAGCCAGACGGTGAAGGGTGAGACGTTCTCGGGCGCCATCATCGCCTCGCGGTCGGCGCCGAAGTCAATATCGCCGGCATCGCCCGCTGCCAGTCCCGCTTCGCGGGCGCGGCGCTGGGCTTCGGCCAGTTCCTCGGTCAACGTCAGCCTCGTGCCGGCGCGCGGTCGGATCGCGTTGGCGGTGACGCCGTAGCGCCCCAGGTCACGGGCCAGCGTGCGGGTCAAGCCGACGATGCCCTCCTTGGCGGCGGCGTAGTTGGCCTGGCCCATGTTGCCGAGGCCGGACTCGGACGAGGTGTTGACGATCCGCCCCGAGCGCTGCTGGCGGAAGACCTGCGAGGCGAATTTGGTCACCGTGAAATGACCCTTGAGGTGGACGTCGACGACCACGTCCCACTCGTCCTCGGTCATGTTGAAGACCATCCGGTCGCGCAGGATGCCGGCGTTGTTGATCAGGATGTCGAGCCGGCCGAACGAATCCAGCGCCTGCTGGACCATGCGCTCACCGGCCGCCATGTCGGCGACCGAGTCGTAGTTGGCGACGGCGTCGCCGCCGGCGTCCTTGATCGCGTTGACCACCTCGTCGGCGGGCCCGGCCTCGCCGTCGAGTTCGCCGCCCTGCGAGCCGCCGTAGTCGTTGACCACGACGCGCGCGCCCTCGGAGGCGAGTAGCAGCGCGTGTCCGCGGCCGATCCCGCGTCCCGCGCCGGTCACGATCGCGACGCGCCCTTCGAGTCGATCGCCCATGATTGGGGTCCTTTCTGCATGCAGTCAGTTCAGCAGGCAGGATACAAGGCGGCCGCCTACTTGACGGAACGAGGAAGTCCTTGCTAAAGCGGTAGTGGCGGTTGGACGGGCGGTTCTTCTGGACAGAGGGTTTGATGGTGACGACATCTGCGGCGCCCGCAGCGGCGCCGGTTCCCTGGTTGGCCGAGCGGGACAGCGCCGTCGGCAAGGACGAACGAGGCTCGCAGCCGGCGACGGCCGAGGCGGCGCTGCGGGCGATCGCCTGCACGATCCTGACGCCGTCGGGCGCGCTCCTGGCGCGAGCGATGGCCCGGCCGCGTCCTGCCTCATTGCCGGCCGACAGCTACGCGGTTGAGGTCAGCGAGGTGCGGCCCCAGGGCGCGCTCGAGCCGCTCCTGCGAACCAATCCGCACGTGGTGCTGCGCATGCCGCACGAGGCGCAGCTGGCGCTGCGGATCGACCACATCATCGGTCCGCGTCAGCGCCGCACCTACTACCTGCAGACGCTGACCTCGGAGAGCGAATAGGATCGGCCTGGACATACCGACTTCTGGAAAGCAGACAGTGATGGACTTCGTCGAGCTGGCCACGGGGCTTGAGTTTCCCGAGGGGCCGATCGCGATGGACGACGGCTCGGTCCTGTTGACTGAGATCGCGCGGGGCACGTTGACGCGGGTGACGCCCGATGGCCGGGTCGAGGTCGTCGCCGAGACCGGCGGCGGGCCGAACGGCGCCGCCGTAGGGCCCGACGGACAGGTCTGGATCACCAACAACGGCGGGTTCGAGTGGGATCGCGCGGGCGGCCGACTGCTGCCCGCGGGGCAGGCGCGGAACTACGCAGGCGGGTCGATCCAGCGCGTCGATCTGGAGACCGGCGCGGTGGAGACGGTCTACACCGAGTGTGACGGCCTGCCGCTCAAGGGCCCGAACGACATCGTCTTCGATGCGACCGGCGGGTTCTGGTTCTCGGACCTGGGCAAGAACCGCGAGTACGACCGCGATCTGGGCGCGCTCTACTACGCGACGACCGACGGCAGCCACATTTCCCGCGCCGTCTTTCCCATCCCGGGCGGCGCCAACGGCGTCGGCCTGGCCCCGGGCGACACGCACGTCTACGTCGCCGAAACTCCGACCGGCCGGCTGTTCGGCTGGGAGATAGCCGAACCGGGCGTGCTGGCCGCCGACCACGCCGCGGCCGGGTTCAACTCCTTTATCGCCAACGCCGGCGGCTACACGCTGTTCGACTCGCTCGCAGTGGAGGCGTCGGGCCAGGTCTGCGTGGCGACGATCGGCCCAGGTGGGATCACGGTGATCGACCCGCGCACGGGCGAAGTTGAACATGTGACGGTGGGCGACGATCCGCTGACGACCAATATCTGTTTCGGCGGACCCGAGATGCGCACCGCCTACATCACGCTCTCGACCACGGGCCGGCTGATCTCGTGCGAGTGGCCGCGTCCCGGCCTCAGGCTCCACTACAACGCGTAGTCTCGGCTTCCTCTGTGGCATGCCGCGCAGGCGGATCGCAGCCGTCGGCGGCTTGTTCGCTGTCGGGGGCGCGGATAGCATGCGGGCAGCGCCGCGCTCGAACTCGCGGGGACGGGAGCAGGGATGGAACGGTTTGCCGGTCTGCTTGAGCAACTGCCGCGCCGGCAAGGCGAGATGCTGCGCGCGCTGCACCTGGCGCAGGAAGAGATGGGCTGGATCTCGCGCGACGCGATCCGGCTGATTGCGCGTCATCTGAGAGTGTCTGAGGCCCAGGTCTACGGACCGGCGACGTTTTACTCGGAGTTCCGCCACTCACCGCCGCCTCGGACGCTCGTCACCTGGTGCTCGGGTCCGTCCTGCCGCGTGGTCGGCGGCGATCGCGTGCGGCGCATCTTCGAGGCCGAGTTTGGCTGCCGGCTGGGCGAGAACACCGAGGACGACGCGCTGGGGCTCTGGCTGGGCCAGTGCAACGGCACCTGCGAGCGGGCGCCGATGGTCTGGGTCAACGGGCGCGTGGTCGGCCCGCTGACAATGCTGGAGACAGTCAAACTGGCCCGCAGGCTGAAGGACGGCGAAGACCCGATCGACTGGCCCGAGCGGCCGATCAAGATCGCGCCGGCCACGTTCGTTGAGGCCGAGGCGACCTACGGCTCCGCACACGGCGAGGCAGGCGAGGAGGCGGGCCGATGAGCAACGTCTACGAGGAACTGCGCGAAGCAGCGGATCTTGCGGCGGCGCCGCGGCGTTCGCCCTCGCGACCGCTCATCCGGGTCGACCTCTCGACCTCGTCGATCGCAGCCGAGGCCGACCGGCTCTGGGAGGCGCTGGTGCCGCTTGCCGCTGCCCAGGACGCCGAGCTCGTGCGGGTAGGCACCTTGGGCCTCTCCTGGCTCGAGCCAGTGGTCGAGGTGGAGCGTCCGGGCATGGGGGCGGTCGTCTATGGACCGGTCAGACCCGACGATGCGGTCGAGTTCCTCGCAGCCGCGCTGGGTGACAATCCGGCCGAAGATGCGGCCCCGTGGCTGATCGGCGCGCGCACCCCGTCTCCCGGTATCGCGCCGCTCTCCGCTCACCCGTTCTGGGGCCCGCAGGAGCGGCGCTTGATGCGGGTGATGGGGGTGATCGATCCGGAGTCGCTGGACGAAGCGATCGCCGAGGGCGCCTACGAGGCGCTGGACCGCGCCGTAACCATGGATCCGATGGCGATCTGCGACCTGGTCCTGGCCGCCGGCGTGGGCGGCCGCGGCGGCGGCGGCTTTCCGGCCGGGCAGAAGTGGAAGTTCCTGCTGGGCGCGCCCGGACCGACCAAGTACCTGGTCTGCAACGCCGACGAGGGCGACCCTGGCGCGTTCGTCAACCGCGTGCTGATGGAGTCGGATCCGCACCTGGTGATCGAGGGCATGGCGATCGCCGGCAAGGCGACCGGGGCCGACTACGGCTATATCTACATCCGCGACGAGTATCCGCTCTCGATCGCGCGGATGCAGCTGGCGCTCGAGCAGGCGCGCGCGCGCGGGCTGCTGGGCACGGATGTTTTCGGCTCGGGTTTCGATTTCGACCTCGAGATCACGCGCGGGGCGGGCTCGTACGTCTGCGGCGAGGAGACGGGGCTGATCGCCTCGGTCGAGGGCATCCGCGGGATGCCCAAGATCCGCCCGCCCTTCCCCGCCCAGCGCGGCGTGTTCGACCAGCCCTCGAACGTGAACAACACCGAAACCTACGCCAACGTGCCGTTGATCGTCAGTCACGGCGCAAACTGGTACCGCGAGTTCGGGACCGAGTCAGACCCGGGCACGAAGATGTTCTCGATCTCGGGCGCGCTTGAGCGGCCAGGCATCCTCGAGGTGCCCTTCGGGATGGGCATGGACGAGTTGCTGCTGGGCTGCGGCGGCGGCCCGCCCGACGGCTATGCGCCCAAGGGTATTCAGCCGGGCGGCCCGCTGGGCGGCCTCCTGCCCGCCTCCGACCTTGGCCTCAAACTCGAGCGCCCGCCCTTCACCGAGCGCGGGGTGCTCTTGGGTTCGGGCGGGTTGATCCTGTTCGACGAACGCGCCTCGGCGGTTGACCTGACCAAGTACTTCTCGGAGTTCTGCGAGGATGAGTCCTGTGGGCGCTGCACGACCTGTCACGGAGGCTCGCAGCGGCTGGTCGAGGTGCTGGAGCGCATCCTGCACGGCGACGGGCGCGAAGAGGACCTGGAGCGGATCGGGGCGATCGACAAGACACTGCAGAACGCCAACTGCCTGCACGGGCAGTTCACGCCCTACGCCGTGCGCGGACTCGTCAACTACTTCCGCGACGAGCTGGACCTGCATATCGAGGCCAAGCGCGACCCGGCCCAGGCGGCGCCGGGGTTGATTCGCTACCTGGTCACCGATCCGCAGTCCGAGGCGCTACGGGTGGCGCAGGGCTTCTGCCCGACCGCGGCGATCATTGAGCGCCCGCGCGAGGACGAGGCGGACGACCCGGACGCCGCCGAGCCCGGCCAGCCCGACCTGGCGATCGACGACTCGCGCTGCATCCGCTGCGACGTCTGTCGTGAGATCGCGCCCGGAGCGGTGCGAGTCGAGGACCGCTTCCTGGAGCTGCTCGCGGTCGTCTGAGCGCGCCCCGCCGCGGTTATCCACAGATTCATCGACCTGAGTGGATCAGACAGCCGCGCGCAGCCCGCGCGGCGGAGCCAATTGATAACCTGCTTGGACCGATAGGCAGAACGGGTTGAGATTGTACACGGTAACGTGTAGGATCAGGAAATGGGCAAGGGCAGGGTGACACCGGTCAGGCGTCAGTACCTGGAACTCAAGGCGCGCCATCCCGACGCGATCCTGTTTTTTCGCCTGGGCGACTTCTACGAGACATTCGACGAGGACGCCAAGCTGGTCGCGGCGGAACTGGACATCGCGCTGACCTCGAAACCAATGGGCGCGGGGTTGCGCACACCGCTGGCGGGCGTGCCGGTGCGCTCGGTTGAGCAGCACCTGGCGCGGCTGGTCGCGCGCGGCCACCGGGTCGCGATCTGCGAGCAGCTCGAGCGGCCCTCGGCTGCCAAGGGCCTGGTCCGCCGCGGCGTCGTGCGCGTGGTCTCGCCCGGCACGGCGCTGGAGCCGGCCCTACTCGAAGCGGGCGAGGCCTCGGCCTGCGCCGCCGTGTGGACGGCCCGCCCGCGCGGGGCCCGCGGCGGCCTGCGCCTGGGCATCGCCGCGGCCGACATCACGACCGGCGCCTGTCACCTGGTCGAACTCAGCCTGGCTGCCGGCGCGGGCGAGTCGCAGTCGCCGGCGTTCTGGCAGCAGGCCGTCGATCAGCTGGCGCGGCTGGGCGCGCGTGAGCTGCTCGTGGCGGAAGGAGACGACGAGACGGCGCGCTCGCTCGCCGATCCGGACGACGCGGGCGGGCCGGCCACGACCATTCGGGCGGCGCACGAGTTCGGGGTCGAGCGGGCCGAGCGCGCGGTCGCGCGCCAGTATGCGGCGCCGGCCGCCGCCTTCGGCCTGGAGCGGGAGTCGCCCGCCTTGCCGGCGCTGGGTGCGCTGCTGGGCTATCTCAGACAGGCGCTGCCCGAGCCCGGACGCGAGACAGGGGCGGGTGCTGGCGGCGAGCAGGCGGGGGTCGACCCTGAGACGGGCGGCCTGCCGCACCTGGCGGCGCCGGTCTGGCTGGACGCATCGGCGCGCCTGAGCTGGGATCGGGCGACGGGCCGGGCTCTGGGCATCGTCGAGACGGATACGCCCTCGGCGGGGCGTGCGGGTGCGGCCGAGACGCTGCTCGGAGCGCTCGACCGCTGCGCGACGGCGACCGGGCGGCGCTGGCTGCGGTCCGCCCTCGCGGCGCCGCTGCTCGATCTGGAGCGGATCGCCGAGCGGCTGGATCGGGTCGAATCCTTCACCCGCGCGCCCGCGTTGCGCCGGGCCGTCGCCGCGCGGCTGCGCGGCGTGGCCGACCTTGAGCGCCTGCTCGGACGGGCGGCCTCGGGCCTGGACTCACCGGCCGAGCTGCGGGCGCTCGCGGCCGGACTGGCCGAGGCGGAGGCGCTGTCCAACCTGATTGCGGAGACCGCGCCGGAGGCGGAGGGGGCTGAGGCGTTGGGCGGACCGGATGCGGCGCTGGCTCGGTTACGGGACGCGCTCGGACCCGCGCCCGCGCCGGCGGCGTCGCTGCTCGACACGCTGCGTGAGCAGCCGGCGGCCGAGTTCGGCCGCGGCGTCGTGCGGGCCGGCGCGGACGGCGCGGTCGACGCCGCCTCGGAGCGGGTCGACCGCTGCCGGTCGCGGCTGGCCGAGCTCGAGTGCACGCTGCGCGAAGAGTCGGGCATCGATACGGCGACGATCGGCTATCACCGTACGTTCGGCTATCAGATCGAGCTCACCCGAGGGCAGGCCGGACGCGCCCCCGAGAGCTGGGAACGGCGGCAGTCGCTGCGCGAACGCGAACGATTCACCGAGCCGCGGTTGCGCGCCCTGGCGGCAGAGCTGGAAGAAGCGGAGGAGCTGTTGGCCGAGGCTGAGCGCGGCTGCGTCGAGCGCCTGCGCGCCGCGCTCGTGGCCGAGTCGGCCGGCGTCCGCAGACGGGCCGGCGCGGTCGCCAGGCTCGACGCGGCCGCGGCGCTGGCCGGGGTCGCGGTCGAGCGCGCCTGGACCCGTCCCGAGCTGGACCACTCGAGCGAACTCGAGATTGAGGCGGGCCGCCATCCGATTCTCGAGGCGCGCGCGTCTGCAGGCGGCTTCGTGCCCAACGATCTGCGGCTGGGCGCGGACGGCGTGCGCGCGCCGCAACTCGTGCTGGTCACCGGGCCGAACATGGCGGGCAAGTCCACCTATCTGCGCCAGGCGGCGCTGATTGTGGTGCTGGCCCAGGCGGGCGCCTTCGTGCCCGCCGCACGGGCGCGGGTGGGGCTGGTCGACCGCATTTTCGCGCGGGTCGGCGCGCACGACGAACTGGTGCGCGGACGCTCGACCTTCATGGTCGAAATGCTGGAGACGGCGCGGTTGCTGCACGGCGCAGGCGGGCGTTCGCTGGTGCTGCTGGACGAGATCGGCCGGGGCACGTCGACCTGGGACGGCATGGCGATCGCCCGCGCGGTGGCGGAGGAGCTGGCCCTGCGGCCCGAGCGCGGGCCGCGCACGCTGTTCGCGACCCACTTCCACGAGCTCACCTCGCTTGCCGGGGCGCTGGGGCGAGTCGAGAATGCCTCGGTCCAGGTCGAGGAACTGGAGTCGGGCGAGTTGGTCTTTCCCTACCGTGTCGCGTCGGGCGCGGCCGATCGTTCCTACGGCGTTCAGGTCGCGCGCCAGGCGGGGCTGCCGGAACGGGTCGTGCGGCGCGCGGCGGAGTTGCTCGCGCGCTTCGAACAGGGCCTCGGCGCGGAACCCGAGGGCGCCGAACGAACCGAGCGCGCCGCCGAGCGGCCCGAGCCAGGGTCTCCGCCGCACCCGGCGCAGGCGGACCTGGAACGGTCCGCGGCGCCGCAGCTGATGCTGATGCCGCCGCCGCTGCATCCGATCCTGAACGACCTCGCCGACCTGGACGTGGATGGACTCACCCCGCTGGAGGCGATCTCGGCGCTCTACGCGTTGCGCGATCAGGCGCGGGCCGAACTGCGCGGACCGGGCACGGCGGAGTTGGGCCGCACCGGCGAGGCGGGCTCGTGAGCGCGCGCGGGGGGCTGACGGTCCGCGATGCCAGCGAGATCCCGCCGAGGCATCGGCCGATCCGTGAGCTGTCGGGAGCGGTCGCGGCACAGATCGCAGCCGGCGAGGTGGTCGAGCGTCCGGCCGCGGCGCTCAAGGAGTTGATCGAGAACTCGGCCGACGCCGGGGCCATGCGGGTGGAGATCGAGATCGCGGGGGCCGGGCGCGAGCGGATCGCGGTGCACGACGACGGCTGCGGGATCGACGAAGCCGAGCTCGCGCTGGCCTTCCGCCGCCACGCCACCTCGAAACTGGCACGGGTCGAAGAGCTGGCGCAACTCGGCAGTTACGGCTTTCGCGGCGAAGCGCTGCCGGCGATCGCCGCCGCCGCCGGCCGGTTGCGGATGATCTCGCGGGCGGCGGGAGCGGAACGTGCGGCCGCGATCGAGTTCGAGGACGGCGTCCCTTCAGCGGTGCGTCCGGCGGCGCGGGCGGTGGGCACGACGGTCGAGATTGATGACCTGTTTGCCAACCAGCCCGCCCGCCGCGCATTCCTGGCCGGCGCGCGGGCGGAACGAGCGGCGATCCTGAGAACCGCCTCCGACGCGGTGCTGGCGCGTCCAGCGGCCTCGCTCAGACTCAACCTCGACACGCGCACGCCCCTTGCCCACGAGCCGGCCCGGGGCGACGCGGAGTCGCTGTTGCGCGCGGCTGCGGCGTCGGTCTTCAACAACCGCGCGGCGGAGCGGGCTTCGTGGCTGCAGGCGCGCTCGGCGGACGGCGCAGCGACGCTGGACGGCCTGGCCGGCGCGGCGGACGACGCGCGGCGCACGCGCGACGGCCTGCGGCTGTTCGTCAACGGCCGCCCGGTGCACGACCGACGGCTGAGCTTCGCCGTGCAGGAGGCCTACCGCGGCTGGCTCGCCGCCGGCGCCTTCCCGCTCTGCGTGGTCCGCCTGACCGTGCCACCCGATGCGGTTGACGTAAACATCCATCCGGCCAAGACGGAGGTCAAGCTGCGCGACGCCGGGCTCGTCTTCAGCCTCGTCCAGCGCGCAATCCGCGAGGCGCTTGCCCAGGGGCAGGCGCTTTCGCCGCCGCGAATTCCGGCACGCGCGCCCGAGCATGAACGGCCGCCGTGGGCGATCCGGCCTGCGCCGGCAGCCGGCAACCCCGGACCGTGGGCGGCGCTGCCGTCCTCGGAGCGGCGCACCGCTGTCCTGGCCGAGCCGCGGCTCGGTGGCTGGGAAGCCGCGCCCAGCGCAGTGCGCGCCGACGCGCTGCCGCCCCTGCGTATGGTTGGCCAGCTGCACCGTACGTTCATCATCGCCGAGGGTCCCGGCGGACTGGTCCTGGTCGACCAACACGGCGCGCACGAGCGGATCCTCTACGAGCGCCTGCTGGACCCGCCGCAGGACCGGGCCGGCGCCGTCCAGCCGCTGCTTGAGCCGCTGCTGCTCAACCTGGACGCGGTCGAGGCGGCAAGCTGGTCGGCGGCGCGGGAGCGGCTGGAGGAGCTGGGCTTCGCGGCCGAGCCCTTCGGCGAGCGCACGTTGCGACTGCGAGCCGTGCCCGCGGCGCTGGACGCGGCCCATGCCGAGCGGCTGCTGCGCGGGCTGCTGGCCGACCTCGGCACCGAGCAGGCCGAACCCGAGCGCTTCGATCGGGCCGCGGCATCGGCCGCCTGCCATGGATCGGTGCGCCGCGGCGCGGTCCTCGATCCGCCCGCAATGACGGCGCTGCTGCGTGACCTGGAACGCTGCCGCCAACCGCACACCTGCCCCCACGGCCGCCCGACACTGGTCGAGATCGCGGCCGATGATGTGCTGCGCCAGTTCCGGCGCAAGTGAGGCGTCGCAGACTCCGCTGCATGTGGCCCCGTGAACGCCTGAAGCCGCCCCGAGAGGCGGCTTCACTGCTTGCATGCTGGTGTTGCTCGGCTAGGTTCCGCGCAGGCGCGGATCGAGGATGTCCCGCAGGGCGTCGCCCATCATGTTGAAGCCGAACACCGAGACGGTGATCGCGATCCCGGGGAACACGGCAATCCACCAGGCCTGCGGGGCATCCGTCAGGGTTTGCCCGCCGAGGTCTCGGCCCCAGGTTGGATAGGGAGGTGCGATGCCGTAACCAAGGAAGGAGATTGCCGCCTCGGCCAACACGGCGATGCCCAGATTGAGTGATGCCAGGATAATCACGACGGGCACGACGTTGGGCAGGATATGCGCGGCCATGATTCGCGCGCTGGGAGCGCCGACGGTCCGCGCCGCCTCAACGTACTGTTCCGCCTTGATTCCGAGCACCGCGCCGCGGATCACTCGGGTATTGCCGGCTGCCAGGACGACCGACAGCGTGACAATCACCACCGTCGTGTTGGGGAACACTTCCCAGAGCCACTCGGCCGAGTTAGAGGCCTGCGGGCCGAAGTCCGGACCGCGGCCCAGGCCCAGGAATCCGGTACCACCGGACCCGAAGATGGCCACGATCGCGAGGATCAGAAAGATTGCAGGGAATGCGATCCAGACGTCGATCAGGCGCTGCAGGCCGATGTCGAGGTTGGGCATCGGTACCGCGATGCGGCTCATGCCCGCCGTTGCGTCTTCGAGCTGCCGGCCGACCGGGGAGTCGGTGGCCTGCGCGATGCGGGCGCTGGTCGAACGCAAGGACGGCGTCGGTCGCTGGCCCAGGAACGACTGAACCGCGGTGACTGCGTTGAGCGGCAGCGCGACGATTTCGCCGAGTGCGCGAACGGTCATATCGATGGCGGTGCGGGTGGTGGCGATCGCCAGCCAGAGCAGCGCGCAGGCGAGCGTCAGGAGCAATCCGACGAGGCCGACGGCGAGGGAACCGATCGCACCGACCGAGAGCGGGTCTCTGACCGCTGCCTTGAGCCCGCCATTCAGGTCGGCGATCCACGGGGGTAATCTGAACGTCCAGGACGTGCTCTCGCCGGCGAAGTAGCCGGAGAAGATGCCCAGGACCGTGGCCATGAAGGCCGTCATGATCACCGTGCCCAGTCCGACCAGGACCGTGACTTCGGCACCGTAGATGATTCGCGTGACGATGTCCTGGCCCTTGCGATCGGTGCCGAACACGTGATCCACGCTGGGCGACTGGAACCGGTCCTCGGCCGACAGCGAGCCCTTGACGTAAGGCGGATTCGGGAAGTTCTCGACGTGAGTCGGCTGGATCACCGGAGCGAACAAGGCGACGAGGACGGACGCGAGCAGGATCAACGCGCCGAGCACGCCCATGTACTTGCGCCGCCGCCAGAGCCAGACCGGCATGATCGCGGTGGCGATCAGAAAGCCAATCGATCCGGCGAAGATGCCGCCGGCCACGCCGCCGACGAATCCCAGCGGACTCGACAGCGCACGGTCGACCACCCACTCCCAGACATCCTGAGCGGAGAACGACCGAGGACGATCCATGACGATGGGTTCGACGGCGGATTGCTCAGACATGACCGTTCATCCCCAACTTATGCGTCGTCCTGGACCGCCGCGACCATTCCGGTGCGGCACCCATTACTGGTACCTGATTCGGGGATCGACCATCGAATAGGTCACATCCACGATGAGGTTGGCGGCCACGACGACGATGGCAATGCAGAACATGATGCCCAGCACAACGGGCGTGTCGCGGGACTGCAGCGCGGTGATCATCCGTTTGCCCATGCCGGGCAGCACGAAGATCGTCTCCATGATCACCGACCCGCCGATCACGATGCCGACCTGCAGGCCGATCAAGGTGATCACGGGGATTAGCGCGTTGCGCAGCGCGTGGCCGTTGATCACCGACTGCTCACGCAATCCCTTGGCTCGCGCCGTGCGGATGTAGTCCTGGCGCAGGACCTCGAGCATCTGGGCACGGGTCAGGCGCATGACCGGACCGGCCAGCGAGACTCCGAGCACGATTGCAGGCACGTACATCTGCCTGAGGTTTTCGATCAGGTCCTCAGTCGGCGAGCGATAGACGATCGGTAATGGCGGTAAGCCCAGCCTGGGGAAGACGATCGAAATCACAAGAATCGCGAGCCAGAAGGAGGGCACCGCCAGAAACAGGATGGCGATACCGCGAGCCATGTAGTCGCCCGCGGTGTCCTGGCGCACGGCCGAGTAGATGCCGACCGGCATCGCGACGACGAGGCCGACGATCATCGCCAGGATTCCCAGCTCGAAGGTGACCGGAATCCGTTCGCGAATGTCCTCCCAGACCGTCCGCTCACGACCGTGGAACGAATAGCCCAGGTCGCCCTGGAGCAGGTTCCAGAACCAGTCGGCCCACTGTTCGGGGAAGCTTCGGTCGAGTCCGAGCTGGGCTCGGAGGTCGGCTTTCACCTCTTCGATCTGCTCGGCCGTGCCGCGGTACTCGTCCGCGAACGCGTCCACGGCATCACCCGGCAGCAGGCGCACGAGCCCGACGACCACGATGGTGATACCGATGATCGTCGGGATTAGCAGCAACAGGCGGCGAATGAAATAGTTGCGCATCTGGGGAGCCTAGTAGGGTCCTGGAGCAGTGCTGGATCGATCCCGATCCGCTCGGCAAGGTTCTGGGGTCGCAGCGCGTGTCTGCGACCCCAG
Organism: Chloroflexota bacterium; assembly: GCA_009838915.1. GTDB lineage: Bacteria > Chloroflexota > Dehalococcoidia > Bin125 > Bin125 > Bin125. Next base: position 89,489 of record VXQT01000013.1, read on the forward strand.
AACTACCGAACGCTCTCGTGCAACGTGTCGGTTCGCGATTCGGCCTAGGCCTCGGCGTCCCAGAGGTAGGGCATGAACTCGGTGCCCCAGCCGTATCCGACCTTGTGCCAGATCTGGTCGAGATCGAGGTGCCGGACGTTGGGGTTGAAGCCGTACACCGACGCGCCGCGAGGCGTGGGAATGATGTAGAGCTTCTCGGCGGCATAGCGCTGGATGTCGTGAATCAGGTTCAGCCGCGCTTCCTGATCGACCTCGGCGCGCTGCGCGTTGAGCATGTCGACGAAGGTCTGGTCCGACTCCGGGTCGCCCGGGCCGGCGCCCCAGTTGTGGCGACCGCTGTCCGGGTGGTAAACCGTGAACAGAATGTCGTCGGGCTCGACCGGGACGATGAACGGTCCAAGCAGGATGCCTTCGTCGAAGTCGCCGCGGAAGACGGTCGCGATGTAGGCGGCGTACTCCGTGAACTGGAACTGGTAGCGGATGCCCAGCTCGGCGGCTGAGAGCATCACGGTCTCCATGTAGTTGACCCAGCCCACGCCGTAGCGGTCCGAGTTGCCGTGCACGACGACATCGATGCCGTCCGGGTAACCGGCGGCGTCCATCAGCTCGTGCGCCCGCTGCAGATCCTTGTGGAAGTATTCGACATTCTCGCCGAACGTTTCCTTGTCGCGCGGGTCGAGATAGAACGGAGCCAGCGGCGACAGACAGGTCTGCCAGGCGCCCTGCTTGGTGTCGTCGACCGCTTCCAGAATGGCCTGGCGGTCGAGCGCCAGCGACAGCGCCTGCCGCATGCGTACATCGTTCCAGGGCTCGATCGAGTAGTTGAAGGCGAACCCGTTCGGCACCGTGCTCTGGTTGAAGCGGTAGGTGGCGTCGGGCACTTCCTCGAGCAACCGGCCGTAGATCGACGGAGCGAGCAGCGAGAGATCGAGGTTGCCCTCGGCGAGGTTCGGGATGATCACGTTGGGGTCACCGACCAGCGACGCCTGGATGCCGTCGGCGAATGGCGGCTTGGCCCCATTGATCTCCGGCTCGTACCAGTCCGGGTTGCGGCGCCAGACGACGCGCACGTCGGGCTCGTAGGTGTCGAAGATCCAGGCCCCGGACCCGACCGGGCGTTGCTCAACCGTGCCGTCCTCGACGATCTCGCGGGGGATGATCCAGAGGTGCGAGGGTGAGGCGGAGAAGTTGAGGAACGGCGCGTATGGCTGATGCAGTCCGATCTTGATCTGGCTGTTCTCGACGCCCTCGAAGGAGTTGACGACGCCGGCCCAGGACTGCGCGTTGCCGTTGGAGTCGGACAGCGAGAGGAAGCGATCCTCGGTGTAGAGGATGTCGTCCACGGTGACCTGACGCCCGTTGAGCGGGTCCACATCGTGCCAGCGCATGTCGTCGCGGATCGTGTAGATGTACGTGGTCTGGTCGGGAATCTCGGGCAGGCCAACCGCTGCGTCGCCCTCATACTCGCCGTAGTTGAGCGGGTCGACGCCCTCGCCGCCGCGCACGTACTTGAGCAGCCGGCTGTAGTGGTAGCCGGACGGGATCTGGGCCAGGTAGGTCAGATTGGCCATCGGGTCGAGGGTCGGCGGGTTGGCCGAGGAGAGACCGACGTACGTCGTCTCCCAGATACCGCCCATGTTGAAGCTGGACGGCGCGGGCTGGGCGACCGCAGCCTGCTGCTGGTCGTCCTGCTGCTGCATCGCAGCTTCCTGCTGGTCGGCTTGATCGGCCTGCTGCTCCATGGCCTGCTGCTGTTGCTGCTGCTGCATGGACTGCTGCTGCATCGCCTGCTGCTGTTGGTCCTGCTGCTGCTGGACCTGCACGGCGGCCTGCTGATCGTCGTCGTCATCGCCGCAGCCCACCAGGGCCAGTCCGGCGGCGCCGACACCGGCACGGGCCGACGCCCCCAGCAGCGCGCGCCGCGACATGCGGCGACGGCGCATCCTCTGCCAATAGTTTCGCTCGCTCATGCTTTCCTCCTAAGCGGGAACGCCCCGCAGGTGAATGCGCGCCCGACAATGAGCCTGTCGGGTCAGTTCACCGCATCCTACAACACGCGTGGTAACCACACTCGCCGAATCAGGCGGATAGTTCACAAACTCGTACATTCCCTGTGTGCCCGACAGCCCATTGCCGGACCATCGTTTCTTGTCCCGGCTTGACCGTGGAGGCTGAGATAGCTCGGCCGCCGAATTGCGGCGCAAAGGATGATCGTGGTGGAGACGGGGGAGAATCGAACTCCCCGTCCAGACGGCCGTGCGCCGCTGCCTCTACGCGCGTAGCTCTCGCTTGAGATGTCCCCGTCGGCCGGCGCGGGAGCCTACCGTTACCAACGGGTGAGCGGGACTGGTCTTAGCGCTGCGCTCCCGCGAGTCGCAACGAGCAGCCGGATAAGTCGGCGCCGCATCCCCTCCGATCCGGCGGCGGATGGAGAGCGGCGTCACCGCGGTTAAGCGGCGAGGGCGAGTTCCCTGGATTCGCCAGTTAGGGAGTGGTGGCGCGGTTTCACGAGCGACGCCAGCTCGGCACGCAGCAACGAGACATCAACCGCTGTCGAACCCTTTCGTCCCCACGGAGGGTGTTCATCGGCAAGCGCCGACGCTCGCTCATCGTATCAAGCCGTGCGCGTCCTTACGGACCGCTGCGAAGTTTGTGGAGGCGTCTCGCGAGTCGTGTAGTCGCCGACACTTCTCAGCGGCGCAGGGCCTGCTCGATGCGCCGCTGGGCGTCCCGCTCGGCGATCCGGTCGCGCTTTTCGTGTACGCGGCGACCCCTGCCGACGCCGATCTCCAGCTTGGCGATCCCCCGGCTCAGGTAGAGCCGCAGAGGCACCAGGGTCAGCCCGCGCTCGGCGAAGGCCTGCTCGAGCTGGCGAATCTCGCGCTTGTGCAGCAATAGCCGTCGATCGCGCGTCGGTTCGTGGTTGGCCGGCCCTGAAGGCTCGTAGCGGGCGATGTGGGCGCCGATCAGGAACAACTCACCGTCGCGCGGCCGGCAGTAGGCCTCCTGGATCGAGACCCGGCCCATGCGCGCGCTTTTGATCTCGGAGCCGGTCAGGCTGATCCCGGCCTCGTAGCTGCGCAGAATCTCGTACCGGTGCAGCGCGCGGCGATTGCGCGCGATGACGCGTTCGTTCTCACTCGAGCCGTTGGACTCGGCGGCGCGGCGGGACTTCTGCTTCTTGGCCATGCCTTGAGCTTAGGCCGCGCGGGGCCCGCTAGCATTCCCGCGATGAGATCGACCCTAGGCACCCTCAGGTGTGTGATCGCGGGCCGACGGCCGGCCGGCCGCGAGGTCGGCTCGGCTCGCGCGGAGGCGTGGGCGCTGCGGCTGCTGGCCTTGTTGGCCGCGGCCGGGCGGGTGGCCGCCCGGGGCGGGGGCGGGGCAGTGCTGCCGCATCCCCCGCTCTGCCCCGCGCTGCGGCCGTGGGGCCCGCGGGGGGGGGGGGTCGGACTGTTGTCGACCGCCGCCGGCTACTGGCTGTTGTGGGGGCGCGGTCGTTAGCTCTCTTCGGCCAGGGCCGCGAGCACGCGGTCGACTACGCCCTCGTCGACTCGCTGACTCCAGACGTCCTGGAAGTTCTGCAGATACCAGATCGCGCCGGCATCAGGCGTCTCGTCGTTGTCGCCCATCCAGATCTCAACGTCGATCTGCTCTGCAGCCGTGTAGTCCCAGTTGCGCAGGAATTCGATGACGTCAGGTGCGCGGTCGATCAAGCTGACGTTCACCGCGATCCGCACCTCCGACGAGGGGTAGGCGCATCCCTGGTCGCCGTTCCAGCACTCTTCGCTCCACTCCGGCTCTTCCAGCCGATAGAGGTCGAGCGTCGCGGTCGGCTTGGTCGGACCCCAGATGTAGCCCAGCCAGGCGTCGCCGCGGGCGTACGCGCCCTCAAGGTCGGCAAAGAGTGCCGCGCCGCTGCCGGGATCGACCACAAAGACGGAGTCTTCAAGTTCGTACGCGACCACCTTGTTGGCGTTGACCATTTCACAGGCCCAACCAGCGATACAGCCGACAAAGCGAGCTTTGCCTTCGGAGTCCGCCGTGACGAACAGGTCGGCGTAGTCGGGAATGTCAAAGACCGAGACCAGACCGGGGTTGGCGTCCTTGACGTACTGAGGAACGACCCAGCCCTCCCAGTTCTCATCCAGACTATCACCCAGCAGCTCGATCACGCCCTCGCCCAGTTCGTCGATCCAGGGTTGCTGCGCAGGCCAGATCTCAAGTGTGACTTGCGTGTTGTCGGTGGTCAGACCGGCCCAGAGCGAGACGGTGTCACCCGCGACCAACTCAGTCGGATAGCCGTAGCCGTGCTCAACGATGTAGGCGACGATTCGCGTCTGCACCTCGGCCGACAGCCAGTTCAGGTCGGAGAAGACAATTGTGTCCTTTGCGGCCTCTTCTTCTGCCTGCATCGTTTGCTGTTGCTGGGTCTGCTGTTGTTGCATCGCAGCCTGCTGTTGCGGCTGCTCTGCGGCTTGTTCGGTCTGCGCCGCCGATTGCTGCTGCGGCTGTTCCTCAGGCTGTTCAGCCTGCGCGACCGTCTGCTGCTGTTGCTCGTCGTCCGACGAGCACGCCGCGACTCCGAGACCAATGGCCGCCGCTGCGACCATGGCAACCAGGCCAAGGCCGGTGCGTTTCAACATGTCCGAATCCAACAAACCCATACTTCACCTCGCTCCAGGTTCGACCCCTAGCGGGGCCCTGCGCCTCAACCTATCAGACCGCTTGTGGCAATGCTGCGCGTGGGCGGCCCACCGACTACATGGTCAGTCTGTCGATCGCCCCATGCGGCCGATGCGGAACCCTGCCCAGACCGTTGTGAGTGCCGCGACTGCGACGAACAACGCCTTAGCTCCACCCAAGAACGCGCGCGGCGACAAGTCCTCGTCGCCGATCGTCAGCGCCACGATCAACCAGCACATGGTCGCTAGCAGAATCGGCGTCAATGACCGCTGAAGCCGCTGCATCGAACCCGTCCTTGCCCCATCGGTCTGGCCGTACATCGAACCTGGGGAAGACTCTCCGCTGACCGCTTCCTGTCGCTGCCGCGTGAACGCCTGCGTGATGCGGTCAAGGATGATCGCGAGGAAGACAATGCCCAGCCCGGCAATGAACGCATTGCCCGGCTCGATCCGACCGAGTCCTCGATAGACCTCAAGTCCCAGTCCGCGAGTGCCGACCAGCGAGGCGATGGCGACCATTGAAAGCGCCATGAGGGTGGTCTGATTGACACCCGCCATGATCGTGGGAATCGCCAACGGAATCTTGACCTTCAACAGCATCTGACGTCGAGTCATGCCGAACGACTCGGCTGACTCGAGTGTCTCCGCTGGCAACTGCCGTATACCCAGATTGGTCAGCCGGATCGCGGGCGGCACGGCAAAGATCAGGGAGGCCAACACGCCGGGGACATTGCCAAGTCCAAAGAACGCGATCGCCGGCACCAGGTAGACGAAACTCGGCATGGTCTGCATCGCGTCCAGCAAGGGTCGCAGGAGCGTGTCGAGCCGATCACTCTGCGACGCCCAGATCCCCATCGGCACGGCGATCAGAATCGAGAGCGTCACCGAGACGATGATCAGCATCACCGTCTCCATCGTGCTGTCCCAGAGCCCAAACACGGCCAGAATCACCAACGCGCCGCCTGAGGCCACGGCCATCCGCCAACTGACCATCATCAGGGAAATCGCAACGACGCCAACGATGAAGGCGGGCCACGGGAACCAGATCAGCATGTCCTTCAGCGCCACAAAGAACCAGGTCAGCACGTCGCTGACCGTGCGGAAGATCCATGACACGTTCGTGGTCATCCAGTCGATCGCGTTGTCGAGCGCGTTGCCTACATCGCGTCCGACGTTTACCGGCGACTCGTCGGCGCCAATCACGAATGCAATCACGAAGCTGATCAGGATGCCCAGCATCGCCAATGGAGCGACGAACCAACGCTCAGGAGCCGGTCGGCCCGCCATAGGCGACCTGGCCAGCCGCCACAGTGTCTGTGGAGCGCGCAGTATTGATGTCCACATCAATTCGAACCTTGCTCTCCGGCATTGACGGCGAGCGAAGCTGCGGCCTCGTCCGAGACCATGGCCCGGGCCAGCCGCTGCAACGGGATCACACCCACCAGCTCATCCGAATCATTGACCACCTGGAGCGGCAGCGTCGCCGACAGACCGGCCGGGACCAGGGCGTCAAGCACCGCATCTTCGCGCACCACGTACCGCTGATCGGTCGGTCCGGCCATCGCTTCCGGGCTGGTGTCCATGATCGACGCCGCGGTAACCATTCCGTGCAGCCGGACGTCCTGCGTGAACTCGCGCACGAAGGCGTCGGCCGGATTGAGCACCACATCGCTGGGTGCGCCGAGCTGCACGATCTCTCCGTCGCGCATGATCGCGATCCGGTCGCCGACCCGCACGGCTTCGTTGAGGTCGTGCGTGATGAACACGATTGTCTTCTGCACGGACGACTGCAACGCGAGCAGTTCGTCCTGCAAGTCGCGCCGAATGACGGGGTCGAGCGCGGAGAAAGGCTCATCCATCAGCAGCATCGGCGTCTCCATGGCCAGTCCACGGGCGAGACCGACGCGCTGCTTCATCCCGCCCGAGAGCTGACTGGGCATCGAGGTGATCCACTCGCTCAGTCCGACCAGATCCAGCGCGTTGGCCGCGCGTTCGCGCCGCTCCCGGCGCGCGACGCCGCCGATCTCCAGGGGCAGCGCCACGTTGTCCATCACCGTGCGGTGCGGCATCAGGCCGAAGTGCTGGAAGACCATGGCCAGTTCCCGCCTGCGGGTTTCGCGCAACTCGTCCTCCGACATCGCGGTGATCTCCCGATCGTCGATCCAGACCTCACCGTCCGAAGGTTCGATCAGGCGATTGATGCAACGCACCAGCGTCGATTTGCCGCAGCCGGAGAGCCCCATGACGACGAAGAGCTCGCCCTGCGCGATCTCGATACTGATGTCGCGCAGACCGACGACTGCGCCGGTCGCTTCCTGCACTTCGTCCTTGGACTTCCCCGATCGAGAGAGTTCGAGAGCCTCGCCGTCGGCGTCGGCGAAGACCTTGTAGAGGCCGCGGATGCTGAGTGCGGGCCGGGCTTCGGCGTCGGTCACCGCTGACCTCCTCTTTCATCCGATCTGCAGCGGGCGAGCACAGATCGGTATTGGCGCACAGACTACTCTTGACGCCATGCTTGACGTAACGACCCTCCGATATCGGTTTGTCCTGGCAACGCTCGGCGCCCTGCTGCTGGTGGGCGCGGGCTGCAATCCCTCAGGCGGTGGCATCTTCTCCGGCGTTGGAGGTTCGGGAGAGGCCGCGCTACACATCGACGAAGCAGCCGAGGACAAGGCGGTGCTGACGCCCTTGACCCGCCCGCTGAAGCTGCACGAGCCATTCTGGCTGCGGCTGGAGATGAATGAGCCGGTCAACGCGGATCACATCCTCGTGCGAGTCGAGTACGACGCCGGCGCGCGGGAGTTCTTCGAGCTCCGCGACGTGCGCTTCGATGTGGATCCGCCCTGGAAGGTGGCGGCGATCCCGCTGCAGCTCACCGACGACGGCGACTTCAACATCGCCCTGATCGTCGATTCACGCAAAGTCACGGACGTCAAGGTGACGGTGGAGAATTGACAACGTCGACAGCAGAGGCGCGGTTAAGGCTGCGCTACCCTGCGCATCGTGCCCGCGCGGGGCGGAGCCAGCCGAGAGGTGATCGATGCGGCCGATCGTAGATGTGGCAGCAGATCTGGGACTGTCGGCGGACGATCTGGACCTGTACGGACGCCACAAGGCCAAGCTGACCTCAGAAGCGATGGCGCGGCTGGACGAGCGGCCGCAGGGTGACCTGGTGTTGGTCACAGGAATGACGCCAACGACGGCGGGCGAAGGCAAGACGACCACCGCCATCGGTCTGACCCAGGCGCTGCGTCGGTCGGGCGCGAACGCGGCGGTCGCGCTGCGCGAGCCGTCGATGGGGCCGGTGTTCGGCATCAAGGGCGGCGGAACCGGCGGCGGCAACTCACAGGTGTTACCGGCCGACGACATCAATCTGCATTTCACCGGCGACCTGCATGCGGTGACGGCGGCCAACAACCTGCTCGCTGCGGCGATCGACAACTCGCTGTTTCACGGCAACGCGCTGGGACTCGACGCTCGGCGAATCACCTGGCGGCGCTGCCTGGATATGAATGACCGCGCTCTGCGCGGCGCCGTGATCGGCATGGGCGGAACCTCCGACGGGATCGTGCGGCAGGAGTCGTTCGACATCACGCCGGCCTCGGAGGTGATGGCGATCCTCTCGGTGGCGAGCGACCTCGACGATCTGCACCGCAGATTGGGCGATGTGATCGTGGGCTATACCGGCGCCACGCCGATTCAGCCCGTGACCTGCCGCGCACTCGATGTGGACGGCGCGATGACGGTACTGCTCAAGGACGCGATCCGGCCCAATCTCGCCCAGACCGGCGAGGGCGGTCCAGCCCTCGTACATGGCGGCCCGTTCGCCAACATCGCACTCGGCTGCAACTCGATCGCCGCAACCCGCGCATCACTGGCAACCGCCGAGATCACTGTGACCGAGGCGGGCTTCGGCTCGGACCTGGGAGCGGAGAAGTTCTTCAACGTAGTCTCGCGGTTCGGCGGGTTCGAACCGCAGGCGGCGGTGATCGTCGCCACGGCGCGAGCGATCAAGCGGCACGGCGGACGTCCCGCGCGCGAGTTGGAGGTCGAGGACCTCCAAGCGCTCGAAGCCGGGCTGCCCAACCTGGACGCGCACATCGACAACGTGACCAAGCACGGCGTGATCCCGATTGTCGCCGTCAACCGCTTCCTCTCCGACACGCAGGCCGAGTTGGACGCCGTGCTGGCCCACTGCCGACGGCGCGGCGTGCGAGCGGCGATCGCCGACCCCTACGGCGGCGCCGGCGAGGCCTGCATGGACCTGGCCGCCCAGGTGCGCGAAGCGCTGGCCGGTGAGCGGCCGCCGTTCACGCGCCTGTACGAGCTGGAGCAGCCGCTGCGCGAGAAGATTGAGACGGTCGCGCGCGAGGTCTACGGCGCGGGCTCGGTCTCGTTCGCGCGGCTGGCGGAACTCACGCTGCGCCGCGCGCGCCGTCTGGGCCAGGAAGATTGGCCGGTCTGCATCGCCAAGACTCAGTACTCGCTGTCCGACGATCCGGGCCGCCTGGGCCGGCCGACCGACCACGAGTTCACGGTGCGCGACGTGCGCCCTTCGGCCGGGGCGGGATTCGTGGTCATCATCTCGGGCGAGATCATGACCATGCCCGGATTGCCGCGATCTCCGGCGGCGACCCAGTTCGATTACACGGCCGAATCCCACACGACCTGAGCGAAGACGCTATGCCCGAGTTCCGCAACATCTTCTCCGGTAATCCTCTTGATCGCGAGGCGGCCCGTCGCCGCGATGAGTCCTGGGTCACCGAACGGCTCGACGACCCGGACGCGCTCTTCCTGCCATTGCGCGACCTCACCTTTCCCATGCATCAGGAAGGCGAAGGCATGCGGCTCGCCTGGTCGCCGCTGCCGAGTGATGCGGACGTCGAGCGGCATCCACCGCTCTTGCTCGGCACGAGTGACGGAACGGCGCGATTCGCCATCGACGCGGCCGCAGCGCCGGATCGGTTCGCGCTGCCGGAAGATGCGACGTTCATGGACCTGCGCGCCGCGGCGCCCGTGCTCGACGCGGACGACGCCGGCATCGCCGCCCAGGCGCGCTCATTCCTTGACTGGCATCAGCGCCACGGCTTCTGCGCCGTCTGCGGCGAGCCGACGCGGCACGTGCAGGGCGGCATCTATCGCACATGCACCGTCTGTCCCGCCGAGCACTTTCCCCGAACCGATCCGGTCGTAATCACGGTCGTGATCGACACCGAGCGCGAACGCTGTTTGCTCGGGCGCCAGGCCTCCTGGCCGCCGGGCATGTTTTCGGCGTTGGCCGGCTTCATTGACCACGGTGAGTCGATCGAGGATGCGGTCCGCCGCGAAGTGGCCGAGGAGTCGGGCATCGAGGCAGTCAACGTCCGTTATCACTCGTCCCAGCCCTGGCCGTTCCCGTCGTCGCTGATGATCGGCTGCCTCGCCGATGCGGGCAGCTCCGAGATCAACTACGACGAGTGGGAGATGGATGATGTGCAGTGGTTTACTCGGGATGAAATCGACCATTCGCTGGGACAACCGGCGGCGCAACTCGGTGAGCCCGGACTGCCCGAGGGCGCCCTCTCGCTGCCCGGCCCGATGGCGATCGCGCACACGCTGATCACGGCCTGGGCCCGCGGCGACGTGTAACCGAAGTGTCGCGTTCGGCCGCCGGATCAATCAGACCGTTCGCGGTACCGCCGCCGCGCCTTGCCGCTGTAGGCTCGATTCCATGAACCACATTCGCCACGCCCTCCTGCTCATCACCGCCACGGCGCTTCTAACTGCGCTCGCCCTGGCTTGTTCCTCCGACGACCCGCCGTCACAGCCAACGACCGAGGCCCCGGCGGAACAGGTACAGCAGGCCCAGCAGATGGATCCTCCCGAGCAGTCGCAGCCGTCCAGCCCGACATCTCAGTCCCAGGAAGTCCAGGAACAGCAGGCCGCAGGCGAATCGACCGATGTGCAGCAACCGGAAGAGTCGCAGGCGCAGCAGTCAGCGAGCTCGTCGAGCGACGATCAGGAGACCGAGACGACAGTCTCCGTGCCCGCCGAACAAACAACGCAGCAAGCAGAGGACGAATCCGACACGCAGTCGGACACCGACGAAATGCAGCAGCAGGAGCAGCCTCTGGAGGACGCCGAACAAACGGCTCCGTCCCAGCCGGAGACGGACGACGAGCAGCAGAAGCCTGCGGCTGAGTCGGTAGCGGAAGAGGATGCCGAGCAGGACCAACAGCAGAGCGAATCCTCGGAACGCGAGCGACTGCAACTTCGGGCGGCCGAGATCGCGGCCCGGGCGACGGTCAGCGACCTGGTCGGCATCAACGCCTGGCTCAACGGCGAGGAAACGACCGTCGCACTCGAGCTGGCCAAGGGCAACGTCGTCCTGGTCGACTTCTGGACCTACACCTGCATCAACTGCGTGCGCACGCTGCCCTTCCTCACCGCCTGGGACGAGAAGTACCGCGACCACGGCCTCGTCATCATCGGAGTCCATACTCCCGAGTTTGAGTTCGAGAAGCGCCTCGATAATGTGCGCGCGGCCAATGCAGAACACGGCGTCGAGTACCTCGTCGCGATCGACAACGACTACGCCACCTGGCGAGCGTTTCAGGGTCGACGGGGATTCTGGCCGCGTAAGTTCCTGATCGGACCGACAGCCGACGGCTCGCCGATGGGCGTTCGCTACGACCACCTCGGTGAAGGCGACTATGAGGAGACGGAGGTCCAGATTCGGGCCGCGCTCGAAGCGGTCGGCAAGGACTTGTCCAACGTTCCGTTCGGCGTCGATGTCGCCGTGCCCGACCGCTCCGATGTCGCGCGCGGGGTTCAGACGCGAGAACTGTACGGCGGCTGGAGCCGGAACGTCGGCGGCGGCGGACCCTACGCCGGTCAGGAGGATTACTTCCTTGCCGGGCTCGGCGCGGAGTACCTGTACCGCGACGTGGATCCGGAGGACCGGCTGCATAACGTCTGGTATCTCGAGGGTCTCTGGCGCGCGGAGAACCAGGCCATCGCCCATGCGCGGACGACTGAGCATCTCGAGGACTACATGGCGATGATCGTCCGTGCTCGGACGGTCAATGTGGTGCTGACCGTGGCGGAGGACGGCCAGCCCTACGACGTCTACATTCAGTTCAACGACGACTGGGTGCAGCCTGATTTCGCCGGTGAGCACATCCAGTGGGACTCCCAGGGACGGTCGTTCGTCCGAGTCAACGAGAACGACCTGTTCCGGCTGCTGTTCTTCGAAGATTTCAGCGAAGGCGAGCTGAAACTGAGCTCCAACTCCGATCAGTTGCGTATCTTCGCGTTCACGTTCGGGTCCTACATCGGCGGCGAATAGCGAGCGGCGATCTACAGAGTTCTGACGAGCGAGGCGTTCCATGACTTTCAAGCGAAGTTGGTCGGCAATGCGGCGTCCGCTGGCGATTACGGGTGTGGCTACATCGGCGCTGCTGGTGCTGGCGGCCTGCGCATCGAACGGCGCCGATCAGCAACAGCAACAGCAAGATCAGGACAGTGCCATTGCGCAGCCGGCTGAGACTCAGTCAAGCGAATCCGCAGGCGACGCCCAGTCCGGCGCGGAGTCGACCCAGCGGTCCGAGTCGACTCGAGGCACGATTGGCACCGTCCGCTCATCCGCCGAGGCGCAGCAGCAATCGCAAGCTGCACAGTCCGACCAGCAGGCAGCAGGCGAACAACAGGGGACACCACAGCAGGACGACGGCATGGGGGGCATGGATGGCGGTACGGCGGTCGCCATAGCCGATCAGGCCAGCTACAACGAACTCAGCCCGCGCTTGCAGTTGCTTCGCGACTCCGGCTACCCCGTCTATCTCTCCGGCGAATACATCATCGCCCTCGGCACGCCAGATCTCTCTCCGGGCATGCACCGCATCTCTGTGGTTATCGAAGGACCGGTTGGTTTGGTCGAGTTTCCGGCAATCGCAGTGACCGTCCTGCCCGAAGACTCGCCCGGCGAGATGCGCGAGGTGATCGCAAGATTCTCTCGCTTCCCCGACGGCGTGCGCGGTTTCCATGTAACCGCCATCGACTTCACACAGGCGGGACGCTGGAACCTGATCCTGCACATCCCGGCGGAGGACGGATTTGCCGACGTTGGTCTCGCGCTGGACATCGCAGAGGACACCTCCGCGCCGTCCGTTGGCGACGCCGCGCCGGCGTCGGCCAGCCGCACGCTGCTCGATGTGCCGAACATCGCCGACCTCTCGACCGGCGAGACACCCGATCCTGGCCTGTACTTAATTTCGGTCGCCGACGCGCTCCAGGCCGGTAAGCCGTTCGTGGTCGTCTTCGCCTCGCCCGGCTTCTGTACTAATGCATTCTGCGGACCCCAGGCCGAAGTGCTCTCCGAGGTCCGCGAGCGCCATGGCGACGACGCCAACTACATCCACATCGACCTGTACGAGAATCCCGAGCAGGTCCGCCTGGGCGAGGAGCCGATCGAGACGCCAATCCTTGAGGAGTGGGGTCTGCACACCGACGAGTGGACCTTCGTGGTCAACGCCGAAGGCGTCGTGGTCGCCCGCTTCGAAGCCTTCGCCCCGTTCGACGAAGTCGAGGCGGCGCTGGCGACGCTGCTTGAGGGCTAGTCCTCCGGCGTCTCAATCGGGTGATCGAGCGCGTTGCCGTACTCGTGCCAGGAGGCGTCATAGTTGCGGCTCCGGTTGTACCCCAGGAGCTGCAGGAGCCAGAATCCGTGCGCCGCACGGATGCCGCCCTGTCAATATGTGGTCACCGTCTTGTCCGGCGTGATGCCCAGGTCGGCCAGCATGGCGCGCAACTCGGCCGGCGGCTTGAGCGTGCGCACGGGCTCTTCCAGCGTCTCCAACCACTCGAGATGTACGGCGCCGGGAATGCGGCCGCCGCGCTGGGTGCCGCGCCGGTTTGCGCCAGTCCACTCGCCTTCCGATCGGACATCCCAGAAGACGTGGTTGTCGTCGGCAAGCGCGTCGGGGATGTCGTGCAGTCGGCAGATCGAGTCGTCATGCGGCGCGGACGGCGTCGGATACTCCACAGCCCTCGGGCGCAGGTTCTGGCGAGACAGCGGTCTGCCTTCGGCGTACCACTTGTCCAGACCGCCGTGCAGGATCTTGAAGTTGGTGTGCCCGAAGCGGTCGAACGTCCACCAGGTCCGCGCGGCGTAGAGCGAGCCCGAGCCGTCGTATCCGACTACCGTGGTTTCGGGCGTGATCCCCAGTCGACCAACCAGTTGCGCCCACTGCTCGGGATCGGTCATCCCGTAGATCTGCGAGTCGTCTCGCGGATCGGTCTTCCAGTAGCGCGACAGCGACCAGACCGCGCCGGGGATGTGCAGGCGCAGGTAGGCGTCGAGCAGATCGCAATCGAGCACGACCACATCGTCGTCGTCAATGTGTTCGGCCAACCAGTCGGTTTCGCAGATCAGTTCGGGGCGCGCCCAGCCGTCAGCGTTGCTTGTCATCGACTCTCTCTCCCGCCCGTGTCGTGTTGCATACAGACTTCATTTCCCGCGTAGGCTACTCCGACGCACCACCGCCGGACTGTTCCGCTTCGCCCTCGCCCTCATCGTCGGACGACACTTCCTGTGGGCCCGATTCCTGTTGGTTCTCGGCGCCGGCCGAAGGATCGTACTCGCCACGCAGGTACTCAATCGCGACGAAGAGCTGGATGTCCTGGCCAGCCTCGAAGCCGGTATCGGGCAATGCAATCTCGATGTCGGGTGCGATCCCCACCCCTTCCACCGGTTCGCTGTCGGGTGTCAGGTATCGGGCGATCGAGACGTAAAGCACGCTGCCGTCCGAGAGTTGGCGTGGAATGTTCACGGTGCCCTTACCCGTAGTTTTCGTGCCAATCAGCACCGCGCGCCCCTGGTCGCGCAACGCCGCGGCCATCACTTCGGCGCCGGAGGCGCTGCCCTCGTTGATCAGCAGCACCAGTTGCAGGTCCAGCCCGGCCCCGCCGGCGCTGTCACGGAAGATCTCTTCCTCTCCCAGGCGGTCGATCTGACGCAACACGATGCCCTCGTCCATGAACTCACCGGTCGTTTGGACCGTCGCGCGCAGCAAACCTCCCGGATTGCCGCGCAGGTCGATGATCAGTTGGTCCAGACCCGCGTTGCTTGCCGCGTCGAGCAGGTCGATCAGCTCATCGCGGGTGCGCTCGGTGAATTGGGAAATCAGGATGTAGCCGATGTCGGCGACCGGCTGCCCGGAGCGGTCGGTGATCGGAAGCGATTCCACGCTGGGCACCACGATCCGGTCGCGAGTGACGACGATCAGCTCTTCCTCGCCGTCGGCATGGCGCACCAGGAGTTCCACGTCGGTGCCTCTCGGACCGCGAATGACCGCGACCGCCTGCTCCAGGCTCCAGCCTTCCGTCGACTCGCCGTTGACTTCGAGGATGATGTCGCCCGGTCGCAGACCCGACTCCTGGGCCGGCGATCCGTTGAACGGGCGCACGATGATGATCGCACCGTCAACCATGTTGACGGTCGCGCCGATGCCTTCGAACGACCCACCAATGTCCTCGCTGCCGAGTCGGTAGCGTTCTGCGTCGATGAACACCGTGTGTTCATCGCCTAGTGCGTCGAGGATGCCGTTGATCGCCGCTTCGCGCGCGTCAAGGGACTCGAACCTGGCCGGCTCGACGAATTCCCGATCAAGGACATCGACAATCTCATCGAGCAACGCAAAGCGAGACTCACGGCCCGGCGCTGCTTCGGCTCGGTCTTCTTGCTCGTCATCGCCGCCAGCCGGCTGGACCGCGGCGGGGATGCCGGCGGGACCGGAGCCGTCGCGCGAGCTGCGCAGGAACTGTCCGTAGTCGTCGCTGGCGTCGATCACCCGCATCACGCCGATGCCGAGTGCGAAGGCCGCGCCGATCATGACGAAGATCAGCAGCGCAATCGAGCCGCGGCCCGGTCCGTCGCTCCCGTTCGATGATTCCGGAACCACAGCACGCCGACTCGGCTCACCCCCGGCCGGCGGGTCCCATCGCAACTCCGACATCTGCCTCCGCCTCTCAGCGCCGTCTCGCAACGCGCAGGCGTCGACTCCATGTCAACGCCGCTCGATGTCTGTATCATCGCATCCAAATTACAGTGATCCCCGAGCAACGACGATACTCGCGGGAGACCAAAGGAGACCGCCATGCCAGCCGTTGCCGGATACAGTCACGTCGCCATCTGCGTGTCGAGCGTGGAGTCGTCGCGGCGCTTCTACGGGGAGCAGCTCGGATTGGGTGAGATCGATCGCCCCGACTTCGGCTTCCCCGGGGCCTGGTACGAGGTTGGCGCGTTGCAGCTTCACCTGATGGAACGAAAGCTGGAATCCGACGTTGAGGGCATCGGACCGCACTTCGCGCTCTACATCCCGACCGATGACTTCCACAGCGAAGTCGAGCGGTTGCGCTCCGAAGGCGTCTCGATCATGGTCGAGCCGAACCAGCGCGACAACGACGGCATCTGGGCCGCGTTCTGCAAGGATCCCGACGGCAACATCATCGAACTGACCGACATGGGTCCTGACCACCACAAGTAGATCTCATCTCCCTCATCGTCGTTCCTCGTGTTATCGGGAATCTCACTCGCACCGTTCGACTCAGGGCCGTCGGCGGGACTACGCCTACGCTTAATCTGTGACCTCCATATCGGACGCCGTCCTGATCTGTCCGGGACAAGGTGCGCAGCGCGCCGGAGGTGTCGCCGATCTCGCTGACAGGCTGGAGGACTTGCCGCCGCTCGGCCGGCGCGCCTTCGAGACGGCCTCGACGATCGTCGGCTGCGATCTCTGGCAGCTTGGCCTGAGCCCCGATCCCGACGACGAGGTTGCCCTGCGCATGCCCTCGCTGTTGCAGCCTTACCTGGTTGCCTGGGCGGCGGCGGAGTACTCGCAGGTGTCGGGTGTTGTCGGCCCAATGGGATTCGTCACCGGCCATTCGAGCGGCCTCAACTCGGCTATCGCCATCTCAGGAGCGGTTGAGTTGGAGTCGACCTTGCACTTTGCCTGGAAGTGCGGTCGCAACATGGATCGAGACTGCGTCGAGTCTCCGGGTGGACTGTTGGCGCTTGTCGGCGCCGGTCGCGCGGCTGCGGAGGCGATCGCTGCCGAGTCGGGCGCGTCGTTGGCCAATCACAACGCCCCCGACCAGACTGTGATCGGCGGTTCCTTCCCGGCGATCAGACGGGCCCAGGAGCGCGCTCCGAGTCACGGCTGCCAGGCAGTCGAGTTACGCGTCGCCGGGGCGTTCCACACGCCGTCGTTTCAGCCGTCCGACCAGGCCAACCGCGCGCTCATCGACGCGCTGCCAATCGCGGACCGATTCACCCCGATCGTCGGCAACCGATCGGGTCAGATCATCTCCGACCCCGCCGCGCTGCGCGATGAACTGTGCGCACAGTACGTGCGGCCGGTGGAGTGGCTGTCGGTGCTTGAAACGCTGTACGGCGTTGGTGCGCGCCGCTTCATTACGCTGGGGCCTGGCAACGTGATGGCGGGACTCGTCCGACGCTACGGCAAGACCACCCCCGACCGAATCCAAATCCGACGCAGCGCACAGTTACGCTGACGCACCTTGGACCACAGGAGACCACCGCTCATGCCGACCTACGACTCCGATCACATCCTGACCACGACGCGCTCCGTGCGGCTACGGCTCGACTTCGATCGTCCGATTGAGCCCGAGCTGATCACTGAGTGCCTGGAGATCGCCCTGCAGGCGCCGACCGCGTCGAACTCGCAGCAGTGGCAATGGCTGGTGATCACCGATCCCGAGAAGATTGCCGGCATAGGCGGGATCTACAAAGACAGTTTCATGGAGCTCGCCCGCGGGCGGGCGGACGAAGGTCCACGTTGGCCCGAGAGCGATTCGCGCGCCGCAGCCGCGGAAGGCGTGACACGTTCCGCGACATACCTGGCGGAGAACATGCACCGCTGTCCGGCGCTGCTGATCGCATGCATCACTGGACGAGTCGAGGACGCGGGCCCTATGGCTCAGGCCGGCACCTATGGATCGATCCTGCCCGGCGCCTGGTCGTTCATGCTGGCCGCTCGCTCGCGCGGGATTGGCATGGCCTGGACCACGCTGCATCTGCGCGACGAGTCGCTCTCGCGCGACCTGCTCGGCATCCCCGAAGACGTCACCCAGGCCGTGCTCTTCCCCATGGCCTACTTCACCGGCGAGACCTTCAAGCCCGCCCCGCGCGTGCCGCTGGAGGAAGTGGTGCACTGGAACAACTGGGGACAGCGCACGCCTGACGGTTAGCCAGTGTCCACGCTGGCCGAGCCAGTGACGGTACCCGCGGGCTACTCGACGCGGCCGATCGCGTCGACCTTCCAGAGTCCCTCAACTTCAACCCACTGGGTGAAAATCGTGCCGTCTCCACCGGCGCTCTCCGGGCCACGGAAGGTGATGTGGAGCAAGTTGTCGCCCTGGTCTTCGATCTCGAAACTCTCCGAGCCCTCGGCCGAGTCCGGCTGTGCCTGCAACGCCATCGCCTGGCCAATGCCTACCGGTGTGAACATCGGCATGAGCCCGGCGATGTTGCTGGCAATCAGGTCCTGGGCAAACTGATCGGCGACTTCCAGGAGGCTGGCAGATTCGGTCATCGGTGTTCCGTTCTTCCCGACTGAGCGCTTCCATGAACGCTATGCCAAATCGGGAATCTCGCTATGCGTTGCACAACATTTCCTCGGCGTGACAAGGATTTGCCGGGAAGATGATGCGTCGCCGGCGGGAAGGAGGGATAGGCTGAGGCGGAGCCGCGACCAATCACTCGCGAGCGCGGCAATGCGTGTCCCGCAGCGGCCGAGCGCGGCGCGATCAGGAGTCCCATATGACCACTCGCTCGATGGACCTGGAAGCCGAACCCGCACCGCAGAAGTCTGCTGCTGTCAGTTCGTCGAGCGAACCGATCATCGTCGCCCACGATGTGCACAAGACCTATGCCGGCGCGGGACAGCCCGTGCATGCGCTGCGCGGCGCGACGCTCGAGGTGGCCAAAGGCGAAATGGTCACGATCATGGGACCGTCCGGCTGCGGCAAGACGACGCTGCTCAACTGCCTGTCGGGACTGGAGACCATCGATCAGGGCGAGATCTATGTCGAGGGACGCAGCATCCACGACATGCCCGACAGCGAGCGCACCGACCACCGCGCGCGGCGGATGGGCTTCATCTTCCAGTTCTACAACCTGCTGCCCGTGCTCTCCTCCGTCGAAAACGTCGAGCTCCCGCTGTTGCTCGGCGGCGTCGGCCAACGCGAGTCCCGCGAGCGGTCTCTGCTGGCGTTGGAACAGGTCGACCTACGCGACTGGGCCGGCCACCGCCCGGCGCAGCTCTCCGGCGGACAACGGCAGCGAGTGACGATCGCCCGCGCGCTGGTCAACGATCCGGCCATCGTCTGGGGCGACGAACCGACCGGTGACCTCGACTCCACCAATGCCAATCAGATCATGGACCTGCTTGAGGACCTGAATCAGCGCAACCAACAGACGTTCGTCATCGTTACCCACGACGAGCAAATCGGCCGGCGAGCGAACCGCACGATTCACATGCGCGACGGGCTGATCGAGGGCGAGACGATTCATCGGGGTCTTGGCAGCTAGCGGCATATCAGGCGCGCGAAATCGGAAAATCTGCAGCGCGAGGGCATCCACAACATGGAAGAACTCTTCGGCCTGCCCACGATCCGACTGATGTGGATCGTCGTCGCCATCGCCGGCGTCGCCGCTGTGGTGATTGCCTTCATCTTCTTCAAGCGGCCAATTCTGGTGCGCATGGGTCTGCGCAACATCCCACGCCGCCGAGCGCAGACCGTGCTCGTGACGATGGGCCTGACGCTTGCCACGATCATCGTCACGATCGCATTCTCGACCGGCGACTCGTTGGCCGTGAGCATCCGCGGTCTGGCGCTGGACGGCCTGGAGCGGATCGACCACTTCATCGAACCGGAGGAGGCAGAGAGCGGCGACGGCGAGCGCGTCGGTGACTCGATTCCGGACCAGGTCTTGCGCGACCTGCAGTCGCACTTCGCCGACGACGAGCGAGTTGAGGCGGTGTTCGGGTCGCGCTTCGAACTCGTCCCGATCGAGCACCCCGACGCAGGGCTGATCGAGCCGCAGTACTTCCTCGTCGGTATGGATCCCGCGCTGTCGGACCGATTGGAGGCGGTGCGCGATCGCGACGGAGACCTGCTTCGCCTGTCGGAGCTGGGACCGGGCGAGCTGGTGATCAACGAGCTCGCCGCGCGCGAGCTCGACGCGGAGCCGGGCGACCAGGTGCGGCTCTACGTGCTCGGCCAACCTCGTCAATACACCATTGCGGCGATCGGCCGCGACGCCGTCCTGACCGGCAGCCTTGAGGCTGGCGCGGCCGGTGGACTGCTGCCGATGACTCAGTATCAGGACTTGTTGGGTCCACGCCTGTCACCGCCGGATCAGTGGGACACGATCCTGATCAGCGGCGCCGGTGGCGTGGTTACGCCGTTGGAGTTCTCCGACGCGCTTGACGACGACATCAACTCGGCATTGGTTGGGCTACAGCGTCAGAAGCCTGATCTCTACTTGAGCAGCGGCTTGCCGCGTTTTGCCACCGATCCGGTCAAGGCCGACAGCCTGGAGGCGGCCGAGTTCATTGCCAGCGCCTTCACCACCCTCTTCCTGTTCATGGGCTCCTTCTCGGTTGCCGCGGGCATCCTGCTGATCTTCCTGATCTTCGCCATGCTGGCCGAGGAACGGAAGCCGGAGATGGGCATCGCCCGCGCTGTCGGCATGCAGCGCAACGATCTGATTCAGACGTTCATTTCCGAGGGCATGGTCTACAACGTCGGCGCGGCGGTCGTCGGCGTGGTGCTGGGCCTGCTGTTCGCGGTCGGCCTGATTGCGGCGCTCAACCAGGGCTTCGAGAATTTCGGCTTCCAGTTCACCTGGACGGTAACGATCAAGAGCCTCGTGATCTCAGCCTGCATCGGCATTGTGATCACGTTCATCACTGTAGTTTTTTCCAGCTTCCGAGCCTCGCGGCTGAACATCGTCGCTGCCATCCGGGATATCCCCGAGGGACAGTACGAAGAGAGCTATCCGCTCACCCCCTGGCGAGTGCTGCGCAACGTGCTGGGCGTGTTCACCACCGCCGTCGGCATCTTGCTGGTCGCGACCACGCCGCTCACGCTGGTTCTCGGATCGCCGATCGCGCTCATCTTGCATCTGACCGGTAGCCGCCGCGCCCGACGCTTGATTCCCTGGATCTTGCTGTTCGGCTGGCGCGTGCTGCGCTGGAACCCGCAGTGGTGGGTACTGTTCCTGCTCGGCGGCCTGTACCTGCTCAACTTCGGCCTGGCCCAGGAGAGCCTGTTCCTCTACATCGCGGGAATCTCGCTGGTCCCGCTGGGCATCGTGATGGGACTGAACAAGCTCCGCCTGCGGGGACGCAGGATCAACCAACGCCTGCTCTACACCGTGGGCGCGGGCGTCGTGATGTTCCTCTGGTTCATCCCCAACGACTGGCACGAGGACTTCTTCAACAACAATCTCAACGGCGGGCCGGAGCTGTTCGTGCTGGCCGGCACCATGCTCACCGCTGCCGGCACCCTGCTGCTGATCTTCAACCTGGATCTGATCGTCGGCGGGATTCGCTCGCTGGTCGGCGGGGTCGGACGGCTCGCGCCCGTGATCCGCACGGCCGCTGCCTATCCGGCCGCGGCGCGTTATCGGACCGGGATGACGATCGCGATGATCGCCCTGATCACGTTCGCGCTGGTCAACTTCAGCACGATCAATGCCTCTTTCAGCCAGGCATTCACCGGCGGAGACACCGCCGGCGGCTTCGAGGTGCTGGCCTTCAACACAGAGATCAACGCCACATCCGACATTCGCGCGGGCCTGGCCGAGGCCGGCGCCAGCGAGGTACTTGCGGATATCGAAAATGCCGGACGCATCGAGGCCGGTCCGCAACGCGGAACGCGCGCGGTCACGGTGCTCGCCGAGCGCTGGAACCCGGTGACTGAAGCGCACATCCTCGACAGCGACGGCGATATCCGCGTCGTCGAAACCGATCTGTCCAGGGTGCGCTTCGAGGATCGAGACGCGGTGGTGATCGGGGGCGTCAACAACGAATTTATCGCCGGTCAAGAAATCAAATTGCAGGCGATCTCATACCGCTACGAAGACGAACAGGCCGTCTGGTCGGCGTTGGCGGACGGCGAGATGGTCGCCGTCGCAACCGTCGACGCGATCGACGGAGCATTCGGATTCAACGAGAGCGGATTGGACCCCTGGTCGACGCCGGACGGCGTCACCGACGAGTCGACCTTGCTGCCTCGCATCGTGGTCGAAGTCGGACTGGGCTCGAATGCGCGGCAGGTCGAAGTGATCGCCATCCTGGAGCGGATCAGTGGTGCATTTGTGGATCTCGACGGAGAGGAAGGCGGCCTGCCGACGATGTTGCTGCCCGAGTCGATCGCAACGCAGGTGATCGGCCAATCGGAAACCACGCGGCACTACATCTCGACCCGCGACGGTGCGGACTCGCTCGATGTCGCCCAGGGCATCGAGCGGGAGTTGCGCATCTTCGCGGTCGACATCCAGGGCGAGCTCAAGCGCCAGCAGCAGACCCAGACCTCAATCCTGGCGCTGTTCCAGGGATTCATCGGCATCGGCCTGGTCGCGGGCCTGGCGGCGCTGGGCGTGATTGCCCTGCGCGCCGTGGTCGAGCGCCGCCAACAGATCGGAGTCCTGCGCGCGATCGGCTTCCAGTCGCGCCTGGTCGGGTTCGAGCTGTTGCTGGAGATGGGATTCATCGCATTGTTGGGGTTGGGACTCGGGACGGCGCTTGCCCTTGGCCTCGCCTGGCGTCTCTTCGCCGAAGGCACCTTCGGCGAGATCGATATGCACGTCCCGCTGGGTACCATCCTGCCGATCCTGTTCGGCGCGTTCGCCGCGTCGCTGGTACTGACGTACTTCCCGGCAAGACAGGCAGCACGCACCACGATTGCCGAGGCGTTGCGATATGAGTGACGACACCGACCCGACGACGCTGCTGCGCGAACTCGCCTTCGGCTACGACCGCGATCTGCCGTTCGACGCACAGACCGCTCCGGCTGGTGAAGGCGGCGGGATCTCCGTCGAAAGATTCGAGATCACGTCGCGTTACAGCGAGCGGATCAGCGGTCTGCTGGTCCAGTCGGTTGAGGCGGAAGGAACGCGACCGCTGGTCCTGGTCGGGCATCCCGGGACGCTGGACAAGTCGAGCGACTATGTGCTCTGGCCGGCCGAGCAGTGGGTCCGGCGCGGCGCGATCTGCGCCACCATTGACCAGGCCGGTCACGGCGAGCGCGCTCGACGGCCGGTCTCGATGGAAGACTTCCAGCGCTGGCCGATGCGGCGCCTCGACCAGTCGCTGCAGACCGTCGTCGACTGGATGCGCACGCTGGACTATCTCTCGGCGCGTCCCGAGGTGGACGAATCGCGCGTCGGCTTTGTCGGTTTCTCGATGGGCGGCATGAGAGGCGCGCCGTTCGTGGGGCTGGACGACCGGGTCAAGGCCGCGTCCTTCTGCATCTCCGGCGCCAGCACGCTCTCAGGTCGTGGCGGCGCAGCGGGCGAGCTTGCCGACCGGCTCACCGATCCCGGCATCTACGCGCCGATGATGGCGGGCCGCGCCATCCAGGTCGTGGCCGGCGAACATGACGATCTAATCACACCCGAGGCGACGCAGCGCTTCTACGACCTGCTCTCTGAGCCGAGAGAGCTCGTCTGGCTGCCCTGCGGACACTGGGACTTCATGCCCCAGGGCGTCCAGCCGGTCGGGCCGTTTCTCGAGCGGGAGCTTGGTTTCGGCAACTAGCTCAACACGCCCGACGCCGTCAGTTCCGCCACTTCCTCGGCCTTGTAGCCCAGCACCTTGGTTGCGACTTCAAATGTGTCCTCGCCGAACAGCGGCGCGGGCGAGTCGAGATATCCAGGCGTGCGGTGCAGCTTGACGATGGGGCCGTCATACAGCGAGATGCCCGTCTCGCGGTGATTGAGGTAGGCGTAGAAGCCGCGCGCGGCGAGATGATCGTCGTGCTCGCACATGTCCTCGGCGTCCTGGACCAGCGCCGCCGGGACGCCGACCGACTGCAGGTGGATCGCCAGAGAGGCGGCGTCGAACGACGCCGTCCAGGATGAGATCGACTGGTTCAACTCGTCCTCGTGACGCCGCCGACCGAGCAACGTGGAGAAACGATCGTCGGACGCGAAGGACGAGCCTTCGGCGACTGCGCAAAGTGATTCCCACTCGGCGTCATCCCGAACCGCAATTGCGATCCAGCGTTCGCGCCCCGACGGATCGTCGGCGCAGCGATAGATGTCGTGCGGACACATCCAGCTCGATTGATTGCCCTTGCGATCCTGGTTGACCCCGTTGACCGTGTAGTCCATCAGCGCCGGTCCCATCGTCGCCGCGACCGACTCGATCTGCGCCAGCTCGATCCGCTGACCGCGGCCCGTGCGCCGCCGATGCCGTAGCGCGGCCAGGATGGCGATCACGGTGTGCCCGGGATTGATCGCATAGTCGGGATAGTTGGTGCCCACGCCGACAGGCCGTCGCTCCGGGTCGCCGGAGAGGTGCGAGATGCCGGTCGTCGGCGTCAACACCGCGCCGAAGCCGAGGAAGTCTCGATGCGGTCCCCACAGCCCTTGCATCGGCTGATAGGCGGCGATGATGTCGGGCTTGACTTCGCAGAGTTCCTCGTAGGTCAGTCCCCAGCGCTCGAAGATTCGCGGGGTCAGGTTGGAGAGAAAGATGTCGGACCGCTCGATTAGCCGAAGCGCGACGTCCCGGGAGCCCTCGGCCGACATGTCGAGCAGGAAGGATCGTTTATCGGCGTTGAAGTTGTTGAAGTAGGCGCAGACGTTGTAGCCCGACTTGCCCGGCTTTTGCGGCTGACCGAGGCGCAAACCGTCGACCCGGGCCTCCGACTCGATCCGGATCACCTCTGCGCCGAAGTCGGCCAATGTGCGCCCTGCGATCGGCCCAGCGCCGAACCATGAGAAATCGGCGACGCGGATGCCGTCAAGGGGGCGTCCCCGCCTGCGCGGGGATGACGAGGAGGGAGAAGTCGAGGTCATATCGCGCCCTCTCCGGCGAATGCGATCAGGTCTTCGGCTGGAATGCCAACCTCGCCCACCCAGACCTCCTGGTTGTGTTCGCCAATCTGCGGCGCAGGCCGGCGAATGCTGGTCGGCGTGTTGGAGAGGCGATACGGCGGTCCCGGCATTTGGACCCGGGCGTCGTCGCTGCCCAGCCTGGTCGGCTGATCGAACTCCAGCCACCAATCGCGGGTGTTGAGATGCTCGTCATCGCCGATGTCGGCCGGCGACGCGACCATGCCGATCAGCAGCCGGCGGGCCTGTCCCTGCTCGTAGACCTCCAGCGACGCCTTTGAGGCGTAGAACGCGGTCAGCACTTCCTGCGCGCGCGACATGACAGGTCCGAGATCGTCCAGCGTCGAGCCCAGTGCCAGGTCGCGCATGTTGAACGACGCGAACGTCTCGGCGTACTCCGGCTCGGTCAGTTCTTCCGCCTGTCCCTCGTCGTCCATCCAGCGAATCAGCTCGCTCCAGGGCGCGCCGAATCCCGGGATGCCCACCGCCGAGTAGATGTATCCGTCCTGCGTCCGGTAGGTGCCGATGCCCGGCATCCGGTGTTGCTCACCCATCCGTTCCCGCGACGTGTGCTGGAAGTCCCACTGCAGGTGCGCGGTCTCCTGGCAGATCGAGAGCGCCTCCTGCATCGAGGTTTCGACGCGTTGTCCCTCGCCGGTCGTCTCGGCCTGGAGCAGCGCGAGCAGCGCCCCCTGAGCCGCCGAGATGCCGGCGACGATGTAAGCCTGGTTGCCGGCAATGCGCATCGGTGACCCGTCCGGGTAGCCGGCCAGCGTGGCGATGCCCGAGGCCGCCTGGGCGATCAGGTCGGTGACCTGCCAGCCGGCGCGCGGGCCGTCGAGGCCGAATCCCGTGATCGAGACCCAGACGAGCGCCAGTTGGGAGTCCATGTAGGCCACGGGATCAACGCCGTGCTCGGCCAGTTCCGTGCGTTCGGCGGCCGTCCAGGACTCGATCACGATGTCGGCGGTCTTGATCAGCTCGCCGAACAGCCAGTGCCCGTCGTACTGCTCCAGGTCAACGGTCACCGAGCGCTTGTTGGCGTTGAAGTACCAGAAGCGCAGCGAAGTCTCGCGCCCCGGGGTCCCGTTCCAGTACGGCGCCCGCCCCCTTGAGGGGTCGCCGCCAACGGGCTCGACCTTGATCACGTCCGCGCCAAGGTCGGCCAGCAGCTTGCCGCAGTACCAGCCCATCTCCGAGGTCAGGTCGAGAATCCGGACGCCGTCAAGTGCTCCAGGTGCCATGCGGGATAGCCTATCGTGACCTTGAGGAGAGACCCGATGGTGCTCGAAGACGTGGACCGCGACGCCGCTCACGAAGTGACGCCAATGTCGGAAATCCGGCGTTGGAAGGGGATGCGACTGGAGGAGTACGTGGAGCTGTATCCCGTCTGGGCCGACTGGATGAGCAATCACAGCCAACTGATGTACGACGCAGACGGCGGTGCATGGGTCCCGCGGTGGGATCCTGAGGTCGGCGTGGGGATCGGCTGGGAAGACGACGAGGAGTTCACTCCGGACCACGTTGAGGGGCTGAAGGCAGCGTCGAAGAGAGCGCTAGAAGAGGTCAGGGCCGGGGGAGGCGTGGACTTTCGCGAGCTAGACGAGGACGAGTCGTTTTGGGCTGACGACTAGCGGTGCGCTTCAAGGTCACCCTCAGAGATGAGTCAAGGGCGACTATCGGGAGTCAAGGGCGACTATCGGATCGTGTTCGAACCGGGTCCCGGGGATCGGGAGGTCACCGTGTTCCTGACTGGGCACCGCAGTTGGGTGTACGAGGAGTTGGAGCCCGGCAGCGATTCTGCATGAATCTGTCGCGCACTCGGCAGGGAGACCGCACCATCTCGACCTCAACGCCGAAGTGGGGGCACAAGTCACCGCTCGAAGGCAGGCACTGTAGTCAGGCTCCCACCGCCACCTTCACATTCGCAGGCAGCCTTGAGGTGAACACCTCAACCGCCTCTCGCACCATCTCCTCCAGGACCTCGGCGGCGGGGCGGAGTTCGTGCAGGAGGCCGCTGATCTGGCCGGCGGCGTTCATCAGGAGGTCTTCTCGTTCACCCTGCTTGGCGGCTTCGGCGATGTCGGCGATCAGGAGGCCCTGCAGGCCCATGGGCAGTGCCTGGGTGCCGGAGTCTTCCCAGGCCTCGATCAGCTCGTTGGTGATGTTGCGCATCGTCTTGCCCGAGTAGAGGCGGGTGACGCGGGTGTCTTCGTCGCCGGCGGCGAGGATCCGGCGCTTGCGGAACTCGTCGAGGTTGGCTTCCTGAGTGGGGATGAAGACGGTGCCGCACCAGACACCGACGCAGCCCATGGCAAGCGCGGCGGCGAGGCCGCGACCGTCGCCGATGCCTCCGGCGGCGATCACCGGCTTGGGCGCGACGGCGTCGAGCACCTGCGGCAGCAGCGCCATCGTGCCGATCCTGCCGGTGTGGCCGCCGGCCTCATGACCCTGGGCGACAACGATGTCGGCGTTGCCCTCGTGGACGCGGCGGGCGTTCTTGACGTTGCCGACCAGCGAGATGACCTTGCCGTTGGCCTCGTGGACCTGGTCGACGAACGGCGCGGGATTGCCCAGGCCGGTGGCGAGCACGGGTACCTGCATGCCGGTGATCGTGTCGACCTGATCCTGCGGCGTAAAGCGCGGGGTGCGCACGTCGGCGCGCGGCGCCTGGACATCGGGCAGGTCGAGGTCGGCGCGGATGCTGCCGATCACATGCTTGTGGTCCTCGGGCAGCAGGTCGCGCGGGTCCGCGGGCCGCTGACGGCCGCTGGGCCGCGCCGCGACGTTGGAGGGGACCAGAATGTCGACGCCGAAGGGTCGGTCGGTGAGGTCCTGGATGCGGCGGATCTGGGCTTCGAGGCGATCCGGCGGGAATCCGGCCGCGCCGAGCACGCCCAGTCCGCCCGCGTTGGAGATCGCGGCGACCAGCTCGGGCCCGGCGACGCCGCCCTGTCCGCCTCCGACGGTCGGACCCATGCCCGCCAGGGCGATCGGATACTCGATGTCGAGCAGGTCGCACATCTCGGTGTGGAGGATCGGTCGCGTCATGTTGCACCAGTGATTCGCCGGATCGAATGCCGGATTGGGAGGCTGTGGCTTGCATTGTTCCTGCAACCACTCACGCGGTCAATCGCGCGCGACTCGCATTGACGGCTCGATCTCGGGAGTAAGATGAGCGCATGAGGATTCGTGCAGGGCTGGACTCGGCTTTGGTGCTGGCGATTCAGATCTGGGCGCGAGTCCGCAAGACCGTGTTGATCCTGGTCGGCGCGGCCGTCCTGTTGATGCTGCTGATCGTCGTGCTGCAGTCGGGACTGGGAGTCGACAGCGATGAAACCATCACCGACAGTCACCGACCGGAAATCGTGGGCGGCGGCGAGTAGGCCGGTCGTCGAGCGCGAGGGGAGCCCAGTGGACCATGCCACGACCAAGTGAAGCGCTGATGAACGAAGCAGGAGAATGGATCGCCGAGCAACTCTCAGAGGAGGGTCTGATGGTGACCAGCGGCTTCGTCGACCTTGTGCTGGACATGGAGTGGACGGTGATCGAGGAAGGCGTCGATCCCGACGCGCGTAGCATCGTCGTTGACGCCGTGATGGCGAAGATGATCGAAGAGAACGTCCAGGTTGGCCCGCCGCTCGACACGCTGTCGACGGACGGGATCGACACCTCGCAGATCCGTCCCGTGCCTCGAGGATTCGTTGAACAGGTCCTGAGCTGGGAGGACGACTTTCTCGGCTTTGCTGGAGTCAAGCGAGCGGACGTGGCGGGTTAGGGACATGTTCGGACCACGGCACACGGTTACGATCGAGCCGTCCGGGTTGACGGTGGAGGTTCCCGAGGGCGAACGGTTGATGCAGGCGGCGCGCGACGCCGGTATGTGGTGGCCCAACCAGTGCGACATGCAATGCCGCTGCGCAGGCTGCTTCGTCACCGTGGTCGCGGGTGCGGACCACCTCTCCGAGATGGGCCGCGCCGAGCAGGAGGCGCTGATCAATCAACGCGGCCGCAACGCGCTTGACGACCCGGTGCGGCTGGCGTGTCAGTTGGGCGTGTACGGAGACGCAACCGTGCGCAAGACCGGTGTCCGCTCCGGCTAGCCGCGGGTGGAAGGCTGCATCATGCAGGGCATTCACGGAATCGACCTTGCCAGGCTGGAGGCGTTTGTCGAGGTCTCCGCGGCGCGCTCGTTCTCACGCGCGGCCGAGCGCCTCAACCTGACCCAGCCAACCGTCTCCGCGCGGATTGCCCAGATGGAAGCGCAGCTCGGCGTCGCGCTGTTCGAGCGGCTGGGCCGACGGGTGCGACTGACCGACGCCGGACGTGCGCTCTTGCCGCACGCGCAGCGCACGCTCCAGGCGGCGCGCGACGCGGCCGAGGCGATCCATGCCCTGCGCGCCGGCGGTGGCGGCAGTCTCGTCATCGGTACTGCGCCCACGGTCGGCACCTACGTTCTGCCTGGACTGCTGCAGCGTTACGCCGCGGCCCAGCCGAATGTTGAGATCTCGATCCGCACCGGCCGCAGCCATGAGGTCTCCCAGATGGTGCTGGACGACGAGGTGCAAATCGGTTTCGAGCGCGAACTGGGCCACGCGGAGATTGAGTCGGTTCCGCTCTACGAGGACGACATCGTGCTGTTGGCAGGACAGCACCACAAGCTCGCCGCGCAGGGTCCGATTTCGCCCGCGGCGATCGCCAACGAAGCCGTGATCTTCTTCGACACCGGCAGCAGCTATCACGCGATCAGCCAGGCCGTGTTTCACAACTCCGGCGCGTCGCCCAGGCACTCCATCGATGTCGACAGCCTGGAAATGGCCAAGCGGCTCGTGCTGCGCGGACTGGGTCTTGCATTCCTGCCCAAGGTGGCGGTCGAGGAGGAGCTGCAGCGCGGCGAGCTCGCGCCAATCGAGATTGAATCGGCGATGCCGATTCGACGTAGCATCGCCGTCATCCGTCGGCGGCGCCGCTCGATGAGCGACGCCACGCTCTCGTTCCTGAGCCTGGTCGGGCACGTCTTCGGCGTCGAAGTGATGCCGGATGTTGGGAGACCGGGTCGCGGGGCGCGTCGGTCGATATCTCCGCTCTAAGGCCGCCTAGCCGGTCGAGGCCGGAACTTCGGGCAAGTCGGCATCGTCACGCAACGACTTGAGCAGATCGACATCCGCCTTCCCGGGTCCGTCGCCCTCAAAGCCAGGGACTTCGAGCAACCAAGCGGCCTTGCGCAGGACACGGCTGCGAACCATGCGGCGGAACGCCTTGATCCCGATCGTCCCCTGTCCGATGTTCTCGTGGCGATCCCTGCCCGAGCCGACTTCAGTCTTTGAGTCGTTGGCGTGGATCGCCGAGAGCATCTCCGCGCCGATCTCGCGCTGGAACTCGTCCACGGTCTCTCTCAGACCAGCGATTGTGGCGACGTTGTAGCCGGCCGCGTGCGCGTGACAGGTGTCGAGGCAGATCCGAACCCGGGGATTGTCGACCGCGTTCATGATCGCCGCGAGCTCGGAGAAGGTGGAGCCGACCGAGCGTCCCGCGCCGGCGTTGTTTTCAAGCAGCAACAGCGCGTCGTCCGGAGTCCGATCGAGCGCCTCGGTCATGGCGGCTGCAATACGGGGCAAGGCGTGTTCGAAGCCCGATCCCATGTGCGATCCGACATGGAAAATGACACCGTCGGCGCCGATCCGCGAGGCGAGTTCCAACTCCGCCGTCAGCGTGTCGGTCGACTTGCGCAGCAGTTCGTCGTCGGGCGACGCCAGGTTGATCAGATAGACGGCGTGGATAAAGGACGACTGGAGCCGGGCCTGCTTGAACTTGCGGCGGAAGGACTCGGTGTCTTCGTCGGGGTGATGTTTGCGCCGCCACATCTGCGGGGCGGCGCCGAAGATCTGGAACGACTCCGCACCCACGTCGACGGCGCGATCAACCGCCTTGTCGATGCCTCCGGCCGAGGAGACGTGCGCACCCAGGCTGGGCGTGCGCGCCATCGCTAGAGTCCCACCGCCCGGGCAGCACGCTCCGCGGCGCGACGCAGCGGCTTGGCGTATGCGGCATCAAAGACGGCTTGCCGCAGTGCCTCCTCGTCAACTGCCCCACTGAGGCGCACGGTCGCGATGGCGCTCTCGAGATCGCAGGACGCCGACTTAACGCCGTCGAGCCGACTCAGCGAAGCCGTCACCCGATTCGCGCACACGGCGCAAAACAGCCCGTCGATCTGCAGCTCGGCACCGTCCGCGTCAAGCGCGGTCACAGTCGAGTCGGGCGCCCTGAGCATTCTGCGTGGCTTGATCCAGGCCATGTTGACAGCCTACTGATCTACAGATCCAGCAATCTAACGATCTTGCCAGTCGAGATAGCGACGCACCGCGCGGGCACACGACTCAATGCTCTGGAAGCAGGCGATGCCACGCTCGTTGAGCGCGGATTGCAGTCCGAGACCGCGCTCGAAGCCCACAGCCGTGCGCGACTGGCGGATCACGACCGCCAGGGGCTTGCTCAACTTGGGCGCAACCGCCGCCAGGCCGTCAGCCATCTGCCGGAGATTGTCGTCCTGTCGAGCACGCGGCCCGCCGCCGTCGGTGCCGGTGTGCACCATGAGCCAATCGATGCTCGGATCGTCGGCGACAGCGCTCAGCGCCGTTTCCATGTGGTCGCCCTCAAGCATGAATCCGGCGTCCAGCGGATTGCGAATCGATGTGCCGGCGACCGGAGTGAACTCGCGCAGCACCTCCTGGGTCTGCTCCCGGAACCAGGGCACCGGGATGTCGTTGCGATCGCAGATGTCGGCGGCCAACACTGAGACGCCACCGCCACCGCCGAGCACCGCGCAGCGCGGCCCGGCGACGCCGGGCATGCGCTCGATCGTGACCGCGAGGTCGAGCAGTTCCTCGACGCTGTTGGCGGGCATAAACCCGCCCTGCTTTTGCACGGCGTTCCAGATCTGAGCCGAGCCGGCCAGGGAACCCGTGTGAGAAGAGGCCGCTCGCGAGCCGGCCTCGGTCAAACCGCCCTTGAGCACCACGAGCGGCTTGCGCGCCTGAGACATCTCGCGCGCGATGCGCAGGAAACGCCTGCCGTTGCGAATGCCCTCGAGGTAGGCGAGCACAATGTCCGAGTCGGGATCGTGGGCGAGAAAGTCGAGAAAGTCGGCCTCGTTCAGGTCCGAGGCGTTGCCGAACGAGGCGACGTTGGAGAAATCGATGCCTCGCCTGCCGCCCTCGCCGACCACTTCCGAGGCGTTCATCCCCGATTGTGAGAGCATGCCGACACGCCCGGGCTTCGAAGAGCCATCGTCCATCCAGGAGACGCCGCCCCGCGTGGAGTGAATGCCCATGCAGTTCGGACCGATCAGGCGGATGCCGGCCTCGCGCAGCCTGCCCAACACCTCCGCTTCGAGTTCGGCGCGCTCGGCGTCGCCGGTCTCGCCGAATCCAGCGGTGAATAGGTGGATCACCTTGACACCCTTGGCCACGGCGTCGTCGATCAAGCCAAGGATTGCCGACGCAGGCACCGCGGAAATCAACGATTCCACCGGTCCGGGAACCTCGGCCAGGCTCCGATAGAGCGGCGTGCCGTCGTCGAGTTCGCCGCCTCGCGGATTGAGGCAGTAGACCTGCGGAACGCGGTCGAGGTTGCGAACGGCGCGCAGGAACATCTGGCCGCCGCCCCAGCCGGTCGTGCGCGGCGAGACGCCGGCGATGGCCACGGACTGAGGCGCAAAGGCGGTCTGCAGCGCCGCCTGGGCGTCAGCCTCGCGG
The DNA here is from genome assembly GCA_009838915.1 of Chloroflexota bacterium. GTDB lineage: Bacteria > Chloroflexota > Dehalococcoidia > Bin125 > Bin125 > Bin125. The sequence goes on from VXQT01000013.1 coordinate 122,056, forward strand.
CGGGAATCGGTCGGAACAAAACTCATGAACGGCCCTTCCCAGTGGACGCGCAGGTAGCGTATCAAGCGAGGTGCCGATGACCGAAGTGATCGTCCCGTCCGCGCTCGGCCCGATAGATGCGCGCTGGCACTCGCCTGTCTCGGCGGCAGTTCGCGGCGCGGTCATCTGCGTCGGGGGATTCGATGGCGGCTTCGATGGTCCGGCAGAGGGCATCTATGCCGACCTGGCGGACGCGCTTCCGGAAGCAGGGATTGGCATGCTGCGGCTTGACTTCCGCGTCAAGACCTCACCGGGGCCGATCGACGACGGCACTGCCGACCTGCTCGCCGGAGTCGGCTGGCTCGCGGGACAGGGAGTCACGCGGGTTGCGCTGATCGGGCACTCGTACGGCGGCGCCATCGTGATTCGCGCTGCCGCGCGCTCCGAGCGGGTGGTCGCGACCTGCGCACTCTCGACCCAGACAATGGGCATCGAGCCGGAAGAAGTGAGGAGTCTCGCGCCGCGTTCGCTGCTACTGATCCATGGCGCAGCCGACTGGCGCTTACCGCCGCGACTGTCGGAGTGGGTCTACTCGCTCGCCGGCGAAGGCCGCGAGTTGCACATCCTGGAGGACGCCACCCACTCGCTGCGTCAGCGCAGAGACGACCTGTGGACACTCCTCATCGACTGGCTTGATCGGGTGTTGCCGTAAGTCAGATCGGCGGGCGCTGCCAGCCGCCGAGATCTTGCTCCAAGGCCCGGGCGAGGGCGAGCGTGACATCCTCGCGCCAGGGATGGGCGAGCACCTGGATGCCGATCGGCAGACCATCGCCAGATGTCCCGCAGCGCAGCGCCGTACCCGGCCATCCGGCGATGTTGTAAGGCCCGGTGTAGAACATCGTGCGTAACTCCTGGCTGTACGTGTTGCCGTGTTCGGGAGCGGGCCGCGCGGCCACGGGCGCAACGATTGCATCGTACGGCTGGATGAACTGCAGCATCTCGCTGCGGAACCGATCCTGGTACTCGAGCGACTCGGTGAAGACATCCGTGTCCGTCGGTTCGATCCGGTCAAAGCCCTTCCTCAGGAACTCCGACTCCTCCGTCGTCCCCCACTTGTCCAGCAGCCGCTTGACCCAGCCTCGGCCGTCTCCACCGCCGACGCGGGGCCATAGGTCTACGTACTCGGCCAGCGGCGGCGGCGTGTCGTGCGCGACTGACCCGACCCGCTCGGCTAGCGCCGTGACGGCGGCGTCGAGCACGGCACGAGTGTCGTCGTCGGGCGCCAGGTACCCGTCGACGTCCGCGTACCAGGCAATGTGCAGGCCGCTCAAGTCGACGTCAGCCGAGTCGCGCAGCGGTACCGGGTGAATGAAGGGATCGACCCCGTCCGGACCCGAGATGATTGGCAACGCCAGCTCAAGATCTTCGACATAACGGCACATCGGACCGATCGTCGTCCAGGCCTCGAGCGCGCCCATCTCCCAGGACACGATGTGCCCCGTACGGGGGACGCGACCGGCAGTCGGCTTGATCCCGCAGATGCCGCTGAAGTGGGATGGCAGACGGATGCTACCGCCGGTGTCGCTGCCCATATCGAGCGGTGATCCGCCCGCCGACACGATCGCCGCCGCGCCGCCGCTGGAACCGCCGGGCGTGCGCTCGGGATTGAACGGATTGCGAGTCTGGCCGTAGACGAGGTTGTCGGTCTCGCCGGAGAGCGTCAGCTCGGGCGTGTTCGTCTTGCCCATCAGGATCGCGCCGGCGGCGCGCAGGCGCGCGGCCACGGTCGAGTCGGCCTCGGGCACGAACTCCTTGCGGCCCAGCGTGCCGCCGGTGGTCACGAGTCCCTCGGTGTCGTGCGAGTCCTTGAGCGTGATCGGCACGCCGTGCAACGGTCCCAACGCGTCGCCGCGGGCAATCGCGGCGTCGGCGGTCGTTGCCTCGGACCTGGCTCGCTCGGAGCACAGCGCGACAACCGCATTGAGCGTGGGATTGACCTCATCGATCCGCGCGAGATGAGCCTCCAGCATCTCGGAGGCGGAGACTTCTCGCTCGCGGATTGCGCGGGCGATCTCTGTCAAGGAGGAGAAATTATCGACCATCTGGCGTGCTCCTGCCGTTCGGCGGAAGACGCCCGATCTGGATCAACGGCCCGTGAACTCGGCAGGGCGTTTCTCGGCGAAGGCGGTCGTGCCCTCGCGCGCGTCTTCCGTGACCATGATCTCAGAATAGAGTTGCGACTCCAGCGTCATGCCCTCCGCGAATCCCGACTGCAGCAGTACGCCTTCATACGCCGCCCGCTTCGAGGCGCGCACGGCGAGCGGGGCGTTCGAGGCGATCTCTTCCGCCCACTCGCGCGCGGTCGGCAGCAAGTCGTCCGGCGACGTGACCGCGTTGGCCAATCCGATCCGCTGCGCCTCGTGTGCGTCGAGATGGTTGGCCCGCAGCAGCAGCTCCAGCGCCTTGCCGAACGGCACGTAGCGAGCCAGGCGCTGCACCTGTCCGCCGCCCGGCAGCAGACCTCGACGCGGAGCCATCGAGCCGATCCTCGCCGCGTCGCTCATAATCCGCAGGTCGCAAGAAAGCGCCAACGCGAAGCCGCCGGCCAGGCACCAACCGTTGATCGCTGCGATCACCGGTTTCCACGTCTTGTCGGGACCCCAGCTCGAGAGTCCGGCCGCGTTCGAAGAGTCGGCTTCGCGTCTTGCCGCAGACGAGGCCGCGCGTTCGATTTCGTCACGGTGGGCGTCGGGCCGCACCAGGTCGCGTCCCGCGCAGAAGGCGCGGCCGGCGCCGGTGATAATCGCCACATGGAGATTGTCGTCGCGATCGAAGTCCGACCAGAATTCGTCCAGTTGTTGCGACATCTCCGGGTTGATCGCGTTCATCCGCTCAGGTCGGTCGAGCGTGACGGTGGCGATCTTGCCGTCGGTCTCGATGCGAACTGTCATGGCGATTCAGCCGCCAGCGACAGCAGGGACGATTGACACTTCGTCGCCCTGGCTCAATGCAGTGTGCAGTCCCTCGAGGAATCGGACGTCTTCGCCATTCACAAACAGGTTGACGAACCGCCGAATCTCGCCGTCCTCATCGACAATCCGGTCGCCGATTCCGGGAAACTGGCGCTCAAGGTCCAGCACGAGATGCTGGAGCGTTTCGCCTGCCGCCTCAACTACGTCCTGTTCGGAGGTGAGGGAGCGCAGCGGTGTCGGAATGCGCACGGAAACACTCATCGACGGAGCTCAATTCGTTTTACCTGGGTCACTTGGAATAGAGGGTAACGCGGGTTGCCGAAGCGGTCTGCGCAAACCGACGCAGTCGGCAGGCTCAGTCCTCGGGTTGGTCGGGCTCCCAGAGCACCTGGCAGGCGGTGCAGACCAATGCGGAGATCACCTCTCGCCCGCCGTCCGCTTCCAGCTCCAGGGTCTCGTACTCGATCTCGACCTCGGCGCCGCAGTCGGTACAGAGCGGCCGCAGGACATAGTCGAAGTCGCCTGATGTCACGGAACTGCGATGCACCAGCGTGTCGATATCGACCCACTCATCGAAGGCCACGGAGCGCACCGCAAAGCTGGCCAGGCCGGCAGAGAGATCCGCCGTCCCGCCGCCACCAGGATCTCCGCTGCGTCTGCTCATTCGCGCAGTCTACGACCGCCCGTCTTGTTAGCGATGGACGCGCATTGAGCGGAGCGCAGAGTCGATGTCGTCATCGCTCCAGCTCTCGCGCTCACCGGGACGCCGCTGGGTGAACAGATCGGAATTGTTGGCCCGGCGCTCCTCGGGGATCGAGTTCAGGAACTCGCGATGCGAGTCACAGCGTGCGCAGCGTCCGACGGAGCTGGCGCCGTGTGGTGAGTCGATCACCCATACATGCGTACAATTGTGCGGGGCGGCGAGGCCCTGGGTTACTGCGGTAACCATGGGATGTCTCCGAGGAGATCGACCCGCCGCCGGGCGGTTCTGCGCAAAGTTTACTTAACGTAGTCGTCATGCGCTCGCTTTATGTTCACGGATTTGGTAATCGGTGTCAACGCCGTGCAAACGTTCTCATAACGTGTAACGTCGAATAGTACAATTGTGCTGAGGCGCAATGCCTTCCGGTGCCTTATCGATATAATGCATATGCAGATTAACTCTATTGACCAGCGGGACGCAGTCAGTCGGCGGCGGCCACAGTTTCACGATCGATCGAGCTGAGGCGGGCCTGGCGCCGTTAGCTCCTCTCGTTGTTCATCGACTGAAGAAACTCCAGCGCGCCTTCGGGGTGGGCGTTGAAATCCCGCTGCGCGTCGACGATGTGGCGTACGACGCCTTGCTCATCGATGACGTAGGTCATGCGGGCCGAGAAGCCTCGCTCCTCGTTGAGGATGCCCCATGCGTTTGCAGTCTTGCCCCAGGGGAAGTCGCCCAACAGCGGGAACTCGAGCCCAAGCTCGATGGCGTACGCGCCATTGGCGAAGGGCGAGTCGACCGAGATGCCCAGGACCTGGGCGCCCGTCTCCTGGAACTCCGAGTGAAGCTCCTGGAAGCGACTCAACTCGTTCGTTCAACCACCGGTGAAGGCGAGCACATACCAGGCCACGACCACCTTGCGGCCGCGGTACTCCGAGAGCGTGTGTTCCTTGCGGTCGCCGTCCATCAGGGTGAAGTCGGGCGCCTGCTGGCCGATTTCAACTGCCATCGAGTCGGTCCTGCTTCTACCGGCGGCGCTCGCGCTGCCGACGTATGACGATTAGGTGTTCTGCGCCTAATCCTAGCTGCTGGGTATACTTCGCCCATGGCCAACGGTGCGGAGCACGACCTGGGTGTGGCGGAAGTGCTGGAGGCGGAGGCTATCGGGCCGCCCGGGCAGCGACGCTTCCGATTGCGCGTGACGGCCGGCGACAAAACCGCCTCGATCTGGTGTGAAAAAACCCAAGTCAGCGCGCTCTCGGAAGCGGTCCAGCAAGTACTCGCGCGACATCGATCCTCGGGCGCAGGACGGCGGCCCGCTGCACGCGCGCTTGAGCCCTTTCCGGATCGGCCCACGCATGAGTTTCTGGCCGGACGAATCGCGCTCGGCTACGACGAAGACGCCGATCTGATCACCCTGTTCGCCACTGACGTGGAACAGGGTGGCGTGAACCCCCAGCCGACCGTGCGGGTCGACATAAACCGCCAGGCGGCACGGCTGTTCACCGTACAGGCCGAGGAGACCGTTGCCGGCGGACGTCCGACCTGTCCACTGTGCAAGGAGCCGCTCGAGGGAACGGAGCATCTCTGCCCGCGCACGAACGGCCACGCCGAGGACGCGCTGGCCGAAATCGGGCCGCCCGAGTTGTAGGCCCGGAGGCGCCCATTGTCGGCATTCGAAGGCGCAAACCATCGAGACTGGCTGACCGCCCGCGCAGCGCCGCAACACACCGGGCTGCTCAGATCCGTGGCGCGAGTCGCCTCCCGGCTGCCGCCGCAGCGTCCAAGGCTTTGGACGGCCCAGTTCTTGTTCTCGTTGTTCGGTACCGCGTCATTCTTCGCCTGTTTTTTCTACCTGACGACTACGCTGCCGCGCGAGATGACCGATCTTGGATTCAGCCTGCTCGAGGTGGGATTGGTCGTCGGCGGCTACGCGGCGATCCCGGTCTTCCTGAGGCCGTTTGTCGGTCGCTGGAGCGATGGCGGCCACCGGATTCGACAGATGCGGTTCGCGCTGATCGCGTTTGCTGCGTCGTTCGTCCTCATGATCTTCACCGACAACCTCTGGGCGCTGTTCGCGTTGCGCTGCGTTCAGGGCGTCGGTATGGCGGCCTATCCCACTTCGGCCGGATCGCTGGTGGCCGAGATCGTGCCACCGGTGCGCCGCGGCGAGGGCCTGGGGTTCTTTGGCCTCTCAACAAGCTTCTCCCAAACCCTCGCCCCGCTTGGCGGCGCCGGGATCGCGGTCGTGGCGGGCTTCGAGGGTGTGCTGATCCTGGGCGCAGCGACAGCGCTCCTGTCGCTGGTGATCACGATCTTTCAGCGGGAGCCTCCGGCGCATGCCGGCGGCCATCCACCGGTGTCAATCAAGACGCTGATTCCCGCGCGCGCCGTGTTTCCCATGCTCGTCTTTCTTAGCGTGACACTTGGCTTCTCGGTCGCCGCCGCATTCCTTGAGCCGTTGGCCGATCAGCCGCACCGCAACCTGGGCACGGTCGCCCTCTTCTTCATGTTCTCCGGTGCCGGTGCGATGATCGCGCGACCGCTCGCAGGGCGTGCCTCCGACCGCGTCGGCCGGGTGCCGGTGATCATCCCCGGGTTGATTGCAACGTTCGCCGGCATGGCCTTGGTCGCGATGTCGGAGACCGCGCCGATGCTCTGGCTGGCTGGCATCCTGACCGGGATCGGCATGGGCGGCGCGCACACCGGACTTCTGGCGCTTGCGGTCGATCGGGTCTCGGACACACAACGCGGCGGAGCGACCGCCACCTTCCAGCTCGCCTGGGACGTCGGCGGCTTCGCCTCATTCCTGATCGCCGTGGTCGGCGCGTTCTTCTCGGTCGAGATGATCTTCTGGGTCGCCGCACTCGGCGCATTGGTCGCGCTCGCCGCCCTACTGTTGGGCCATGTCATGGGATGGACCAGGACCGGCGCCCCGGCACTGGAGCCAATGGCTGCCGGAGCCACTGCGGGAGGCGGGTGATGCACCGTGACGCACTGGAATCGTCCGCCCGATCTGAGTGACCTCCAGGAGCAGCGACGTGAGCCTTCCAACCGCGCCCCGTGGGAAGGCCGGTGGATCGCCGCGTCACTCTCGGCCGGACTCGCGCTAGTCTGCGCGCTCGGAGTCGGCACCGGGATCTTTGACAGCGGACCAACCGACGTGGATGTGAGCAGATCGTTTCGAGCGGGATTCGATCGGGGCGTGGCTGAGTCGGAGGCCTATTGGGAGACTGCCATCGGCGACGCCTGGTGGGAGGGCTACAGCGAGGGCTACGTCGACGAGGCGAGCGATGCGCCCTCAATTCATGAGCAAATGAGCCAGCGATTCAGCTGGGAAAGCGGATATGAAGCGGGGCTGGAGTCGGACGAGGCCAGTGTTGCCGATCGCTATTGGGAGGGCTGGATGGAAGGGTTCAATCGAGGTTGGTCGATGGTTGCGGGTACCTCTCTCCCGGCTCCAGTCGACACCTTGGCCGAGAGTTCCAGCCTTGGAGGTGAACCTTGAAGGCTCGCTTCGCACTCACACTGGTCCTGTCGTTCGCCGGGGGCGTTCTGCTAATGGCCGGTCTGGGCGGCGCGACGGGGATCTTCGACCGCGGACCGAGCGACCTCGATGTGCACGAGGCGGATGCCCGCGGATATGAGCAGGCGATCGCCGAGGCAGAGATAGGCATGCCGCAACAGATCGCGGAGCAACGCCAGCGCGGATACAACCGAGGCCGCGAATCGGCGGAGTGGATTTTCCTGGATCGGATGCCGAATCCCGACAGTTGGTTCGCCGGTGTCCAATCCGGCCGGACAAGATTGATCGAGCTGGCCGAGGAGGCATACCAACAGGGGCTGCAAGACGGCGAACGCGAGGGACGCAACGAAGCGCTCGGCGCGCGACGGCTGAATTCCGGCGACGAGCCGCCGGAGATTCTCTCCCAGCGCTAGCCGGGGGACCCTGGATTTTCGATCTGCCCCGGCATATCCGCAGCGGCCTTCCGGCCCTTCACTCGCCATGATTCAAACTGTAGATCCAGGGTCACTCGGCCGCGCTGCTCCGGTTGAGATCATTCGTATCCGCGTCGCTAGGTAAGACTCAGCTCGACACTCCCGATCCCTGGGAACTCAATCTTCACTTCCATCCCAGCCTGTCCGCCGGGATGCAGCGCGGCTGCGCCTGTGGTGATGATCTCTCCCGCCGATACGGTCATGCCGCGATTGTTGATTTCGTTGACCGTCGCAACCAACACCTCGATCGGATTCGGCCGCCCGTCGCGGCCCTCGGCTACGACTTTTCCGTCAATCTGGATCGAGCAGGGCAGGCTGACCAGGTCTCTGTTGCGCCAGTCCTCGATTTCCGGTCCGACGATCAACGCCTGGTTGCCGACCCCGTCGGCGGCCATGCTGGGGAACTCAGGCACGCCGCCATAGCGGTTGTTAGGCGCTTCGATCACGACGTATGCGTTCGACACGCCGTCCAGCACCGACGCCTCGCCGTAGCCGCCGTCAGTTGGCGCGTACTCCCGATCCAATCGGAATGCGACCTCGGCCTCAAGAATGCAGGCGACGAAATCGGCCCCGGGAATCGAGGCCGGCGAGTCCATCACCATGCCCTCGAAGAACGGCGCGAGCACCATGTCCTCACCCACCACTGCCGCCTTCCAGGCCACCGCGGGCTTCGGATCGCGCGACCAGCGCTCCCAGTAGATGCGACCGCCGTCGGCAGCGCTCTGCGGTCGGCAGGACTTGGGAATCGGCGGCAGCGGCAGACCGTTGGCAGTGGCTTCGTCGAGGAATTCTGCGGCTTGCTCGACCTGGGCGTCGGTGAGAGCATCGGGCATGTCGGCATCCAATCGGAGTGTTCGGCTCTTCTGATGGTTGCAAGCAGGATAGAAGCCGCCACGTTCGATCCTTGCCACGGGTTACTCTGCCGACATGACGAACGACACGCCCCGACCTGTCGATGCACTGGTCGACTTCCTCTACTCGCTGGGCACGGCCAAGATCGACCACACCGGTCATGACTTTCTCACCCACCTTCGGGCTGTCCACGACCTACTCGCCGAGCACCACGCAGGAGACGAACTCGCCGCGGCAGGCCTGTTCCACTCGATCTACGGCACCGAGAAGTTCCAGGATTTCTGTCTGCCGCTCGATCGACGGCAACAGGTGCGTGAACTGATCGGCGAGCGCGCCGAGCGGATCGCCTGGTTGAACTGCATCATGGACCGCTCGACACTCGATGCGGCGGTTTCGGCGGCGCTGGCAGGCGAACAACACTTGGCGATCTGCGACCGCGACGGCAATCCACCTATCGCAGTCACGCGTAAACAGCTTCGCGACCTGGCCGCGGTCCACCTGTTCGACTGGCTGGAACAGGTCGAACGCTCCGAATTCGGATGGGACTACCGCCGCTCCGCCTACTCCGAGATGGCCCGCCTGGTCGGCGCGGATGCGCAAGCGCTCCACGCCAAGGTCTTTGCGCGGGAGCCTCAAGACTCGGCACAGTCGGCCGCCGGCTCGTAGACACTGCTTGCTCCTGTCCTAGACTGCGCACGTTCCGCGCGATGTTGACGGCATCCGCGGTCGAGATGTGACGTCCTTGAGAGGAGCATGCGGTGACGACCGACATTGACGCGACGGCTGACAAGTATCTGCGCGACAAGTACGCCATCATCGGCGTGGGCGAAACGACGTACACCCGCGGTTCGGGTAAGACCACGCGAGCCCTGGGCACCTGGGCGATCAAGAACGCGATGGATGACGCCGGCATCCCGGCGTCGGAGATCGACGGGATGATGTCCTACTCGGGCAATGACTCGACGGCGTCACCGATGCTCGCCGGCGATCTCGGCATCCGGCTCAACTTCTATATGGACGTACAGGGCGGCGGATCGTCGTCGGAGGCGCTGATCGGCCTCGCAATCGGCGCCATCGAGGCCGGGATGTGCGAGACCGTCGTCGTCTTCCGTTCGATGAACGGCTTCTCGCAGGTCCGCATCGGCGGGACCGGCGCGCGCGCCTCGGTGCCGGTCGGCGGCGACGCGCTGCACTCGGCCGCCTACGGCTGGTTCTCGGCCGGCCAGAACTTCTCACCAACCTTCATGCGCCACATGTACGACTACGGGACCACGCCCGAGCAAGTGGCGATGGTCAAGGTGATCCACTCCGAGCACGCCTCCAACAATCCCAAGGCCTATTACAAGCAGCGGGTGACTGTTGAGGACGTGGTCAACTCGCGGATGATCTGCAAGCCGCTGCACCTGCTCGACTGCTGCGTCGAGACCGACAACGCGACCGCGCTGATCGTCACCTCGGTCGACAAGGCGTACGACTACCGGAACACGCCCGCGCGCATCCTCGGCGTAGCCGGACGCGTTTGCAAGCCGCGCATCGACATGCACTTCCAGCACGGTCCGATCTCAACCGTCGCCGGCCACTACATCAAGGACATCATCTACCGCAACGCGGGCGTCGGGCCCGAGGATATCCAGTGCACAGGCGCCTATGACGCCTTCACCTTCACCTCGATGCTGCAGCTCGAGGACTACGGGTTCTGCAAGAAGGGCGAAGGCGGCGACTACGTGTCGTCGGGGATCATGCGCCTCGGCGGTGAGCGGCCGAACAACACTTCCGGCGGTCACCTGTGCGAGGGCTACACCCACGGCATGAACATGATCATTGAAAACGTGCGCCAGCTTCGCGGCGAGGTCGATTGCTACTGCCCGCAGGACGACAACGGCAAACGGATTCACAGCTACAACTACGCCGAGCCGTCCCAGGGCGGCGGCTGCCGCCAGGTTCCCGACCTGGAGATCACCCAGAACCTGGGCTGGGCGATGCCCGGCACCGGTTCGTCGCTAATCATGCGCAAGGGCTAGAGCGGACAACGCGAGACGTCACAACACTGACTGAACAGGAGCCAAACATGCCGCAGGGCGAATACCTGGGAATGACCCTTACCGTTCTCGACCTCGACAACGAGAACCTGGCCTACTTCCAACACTGCGCCGACCATGACTTTCACCTGCAGCGGTGCGTCGACCCGGAATGCGACTTGCTCCGCTACCCGCCGGGTACTGCCTGTCCATGGTGCTCAAGCCGCGAAATGGTCTGGGTTCCCGTCGAGGCTCGCGGCACGGTGCACTCGTACGGCGAGGTCCACCACGCGATCCAGCCCGCCTTCCGCGAACGCGCGCCCTACATGATCCTGCTGGTCGAGCTCGACACGCAGTCTGGAGTGCCAACTGAGCACGAAGCGCTGCGCGTGGCCGGCAACCTGGTCGACGCGGACGGCAACTTTGCCGGTCCCGACCTGGTCAAGCAGGTCGGTATCGGCTCGCGGATGCGGATGGTCTTCGCCGATGTCGCCGAGGGACTCGCGCTCCCGCACTGGACGCTCGACGAAGAGGCCGAGCAGCCCGAATCTCCGTGGCGCTACCCGCAAGAGGTCAACGGCGTCTAAGAACGGAACGGACCATGGCCGAGACCGGCGTCCAGCGATTCCAGGGCAAGGTGGCCCTCGTCACCGGCGGCGCCTCCGGCATGGGCGCGGAGACGTCGATCCGCCTCGCCCGTGAGGGCGCAGCCGTCGCGGTCGTGGGCCTGCCCGACGATTCGCGCGGCAAGGAAGTCGTGGACCAGATCACCGAGTCGGGCGGTCGGGCAATCTACGTCGGCGCCGATGTCTCCCGCGAGACGGAGTGCGACGCCGCAGCGCAAGCAACTGTGGACGCCTTCGGCCGCATCGATCTTTGCATGGCTGCTGCCGGCATCCTTAACGCGCAGTACGTATCAGGTGAGGTTCCGGAAGAGGGCGCCTCCGCTGACCGCAGCGCCGGATATCTGATCAACAAGCCGGTCGAGTTCTGGGAGAAGGTGCTCTCCGTCAATCTGACCGGCGTGATGCTGACCAACCGCGCCGTCGCGCGTCACATGATTAGCCAGGGAGACGGCGGCGCGATCGTCAACATCTCCTCGGGCGCAGCGAAGATTCCGATGCCCGGTTCAGCCGAGTACTCGGTCTCCAAGACCGGCGTCTGGATGCTCACCCGTGTGCTCGCACTGGAGCTTGCGCCGCACCATATTCGCGTCAACACCGTCGCGCCCGGCGTGATCGACACGCCAATGGCGCTGGGACTGTCCCAGGACGAAGAGCGCCGGGCGGCATTCGAGCGCTTCGTTCCACTCGGCCGCCTCGGCGAGGCCGAGGACATCGCCGAGGCAACCCTGTTCCTGCTCAGCGACCACGCGAGCTACATCACCGGACAGATTCTCCATCCCGACGGCGGCCTGTTCACCGGCTAATCCTCTGCGAACGCTTGTCTTACCTGCAGTTGACGCAACGTCCTTAGCGTGTGCACTGGCGGCGGCGTCCGCGTGAATCATCGCGCGTGGCGTCCGTCGCATCCTGCGGCATCGTTGAGCAGTGAACTGATGAGGCGGCGTTGAGCACGCAAGACGTAGACATCGACGCACTGGTTCGCGGGCGGCGTGGGCGGCGTCCCTGGATGGCTGTGGTGCTGCTGCTCGTGGTCGCCGCCGTCGCCGTGCTCGCCTGGTACTTCACCCACAGCGAGGAAGAGCAAACCGCCTTCGAACCTCAGCGCGTCACCGCGACCAGCGGACAACTCACGACCACGGTCGAGCTGTCTGGCTCAGCCGCCGCGGCCCAGACCGCCTCGCTCAGCTTCGCCGTCGGCGGCGAGATCGACTCGGTCGAGGCCGCGGTCGGAGACGAAGTGCGAACCGGCGACATCCTGGCGCGGCTGAAGGACGAGGATGCCCAGCGCTCTCTGGAAACGGCCGAGGTCCAATTGGAACTCGCGCTGCTCAAACTGGAGGAGTTGCAGGAGAGCCCGACCGCTGCGCAGATCGCCGCCGCCGAGCGTGCGCTCGCCAACGCTGATGCCCAACTGCTCAGCGCAGCACTGAGGCTCGAACAGATTCATGATCGGCCCGACCAGAGCGTGATCGACGCCGCCCAGCAATCGGTAGCCATTGGTTTGACCCAGGTCTCGAACGCGGAACAAGCATTGGCCGATCTGACCGCCGATGCCAATCCCGGCGATCTGGCTCAGGCCCAGCAGCAGGTAGCCAACGCTGCCGTGCAACTGTCCAACGCCGAACAGGCGCTGACCAACCTGGGCGAAGGCCCCAGCGACAACCAAATCGCCTCGGCCGAACAAACCGTCGCCACCGCCGCCGCCCAACTCTCCAGCGCCGAGCAGGCGCTCGCCGCGTTGACCGAACGGCCCAGCGTCGCCGATCTCGAATCGGCGCGAGCCGCCGCGATCCAGGCGCGCGTGCCTGTGAACCAGGCTGAGTCCACGCTTGAACGAAGCGAGGAAGCGTTGGAAGACGCGCAGGAGCGCTTCTGCGACGACATCACCATCTTGCCCGAGATCTGCGCGTCTTCGCTGCCGCTGAGCGACGCTGACATCGAGACGCTGCGCTCGAAGTTCGAGAACAGCGGTAGCACGCTGGAGCGGCGCGCCCGCGATCTCGTTAGCGCGCAAGAGGCCTGGGAAGCGGCGATTGATTCGTTCGATGCAGCTTCGGCGTCCCTGCTCGCGGCGGAGGCGCGTCTGAGCGATCTCACCCATCCGGATCCGGAGAGGATCGAGCAGGCGACGGAAGCCGTGACGGCCGCCCGCGCCGCCCGGCGAGCCGCCGACGCTTGGCTGGAGGACTTGCTGACGCCAGCCAGCGAGGCCGACATCTTCCAGGCCGAGCAATCCGTCGCCGCCGCTCGCGCCGGATTGACCTCGACTGAGGAGCGCTTGCGCGAACTGTTCGACGGCGCAGATCCCAACGACATCTACCAGGCCCAGCAATCCCTGACCGCCGCGCGCGAACAACGCGACGCGGCTCAGGCGCAGATGCGCGAACTGCTCGAACCGCCCACCGAGGACGACATTCAAGAAGCCGAACTTGCACTGGCCAGCGCCCAGTCCGCCTGGGACGAAGCTCAGGCCAGCTACGACGAACTGATCGCCGGACCGACCGCGACCGCCATCGCCCAACAGGAGCAGAACGTCCGCCTCGCCGAAATCACCTATGAGCAGGCGCTCGACGCGATGGATGATCTGCTGATCACGGCCACGTTCGACGGCACGGTCGAAGCCGTCAATGTATCGGTCGGCGACCGCATCGGCGCCGGAGCGACCGTCTTCGTCGTCAGTACACGTGACCAAATCGTCGTCAACCTGACCGTGACCGAAGCCGAAATCTTCGACCTCCGGGAACTCCAGGTCGGTGTCGCCTCATTCGACGCCATCGAGGGCGCGCAGTACCCCGTGCGCATCACCACAATCAATCGCGTCCCCAATGTGGATCAGGGCGTCGTCACCTACGCCGTCGAGGCGACCGTGCTCGCGCCGCTGGCGATCCAGGCCGTGCGCGACGATCTCGAAGCACTCGGCGTGACCGTGCCGGAGCGCCAGCCAGCCGCCCAAGATGGTCAGGGCGCGGGTGGTCAGGGAGCTGGACTCAGCGATCGGGCGCGGCGCTTCGGAGCGATGCTGCAGTCGCTCGACCTGCCCGAGGGCACGAGTCTGCTCCAGGTCGTTCAGGCAATCGCCAATGATGATCCACTGCCGGAAGGTGTCGAGCTGCCCGAAGAGTTCGACATCACCGACGAGGAGCGCGCGCAGCTGCGCCCGCTCCTGGCGCGCTTTACAGGCAGTGGGGGCGGCGCAGCCGGCGGCACGGCCGCAGTCGACAACGACCGCCAGTTGCCCATCGATGGGATGAGCGCAACCGTCACTGTTCTCACCGCTGTCCGCGATGAGTCGGTGCTGATCTCCACATCCGCCGTCCGCCGGATCGACGGCGCGTTCTACGTCGCCGTCCCAACCGAGGACGACGGATCAGACGACGGCGAGGATGGCCCCGCCGTACAGCTTGGCTGGGAACGGCTGGAGGTGCAGATCGGCGAGAGCGATGGTACCAACGTCGAGATTCTCTCCGGTCTGGAGGAAGGCGTCACGGTGTTGGTCGGAGTCGATTCCGAAGGTGTCGCCTACAACGCGACACAACTGCCTGGAGGCGGGACCGGCGCGGGCGCTTTACCGGGTCCCCTCGGAGGTAGAGGCGGAGGATGATCCGACTCGACGCGGTTCGCAAGACGTTTAAGACGGGCGAGACCGAGATCAACGCGCTCGACGGGGTGAGTCTGCAAATCGAGCGCGGCGAATTCGTAGCCATCATGGGTCAGTCCGGCTCGGGTAAGAGCACGATGATGAACATCATCGGCCTGCTCGATCGACCAGATGAAGGCGCATACCTACTCTCAGGCCAGAACGTGGCCGGACTCAGCGAACACGCCCGCGCCCGGCTACGCGGCACCGCTTTCGGCTTCGTCTTCCAGTCCTACTCGCTCCTGCCCCGCATGAGCGCCCTGGAGCAGGTCGAGCTACCCCTGATCTACCAGGGCGTCCGCGACCGTAGACGCCGAGCCGCCGAAGCCCTCGTCCGCGTTGGCCTGGCCGACCGCATCGGACACCGACCGACCCAGCTTTCCGGCGGCGAACAGCAGCGCGTCGCCATCGCCCGCTCATTGGTCGTCGATCCATTGGTCGTGCTCGCCGACGAACCCACCGGCGCGCTCGACACCGCGACCGGACACGAGGTCATGACCCTGCTCAGCGATTTGGTCGACCAGCACGGCATGACGATCATCCTCGTCACCCACGAACCAGAAGTTGCCGCCTTCGCCCATCGCATGGTCAGAATGCGCGACGGCCAGATCATTGAGGACACCGGCGCGAGCAAAGCGGCTGATGCGCTCAACGGCGAGGCCTCGACATGAGCACGCTCGACGCCTTGCAGATCGCGGTCCGCGCGATCATCGCCAATCGACTCAGGAGCCTGCTCACCTTGCTCGGCCTGGTGATCGGCGTCAGTTCTGTCATCGCCCTGATCGCCGTTGGACAAGGCACCCAGAAAGGCGTCAGCGATCAGATCCGCGGCCTGGGCACCGACCTCATCTTCATCGAACCCTCTGCCGAGGCGACCACCCAGCAGGGCGGCGGCGCATCGCCGATCACGACGACCCTCACCCGGGCTGATGCCGATGCGATCGCGGCGAACGGCAACCCCGCGATCTCGGCGGTTACATCGCACATTACCGGCGAGGCTCAAGCCATCGCAGGCGTGAACAACGTCGGCGCGGAGTCGGTCTTCACGTCGTCCAACTACGCCGAGGTGCGCGATCTGGAGGTAGCGACCGGCTCGTTCATCGCGCCCGGCCATGATCGGGCGGGCAGTCTGGTCGCCGTGCTGGGCATACGCGTCGCTGAGACGCTGTTTCCGAACGTTGACCCAATCGGCCAGGAAGTGCGCCTCTCCTTCCTCGCCGGTCGTGTCGTGTTCGCATTCACCGTGATTGGCGTACTCCACGAAGTTGGCGGCGCAGCCGACGCCGACGATCAGGTGTTCGTGCCGATCACCGGAATGGCCAACCGCTTCCGCTTCCTATACACGCCCACCGGCGATCTGCGAGTTACCCAGATCGATGTCCAGGCCTCGCCGGGCGCCGACACGGAGCAGCTCAAGCAACAGATCAGCGAACTGTTGCTGTTTCGGCACAACCGCACCGACCCGGACTTCACCATCGAGAGCCAGGACGACTTGCTGGAGGCCGCGTCGGAGGTGGCGAACACGCTCTCCATCCTGTTGGGTGTGATTGGCGGAATTTCGCTGTTAGTGGGCGGGATTGGTGTGATGAACATCATGCTGGTCTCGGTTACGGAGCGGACTCGCGAAATCGGGATCCGCCGCGCCGTTGGAGCCACAGCCGGCGACATCGTGAATCAGTTTGTGACAGAAGCGCTGGCGCTCAGCGTGCTGGGCGGCATGATTGGGATCGTGATCGGTGTTGTGGCCTCGCTGCTGGTTGACGGCCAGACCTTGGGCGATCAGGAAGTGACGACCGTGATCCAGGCCTGGTCGATTGCCGCCGCGTTCGGCGTCTCCGCGGGAGTCGGCCTGATCAGCGGCATCTATCCAGCTTGGCGGGCGACCGTGGTTGACCCCATTGCCGCACTCAGAAACGAATAACGGCAGCCGCTATCTTGTCGCCGTCAGAGTCAATCGCGCCGTCGAGTCGACCGGCTCAGTGCAGGACGAGGAGTGGACAGATGCCGTTGCCGCCTGAAGGATCTCTGAATCGCTTTGCGGGCAAGGTCGCCGTCGTGACCGGCGGCGCGAGCGGGATGGGCCGCGAGTCGTCGATTCGGCTGGGGCGCGAGGGTGCGTCCGTCGTGGTCGCGGGGCTGCCTGACGACGAGCGCGGCGCGGAGACGGTGGCGATGGTCGAGGCGGCCGGCGGTCAGGCCGTGTACGTCGGCGTCGACGTGACGCGCGAGGCCGACTGCGACGCAATGGCAGACGCAGCGCTGGAACACTTCGGCCGACTCGATCTCTGCATCGCCGCGGCGGGTATCTCGCACGCGGGCTACGTCTCGGGCGAGGTGACCGAGGGCGAGCCGCTGCTCGGCGGCGCACAGCGCCACGTAATCCACAAGCCGGTCGAGTACTGGGAAAAGGTGCTGGCCGTCAATCTGACCGGCGTGATGCTGACCAATCGCGCGGTGGCGCGGCGCATGATCGCGCAGGGCGAGGGCGGCGCAATCGTCAACATCTCCTCCGGCGCAGCCAAAGCACCGATTCGCGGGATGGCCGACTACTGCGTTTCCAAGACCGGGGTCTGGATGCTGACGCGCGTGCTCGCGCTGGAGCTTGCGCCAAACAACATCCGGGTCAACACAGTCGCCCCGGGCCTGATCGACACGCCGATGACGCTCGCGGTCACAACCGACGAGGAGCGCCGCCAGCGGCGCATCGAGAGCATCCCGCTCAATCGGTTGGGAGAACCGTCCGACATCGCCGAGGCTGCCCTGTTCCTGCTCAGCGACCAGGCCGGCTACATCACTGGACAGATCCTGCATCCGGACGGCGGCATCTTCGTCGGCAACTGAATCCGCATGGGCCGGGCGTGATGGCGCGATACGCTATCACAGATGCTCACTCTGGCCATCCAACAACTCTTGACCAAGAAGCTCCGCTCGGCCCTGACCGTCCTCGGCTTTGGCGTCTGCGTCAACCTGTACATCGTGGTCACCACGGTGATGCGATTTATCACCGACGACCTCGATCTCCAGGTACAGCGCTTCACCGGCGTGCTGTTCGTACAGTCGCGAGGACTGGCGGGCATGTCGGGCATCGAGTGGCCGCCGATCTCGTCAACGATCTCCAACGCCGAGGCACGGGCCGTGCTGTCGCAGCCCGCCGTCGATCCCGAGCGCTCGACCAAAGTGACGTTTGCATCGCTGGCGCCGCCGCCCTATCCGACGGCGCCGCCCGAGGCGCTCTTGGTCGGCATCGAACTGGGCAAGGAAGACGTCTTCCTCGGCGGCGCCGAGGCGGCCGCGGGACGGGTCGACTTTCCCCAGCCCAACGGCACAAACGTGGCCCCGCCCGCGATTCTTGGCGTGCTGGCGGCACGTCACTTCGCCTCGGCCGCCACGGCGACGACCGAAGTCCCATCGCCGGTGGGCCCGATCGCGTTGGCGGCTCTGGGCAGCACGATCTCCGTTCGGGGGCACGAGTTTGAAGTGCAGGGAATCATCGAGCCCGAGACGAACCAGTTGTTGCGCTCGGCGGTGCTCGTCCCGTTGGAGAGCGCACAGACGGTGCTGCAGACTCCGGATGCGGTTTCGGCGATGCTGCTCTCGCCCAAGCGCGCCTCCGACATCGAACCGCTGCAATCCTTGATCGAGTCCGACCACGCCGAGTTGATGGTGATCTCCGATAAGCAGCTTGCCGAGAACGCACGCAAGCTGCTCGACCGGGTCAATCAGCTCTTCAACGTGGTGCGCTGGACTTCGGTTTCGGTGGCGGCACTGTTGATTGCGATTGTGATGTTCGTTTCGGTACTGGAACGGACTCGAGAGCTGGGCACGCTGCGCGCGATCGGCGCGCCGCGTCGGGCTCTGCTGTCGCTGATTCTCTCGGAGTCGGCGGGCTTCGCGCTGGCCGGATCGATGGTCGGCGTGCCGATGTCGCGGGTCGTGATCCGCCAGGCGTTGGGACCCGACGCGGCCGGCTTACGCTCGAAGCAGATCGAGTACGGCGCAGCCGGAATCCTGAGCCTGTGCTCGATGCTGGCTGCCGTCATGCCCGCCTGGCGCGCCGTGCAGGTCGACCCAATCATCGCACTGCGCTACGAGTGAGGGGGTCGTTGTGGGGAGCGAGCCGCAGGTTGTCGAAGAAGCGAGGGAATCGCAGCGGACCCCGCTCCTGTCGGCCCGCAACCTTGCCCGCATCTTCCATCTCGGCGGCCAAACGATTCATGCTCTGGAGCCGCTGAATCTCGATATCCAGCGAGGCGATTTCATCGCCATCGCCGGACCGTCGGGTTCGGGCAAATCAACGCTGTTGCAGCTCCTGGGTCTGATCGAATCGCCCACCTCAGGCGAAGTGCGGGTTCAGGATCGGGCCGCGCACGGCCTGGGCGGCGAGCAGCGCGCGGCGCTGCGACTCAAGACGCTGGGCTTCGTCTTCCAGGCGTTCAACCTGCTGCAGATGCTGACCGCGCGGCAAAACGTCGAGATCGCGCTGGCTCTCGCCGGCTGGCCTCGGCGCAAACGCCGCGCTCGCGCGAAGGAGCTGCTCGAGTCGGTCGGCCTCGGAGAGCGGTTGGAGCACCGGCCGCTGCAACTCTCGGGCGGGGAACGTCAGCGCGTGGCCATCGCTCGGGCAATGGCCAACGATCCAGATGTGATCCTCGCCGACGAGCCAACCGGCAATCTCGACTCCCAGACCGGCCGTGAGATCGTCCAACTGCTGGAAGACCTGAATCGCGCCGGTCAGACGATCGTGATGGTCACGCACAACCTGGAGATTGCCAGACGCGCAGGACGGCTGTTCCTCATGCGCGACGGCCGGATGCGCGAAGTCGATCCGTCCGATCCTCGGGGGCTGGACTAGCCTTAACCTGCGGAGAGGCTCAACGAGCGGCTCGGAGGTCCTGTGACATCGGAAGCAACCCCGAGAGAGGTGACCCCAGCGGATGCGCCGGACTTCTGGCCTGAGGCGCTCGAGGTCATCAGCAGTGCGCCGATTGCGCTGCTGGCCACCGCAAACGGTCGGCAGCCACACGTGCGGCCGGTGGTGCCGGCGTACGTGGACATGGTCGCCTACGTGCTGACCAGCTCGGGCTCTCCCAAGACCGATCAGGTCCAGGCCAATGCGTTGGTTGAACTTCTGCACTGGACCTCGGACTTCCGCCATCTCAACTTGGCCGGGTCGGCCACCGTGATCAACGACGCCGAGGAGATCGCCGAGGTCGCACCTCACTTTCCCTACACGGTTGATGACTTCTTCGGGCCCGATCTGCGAGCGCCGGCGATGCTCAAAGTGCGCCTGGAGCGTGTCGCTATCACTACGTTCAACGACATCATTGCCGACAAGCGACCTCGCATCTGGCGCACAACCAGTTGACGGCATTCCGAGGACGCACAGGAATGAAGATGAGAGGATGATTCGATGCGTATCGCCCTGATTGGACAGGCGCCGTTCGGCGCGGCGGTGTTTGAGCGGCTCGTGGAAGACGGTCATGAGATCGTCGGCGTGTTTACCCCGCCGGAGCGTGAGGGCGGCCGTCCCGATCCGCTGGCCCAGGCGGCACGCGACAGAGGAATCACCCTGGTGCAACCGAGACGCTGGCAGCGGCGCGGGGTCGTGGACGAGGATGTCGTCGCGCAGTACGAGGCCACGAATCCCGACCTTAACGTGATGGCCTTCGTCACGCAGATCATCCCGACTCAGGTGCTCGACTTCCCGCCGCAGAAGACGATCCAGTACCACCCGTCGATCTTGCCGAAGCACCGCGGCCGCTCGGCGATCAACCACGCCATCCTCCAGGGCGACACGATGACCGGTGTCACGATCTTCTGGGTCGACGAGGGCATCGACACAGGACCGATCCTGCTACAGCGACCCTGCCCAATCGGTCCCGATACCACGCTCAACGATGTTTACCGCGAGTACCTCTTTCCGCTCGGCGTCGACGCCATGTCCGAGGCGGTCAAGCTGGTCGAGGCAGGCCAGGCGCCGCGTCATGTCCAGAACGAAGACGACATGACCTACGAAGGTCCGTGGGAGGGCGACATCGCGCGGATCGACTGGTCACAACCGGCGCAGACGGTGCACGACTTTATCCGCGGGTCCGACCGCGCGCCCGGCGCATGGAGTGAGATCAACGGCGAGCGCGTCACGCTGCTCGGCTCGACGCGATCGGATCACTCAGGAGGCTCAGCCGGAGAGATCGCCGCCATCGGCGACAGCGGCATGACCATCATTTGTGGGGACGGCGAATCGATTCGGGTGAGCACGCTGGCCGTGGGCCGTGACCGCCAACCGGCGTACGAGTGGGCGTCGGCGAACGGCATCCAGGTCGGAGCGGTGTTTGAGGCTGCTCCCGCCGACTAGGTCATGTCCTGGACGCGCTTGCCGGAGTCGACCAGGGGCGCAAATCGGGTCTTGCTGAGTGGGTCGTTGCGCGAGGCCTTGTCCCAGGCCGCGTCAACCATCTTCGCGTACTTGGGATGCATCTCGCGCATCTTGGTGTTCTCGTCCTTGATGAACGCGGATCGCGCTATCAGGCGTTCGACCTGGCCCTTCGTGTCGCACGCTTCGCACTCAGGCGCAGGCGCGTCGATCTTGCGGGTGAAGTGCTCCCACTCCTCGCCGCAGGCTCGGCAGGCGTATTCGTAAATGGGCATGGCGTGCTCCCGGCGGTTCAGGTAGCGGATCGATCCGTCTCTCACGATGGTACGATCTCGACGTAACTGCCGCACCTGATCGGCGAGATTGACTGCGGTTAGGGGGAGTCGAACCGTGTACGGATTGCGCACGATGTTCCTCGTGGTGCTGATGGCGGGGCTGATGATGGTGGTCGGCCTTGCGGTGGCCGGTCAGGTCGGATTGATCGTGATGGCGGTGGTCGCCCTGGGCATCAACCTGTACAGCTACTACAACTCGCACTCGATGGTGCCCAGGGCGATGGGCGGACAGCTCGTTACCGCTGCGGAAGCGCCGGAGTTGTACCGCATCGTCGAGCAGGCCGCCTGCCAGGCGGAGATGCCGTTCAAGCCGGAGTTACTGTCGCAGTTCACGCTGGAACACCTGGAGGCTCGTTGCACAGGGCATTGCCGCCCCGGCGATTGTCCGCGTCACATCCCGTCGGTCTACGTGATCGACACGCCGATTCCCAACGCGTTCGCCACGGGCCGGCATCCAAAGCACTCGGCGGTCGCGGCGACGACCGGGATTATGGGTCTGCTCACGCGGCGTGAGCTGGCCGGCGTGATGGCGCACGAGCTGGCCCACGTGACCAACCGCGACACCCTGTGGTCGACGATCGTGGCCTCGATGGCGATGGTGATTTCGTTCCTCGGGATGATCGCGCAGTGGGGCCTGATGTTCATGTTCCTGTTCGGCGGCATGGGCGGCCGCGACGGCAACGGCGGCGGCGCCGGACACCTGGCCGGCGCGCTGATTGTGGCAATCCTGGCGCCATTCCTGGCGATGCTGATCCAGATGGCGGTCAGCCGTCAACGCGAACTCAAGGCCGACGACACGGGCGCCCGCCGCTGCGGCGACCCCGAGGCGCTGGCCTACGCGCTGATGAAGCTGGAGCAGGGCGTGCGGACGCCCGAATCGCGCTATGCCGCGGAGGAAATGAAGACTGCAGAGGCGGCCAACCACATGTTTATCGTCAACCCGCTGGCCGGTGGCGCGGGCAAGTTCTTCTCGACTCACCCGCCGACCGAGCAGCGAGTCGAACGCCTCCGCAAGATCGGCGAGGAAATCGGCCGCCCGTTCTAGTCTGCTGCTCGGTCCTGCCGCGCAAGCTCTTCGCGCAACGACTTGACCTCGTCCTGGAGCGTCTTGAGTTCAGCCAGGATCTGTTCCTGCTCCTCGTCCTGACCCTGCTCGACGAACCATGCGGCGATGGTGGCCGTGACCATTCCCAGCAGCGCGAGGCCCAGCAGCGTAACGATTGCGCCCACGATGTTGACCATCGCCGAGTGCTCGTCCTGCACGCCGTCGCCGGTCACCATCGTATTGAGCGTCCACCAGAAGCCGTCGAACCAGTTGTCGAACTCGCCGATGCCACCGGCGACTTCGCCCGACTGCTGAACCCGCATGATGGCTTCGGTTCCGCCGAACAGAATCGTCAACACCAGGAGCACCGAGCTCGACGCGCCTCGCTGCAGGAACATCTTGCGAGCGCGTAAGGCAAACATCACCAGTCGCAGTGCTCGCAGGTAGGGCACCAACACGATGACGACGTCGAACCAGTTCTCCCTCAGGAACTGGAATCGCCGCTCGGCCAACCAGACCCGCACGACGAGATCGACGGCGAACGCTGCCCAGATTGCGACATCAATCCAGAACACCACCGAGTGCGCGGTTGGCGATGTCTCCCGGTCGATCACGTTTTCGAGCACCAACAGCGGAATCGTGGCGATCGCCAGGGTCAGTAACAGCCATCGGGTGCGCAGTTCCCAGCTCACCAGGTGCGCAGGCGAACGTCCCCGCCGCCAGGCAATCGCCCAGCCGCCAGCGTTAGCGATGGACTCTGCAGATGCACTCACGTCGGGCTACCGCAGACTCGACTTCATCGTTTCCCACGCCGAGCGGGCATCTTCGACCGAGCCTTCGTCCTCGATTGTGGAGATGTCGCCCGGATCGGTGTCGAGCGTGACTGCCTTGAGCACTCGGCGCATGATCTTGCCTGAGCGTGTCTTGGGCAGGGCATCGACAAAGTTGAGCTCGCCGATCACGGCGACGGGGCCGAGTTCACCTCGGATCGTCTGAAGGATTTCGGTGCGCATGTCGTCGCCCGGCTCGAAGCCGGCCTTGAGCACGACGAAGGCGGAGATCACCTCGCCGCGCAGTTCATCGGGACGGCCGGTGACCCCCGCCTCTGCTGCGCCGGGATGGCGGAGGATTGCCGACTCCACCTCGATCGTGCCGATCCGGTGCGCGGCGATCTTGATGATCTCGTCGGCGCGACCGGAGAACCAGACATAGCCGTCCTCGTCGACCGAGGTGGCGTCGCCGGTAAAGTAGACCTGCTTGCCCGGCACCTTGCCCCAGTAGTCGGTCTGGTAACGCTCGGGTTCACCCCAGAGACGCGCGGTCAGGCCGGGGAAGGGTCGTGTGATGGCGAAAATCCCCTTGTCGTCCGCTGCGAGCTCCGCGCCGTCGGTGTCGAGCACCGTGCCTACGATCCCGGGTAGCGGGATTCCCGCCGAGCCTGGCTTGATCGGCAGCATCTGGATGCCGTATGGATTGCCGATGATCGGTCCGCCGGTCTCGGTCTGCCACATGTGATCGAGGACCGGAATCTGGTCGCCGAAGATCTCGTGCTGGAACCACTCCCAGGCCGGCGGATTGAGCACTTCCCCGGCCGAGAAGACGCGCGTCAGCGACGACATGTCAACCGCTTCGGCGGGCTCGGTGCCGGAGCGCATCAGCAGTCGGATCGCGGTCGGAGAAGTGAACATGCCGGTCACCCCGTGGTCCTCGATGATCCGATAGAACGTGCTCACGTCCGGAAAATCAAGTGCGCCTTCGAAGGCGATCGTGGTCGCGCCGGCGAGCATAGGTCCGTAGACGATGTAGGAGTGTCCGACGACCCAGCCAATGTCCGAGGTTGCCCACCAGACATCCTCGGGCCGCAGGTCGAACACCCAGTCGGCCTGGCTAGCGACCCATACCGGATAGCCGCCGTGCGTGTGGACGCAGAGCTTGGGTCGCGCCGTGGTGCCCGATGTGGCGAGGATGTAGGCAGGATCGTTGGCTTCCATGGCGGCGACGGATCCGTCCCCGTCAATGCCGGCGTCGAGGAAGTCGTCCCAGCTCATCTCCTTGTCGCCGCCGATGTTGGGGCTGTCCGCGAGCCGCCGCTCGACGACGACCGTCTCGACGATCTCACCGGCGCCCTCGTTCTCCAGCGCGCCTCGGACGAAGTGGTCGAGCGGGACGTTGCGCCCGCGCCGGTAAGTCGAGTCGGTGCAGAAGATCGCCTTGGCTTCGGCGAGCTTGACCCGCTCGGCGATCGCGCCCGCGCCGAAGCCGGCGAAGATGACGAGGTGGACCGCGCCGATCCGCGCGCAGGCGAGCATCAGCGCGATGGCCTCGTAGTTGGTCGGCATGTAGATCGCGACGCGGTCGCCGCGCTCGATGCCGATCGAGCGCAGCGAGGCGGCCATGCGCTCGACGTTGCGCAGGAGCTGCGCGTAAGTGAACACCCGCTGGCCGCCGTTCTCGTCCAGTGCGATCAGGGCGGCACGGCCACCGTTGCCGCCCTCGACCTGGGCGTCGAGGCAGGCGTATGCGAGATTGGTCTCGCCACCGATGAACCAGCGGAAGGCAGGCACTTCTCCCGGCGTCCATTCGAACACGTCGTCCCACTCGCGGAACCAGGGAATCCTGGCGGCCGCCTCCGACCAAAACGCGTCGGGTTCGTCGAGCGCGCGCCGCTGAATCTCTCGCACGATCGGGCCGAGTAGATCGATGTGTGACGCCATGACGAGACTCCATAAGTGCTGTCGAAGGGAATGGATGCCAGGTGCGGATACCGTATGCGGAGGGTATCAGCGGAGGGGACTTGTCCAATGGACGAGGACATCATCAACGAAGTGCTTGAATCGCGCGCGAATGCGATGGACGCCGCGCGGCCCGAGGCCGTCGCGAGGGTACACGCCAGGGACAAGTTCACCGCTCGCGAACGGATTGCGATGGTGTTGGACGAGGGCAGCTTTGTCGAGTACGGCGTGTTGGCGGTGCCGGCGAACAAGTCGATGTGGGGACCCGCGGATGGGTTGGTGCAGGGATTTGGGACGGTGGCCGGACATCCCGTCGGCATTGCGTCCTACGACTACACCGTGCAGGGCGGCACGCAGACGGCGCTGAATCACGGCAAGTTCGACCGACTCCTGGAGCTGGTGCATGATCGACGCTGGCCATTGGTCACCTTCGCGGACGGGGGCGGCGCCAGGGCCCATGACCTGGCCGGGTCACAGCGAGGCCTGACCGGCCGCTGGGGCACCTTCGACGGCATGGCCGTGTTGTCAGGCTGGGTGCCGACGGTGTCGGTGGTGTCGGGGCGCTCGTTTGCGGGCAACGCGTCTATTGCCGGACTGTCCGACTTCATCGTCGCCACGCGCGACTCGGCGATCGGCATGGGCGGACCGCCACTGGTCGAAGGGGCGATGGGGCTGAAGCTGACGCCGGACGAGATCGGTCCGGCGGAGATGCACGATCGCGTCGGCGGGATCGACCTGATGGTCGAGACAGAAGCCGAAGCGATTGACGCGGCGGGACGATATCTCCGTTACTTCCTCTACGACCTGCCCGAGGGTGAGCCGGATCCGTGGGCCGAGCGGATTCGCGGGATCGTGCCGTCGAATCGGCGACGGGCGTACGACATGCGTCGCGTGATCCGCGCAATCATGGACCGCGATTCGGTGTTCGAGCTGCGCCCGACCTGGGCGCCGCAGTTGATCACCGCGCTGGCCCGGCTGGGCGGGCGTTCCGTTGGGATCATCGCCAATCAGCCGCTCTCGGTGATCGCTGGCGCGATCGACTCGAACGCGTCCGACAAGATTGCCCGCTTCGTCCAGCTCTGTGACGCGCATGAGATTGCGATGGTCTCGCTGGTTGACAATCCCGGCTACATGGTTGGCCGGCCGGCCGAAGAGGCGGGGATCGCGAGGCACCACGCCCGCCCGATCATCGCGCACCAGAATCGGACGGTGCCGCTCTACACGATCCAGTTGCGCAAGGCGTATGGGCTGGGTCCGGCGGCGATGGGCAACTCCTATGCGCCGCGAGACATCCGGCTGGCCTGGCCCACGGCCGAATCGGGCGGAATGGGGCTGGAAGGGGCGTCGCTGCTGGTAAACCGGGACCGGATCCGCGAGGTTGAGCGGGACGATCCGGCCGAGGCAAAGCGGCTGCGCGATGAGTGGGCCAACGAAATGCGAGAGCGTAACTCGGCGATCAATGCCGGGCGTCGCTATGAGTTCGACGACGTGATTGCGCCTGAGGAGACGCGCGACGTGCTGATCGCCATGCTGCGGATGACGCCGCGCGCGCCGCTGTCGCCGATCAAGAAGCACCCGGTCGACGCCTGGTAGTCCGCTACGTGTCCTGCGGTTCGATTGACGGCACTTCAACTCCTGCGACGTGTTCCAGCAGGTCGAGGGTCGAGTAGTGATGGAGGTCGCCCATGCCGGCGGCCAGGGTCGCGAGATAGGTCTGGTGAACGGCGCTGGCCACGGGCATTGACACCTGCTGCTCACGCGCGAGTTGCAGGGCGAGGGACATGTCCTTCTCCGCGATGTATCCCGTCGAGGTCGGATTCTCCCACTGCTTGGCAAGGAAGATGTCGGCCAAGCCCATGTACGGCCGGGCGGTGCCCTGCCTCAGTTTCTCAATCAGGTCGACTCGGTCGAGTCCGGCCTTGGCGCCCAGAACCAGCGCTTCCTGCACGATCATGTGACCGGATAGCACGATCACGTTGTTGATCAGCTTGTAGAGCCCGCCCATGCCGGCCTCGCCGAGGTAGAGCACGTGCTCGCCGATGTGATTGAGGAGCGGCCGGACCCGCTCGAAGATCTCCATGTCGCTGCTGCCGAGCACGGTGAGCGTGCCTTCGCCGGCTCGGATGACGCCGCCGGTCACCGGCGCGTCGATGTGGTTGATGCCGGCATCCGATTCAATCCTGAGGATTCTCCTGACCTCGGTAGGCGCATTGGTGCTGAGGTCGACGTGGATGTCCCCGGGTTGGGCGCCTGCAAGGATGCCGTCCGGTCCTGTCGTGGCGGCGTCGACCTGGGGCGGACCAGGCAGGGACGTGAACACGATTGAACAGCGTGAGGCGACCTCGGTGGCGCTGGACGCCGGTTCCGCGCCGAGCTCGAGCAGGTTCTCTGTCGCTTCGGGACGGAGATCAAAGACAACGAGCTGATATCCGCCTCGAATGAGTTGGCGGGCCATCGGATTACCGATGTTGCCCGTTCCGATGAATCCGATGAGTTGGTCGCGGGTTGATTCGGTCATGATTACAGCCTTGCGCCAAGCGGCTCCCCGCACGACGCGGGGACTGGGAGCGGTTACAGCGAGGCGCGTCCGCCTTCAATCTGAGTGACCGGGACTTCATGTCCGGCCGCAGCTTCGAGGGCCTGGAGCGTGGCGAGGAAGGATTGCTCGCCCAGGCCGGCGCTAAGCGCCCGCAGGAAGGTCTGGTGGGCGGCGTTGGCGACGGGCATCGGGACCTGGTTCACGCGGGCTGCCTCCAGGGCGAGCGAGACATCCTTCTCGGCCAGGCGCAGAGTGAACGAAGGATTGTCGAAGCGCTTACCCAACAGGTACGGCGCGAGTCCCATGTAGGGCCGCGCCGTGCCCAGCCGCAGCTTCTCAACCAGGTCCTCGGGATCGAGGCCCGCCTTCGTACCCAGCACCAGCGCCTCCTGCACGATCTGACTGCCGCAGAGGATGATCACGTTGTTGAGCAGCTTGAACAGGCAGCCGGAGCCGGCCTCGCCGAGATGGAAGATGTTCGAACCGATGCACTCGAGCAGCGGACGGACGCGTTCGAATGCGTCAGCGTCGCCGCTGCCGAGCACCGTCAGCGTGCCGGCTTCCGCGCCGGGCACGCCGCCCGTGACCGGGGCGTCGATGTAGTTGACCCCGGCGTCGGCCTCAAGCTGGGCAAGCCGCCGAACTGCGGTGATCGAGTTGCTGCTCAGGTCGACATGGACATCGCCTCGTGATGCGCCGGCGAGGATACCCTCGGTCCCGGTGATCGCGGCTTCGATCTCAGGCGGACCCGGCAGCGAGCTGAAGACAACGGAACAACGCGAGGCGACTTCGGCGCAGCTCTCGGCCGACTCCGCGCCGAGTTCCAGCAGATTCTCCATGACATCTGAGCGGAGGTCGAAGATCACGAGCTGGTGGCCGGCCTCAATCAGATTGCGCGCCATCGGATTGCCGATGTTGCCCGTGCCGATGAAGCCGATCCGCAGATCGCGAACTGAATCGGGCATGTTGGGTCTCCTTAGAGCGATTGGTCGGGGGTGAAGGTGTCGGCGGCGCGCCACATGTACCAGCTGCCGACGGAGCGGTAGGGCGCCCACTTCGCGCCAATCCCGATTGCTTCTTTGGGGGTTGGCATTTCGTCGAGACGGTACGCGAGTTGCATCCCTTTGCGCACGCCAAGGTCACCAATGGGGAGGATGTCCGGGCGTCCGAGGTGGAACATCAGATGCATGTGAGCGGTCCACTCGCCGACGCCCTTGACTGCGGTGAGCGCCTTGATCACGTCTTCGTCGGACATGCGATTGAGGCGCGAGAGCTTGAGCCGGCCGTCGGAGGTGTGCAGGGCAAGGTCGCGGAAGTAGGACATCTTCTGGCGCGAGATGCCGCAGGCGCGAAAGTCCTCGTCCGTTGTGGCCAGGACTTGTTCCGGAGTCGGCGTGGATTCTTCGTCGCCATAGAAGCCGTACCACTTGCGCTGAATCGACGATGCGGCGGCGCCGGCAAGCTGTTGAAAGAGGATCGCGCGGACAAGAGCCGACCAGGGGTCCGGGGATGGTCTTGGTTCGTAGGTGCCGTGCTCATCGATCAGAAGCGCAAGCACGGGGTCGGCATCGCGAAGATGCGCGTTTGCCTTGCGGATCGAGAACTTGCGTCGGACGGGAGGCATAGGGAAGCTCAGGTTCCTGCTAGTCGTTCCAGCCGTTCCAGTGAAGGAACTCGTGCACGGGCTTACGGGTGACGGGTCCGAAGCTGGCGTTGGGATGACCCATGGGGATCATCGCGACGGGCAATGCGTTGTCGGGGATGTTGAGCTCGGCGCGGAGCTGGTCCATGATGCCGTCCTGCGGAGTAGTGAGTACGGTACCCAGACCCTCGGCCCGGGCGGCGAGCATCAGGTTTTGGATGCTCGGATAGATGCTGCTGCCCGCGAGCAGCCCGGACGGCGCGGGCGATTCGGGACGGACAAGGCAGGGAATGATCCAGACCGGCGCGGCGGCGAAGTTGTCGAAGAGGTTGAATGCGCCACGCATCATGCGACGGGTCGTGGGATCGTCGATGTCGTCGGGATTGGGCATATCGCCGCTGAATCGGGCGCTGAACATCTCGCGGATGGCGGTGGCCAGCCGCTGGCGGATGCCGTCGTCGGTAACGACTAGGAATCCCCAGGGCTGCGAGTTGCTGCCGCTCGGCGCCCAGCAGGCGGCCTGGATGATGCGTTCGATCGTGTCGCGGTCGACCGGTTCGTCGGTCCAGCGGCGGATCGCGCGCTGGGTCTGCATGACCTCGTAAATGTCGGTGGTCTGGTTGCTCATGTGGCGGACCTTTCGTCGCGGCGGGCTTGCCAGGTGTGGAGGCGTTTCATGGCGCGGGCGGCGTCGCGGATGCTGTAGTAGAGCGGCAGACCAGCCTCGGAGATCATGCGGGCGAGCGCGGCGTTGGACTGTCCGTGCCGATGATCCAAATTGATCGGCACGACCATCGCGATGGCGATCCCGTGCCGCAGCCTCGCCTCGGCGATCTCGGCAATCATGCGCTGCCGAACGTCGGTTTGCTCGCCTCCGAAGAAGCCGACGCCCCAGTTCATGCCGACCTGCACGATGACGGCGTCGACCCGAGGATCCTCAGCAACGGCATCCAGAGTCGGCCGGACTCTCTCGCCGTCCCAGAGTGACATCGTGTCGACGGGGTTGCGGATGCCGGTGCCCGCAACCGGCGTGACCTCAGCCAGTCGCGAGAGCGTCCGGTCGCTCAACGCTGGCAGCTCAAGTCCTTCTCGCTCGACGTCGTCGGCGCCCTGGACGGAAATGCCGCCGCCGCCCACGATGAGACCAAGCCTCGGACCGGCAGGGACGGCGCCGAAGCGCCAACCGACCAGCACGTCAACCATTTCCTGCATGTTGTGCACAAGGACGGCATTGGCCTGTCGCGCTGCCGCAGCCCAGAGGTCGCCTGAACCGGCGAGCGATGCGGTGTGAGACTGGGTGGCGCGCCCGCCGGAGGGCAGCAATCCGCCCTTGAGCAGAGCGACGGGCTTGACGCACGAGGCGCGGCGCAGCGAGCGGAAGAAGTCGCGCGCGTCCTGCATGCCTTCGATGTACGCCCCGATGACCTCGGTCTGAGGATCGGTGGCGGCGTAGTCGATCAGTTCGGCAGCGGAGACGTCGATGGCGTTGCCGAATGAGACCACCTTGGAGAATCTGAGGCCGCGCACTGCGCCGTTGTATGCGGCGTCGCTGGCGTTGGTCCCCGACTGGGAGAAGAAGGCGACGGGACCGGAGTCCGTCGGCAGTTGTTGAGCGAACGAGACCTTGCCCTCGGGCACATAGAGTCCCATGCAATTGGGACCGATCAGGCGGATACCCAGTTTGGCGGCTCGCACTTTGAGAGTCTGTTGGAGCTCGAGTCTGTCGGACAGGCCGGTCTCGGCGAATCCGGCGGTGAACAGGTGAATTGAGCGCACCCCCTTGGCAGAGGCATCTTCCAGCATGTCAAGGACGTAGCCGGCCGGGATCGCGCTGATCACGTGGTCCACAGGCCCGGGAATGTCGGTCAACCGGGCGTAGGCGGTCAGACCATCAATCTCGTCGGCGTTGGGATTGACGGGATAGATGTTGGGTTGACCGGCATCCTTGAGCGAGTGGAGCCAGTCTCCGGGGCCTCGTGGATTGCGGCTGTCGCGGGAGGCGCCAACGACGGCTACACCTCGGGGGCGAAAGATCGGATCGAGAGGGTGAGAAGTGGTGTCTGGCACGTCAGGATTGCTCGCGAATGTGATTCTAGAAGGAGCTTGAGACCGTTCCGATGCGACTCGTCAGCGGGCGGTGGCGCAGCCGCCGGCAGCCAGCGGCTCCGGGGCTTCGTCGTGGAACTCGTCGAAGAACTGTTCGATCGCGCGTTGATCCACACCACCAAGCGGGAGTCTCACACCCCAGGCGACCAACATGAGCGGGGCATCGAGACCGCCGTACGGCGCCTGGATGGCGTAACTGCTGTCGGTCAAGTGCCGAGAGGCGATCTCCGTTAACGCTGCGATGTCGTCATCGTTGAGCGACTCAGGCGCGTACCAGAGCACGACCGCACCGTGCTCCATGGCGTGGACGACCATTTCGAAGCTCGGGGTCGCGCTGTAGATGCCGCAGGCCAGGGGGATTGGCGAGTGCTCCTCGCCGTAGGGCGGAATGACGGTGTAGTCGGCTGAAACGCCGGCGGGCAGGTGCAACTGGGTCGCGGTCGTGTGCTCGTTGTCGTAGACCTCCAGCGCAGGATTGTCGTAGATGTCGCCGCCGGATCCGGCACGACTCGATTCGCCTCCGCAGGAAGTGGCCAGAATCGCGACGAGCAAAAGGGCCGCACCAGCGGCAATCTGGGATCTCATTCCGACGCCGCTCCGGCAGAGATCGCGGAATCGCCGCGCTCGAGTCGGTAACGGTCGTAGTAGCCGTCGGGAGCATTCTGCATGAATGCCGTGAGCTGCTCGTTGCCGTCCGCGTCCCAGTTGTCGATCGCGAGCAGTGTCTTCCAGGCGGTGACGACGATGGTTGCGCCGCCGTGCCGGTCGTCGAGACCGACTAGCGGCACCACGGCGAGTCGCTCACGGAACTGGCGCAGGCTCTGCATCGCGCCGAGCAAGCCGGCGGGATCGTCGGCGTTGGTGTAGACATCCGGGTCGTAATAGATCACCACGCCGCCGCGCTCCAGCAGCGGCAGCATCTCGAACGGCTGTGGAATCGATGCATCACCGGGCAGGTAAACGTCGGCGGCGAACACCTCAGCTGGCTGCGGTCCCGACGTGGGCGGCCAGGAGTTGTACGCGTCAAAGGTCTCGCCATCCTGGAGGTGGCGTCGGCCCTGGTCGGGAAAGACCTGGACGCCCTCGACACTAAGCACTTCATCGGGTGGAAAGATGAGCTGCATGGCGAAGACGGCGATCATGGCGACGAGCAGACCTCCGAGCAGAGCAACGGTCATGCGGGGCATGCCGAGGAATGTTCTTGGCCGTTGCTGGGGTTCGGATGCGCCGCCGGAGCGGCGGCCGCCGCCGCGCCCGCGATCGCCGCGATCCGCTGCAGGTTCCTCCTGTGTGCGGCGGCCAACTTCCGATTCGCCCTCCTGACCCGCGGGTCGCGCGGGTCGTCGTCTGCGTCGACGACGGCGGGCTGGTTGCTGGCTCATCGGACCACACCTGCGGCGATCAGGGCGCCAAGTTCGTCAATGCCGAGTCCGAGCTCGCCACAGAGAATCTCGGCAGTGTGTTCGCCAAGCATCGGAGCGCGGACACCGTGGGTCCAGGGCGTTTCGCTGAGGATGTACGGAGCGCCTGGGAAGGTCACGGTTCGGTTTCGTTCCTCGTGCTCGACATCGATGAAGAATCCTCGGGAGCGCCAGTGCTCGTCGGCCAGACACTCGTCGGGCGTGCGGATGATGCTCCAGGCAGCGCCGGCGGCCTGTGCGCCAGCGTATATCTCTTCCGCTTCGTGGGCCGCGATGAACTCGGCGATGTCGGCGAGCATCATGGCGACCGTGGGCTGTTGGAGTCCGAGTTGACGCTTGCGCCCGTCGAGCAGTTCAACATCGGAGAGGTTTGGACCCATGCCGTGTTCCTGGATGAAGCCAACCAGGGCGAGCCAGCTTGCCTCGGATCGTGGCATGCCGAAAATGTTGATCAAGCGACCGTCGGATGTCGGATACTGCCACGGCTCGGTCGGCTGGGGACCTGCGTGGCGGCCGGCCTGTCGGATCAGGGGATGCTGCTCGTACAGCGCCCAGGGAGCGGAGGACTCGATGGTGAAGCCCATGCATTCGTGCATGGAGATGTCGATGTGTTGTCCGAGTCCGCTCTCTTGACGCTCGTAGAGCGCGGCGCAGACGCCGGTCGCAGCGAAGTAGCCCGAGATGTGACCCGCGTGGTGCTCGGTTGGACGGATCGGCGGCGTGCCCGGGATGTTGTCATATCCACAACTGCCCATCGGGCCACCGAGCGCCAATCCAACCGCGTCGGACCAGGCATGATCTCGCCACGGACCGGTCTGTCCGAATGGCGTGAGGCTGAGCACGATCAGCTCGGGCAAGTGGTCGGAGAGCGTAACCGGGTCGAACGGTCGCCCGCGCCCCGGCTGGCACGACTCCAGCACCACATCGGCGTCGGCGGCCAGTTGGAGGAACAGCTCAATGCCGTCGGCACTGTCGAGGTCGAGACCGACCGACCTCTTGCCGGCGCCGTAGTGCCACCAGTAGAGGCTGCGTTCGGGTCCGGGCCGGTCATCGAGGAACGGACCGTATGTGCGGCCGACATCCCCGCCCGGCGGTTCGATCTTGATTACGTCCGCGCCGAGGCCCGCAAGCAGCTTGCCGGCGAAGTGACCCTTCGGATCCGAGCAGTCGAGGACGCGAATGCGGTCGAGCGCTCCCATGGCTATCCCATCGCGCCGTTCAGTTGCAGCTCGGCGATGCGGTCGTCGCTGAATCCGAGCAGGTCGCCAAACACGTACTGGTTCGCCTCGCCGAGTTCGGGTCCGGGTAGGTCTCGATGGGCGGGTGTCCGGGAGTATCGGATCTGCAGCCCGTCGGTGAGGTGTTCGCCGATGACCGGATGGTGGCGCGTGACCGTCCACTCGCGTGCCTTCATCTGCGGGTCGCTGACGACCAGATCGACCCCGTTCTGGACGACGCCGGCCGGCACGTCCGCGCTCTGCAGCCGCTGCATCAACGCGCGACCGTCCTGTCCGGCGGTCCAGGATCCGATGTTCTCGTCCAGTTCGTCCTGGTGGCGCAGGCGGGCGGGCAACGTGGCGAAGCGAGCGTCGGTGCGCCAATGCGGATGATCGCTGACCTCGCAGAACGCCTCCCACTCCGAATCGGACGTGCAGGTGATCATGATCCAGTTGTCGTCGCCGGCGGTGGGGTACGTATTGTGCGGCGCGGCCTGCGGCCAGACCGATCGGTTGCCCGGCGGATTGCCGGTGTCGCGATAACGGCGACCATTGACGGTGAAATCAAGCGTTGCGGGTGCGGTAAGCGCCATGCCGGTCTCGACCTGGGAGAGGTCGATCCACTGGCCTTGCCCGGTCTCCCGGCGGTGGCGCAGCGCCGCAGTGATGGCGGCTGCTGCAGTGAAGCCGGCCATGTGATCGAGGTATGAATAGCCCCAGCCGGCAGGCTCCGGCGCTTCGGGCATCCCGGACATCGAAGTGAGCCCACTGAGCGCCTGGGCGGTTGGTCCCCAGGTGGAGTAGTCACGCTGGGGTCCCGAGTGTCCAAACCCGGACAACGAGACGTAGATGATCTCGGGACTCTCGGCCTGCTGCTCTTCGTAACTCAGGCCCCAGTTCTCAAGAATTCGAGAGGAGTAGTTCTCGACCAGGACATCCGAGATGCGGATCAACCTCTTGATCAGGTCGAGGCCGTCAGGGTGGCGTGCGTTCACGGTGATAGAGCGCTTGTTGCGATCGAGCCAGTTGAACATCGCGCCGGAGTCGGGCGGGTCAAATCCGTTCGGGTGAGGTCGGCCGAAGC
Source organism: Chloroflexota bacterium (assembly GCA_009838915.1). Classification (GTDB taxonomy): domain Bacteria; phylum Chloroflexota; class Dehalococcoidia; order Bin125; family Bin125; genus Bin125. The sequence goes on from VXQT01000013.1 coordinate 157,333, forward strand.
GAATCGAGTCCAGTGTCTGCTGATTCTCAACCCTGATGACTTCCGCTCCCAAGTCGCCGAGCAGCCGGGTGCAGGTGGGGCCGGCGACGATCCAGGTGAAGTCGATTACTCGGACGCCGTCAAGCGGCGGTCGCGGGTTTGGCTCGGAATCGGTCATTGCAGAAGCGGCGTGCTACACAGGCTCGAACTTGGGCAAAGTGTGCTCGTCGGTGACATCCTCAAACACAACCTTGACCCGCATGCCGACACGGATGTCATCCACCTCGACATTGACGAGGTTGGTATTCATCCGCGGGCCCTCGTCGAGTTGGACGACGGCGAGGGTGTAGGGAATCTCTTCCTTCCATGAGGGATGGTAGAGCTGATGCATCCGCACCCAGGTGTAGACCTCGCCGTTGCCCGAAGACTCGCGCCATTCCCAGTCCGTGGACCAGTCCTTGTAACAGCGGTCGCTGTACGGGTATTGATAGTGATCGGCGGAGGGAAAGTACTGGAGCAGGAGCTTGTGCTCCCGGAGTCCGTCGAAGAATGGCTGCGTGTTCTCGTCGGGGCTGGGGAGCGGTTTGTCGTAGGCCATGTGCGAGCGGTCCTAGTTGGCGTTGGGCGAGAGAATGAGCGTGCCGTGGGTATCGAGGGTGCCGCCGTTACCGGAGCAGAGGACGATGTCGTGCTTCTCGATCTGACGGTCGCCGCCGGAGCCTCGGGCCTGGATTACGCCCTCGGAGACCGGCGTCATGCCCCACATGTAGTAGGAGGAGAGCTGACCGCCGCCGGTGTTGATCGTGGGCAACTCGGCCTCGGGATCGGCGGGGTCCTCCGGATACAGACCGATCGCCTCGCCCGGCTTGGCCAGGCCGTAATCCTCGATCGTGCGCAGCACCGTGTAGGTGTAGCAGTCATAGAACTCACAGACATCGACATCCTCGGGTCCGACCCCGGCCATGCGGTAGGCGGTCTCTCCGGATACGGTCGCGCCGGAAGTGGTGCCGACCTCAATCTCGGCGTGCGGGAAGTTGCCGGGGTGTCCCTGACCCATGCCCCAGATGTAGGCCGGGGATGACTTGAGGTCGCGGGCGCGCTCGGCGGTTGTGACGATCGTGCAGACCGCGCCGTTGGAGACGAGGCAGCAGTCCAGCAGGTGGAAGGGTTCCACGATCCAGCGCGAGTTGTGATAGTCCTCGAGCGTCAGCGGCTGGCGCATGGTGGCGTGAGGATTGTCGACGGCGTAGCGCCGCTGTGCGACGGAGACGCGGCCGAGATCGTTGTTGGTGATTCCGTACCGCTCCATGTAGCGACGTGCGGCCAGGGCGTACGAGGTGTTGGCGCCATAGAAGCCGAAGGCGGGCATCAGCGAGGCCATGCCGGTCGGCCCCCGACGGCCTGCGCCTCCGTAGGCGGCGCCCGCCGAGCCGCCTTGCTGCAGCGGGGCGTCGGCGAAGATGCAGGCGACGTAGTTGGCCATGCCGTGATGAACGGCGAGCGCGGCGTACTGGACCATCGCCGAGGCGGTCGCGCCGAACGAATTCATGTGATTGAGCAAGCGCAGATTGCGCAATCCGAGGTATCCCTGCAAGGGGATGCTGATCCCGGTGCCCATCATTCCGGTGATGCCCGGGTTGACGAGCAGACCGTCAATGTCGTCCTTCTCAAGGCCTGCGTCCTCGATCGCGAGTCGGATCGATTCACCGGCGAACCACGAGGCGTCGTGTCCGTAGACCTTGCCCATCTCGGTGATGCCAAGTCCGCAAATGGCGGTCTGTCCCCTGATCGGATCGCTCATGTGAAACTCCTCGCGAGTGCGGGCTCAGTTTAGCAGCGGTCAGGACGCATTCCGACCAACCCGATCCGAGTGAGAAGCGCGGACAGCTAGAGCACCGTGATGTCTTCGCCGCCGTCGACGTTAATCGTGTTGCCCGTGACCCAGTTGGAGTCGTCGAGGCTGAGGGCGATGATGGCTCGGGCGATGTCGCCGGGCTCGGTGACCCGGCCGGAAGGATTGTGATTCTGGGCGAAGTCGAGGAGTTGCATGCCGGCCGGAATCTTCTCGAGCGCAGGCGTGTGGGTGATGCCGGCCTTGATCGCGTTGGCGGCGATGCCCTGCGGGGCGAGTTCGACGGCAAGTTGTCGCAGGTGCGCGGCGAGGGCCGCCTTGGCCGCCGAGACTGCGCCGTACTGGGGAATCACGCGAAGATCTCCGCCCGAGGTCATGCCGTAGACCTTGCTGCCCCGGCCGAGCAGGCCGCGGCCGACCATGTCCTGCGTCCAATAGACAAGGGAGTTGGCCATCACGTCGAGCGTCATCTCCATCTGCCGCTGGGTGATCGGGCGGTCTTCCTTCTCGCCGATGTATGGACCCAGCGTGCCGAAGGCGAGGGAGTGCAAGAGGACTCGTACCGTCCCTGGGCCTCCCTCGGTATCAAGTTGCTCGCGCAACGCGTCGAGCATCTCGCCGCGCTTGGCGGCGTCGGCGGCGTTCATGTTGCGAAACACCGCCTGGCGGCCGTGCGCTTCAATCTCAGCGGTGATCCGCTCGACGCTGGCCATCGTGGAGCGGCGGTCGAGGTGCACGCCGGCGATGTGCATGCCGGCCTCTGCCAGCGCCACCGCCGCGCTGCCGCCGAAGCCGGAAGAAGCGCCGAGGATCAAGGCCCACTGTCCGTCGAGTTGCGGGTATCGCACGGTTCGGCTCCTCGCTGCTGGGCGTTCTGTGTTGGTCGGGCGCGGCGACTCAGAGGCGCTGAGCGCCGGTGAATCGCCTGACGACCTCGAAGAGAATCTGAGCCCCGGTGTTGAGCCCCTCGATGGGCGTGCGCTCATTGTGTCCGTGCACGCCGGAAGCGAGCGATGCATCCATCAGGGTGGGCACGAAGCCGTAGGAGTGCACGCCGTGACGCCTGAGCACGCGGGAATCGGTGAAGCCGACACAGGTGGAGGGCACGACGAGCGCGCCTTCGACTTGTTCGCGGACTACATCTTCGATCACACTGACAATCTCAGTCTCGAAGCTGCTCGCCGGTCCCATGCTGCCGAAGACGACCTCGATCTCAACCTTGTCGTCGTCAATCACGTCGCGCATGTTGGCGATGAAGTCGTCGTACGTCTCGCCGGGCAGGAGCCGGCAGTCGAGCGTAGCCTCCGCATCGGCGGGGATGACGTTGTGTTTGATGCCTGAGGTGGCGCCCGTGTTGGAAATGGTATCGCGCGTGACGGCGGCGAATGCCGGATACGTCTGACAGAGCTTGTTGATGCTCGGCGCAGTGCCGCTCCAGGCGTTGGCGTCGCGCATGCGTTGCAGCGCTTCGGCAGTGTGCGGTTGGACGGTAACGGCCCGGTCCCAGTTCTGGATTGCGTACAGCGCACGAATCAGTCGCTCGACGGCGTTGTCGCCGTGGGGGGTCGAGCCATGTCCCGGCTGGCCCTCAGCACGGAGCTTGAGCCAGAGCGGAGATTTCTCCGAGGGGGCGCAGGCGAACACGGGCCGATTGGAGCCGAGCATGTTGAGCGCGCCCATGCCGCCTTCATTGAGCGCGTACTCCGGCTCCGTGATCCAGTCCTGTTGGTTCTGGTCGAGCCACTCCATGCCGAACATTGAACCGGCCTCCTCGTCGGCGACGGCAAGGAAGACGATGTCGCGGTTGGGCGTCAGGTGTAGCCGCTTGAACAGGAGCATGACGAGCAGTTCGAGCACACCCATGCCCTTCATGTCGAGCGCGCCACGACCCCAGAGCATGCCGTCTTTCTCGACGGCGGCGAAGGGATCCACCTCCCAGAACTCCTCCTGCACAGGCACGACGTCGGTGTGGTTGAGCAGCATCAGCGGGCGTGCCTCGCCGGTTCCGGCGAGCCGCGTGCGCATTGAGACACGACCCGGACCTGCCTGCACGTACTCGCACTCGTAGCCCTCCGCCTCGAGTATGGGAGCGAGGAACTCGGCTGCGGCCTGCTCATTGCCGGGCGGATTCGACGTGTTGACCTGCAGGTAGTCGCGCAGGATCGACGTGACTTCGGCCGTCACGTCGGCCCAGTTGATGCCAAGATGGGGTGTAGTAGTCATGGGTCGAGTATAGGTTTCGCCTGGCTAGCTTCCGTGCTCATGAGCGGCGCGGATGCGCTTGACTTCGGCGGTGATGCGCGACATCAGCTCGCCGGCGCGGTCGTGGATGGCAACGGCGCAATAGTTGGTGATCACGGTGGGGTCGAGATTAACCTCGATCATCGGGTGGCCGCGCTGACCGACGGCAAAGGCGAAGTCGGCGGCGGGCGAGACCACGGCGGTCGTGCCCACCAGGATCACGCAGTCGGCCTTGGACGACTCGACATAACAGCGCTGGAGGCAGTCGGGCGGAATCGGTTCGCCGAACATGACGGTGTCGGTCTTGACGATGCCGCCGCACTGATCACAACGCGGCGGGAACACTTCCGGAATCTCGTCAAACGGCGAGCGGGTGTTGCAGCTCATGCAACGAAGCAGTGTCGTGCATCCGTGGATCTCGGTCAGGCTCTCGGCCCCGGCGAGCCGATGCAAGCCGTCGACATTCTGCGTGATGATGTGTTTGAGCACGCCAATACGTTCGAGTTCCGCCATCGCGTAGTGGGCGTCGTTGGGCTGGGCTTCGGCAATGGTGGCGGTGAGTTCGTCTGGATTGCGTCGGCGTTCGGCGACCTGCTGCCACCATGCGGCGGGATCCTCGGAGAACTGCTCGTACTGATTGAGGGGAGGCTCCCCGTGCTTGGTCCAGAGTCCGTCCTTGCCCCTGAACGTGGGGATTCCGGACTCAGCCGAGATTCCGGCGCCGGTCAAGGCGATGCAGTAACGGGACTGGGCGAGCAGCTCGGCGGCGCGCTCGATCGACTCCTGGTGCTGATCGTGCGGAGCGCCGTGTTCGAATGAGTGGGACATGGCCGGCATCCTCAGATACGAGAACGCCCCCTTGCGGGGGCGCATCATCCTGTGTGCATCAGGCTCCCTAACGGGAGCCGAGCCTGTCGACTTGAAGTACTCCGTACAGGAGGTGAATGTTCAGCTTGCGCATCGAGTCCTCCTTCCAGTTCCCAACCGTCGTCATGGTAACGCATGCCACGCAGCTTGTCATCCGCCGGTTGAGGATCGGCGGTGGGACGAACTCGGATACACTTCTGACGTAACGGATTGCACCAGCTACGGCGTAACTGCGCATCAACTGAGGAGTGCGGCCGATGTTGAGGTTGGCCAACCCATTGCCAGGCCACCGCATCGGTGGATGGGCCGTGCTGGACAGTCCGCCGCAACGCGTCGCCGCCGGCGGCCAGCGCTGGTCGCTGCTCATCCTCGTGGCCGCAGCGATGGTCGCCATATTGTCTGTGGCTTTTGAACTGCGAATTGGGTCGGGCCCGGAGCCGAGGGCGGCAGCAGTGGCGGCGGAAGCGGCGGGACTGGCAACAGGCCCGAGTGAGTCGGCAGCTCAGCAGACAACGATCGAGCGGCAACGGCCGCTTGTAGCAGGAACAACCGTCGCCACGCCAACGGCCGACTCGTCGGCTCTGCGCACATCATCGCCGGCAGCAGCGGATCGAGCTGCGCTCGATGCTCCACTGTCGCTTCCGACGACGGGAGAGACCGTATTGGTTCCCACGCTGTCGGAGGCCTCCGAAGCGACGACAGCAGGAGATGTCGCGCTTGCCGAAGCGCGGGTCGAGCCGCTAGACGCAGCATCGCGGATTCGCGAGTACCTGGGACTCCATCCAGGTGCGCAGCTGCCCGTCTCGTTCAGCTATGAAGTGCAAGTCGGGGACACCGCCTCGAGCATCGCCAGGCGATTCGGCCTGGAGGAAGCGACAGTCCTGTTCAACAACTTCGACATCTATGACGCCGATCACCTGACCGTTGGACAGATCCTGCAGCTTCCGCCGATCGACGGACTGGTGTACACCGTCCAGCCGGGCGACACACTGGACAGGCTGGAGCTGAACTTCCTGGCCGACTCCGCCGCGACGGTCGCATTCCCTGCGAACGGCATCGCCAGTCCCGATCAGATCCAGGTGGGGCAACAGCTGTTGCTGGTTCATGGTTCGGCATCACTGTCGGGCGCCGAAACCGCGAGCGCGAGTACGTCCGGCGGTGGGCAGCCCGCACAGGCCTGGTCTGAGCCGACCTTCGTCTGGCCGTTGGGTCCAGATGGGATCAGCGATCCGTTTGGGACTCCGAGAGCGAACGCGTTCGGCTATCACACTGGGGTCGACTTCCTTGCGCCGATCGGTACGATCGTGGGCGCCACGGCCGGCGGTCAGGTAACAGTCGCTACCTGGGATCCGTCATACGGAAACTGGGTCGAGATCAGCCATGGCGGCGGGTATCGGTCGCGATACGCGCATCTCGACGAGATCTGGGTGCGCGAGGGTGAGTGGGTGCAGTCCAACGCCTACATTGGGACGGTTGGTAACACCGGGAACTCCTCGGGAGCTCACCTGCATTTCGAGATCATCATCAATGGGCAGGCGGTCAATCCGCTCGCCTGGCTGAACTAGCCGAGCGTCGGCCGGAGCGACACCTCGCCAGGTACGCGGTCCGAGTTGAGTCACAAGTCCGTTCGGCATGGAGGTTGTCATGAGCGCAGACGGCGCCGGATTCGACGAAGCGCAGTGGACGCACGGCTACGCGACCACCAATGGCGTCAGGTTGCACTATGTGACCCAGGGCGAGGGACCGTTGGTCCTGCTGCTGCATGGATTCCCCGAGCACTGGTACTCGTGGCGCCACCAGATCGGACCGCTGGCCGAGGCTGGATTCCGCGTCGTCGCGCCGGACATGCGCGGCTACAACCTCTCCGACAAGCCGCGCGGCGGCTACGACATCAAGAACCTGACCAAGGATGTGCGCGGCCTGATCCGCGAGATGGGCGAGCGGTCGGCAACGATCGTCGGTCACGACTGGGGTGGAGTCATTTCGCTGCAGTTCCCGGTCGACTATCCACAGGCCTGCGATCGACTGATCGTCATGAATGCGCCGCTGGTGCGCTCCTGGTACTGGGGTCGCCGAAACTACCCGAACAATCTCTATGCGCTCCTAATGCAGGTGCCGGGATTGGCCGAGCGGCGCAACTGGTCGGACATTGATGCGACGACGAATGCCGTGTTCACTGGCGTGGGCGCGCGCGAGGGCGCGTTTAGCGACAAGGACATCGCGATCTTCGCCGAAGCGCTAAAGCAGCCAAGGGCGCTGTCGTCGGCGATGAAGTACTACCGCTCGATCTATTGGCCCGACTGGTTCCTGACCTGGCCGGACCGACATGCGCGTATCACCTGTCCGACCCAGTTCATCTGGGGGGTAGACGACCAGGCCGTTCGGCTCCCCTTCATGGAGGAGGCGGCGGAACGAGTGGACGACCTGCGCACGGTGCTGATCGAGAACGCCGGACACTGGGTGCAGCAGGAGCAGCCTGAACAGGTGACGGCGGCGATGCTTGAGTTCCTTGCGCCGCAAGGCAGCAGAGAGTCCGGCTGATGAGCGGGGGCAACGCTGCGTTTGCGTCGCAGCCGCGCGGCATCTGGAGCCATGGATTCGCGGAGGGCGCAGGCGGTGTCACCTTGCACTATGCGGAGGCCCGGCCGGACGGGGATCTGGAGCACGCACCCCTGGCGATTCTGCTTCACGGATTTCCCGAGTTCTGGTGGTCGTGGAGGCTGCAACTCCCGGCGTTGGCGGCGGCCGGTTACCGGGCGATCGCGCCCGACTTGAGGGGCTACAACCTGTCGGACGCGCCGTCTCGCGTCGAGGACTACGAACTGGACCTGCTGACAAAGGACGTGCAGCGACTGATCGCACACATGGGTCGAGAGCGTGCGGTGATCGTTGGCCATGATTGGGGCGGGGCTGTGGCCTGGCGATTCGCTATGGACTATCCGAGCTGGGTCGAACGCCTCGTGGTAATGAACGCGCCGCATCCGGAGCGGATGGCGGAGGCGTTCGGCGGACGACCGAACATCCGCCAGATCGGCCGGTCGTGGTACATGTTCGTGTTTCAGATTCCATGGCTGCCGGAACGTTGGCTGGCGATCAACGACTACGAGCGGATCGGATTGATCTTCCGCGACACAGCTGCGCACCCGGAGGCGTTTCCTCCTGAAGTGCTGCAGGAATATCGTCGCGCGGCCGCGCGCCGCGGGCTGACCGGTCCGATTCACTTCTATCGGGCTGCGGTTCGGGCCGGCGCGCAGGAGTCGCGCTCGCGGCTCGGCAGCCGGCTGAACGGCCTGGGCGAGACATTTGAGCACATCTTCGGCGGTCCAGGAGCCGAGCCGGTCAGCTATCCACAGATCGAGGCGCCCACGCTGTTGCTCTGGGGCGAACGCGACACGGCGCTGGGCAGAGAGCTGACCAACGACATGGAGTCCCTGTTTACGGGTCCGTTCGAGCTCACATACCTGCCCGACAGCGGTCACTGGGTGCAGCAAGAAGCGGCGGAGGACGTGAACCGGCTGATGCTGGAGTTCCTGGAGCGATACCGGGACGACCAGGGACGCACGTCCGGGTAAGCGAACGCTCAGGTCAGAGGCGCGTCAGGGTCGACATCAGTGGTCGCGGCGATCCAGTAGCGATGGCGGATGCCCATTGACAGGTCTTCGAGATCACGGGCGACCTGTCGCTCGCTATCCCCATCGAGACCCGCGCCGCCGCAGACGCCGGTCAGCATGGAGCGCTTGAAGATGAGTCCCACCGAAGCGTCGACAAAGGACAGGTCTCGCGCCTTGTTGGCGAGGAAGTACTGCATGTCCTTAGAATCGAAGGGCAGAGGGCCGCGACCGTCTGTGGGCCACAGACCCCATCCCAGATAGCCGCCGCGGGCGACGTGCTCGCGCACCGCGCGGTGATGCTCGATGACGTCCTCCACATGACCCTCGCGGGCGTCGAAGTGGATCAGGTTCGGTCGCGCGTCGAGTACACGGGTCCAGTTGGGCGCCGCGCAGCAGTGAATCCCGGCCAGCGCGCCGATCCGCTGGAGCGGTTCAAGAGCAGCGCGCAGGATCGGAATCACCTCGCGCCAGGGCAAGGGGATCGACGGCTCGCCGACGGATGCCAGTTCGGGTTCGTCGAACATAATGATTGCCTGGTAGCCCTGTCGCTGGAAGACGCGTGCCTGCTCGGCGGCCGCTGCGCCCAGCCAGGCGCCAAGGCGTTCGAGAGTCTCCAGGTCCTGGAGCGGCGAGGAGCCGCCTGGGTCTCGCGACCATCGGGCGAGCGTGATCGGTCCCACGAGTTGGCCCTTGACGACCTGGGATTTGCGTGCTTCAGCAACCGACGGCAGTCGCTCCAACAGCTCGTACAAGCCAGAGGCTCGTTCGCGCGGCGGCAGGTCGGCGTTGGCAATGTCTGCCTCCGAGAGCTGTCCGCTCCAGGTGATGAACTGACCGTCCCACGATGCTCCCGGCAATGAGAGCGCTGTCTGGGGGATCATCAGTTCCTCTTCCGAGCGGTTGGGAAGCTGCGGCCAGAAGGGGAGACGCCAGTAGTCTTCGAGGACTTCCGAAACCGCTTCGGCGGGGTCGGTGTGTCGCATGGAACCGATCCCGCAGGGGAGCAGGGGAAGGTGTATTGGTGCGTCCACTTGGTCAACTTACTCCTGTGGAGATGCGCGTCAGCGAGCGGGCCGATACGGCTTGAGAGCACTAGCTTACCTGTAGGCAAGGCTGACACACCGTCTCGACCGTCTTCCCCTGGGAGACCTGGCACTGGTGCGCGCGACTCTTCTCTGCTGCTTCGGGAAAAAGATTCGTTGAAGAGCTTGATCAGTTGACTTGAAATGGAGTACTCTTGCGTCCCGTTGTTGAACTGCGGAGTGAACATAACCCAACGGCACAGGCACCTCCGCCGGCTTTACTGTCGGAAGTGAGGCGCTCATCCGTCAATCGAAGGGCACAGCCATGACCAGCGCCGATGACCAAACCGACGTCACCGATGAGGCCACTGCCGCGCTGCCCAACGAGGCCAGCGTCGAGGAGCAAGCGTCACCTGCCGCCCGCGCAGTTCGCGAGCCGCTGATTGGACGCCACTTCACCCAGCCTGGCGAGGATGTCTACGGGCAGATCGAGTGGACCTACCGCACGGCGGCGATCACCTCAGACTCGGGCGAGACGATTTTCGAGCAGTCGGACATCGAAACGCCGGCGTTCTGGTCACAGACGGCGACCAACATCGTCGCCTCGAAATACTTCTGGGGACAGGTCGGCACCGACGAGCGAGAATCGTCGATGAAGACCCTGGTCGATCGGGTCGTGGAGACGATCACGCGTTGGGGGAGGGCTGGTGGATACTTCAGTGACGGCGCAGCGGCCTCTGCGTTCTCGCAGGAGCTGCGTTATCTGCTGATCAATCAGTACGCCGCCTTCAACTCTCCGGTCTGGTTCAATGTCGGCGTCGAAGAGACGCCGCAGTGCTCGGCCTGCTTTATCAACTCCGTCGAGGACACGATGGAGTCGATCATGGACCTGGCCAAGCGTGAGGCGCTGCTGTTCAAGTGGGGCAGCGGCACCGGATCGAACCTGTCCACGCTGCGCTCCAGCAAGGAATCGCTGACCGGTGGCGGCAAGGCGTCGGGGCCGGTCTCGTTCATGCGCGGCTACGACGCGTTCGCCAACGTGATCAAGTCGGGCGGCAAGACGCGCCGCGCGGCGAAAATGATCATCCTCGACGCCGATCACCCCGACGTCATGGAGTTCATCAACTGCAAGGCCGACGAAGAGCGCAAGGCCTGGGCGCTGATTGACTCCGGCTATGACGGTTCTCTGAACGGCGATGCGTACTCTTCAGTTTCGTTCCAGAACGCGAACCACTCGGTACGCGTCTCGGACGAGTTCATGCAGGCGGTCGAAGCGGACGGCATGTGGGCGACCCGCGAGGTCGTCGGCGGCGAGGTGGTCGAGCAGATTCCGGCTCGCGAAATCCTGCGAGCGATCTCGGCGGCCACGCATCAGTGCGGCGACCCAGGGATGCAGTTCGACAGCGTGATCAACGACTGGCACACCTGCTCGAACACTGACCGCATCTACGCGTCCAACCCATGCTCGGAGTACATGTTCCTGGACGACACGGCCTGCAATCTGGCCTCGCTCAACCTGCTCAAGTTCTACGACCTTGAGACGCACGAGTTCGATGTCGAGTCGTATCGGCACGCCTGCCGGGTGATTATCACGGCGCAGGAGATCCTGGTCTCGAACGCGTCATACCCGTCGCCGCTGATTGGCGAGAACTCGGAGAAGTACCGTCCGCTGGGCCTGGGCTACACCAACCTTGGGGCGCTGTTGATGGCTCGAGGACTGCCCTACGACTCGGTGGCGGGGCGCGCGCTGGCAGCCACCGTGACCGCGTTGATGACGGGCGAGGGTTACCTGCAGTCGGCTCGGATCGCCGAGCGGATTGGCGCATTCTCCGGCTACGCCGACAACCGTGACCCGTTCCTGCGTGTGATGCGCAAGCATCAGGCGGCGGTGGGTCGGATCGACGGTCTGGACACGGTCCCTGGTGCAGTCCGCGAGGCGGCCGAGAATGCCTGGCGTCAGGCGGTCGCGCTGGGCGAGCAGCACGGTTACCGCAACGCGCAGGCCACCGTGCTCGCACCAACGGGCACGATCGCCTTCATGATGGACTGTGACACGACCGGTGTGGAGCCCGACATTTCCCTGGTCAAGTACAAGAACCTCTCGGGCGGCGGTTACTTCAAGATCGTCAATCGCACCGTGCCGGCCGCCCTGCGCCGGCTGGGCTACGCCGAGAACGCGATTGAGAGCATCGGCGCCCACATCGACGAGACGGGGACGATCGAGGGCGCGGCCGACATCGACGCCGAGCATCTGGCCATCTTCGATTGCGCGTTCAAGGCGCAAGCGGGACAGCGCAGCATTGCGCCTCTGGGCCACATCCGCATGCTGGGTGCAGTGCAGCCGTTCCTCTCGGGTGCGGTCTCCAAGACGGTCAACGTGCCCGAGCACACCGCGGTCGAGGAGATCATGCAGACCTACGTCGACGCCTGGAAGCTGGGCGTCAAGGCGGTCGCCGTCTACCGCGACAACTCGAAGCGGATTCAGCCGCTGGAGACAGGCGAGCGCAGCGGATCGGCGGTCGCAAAAGACGCACCGGTCTACGAGCCGGGTCCGTCGATGCCGACCGACGAGCCAGTCGTGTTGGAGAACGCAGCGTCGCCACCGGCATACCGTCGGCATCGTCTGCCGGACGAGCGCAAGGCGCTGACCCACAAGTTCACCATCGGTGAGCATGAGGGATACATGACGATCGGCGAGTTTGAGGACGGCCGGCCCGGCGAGGTGTTCGTGCACATCTCCAAGGAAGGCTCGACCGTCTCCGGACTGATGGACGCGGTCGGCACGCTGACCTCGGTTGCGTTGCAGTCAGGCGTACCGCTGTCGACACTGGTCAAGAAGTTCGCTCACATGCGCTTCGAGCCGATGGGCTGGACGCGAAACCGCGACATTCCGCACGCCGACTCGATCCTCGACTACGTCTTCCGCTGGATGGGCACGAAGTACCTGGAAGGCGAGAACACGGACGCGATCGCAACGCAAGCACAGATGGCGATGGCGCCGGAAGAGGTCAAGCTGGCCGACGAAGAGGCGGGACCTGCGCCGGTGACGCCTCCGGTCGCGTCCTTGCCGTTGATCGACGATGCGTCAACCGCCGGCTTCCAGAACCAGCTCGACGCCCCACCCTGCGCGGAGTGCGGCTCGATCATGGTGCGCTCCGGGTCTTGCTTCCGTTGCATGAACTGCGGAGCAACCTCGGGCTGCTCCTAGCGGCTCCTCTCTCCCCCCGCTGCGCGGGGGGAGATGCCGAAGGCAGAGGGGGGCGTTCCGAGACTTGTCAATCCTGTGCGGCCTCTCGAGCATCTCGCGCTTCCCTAAGCAAGGCCCGTCGGCGTCGCTCGTATTCGGTCTGCGAGAGCGAGCCCCGCTCCCGTTCGAGCGCGTCCAGCTCCGGCGAGCGAGGCGCGAGTTCGGGTCTTGGCCTCGATGATTGCTCCTTGCTCACAGCTGCAGAGGCCGCAGGTCGGCGCGTCGGCTGCGTGACTCGTGGTCCCGCCGGCGCGGGCGGCGGCAATCGCACCTCAGCGCCGGCAAGCTCGGATGAACGGGCGGCGAACTGGGGAGCCTCGCGTCGGACCACGACTAACGTCCCGACCATGCGATCGTGCACGCACTGACGGTCGGGATTCATCAGGATCCAGCCTGCGTTGATGATCGGTCCCAGCAGTCCAAACGCGTATCCGACAAAACCGAGCAGGAGCCGCTTGATCACCAGTTCTCGCATCCACATTCGCTGCGGAGTGACTTCCTGTCCCGCCTCGCTGACGACGTAGAGGTCGAGCAGCGACTTGGCCGGCGACTGGCCGTCACGCGACGTGAACCACATCATGTACAGCCAGATGGGCAACAACAGGAAGATGAGCAGGTCGAGGATCTCGCAGCCGAGACGCCGCAGGTAGGATGCGGCGTAATCGCCCGAGGTGGGGTGCGACATCAGGACGCCGCACCTGGCGCAGAACACGCCGACGCCCGGGTACTCGTCGCAGATGAGACAGTGTTCGGCGCGCAGCGCGTCGGGCTTCCTGCTGGTCATGACAGATCCCACAAGCGTGTTCGAGGCGAGAGTACCGGGAGTGAGGACGTGCCCGGTGGCGGGGCTTCAGACCTTGCTGCGTTCCACGACCAGGGTGCCGAGGACTTTGTCGTGCAGCGTCTGCCGGTCGCGGTCCCACAGCAGCCAGGCGGCGTCGAGGAAGGAGAAGGCCCAGAACACGAAGGTGAGCCAAAACCAGAGCAGAAGGAACTCACCGACTGAGCTGGCGACTGCGCCGAGAAGCAGCAACAGGGTAAGCACGACGACTCCGAGCACGGCGTCCCAGCCGAACTCGCGCAGCCAGACGTAGCCGCTGCCGGCCTGGGCGCCATCGGTGCGCAGTACGTGGAGTCCGAGCAGCGACTTGCCCGGGGATTGACCGCGCCGTGCAACGATGGCCAGCCACATCAACCAACCGATGCCGAGCGTGAGCCAGATGATCAGGTAGTCGAGCGCGAATGCTCCGAGTCGGGACCAGCGAGATGCGGCGAACGATCGCCGTTCGGGGTCAAGGCGCAGGATGTCGCAGCTCGCGCAGAAGTAGACGCCAGGACCGCTTGGCCGACGGCACACCTCACACTCGAGTACGAAGACGCGGGTGCTCGATGCGCTCATAAGGCCCTCAGTTCGGCGCTGGTTTGCCTGACGCCCCTGACATTGACGACCAACGTGCCGAACACGCGGTCGTGAAGCGTCTGACGGTCGCGGCTGAAGAAGATGGCCACCGCATCGGCGAGCACAACTATGGCGATCAAGAAGATGATGATGCTACCCACCGCAGACTCTGGAGAGAGCTCGGCGATCAGAAGCGTCGGCGCGTTGACGGCGACGCGATATCCGACCTCCCGCGCCCACATGAGTTTGCGCGAGGCTGACGCGCCGTCGGCGCGGATAACCTTGGTCGAGACGATCTGCTTGCCTGGCGTCTGCCCGCGCCGGGCGAGGTATGCAAACCAGACCAGCCAGACCAGAGAACCGACCCAGAGCTCAAGCGCGAGGACATCGCCAAGGCTGGCGAGCCCGAGCACCAGGCCGATCACTGCGGGGATGAGTCCGTCAGACACGGCCCCCATGAAGCGCGCCACCCGGCTGGCGGCGTATCGCGGCGAGTGTCCATGCTCGGCGTCGGAACGGAGCACGTTGCAAGACGTGCAGAAGCGGACGCCGAGGTCAGTATTGTTGCCGCAGGCAGCGCAAATGGCGCCGAACAGGCCGCGTGGAGGTGGCGGCGGTTGCTCGAGAGGTTCAAAACGGCCCATTGCAGGCGCTCCTGAGTGCGAGCTTAGTAGGGCAATGCGGACGGTTGGTACTTGATCGAGGACATGCATCACAAACGGCTGCGCGAGGGCGCTCCTGAGTGCGAGCTTAGTAGGGCAATGCGGACGGTTGGTACTCGCGGCTGCGGAGCGCTTGCATCAGGTCGTCCAGGCTCCTGATCTCGGCCTGGAAGTCGGTCGCCGCGGTCGCCACTTCATGCAGCGCATGAGAGTCGCTCCCGCCAATCGGCGGCAGCGGACGGGTGCGTCCGCGCGAGGAGGCGCTCTGATTCTGAAGCGGGCCGTCGCAGCCGTTGAGCCCTTCGACGCCGTCGAACAGCTCCATCGACTCGCGTGGGACGCGCAATCCGGGATCGCGCGCCGGATGGGCGAGGAACATCAAGGCGTCGCGCTCGTCGCAATAGGCCCGCAGACGCCTTGCGTCGGTGATCCGCGGGAAGGATTCTGTCAGTCCGTACACCAGCACGTGTCCAAGCTCCGTCGTCACTTCCACGCCGGGAAGCACGAGGATGCCGACTTGTTCAGCCAGGCGCGAGACGCGATCTGCATCCCAGAGTACGTCGTGCTCGGTCAGCAGTACGCCGTCCAGTCCGCGTTCGGCCGCTCGCTCCAGCGCTTCATGGGGCAGCAGATTGCTGTCGGTCGAGTAGACCGAAGTGTGGGTGTGCATGTCGATCAGCATGTGTGTGAAGGCTCACGCCAACCGGCGAGTCGGTCAACAGCCCGATAGCCGATCTCGGCTGTACCATCGCCACGTGAGACACATCACCTTTGCCGGAACCGTGGTGCGTGACGAGCGCCAGCTCGACGGCAGCCGGCATCTGGAGGTCGTGGGTGAGATCGGTGACAGCGAAGTGGCGCTCTACGTCGTAGTCGATCATGACGGTGAGTTGGCCGAGGCCGACATGACGCTCGAGTTGGACGGGGAACCAGAATCGGTCGCCTTCGAAGGAGACTCGGGCCTGGTCGACTGGGATGACATGAGGTTTACGTTGACCTCCGAGCACTTTGCCCTGGATGCCCGCCCTCGCCAGGACGGGGACCTGGACATGCGCCTGGTCGTGCGCGGAGCGAATCCGTGACGCGCGCGGCAGTGCTCGCCGGGGGCGTCGGCGCGGCTCGATTTCTTGACGGTCTTGTCCGCGTCCTGCCGCCCGAAGACGTGACTGCGATCGTCAACGTAGGTGACGACATGGAGTGGGCCGGGCTGCACATCTCGCCCGACCTCGACACGGTCTCGTACACCCTGGCCGGCCTGGTTAACCCGGAGACCGGCTGGGGCCTCATCGGCGAGTCGCGACGCACGCTGGACCGGCTCTCGCAACTGGGCGGACCCGACTGGTTCATGATCGGCGACCTCGATCTGGCCACTCATCTCTACCGCACCCATCGTCTCTCGCAGGGCGACCCGCTCTCGGCGATCACCGGCGATCTCACCGCCCGCCTCGGGCTGCAGTGCGCGATCACACCCGTCACCGACGATCGGTTGCGCACGGTGGTGGGCACGGACAGCGGAGAGTTGGCCTTCCAGGATTACTTCGTACGCCGCCGCGCCGCCGATCGCGTGCACTCGCTCAGATTCGACGGCGCCGACTCGGCCCGCCCAGCGCCGACGGTCGTCAAGACCCTGGAGCAGGCCGATGTCATCGTCATCGCGCCGTCCAATCCATTCCTCAGCATCGACCCGTTACTCAGCGTGCCGGGCTTGCGCGACTTGGTCGTCTCATACCGCTCTCGTGTCGTTGCAGTTAGCCCGATCGTTGGTGGGGCGGCGGTTAAGGGACCGGCGGCGGAGATCCTTCAGTCGCTGGGGCACGATGTCTCCGCGCTTGGCGTCGCGCGACTCTACGCGGACTTAGCCGGTGTATTCGTCCTCGACGAAGCTGACAAGCTCCTCGCCTCGAGGATTGAGGGCGAAACACAAATGCGCGTGGTCGTCATGCCAACGCTGATGACCGATGTCGGGGCGAAGATGTCGCTGGCCGAGGGAACCCTGAAGGCGGCGCTCAATGCCGACTGAACCGAGCGGCATCGTGGCCGTTGTTCCCGTGCGGGGACTGCCTGCGGGCAAACGCCGCCTGGCGGCTCTGCTCGATCTGGAGGAACGCAACTCACTGGTTCGCGCCATGCTGGACGATGTGGTGGCTGCTCTGGTCGCTGCCGAGCGCGTCGACGAGGTCGTGATCGCATCGCGTGACGCCGCAGCACGCGACGAAGCGGCTCGTCTGAATGTCGGATTCCTCGATCAGACCGACCTGCGTCTCGGCTACAACCGGGCTGTGCAGTTCGCACAGGAGACGTTGGCCGACTCCGGTGCGATCCTGATCGTCCCGGCCGACGTGCCGCTAATCACCCCCGACTCGGTCGACATGATGGTCGCGACTGCGCCCGATGGTCCTGCAGTGGTCGTCGCGCCGGCGCACGATGGCGGCACAAACGGACTGTTCCTGCGCCCTCCGGATGTCATTGCACCGCAGTTTGGACCGTCCTCGGCGCGCGCGCATCAACAGTCAGCGGCCGCCGCCGGCGAGATGGGCGTGCCATTCCGCGAGTCGCGGATCGACGTCTGGGCGTTTGACCTGGACACACCGTCGGACTTGCGCTGGTTGAGGGAGGCGCTTCCGCAGTTGCCGGATGCGATCGCGCCCAACTCCAGGCGTTGGCTCTCGGCGCATGCGGCGCACATGGAAGCATTGAGCTAGGGAGCTCCTCCCTCTGTCCCGACGGGACATCTCCCCCCGCTGCGCGGGGGGAGATGGGATTTAGGCGCGGGGGAGGCCGAAGCCTCGTTGGGCGATGATGTTGCGCTGGAGCTCATTGCCGCCGGCTCCGAAAGTGGGCATCACCGCTGCCAGGTATCCGTTCTCGGCAGAGCCGTCGATCGGCGCACGCTCGTCGTTGCCGTTGAGCTGACCGTACAGACCCATCGCGTGCAGCGAGAAGTTCTGCAAGCGCTGCATCATCTCCGTCGAGAAGATCTTGACCTGGCTGGCCTCGTAGTTGGGCGACTCTTCGCGCTTGAGCATGTCGAGGATGCGATAGCTGAGGTGTTGCAGGACTTCGAGCTGAATCTTGAAGTCAGCCATCGTGCCTTTGATCCCGGCGTCCTCGATTGGTCGTCCCATCGGGGTGTCGGAACGCGCCCACTCCATCAGGCGGTCGTAGACGGCGCGTACGGACGAGACGGTGAAGATCGAAATTCGCTCACGGTCGAGCGCGTGGGCGGCGTAGTACCAACCGCGGTTCTCCTCGCCGACGAGCACGTTGGTCGGCACCCGCACGTCCTCGAAGTAGACCTCGTTGGTGCGATAGCCGGCCATTGTCCAGAGCGGTTTCACCGTGATGCCGGCCGACTGCATGTCGACGAGCATCATCGAGACGCCGCGATGCTTAGGCGCGTCCGGGTCGGTGCGCGTCGCCAGCCAGACGTACTCGCTGCGATGCGCGCCCGAGGTGAAGCGCTTGATCCCGTTGAGGATGTAGTCGTCGCCGTCCTTGACGGCGCGCAACTGCAACGAAGCGAGGTCGGACCCCGCATCGGGTTCGGTATAACCGAGCGCGAACTCGACCTCGCCGCGGGCGATCGGCGGCAGGAACCGCTCTTGCTGCTCGTCGGTGCCGAAGCGCATCAGCGTCGGGCCAACCTGCTGAGTCGCGACGGTCGCCTGGGGCGCGCCGGCGTAGTTCATCGCCTCCCAGAAGAGGTACTGCTCCTCGAGCGAGCGCTCCTGACCGCCATACTCGGCCGGCCAGGACATGGTCAGCCAGCCTCGCTCGGCGAGCAGCCTTCGGAATCCACGCTCTTCAACCATGGTGTCGGTCGTCGGGTCGCCGATCGTTGCCCGAAGCTCGGGAGTCCATTCCTGGTCGAGAAACTCGTTCACCTCGGTCTCGAAGGCGAGCGCCTTCTCGCTGAATCGGTATTCCATGGAACTCTCCCCTGGGCGCGAGCGACGCGCAGACATTACCGCCTGACTCGGTCAAATGCTACCGCAGGCTGGGCAGGACTTTGTTAGGCGCGACCCTCACGATGTAGCTCGCCGCGCCGTTCAACATCCGCCTCGCAGACGCAGGCTGCGCTTCCTGAGCGGGTGCGTCTGCTGTTGGATGCTGCGGTACGCGGGCGCGGAGGATGACAGGTCGAAGGAAGATCAGACCGGCAAGTATGGCCAGGACCGCGAACGACATTGGTGGGAACAGGGTCTCCATGGTGAGCGCCTGCGCGACCGCGCCCAGTGGTAGACCTGCGGCTTGGGCAATGCCCATACCGAGGAAGACAAGTCCCATGATCCGTCCGCGCATCTCGTTAGGCGTCTCGTGGGCGAGCGTCGCGTTGGCGGAGACCATGGCAGTCGACATGCCGATGCCGAGCAGGGCGTTGCCGAGCATGGCGTTGATCTGGGTCGGGGGATTGGTGAAGACCACGAAACCAAGCGCCATGATGATCACGCCGAGGCCGGTGAGCATCCCCTTGCGCTCGATCCACGAGAATCGCACCAGAACCAGCGACGCGACCATCGCGCCGCCGCCCCAGAAGACGGCGATGTAGCTGAACTGCGACCATGTCGCACCAACAACATTCGTCACCCACTGCGGACCGAGCGTCCCGGTCGGAGGCATGATCAGCGACATCATCAGGACGACGATGACCACGGTCCAGAGGATGACCCCCTTGGAGCGCGCGTACCGCAAACCGGCGGCGATGTCGCGCAACGCCTGCCCTGCTCCCTGCCCCTGCCTCGCAGCCATGTGGGCTGCCGAGAAGACGGTCCGGTAAGACATCATCGCGAGAATCAGCACCTCGCCCAGGTGTCCAAACGCGGAAATCGCGAACACGGCACCCTCGCCCAGGGTGTCAATCAACAGGCCGGAGGCGAAAATCGAAATCGGCATGGCGAACTGCATCGCGGCGGAGTTGAGCGCGATCCCGGACGGCGTCAGCCGTGGTCCGAGGATTTCAGGTGTGATTGCGTTACGTGTGGGGCCGTCGATGGCGTGCGCCGATGAGGCGACGATGGTCAAGGCAAAGAAAATGGCGATGTCGACGGCGCTGCCCGAGCCGGTGATCATCATCAGCGCGATCAGCAGGTTTGAGATGAAGGCGATCGACTGGGTGACCATCAACAGCCTGCGTCGGTCGAAACGGTCGGCAAGCGCGCCTCCGAAGAGACCGAAGCCGATCATCCCGATCCCGCGAATCGTGCCGATCGCGCCGACCATGATGATCTCGATGTCATCGGGCGCGACGAGCTGGATCCACGCAATCGAGGCGACAAACTGCAGCGGCATCATCGACTGACCGACGATGAAGCCGGTCAGCAGCAGCCGGAACTCGCGCAGCCTCAACGGCTCCGTCATGCCGGGACGCGCGGGAGGCGGCTGGGCGCTCATGTGCCTAGTTTCGCTGCTTCCAATACGGTGTGCGCCGACGACTGCTTTACCTTGGCCACTCGCGTCGGTCCGAAGATGTCTACCAACCGGCGTGTCAGATACTTGCGCAATCCGTTTACAACCACGAGTGCCAGGCTGCCGCCGTCCAACATTGCGTCGTAGGCATCGAGCAGCAGTTGATCGAGCGCGTCATTGCCGGCCTGGGCGGGCAGGTTGGCGACGACAAGGTCGTAGGCGTGCAGCGGCTGCCGCAGTTGACGGATGCCGTCACTGAGCGTCACTGTTGCGTTCGCCAGTCGATTGCGCGCGATGTTCTGGGCGGCGGACTCGACTGCGCGCATGTCAGTATCGACCATATCGACTTGCGCGTCGGGCCAGCGAGCCGCGAGTGTGAGTCCGATTGCGCCGTATCCGCAGCCCAGGTCCAGGACTCGCGAGGGAGCGGGCAGCCGCTCCAACTCGCGGAGCAGCAGCGCGCTGCCTTCGTCTAGCGCACGGGCCGAGAAGAGGCCGTGACGGCTCCGGAGTTTCAGCACGCGGGGTCCTGCGTCTATGCGCAGCTCGGGCTGCTTGACAAGATGGCGTCGTAGTTCGACAACTCGGTCGGAGTCGACGGTGGAATCGCTCACAGCGGATCAATCTTCTCGGAGACCGGAACAAAATCACCCATGTGCTCCGGGTCCATACGTCCCACGATTCCGGGATAGATGCCCGTGCGCTTACCGGCCGTCGCGCCGGCGACCGCGATCAAAATGTGTGAGGGATGCGCGACCTTGGACATCGGTCGGTCGAGTTCGTCGGGCCCAAGACCGGAGTGGGCCAGGGCTGTGTCGGTGACGCCTCCGCCGACCTCAGCCGAGACGAGGCGTTCTCGGATCGGCAGAGCCGTCAGTTCCATAAGCGCTTCGCGGATGTCGGCCTTGCTCCAGCCGTCATGGCGGAAGACATGGGCATGTTCGGGGCTAACTACCAGCATCGATGGGCCGATTTGACCGTTGGGGCTAAAGATGCGCTGGAAGCCCATTGCCAGGGAACCGACCAGCGCGCGGGCGCTGCGGCTGTACTCGTCGATGCAGAGGCGAGGCCCGCCAATCACGGGTAGGAGCGTGACGACGCTGTCGTCGGGCGCGTAGCCGAACTCGACATGTAGCGGCGGCCAGGGCGAGGCGTCCTCGTGCTCGGCGAAGGTGAGCGTGAATTTGTGGGCTCCACCAAGAATGGTCTGATCGATTTCGCCCTCTCGAGCCCCGCCGATGTTGCGCAACACAAGGCGCAACGCCCGGCCGATTGTCATGTTCGCTCGGTTGCCCTGGCCCAGCGCGTTGAGGCCCCAGTTCATTCCGATTTGTTCCCGGATTGGTCCGTTGACGATCAGCATCGGCGAGATGCCGTCCGTGCTGGCGACAACCCCGTGCAAGGGGAAACGGCCGGCTGATGCGGCTCGCACCGCGGCAATGATCGCGGGCAGGTACTCGGGCTTGGCCCCGGCTGCGACTGCGTTGACGGCAATCTTCTCGACCGTCGCATCGGCATAGTTGGGTGGGATTCTGCCGATGATCTCCGCTGGAGAGCACCGTGTTGCGCTCAGCATCCGCTCGACTCGCTCGCGAGTCGGCGGGACCAACGGGAGGCCGTCGGTGATTCGCTGTTCGAGCATGAACTCGTAGACATCGTCGTGATCGGCGATGTCGACGGTTCGGGACAGGAGCTCGGTCATGAACGGATCAGGGCGGAAGGCGGCTTGAACACTGGAGCGGTCTGCGTTGGATCGCCATCACCGAAGATGCCCTGGTAGATACTGGTCCACTTGCCGGCGTGGCTCCCGGCGACAGTGATGGCGATGAAGGAGGGATCGGCGACCTTGGACATCGGTGCATCAAGGTCCGCCTCGGAGAGACCGTACTTCTCGGTCACGTACTCGTTGATGCCGCCGCCCATCGTCGGCGTGGCAAGACGCTCCCGCAGCGGGAGCGCGGTGAACTCCATGATCGCTTCGCGGATGTTGTCCTTCGACCAGCCATCCGCGCGATAGACATCGGCGTGTTCAGGGCTGATCACGAACATCGTCGGCGTAACCTGGCCGCGCGGCTTGACGACCTGCTGGAACGCCATGGCTATCGACCCGGTTAGTGCGCGAGCGTCGCGGCTGGTCTGGTCGATGCAGACACGCGGACCGCCGGTCGTGGGAAGCAAGGAAACCACGCTGTCAGCGGGATCGTAGCCGTGCTCGACGTGGAATGGTTCCCAGGGCGAGGTGTCTTCGTCTTCGGCGTAGCTGAGGGTCCACTTGTGTCCGCCGCCCTGGATGGCCTGCTCGATCTCGCCAGGCACCGCGCCGCCAATGTTGCGCAGCATCAATCGCAGCGCGCGTCCGAGGGTCGAGTTGGCGCGGTTGCCCTGGCCCAGCGCGTTGAGCCCCCAATTCATGCCGATCGCTTTGCGCACTGGCCCGTTGACCAGCATCATCGGCGCGAGTCCCGCTGTAGTGGCGATCGAGCCGTGCAGTGGAAAGCGTCCGTCGGCCGCCGCTTCGACCGAGGCCAGAACTACGGGGAAGTACTCGGGCTTACAACCTGCCATGACCGCGTTGATGGCTGCCTTCTCGACTGTCATCGGCGCCATGTTGGGCGGGAGCGTCGCAACCACCGCGCTGCGGTTGCTCCACTGCTCGGGGGCGCGCTCCAGCATCCGGTCGACGCGCTCGCGCGTCGGCGGGACGACCGGGAGGCCGTCGGTGATGCCCTGGTCGAAGATGAACTCGTGGACATCATCGTGGTCGGCGATCTCGATGACTCTTGAGTAGAAGTCGGATTCGCCGGACACAGAGAAGCCCTGTCTGTTGATGTTGGCTGGCGCCCCCTCTGCCTTCGCTTCTCTCTCCCCCCGAGGAGCGGGGAGAGAGAGAAGCGAAGGCGTCGATCCTCCAGAGGAGGACGAAGAGCTACTCGACGGGCGCCATCAAGGTGTCAAGAATCTCGTCGACGAAGCGTTCGGCGTGTTCGTGCATCTCGGCGTCGGTGCGGTCCTGCATCGGATGCGGAATGAAGACGCGACGCACTTCTTCGAGTCCAAGTCGCTCGGCCTGGTGGCTGGCGGCCTTGATGAACTCGGAGGTGGCGACGAAAACGCTGGGCTTGCCCTGCAGTTCGAAAAAGACGGTGTCGTGCACACTGCACGTCGTGCAGGATCCTCAATCGGCGAGCGCTTCGATGACGAAGTCGCACTCCTCCAGAATCTCATCCTTGATCGGTTGCGGGGCCGGCTTGGCGACAGTCGGCTTCATGAAGCGGCGCGTCTCGACTCCTGGCGCGCGCTCGTGCAGCAATTCCTCAAGCCGGTCGAGGAAGACGTCGCCGCGCGGCTTGGAAATGTCGAGCAGCGCAATCGTCCCATGCAGCGCCTCGGGGCGCGGCGTGAGCGATCGCTTGATCGGCACTCGTTCGTCCGTAGGGTCGAGGATCTGGGTAACCATTGGACCTCTCCATCAACGCGCCGTCTGCAGGGTTGCGGCGCGCTACTCGCAGTCTGTCATACTCGGCGTCTCATACGCCGATCTTCCCGCTGGTCGGCAACGAATAGGCGCCGCCGGCCCAGCCGCCGAGGATGGTTGAGAACTTCGCCGCCGGCGAACCGGCGACGACGAGGATGATGTTGGACTTGTCGCGAAACTTGGACACCGGCATGTCGAGTGCGGCTTCCCCGCCGAAGCGCTCGACGATGTCGGGCGGCAAACCACAGCCGGCGTCAGCGGAACGCAGGCGGTCCTTGAGCGGAATCGCCGTCTCTTCCATGATGCACTCGCGCACGTCGTCCTTGGACCAGCCCGAGCGTCCGAAGATGCCGGCATGGTCGGGCGAGAGAACGACGAGGGTATCGACCATCGGCGATTTGGGGTCCTGCATGCAACTCATCGAGAGCGCCAATGTGCCGGCCAGTCCGCGGCCGTCGCGCGAGCGCTCGTCGGCGACCGTGGCCGGTCCACCGGACATGGCCATCAGCGTCGCGACATCGTCGGTCGGCTCAAAGCCGCGCTCAACGGCGAGTGACTCCCAGGGGCTGGCGTCTTCGTGTTCGGCGAAGTTCATGGTCAGACGGTGCGGCCCGCCCTGGGTCGCGCGGTCGGTGCCGCCGGGCACGCTGCCGCCGACGTTGCGGGCGCAAAGCCTCAGCGCGCGGCCGATGGACGCATTGGCGCGGTTGCCGCTGCCCAGCGCGTTGTGCAGGTAGTTCATCCCGATCCGGTCGCGGATCGGACCGTTGAAGACACCAACCGGCGTCGCGCCCATGGTCGTGGCCAACACGCCGTGGATGTTGAAGCTTTCGGTGCAAGCGATTTCGACCAGGGTGATGATCGAGGGCAGATACTCGGGCTTCGCGCCGGCCATGACGGCGTTGATCGCGATCTTCTCCACCGTGATCGGCGCGAGGTTGGGCGGCATGACCGCGACTTCATCCTGCGGGTCGCGCGGCGTGCCCTGGAGCATCTTCCAGACGCGCTCGCGGGTCGGCGGCACAACCGGGAAACCGTCGGTGTAGCCCTGCTCATACATGAACTCGTGGATGTCGTCGCTTGCGGCGAGGTCAACGAGTCGTGAGAGCAGGTCGCCGCTCTTGAGCGCCTGCAGCCGCTCGTAAACGCCCGGTTCGTAGTTGCGGGCCCCGCAGCCGGGCCGTTGCTCGGGCAACGCCTCCCAATCGATGGCAGTGTCCCCGCCGGACCGGCCGGCGAGCGTCATCGATTCGCCGGCAATCTCGCGCCACTCGTGCTTGTCGAAGCCGAAGGTCTGCAGTGTGCAGTTTTGCTCTTCGTCGTAGAGGAAGAGCGTGGGCACGGTGTCGATGTCGGTCTCGTACGAGAGGTCGAGCGCGTCGTCGTCGAGCAGCGGCATGGTCAGGTCGTGGCGATCCTTGAGCACGGCGATATCGTCGCGCTTCTGCACTGCAACCCAGACATCCAGGCCGTCCTCGGTCGCGCGGTGGACGGCTTCAAGCAGCGGGAGCGTCAGGTTGCAGGTGTCGCAGTCCTCTTTGACCAGTGCTAGCAATACTGGCCCGTCGGGCGGGAAGTGCATCTCTTCGCCATCGGCGTTGGCGAGGGCAAAACGAGTTGGCGGGTGCATGAACGTATTCTAGCGTTGCGAGTCATCGCTCCAACCGTTGACCATGTCACAGGTTGGCGCGAAACTACGTCGAGAACAGTTGAGGGGTGTGATCCAATGGCTCAGCTTCGGCGGCTCCTACTCGCGTTGGTGGTGGTTGGGGGTCTGAGCGCGCTCACGCTGGGCGCAGCTGCAGCGGGTGAGCATGCGTTGACGGAGCCGGTGCAGATCGCGGAGGCGGGCGGTGAGGAAGACGACAGCTTGCACGTCTCGGACGAGACGCTGGCAACTTCGCTGTTCATTCCCTTCTGCTTCGTCGGCGCCACGGTGCTGGTGTTCATCTGGGCAATCCGCAGCCGAGCGAGGCGCGAGGACGATGAAGAGCCGATGCCCTGGTGGCGGACTCGCGAATGGTACACGCGGGGGATGGAAGAGGACGGCGGCTGAGGTCTTGCCGGCTTGTTGATGGACTTGCTTACACGAGCGCCTAGAACAGCAGGCGCCCCAGGCGCTTGCGGTACTCGACGACCACGGGCTGGTCGTCGCCCAACATGCCGAAGATGCCCAACAACGTCCTGCGAGCGGCTTCGTCCTGGGCGGTCTTGTCTAACTTGACCGACTCCAACAGTTCGTCCAGCGCCTGCATCCACTGGCCCTCAACTGCCAGCAGACAGCCGTGCCGGTAGCGAGCGAGCGCGTCGTCCGGGCTCGTCCCGGCCGCGCGACGCACCTCATCGGGGTCAAGTCCGTCCAGCACGGCCGTGAGCTCCATCGCCGTCAGCACGCTCTTGCTCATCGGATGGTTGGGCCAGCGCTTGGCGAGCTCCACGGCTCGCTCGTTCTCGCCAATGCGTGAGAGCACGGCGGCGAGCCCGACGCCGGCCGGTTCGTGATCCGGATCCTCTTCGAGCGCGGATTCGAAGTGCAGGCGCGCGATCGGGATTTGGTTCTCCTGCAGCATCCGATATCCCTCAGCGGCCTTGATGTCGGCCTCGGACGGGATCAATGAATCGAAGAATGCGCGCACCTGTTCCTCAGGCAACGCCCCGACAAACCGGTTGACGAGCTGTCCCCCAACGAAGGCAAACACCGCCGGGATGCCTTCCACCTGCAGCGCCTGAGCGACCTGTGGATTCTCGTCCGTGTTGACCTTGACGAGCTGGACCTGCCCGTCGCGCTCGTAGGCCAGCTTCTCGAGAACTGGTCCGAGCACTCGGCAGGGGCCGCACCACGGAGCCCAACAATCGACGATCACCGGAATCTCATGCGATCGCTGGATGACATCCTGAGCGAAGCTGGCGTCGGTCGAGTCGATTACCGCCGCGACGTGTCCGTGGAGACTGACCGGTTCGTTGTCTTCTGCCTCCGCCTGGAGAGGCTCTGCAGGCTGCGCGGGCGAAGGCGTGCGGTTCAGCGGAACCGGTTCCGGCGGCGGTGTAGACGGTTGCTGCTGCACCCGCCGCATCGGTTGGCCGGAGGCCGAGTAGATGACCGGACCGGACGGTTGTTGCTGCTGCTGCGGAGGCGGCGCGCCGCGCTGTACTGGGTCACCGGGGAACGGAATCGGGTCGGGCGGCCTCTGCGTCATTCGAGTCTCCGGGCTAGTCAGGGTGACCGGTTCGGTTACCAGTTGGTGTAGCGCTTGCGTTTGGGGAAGTTGGCAGAGCGGTTCTTGGTCGAGTTGTTCTCGAAGATACCGGCAATGACACGCTCGGACTTGGCCTCGCAGGTCGGACAATCCTGCGGCTCCGAGGCCTGTGACATGGGACGGATCTTCTCAAAGTTCTCGCTGCACTTCTCGCAGCGATAGGTGTAGACGGGCACGTCATCATCTCCTGAAGCGTTGGACGATCGGATCGAGTCTATCGCGCCCGCGCAGAAACAACTGAGCGTCGCAGCTGGCGGGCCGCGCCCGACACGCTTAGCGCCCAGGAGACCTCTTCCACGTCGTGCACGCGGACCACATGCGCGCCGAGCCAGGCGGCGAGAACGTTGAACGCGATCGTGGCCTCCAACATGCCGGGGCGAGCCTGGGCGTCGTGCGAACGGAGCTCGCCGTAGCCCAGCAACTCTGCGAGGAATCCCTTGCGCGAGGCGGAGATCAGGACCGGATAGCCGAGTGCGGCGAGGTCGGGGAGGTCGAGTAGCAGGCGGAGGTTGTCTTCGAGTCCGCGGCCGAACTGGAATCCCGGGTCGATCCAGACATCGGGCGCGCCGGCCTGCTTGATCTCGCCCGCACGCTGTTCGAGGTAGCTGCGCACTTCGGCGGTGACGTTGTCGTAGTCATGGTCGGCTTCGCGGTGACGCTGGGGACGTCCGCGCATGTGCATGATCGCAATAGGCGTCCCGGTTTCGACTGCGACTGTGACGGTGTCCGGATCTGCGCCGGTGATGTCGTTAATCAAGTGCGCGCCCGCGGCGACCGCTGCACGGGCGACGGACGCGGTCCAGGTGTCAACGGAAACCAGGTGCCCCTCCGCGACCAGGGACTCGACGACTGGTCCGACGCGAGCGATCTCTTCGTCCGGAGCGACCTCCACGGCGCCCGTTCGCGTCGATTGCGCGCCGACGTCGATGATGCTCGCGCCGGCCCTTCGCAGCTCCGCAGCGCGGCGCGGAGCGTCGCCGACAGGAACAACTGAATCGGATACAGGCGAGTCGGTTGCGACGTTGAGGATACCCATGACCAGGCAGCGGTCGGTCGCGTCGAGCTGCTGGCCGCCAAGCTCAATCAGCATCGTCGGCTCTCAGCGCCGCCGGGCCACGTAGTGGGGGCTGCGGCCGAAGAACAGCTGCGCCGCTTCCATGATCGACTCGTTTAGCGTCGGGTGAGCGTGAATCGACTCGGCCAGGTCCGAAGCTCGCGCACCCATTTCGACGGCCAGCACACCCTCTCCGATCAGCTCGCCGGCGCCTGGACCGACGATCTGCATTCCCAACACTCGCTCCGATCCCTGCTCAATGACCAGTCGAGTGAGCCCGTCGTTGCGGCCGGAGGCAGAAGCGCGGCCAAGCGCCGCCCAAGGGAAGCTGACCGTGGTTGCCTCGACGTCAATCGCGGAGGCGTCGGCCTGGCTTAGCCCACACCAGGCAATCTCGGGGTCGGTGAAGATCACTGCAGGAACGGCAAGTGGGCGAAACATTGCCGGCTCACCGAGGATGGCCTCGATCGCGACCGACGCTTCCGCAGTGGCCTTGTGCGCCAGCATGGGCTCACCGGCGACGTCTCCGATAGCAAAGATCGATGGCTCTGCGGTGCGGCGCTGCATGTCGGTGACAATGAAGCCGTGATCGTCAACGTGGGCCTTCGTGCGATGCAGTCCCAGACCGGCGCTGTTGGGGCGCCGCCCGGTGGCGATCAAGACGCGGTCAAATGTCTCGGTCCGCTCGACGCCGGCGTCGTCGGCCAGCACTGCCTCGATGCCCTGATCGACTTCCGTCAGCGAGACCACGGTGGTATTGACCAGGGTTTCGGCGAAGCGCGATCGTAGGCTGCGCTTGAGCACGCGTACCAAGTCGTGTTCCACGCCGCTGAGGATGTCGGGCAGCGACTCGACCACGGTCACGGTCGATCCCAGTTCGGCGTACACCGTTCCAAGCTCGAGTCCGATGTAGCCGCCGCCGACAACCAGCAGCGAGTCTGGCACATCCGGCAGTTCGAGCGCCTGGGCGGCGTCCATGACAAGCTCGGAGTCGAGCTGCAGTGGGCGGGGGATTGCCGCGCTGGAGCCGGTGGCGATGATCAGGGCGTCGAAATCGAACGGCAGCACCTCGCCGTTCGACTCGATGTTGAGCTGGTTGGCGTCGCGAATGCGGCCGAAGCCTTGCTGGTAGTGGACGTGGTGTTGTCGTCGCAGTAGTCCCAGACCATTGGTCATCTTGAGGACCACACCGTCCTTCCAGTCGCGAAGCTGATCCAGGTCGATTTGCGGCTCCCCGAAGCTGATGCCCCACTCGGACGCATGGCGGGCCTCGCGAATCAGTTTGGCGACATGCAACAGCGCCTTGGAGGGAATACAGCCCTCGTAGAGGCAGACGCCACCTGGTTGAGGCCGCGTATCGATCAGAGTGACATCGAGGCCTCGCTCGGCCGCGTGGAACGCGGCCGGGTAGCCTCCCGGACCTGCACCGAGCACGGCGAGGCGTATCGTGCCCGTGCCGGTGCCGTTTGCGTCGCTGGTCACCACTGCTATCCCCCGAGCGCCAGGACGAGCGGTTGCCGGATCACGTCGGCGATCCAGGTCATGAATCGAGCACCATCTGCGCCATCCATCACCCGGTGATCGAAGGTGAATGAGAGCGGCAGAATGCTGCGCGGCTCCCAGTCGTGCCGCGCTTCGGACCAGACCGGACGCCGGTCGGCGCGACCGATGCCGAGAATGGCGGTGTTGGGGTGGTGGATGATTGGCGTGAAGTGTCCGGTTCCCAGCCCGCCGAGGTTGGTCACTGTGAAGCTGCTGCCGCGGAAGTCCTGCAATCCAAGATCACCGGAGCGGGCCCGCTCTGAGATGTCGGTGAGTTCCACGGAGATCTCGATGATGTTCTTTGAGTCGACATCTCGGATCACGGGGACGACCAGTCCCCGGGGAGTGTCTACTGCGACGCCGATGTTGACGTAACTCTTGAGTATGAGTTCGTCGTTCTCCGCATCGATCGAGCTGTTGACGTTGGGATGCTCCTTGAGTGCGGCAGCGGTGATCTTGAGCAGGATTGCAGTGATTGTCAGGCGGCCGCCGGCCTCTTCGGCATGCGCTCGGAAATCGCGGCGCACCTGTTCGAGTTCCGTGACGTCCGCCGAGTGGAACAGCGTGACGTGTGGCACTTCGTGCCAGGATGTCGCCATGTTGCGCTTGATCGTGCGGCGCAGTCGACTCATGGGCACACGTTCGATCGCCCCGAATTCTGCAAAGTCTGGAAGGGGACCCGGGGATGGCGCACTGTGACCGCCCGCCGGGGCCGGATCGGGCGCATCTCTGGCGTGACGTTTGATGTCTTCGAGGTCGATTCGACCGCCGGGTCCTGCTCCCTGAACGGCGCGAATGTCCACGCCGATCTCGCGGGCGAAGCGACGCACTGAGGGCGACGCGAAGACCGGTCGCGTCTCAAGATAGCCTTCGACCAGGGGAGCCGGAGCCGCGCTCGGCGCGGGCGGGGTCGGGGCGGGCGGGGGATTCTCGACCGACTCAGTTGCGTTGCCTGCCTGCTCGGAGCCGTTCTCCGATGCTGCGGCGCCGATCTCGACGGGTGGAGCAGGCGATGGAGGCGGTTCAGTGGTTTCAGCCTGTACCGGCGGATCGTTGGGTGCTGAGGTCTGTGCAACGGCTGCAGGCGGCGCATCGGTGCTATTCGGATCGACGCTGATCACGGGATCGCCGGGGCGAATCGTGTCTCCCGACTTGACGTGTACTCCCTTCACGACTCCAGCAAGCGAAGAGGGTAGATCGAGCGTGGCTTTTTCGGTTTCAATCTCCGCGATCGGCTGTTCTAGGGCGATCTGGTCACCGACGCTTACATACACCTGGAGCACGTCCGCCTCTTCGATGTCTTCACCAAGGTCGGGCAGCAGGATGACTCCAGGGTCGGAGGCGGCGGTCGTCATATCAGTCGTCTAACTCATCATCGGGTCGGCGCGATCCGGATCGATGCCGAGTTCGCTGCGCGCCCTGAGCAAGGTGTCGCCGTCGATCTCGTCGCGTCGGTTCAGCGCGCTGAGCGCCGACCAGACGATGTGACTGGAATCAACCTCGAAGAAGTCTCGCAGCGCTTCGCGGGTGTCTGAGCGACCAAAGCCGTCGGTGCCGAGCGCAGTGAGCGGACCGGGCAACCAGCGCGCCACGAGGTCGGGCAGCGACGCGGTGTAATCGCTGGCGGCCACGATCGGCGCGTCGCATTGGCCCAGCGACGTCTCCAGCCAGCACCGGCGAGGCTCCTCCAGGGGGTGGAACCTGTTCCAGCGGTCGGTGTGAAGCGCCTCTCGCCGCAACTCGGTGTACGACGTCACCGACCAGACATCGGCGCGGATGTCGAAGTCGTCGCGGAGTATCTGTTGTGCGGCTCGAACCTCGTTGAGTATTGGGCCGCTGCCCAGCAACCGAACCTGGGGAGCCTCGCTGGGAACCAGGGGATAGATGCCGCGCAGGATGCCTTCCCTGACGAGCTCAGACTCGGGCATCGGTGGCTGAACGTAGGGCTCATTCTCGACGGTGATGTAGTAGAAGATGCTCTCGTCTTCGTCGTGCATGCGTCGGATGCCATCCTGGACGATGACCGCAATCTCGTAGGCGTAGGCAGGGTCGTAGGCGATCAGGTTGGGAATCGTGGAGGCAAGCAAGTGGCTGTGGCCGTCCTGGTGCTGTAGCCCTTCGCCGTTGAGCGTGGTGCGACCTGCCGTTGCGCCAATCAGGAATCCACGCGCACGCGAGTCGCCCGCGGCGTAAGCCAGATCGCCGAATCGCTGCAGCCCGAACATCGAATAGAAGATGAAGAACGGAATCGTCGGGACCTGGAGCGAGGAATAGGACATGCCGCCGGCGATGAACGACGACATGGCGCCAGCCTCGGTGATGCCCTCCTCAAGTATCTGGCCGTCGCGCGACTCCTTGTAGTAGAGCAGACGATCCGAGTCGACCGGTTCGTAGAGCTGACCGGCCGACGCGTAGATGCCGAACTCGCGAAACATGCCTTCCATCCCGAAGGTGCGCGACTCGTCGGGCACGATCGGCACGATGCGCTCGCCCAGCTCGCGGTCTCGCATGAGCCTGCTGAGCATCCTCACGATGCCCATCGTGGTCGACGCCTCGCGATCGCCGGTGCCTTCAAGGAACTCGGAGAAGGTCTCGTCGGGCGGCGCAGTCAGGTTGGACCGGGGCGACCGGCGCTCCGGCACGTGGCCGCCAAGCGCCTCCTTGCGTGTGGAGATGTAGGCCGCTTCTCGGCTGTCGCGCGAGGGCCGGTACAGGGGTGCGCCGACCACCTCGTCGTCCGAAAGCGGAATCGCGAACCGATCCCGGAACTGCATCAATTCCTGCTCGTTCAACTCCTTCTGTTGATGCGTGATGTTGCGTCCCTCACCGGCCTCGCCGAGTCCGTACCCCTTGATCGTGCGGGCCAGGATCACGGTCGGCGCGCCGCGATGATCAACGGCGGCACGATACGCGGCGTGCACCTTGAGTGGATCGTGTCCGCCCAACCGCATCCGCCAGAGTTCGTCGTCGGACATGTCGTCAACCATGCGCAGCAAGCGAGGATCGACACCCCAGAAGTGATTGCGGACGTAGCCTCCACCAGCCACGGTGTACTTCTGATACTCGCCGTCGACAACCTCACCCATGCGTTGGACAAGCAGACCCTGGTCGTCCCTGGCGAGCAACTGATCCCACTCCGAGCCCCAGATGACCTTAATCACGTTCCAGCCGACGCCGCGGAACACGGCCTCGAGCTCCTGGATGATCTGGCCGTTGCCGCGGACCGGTCCGTCGAGGCGTTGCAGGTTGCAGTTGACCACAAACACCAGGTTGTCAAGCTCCTCTCGAGACGCCAGCGCGATCGAGCCGAGAGTCTCGGGTTCGTCGGTCTCACCGTCGCCGAGGAAGCACCAGACCTTGCGATCTGTTGGTTCGAGCAAGTCGCGGTTCTCGAGATAGCGGATGAATCGCGCCTGGTAGATGGCCTGGATCGGGCCGAGGCCCATGGAGACAGTCGGAAACTGCCAGTAGTCGTCCATCAACCAGGGATGAGGGTATGAGGGCAGACCGCCAGAGAGTTCCTGGCGGAACTTGTGGAGTTGGTCGGGTGCGAGACGACCTTCGACATAACCTCGCGCATAGATGCCCGGTGCGGAGTGTCCCTGGAAGTAGACGAGGTCGCCACCACAGGGATGATCCTGGCCGCGGAAGAAATGGTTGAACCCGACCTCATACAGCGTGGCAGCGGAAGCATAGGTCGAGATGTGCCCGCCGATGCCGTGATTGTTCTGGTTGGCCTCGACGACCATCGCCATCGCATTCCATCGGATGATGGACTTGATCCGACGTTCCAGCGCAAGGTCTCCCGGGTAGGGCGGCTGTCTCTCGATCGGAATCGTGTTGACGTAGGGAGTCTGCGATGTGACGGGCAAGCGAATGCCTGAGCGCTGCGCCTCGATCTGCAACGTCTGCAAGAGGCGCGAAACCCGCTCCGGACCTCGCCGTCTGGCGACATCGCGAAGCGAGTCGATCCAGTCGTTCGTCTCCAGCCAATCTTCGGACCCCGAGGGCTCGATTTCACGGCCAAGCGCCATTCGCCATGGAGACTCGGAGGTAGTCATGTTGAAGCCAGTTTACTCAACCGCAGATGGCGTTCTCTTGACGAAGTCGCGCGATCAATAGACTTAACCAAAGAATCACAGGGCAGGAGCAGCATGTCGGCAGCGGCGGTGAGTGCAGCGAGGCGGAGCCCAGAACCGGGCATTGAGCGCTCTCGAATCGTTCAATCTGGTCGGTTGGCAACGATGCCGTATCAGGCAGCTCTTGCCTGGCAGCAGCAGAGAGCTGAGGCGGTAGCGGTGGGCGCGCTGCCTGAGGTCATCGTCCTACTGGAACATGAACCCGTCTACACGCAAGGACGGCGTGGCGGGCGGGATCACGTGCTCACCGAGCTATCTGCTCCGGTGGTCGATACCGATCGCGGCGGCGACGTCACATTCCATGGACCCGGTCAACTGGTGGTCTGGCCAATCCTGCGCCTGCGGGAGCGAGGCATCGGCATTGCGGCGTACGTTCGCGGACTCGAGGAAGCGGCGATGCAGACGGCACTGGAATTGGGCCTGAAGCCCGAACGCGTCTCAGGTCGCCCGGGGGTCTGGCTGGGCAATCGGAAGCTCGCCAGCGTCGGCGTGCGGCTGCAGTCGGGCGTGAGCAGGCATGGTCTGGCGCTCAACTGTGATGTGGAGCTGTCCTGGTTCGATGGGATTCGCGCCTGTGGCATTGACCGGGCGACCACGACATCGCTGACGGCCGAACTTGGAAGGACAGTCACCGTCTCGGAGTGCGTACCTCTTGTCAGGGATGCCCTCGCCACGGTGTTTGGGTTGCGACTGTCGCCGGTGCAGTGCCTGGGTGAAGAGCAATGACACGCGTACGAGAGCCCAAGCCGAAGTGGATTCGGGCGCAGTTCCCTTCTGGAGCGCGATACAACGAGATCAAGCGGCTATTGCGGGAGGACACGCTTCACACGGTCTGCGAGGAGGCGCGATGCCCGAACATCGGAGAGTGCTTCAATCGCGGCACGGCGACTTTCATGATCCTTGGGGATACCTGCACGCGGGCCTGCGGATTCTGCGCGGTGACCTCGGGCAAACCGGCGCCGCTCGATTGGACCGAGCCGCGCCGACTGGCCGACGCGGTCGCTCGGCTCAACCTTGCGTACGTCGTCATCACTTCGGTCAATCGCGACGACGCAGCGGACGGCGGCGCGCAGATCTTCGCTTCCTGTATCGAACTGATCCGCCAGCGGCGGCCGCAGACCGCGGTCGAGGTGCTGATTCCCGACTTTCTCGGTGACCGGTACGCGTTGGAAACTGTGCTCAAGGCCCGGCCCACTGTGCTCAATCACAATGTCGAGACGGTTCAACGGCTCTATCCGACCGTGCGATTTCAGGCTCGGTACAGGCGATCGCTGGAGTTGCTGCTGCGGGCATCGGAATGGTCGCCGCAGATACCGACCAAGACCGGCTTCATGCTGGGTCTGGGCGAAGAGCGAGACGAAGTGTCGGAGCTGCTGAGAGATCTGCGCTCCGTGAACGTCGACTTGCTGACTGTTGGCCAATACCTACGGCCCTCGGCGAAGCATCTGCCGGTGGATCGCTATGCGCCGCCTCAGGAGTTTGACTCGATTCGCGAAGAAGCCCTGAGCCTGGGATTCCGACACGTGGAATCGGGACCGATGGTCCGCAGCTCATACCACGCCGACGAACAGGCTCGTGCGGCGCAGCTCGTCAACGTTCAACTCCACGCCTGACGCCGGTCGAATCCGGCTACGACTCTTCGCCTCCATCCACGTCACGCGGTACGAGCAACACATCGCCCGGATGGATGAAACTGAAGCCGTCGAGGCTGTTTAGCTCCATCAGCTTGTTGACGGTGGTGCTGTAGCGTTCCGCGATGTCATAAAGCGTGTCGCCGTCCTCCACTACGTACTCAAACGTGTTGGCTGATTGCGGCAAGGCGACTTCGTTGTCTTCCGCGTCCTGTGAGGCTGCTGAGGCCGGAGTTGGCGCGGCGACCACGATCGGCTTCACGACCGCGTTGGACTGCGAAGCTTGGGAGGAACTGGAGGATTGGCTGGGAGCGATGTGCTGCGTGTTGGCCGGGGGACTGACTTCGGATACGGAGGCGCTGGTGCTCGTCAGCCCAGTCTGTGCACTCTGGACGGGCTGCAACTGACGAGGGCTTGTTGCCGCGTTTCCCAGTTCCCCCTCGCCGCTTCGGTCAATCGCGGCGACATCGTCCCGCAACATGGTCTCGGCTCCATCGACAGTCGGAGCATCGGAGCCCAGGGCGCCGCCGATGAAGAGAAGAATTGCCAAGGCTCCTATCGGAGCCAGCAGCATTGATACCTGGACTCCAGCCACGGGTCGTCGGGTCGTGCGGAGTGACGCACCCGTCAGACCGTACGCGGAGACATGGGCGAAAGGAGATTCCTGCGGACGTCGGATTGTCTCCGTCTGTGCGTCGATTCGATCTCGCCACCAGATCGCACCGCCGGCAAGTACAAGCGGGACACCGATCATCAGCAACCAGGTCCCGTGTCCAGGCCAGGTCAGACTGCACAGCAGGAGCAAGAGGAAGGCCGCGGCCGCTGAGGCCGCTGCGGGCTTTGGCTGCACTCTCATGATGTCGTTGGCCGCGCCGCCGACGCACCAGCGACTTCACTGTAGTCGACCTTGCATTCCGGCGGAGGGCGTCGACTTTCTGGTTGGCACGCGCACAACTGCAGGGAAGTCGGACCTGGTCGCGTACACTCGCGGGAACACTCCAGTCTTGACGCGATCCAAGACTGCGCAGCCATTGCGACAGACAGGTGCGAGGGAGCGTGAACGGCGATGACCCAGACGCAGTCGGACACGCCGTCGCTGAGTGAGTTAGCCCAGGCCGCCGGCCTGCGCATGGAGGAGATGGACGGACACCAGCGGGAAGCAGGCACGGCCGACATTTTCGAGCGGATATCGCATTTTCAGCTCGCCGACCAGGCGCGAGCCGCTGGGCTCTACCCGTTCTTCCAGCCAATCGAGGTGAACGACGGTCCAGAGGCGATTGTCGACGGCAAGCGCGTGATCATGCTCGGGTCGAACAACTACCTGGGGCTGACCCGGCACCCGAAGGTGCTGGAATCGGCGCGTGCGGCACTGGAACGATTCGGCCCCTCGATGACCGGCTCTCGACTGCTCAACGGGACCAGTCACGTGCATCTCGAACTGGAAGAGGCCCTGGCCGATTTCCTGGGAATGGAAACGGCAATTGTCTTCTCGACCGGCTACCTGGCCAATCTGGGCGCGGTCTCGGCGCTCGTGGATCGTCACGGCGTGTCGGTGCTTGATCGCGACGTGCACGCGTCGATCTATGACGCGGCCGGGCTCGCGTTGGGCAAATACACTCGCTTTCAACATAACGATCCCGCGCATCTCGACCGGGTCTTGAGCAATCTTCCACCTGAGCAGCCGCGGCTTGTCTTGATCGACGGCGCGTACTCGATGGGCGGCGATCTCGCTCCGCTCCCCGAGCTGCGTGAGGTCTGCCGCAGGCACAACACGCGGATGCTGGTCGATGACGCGCATGCGATCGGGACCGTGGGCCCCACTGGTCGAGGCACCCGGTCGCACTTTGGGCTTGAGGAACCGGATGACCTCACGATCGGCACCTTCAGCAAGACGCTGGCTTCGGTCGGCGGATTCTGCGCCGGTCCCCGCATGGTGATCGAGTACATTCGTCACTTCTCACGTCCGATGTTGTTCACAGCGGCGCTGCCGCCTGCGTCCGCGGCGGCGGCACTGGCCGCGCTGCGCCTGATCGACGAAGAGAACTGGCGCGTGTCACGGGTCCAGGAGATCGGAGCGCGGATGCGCGAGAGCTTGTCCTCGCTCGGGTTCGATGTGGCGAACTCTGCCACGCCGATCATCCCCATCCGTGTCGGAGATGAAGTGCGGACGGCGGCATTCTGGCGCGATCTGTTGAACAATGGGGTGTACACCAACGCAGTCATCGCGCCGGCGGTGCCTCGTGGCCAGGCAATACTGCGCACGTCGTACATGGCCACGCACACCGATGAACAACTCGACCGGGCGCTCGAGATCTTCGCAGAAGCAGGACGTCGCCACGGAGTGATCGAGTAAACCGCTGTGCGTGTGCTGCTGACCGGTGGCAGCGGGTTTGTGGGAGGGCACATCGCCCACTCCCTGGCCGCGTCCGGGCATGAGTTGCGCCTGCTGCTGCGGCCAACGAGCAATACGTCTTTCGTTGGCGATCTTCCCTTCGAGCGGTGCGTCGGAGACCTGCAGCGGCCCGACTCCCTGCGTTCGGCCTGCCATGGCGTTGATGCAGTCGTGCACGCCGCGGCGGTTTTGCGGGCGGCGGATGCGAAGGAGTTCATGCGCGCCAATCAAGAAGGCACGAGGCACCTGGCGGAAGCAGCCGTGAACTCAGGCGTGAAGCGGATGGTCTACATCTCCTCGTTAGCTGCACAGGGGCCCTCGCGTGACGGCGTCGCGGAGTCGACTGAGGTGAAGCCACATCCGGTCTCGGCCTACGGCCGATCGAAACTCGAAGGGGAGAGGATGCTAGAGGAGTTTCGAGACTGCGTGGACGTAGTCAGCCTGCGTCCGCCGCTCGTGTACGGTCCCGGCGACACGGGGCTGCTGGCGTTCTTTTGGATGGCGCGGCGGGGATTTGCCGTCCGGCTAGGCAACGGCTCCAACATGGTTGACGCGATCTATGGACCTGACCTGGCGGACGCGGTGACGGCTCTAATGAAGACCGAGCGTCTGTCTCAGGACTGCTACTACGTCAGCGATCCCGAGGGGCCGTATAGCTGGAACGACTTGCTCTCCGGGCTGGCTGAGGTCGCTGACCGCAGGCTGTTCATTCCGTCGCTCTCTCCCGGAGTCTTCCACGGCCTTGCCCGCTGTTCCGAGTGGTGGGCGCAACTGAGCAGGACGGAACCGATGCTGGATCGAACACGGGTGCTGGAGATGCGCCAGCCCGCCTGGCTATGCGACTCCTCGGCGCTGAGCCGAGACACCGGTTGGCAGTCCCGGACACGACTGGAGAACGGACTGGCGGAGACGATGCGCTGGTATCGCGAGCAGGGCTGGGTCTGACGAGGGAGAGTCGCGACGATGCTGTGGTCGTTCGATCTTGATGGCGTGCTCGCCGAACCGCCATTCGGCTGGAATCCAGCAATCGATCAAGATGTAACGCTCGCGCCTGCGTCCGACGTACAACGTCCGTCGGTTCCAGGCCGACACGTCGTCGATCGGCTGCTGGAGAGTTCGTGGTACCGCGTTCGCTACTTCAAGCGCCCGCCTCGCGCCGGTGCGAGAGAGGCGGTCCGGGCCGCTGCGCAGTGCGGACGCGTAATGATCTTGACCGGTCGTCACGAGCGTGGACGGAGGCAGACGCAAGCCTGGTTGGAGCGTCATGGGTTCGACTCGTTGGTCGAAGAGTTGGTGATGAACGGCTCGCCGTTGAAGTCGGCGCGCTTCAAGGAAGCAGTCCTACGGGTCCGTGACGCAGCACTTCATATCGACGATGACGCAGCCACCTGTGCGCTGTTGGCGCGCAATGGCGTAGAGGTAGGACTAGTGAGCTGGCCTCGCAATCGAGGACTGGACTACCCCGACGGCGTAACTCGCTGTGACGATCTGGAGGATGTACGCACGTTGATCGAGCGAGTGGCGCGAGGTGATTGATCCGGTCGCTTCGACGGCGCCGCCAGAAGCGGTCTGGCAGCTCCTGCGTGACGAGGCGGCCGAAGGCGTTGAAACGGGTCAGGCAGAGATTCTCGTAGAACGTCCGCAGCGGGAGCTTCTGATCGAGGTCCGCATGGGAATCGGATTTCGCGTGCAGCATGCATACCGGATTGAGCGACGCGCAGACGGCTGCCGCTTGTCCGACCGGATCAGGCCGCTGGGTTGGCGCTGGAGACTGAGCAACGTGTTTCTGTTCGGCCGCGGGCTTCGTCCGATCGAAGCAGCGGCGCACCAGGGACTCCTGAACCTGAGTCGTGCAGCGGCGTCCGACTACAAGCGCGAATGACGAGCGAAGCCTCCTGCAAGATCGAGACCACTGGCATTAGCCGCGATCTCCGCTGCAAACGCGGTGAGCGTCGTTCAAATGGCGCTTGCTCCCTCATGTGTAGAGTGTGTGCAGCGGCAGGGCTGGCTCTTGTGTCAGCGGAAGGCGCGACACATGGTCCCTCTGGTTGGATGTGAGTTTGCGCGACTCGGTCGTGCGGCATTGCTTGCAATGGTGTTACTCCTCTCCGCGGTCGCCGGCGCCGCCTTGACTTTGGCTGGCGCGGAGGAACCTAGTGACCTGGTAACCCAGGAGATGCAGAACCCGGCTGTGCCCGGACTGACCGCTGCGGCATTCTCAGAGAGTTTGAGCGGGCGGGTCTACGTTTGGGATCATGGGCGGCTTCGACCGGCGGCGAGCGCAAAGGTGTCAACCGGCAGCGCGATGGTGCGCACCGACAGCAGCGGTCGATTCCAGTTCGGAGCCGAAGATCGAACCGGCTCGCTCACGGTGATTCAGCCGGGCTACGACATCGTCCGACGACCAATCTACTTCGATCAAACAGTGATCGTCTTGCGCAGCCTGGTCGTGCGAGCGGTCTACATTCCGTTCAATGAAATGACCGATCCGGTGGTGCAAGCCTGGGCGCACGACCTCGTGGACCGGAACCTGATTAACGCCGTGGTGGTGGATATCAAGGACGAAGTGGGGCTCGTCTATTCGTTCGCGGCGACGCCAACCGTCAGGCAGATGGAGGCAGATCGGGACGGGGAGTCGGTCGCCGCGTTCCTCGAGGAATTGAAGAACAAGGGCGTCTATCGGATCGGTCGAGTCGTAACTTTCCTTGACCGCACCTACCCTCGATGGTTCACGGACGATGCCCTGCGCAGTCTGAGCGGCGGCCTGTTCTTTGATTCGATGGGAAGCACGTGGTCCTCCGCCTACAAGAGCGGCGCGCGCCGGTACAACATCGAGATCGGCGTCGCGGCTGCGGACTACGTGGAAGAGATTCAATACGACTACGTCAGATTGCCCTATGAGAACGGGCTGTTGGAGCGCCAACAGTACAGCGCGGCAGATCGGGTCGCGGCAATCACGAGGTTCGCGAAGGAAGCGAGCGCAGCGCTGCACTTGGCCGGGCTGGCGGTTTCGTTTGACACATTCGGCGTCGTCTCAACGGCCGGCAACGATCAAGGCATCGGACAATCGGTCGAGGGTCTGGCCCCATACCTCGACTACATCTCGCCGATGGTCTATCCGAGCGGCTGGACGCCTGGTTCGTTCGGCTACGCCTATCCGCCCGCGCATCCGGGACCAGTCGTGCAGCGTAACGTCGAGGCAACCGTGGAGCGCATTGAAACGCCGGGCTCGGCGCTGGTGCGTCCCTGGCTTCAGGACTTCCACGACTATCAACGGCGCGGATTGCCGTATCTCGCCGAGCAGGTTCACGCACAGATCGCGGCCACGGCCGCAGCAGGAGGTTTTGGCTTCATGCTCTGGGATCCGTCGCTGCGGTACGAGCAGCAGGCGCTGGAACAGGCGTTAGCGATTGTCTGGGCCGACGCCGGCTAGCTGTTAGATGCCGTTGCCCCAACCCGCATCGACCAGGAACCGATTGAGTTGACCGTTGAACTCCTCGGCCCGTTCGAAGTAGACACTGTGTCCGGTCGCCGGAACCTCGTAGTACTCCGAGCCGGAAACGTGCGCGTGCGCCTCGCGCATCACGATCGGTGAGACCAACGGGTCATTTCCTCCGACGATCCAGAGCACCGGCATCGGCAGATCGGCGACGGCATCGGCGTCGGGCGCGAGTTCGCCAAGCATGCCGATCAGCTCAGGATCACGCGGCGGATTCATGGCCATGATCTCGTCGTAGAGGAAGGCGAGCGCCGGATCACGGTCGCGTAGGCCCTGATCGTAGGCGAGCTGGCCAAGTCCCTGGCCTTCGACAAGTTTGCGCGTCTCTTCCCAGGGGCCCCGGATCGCGTCGGTCATCAGTCCGCCCATGGTGTCGGCCATAACCAACGCAGCGACCCGCTCGGGCGCCTGTAACGCTGCGCCAAGGCAGGTCCAGCCGCCCATCGACTGCGCGACCAGGGCAGCCCGCTCAATGCGTAGCTCGTCCATCAAGGCGATGAGATCGTCGACAAACGCAGCGGGACCGGGACCTCCCGTAGGAATGCTGCGGCCCCAGCCCCGGTGATCGAACGCGACGCAGCGATAGGACCGGGCGAAGAGCGGAATCTGCTGCCACCAGGAGAGGTGGTTACCTCCGGCGCCGTGGGCGAAGACGATCGCCGGTCCGCTACCAGTCTCCTCGTAGAAGAGGTCGCAGTTCGGTCGTTCGATGGTTGGCATGCAATCCTCCGGATGCTGAGGCTCTGTTCGGCAAGGCATACGCTCTGGTTGCAGGACTGAGACTAACAACAGCAGTTTCGGCGAGGCGACAGACCGGTGGCGACGATGCGGATTGCGCTGACTGGGGGCGAGGAGGAGCTGGGCAGGGCCGTGCTCGCGGAGTTGGTTCGACATGACGTTGAGATCGTTGCGATTGACTTCGCCGGAGACGGAGAGATGGCGCCGCTTCCTCCGGATGTGACGCACGTGGTGCACGCGTCTTCACTTGTCGAATCCGGGCACTCGGCGTCGACTTACACCTCGGCGAACGTGCATGCCACGACGACGCTGCTGGATGCATGCAGGCAACGGGACATCGAGCAGGTCGTGTTGATCTCAACGACAGAGACTTACGGACGACGATTACCGCCGTGGCCGGTGACGGAGAGTTGGGTGCCGCGGCCGTTAGGTTCAGCGCAGCAAAGCCGCGTGGCGGCGGAACGTGTGGCGAGGACGTATCGAAGGCGAGTTCCGCTCTCGATCGTGCGGCCAGCGCCGGTGATTGCGAGCGGCAACGGACCGATGATGCGGGTGATTCAACACTTTGTCTCCCGTCCGCGCGGGGCTTTGGTGGGAGGTGGCCGGGCGCCGCTCTCGATTCTCGCCGGCGCCGATCTCGGTCGCGCCGTGTGGGCCATGCTCTGTCATCCTGAGGAATCGGTCGACCAGGTGTTTCATGTCGCATCGGCGCATACGACCTGGCGGGAACTGGCCAACGAAGCGTGTCAGTTGCGAGGCGTTGAAGGACGATTCTGGAGCGCGCCATACGTGGTCGCACGGAGCCTGGACGCACTCAAGTTGTCAGCCTGGGTGTTGCCAGAGCCGGAGGGTGTGGATGCCTACGTGGATATGACCGGACGGCCGCACCTGATCGACGACTCGCGGGCGAGGATCTCGCTCGGCTACGCACCGCTACTGAGTCTTCGCGGCGCGCTGGCTCAGGCTCTGGATGTGTACGAACGGCAGTCGAACCCGGCGGAGGACGCCTAACCGGTGGCCTTGACCGCGTCGGCAACCTTGTAAGCCAGGCCTTCTTCGAAGATGCTCGGCACAATGCGATCCGGTGTGGGGTCGCTGACGAAGTCGGCGATCGCCTGTGCAGCGGCGATCTTGTGCTCGTCTTCGATCTTGGGGATGCCGCCGTCGAGCAGACCGCGGAACATGCCGGGGAAGCCAAGCGCGTTGTTGATCTGGTTGGGGAAGTCGGAGCGGCCGGTGGCGATGATCGCGGCGCCTGCTTCCGCCGCCTCATCGGGCATGATCTCAGGCGTGGGATTGGCCATCGCGAAGACCATGGAGTTGTCGTTCATCGAAGCGACATCGGAGACGGTGACGAGGCCCGGTCCCGCGAGACCGAGGAACAGGTCGGTACCACGCATGACCTGGGAAGTCTGGGGGATGCTGCCATCCGGATTGTTGCGGAAATCGCACCACTCGGCAGCGGACCGCTTCCATGGATTGAGGTCATCGCGGTCTGTGGTGAGCAGCCCCTTGGAGTCGATCAGCGCGACTTCCTCGCAGCCCATCTCGCGCAGGATCGCGCCGCAGGCGATGCCGCTGGCGCCCGCACCGAGGATGACGGTGCGAATGTCCTTGAAGTCGCGGTTGGTCAGTCGCAGGGCGTTGATCACGCCGGCCAGGGCGACCACGGCGGTTCCGTGCTGGTCGTCGTGCATGACGGGAATGTCGAGCGAATCGTGCAGACGCTGCTCAATCTCGAAGCAGCGCGGCGCCGAGATGTCCTCGAGGTTGATGCCGCCGAGTGAGGGAGCAATTGCCTCAATCGCGGCGACGATATCATCGACCTCGCGTACGGAGAGCGCGATCGGGATCGCGTCGACGCCGGCGAAGCTGCGAAACAGCACGCACTTGCCTTCCATCACTGGAAGCGCGGCCTGCGGACCGATATCGCCGAGGCCCAGTACGGCGGAGCCATCGGTAATGACCGCGACCAGGTTGCCGACGCCCGTCATCACGCGGGCGAGTTCGGGCTCGCGCGCAATCTCGAGAC
Source organism: Chloroflexota bacterium (assembly GCA_009838915.1). Lineage (GTDB taxonomy): Bacteria > Chloroflexota > Dehalococcoidia > Bin125 > Bin125 > Bin125. The sequence continues at coordinate 201,378 of VXQT01000013.1, forward strand.
ATGGCGCCGCCACCCCGGGGGTGTAGACCACGGACAGATCGTCGTGATTTTCGACGGTGACCTTGGAGGCGTAGTCGACCTTGCCGCCCCATTGACGATGCATCTCGATGGCGCGCTGGTCGTAGTCGCTCATGTTGTCGCTCTTTCTGAAGCCCTGAACTGATCGACAGAGCCGCGAACTGGTATTCATGCACTGTAATCGTGCAAGTGAAATCGGTCACTAGAGAACCGCCCGGTGAGCAGTTGGATCGGCTGATACGTAGCAGCGATTACATCCGTACAACAAAGCAGGAGCCAGACGAAGCCGATGCGCGCACTCGGGCTTACAGCAGTGAACCCTCGAGGATGCCGCGATGCGCACGCAGGACGAGCTGTCCTTCCTCTCGGCGCTCGACGATCAACGGCTTGCGGCAATGGCGGCAGGGCGTGGTCTCCTTTCGCCGCAGCAGGCCCTTCGGCGGCACTCGAGCGACGGTGTCCGCCTTGCAGTAGGGACATGTCACGTCCCAGCGCATGCAGGCGCGTATACGCAGCGGTTCGCCATCTTTCTGCGAACGGGAGACGACCAGGTCGTAGTTGCAGTTCGGACACATCGTCACCACGCGCCGCGTACGACCGCTCTCCGGCGGAGTCCCGACATCCAGCCGATTGGAGCAGTTTGGGCAGCGGATGCGCTTGACGGAGATGTCTGAAGCCATGCCGACATCGTAACGAGACTTGATGGCCTTGCGCCTGGCGCTACCGCGATCCAGAGGTGATCACATACCCTGCAGCCATGAGTCAATTCTCCCGGGACCCGCGAGGGGCGCGGGACTTTTCCAGTCCCCAGGTTCGTGTTCGGGGCGCCAACGACTTTCGCCAGTACAGCAGTCAACGGCTGCGACTGCCGAACGAGCGCCCGCCGTTCGGTCCCACGCTACGCCGTCTGTTCGGAGCGCTGGTCGCGCTGGCCGTGGTCGCTGGAATCGGCGTCGGCGTGTATTTCGGCGTCACCGAGCTGCTCGAAGAAGACGATGTGAACGTCGCTGCAACGCAGGAGACGAGCGAGCCCACGCAGTCGACCTCCGCAGAGTCGGCGGAAGCAGAGCCTGTTTCGGATTCCTCAGCGGAGCAGTCGGCAGAGGAGCAGTCGGCGACGGCCGGAGAGGAGGCTGCCGATTCCGACGCGGAAGAGGCGGGAGACGCGCAGTCCGCGCAGTCGGCTGAGTCGCAAGACGAAGAGATCTCGCCGTCGGAGGACGAGGAGCAGGAGCAACAGAGGGCCGCTGCGCCGTCGATCTCGGCTGTTCTCCCGACCGTCAGCGAGGAACCGGTCACCGCCGCGCAGATCGGTGGGGCGGAAACGGTCGCCGAGCGCGTCACCGCTGAGGCAATTCCGTCGGGGATTCCGCGAACCTTGGCCGACGGCGTCGCTTACGACCCGACTGAGCCGGCGACGGTGTTCACGTCGCGCTGGCCGGCCGGCACCACCCTGCGCCTGACCCGGTTGCCCGGGGCAACGCTGCTGACGGACGAACAACAGGCTGAAATTGTTGGTGCGCAAGCTCTGGTAGTGGTTCGCGGCACGGAAGCCACGAATACGGACCTGCAGATGAGTCCGGCGGCGTTCGACCTGATCGCGTTCTATGGGGTGGAGCGGATCATTGCGGTTCGAGTCGAAGTGACAGCGCCGCCACCGTGATGTGTGGCGGTGAAGTGCGCGGACTACGACCGGCGCCGCCGGCCGAAGGGCATCCTGAGCTCTTCGCCGTAGTTGAGGAAGTCCTTTTCGGCGCCGCACTTGGAGCAGCGCCCGTGGGACACCTGCTGATTGGGCCGATCAATCTCCCAGGCGTGGGAGCATTCGACGATCTCTGTAGGAGCGCCGGGTGGATCTGGCTGGCTCGCGTCGGCCGGAGGCCGAGTTTCGGTTCTACGCTCGACCACGGGCCCTGCCTTGTCGATTCGCTGCTCGGACACAATCACTCGCAGCGTATGACAACCAGCTAACACCTACAAAGCTCACGACATAAGACAGCGGCGTGGCAGCAGCGTCACGACGAACGTTCGTAGAGCGTGTGGTACTTTTCGCCGCCGGCGATCGCCTGGCGAATGTCTTCGCGGTCGAGTTCGTAGAGGCGGCTCAGCGCCGCGCGGGCGTCGTCCTCAGCAGTCGTATCGCCGTCACAGCGTTCGAGGATGCGATCGAACAGATCCGCCTCAACGAACGAGTCCACCCGTCCAGCCCATGGAAAAAACACGAACGATTCCGGGTCGTCGAAGTTGGGACGCAGCTTGCGTAGCTCGCGAATTCGATCTTGGGGGGAACGGACCGGCTCAACGACGCGAATGTATGGTCCATCGGATTCGTTGCGTCGACCATCGATCAGCAGCCGCTCCTGGAGCCAGCCGAAGCCGATCACGACGACATCTGCCTCGCGCAAGGCGCGCAGCGTCTCTTCCAGATCGAATCCTTCGTCAGGCATGGCTGCAGTATACGATCAGCATCGCGATGGAACCGAGTACCGCGCTCCGTCAGTGGGTATGATCGGGCAGAGGCCGCCAATCCATGCGACGATCACCCAGCGCAGTTCGCCCCCATCGCTCAGTTGAGCAGGCCGAAGCGTTCCGCACCCTGTTCCGCCAACAGAGCGATCGGCTGTGGAACGCCGACCGCGACGTGGACTGGTCGGCGGGCTCCGAGATTCCCGATTCCAGGCGCGCCGCCTGGCTGCGGTTGATGAATGTGTTCCTCGGCCTGGAGGTAATGGGCCTGGACACGATCCAGGTGATGATGAGCCAGGCGACGCACCAGGTGCGCGATCCGGCGCTCAACCTGTACCTGGCGGCGCAATGCCAGGACGAGGCGCGCCACGTCTACGTGCTGGACCGATACCTGACTGAAGTGGACGGTCACGGCTATCTATCCAAGCCGGAGCGTTTTCTGATCGAGCGATTTGGCGGGATGGCCTCGTGGGGCTTCTACCGGGTCGAGAACTGGCTGACTTCGACCCTGTTCAGCGAGAACTTTGCGGCGTTGTTCCTGCAGCAGGCGCTCGAGTTGGACGACGTGGATCCGCTGGCCAAGCAGATCTTCCGGCTGATCCTGCGCGATGAGGTACGGCACGTCAACTTCCTGCATACGATCCTGCCCCGGCTGATCGACCGGCTGCCGACCGCGGGGCGGCTGTACGTGTGGCAGAACCAGATTCTGTTGGCCGGGGCCGTGGCGCTGGGACTACGCCGCATCAAGTCTGATGTGGCAGCGCTCGGAATCGATGTGGACGGATACAAGCGAACGCTGCTCGCGAACCTGGAGACGCAGTTCGTGGACGCGGGGCTGGATTCGTTTCTGAAGATCGACACCTACGCCAAAGTGATCAACGCAGCGACATGAGCGGAATCGACAACTGGCGTCGGCTGAGTTCGGAGATCATCGAGGACTTCAGGTTCTTCAAGTTGCGCAAAGATGTTTCGCGGCATCCGACTTCCGGCCGCGACCATCGCTTCTTCATTTTCGAGTTTCCCGACTGGGTCAACATCATGCCGATCACGCCGGAGCGGGAAGTGGTGTTCGTCAACCAGTTCCGACACGGCACTCGCGAACTGACATTGGAGATCCCCGGCGGCATCGTCGACCCGGGTGAGTCCGCGAAAGCGGCGGGCCTACGGGAGATGTTCGAAGAGTCCGGCTACTCCGCGACCGACGCTATCGAACTGGGGTGGGTGCATCCCAACCCGGCGTTGCAGGAGAACCGTTGCTGGTCATACCTGGCCCAGGACGTATCGCGCGTCGTTGGCGACGACCACGTGGTGGGCACGTCTAGCGAGGCGATCGAGGTGTCGAAGGTACCCCTGGACGAGATACCGGGGCTGGTCAACGACAAGCTGATCACACACGCGTTAACAATCGCGGCGTTCGATCACTACTGGCGTTGGAGCGGGCAGGTCGCGGGAAGTTGAGGCTCACGCACGCAGCGTGTCAACGTCGAAGTCGTCCGGCAGCGGTATGAAGAGGCTGCGGCGGGGACCCTCAAGGTCACGGGTGATATGGCCTCGACCGGTGACATCGTCGGCGAGCAAAATGTCGCCGCCGCGCAGTTGCAGCTTGGTGCCGTCGCCGATCTCAATCTCGACCGTGCCGCTCAGCGTGACGACGAACTGGCGCCGCGGCGCGTTGTGAAAGTCGAGTTCGCCGCCGACCGGCGTGGTTCGGAAGATGACACCTTCGGCGTCGAACATCTGGGAGAGTTCTCCGTAACGGCTCTCCGACTGAGCGATATCGATGGTCTCGAAGTGGGATTCGCCGTCTTCGCCGGTGTAGACGCGGGTGATCTGCATCTCACTCACTCCTTGAATCGATTAGTCGTTGAATGAACGCGCCCAGTGGTGAACGTCGAAGTCATCGGGCAGGAAGACCATCAGGCTGAGACGTGGGCCTTCAAGATCGGTGGTCAGGTGACCGGGTCCATCGACATCCTCGGCATAACAGATCTCTCCCGGGCCGAACCGGCGTGTTTCGCCGTTGGAGACCTGCGTCTGCACTGCACCCTGAATGACGACGATCATCGTCTTCTGTGTTGCGTTGTGCCAGTCGTAGACCAGGTCCGGCGGTGAGATTCGGAACGACATGTGCTGGGGACGCAGATTTCGAGTGAACGCGCCGATGTCCAGCTCGGTCATGCCAATCTCGATGTCCTCGAACTGCGAGGTGCCGTCGTCCCCCTGGTACATGCGGGTGAGTTTCATCGGTCGCCTCCTGCGCTGATGCTATCGGGAGTAGTGAAGCCGCCAGTAGTCGCCGAGCTCGGCCAGTGACTGGACGATCAGATCGGGCTCGACGTCGTCTGGAATCGGTTCGTGGAAGCGACGCACCCAGACCGTCGTCGCGCCGAGTTCAGCTGCGGGTCGGATGTCGTGGGCGATCGAGCCGGCGATATGTAGTTGTTGGCTCGCAGCAACATCCCGCGTCCGGTAGAGCTCGCGCCAGTGGTCGTGATCAGGTTTGTAGCTGCGCACATCTTCCGCCGTAATCAACTGATCGAATGCTGCGCCTAGCTTGCGGACGCTGACGGCCAGGCTGGAGCGGGTCACGTTGGACAAGATCGCCAATGGCGCGCCGACGGTGGCCAGGCGCTTGAGAAACCCGCCGGCGTCCTGAAACGCCGGCCAGTCGCCAATCGAGTTGGCAAACGCCGTGGCGGAGGCGTCGCTCAGGTCCACGCCGAACTCCGAGGCCGTGCGCTGAATCGAGATAGCCAACACCTGGTCGTAAGGTCGATAGCGTTCGTGTTCAACTTCGAGTTCTACCTCAAGGCGTCGAGCGATCAGCGCTTCGACATCGACATGCGCCAACTCTGGAAGTGCCCGAACCGCGGCTCTCGCACCCGATTGCCAATCAATCAGCGTGCCGTAACAGTCGAAGCTGACTACGGACGAGTCGCGCGGATGGATCATCAGGCCTCCTCGGATCTCGATGTTGGTCCAAAGTGGACGATATCGCCGCCGTACTTCTGGTTCAGCTCTTGTACTGCATCGTCAACCACCCGCTGACGCGCGCGTCTGGAGGTCGACTCGGGCGGCACGAGCGCGGAGCGTCCCGACTCGTCGAACAGCGAGAGCTGCGCGGCGACGCCCTGACGCTCGAGCCCGGCGACCCCTACGCCGACCAGGCGAAAGCGCCGTGATGGTGAGAGTTGTTCCTGCAGCAGGGCCAGCGCGGTTCGCTCGATTGACTCCGCCGCCTGCGTCGGACTACTGAGCGTGCGTTGTCGTGTGAAGGTCGTGAAGTCGGACAGCCGAAGCTTGAGCTGGACCGTGCGGGCGCGGAAGCCCTGCTCGACCAGGCGTCGGGCGACGCTGGAGGACTGATCCCCGACCACGGAACGCAATCTGGCTTCGTCGCCGACATCTTCGGCGAATGTGGTCTCAGAGGAGATCGACTTGGTCTCTCGGTCTTGACTGAGCGGCCGGTCGTCGATTCCTTGGGCCAGTTGCCAGAAGAACTCGCCGCGCGATCCGAACCGGTCAATCAACCACGGCAACGGCCGTTGGGCGAGGTCGCCGATTGTCTCGATGCCGGCGTGACGCAGGCGATCCGCGGTCTTCGGTCCGACGCCCCAGAGGTCGGAGATGGGTAGCGGGGCCAGGAAGGCCGCCTCATCTCCCGGGCCAACGACCGTGAGGCCGTCGGGCTTGTGCTGATCGGACGCGATCTTGGCGACCGACTTGCTGGTCGCAACGCCGCAGGAGACGGTGAGCTCCGTGGCCTCGCGCACGCGTTGGCGGATCCACTGCGCAACTTCGGCCGGCATAGCGCCAGCCTCGACTCGAAGCGTGATGTCGATGAATGCCTCGTCCACGGACAGCGGCTCGACCAGCGGCGAGACATCGCGAAAGATAGACATAATCTGCGTAGAGACCTCCCGATAGCGGGAGAACCTGGGCCGTACGATCTCGGCCTGCGGACAGAGTCTGACGGCGGTGCGCATCGGCATCGCCGAGCGGCATCCGAAGACGCGCGACTCGTATGATGCCGCCGCGACGACGCCGCGTCCCTTGGGCGAGCCGCCGACGAGTACCGGCTTGCCGCGCAGTTCCGGTCGGTCGCGCTGTTCAACAGAGGCGAAGAACGCGTCCATGTCGGCGTGAACGATGTGGCGGATGCTGGGGCGAGAGGTCACGCCACTACGCTATCAATCGCGCATATGGGGACGGGGAGCCTGCGATGAGTCTGTTCAGCCGCCTCCGCAGCCGGATCGGGAGCGACCCCGAGTCCGAGCGCCGACGCAGCAGCCTGGAAGAGGCCGAACAATTGCTCCGCTCCGGCGGTGCAGTTGCGGCGATTCAGCAGGTGGTGCGCGAACTGGCTGGACACAACGACGTTGAAGATTCCTGGATCGCGCTGTTCCGCGGCGATCTTGATCGGGCGCTTGATTGTTCCTACCGGACCGCGGAACGGCGTCCGTACGATGTTGACTCTCGACTCGTACACGGCCTGGTGCGACTGGCTCGGAACGAACTGGACCACGCCGAGCACGAATTCGATGCGGTGATCGAGGAGTTTGGCGCCGAACAGGAGGCGTTGGACGGCAGACGCGCGGTGATCCTTGCTCGGGGATTCGCACCCCTCGACGAGTTTCCCGCCTCGGAGTCGGACTGGGAGGCTGCCGCGGTGTTGTTGACGACGCTGTGGCGACGATCCGCGACATCCAGGACTCGAATGCTCGGATTGCGAAATGGGCACGAGTTGGGCATAGCTATCGTGCAAGGAGCGCTGGATCGAGGTTTGGCGCTGGATGCGGAGTCGGAAGATGGGTCTATTTGACGGTTTGCGGCGACGACTGGCCGAGCTTAACGACGTAAGAGCCGCGTCGCAGGCGGAAGCAGCGACGCTTGCGGACGTGCAGACCGTGCGCCGAGCACTGCAGGCGGAGACAACGCGACTGGGACGGCACGATCGAATCTCCGTGACGATGCTGATGGAACACTCGGACGAGGATTTGCGCCGGCTGGATTTGTTCCAGATTCTTGGACATCTCGACTCGGAAGGCGAGATTCGCAACGTCGAACAGGACTCGTTTGGGAATCTGAGATTCGACCTGGTTGAGCGCGGCGATCGAAGCGATCTCAAGTCATGATCGCACTATGCAGGTTATGTAGCGACACTGGCGGATTGCGCGACATAACCACAGTCTTGCGCCGAGCCGGTTCCTGAGTGAAGCAGAAACTGGGTGGTTGGCACGCTACGGCGCGCGCTCAAAGACGAGCTGGAATTCCATGATCCCGACATCGTCAATCGAGAACACCCGGGCCGTGGTGGGCTTTTCGATGTTGTAGTCGGCCAGCGCAATCTCAGTCGAACCGACGACGACAACTAGTCCATCCACGAACTGCCCCGAGAGCGCGATGCTCACCGGATTGGTCACGCCGTGCAGGTCGAGCGTGCCTTGCACCGTGACGCTGAGCGACTCCTCTTTGGTCGGCAACGCGCCAATAGGGATCGGTTCCGCAAGCGTGAAGGTAGCGAACGGGTACGTATCCGACTCGATGCCACGTGTGCGCAAGGCGCCGTCGCGGAACGACTGGTCGCTGCGCAGCGTGCGCAGATCGGCCGTGATCACGACCGAGGTGATCACGGCGCCGTCGAACTCCAGGCTCGCCTCGATCTGGCCGGTTCGACCGACCGCCGTCGTAGTGCCGATGTCGGCGATTTCTTCGCCGATTCGGTAGCCCACGAAGGACTCGCCGCGCTCGGAGATGATCCAGGAGCCGGCCAAATCGGCGAGACTTGGCGACTCGGCGGCGGCGGGCTGACCGCGTTGTTGTTGATCCTGCCCGGGCTGCGTCTGTTGCGTCTGTTGTTGCGCCTCGTCGTCCTCCGCCCGGGCGGCGTCCGAGTCCTCGTACTGATCCCCGTAGCCGTTCACATAGGCCTGTTGCGAGTCGGAGGTGGCTGGCGACTGAACCGAGTCGGACTGTCCGTCCGCTGAACCGGGATCAGACGCTGCGGACTGTCCATCCGCTTGCTGCGGCGACACCTGCTGATCGAGGCTTGACTGTTGATCGGGTTGTGCCGGGTCCTGTGCGGCGGACTGTTGCTCCTGGTCGTCCTGGCGCAGGGACTCGACGGCGGACTGCAGCGTGGCCGGGGGCGGGGCACTGTCGAAGACTCCGAGCTGCCAGAGCACGATCAACAACGCGGCCAGCAGGGCTGCGCCGACCAGCAATGCGACACTGATCAGGCGGCGTGGACTGAGATTGAGAATCTGACTCAACACTGGGCTCGTCTCCGTTATGTACAGCTCAGTCTTCGGACAGCAGCGCGTCGACAAAGGCGGTTGCGTCAAATGGCGCGATGTCGCCGAGCCGCTCGCCTGTGCCGGCGAAGCGTACGGGAATGTCGAGCTCCTCGGCGATGGCAAAGACGATGCCGCCCTTGCTGGTGCCGTCAAGCTTGGCCAGACAGACCGCGGTCACGCCCGTCGCGTCGGAAAACTGGCGTGCCTGACTCAGGGCGTTCTGTCCGCTGGTGGCGTCGATCACGAGCAACACTTCGTGCGGCGCGCCTTGATGCCGCGACTCAACGACGCGCCGCACTTTGCCCAGTTCGGCCATCAAGTTGCGCTGCGTTTGCAGTCGTCCGGCGGTATCAATCAACATCACGTCCGCGCCGCGCGAGATGGCCGCCTCGACGGCGTCGTAGGCAACGGCGCCGGGATCGGAGCCCTGTTGGTGTGCGATCACCGGAGCCTGGAGCCGCTCGCCCCAGGTCTGCAGCTGCTCGATCGCTGCAGCGCGGAAGGTGTCCGCGGCAGCGAGGATGACCGACTTGCCCTCTTCCTGGTAGGCGTGGGCCAGCTTGGCAATCGACGTCGTCTTGCCGGCGCCGTTCACTCCGACTACGAGGATGACGTGCGGCGCGCCGACTGGCTCTAAACCGTTCTCAGCACTCCACAATGAGCCGACCCCGGTAGGGCGCTCCAATCCCCGAATCATGCGTTCACGCAGCATCTCCCGGATCGCGGCGGCGTCCTTGCCGGTGGCATCCTCCCGGAGCTCCTCGACCCACTGCGCTGAAGTTGCGCCGCCGATGTCGCCGAGGATTAGCGTCTCCTCGAGCTCTTCCCAGAAGTCGTCGTCAACGCGGGAGCGCTGAAAGATGCGTCGCAACGCGCCAAGCTGTCCGCGACGCGTGTTGGCCACGCTGCGCTGGTACTCGCCGCGTACCTCATCCGCCTCCCGGGCGTTTTGCTCAAGCGTCTGCTCGTTCGGAGCATCGCCGCGCCGGAAGCGTCGGAACAGGTTCGCCATCAGTCGCCCGCCCCACTGTCGAGCAGGAGTTTGCTCAGCCAGGCGGAGAGATCGTGCATGCTCTGGCGTCCAATCTCGTGCTGCATCGGGTACTCGCGGTAGTCAAGGTTCATCCGCATCGCTTGGAGTCGATCGCGGGAGTTGCGTCCGCGTTCGATTTCGACCAGCGGGTCGTTGATGCCGTGCTGGACCAGCAGAGGTAGGTCCGCGGCGTCAGGGTGGACATCGTCTGCCGCTTCGTCGGAGAGCCAGGTCGAGAGCATGGCCGCGCCCTGCCAGCGATGAGGTTTGCTCAGTGCGAGTCGGTAGGCCAGCGATCCACCCTGCGAGAAGCCCATCAACGCCACCCGCCGCGTGTCAACCTGGTATCGCTCGCAGACGGCGCTGATGAACTCCGACAGCGCCGTGGCGACGCGGGCGAGTTCTCCGTCTATCGGCCGGTCGTTGGCCCCACGACGCATCCACGTGTACATCGGCGAGTAGGAGTAGGGCGCGCCCTCGAGCCGGAACTCGGCCTGCGGGCAGATGACCTGGAGCTGCCCGTCGGCCAGGAGCGGCGCCAGCGGCGCGAGGTCCTGGCAGTGCGCGCCGTGGCCGTGCAGCGCAATCAGTGTGGGATGCGGACCCGCACCAGCAGGGGTCCAGACTGCGTGAATGAAATCCATGACGCTCAGGTTACGACAGCGCAGCCCACGGTTAGCCGACACGCGTGCAAAGTCTTTGTACGAGGACTTGACATCGCACACGCAGTGGCTCAGGAGGCGGCGGCGATTGCTTGATCGACCCTGACCGAGAGCAATCGGCTTACTCCCGCTGCGCCCATCGTGACGCCGTAGATGCTGTCGGCCTGTTCGATCGTGCGTCGGTTATGGGTGATGACCACGAACTGGGTGTGCTTTGCGCGCTCTCTGAGCGCGTTGACGAAACGCTCCACGTTGGCCTCGTCGAGCGCGGCATCGACCTCGTCGAGGATGCAGAACGGCGCAGGCCGCACTTCCAGCAGTGCAAACAGTAGCGCGATCGCAGTTAGCGCCCGTTCACCCCCGGAGAGCAGGCCCAGTGTCGAGACGCGCTTGCCCGGTGGTTGTGCGCGAATGTCAACGCCGAGACTGCGCTGAGTCTGCGCCTCCGGTTCGGCATCCACATTGGGCGAGGGCGAATCCTCGGTGAGCACCAGCGACGCGCGCCCGCCGCGGAACATGAGCTGGAAGTAGCGCTGAAACGCTTCGTCCACTCGGCGGCAAGCGTCGCGGAACCGACGCTCAATCTGCTGCTCAAGGTCTCGCTCCGCCGCAGACAGCGATCGTTCAGTCTGTTCGAGGTCATCGATCTGGGCTTCAATGTCTTGCCATCGATCGTGTTCGGCGTCGTACTCGCTCGCTGCTCCGGGATCAATGGGACCAAGACGCTGCAGCCTCTGCTGCAAGTCCTGCATCCTCTCGCGGAGCAGCGAAACAGGAGGCGCCTGTGGTTCGGCGACCGCGACCGCGCCTGCAGGAGACCCGGAAGAACGCTCTGTGTGTCGATTGACGCCGGTGCCGACCGGCGCCGAGCCATTGAGTTCGAGGGTCGGGTGGGAGTGGTGATGCCGACCGGAGAGGTCGACACCTTCAGCAGCAGCCTCGGCATCGAGACGCGCGAGGGCAGTCTCGGTTTCACGCAGCAACGCCTCCGCTTCGACCCCATGCCGTTCCGCGTCAAGCCGGGACTCCTGAGCATGCTCCACTTGACGAGCGGCCTCGGACCGTCGTTGCTCCAACCCCTCTAGATGCTCACGCGTGGAGTCGCGGGCGGTGGTGTCTTCGGCGATCGATGCGGCCGCCTCCAATTGGGGCTCCCGTGCTCGGATCGTGGACTCGACTTCGGCAAGCTCCCGATGCAGAGAGTTGAGGCGGGCGCGATCGACGCGCGCCCGTTCGGCCGAGGCGGCGTGTGCCCGCGCTTCAGCCAGGACGGCGGCGCATTCGTCTCGCCGCTGTTCGAGCGCCGCAAGGTCCGGCGTTTGGCCATCATCCGAGGTGGCCAGTTCGCGATCCGCCTGCGTAAGCGCAGCACGTGCCTCAGCGAGCGCCACCTGCAAGCGCTCGGCATCGCGACGCAGCACACGAGACTGCGCCAGTGCATCGCCTCGTTGGCGGCGGAGCTGCTCCGCCAGCTCTCTTGCTTGTTCCGTCTCCAGCCGCGCGAAGTCCCGCTCCTCCGCTAGTTCCTGCAACGCCTCCTCGGCATCTTCAACTTCCTGATCGACGCGCTCGCCAGGCGGAATCGATTCAAGCTCACGCGTCGTTGTCGCCCGCTCGGCGCGAAATTGTTCGATCTGTTTTCGTAGTCGCGCCGCGCCGGGCAGCGTGCCGCCGCCGAGCACGACGCCGTCGGGTCGGAGCACGATTCCATCCGGCGTGGCCGCAATGCGGTTCGATTCGGCGGACAACTTGGCCTGTTCGAGCGTGTCGGCGGACTCCATGGCGCGAAGCGTCGTGCGAATCAGTTCGTCCGCGCGATTCTCCGGCAGGGCTACTGCCCGACCTGCATCTCCGTCGACAATTCGTCGGACCGACTCGAGGGCTTCTTCGGGCGATTCGTGCAGCGTCGCATCCATGAGTTCACCGAAGATGGCGTCCGCCCGCACGTGATCGTTGGTCAGTTCGTACACCCGAGCCCGGAACGTGTTGGCGGCGGAGATTCGACGCTCGAGGCTGTCGACCTGCGCGCCAACCTCATCGAGTTGAGAGGAGAGTTCCGCACGCCGGCGCCGGTTCGCCTGCTGTTCGTCCCGGCGCTCGATCAAGTGTTGCTGCGCGTCACGCACGCGAGCCTCTGCTTGATGCCACCCCTGCTCGTGGTCGTGACGCGCCGCCTCGGCCATCGACAGCTCGGACGCGTTCAGAATGATGCGAGCTGCTCCAGCACGCCAACGTTGCGAGAGTTGCCTCGCATGCCCTTCAACTTCCGCTATCTCCGCCAGCGACCTGCGCCGGCGGACCGAAGAAGATGCTTGTGATCGCTCAATCCGGTCGCGACGATCGCGCGCCGAGGAAAGCGCCCGGCTCGCCTCGGCCAGCGCTTGCGCGGCGGACTCCACGTCGCCTTCTGCCTGTTCGTCGGGCTGGGACTGTACGCGTTCGACCAGATCCGCAATCTCACGAGCGAGCCAGGAGCGTTTCTGCTGGTCGAGTTCCTGCTGGTGCTCAAGCGTACGGAGCCGGTTGCGTGCGCCGCGGATGGTCTCGGCGGCAGCCTCGACAGCCTGCCTGGCCGCTGCGGCTTCGCGTTCGACAGCGCCGAGCGCGTCGGTCGCCGAGGCGCGCTCCGCTTCTGCGCTCTTGCGGGCGCTCGCCGCGAAGGCCGCGGACTCGCGTCGAACCAACAGCTCTTGTGCCATCTCCGCCGAGGCGGCGAGGAAGTAGTCACGCTGCGCCTCAGTCAGCTGCAGCCTGAGCTTCTGGGCCTGGCGCGAGCGGCGAGCTGCGCGCTCAAGGCTCTTCAGCCGAGGCGACAGTTCGTCGCGCAGCAGACGAGCACGCTCGAGATGTTCTTGCGCGCGCTCGCGTCGGCGGCGTGACTCCTCCATCTGGTGGCGGTGTTGCCGAACGCCGCTGACCTCCTCGATCGCCTGCCGCCGCTCCAGGGGCCGCAATCTGAGCATTTCGTCGACCAGACCCTGGCTCATCAAGGCGAAGCCGCCGGAACCCAGGCCGGAGTTACGAAACAGATCCTGAACGTCGCGCAAGCGTGCGGCGCGACCGTTGATTCGCAGATCGGACTGGCCGTCGCGGTGGACCCGGCGCACGACCTCGACCTCAGCGGCATCCAGGTCGAGCCAGCGCTCACTGTTGTCAAGCTGCACCCGCACCTCGGCAAACCCCGACGGCGCGCGATCACGGCCTCCCGAGAAGACCACATCCTCTGCCCGGCGAGTACGCAGGGCGCGTCCCGAACCAGCGCCGATCGCCCAGCGCAGCCCGTCCATGACGTTCGACTTGCCAGATCCGTTTGGTCCGACGACGGCCGTAAGCGGCGCGTCAAACTGCAACGCGGTCCGCGCGGCAAACGACTTGTAGCCATGAAGTTCGACGGATCGCAGCCGCATCAGGCCGAATCCTCGGGGAATCGCAGCAGCGCGAGCCGCGCCGCTTCCATCTCCGCGGCCTGCTTGCTGCGTCCTACGCCCTCGGCCAGCGATTCGCCCTCAACTTCAACCGCGGCGCGGAACGATCGGTCATGATGCGGCCCGCACTCCGCGATGATTGCGTACGTCGGTTGCGCACCGCGCCGGGACTGGACGACCTGCTGCAAGCGCGACTTTGCGTCGTGCACGACGCCGACGTCGGCGACGTCGTCTAGCTCATCGGCGAGCAGCGTAAGAATGACCGACTCTGCCGCCTCATCGCCGCCATCCATCCAGACCGCGCCGATCACAGCCTCAAGCGCGCGGCTCAACACGGTGTCGCGTTCTCGGCCACCCTCGTTCGCGATGCCTGCGCCCATCAGCAGGCACGGTCCAACTCCAACAGAACGAGCGATGTCAGCCAGTGTTTCCTTGCGTACGAGCTGCGAACGCGCCACGGTCATCCAGCCTTCGTCGGCCTCAGGGAAGTCCTCGAACAGGCAGCGGGCGACGACTGCGCCAAGCACTGCGTCGCCAATGAACTCCAGGCGCTCGTTGGACTCCGTACCCGCTCTTGTCGCCTCATTCAGCCATGAACGATGCACGAGAGACTGACGCAAGAGCTCCGGATCGGTGAAGCGATACTGCAGGCGATCCTGCAACATGTCGAGCGGGCTTTGATAACGCGCGCACATCGTTGTCTCAGTGTACTCAGGTGATCAATTAGTGGACAGATGAGGCTGTCGTTGACGGGCCCCGTCTTGGTCGTCGTACGGTGAGATGCATGAAGCACGAGTTTCCACGGCTGCGTCTGCTCGATTTCGTCAGGCGTCGGTCCGATACGACCGGGCACTTGTTGAGTACATTATGTCAAACCGCGACCGCTCGCGGTGAACCGCTTTATGTGGTCGGCGGAGTCGTGCGGGACATCCTGCTCGGCAACGACTCAGCTCCGCGGCCAGCGCTCGACCTCGACCTCGCCGTTGACGCCGATACCTACGCCTACCGCGCGGCAATCGCCGGGGTAACTGGTGTGAGCGCGACGCATCACGAGCGCTTCGACACTGCGAGCGTCACGCTGTCCGACGGCGCTACCGTCGATCTGGCTCGAACTCGAGCCGAGCGGTATCCGACCTTAGGTTCGTTGCCCGTGGTAGAGCCCGCGCCAATCGAGATCGACCTGGGCCGCCGCGACTTCACGATGCATGCGGCCGCCGTCGCGCTCGTCGGCCCCGACTCCGGGTTCTTGCTCGACCCGTTTGGCGCATGCACTGACCTCGAGTCGCGCACCATCCGCACGCTGCACGCAGACTCATTCCGTGACGATCCGACCCGTCTGATCCGTGCTGCGCAATACGCGGCGCGGATTGGTGGGCAGATTGAGCGACGTACCGCCGCATCGGCACGGCGTGATCGTGCGCTGCTCGGCAGGCTGAGCGCTGATCGATTCGGAGATGCGTGGCGGCGCCTGCTACAGGACACCGCAGTGCAGGAGGCGCTGGTCCTCTCTCGGAGATTCAGGATCCCCGAGAGCCGGGAGCCCCGCTGGGCGCTGCCGTCGCGGGTGTACGAATGGCCGCAAGGGGCAGAGTCGTTCTGGTCATGCGTCGGCTTAACCAGCAGCGATCCAGAGATCGATCAGTGGCTGCCACGATCGGTTGGAATGACCCGCCGGGAACAGGTCTCTCTGGCTATGGGAGCCGAACTGCACAAATCTCGACGGAGGATCGGAGTGATGAGCAGGCCGTCGAGCGTGGCTGCGGCGCTCCAGCGGATTCCTCATCCCACGCTTGAGGCTGCGGTCCAATTGTGGGACGGGCCTTCGGGCGATGCTGTCGCCATGTATCTCACCCGGCGCGAATCGGTCCGTGCGCCCATTTCGGCCAGTCGACTGAGTGAGCTGGGCATTGAGCGAGGCCCGTCCACCGGCAAGTGGCTGCGCAAGCTCGAACGGTTGGTGTGGGACAACGAACTAGACCCCCACAACCCGGCGGATATTGCCCTTGCTGAAGAGCGGATACGCTTATCGCGATGACTAGCAAAGCGATCTCGGAGTCGGGACTCCCGGCCTGCGTTGTCTGCGATGAGCCGGCCGCTCCTGAGGCGCGCTCGGATTGCTACCGCTGCGGCGACTACTTCCACTTGCGCCTGACGACGACGGCGACCGGTCCGGACTGCGGCGATGTCTGGATCGACGACGAGGTCATGGCGCTGCAGTTTGCCTGTCACAATTGCCTGGCAGCGCAGCGCGGGGAGGCTGCTCCAGCAGCGGACGATACCCCCGGGACTCAGCCGGCGGCGGAGCCATCGCCAAGGCGGACCCTGCACGCGCGCGAGGGCGCATCGGCGCGCGACCTGGCTCGTGACCGGGCGCGGAGACGGCGCTGAGATGCCTCGCCAACGACCGCGTCGCCGACGCCGACGAAGTTCGGCTGCGAATGTGCCCGATCCCGTTGCGTATCGGGAACCGCAGATACAGCATGCCGTCGCAACTCCGAGCCGCCGCTGGATTCCTTCGGCCGGCGTAGTCACAGCGATGGGAGTCGGTATCTGGTTGGGCGTGGTGTTCGGAGGCGCGGGCGGGCTACCGGAGACGATCGCGTTATGGGTGGGTGTGCTGATGGCCGGTTTGGGTGGCGGACGCATATTCCGGCGGTCGCTGCAGAATCGCCAACGCAAGCAATAGCGGGCGTCAGTCGCGGGTCAGGTTGACGCCGCTCCCCTGTACCGAGTCCAACCTGATGATCACCGCGGTCCCCTGCCGCTCCATGTCCCGCGACTTCTCGAGGTCGTGTTGGCCCTCCCAAATCACATCGCGCTGCTGTTGGTCGGTGGTCACGGCTGCCTGGCCGCGGAATATGAAGAACTTGCGCGCGGGCATGTTGGTGTAGGTCATGGCGACGCTCGGATTCTGCGTGATCGCCTCGAGCGTTGAGGACGGCTCTCCTCGGACCCAGACGGCGAGCGCGTCGTCGCCGTATGTCTGGGCGCTGCCGCGAAAACTGACCACCGGTTGGGCATCGGCGCTGACGGCCATCAGGACGAGGGGAAATCCTTCGTCGAGCGCACCATTGACTCGGTCTTTGACTTCATCGGGCAAGATCATCGGCATCAGCGATTCCTCATTCTGCGGGCAGATTGTCGAGATGCAACGAACGCTGCATCCACAGCGCGTCGCGAGCGACTCCGCTCGGCCAGTCGTCGGCCGAGACATCGACCGAGCGGAGCGGGATGTAGCCCAAGCGTAGCCAGAAGTAGAGCGCGACTCCATTGTCCGGAGGCAGGGGCGCGAGCGCGACGGTCGCTCCAGCTGAGCGGGCCGCGTGTTCAAGCAGCGGGACGGCCGCGCCCCCGTAGCCGTAGGCTCGCCAGCGCGCCTCGACCGCCAGCCAGGTCCAGATCACTGCGCGGGACTCAGGAGTCGCGGCGCTTGAGCCGAGCCGGGCGCAAAGCGCGCCGACCTGCTCGTCGTCGGCAACGATCCACCAACCCTGATCACCGTCAGCCAACCGACGCTCGATCCGACATGGCTCGCGTCGACCGGCGATTGCCCGCGCCGCCTCATCGAACCAGTCGGCGGTTGTGATCGAATCGACAAACGGGACGATGGCCGCTCGCTCTCCACGAACGGTTGATGGCCATGCGTCGTTCAGGCTCACGCGGCACCGTCCGGCCGCGGCAAGAACTCGCGAAGCTCATTCGCCACCGCGGCGCTTGGAATCTGCCGAAGGGGCGCGGGGGGCATGGCTTTGATGAACTGCTGCCCGTAGCGGCGGCTGACGATGCGGCCGTCGAGAAGCGCGATTGCGCCGATGTCGGATTGAGTCCGAACCAAGCGGCCCACGCCCTGGCGAAACTGCAGAATCGCGGCCGGCAGGGTGAACTGCATGAACTCGTTCTCGTACTGCTCACCGCGAGCGTGAAGCACGGGATCGTAGGGAGGCGCAAACGGCAGACGGGTCACGATCAACAGGGAGAGCGCATCGCCCGGGACATCGACGCCGGTCCAGAGCGCGTTCACGCCGAAGAGCACTGAACGGGAGTCTCGGCGCAGCGCCTCAACGACGGCGGCTGCCGAGCCGTCGCGGCCCTGGCGCAGAAGGACCAAGCCTTCCTGTTCCAACCGCTCCTGTGCTCGCCGCGCGACCTGGTTCATGGCGCTGTAGGAACGGAACAACACCATGGTACGGCCGTCGGCGGCGGCGGCGAGCGTCACGACAGCGTCGGCGACAGAGTCATGGTGTTCCGGATTGTCGGCATCCAGGATGTCGCCGGGCAGATAGATGCGGCAACGCCGCTCGTAGTCGAACGGTGAGCCATACTGCGCCTCCGCCGCATCGTTGATGCCGAGTCGTTCTCGCAGGTAGCCGAAGTCGGCCTCCTGCGGCGATGCGGCCAGGGTCGCACCGGTCAGCACCGCGGCATGTCGGTCCTGCCACAGCGGTCGCAGGTAGTCAGCGACGCTCAGCGGAGCCGCATGGACGCTCGTTCGCTCCGACTTCCTGGTTTCACGCGTCGCCCAGGCGACGATGTCCTCGGAGTGCTCCGTGACGGCACGGTTCAACTGGTTCATCCGTTCATTGAGTTCAGTGACGAGTAAGTCTGCTTCCTCGGCGAAGGAGAGGAGTTGCTGTTCCTCATCACCCCGATACTCGGCGGCTTCGCTGCGCCCGCGATCGGCGACCTCCTTGACCTCGGCGGAGAGGAGGATCAGGTCTTCGTGCGCGCCTTCCCAGACGATCTCCACGTCGGACCATGCGCGACTGTTTCGAGCTCCGGGACTAAGGGTGACTCGATCCTGATTGCCCATGCGATCGTCCGCATACTCGGACACGAATGCGGCGACATCCTCAAACAGTTTGGCCAGGGACATCTCGCTTCGAGCAACGGACTGTGTCAACGCAGTCGACTGGTCATCCAGCCCGACCTGCTCGGCCTTGGCGGCCAACGAGTCGGCGCTGTGCGCGACCTTAACCACGGTTTCCATCATCCAGCCCTCGTTCATGGCAAGGGAGAGCTGGTCGGTAGCGACATCTTCGAGCGCGTGCGCTTCGTCAATGATCGCGACTGCGCCATCCGGCATGGTGATCGCCCCGTTGACCAGGGCCCGAACCAGCAGCGCATGGTTGGCGATGACGATGTGCGACGCAGCCGCCTGCCGCTGCACACGGAGCAGGAAACAGCTGCCATCGTTGGCGTATTCGCAAGACCTGTCTGAAAGACAGCGCGTGTCGCCGGCAGAGAGCTTTGGCCAGAGGTCGACCATCGGCGCCGGCAGCCTCAGTTCTGCCCGGTCGCCTTGCTCAGTGCCCGACCGCCAGACGGCAGCACGGGCGAGCAGCAACGGGTCTTCCCAATCGGCGCAACGCCCGAGTTCGAGGTCAAGCTTCTGCTGGCAGAGATAGTTGTCTCGACCCTTGACGACGGTTGCCAGGAGCGCATCGGATGCGTCCTCGGAGACCCCTGCAATCAACCGTCGAGCGAACTCAATGTCCTTGTGCACGAGCTGTTGTTGCAGATTGATCGTGTGTGTGCTGACGATCACAGTGCTGCCGGTCTTGAGCGCCCACAGCGCGGCAGGAACGAGATATGCGAGAGATTTGCCGGTGCCGGTGCCGGCCTCGACGATCAACGTGCCGCCGTGCTGCAGCGTCTCCGCGACATCTCTTGCCATCTCGAGCTGCTCCGGCCGATGCTCGAACTCATCGTCGTCAAGCGAGGCGAAGGCAGCCTCAGTCAGACTGGCAAGCGATCCACTTGGCAATTCGACGCGATCGGGCGAGCGAGCAATCGACGGCCCAACCGTCCTCCGCTTGCCGGGAGGCTGAACACGAGGCGTTAAGCGCTCCCAATCCCTGAGTACGCGTCCCGGTTGCCAGAAGAAGGACCCGGTGCTGCTGATCTCGGCGAGGGCGTCTCGCGCGTCCAGCGAGTGCTCGGCGAAGCGCTCGCCGAGACTGAGAAACAGCTGCCGGCACGCCTCCGCATCGGCGAGCGCGCGATGAGCGTCGTCGAGTGGAATCCCGTAGCGCAGGCAGAGCTCACCGAGTCGGTGCGACGGCGCGGCCGGGTCGAGGATCTGCGCCAGTGGCAGCGTGTCCACGGAGGGCGAGGTGGGCGTGATCCCCGCAGCATCGAGAAAGCTCTCGTCGAAACCGATGTTGTGACCCAACAGGGTCGCGCCGTCAAGCAGCTCGCGCAGGCGTCCTTCGACTTGATCCCACGCTGGAGCCGATTCAAGCATTTCGGGCGTGATGCCGGTCATTCGCTGGACGCGAAGCGGCGGCATTTCCATGGGACGGACGAGCGTTTGCCAGCTATCGAGCACTCGCTCGGGCGTACAGCGGATCACGCCGACTTCAATGATCTCGTCGAAGCCAGGCTTGAGGCCTGTCATCTCGAGGTCGACAGCGGCGTAGATGCGTTCAGTCACGCCCGAACCAGACGTCTGCGGGTGAGTGTCCTATGGAGCTTCGTCCTCGGCGCAGGGTCCGAATGGGCGAAACTCGCCGATGTTGAGTCCTTCGTAACAGACGGTGGCTCCATCATGCAGAAGCTGGACCGTGTGCTCGCGTCCGGTCAGCTTCTCCGGGAACACCGTCGCGTAGCTGCCGATGCCGGACGTTGAATGCGCGTCGGAGCCGCCGGTGACGGGCTTGTCCAGAATCCTGGCAACCTCGAGCGCGAACAGATTCTCCCGCCTCGTGTTGCCGCCGTTGCCGACCTCAATCCCGTGCACGACCTGGAAGACGTGCATCTTCTCGGCCGCTTCCTCGGGCGTCATCGAGAACGGCTCCTCGCCGCGCCGGCGGAACGTGACGGGATCGAAGAAGTGCCGAAACGGGTGCGCGACCGACATGAATGCGCCGATCTCGTCACACACTTCGCGAAGCCGTTCCGCGGAGCGAATCCCGGCGTAGTACTGATCTATGCCGAAGACGACGACGTGACCAAGGTCCGTGGAGACTTCCATCCCCTGGTTGAGATAGATGCCCGCCTCGGTCATCGATTCCGAGAACTGATTCCAGTCATAGCGTTCCCAGACGCGGTCGTGCTCGGTCAGGTTGACGCCGGTCAGGCCGATTCGCGTCGCCTCTTCCAGCAGTTCGTCAGGCTGTAGTGCCGAGTCGGCCGCGCCGCGAACGGTGTGAATGTGGGCGTCAAGAATGGTGCCAGGCAGTGTCTGAGGATCCACCAGGGCTCCTGCTCCAGGGGCTAGTCGGACTTGCTCACCTGAGTATACGCACCGATCTGTCCTCCTCCGTTTACGCCGATTGCACCCCTCCAGGGTCACGCCGCGGCGAGATGCGGCAGCATCCAGCCATAACAGCCGATCGCGAGCAATGCGGAGAGCGCAAAGCGGCGCCAGAGCTGCGGTTGCCACGCGGCCGCGCCCCCGGCGAGCAGAAAACCGATCAGGATGACCCCGGTCGTGAACTGCCACGCGGGGCTGCCGAGCCCGCCCGATGCATCGTCGGCGATGCTGAGGAAGACGACGCCCAGCAGCAACCCAACCACGGCGCATCCCGCTTGCGCCGCGAGCGCTGCGCCGAGACTGACCATGACCCAGTTTGAGGGGTCGGGAAACTGGCGGCGAAGCCAGTTCGTCGTGGGCACGCTGACCAGCAGCGGCCCGAAGATGCCCAATCCCAACACCCCGACGGCCGCGCCGGCGACGAATCCCGAGAACAACGCGGCAACTGTTTCCATGTTCAGAGCGGTCGCACTGTCGTGGTCTCGCGGCTGCCTAACACTCTTGCGACGCAAGTGAAGCCTGCAGCGGCTCGAAGTTGCGAGGCGGCGCGCTGCGCATCGCGTTCCGAGAGCAGCGCGAACAAGGTGGGACCGGCTCCGGCCAACAGTGGCACGACCGGCTGTTCACCGGATTCCAGCGTCGAGTTTGCGATGGCTGAGCCCATCGCTCTCCAGGCTCTGGTCAGCCCCTGCATGACCTCTCGCGCAGGCACGTCGAAGGAGTTCACGCAGTCGTCCTGGATCGGGGTCGCGCCGTCGCGCAATCGCTCAACCAGCCGGTTCGTCGCGTCGCCGCTGCGGAAATCGGACGTGCGAAGCGCGCGATACATGGTCGCCGTCTTCGCCGCGGGCACCGGAATCTCCGGACGGTGCAGCAAGACGGCGCAAGAGTTGGTCGACGCTTCCAGGTGTTGGATCGGCGTCACCCGCTCTCCGCGGCCTTCCATCAGCACGGGACCGCCGATCAGGCAGACGGGGACATCGGAGCCGACCTGCGCGCCGATCTCCAGGAGGTCGTCGTCCGACAGGTCGAGCTGCCAGGCGGCGCGCGCGAGACGCAGAAAGGCGGCAGCGTCTGTAGAGCCGCCGCCGAGACCGCTGGTTACCGGGATTCGCTTGGTCACTTCGACCGTCGCCTCGGACGGTAAGCGGCAGTGCCGCTGGAGGAGCGACCATGCTCTGAGGACGATGTCGTCCGACGTTTCGATGGAGACTCGCCTGCCGGCGTCGTCGCGATATGAGATCGATCGTTCTTCGGCGCCCACGCTGAGTCGCACTTCGTCGGCGAGGTCCAGTGACACCACGACGGATCCTAGGTCGTGAAAGCCGTCTTCGCGCTTGCCCCGGACTTCCAGGGTGAGATTGAGTTTGGCCGCTGCTGGCGAACTCCAGGTCGTCATGAGCGCGATCCGCCGTACTCAGCGAGATGTTGCTCGCGCCACCAGGCAAGGCGAGCCCACTCGTCCAGGCTCAACGTGCCGGGGCGCCTCGTGGGATCAATCTCGCAAGCCTCCAGCCATTCACCAGCGCCTTCGGGCGGCAGCCAGACGCCCTGAGCCAGTGCGTTATGTAGTTGTTTGCGCGGGCTGCGAAAACCGCCGCGCACCACCTCGAAGAATCGCTCCACGCTGGGCACGTCGACGGCTGGTTGATCGAGCAACCTGAGCATCACGACTGCGGAGCGAACTTCGGGCGGCGGATCAAACGCCTCACGCTCAACCGCAAAGAGCAGCTCGGAGCGGGCGTAGAACTGAACCGACACGCCGATTAGCGAGAGCTTGCCCGGCAGCGCCGTAACCCGTTGCGCGACCTCGTACTGGATCATGACCAGCATCCATGCCGGGCGTTGGCCTTCCGTCTCGAGAAACTTGCGAAAGATGGGCGCAGTGATGGCGTAGGGCAGGTTGCCGACGAGGCCGTACGGACGCCGTGCGGCTACAGCCGCCAGCGACTCTTCTGGATCGATCTCGAGCACGTCCTGTTCCAGTACGGCCGTCGCTCGATCCAGGCCGAGCTTGGCGAGTCGGCGTCTCGTGCGGAACGCCATGATCTCATCAAGTTCGATGGCGACAAGTGGACGCCCGGTCTGCGCGAGTCGCTCGGTCAGAACGCCGTCTCCCGACCCGACTTCAAGGATCGGAACCGGATCATCCGGCAGCGCTTCGAGGATGCGGTCCACGACCCGTTGGTCACGGAGCAAGTGCTGGCCCAGGCGGGTCCGTCTGCGTCTACTCATGGCGCGTCCCCACCGACCGGGCGCGGCCGTGAGGGAGTTGTAGTGGCCGTGCACCTGGAATCGAACGACTCCACAAGCTTGCCTTCGCTAGCCGGCTCCGCCCAGGCACTCCCACGTCACCCGACCGAACAACCGCTTACCGCTGCTTCCTCTCGGACCTGACGGGGTTCACGGCGGGCCGCCGCGCGGGACCCAGGCTTCTTCACTGCTTGGCGTCGGTAGGTCTCATGTCGCCGGCCTCAACTCAGGAGTTCAACCCCGCTAGAGCGGATTGCGGGTAGAGGGCACCGCTAGCTCCCCGTCTAGCACGACCGCTCATAACGTTATCACCAGCCGTCACAGCAACACTCACAGGTACACTCGATGCAGCGGGCGACCGAGCTCGCCCAGTCGACCGAGGCAAGGAGCAGCCCATGCGCATCATCTCAATCGGCTGCCCCGTGCCCAGTCCTAACGTCGACAATCACTCGATCGCCAACGCCCCGTCGATCTTCGACTACGACGCTTGCGTCATTGACCCGCAGGCAGTCTCGGAGCAGATCGAGGGCATCGCAAACATGACGCTGGATGTCAAGTCGCCAGACGGACGGGCAATCTCACCGGGGGAGTCGGGTGCGTTTCACTTCGGTCTGGGAGAATTGCTGGAGTCGCGCCAGCTTGAGTTGCGCCAGCTCTTGGACCGCGGTGGCTTACTGGTCGTGTTTGCGTATGCCAATGTGCGCCACCCGAGCGTCGCATCATTCCCCGGCCTCAATCGATACTCCCTGATTCCCAGTCCAGAGGGCGACCCGTTCAAGTGGCCCTCGTTGCGTCCCGCCGACGGCAAGGACGTGCGCTCGACGATCCCGCAACACGCCGCCAGTGGATACCTGGACGATCTTGCCGGACGCCTGCGTTATCGGGCGGTGCTTGACCTGAGCAACGCGCACGAAAGCATGGTGTTAGGTCGTTCAGTCGGGGACGCCGTCGTTGCCGCAGAGTTTCGCGTCGGCGCGGGGCGAATCGTGGTCCTGCCGCCTCCGGATGCGCTTGCGGCGACGCAGCGCAAAATCTTCAGTTCGGCGCTGCTGGAGTGCATCGAGCGCTTGATGCAGGAGCCGGACGCCGAGGAAGCGCCGCCCTGGGTCCGCCGCTATGACACGCCGGAGTCGTCGTCGGTGCGAGACGAACTGTCCGCGGCCGAGCTTGACCTCAAGCACGCACAACGAAGGGTACAGGAAGCTCGGTCACTGCTGGCCGACGCCACCAGGCTCCAGGGCATGCTGTGGCTGAGTCAGAACACGGCATTCCGCGAAGTGATTGAAGACGCCTTCCGACTCCTCGGCTACAGCGTGACCGGCAGCGACGCTGCTATTGAGATCCGTGACGGCTCCGAGTCCGTGCTGGTTGAGATTGCGTCGTCCAACAACGCCGTCAGCGATCGGCTCTACCTGACCTTGCAGCAGCGGATCGAGGAACACTACCTGCGGCGGAAGTCGCGCCCGCGCGGGATCATCGTGGCCAATGGACTTCGCGAGACCGATCCGCGCATCCGGCGTGAGCCATTCCCGCGAGCGCTGGTCAATGCCTGCGAGACCTATGGCTATACATTGATCCCGGCGGAGGCCCTGTTCGAGCTGGTTACGTTCGCGGCAGAGGCGATTGACGAGCCGGAACTGCTCGAGGAGATTCGCCGCTCGATCGCCGAGACGGCAGGCGTGTTGGAGATCGCCCTTGAAGATGACGTTGATGACGACACCGGAGCAGAAGTGGATGAACCTGGCTCGAATGGCGCAACCAGTGAGGCGGTGATTGGAGCCTCTGAACCAGCCTGACGCCGCCTAGTTCTTGCCGAGCTGGAGCACGGCGAGGAAGGCTTCCTGGGGAATCTCGACATTGCCGACCCGCTTGAGCCGCCTTTTTCCCTCGGCTTGTCGCGCGAGCAGTTTCCGCTTGCGGGTGATATCGCCGCCGTAGCACTTGGCAGTGACGTTCTTACGCATTGCACGGACGGTCTCGCGCGCGATGATGCGTCCGCCGACCGCGGCCTGGATCGGCACGTCGAAGAGCTGACGGGGAATGAGCCGACGCAGCCGATCAGCGAGCTTGCGGCCCTGCGAAGCGGCGGCATCGGCGTGGACGATTGCCGAGAGCGCGTCGACCGGCTCGCCATTGATCAACAAGTCAAGCTTGACCAGTTTGGCCGGCCGATAGCCGATCAGGGTGTAGTCGAGACTGGCGAAGCCGCGCGTGCGCGACTTCAGCTCGTCATAGAAGTCGGTCAATATCTCGGAGAGCGGTAGTTCGTACTCCAGGAGCACGCGAATCTCGCTGACCGCAGGCGCCGAACCACCTGAGCCATTGGAGCGGCTGCTGCGCTGCAGGTACTCCATTTGCTTGTACTCTCCTCGCCGGCCGGTCACCGTTTCCATCACTGCGCCGACGTGCTCGTGAGGGGCAATCACGGAGATGCGCACCCAGGGCTCTCGGATCTCATCGATGTGGTTGGGCGCCGGCAGGTCGGAGGGGTTCTCGATCAGGCGTACCTGGCCGTCCACGCCCTCTACCTCGTACTCGACCGACGGCGCCGTGAAGACCAGTTCCAGGCCGTACTCACGTTCCAGGCGTTCCTGCACGATTTCCATATGCAGCAGTCCCAGGAATCCCATGCGGTAACCAAATCCGAGCGCGGCGGACGACTCAGGTTGATACTGGATCGAACTGTCGGACAACCGCAGTTTGTCGAGCGCGTCGGAGAGTTCCTGATAGTCGGACGAGTTGGCGGGATACAGGCCCGCAAACACCATCGCCTTCGGTTCGCGGTAACCAGGCAACGGGTCGGGATACGTCCGACCTCCAACAGTGAGTGTGTCGCCGACGCGAACGTCCGCGACATCCTTGAGGCCGGTCGCCACATATCCGACGTCGCCGGCGGCAAGCGCGTCCAGGCGATGCAGCGCCGGTGAGAAGCTGCCCACTTCCATTGCCTCGAAACGCCGGTCGGTCGCGCAGAGTCGCAGGGGCGACTGGCCTCTCGCCTCGCCGTCCTTGACGCGCACGTGCGCGATCACGCCCTTGTAGGAGTCATACTCGGAGTCGAAGATGAGCGCCCGCAGCGGTTCGACAGAGTTGCCTGTGGGCGGCGGAATCCGATCGACGATTGCTTCGAGCAACTCCGATATCCCCTCGCCGGTCTTGGCAGAGACGTAGAGCATCTCGTCCTGGTTGAAGCCAATCACGTCGACCAGTTCCGCCGCAATCGCATCGGGCCTCGCAATGTCCAGGTCGATCTTGTTGATCACCGGGATCAGCGTGAGGTCCTGTTCCATCGCGAGGTAGACATTGGCCAGGGTCTGCGCCTGGATGCCCTCAACCGCGTCGACGACCAGGAGGGCGCCCTCGGCCGCCGCAAGACTGCGTGAGACTTCGTAGGAGAAGTCGACATGCCCGGGTGTGTCGATCAAGTGGAGCCGATGCCGGCCATGTTCCGGCGACTCATACTCCATGCGCACGGCGCGGGCCTTGATCGTGATCCCCTTCTCGCGCTCGAGATCCATCGAGTCCAATAGCTGATCCGACATCTCGCGACGGTCGACCGTCGCGGTGGCCTCGATCAGGCGATCGGACAGCGTCGATTTGCCGTGGTCAATATGCGCGACGATGCAGAAGTTGCGGATACGTTGGGGG
Source organism: Chloroflexota bacterium (assembly GCA_009838915.1). GTDB lineage: Bacteria > Chloroflexota > Dehalococcoidia > Bin125 > Bin125 > Bin125. Next base: position 228,434 of record VXQT01000013.1, read on the forward strand.
TCCATGTGGGCAGATCGTATCAGTCGGCAGAGCCGCCGCCGATTGTCAGGCACGCAGAACAGGGCCTTGCGGCCCCGTTCTGATTGGCTGCCGATTCGCCAAGCGACTAGCTAGACGCGGTGGCAGCGGACGAAGTGATCCTCGACCACTTCGCGCCACTCCGGGTCTTCCTCGCGGCAGATGTCGATCGCGATCGGACAGCGGGTGTGGAAGTTGCAGCCCGGCGGCGGGGCGATCGGGTTCGGCACGTCGCCGGTCAGGATCAACCGTTCACGCCTGCGCTCCAACGCGGGGTCGGGAATCGGTACCGCCGAGATCAACGCCTGCGTGTAAGGATGCAGCGGGTTTTCGTACAGTCGATCGGACTGCGCCAGCTCGACGATTTTGCCCAAGTACATCACGGCGATGCGGTGCGAGATGTGCCGTACCACCGAGAGGTCGTGGGCGATGAAGAGGTAGGTCAGACCGAAGTCGGCCTGCAGGTCCTCGAGCAGGTTGATGATCTGCGCCTGGATCGACACGTCAAGCGCGGAGACGGGTTCGTCGCAGACGATAAATGCAGGCTCAACGGCGAGCGCGCGGGCGATGCCGATGCGCTGCCGCTGTCCACCGGAGAACTCGTGCGGGTAGCGGCTGGCGAAGTAGGGGTTCAAACCTACGGTTTCGAGCAGCTCGCGGACGCGCTCTTTGCGCCGTCCCTTTTGCAGGCCGTGGATGACCATCGGCTCGGACACGATGCTGCCGACGCTCATGCGCGGGTTCAGCGATGCGTAGGGGTCCTGGAAGATCATCTGCATTTGCCGCCGGTAGGCGCGCAGGTTGCGACCGGACAGCCCGGTCAGATCAACCGGCCCGCCGGCCGCGACCTCGGGCGTGAGTTCCTCATCCTCGCCGCCGGCGCCGTTTTCCTCAGCGCCGATGTGCGAGGTATAGCGCGGCGGCGACATGAAGACCTGTCCGGCGGTGGGCCGGTAGAGCTGCAGAATGGCGCGTCCGGTCGTCGACTTGCCGCACCCGGACTCGCCCACGAGCCCGAGCGTCTCGCCCTCGCGCACCGCGAAGGAGATACCGTCGACGGCCTTGATGTCCGCGACCTTGCGCTTGAGCAGGAGTCCGGCCGTGACCGGGAAGTACATCTTGAGGTCCTGGACCTCAAGCAAGGTGTTCTCGTGCGGTTCGGTGCGGCCGCTGCCTTCGTGTTCGACCAACGCAGCAGCGGCCTGGCTGACCGACGCCGCAGCGGCGGCGCGCATCTGCTCAGGCGTCATCGTGCCGACGGCGGCTTCTTCCTGGGACTGCACTTCTTCTTCGGGCTGAGCGTCCTCGGCCTCGGGAAGCTGTTCATTCTCAGACATTGGCAGTCTCCTCTTCCAGGATCTCCACGGTGTGGGCGCTGGCCAGGATGCGGTCGGCCTCGTCGGCAACCGCTTCCGATTCCCAGCAGGCAACCAGGTGTCCGGGTGCAAACTCTACGAGTTCGGGTCGTTCGCTCGTGCACTGGTCCGTGGCGAAGCGGCAACGCGGCGCAAATGAGCAGCCATCGGGCAGGTTCGTCAGGTCCGGAGGGGTTCCTTCAATCGGGATCAATCGACCGGTGCGCGCATCAAGTCGGGGTACCGATTCGAGCAGGCCCAGCGTGTACGCGTGCTTGGGGCGAGCGTAGATTTCAGTGGCATCTCCGCTCTCGACGATCCGTCCGCCGTACATCACGTTGACGCGGTCGGCATAGCGGGCGACCACCCCGAGGTTGTGAGTGATCACGATCACGGCAGTGCCCAGTTCGCGGCTGAGACGAGCCATGACTTCGAGCACCTGCGCCTGGATGGTCACGTCGAGCGCGGTCGTGGGCTCGTCGGCGAGCAAGAGCTTGGGGTCGCAGGAGAGCGCCATCGCGATCATCACGCGCTGGCGCATGCCTCCGGAGAACTGGTGGGGGAAGTCGAACAGTCGCTGCTCGGCGGCAGGGATGCCGACCATGTTGAGCAGTTCAATGGCGCGCTCGTTCGCCTGGGTGCGATTGAGCCCCATGTGCAACTCAATCGCCTCGGTGAGCTGCCGTCCGATCGTGAGTACCGGATTGAGCGAGGTCATCGGCTCCTGGAATACCATGGCGATGTCATTGCCGCGAATCTCGCGCATCCGCGAGTCGTCCACGGCCATGAGTTCTTCACCGTCGAACCAGACTTCGCCGTCGACGATCTTGCCTGGCGGATTCGGAATCAGGCGCAACAGCGAGAGCGCCGACACGCTCTTGCCGGAGCCCGACTCGCCCACCAGTCCGAGCGTCTGGCCGGGCATCAGGTCGTAGGAGACATCGTTGACCGCCCTCACGACTCCTTCGGATGTGAAGAAACTCGTGGAAAGGTTCTGGACACTCAACAGCGGGTCAGCCATAAGAGAACTCCTTTAGCGACGCCTCTGGCTCCGGTAGTTGCAACGACCCGGACGATGCATCGCCGAGTCGAGCCTGGCTAGGGGGATTGGTGGGGAAGAGGAGACTCGAACTCCTACGCCTTGCGGCACATGATCCTAAATCATGCTCGTCTGCCAATTCCGACACTTCCCCCGATGCGAACGAAGGAGACGGTGAACCGTCATCCTCGAACGAACGGCGCAGAAGCGTGGGCAGACCGCCCATGCTGCTGAAGTGGTTGGTGAGCCGCCAGGGACTCGAACCCCGAACCTGCTGATTAAGAGTCAGCTGCTCTGCCAATTGAGCTAGCGGCCCGCGCGTGACGCGCTGCCGCGACACCGGTTGCGCCGCGGCGTCAGACAATCTTACACGCACTGCACTGCTTCCGCGCGCGGCGGCCCGTTGGCTCAAGTTCTGCTCCTGTCCCCCCGAGGTGACGACGACCGAAGCGCCGCGTCTCGTCGACTTGGCCTGCAAGCTAGCCAAGACGACGCAGAACGTCAACGAGGTAACAGTGATTGTAGTCGCTGGTTGCGTCTGAGTCGCGCCTGACGCTCGGTGACCCGCGTTGACCAGGCGCGTAGGCGCAACCTACGATGATTCCACACCACACCGGTGCGGGCGGTTAGCTCAGTTGGCTAGAGCGCTGCGTTGACATCGCAGAGGTCACTGGTTCAAGTCCAGTATCGCCCACCACTGATCCACCAGTTACCCCGGCGATGCGACTGCCATGGCGGGGGCCACAGCTCGACGGCATGCGGATGGCGGACGACCCGTTCGACGCGGAATCAGAACCGCTACAAGGCCTTCCCAGCGTTGTGGCGCGCGATGACGTGGACGAAGCCGAATGGCTGCGTCGGATGCGGCACTCCGCCGCGCATGTGCTCGCCCAGGTCGTTCTGGAGATGTTCCCAGAGGGCAAGATCGCGATCGGCCCGCCGATTGATACCGGCTTCTACTACGACTTCGATTTGCCGCGTCCGCTCACGCCTGAGGACTTATCGGAGATTCAGAAGCGGATGCGCAAGGAGATCGGCCGCAATCACCGATTTATCTGGGAAGAGATCACAGTCGCCGAGGCGCGCACACGCTTTGCCGATCAACCGTTCAAGCAAGAGTTGATTGACCAATTCTCGCTTGACTCGGACCGCCTGGGCATATGCACACATGCCGGGTTCACCGATCTGTGTCGTGGCGGGCATGTGGAGTCGACACGCCAGATCGGGCCACTGCGCCTGACCAACGTCGCCGGCGCCTACTGGCGAGGAGACGAACAGCGGCCGCAGCTCCAACGGGTCTACGGTGCACTGTTCGCAACGCGTGAAGAGCTGGATGCGCATTTTGCTCGGATCGAGGAGGCGCAGCGACGGGATCATCGGCGGTTGGGCCGAGAGCTCGAGCTGTTCGCCTTCGACGAGCTGGTGGGCGCAGGAGTGCCGCTGCTGCTTCCTGACGGAGCAATCGTCCGACAGGAGATGGAGCGTTTGATACGGGAGCTCCAGGATGCGCGCGGTTACCAGGAGGTCTGGACCGGCCACCTGGCGCGCGGTGAACTGTTCCGTCGATCAGGTCACCTTGAGAACTACTCGGACGTGATGTATCCGGCCATGCACGAGCACAACGAGGACGGTGAAGACGGGGACGCGTACTTCCTCAAGCCAATGAACTGCCCCGTGCACATGACGCTCTACAACAACACCCTGCACTCCTATCGCGAGCTGCCCCTGCGCTATGCCGAATACACGACGCTCTATCGCTTTGAGAAGTCTGGTCAGCTATCGGGGCTGACCAGAGTCAGGTCATTGACCCAGGACGACTGCCACATCTTCATCACGCCTGACCAGATCACGGACGAAGTGTCCCGCGTGCTCGAACTCGTCCAGACGTTGTTTGAGACCTATGGCATGCCCAACTTCCGTTACGAACTGTCGCTGCCCGGCGAGGGCGGCAAGTTCGTTGACGATGCCGACGCCTGGTCATTCGCTGTTCGCGCGCTGCGCGATGCCCTCGATGCGGCGGGCATCGACTACGTCGAGCAGCAAGGCGAAGCCGCGTTCTATGGACCGAAGGCCGACCTGTTCGTGTCTGATGTCATGGGCCGCGAGTGGCAGCTCTCGACAATCCAGCTCGACCTGATACAGCCTGCGCGGCTGGGTTGCGTCTATGTAGCCGACGACGGCGAGCGCCGCACGCCGGTCGTGATACATCGAGCGATTCACGGATCGTTCGAGCGGTTCATGGGCATCCTGATTGAGCACTACGCCGGTGCGTTCCCGCTCTGGCTTGCCCCCAAGCAAGCGCGCTGCATTCCGATCGCGGATCGGCACCAGGACTGGGCGAATGACGTTGCGGCCGAGCTGCGCGCGGCGGGCCTGCGCGTCGATGTCGACGACGGCAATGAGCGGATGCAAGCCAAGATCCGCAACGGTCAACGGCGCAAGATTCCCTACCTGCTCGTGATCGGCGATCGTGAGGTCGAATCGAAGTCGGCGGCCGTACGGGTGCGAACTGGCGAGGACCTGGGCGCCATGCCACTCGATCAGATTCGCGACATGCTGACCAGACTTAAGGTCAGTCGGGTGAGCGAACCTGTCTGACGCTCAGGCGTTGCGGCCGCCTCGTCGCCGCTCTGATAGTGCCAGTTCACTCGGACAGGTATCATCTCTGAGGTCGCGCAGCGCCGCGTGCGGGCTGAGGGCGCCCATACCGGGGACCAACGGAACAAGACCAGAGCGCATGCCAGAACTGCAACGTCCCTTCGACACGCTCCTGGTTGCGAATCGGGGGGAAATTGCTGTCCGCGTGATCCGCGGCGCGAGGGATCTTGGCATCCGTACCGTCGCGGTGTATTCGGACGCCGACCGCGATGCGAGACACGTTCGGATGGCCGACGAATCGGTGCGCATTGGCGACTCAGCGCCTTCAGAGAGCTATCTGTCGATTGAATCGGTGCTCAATGCCGCCATAGAGTCCGGCGCCAACGCTGTCCATCCCGGTTATGGCTTCCTCTCCGAGAACACTACGTTCGCGCGGGCCTGCCGCGACAACGGCATCATCTTCGTGGGTCCGTCGCCGGAGGCGATTGAGCTGATGGGCGACAAGATCGAGTCTCGCCGCACCATGCAACAACACGGCGTGCCGATCATCCCAGGCGCGATCGACCCGATCATCGACCTCGACGCGGCGCGTCAGATGGCCGACGAGATTGGCTATCCGGTGGTGATCAAGGCGGCCGCGGGCGGCGGCGGACGGGGCATTCGCGTAGTGGATTCGCCCGACGAGATTGAACGCGCGGTGAAGCAGGCACAGGAAGAGGCGATTACGGCGTTCGGCGACGGCGCGGTGTTCGTCGAAAAGCTATTGAGGCCGGCCCGGCACATCGAGATCCAGGTCGTTGCCGATTCGTTCGGGAACATTGTCTGCCTTGGCGAGCGAGACTGCTCAGCGCAGCGGCGACGTCAGAAGCTGGTTGAGGAGTCGCCAGCGCCAGGTATGACCCCGCAGCTACGCGCGCGTATGGAAGAGGCGGCGACCAACGCGGCACGCGCGTGCGATTACACCTCCACGGGAACGGTGGAGTTCCTGGTCTGGGATGACCCCGAGGCGCCCGATGGCAAAAACTTCGCCTTCCTCGAGATGAATACCAGGTTGCAGGTGGAGCACCCGGTCACCGAGCTGGTTCGCGGGGTCGACCTCGTCCAGGATCAGTTGAAGATCGCGGGCGGTCAGCCGCTCGGATACACCGCGGCTGAGCGACCGATTCGGGGTTGGGCGATGGAGTGCCGGATCACGGCTGAGGACCCCTTCCGCGACTTCACGCCGTCAGTCGGACCAATCGCATGGTTCCGCGAGCCCGGCGGACCGGGCGTCCGGCTGGACTCGATGCTGGCGCGCGGAGTCGGCGTGAGCCCGTTCTACGACTCACTGATCAGCAAGCTGATCACCTGGGGGGAGACTCGCGACCAGTGCATCCGCCGAATGAAGCGGGCGCTGGGTGAGTACCTGATTCTCGGCGTGAGCACCTCGATTCCGTTCCACCAGGCCCTCCTGGACGACGAACAGTTCCGCGCCGGGGACATTCACACGTTGTACGTCGAAGAGAAGGAAATTCTGGATCCGGCCGAACGCCCATTGGGCGAACATGAGGCGGCGCTTGCCGCGGCGCTGTTCTTTCATGCACAGGGTGAGCGGGCCGACGCGGATCGCGGCGGTCCTTCAACTCGGCGGCGACCATGGGCGCGCAGCGCGCGCGGTCGTAGAAGTCTTGTGGAGCAAGGATGGCGAAGAACTACCGGCTAATCGTTCAGCAGGCGCTGCGCGAGGTTTCCATCGAGGAAGCCGCTGATGGTCGATATCTGGCTGACTTAGATGGCAAAACGTACGAGCTGGAGCTCGTGCCGCTCGAGAACAGCAGCCTGTTCCGGTTCCGCATCGACGGCCAGACCACGCCGCTGGCCATCCGACGAGACGGAATGTCGCTGGACGTCTTCATCGGCCCGGATCGGTTCGTAGCGGAGATTGAACGCAGCGCCGGGTTGTTGAGCCAGTCCGGACCGGCGATCGCCGGGGAGATTCGGTTGACCGCGCCGATGACAGGCCAGGTCACGGAAGTGCTCGTCGCCGAAGGCGACCTGGTGTCAGAAGGCGACGGCCTGCTGGTGATGGTGGCGATGAAGATGAACAACGAGATTCGCTCGCCGGCGTCCGGCAAGATCACCCAGGTGAGCGTCTCGCCGGGCGATGCGGTCGATCAGGGCGACCTGATGCTCGTGATCGACTCGGAATCGACATGAGTCCAGTAGCGTTGCTCGGGACGCAGATTGAAACCCTGACCTGACAGACCTAGTATCGGCGTCAATACAGCGAATCAGGGGATGATTCGCAGCGAAGGAGATTTCCTCTGGCCGTCAAGGATCAACGAGAACAACGAGAACAGCGCGTCAACGAAGCGATCCGGATTAGCGAAGTCCGCGTGATCGGCTCGGAGGGTGAGCAGCTCGGCATCATGCCGACTGGCCAGGCCCTCGATCTTGCCCGCGCGCAGGGTCTGGACCTGGTGGAGGTTGCGCCCAACGCGCGGCCGCCTGTCGCCAAGATGCTCGACTATGGGCGATTCAAGTACGAACAGTCGAAACGGGAACGCGAGGGACGCAGACGCCAGAAGACCGCGTCGCTGCACCAGGTAAAGATGCGCCCGAACATCGGCAAGCACGACATGGAAGCCAAGGGCCGCACCGCGGCGCGACTGTTGCGCAACGGCGACAAGGTCAAGATCTCGGTCATGTTCCGCGGTCGCGAGATCACCCACCGCGAAATCGGTCAAGAACGCATCCAGGAGATGCTCGACACCCTGGCCGAGAACGACGTGCCGACGGTGATCGAGAAGCCGATCACGACCGAAGGCCGGTTCATGTCGGTGATCGTGGCTGAAGACAAGGCGAAAGCCAAGGCAATAGCCGACGCTAAACTCGCGGCCGAGGCAGAGGCCGCCAACGCCGTAGAAGCCGTCGAGGCCGCCGGCTAGCTCCGGCTCTTCCCAGCAGCCCGCACTGCGCAGACCTCGGACGCGCCGTGTGTCGCGTCTGATTGGACTGTGTCCGGATTGGTCGTAAGCTGAGACAACGCGCCGGCCGGGCCTCGCCAGGCTTCGATTGCGCTGGAGATGTCGACCGATGCCGAAGATGAAGACCCACAAGGGCGCGGCGAAGCGATTCCGGATCACGCGAAACGGCAAGGTGATGCGGATGAAGGGCTACCGCGGCCACAACAAACAAAGGAAGCACAAGCGCACCCTGCGGGCGCAGAGCCGCATGCACGAGGTCAAGCGTCTCGGCGATCAGAAGCGGGTCAAGCGGTTGCTGCCCTACGGCTCGCCCTGAGCCGCACCGAACAGGAACGTTCACCATGCCACGTGTCAAGGGCGGCCCGCGCGAGCGGCGTCGCCACAAGAAAGTCCTCAAGCAGACCAAGGGACATCATGGCGTTCGCAATCGCCTGTACCGCCGGGCCTCCGAATCGCGCCTGCATGCGCTCTCCTACGCCTACGCGCACCGGCGCGAACGCAAGGGCGACATGCGCCGCATCTGGATTCAACGGATCAACGCTGCGGCACGGCTGAACGGTACGACCTACAGCCGCTTGATTCACGATCTCAAGCTTGCGGGCATCGAGATCGACCGTAAGGTGCTGGCCGAGATGGCGGTTCACGACCCGAACGGTTTCGCCGAGGTCGTTGAACAGGCCCAGGCCGCGCAGGCTGCCTGAGCCATCAGCTCTCCCTATCTCTGCCAGGAACGACCACGCCCGGCGCCGTCGAGTCCGACGGGCCGGGCGTTTCAGTTTCGCGCGCCGGAGGCGGCGGGCTAGGAGCTCGCCGCCAAGGCCGGTGCTCCGCTCGACTCCGCCGCGAGTTCGGCGTCGTCACCCTCGGGTAGCTGGTTGAGCAGCCACTGCGCGCCGTCGTGATCGCGCAGCCAGGGCAGGATATTGGTCAGCGCGATGAACTCGCGCGGGTGCAGCCCGTTCTTGATCGCGCCGAACTCAATCTCGCGGTTGCGATCGCGCCACTCGCCCGGCAGGTCGATGTGGGCGTCCTCGAACGCGCGAGCGGCGACCCGGGCGTTCTCTACGTCAAGAGTGAGCAGCGCACGCACTCGCCTGACGGACAGTTCGTGGGCGAGGTCTATCGACGCCGCGCCTTCGCGCCGGGCCAGCGCGCGCATCACGCGGCGCAGCTCGACTGGCGGCAGCGCGGTCGCATCGTATAGCGCCGCCCCCAGTTCGACGTGATCACGGGCATCGTTCAATCGGTGAGTGAGATCCCCGAGATCGAAGGCGCTGCCATAGTTCTCCGACAGGTTCGGATGCACGTAGGTCATGATCGACTCCGTTCCACGAAATCTGCTGCTGAAGGCAATTCTGGCACTCTCTATGTAAGAGTGCCAACTGCCGGTGCACGCTCAGGCAGGACAGTGAAAAGCACTGCACACTCCACGTGCGGTTAGCCAGGTTTGACTCATCGGGAGTCAGCGGCTCAGGAGTCGCGGAGCGTCGCCTGAAATTGCGATTGCAGCCGTCGCACGATGCCCCGACGAGCCTTCTCGACGTCGCGTTCGGTCAGCGTCCGATCAGGAGAACGGTAGTAGACGCGGAAGCCTATCGACTTCTGTCCGTCGGGGATCTGATCGCCCGTGTAGATGTCGAACAGTTCTACTGTCTCGACGAGTCCGTTGTCCATGATCGCCGCCTCGAGCTCGCCCGCGGGGCAAGCGTCGTCGACAATCAGCGCCAGATCCTCAACCGCGGCCGGGTAGACCGACGGCGCAGCGATGACATCGGAGTCCTCGAGCAACGGCGCCAATGTGGAAATCGAGAGTTCCAAGGCGAAGACATCTCCGTCGATGTCGAATGCGTCGGCTGTTGTCGGCTGTACCTGGCCAATCACGCCGATGTCATGTCCGTTCACGCTGAGCCTTGCCGAGCGGCCCTTGACGAGCAGCTCGTCGTCCGCCCCGGAGCTAAGGTCGAACGTCACGCCCAGGCCCGCGCCCAGTTGCTCCAGTAGTCCCTTGGCATCGAAGAAGTCGAACTGGCGCGCGGAATCACCGTGCACAGAAGGGGGAGTCTCGCCGCCGAGCAGAGCGAGCAGCACTCGCATCTCCGTGGGCTGACGAGCTGTGCTGGGTGCGAATGTCTTGCCCACTTCGAAGAGGCCGAGCACGCCCCGCGCTTCGCGCTGATTCTGGGCATATGAGCGCAGGGCCCATGGCCGAAGGCTGGGACGCATCCGATCCCGCTCAGCGTTCATCGGATTGAGCAGTCGAACGGTGTCGGGTTCCTCCTCGCCCGACGACGACGTGGCCTCGACTTCCTGCTGACCAACAGTCACATAGGTGATGATCTCACGCAGACCAAGGCCGCTGAGCAAGTCGCGGAGCTGCTCACCGAGATCGCGCTCGAGGTCGAATTCGGGGTCGGGAACCGCCCCGGGTAGCGGTGCGGAAGGCAGACTGTCGTAACCGATGATCCTACCGATCTCCTCGATCACGTCGTCTGACACATTGATGTCCGAGCGCCAAGGCGGGCAACTGACGGCAAAGCGATCCGGCGGGATCCAGCGATTGGAGATGCCAAGCGCCGAGAGAATTCCCCGAACATCCTCGACGCTTGGCAAGACGGAGAGAATCTGCTCGATTCGGTGCTGTGTGACGATGACCTGCGGAGCATGCTTCTTGCCGGGGTATTCGTCGGCAATCCCTGCAAGAGCCTGTCCGCCGGCGGTCTCGATGATCAATGCCGCCGCCCGGCGAGCGGCCAGTTCGGCCAACTCCGGATTGAGCGACTTCTCGAACCGTCGACTTGCCTCTGTGCCTGACTCAGTGTGTGTCGAACGGCTGCGACGAATCGTCGCCTCCTGGAAGTTGGCCGTTTCGAGGAGCACGGTTGTGGTGGAGTCGGAGATTTCCGAGTCGGCGCCGCCCATAATGCCTGCCAGCGCGACCGCGCGCTCCGCGTCGGCGATCACCAGGTCCTCGGGCTGCAGTTCAAGCCGCGATCCGTCCAAGAGCTCCAGTTGCTCAGCCGGTTGCGCCCGTCGCACGACGATCCGATGCTCTCGCAGCACCTCGTAGTCGAACGCGTGCAGCGGCTGACCCCACTCAAGCATGACGTAGTTGGTCACGTCGACAATGTTGTTGATCGGGCGCATCCCGGCCGAGACCAGCACTTCCTGCATCCACTGAGGTGAGGGGCCAATGCGGACACCGTCGATCACGATGGCGGTGTATCTGGGACAGCCTTCGGGGTCTTCGATTGTCACGTCCGTGCGATCGGTAATCGGCGTGTCTGCTTCCGGATAGGTCATTGAGGGCTCAGTGACGACGCTGCCGTTCAGCGCAGCAACCTCGCGAGCAATTCCCAGGATCGAGAAGTGGTCGGGGCGATTTGGCGTCGGCTTGATGTCGAGCACCACATCGGCAAGCACATCAGCGAGCGGCGTTCCCGGTGCAGCGTCGGTTTCGAGCACGAGAATCCCCTCGTGCTCGTCGGAAAGTCCAAGCTCGCGTTCCGAGCAGACCATGCCCATGGAGGTGACGCCGCGGATCTTTCCGCGGCGAAGCTTGCGCAACTCTCGCGTGCTGGGATCGATCAGTTGGGCGCCAACCTGGGCAAAGGCGATCGTCTGGCCGGCCTCCAGGTTCGGCGCTCCGCAGACGACCTGAAGTGGCTCCTCCGCACCGAAGTCAACCGTGGCGAGCCGCAGACGATCGGCGTTGGGATGTGGATCGACTGCCGCGACGCGACCGACAACGACCTGGTCCCAGTCGCCGCCGCTGCGCTTGATCGCCTCGACCTCCGCTCCGGCCATGCTCAGCCGATGCGCCAACTCCTCGACTGAGAAGTCCCAGTCAACGTAGCTCGCCAGCCACTTGAGCGGGACGTCCATTATCGCCGTCCTTCGAACTGACGCAGGAAGCGCACGTCGTTGCGGTAGAAATGGCGGATGTCCCGCACGCCGTAACGCAGCATCGCGACACGCTCGACGCCCATGCCGAAGGCGAATCCGGTGTATCGGTCGGGATCGAGTCCGGCGTCCTCGATGATCTCGGGATGCACCATCCCGCAGCCGAGGACTTCGAGCCAGTCGCCCTGCCAGCGCACGCCGAGTTCAGCGCCCGGCTCGACGAAGGGAAAGTAATCGCAGCGGAAGCGAGTCTCGATGTCGGCGCCGAACATGCGCCGGACGAACGCCTCAAGCGTGCCCTTGAGATGGGCGAACGAGAGGTTTTCGTCGATCACCAGACCCTCGATCTGGGTCAGCATCCACTCGTGAGTCGCATCGGTCGCCTCGTAGCGGTAGCAGGTGCCGGGAACAATCACGCGAATCGGCGGCTGGCGCCGCTCGAGGTAGCGAATCTGCATCGGCGAGGTATGCGTCCGCAGCAACTGGCGCGGACCGCCGTTGTCGCCGGCATCGTCTGCTACCCAGATCGTGTCCCACATGTCGCGCGCCGGATGGCCGGCCGGTATGCGCAGGCGGTCGAAGTTGTACTCCTCCAACTCGACGTCGGGACCTTCAACGACATCGAAGCCCATGTCGCGAAAGGTTCGTTCCAGATGTCGGCGAGTCAGGGTGACCGGATGCAGCGAGCCGAGCGGAGGTGTGCGACCGGGCAATGACACGTCAATCGATTTCGCGTGTTCGGCAGATGCATGCAGCTGAGCTCGATGCGCAGCGACGGCGTCCTCCAACGCGGACTTGAGCCGGTTGGCGCCGGCGCCCACGCGAGGGCGTTCCTCCGCCGGTAGATCGCGAACGCCGCGCAAGACCGCCGTCAGCCGACCTCGACGACCAAGCCAGGCGACGCGCCATTCGTCAAGCGCCGTCTCGTCGCCCGCTTCGGCGAGCGACATCCGCGCTTCCGCTTCCAACGCCTCAAGATCAACCACAGCGCAATCCCGTTGCTGACTGCCGGAGCCGCTGCTTCGTATCGTACCTGCCGACCCGGCAGCGCAGAACTCGCGCCGAACTCGGATTGTCCGCCTGCCATGTGTCCAGCAGATGGATAGTAGACTTGGGCCGACGGAGAGACTGTGCGGATTGGAACATCCGCGTGCGATCCTGGAGCGTCGACAATGGCAGTCAAGAGCTACATCCTGATAGAAACCGATGTCGGCACCGCCAAACAGGTGGCGCTGTCGCTGGGCGACATCACTCATAGTGAAGGCGAGATCAAGTCCGTCGAACTGGTGACGGGCCCGTTCGATGTGATCTGCCTGGTCGAAGCCGAAAACCTGGAACGCCTCGGAAGCTGCATCACTGATTCGATTCAGACCGTCGCCGGCGTCAAACGCACCACGACCTGCCTGACGATCCAGGTCTGAGTTCCCAGGCCCGCGTTCCCAGGATTGGACATAGATTGAATCAGTTACGAACCGTCGATGACCACGAGTAAATCGGCTCCCGAACGATCCACTGAACCTCCTGTCGACATGCTGCCGGTCGAGGATGCGATCGATCGCATTCTGTCCTTCTGCCAACGCTTGCCTACCGAGACGAAGGAAATCGATGACGCGGTCGGCCAGGTGCTCGCCAGCGACTTCACCGCGCCGTTCGACATCCCCCCGCATGACAACACGGCGATGGATGGCTACGCGGTGCAGTCCGACAGCACGGACGGCGCATCGGAGTCGAGTCCGGTTCGCCTCAGGGTGATCGGTGAACTGGCTGCTGGCTATCTCTTCGACGATGCGGTCGGACCGGGAGAGGCGGTGAGGATCATGACCGGCGCGCCGATGCCGGATGGGGCCGACACCATCGTCCCATTTGAAGAAACGGACGAGATGGGGCTGCGCGCGCCTGGCCAGGAACACGCCGTGATCGAGGACGTAGGAGTCCTGAAAGCTGCCGGTCCAGGAAACAACATCCGCCGCCGCGGTGAAGACGTTCGCAAGGGACAGCAGGTGCTCGACGCAGGAGCCGTCTTGCGCGGTCCGCAGGTGGCGGTGTTGGCATCGCTGGGGGTTGGCGAGGTGGAAGTGATTCGCCGACCGCGCGTCGCCATCCTCTCGACCGGCGACGAATTGCTGACGCCGGGTGAACCGCCAGCAGCGGGAAAGATCTATGACTCCAACTCCTACGGGCTCAGCGCGTTGGTCTCGCAGTACGGCGGCATTCCGAAACGCTTCGGCATTGCGCAGGACACGATTCCGGCCTTGACCGCGAAGATCAATGAGGCCCTTGAGTCCTGCGACCTGGTCATCACCTCGGCCGGTGTGTCGCGAGGTGACTTCGATGTGGTTAAGGAAGTGCTCGCGCGAGAAGGCGCGATCGACTTCTGGACGGTCAGGATGAAGCCGGGCAAGCCGCTCGCGTTCGGCGACTTCGCCGCGCCGGGCGGTCGGCGCGTGCCGCACATCGGCTTGCCGGGCAATCCGGTGTCATCGCTTCTGGCGTTTGAGCTGTTCGGCCGGTTGGCTATCTACCAGATGATGGGGCGCAAGCCGCAGCCGCGCCCGATCATTCGCGCCATCGCCGACGAAGACATCGTGAACACCGACTGGCGGCGCGTCTACGCCCGGGCGATCCTCGAGCAAGACTCCGGTGGCCGCTGGCACGCGCGTCTGACCGGCCCCCAGGGCAGCGGCGTCCTGACCTCGATGGCCTTGGCCAACGGCTACGCGGTCTGTCCTGAAGATCGCGAACGAGTGCATGCCGGCGAGGAATGCGACGTGATCATGGTCGACTGGGACCACCCGCTCGACTGAACCGGCAACACCTTCAGGCACGAATCGAGAACAGCATGTCACTACGAACCACGATCCGCTCAGCCGTGGCGCCCGTGTACATCAAGGCGCGGCTCATGCAGGAGCGGCTGCAGTCTGGCGTGGTCTGGTATCCACTGGATCCCGACTTCATCGCCAACCCTTATCCGACCTACAGGGAGTTGCGCGAGCGCGACCCATTCCACCCAAGCCCGTTGACCGGGGCGATGGTCATCTCCAGGTACGACGATGTCGACTCGGTACTTCGCAACTACAAGGTCTTCTCCAACGTACGCGGCCCCGTAGCCACCCGCCGACGGGCGAGCGGGCGACCTGTTCGTGAAGACATTGCCGAACAGATCGAGAATGAACTCCAACCTTCGATGCTCGGACTTGACCCACCCGACCACACGCGCCTGCGCGGACTGGTCAGCCGCGCGTTTACTCCGCGGCAGATCGCCAAGATGGAGGACCACATTCGAGCAACTGCTCACGCACTGCTCGACGAGGTCGAGGGCCAAGACGAGTTTGACCTGATGGGCAATCTCGCCGCCCTCCTGCCTACCGTGGTGATCGCGGAGATGATCGGCGTACCCACCGAGGATCGTCAGCAGTTCAAGGAATGGTCGGACAAGTTCGCTCGCGTGTTGGAGCCGAACCTGACCTCCAGCGAGCTGTCGGGCGTCTTTGAGACGGGCAGGCTGTTCGACGAGTACTTCAGAGGCATCGTCGCCGAGCGTCGTGGCAATCCTCAGGACGACCTGGTTTCGCGCCTGATCGAAGCCGAGGAGGAGGGCGACAAGCTGACCGAGTCTGAAATGCTCGTCACCTTGCGGCTGCTGCTCGTCGCCGGCAACGAGACCACGACCAACTTGATCGGCAATGGGCTCAAGTCGCTGATTGAGCATCCCGAACAGCTGGAACTGCTGCGTCAGCGACCGGAGCTGATCGACAACGCGATCGAAGAGCTGCTTCGCTATGATTCGCCGGTGCAGCTGGATGGTCGGACGACGCTGGATGAGTTCCAGATCGACCGGCACACGCTCAAGCCCGGCCGGCCCGTGTCGCTGCTGATCGGCGGGGCCAACCGCGACCCGGAGGAGTTCAGCGACCCGGAGACGCTTGACATCACTCGCGAAGACGCGGGCAACATCTCGTTCGGTCGAGGCATTCACCATTGCCTGGGCGCGCCGCTGGCGAGACTCGAAGGCAAGATCGCATTCGAGGCGTTGCTCGAGCGCTTCGACGACATTCAGTTCGGCACAAGGACGCCGGTCTACAAGCCGAACATCGTCCTGCGCGGACTGAAACACCTTGACATTCGAGTCGAACGATCGGGCAACCGCCGCATCGGCGCAACCGAGGCCACGCCCGAGACCGTGGCCGCCGCCGACTAACGAACAGGAAGCGCTGCGTGACCCAGGCACCGATGTCGGTCGACTTTGCGGACCCCGCGCTGATCGCCAATCCCTATCCCATCTACAAACTGCTGCGGGAGACAGACCCGTGCATGCTCGTCGGCGACGACGGACCGTTCGTGCTGACGCGATACGAGGACGTCGACGCAGTGCTGCGCGACTTTGACCGCTTCTCCAACCAGCGCGACCGGCGGCGCGAGGAAGACCTCGACACCGACCAGTCGATGCTCAACAGCGACCCGCCCGACCACACGCGGCTGCGCGGTTTGGTCAGTCGCGCCTTCACGCCGCGCCGCATTGCGACGATGGAAGAGCACATCCGCGAGACGGCCCATGCCCTGCTGGACGAAGTCGCGTGCCAGAACGAGTTCGACCTGATGACGAACCTGGCGGCGTTGCTGCCGACGGTCGTGATCGCGGAGATGATCGGGGTGCCGTCGGAGGACCGCGAGCAGTTCAAGGCCTGGTCCACCGATATCATCGGCCTCGACAACCCGTCGCCCGAGCTGGCGGCTGCCGGCGAATCGGCGAGAGATGCGCTCTGGGCGTACTTCGCCGACCAGGTCGAACGCCGTCGCCACGATCCGGCGGAAGACCTGATCACTCGCCTGATCGTCGCCGAGGAGGAAGGCGATCAGTTGTCGACGAACGAGCTCATTGCCACGTTGATTCTGCTCCTGCTCGCCGGCAACGAGACCACCACGAATCTGATCGGCAACGGACTCAAGGCGCTGCTTGAGCATCCCGATCAGCTTGAACTCTTGCGCGCGCAACCGGAGTTGCTGAACTCGGCGGTCGAGGAGTTGCTGCGCTACGACGCGCCCGTGCAGCTCGACCCGCGCGTCGTACTACGTGAGATTGAGTACGGTGGCGAGACCATCAGCGCCGACCGCGTCGTCTTCCCATTCATCGGCGCGGCCAACCGCGATCCCGAGGAGTTCTCGGAGCCTGACAAGCTCGACATCACGCGAGAGGATGCCGGTAACATCTCGTTCGGCCGCGGAATCCACTTCTGTCTCGGCGCGCCGCTCGCTCGACTCGAAGGCCGAATCGCGTTTGAAGCGTTGATCGACCGCTTCAGCGCTATCGAGTTCGGCAGCCGGATGCCGATCTACAAGCGCAACCTGATATTCCGCGGGTTCGAGTCGTTCCCAATCGTCGCGCACCGCTCCTAAGAGCTAGTAGATCGTCCTAAAGCGGTCGAAGCCGCCCTCGGCGACGTTCCACTCGACATCCACGCCGCGAACCAGGGCGTGCGCCGGACCGACGCGCAGTTCTTCAAGGAGCTCATCCAGCGCGGGCCGCTGGCCCTCCGCGACGACTTCCACAGTCGAGCCGTCGGGCAGGTTCCGCACCATTCCGACGATGCCGCCGATGCGCTCGGCAGCCATCTCCGCGAATACTCGATAACCCACCATCTGCACCCGGCCTCGAACGCGCACCGTCACTCGCTCCATCAGACACTCTCAGACACTATTGGGAGAGGCCGACAACCGCGTCAATGGCGTCGGACACTACCTCTGAGGGCACATCGTCGCGGATGATGGGGTTGCCGATGCTCTCAAGCAGTACCCAGTGCTGTTTGCCCCCGACGACCTTCTTGTCGCGGGACATCGCCTCGACGATCTCCGCCCGTCCAATGCCTGATGGACTCGTGGTAGGGAGACCGAAGCGATCGATCAGACGGCGATGTCTGGCGACCAGGGACTCGTCAATCAGTCCCAAGGCGCAGCCCATCTCCGCCACGGCGACCATGCCCATCGCCACGGCCTCTCCGTGCAGTACGGCGCTGTATCCGGTGACGGCCTCAATGGCATGTCCCAGTGTGTGCCCGTAGTTGAGGATCGCGCGGATGTCCGACTCGCGCTCGTCGGCCGAGACCACCGCGGCCTTGATCGCCTGATTGCGCGTGATGACGTCGACCAATAGCTGCCTGCTGGACATGTCCTTCGTCGCCGACGCCGGATCAAGCAACAGGTCCGCCGTCTCTTCCAACAGATCGAGCATTGGTTCGTCGCGGATAAATCCGTGCTTGATCACCTCTGCGAAGCCGGACCGAAGTTCGCGTGACGGTAACGTCGCCAGCGTTGCCGCGTCGGCCAGCACCGCCCGCGGCTGATAGAACGCGCCGACCAGGTTCTTCCCCGAGGGCAAGTCAACTGCGACCTTGCCGCCAATCGCCGCGTCCACCATGCCCAGCACGGTGGTCGGCGCGTGAATCAGCGGCATCCCCCGCAGGTAGGTCGCGGCGACTGTGCCGGCGAGATCCGTTGTCACGCCGCCGCCGAGCGCCAGAATGACGTCCCGTCGTTCGGCCCGATGTGATGACAACCAGGCGTAGAGCGTCTCCAGCGAGGCCAGCGACTTGCTCACCTCCCCGGAGGGCACCGCGTACGACTCGATGACTCGACCAGTCTTCGCCAGCGATTGAAGCACGGTGGCGCCGTGAGAGTCGATTACGGCCTGGTCCGCGATCAGAAACACCCGGCCGGGCAGTCCCAGCCGATCCAGGATGTCGCCGCTTCGTTCGAGCAGCCCCCAGGCGCAGTAGACCGGGTACCGGGCCGAGCCCGCGTCCACGATGCAGGCCACGTCCCTTCCGAAGTCCACCAGTGGCGGCGGATCGACGCCGGGGCCGTTTCGCATCTCTCGCAGTCGCGCGTCGGATGCCAGCGCAGCAGCGGCGCGGCGATGCACTGCCTCGACGATCTCATTAACCGCCTCGCCGATTTCAATCTCATCGGAGTGGACCGTCAGGTCGGACAGCGCGTAGAAGGGCTGGCGGGCAGCCTTGAGAGTCTCGACCCGGCGGCGCGGGTCAGCGCCGGCCAGCATCGGACGCACTTCGGTCGTGCCCTGCTCTGTTTCCGCGTAGCGGGCCAGGATGGTGGCCGCCCGCGCCTCAAGCGTGACCACAAATCCGCCGTCGGCGAGCAGCGAACGATTCTCCGCGTTCAGCCAGACACCCCCGCCAGTCGCGATCACCACGCCGTCACGTTCGGCCGCATCGCGCACGGCTTGCTGTTCCCGGCTTCGAAAGCCGGTCTCGCCCTCGTCGGCAAACACCTGCGCAATCGTCCGTCCCGCGACTCGTTCGATCTCGACATCGAGATCGGCTACAGCCCAACCCAGCCGATGGGCGATGTACGGGGCGAGCACGGACTTGCCGGTCGCGCTGAAGCCAATCAGCACCACGCGTTTCAGCCCCGGGGGGAGGCTCATGTCCACTCTCCCCGCGGCACCGCCGTAGCGAGAAACGCCTCCATGTTGCGCCTTGTCTCCGACAGCGAATCGCCCCCGAACTTCTCCAGCATGGCGTCGGCCAGTACCAGCGCCAACATCGCCTCGACGATGACGCCGGCCGCCGGGACGACGCAGACATCGGAGCGCTCGTAGTGCGCTTCGACGCGCTCACCGGTCGTCAGATCGGCGGACGGTAGCGGATGCGCCAACGTCGCAATCGGCTTGACCGCCACGCGAACGATCAGGTCCTCGCCGTTGGAGATCCCGCCTTCGATCCCACCCGCATGGTTCGTTTGCCGTCGCCAGGGATGACCATCCCAGGCATCCTGCGGCAGGACGACATCGTGGTACCCCCGTCCGCTAAGAGCGGCGCCGCTGAATCCGTCACCGATCTCCACGCCCTTGAAGGCGTTCATTGAGAGGATTGCCTGTCCGATGCGTCCGCTGAGCTTGCGATCCCACTGCACGTGCGATCCCAGGCCAAACGGCATCCCGCTCACCCGCGCTTCGAGCGTGCCGCCCAGGGTGTCGCCATCCTGCTTGGCCGCGTTGATCGCGTCGATCATCGCCTCGGCGACACTTGGGTTGGTGCAGCGGACCGGAGACGCCTCCACGGCATCCCAGTCGGCTTCAACTGAAGGATCGAGCGCCACCGAGCCAATCTGCACCACGTGGCTGTTGAACTCGCAACCCAGTTCTTCGCACAGACGTCGCGCAACGGCGCCCGCGCCGACTCGGGCAGCGCTCTCGCGGGCCGAGGCGCGCTCCAGCGAGTCGCGAACGTCGTCGTAGCCGTACTTGAGCGAGGCAGATAGGTCGGCGTGACCCGGCCGCACGCGGGTCACCTGCGTCGGTGTCGGTTCGACCGACTCGAGCGACATCGTCTCGCGCCAGGGCCGCTTGTCCGGTCCCAAGCCTTTGTCGAAGTCCCGATTTTCGATCCACAGTGCGATCGGACTACCCATTGTTCGGCCCTGCCGCACTCCCCCGCGAATGTGGGCATAGTCGGTTTCGATCTTCATCCGGCCGCCGCGACCATAGCCCTTCTGGCGACGGGCCAGCTGCTGGCGAATCTGCTTCTCCGACAACGGCAAGCCAGCGGGCACGCCGTCGACAATCACGGTCAGGCCGGGACCATGCGACTCACCCGCCGTGAACCAGCGCAGACTGCCCATCGGTGGATTCCCAGCTCTTTGGCTCAGTTGGCAGCGTTTGCCGCTGTGTCGTCCACCATATCGGCGAACGGATCGTCAGGCAGTTCAATTGGCCGAGGTTCGCCATTGGGCGCCCGGTCAGCGGTTGTTTCAAACTCGCGGGCGAGCACGGCGGGCGGTTGATTCCAGTCCAGACTCATGGCCGATGCGCGATCAGCCTGGACTGAGAGAATCGGCAACGCCTCCGCCTTCCCGTCCGGGTCGCGGAATGTGGTGTACACGTCGACGCGGACGTGACTGGGGCGATAGTTCGGCAGGTCGTAGAAGATCATTTCGACCAGGCGCATGGCAGTTGCGTAGGCGGTGTCGAGTGAGGACGCGATCTGTTGTCGAGAGCCGTCGACCACACCAAACTCCGGATCCGCCGAGGTACTGACGCGCACGTGTTCTGCCGATGCGCCTACCAGGTCCAACCCCTGCACTCCCGCCCAGACCATCGCGCTGACGTCCTTGGGCGGCCGTTGTGTGCGCCAGTGCTCGATCTCCTGGTCGAGAATGCCGCGAATCGCCTTCATGTCGTTGTCGGCGACGAGTTGACGCCAGAATCGATGCGTCCGCGCCTCCTTGAACAGCAGCAGACCGATGCCGCCAAAGACAGCGGCGATGACTGCGAAGCCGATAGTGACTCCCTCGTTCACAGTGCCGCCTCCGACATTGCCTCTGCGGCTGCGTTCAGCATGATCTCGACCGGCGCCTCCCGCTCGGTCCACAGCTCAAACGACGCCGCGCCTTGGTAAACCAGCATCGGTAGACCGCCGATCGCGCGACGACCGGACTCTCGCACCGCTCGAACCAGCCGGGTCTCAACCGGGTTGGCGATCAGATCAACGACAAACGCATCCGCTGCGAGATGGTCGACGGCGAAGGGAGACTGGCCTTCGCTCTCGCCACCCCTGAGGCCGACTGACGTGCATTGCACGACCAGATCCGCGTTCGCCAGGGCGCCGACCGCGTCCTCTTCGTCGGCGCCCATCGATCTCAGCGAGACGTCGGCCGACGCCGCCGCGAGGTCGTGACGCAGCCGTCCGGCGCGGACGGTCGTGCGGTTGACGATGGTGAGCGACTCGACTCCGCGCCAGATCAATCCCCAGGCGACGGCCCGCGCCGCGCCGCCAGCCCCCCAGAGTGTGGCGCGTGCGCCTCGGGGATCGAATCCGGCCTCCGACAGGGAGCGCTGGAAGCCGGTGACGTCGGTGTTGTAGCCCTGCAAGTGACCATCGTTGTTGACAATGGTGTTGATCGCGCCGACGAATCGCGCCGTCTGGTGCAGGCCGTCCATGTGCCGAAGCGCCGCCTCCTTGTATGGAATCGTCACGTTGGCGCCCAGTGAGTCATCACTTCGCAGTTCGTTGATGAACGGTTCCAGCGCGGACGGCTGAAGATCCCAGGCCTGATAGCAGGCATCGATTCCGGCAGCGTTGAGTCCCGCCTGTTGAAAGCGCGGCGAGATACTGTGCGCCACCGGATGGCCGATCACCCCAACTCGAAACGTCATCAGTCGACTCCTCGATATCGCTCCACGTTGGCCTGGTGCTCTTCGAACGTCACCGCGAACGCGTGCGTGCCGTCGCCGCGGGCGAAGAAAAACAAGTACGGCACCGCTGCCGGGTTGGCGGCGGCCGCGATTGAGTCCAGGCCCGGCGAGGAGATGGGAGCGGGTGGCAAGCCCGAAGCGACGTATGTGTTGAATGGCGACTGTAGGGCCAGATCGGCGCGCGAAAGCTCGCGCTTCCACCACTCGGCAGGCTGACCGACCGCGTACTGGACGGTGGAGTCGAACTGGAGCGGCATGCCGGCCGCTAGCCGATTCCAGATCACTGCCGAGACCAAGACTCGTTCCGCATCCTCAACTACCTCTCGCTCGATGATTGAGGCAATCGTCACGATTTCGTGCAGCGTCCGACCTGACTGACTGATCTGATTGCGGAGATCGGGAGTGAGTGCGTCATCGAAGCGCTGGAGCATCTGGCGCACCGCATCGTCTGCCGATCCACTCAACGGGAAGGTGTAGGCGCTGGGAAACAGGTACCCCTCGAGCGATGTCCCCGTTGGCCGCAACTCCGCGAGCGTGCCTGCAACCAGATCGGCGGATGGAGTGCTAACCACGGCCAGGAACGACGCGGCATCGACCACTTCTGCCTCCACGAGACGTTCCGTTACCTGCTCAAGCCTCAACCCCTCAGGCAGCACTACCCGCCAGGGAGAAGTCTCCCCTGAGTGTATGCGCCGAAGAATCTCGTACGTCGTGAGGCCAGGTTCGAACGTGTAGGCGCCCGACTCGAGGCTCGATTCCCATCCCAACAGCAGCGCCAGCAGCTCGAAGCGGTAGTAGGAGTCAACTGCATCGTTCGCGACCAGCCGGCGCCCGATCGAACCTGCTGTGTCGCCCGCGACCACGGTGACGGAAGTGTTTGCACTTGTGGTGACCGTGCGACGCGCTTCTGCCTCTACTTCGAAGGAGCCTGGAGTGTTCGAGAGCGCAATGACTGCCGCAGCCATCGCAGCGAACAGGACGGCGCACATTACAAGAGTGACGCCGACCCTCATTGGCAATCACGATCAGCCGTCGCACGACCCTCCGCGCCCGCCCTGGAGTCCAACCAACGCTGCAAGATTCTGGCGGCCGCCTCCGCGTGCGAGCGCTGATGCTCGCGCCTCCGTCGTTGCGGGCTCCTGCGACCCGGCGCTCGCGATTTGCCGCCGCGTCCGCGCTCGGTTGACATGAACCTGACGTCCGGGCTCGCGCTTGAGTTCCGTTCGTTCTGTGCGATGCACTCGGCGCCCAGCTCCGCTGCGAGTGCTTCACCCCACTGTCGGAATCGTTGCGCCTGTTCGTCCTCGAGCCCGTCCGGACGCAGCGGCACGCCGATCACGAGCTGCGCGACCTGGTCGCCACCGACCAGCGCGCGCAACGACTCGAGCATGGCCTGTTCTCCGACATTGCGGTCGAGCGTGCCGACAGGCAAGGCGAGAGACGAACCGTTCGCGGCCCGAGCAACGCCAATCCATCGCTCTCCGGGATCGATCGCGACGGCGCAGCCGCGTGACATGGCCGGCGTCCTATCCAAGCTGCTCCCGGACCGCGTCCGCGACGGCAGCGAGTGCGTCATCGAGTTTGCCGGCGTCGCGCCCGCCCGCCTGGGCCATGTCTGGAGCCCCTCCTCCGCCGCCTCCTGCGATTCGTGCGATTCCGCCGATGAGCCGGCCTGCATTGATTCCCCCGGCAACTGCGCCATCGGTCGCCATGGCGACGAACAGCGGACGTTCGTTGGCGACCGCGGCGAGCACGATCACGCCCTCCCGTCCGCTCTCGGCCAGGCGACGGCGCACTTCGTCGCCGGCGCGCCGCAGCGCATCGGCCGACTCGACGCCAACTCGTCCCGACGCCACCGCGAGCGTCCCGATCTCAACCGCACCGTCGGCGATCTGCTCGGCGACCGTGGCGCCGGTTTGCGCTTCGACGGCCTGCAAACGGCGACGAAGTTCGGCCGCTTCAGTCTGCAACTGCGCGATGCGCTCGCCGGCGGTGTCGGGTGTGGCGCGGATCGAGCTCGCGATGTCCGACAACACGTCAAGCCGTGAATCGGTCCAGTCGGAGGCCGCGGCGCCGGTCAACGCCTCGATTCTCCGCACGCCGGCGCCGACGCTGCCTTCCGAGATGATCTGAAACGCGCCAACGAATCCGGTCGCGGGGGCGTGCGTGCCTCCGCACAGCTCCTTGGAGAAGCAGTCGTGGACGTGCGGGTCCGGGTCGCAGATTTCCACGACTCGCACGTCGGTCTCGTACCTCTCACCGAAGATCGCCATCGCGCCGGTCTTGAGCGCGTCGTCGTAAGACATCTCGGTGGTCGAAACGGGAATATCGTCGCGAATCCGCTCCTGGACGAGCTGTTGCACTCTACGCAGGTCGGAAGCGGGTGGCGCTTCGGGCTGGGTGTAGTCGAAGCGCAGATGATCCGGTGCGACCAACGAACCGGCCTGTCGCACGTGTTCACCCAGCACCTGGCGCAGCGCCGCGTGCAGCAGATGCGTTGCCGTGTGGTTGCGGGCCGCGTCGGCGCGCCGCGCGTGGCTCACCGTCCCCGTGACGCGGTCGCCCACCGTGACTTCTCCCAACGAGACCGTACCGATGTGTGCAATCACGTCGCCAAAGGCTCTCGTGTCCTCGATGTCGACTTGCATCCCATCGCCGCGCAGCCAGCCGGCGTCGCCGACCTGTCCGCCGCCCTCGGGATAGAACGAGGTGCGATCGAGCACCAGGCTGACCTCATCACCCGGGGACGCGAACGCAACCCGTTCACCGCCGGCGACGATCGCGACTACTTCGGCCTGTACCTCAATCGATTCGTAGCCGGTGAACTCGGTCGCCGTCTCCAGCTCGGCATAGCGGGCTGCGTCTTCGTCGTAGGCGAAGGTCGCCTGCTGGCGCGAACGTTCGCGCTGAGCTTCCAGGGCGGCGTCAAACTGCTCCCGCACCATTGACTCATCACCGAGCGCGTCGCGTTCTCGC
Source organism: Chloroflexota bacterium (assembly GCA_009838915.1). Lineage (GTDB taxonomy): Bacteria > Chloroflexota > Dehalococcoidia > Bin125 > Bin125 > Bin125. The sequence goes on from VXQT01000013.1 coordinate 253,496, forward strand.
GCCACTTCCGCCGTGACCTCAAACGGAAGCCCGTACGTGTCGTACAACTCGAACGCGTCCCGGCCGCTGATCGCGCCTGACTCCAACTCCGCGATCCGCGCTTCCAGCAACGAGCGCCCAGTGGAGAGCGTTCGCCGGAACCGATGCTCCTCCTGATCCAGCACGTTCGCCACCAGCGCTGCATGTTCGATCAGCTCGGGGTACCAGTCGCCCATGACCGCGCGGACCTTGACGGCCAGGTCGGAGAGCAGGTCGTCGCTGATACCGAGCGAATCGGCCATGTACAGCGCGCGGCGAATCAGGCGGCGCAGCACGTAGCCGCGTCCCTCATTGCCCGGGATTGCTCCGTCGGCGACGAGGAAGGTCATTGCGCGCCCGTGCTCGGCGACGACGCGCATGGCGCGCCGCTCGGCCTCGTTCGCCGACTGGTACTCGCGATCGCAACGAGTGCCGATGTAGTCGAGTAACGGCACAAACAGATCCGTGTCGTAGAGGTTGTCCTGGTCCTGCAACATCATCGCCCAGCGCTCGAGTCCGGCGCCGGTGTCGATGCTCTGGGCCGGCAGGTCAGCCCGCGTTCCGTCGTCGAACCGCGTCCACTGCATGAAGACCAGGTTCCAGATCTCCAGCCACTTCTCCTCGGCCTCGGCGGGTCCGGCGTCGTCTCGGTAGCCGGGACGCATGTCGTAGTGCAACTCGGAGCAGGGGCCGCACGGTCCCGTCGGACCGGCCGCCCAGAAGTTGCCCTGGTCCTCGCCGTAGCGGTAGATCTTCGAGTCGGGCAGGCCGATCTTCTTCCACTGGTCGTAGGCGAAGTCGTCGTCTGTGAAGACGGTCGCAACCAACCGCTCGGGCGCGATGCCAATCGCATCTGTGACCAGTTCCCAGGCCCAGGCCTGAGCCTCGGCCTTGAAGTAGTCGCCCAACGAGAAGTTGCCCAGCATCTCGAACATGGTCAGATGCGAAGCGTCACCCACTTCGTCGATGTCCGTCGTGCGGAAGCACTTCTGAATCGAGGTCAAGCGATGATGTGGCGGCTGTGCCTCGCCGAGGAAGTAGGGCTTGAACGGCACCATCCCGGCGCTCGTGAAGAGCAGCGTCGGATCCCCCGGCGCCGTCAGGGGCGCAGACGCGACCGCGAGATGGTCTCGCTCGACGAAAAAGTCGGTGAAGGTCTTGCGGATAGTTTGAGCGTCCATTGTTCGTCGGTCACCTTGGGGAATCGGAAGCGCTATGCGCCGTTACACACATCAACCAAAGCCGCCCTTTGCAGGGCAGCCACAGAGATCGAGTATACGCAGGCGACCGATACCGCATGCCTCGCAAGCCGAGGAAGCGTCAACGCGGTTGACAGTCAATAAACTGCCTACCTAGCGTGAAGTCCACCAGACCGATGGAATCGGAGCCCCGATTGAGTTCCGACGACGATCCACCAGAATCCAAGCTGTTTCCCCAGGTCACCGCTGTCGTGCTCGCGGCCGGAGACGGCCAACGCCTGGGCTCCGAGATTCCCAAACCTGCTTACCCGATCTGCGGCAGAGCGATGTCTGCCCACGTGCTGCATGCGCTCAGCGATGGGGGCATTCGCATGGCTGTCGTCGTCGTTGCGCCCGGCGCGCGCGGACAAGCGGTTCGTGACGCGCTCGACTCCGATCCCTCCGCAATCGAGCTGTCCTACGTCGTGCAGCAAGAGCCACGTGGCACCGCCGACGCCGTTATGGCTACACGCGGCGAAGTGATGACCAGCCATGTGCTGGTAGTCAACGGCGATCTCCCGCTAATCACTCCTGCGCAGATCAGACCCGTGCTTCTGGCTGAGGACGCGGATGCGGTCATCGCCACTGCGCACGTCGACGATCCATCGCAGATGGGCCGGATCGTTCGCGGAGAGCGCGGCTCGCTGCAGGGCATCGTCGAGTGGCGCGACGCATCGGAATCCGAGCGTCGAATCTGCGAGGTCAACCTTGGCTTCTACAGGTTTCGCAGCGACTACCTCTGGCCTGAGCTTGAGTGCGTCCTCGGCGGAGCAGCGAACTCCGGCGAGGCCTACGTGACCAGCGTCCTTCCGTCGGCGGTCGCGCAGGGCCACGCGCGGGCCGTCGAAGTTGCCATGGATGACGGTCGTCTCAACGTGGAGACCCCCATCGATGTCGCCGATGCAGCAACAGTGTTGCGCCAACGCATCGTGACGCGGCACCTGGAAGCAGGCGTTCACATTCGTGATCGCGACGCGGTCTGGATCGATGCCCAGGTCGCGATTTCGGATGGGGCCGTGATCGAACCCGGCGTTCATATCCGAGGTCGCAGCGAAGTTGAGGCGAACGCGCGCCTCGGACCCAACACCGTGGTCGAAGACTCGGTCATCGGCGAGGGTTCCGTAGTCGAATCCTGCACGATCAAGGGCTCGACGTTGGACAAGGAAGTGGAGATCGGACCCTATTCCACGATTCGGCCCGGCTGTGTGATCGGGTCGCGCTCACACATCGGAACGCACGCCGAACTGAAGCAGGCGCACGTCGGATCGGGCGTTCAGATTGGCCACTTCAGCTACATGGGCGATGTCGATATCGGTCCGCGGACGAACATCGGCGCCGGCGCGATCACTTGCAATTTCGACGGAGACGGCAAGCATCTGACCGTGATTGGCGAGGCCGCGTTCATCGGAAGCGACACCATGCTGGTCGCCCCTGTTCGCGTCGGCAATCGCGCGCGCACTGGCGCAGGCTCTGTCGTCACCAGGGACGTCCCGGACGGCGGCAACGCCGTCGGCCATCCGGCGCGGCTGACGCCCGCGCGAGCGGAGCGGCGAGGATCGGAGCGACAGGCATGAGCGAGGGCTCAATCATCGCTCTGGTCATCCTGATTCTCGCCGTCACACTGCTGGTGCTGGAGGCGATCGCCGAGGCCGGCGTGATTTCCCTCTCCCGTTCGCGGGCGCAATTGTTGGCGAGTCGGCAACCCGACAATCGACGCGCGCAGCGCCTGACCGTGATCACGGCAGAGCGTGAGCGGGCGCTGGGCTCGTTTGCCGTCGGACGTACGGTCGCCGTAGCGAGCGGCTTTACGGCGATCTTTTACATCGTGATCCGCGAAACCGGGTTTCAGTGGGAGTGGCTGTGCGTCACCGGGGTCGTCTCGGCTGTGGTCGCTGCGTTAACTCAATCCGTACCGCGACGCCTGGCGGCGACCTGGCCGGAGGGCTTCGCGCTCAACTTCGTCCCGATCATTGACCTGCTGGATGCGGTGTTCCTGATTCCTGCTGCGATCCTGGAGGCCCCGGCGCGCTTGGTCACCGGACTTGGCCGTCGACACACAGAGGTTGCGCCGCAGCCAACCGACATCGAAGTCCTGATCGAGCAAGAACACGAGACGATCGCAGAAGACGAGCGCGAGATGATCCGCGGGATCATGACGATCGGCGACCGCATCGTGCGCGAGGCGATGACGCCGCGACTGGACATTGCGGCGCTGGCCGCCGATACCGATCTGACCGAGGCCGCGAACTTCCTGCTTGAACGCGGCTTTTCCCGTGTACCGATATTCGAAGAGTCGATCGACAACATCACCGGCATCGTCTATGCGAAAGACTTGATGGCAGAGATCCTCAACGAGGGCGACCGTTCGGTTGCCACGATCGCGCGCCCGCCGATCCTGGTGCCGGAATCGAAGCTGATCGACGACCTGCTGCACGACTTGCGCGGCTCGCGCGTCCACATGGCCATCGTCCTCGACGAGTACGGCGGGACCGCAGGGCTGATCACGCTTGAGGACATCCTGGAAGAAATCGTCGGTGAGATCGCCGACGAATACGATCCGGCCGGGGCAGACGACGACGGCGCGCGAATGGTTGACGACGCGCTTATCCTTGACGGCCGCGCTCCGCTCGGCGCGCTCGAACAAATCGGCGGACACGTCGAAGCGGCGGACTACGACACCGTTGCAGGTCTCGTGTTCGACCGGCTTGGTCGCATTCCCGAGGTCGGAGATGAAGTGCGGTTGGGCAATCTCACCGTCGTGGTCGAGCGCATGAACGGGCGGCGCGTCATCCAGATGCGGGCGATGGCCACTGCCGCTCCACTTGCTGACAGCAGTGACGAGGCGCGCTAACGTGAGCGCTCGTGTCTGATCTTGACCAGTCGATGAACTCCGACATGCCGTATCGCGTGGCATTCTCCCACGTCACCGGGATCGGCCCTGCGCGAATGAATGCGCTCGAGCGCACGTTCGAGACTCTCGCCGACGCCTGGTCCGCCGACCGCTCAATGCTCCAACAGGCTGGCCTGGACGCACGCACGGTTGACGAGTTCGAGTCGACCCGCGCCATGCAGGATCCGTTCGAGGCCTACGAGCGGATGATCGACGCCGGGGTCACAGCGCTGACCACGGAAGACGATGGCTATCCCCGACGCCTCCGGGAGATTGCCGATCCTCCACCGCTGCTGTACGTCAAGGGAGAGTTGTCGGAACGCGATGAGTGGTCAATCGCGATCGTAGGTACCAGACGTCCGACGGCATATGGCCGCCAGGTGACGAGGTCGCTCGCAGGGGAACTGGCCGACTCGGGACTCACCGTTGTGTCCGGACTGGCCCGCGGAGTAGACGGGATCGCGCACGAGACCGCGCTGGAGCGCGGCGCCCGGACGGTCGCAGTCGTGGCCAGCGGCCTCGATCGCGTGTATCCCCCGGAACACCAGGGTCTGGCCGCGCAGATACTCGATTCAGGAGGCGCGTGGATCAGCGAGTATCCGCTGGGCACGCGTCCGGACGCCCGGTTCTTCCCCCGCCGCAATCGGATCATTGCGGGAGTCACGCTGGGCACACTGGTCACCGAGGCGGGCGAGAAGTCCGGAACCTGGCATACAGTAACTTCGGCCCTCGACCAGGGACGCGAAGTCTTCGCTGTGCCGGGACCTATCACCTCGGAACAGTCCACGGGCGCGAACAACGTCATCAAGCGAGGTCTGGGTAAGCTCGTCACTTGCGCGCAGGACGTGCTGGATGAGTTGAACGTGGGACCGATAGAGCGGCAGGCCGAGTTGGCTGAGCAGTTGCCCGAAGATTCTGTGGAAGCCATGCTGCTGCAGCAGATCGGCAGCGAGCCGATCCATGTGGACGAACTCTCACGACTACTGCAGCGCCCCGTCCACGAAACCGCAGCCGCCATGGCCACGCTGGAACTCAAGGGCCTCATCCATCAGGTAGGACCAATGACCTATGCCCGACGCTGAGCGGACCGCGACCCAGGACGGCAAGACGCTGGTGATCGTCGAGTCGGGCGCCAAGGCCGAGACGATCTCCCGTTTCCTGGATGACGACTATCTCGTCACTGCCTGTTTCGGTCACATTCGCGACCTGCCCCGCCGCGCCGCCGAACGGCCTGCCAAGATTAAGGGCAAGCCCTGGGCGGACTTCTCCGTTGACGTCGATCACGGGTTCCAGCCCTACTACATCGTCCCCGGCGAATCGAAGAAGCATGTGACACGGCTGCGCAAAGAACTCAAGCAGGCCGACCGGGTGCTCCTCGCCACAGACGAAGATCGGGAAGGCGAATCAATCGGCTGGCACCTCGTCGAAGTGCTCAAGCCCAAAGTGCCCTACGAACGAATCGTCTTTCACGAGATCACCGCTTCGGCGATCGAAGCCGCGCTCGAATCGCCGCGCCAGATCGATGAACACCTGGTCGAGGCGCAGGAGTCGCGCCGCATTATTGATCGCCTCTATGGCTACTCGCTGAGTCCCGTGCTCTGGCGCAAGCTCGGACAGGGCACCTCCGCCGGCCGAGTGCAGAGCGTAGCGCTCAAGTTCCTCGTGGATCGCGAGCGCGAGCGGATGGCTTTCGTCAGCGCCGAGTACTGGGGCGCTAATGCCGACTTCCTCGTCGGTGACACGCAGCTCAGTGCCCGCCTGCACTCGCTGGGAGGCAGCGAGCTCGCCAGCCAGACCTCAGACTTCGACCCGACGACGGGGTTGCTGGCGGCAAACGAGAAGCGATGGGAGACCGAGCAGTCGCTCACCGAGCTTCAGCCCGCGTTGACCGAGGCTCAGTGGACGGTTGCCACAGTGGCCAAGACCCAGGCAAGAATGCGCCCGGCGCCGCCGTTCACGACTTCGACGATGCAACAGGCGGCATCGAACCGGTTGGGCATGGGCTCGGCCCGCGCCATGGCCGCGGCTCAGCGGCTGTACCAGGGCGTCGACCTGGGCGCGGAACGGGTCGGTTTGATCACGTACATGCGGACCGATTCGGTCACGCTCTCCGACCAGGCATTGGCCCAGGCGTCCAGCTACATCAAGAGCACGTACGGCGAGGATTACCACCAGTTCCGCACCTACAAGACCCGATCCCGCAATGCCCAGGAGGCGCACGAGGCAATCAGGCCAACCGATATCGCGCGCACGCCGGACTCGCTGCGCGGCGTGGTCGATGGCGACGATCTGGCCCTCTACGAGCTCGTCTGGCGCCGGGCGGTCGCCTCTCAGATGGCCGACGCGCGCGTCGAGCGCACGCGCATCGAACTTGAGGCGCGCCTTCCCGCACGATCGAACGACGATCCAGCGGTCATGGTCGCCAACGGGCAAGTCGTGGTCTTTCCCGGCTGGTACGAAGTGCTGCCGCCGCGCGGCGACGGACAACAGTTGCTGCCTGATGTCGCCGAGGGCGAGCGCGCACGCTTGGTCGGATACGAACCGCGCCAGAGTGAGTCCCAACCCCCGGCGCGCTTCACCGAAGCCTCCCTGGTCAAGAAGCTGGAAGACGACGGGCTCGGTCGCCCGAGCACCTACGCGGCAATCATCAAGACGTTGATCGACCGCAGTTACGTCAACCGCAGCGGTCGAACCCTGATTCCCACGTTTCTCGGGTTCGCCGTTACAGATCTGCTGACACAGCACTTTTCCGACCTCGTCAACGCCGAGTTCACGGCTGAAATGGAGGAGCACCTCGATCAGATCGCCCGCGGCGAAACGCGCTCCGAGGAACACCTGCGCGCGTTCTACTTCGGCGACGTTGACGCGGCGAACGGACTCAAGGGTCGGGTCGCCGAGAAGATCGACACCATTCCGTTCTGGGCGCTGAATCTGACCACGGACGGCCTGACGCTCGATACGACTTCGGACGACGACCAGATTGGCCCGGACGATGTCCAGGTGAGGGTTCGCGGAGGACAGTCGTTCCTGCGCCGAGGCGCAGGAGACGGCATGCGCACCGCGCCCCTGCCGCCCGACATCGCGCCGGCCGATCTCACGCTGGAGAAGGCCACCGATCTGTTGGACACCACGATGCAGCTGCCTCGGCGGCTTGGGCGTCATCCCGAGGCCGACGATGACGTCTGGCTGCTGAACGGCCGCTTCGGACCGTTCGTGCAGATTGGCGAGGTTGTCGGCCGGCCCAAGCGCGGCGCACCGAAGCCCAGGCGCGCGTCTGTGCCCAGCGGCATGGAGATTGCCGAAGTCAACCTCGAGCACGCCATCGAGTGGCTGCGCTGGCCCAAGACGCTCGGCCTGCACCCCGACACCGGCGAAGAAGTCGTCGTTCGTCCAGGACGCTGGGGACCCTATGTCCAGTCTGGAGACGAGCGACGCAATCTCAAGGACGACGACGACCTGGAGACGATTGAGTTGGATCGGGCGTTGACCCTGCTCGCCGAACCCAGGCCGCAGCGTCGCGGCCGCGGCCGATCCGGTGGCAGGCGCGGACGACGCCGCTCTTAGGCTCTTGATCTTCCGTTGCATGTTGGCGACTTCGGTCGTCCTACAGTGGACTCGTGTCCAACGAATCGACCGCGACGCGAGCGCATCCTGCCCTTGATCAGTATCTCGGGCTGCTGCGAGACGGGCGCGGCCTCTCTCCATACACGATTCGCAACTATCGGTCTGACATCGCCGACTTCCTCGATTGGCTCGGTGCCGAGTCTCGGGTGCTATCCGATCTGACGCGGGCTGACTATCGCGGATACCTGGCTTCGCTGCAGGAGGCGGGAACGGCCGAGTCCTCGGTCAGGCGGCGCGCCTCGACGATCAGGTCGTTCACCCGACACTTGAAGCGAGAAGGCGTGCTGCCACGCGATCCACTCGCGCTGGCGGCCACGCCGAAGTCGACGTCGAGGCTTCCACATGTGCTCAGCCACTCGCAGGTCACGGCGCTACTCGAAGCGCCGGATACGGCGACCGCCGCAGGTATCCGCGACCGGGCCATGCTCGAGTGCCTGTACGCCGCCGGCCTCCGAGTCTCGGAGCTTGTCGGCCTGCGAATGAATGACTACGACGATGACCACCAGGCGTTTGTCGTGCGCGGCAAGGGCGATCGTCAGCGCGTTGCGCTACTGGGCGACAGCGCGCGTCTATGGCTGCGTCGATATCAGCGCGACGGTCGGCCCAGACTTGTCTCTGAAGAGTCGACCGACACGCTCTGGCTCAATCGATTCGGCAAGCCATTGTCGGCGCGCGCAGTCCAGTTATCGCTCAAGCGCCACGCCGAGCGGGCAGGGCTCCAAGTGGACGTGCATCCCCATCTGTTGCGGCACTCATTCGCCACACATATGCTCGACGGAGGCGCCGATGTCCGGGTGGTCCAGGAGTTGCTCGGCCATGCTTCCGTCTCCACGACCCAGCTCTACACACATGTCACCGACGCCGCACGCCGCGAGACGATCGACCACGCGCTCGACGGCATAGCTGAACTGCTTCGCGAGCGGCGGGGCAAGGACCTGAACGAGTAGCACGCCAATGAAAGTCCTGCTGATCTCGGGACCCAACCTCAACATCCTGGGCCAGCGACAGCCGGAGATCTACGGCTCGCAGACGCTGGCCGACATCGAGGATCTCGTGGGCAAGCGGGCCAAGGAGTGGGGAGTCACGATCCGTCCCTACCAGTCCAATCACGAGGGCGCGATCATCGACTTCATTCAGCAGGAGCGCTCGGCGGAGGGTCTGATCATCAATCCCGGAGCGCTGTCTCACTACGGCTATTCCCTGCGCGATGCCCTTGAGGCGTTCCCAGGCGGCAAGATGGAAGTACACCTCTCCAATGTTCATGCGCGGGAGGAGTTTCGACACAATCTCGTAACCGCTCCAATCATGGATGGCGTAGTAGCCGGACTCGGCTGGCGCGGCTATCTCGCCGCGCTCGACGCATTGGTACCGATGCTCCAGGAGCGGCTGAATCGCGACGCTCCGGCAGCGCCTGCCAGCTCTGAATCAAGCGCATGACCTCCACGCCCGGCCGAGTCCAACGCATCAGAGAGCGCCTGTCGGAAGCAAACGTCGACGCGCTCTTAATCTCCAATCCGCACAACCGGCGCTACGCCTCGGGCTTCAACGGCTCAAACGGTTGGCTGGTGATTCCCGCAGACGGCGCCCGCGCGCCGATTCTGGCCACGGACTTTCGCTACATGGAGCAAGCCGCGCAGGAGTCGCCCGAGTTTGAAATCGTGCAGATGCAGGGTGAGATGCAGACGTGGTGGGAGGCGCTGGTCAGGCCGCTGGGGAGGATCCGGCTCGGGTTTGAGTCCTGCGATCTGACAGTGGCCGCCCACAAGCAGCTTCGTGACGTCAACGCCAAGATCCCCGCTTCACAACGCCCGGCACTGGTCCAGAGTGACAAGATCGTCGAGTCGATCCGTGCAATCAAGGACGAGCCCGAGTTGGACATGCTGCGCTGCGCAGCAAAGCTCACGGATGACGCATTCGCTCATGTCGCCACAGCGATGGAGCCGGGTTGGACTGAGACCGGCGTGTCCTGGGAGATCGAACAGTACGCCCGCGATCACGGCGCTGAAGCGATGGCCTTCGAGTCCATAGTCGCCGCCGGACCCTGGGGCGCCAGGCCGCACGCTCGCCCGCGCGACGAAGCCATTCGCGAGGGGGAACCGATCGTGATCGATATGGGCGCCCGCTTCAGCGGATACTGCGCCGACATGACCCGGACCATCGTGCTGGGAGAGCACGACGAGCACTTTCCCCGCATCTACGACATTGTTCTGGCCGCGCATGAGATTGCCGCGCAGATGATTGAGCCGGGCATGTCAGGCAAGGACGCCGACCAGCTCGCGCGCCAGGTCATCACCGACGCGGGCTACGGCGAGCAGTTCGGTCACGGCCTCGGTCATGGCGTGGGATTGCAGATACACGAAACGCCGCATCTCGGCATCACGTCGACAGACACGCTGGAACCCGGCATGGTGATTACCATTGAACCGGGCATCTACCTGCCCGACTGGGGCGGAGTGCGGATTGAAGACATGGGACTGCTTGACGAGCAGGGCTTTCACTCATTCACCGGGACGCCCAAACTCCGTATGGTCTCGTAACTTCCCAGCATCGCGAATACGCAACTGACAGGCAAAAGATGATTTCCACCGGCGACCTCAAGCGCGGATTCGTGATTGAACTCGACGGCAACGAGTATCAGATAGTTGACTGGGAACACATCAAAGTGGGCCGCGGCTCCGCGCAGGCTCGGCTCAAACTGCGGGACATACGCGGCGGTCACACGATCGAGCGCACGTTCCAGGCTGGGACCAAGTTCCGCCGCATTCGCACCGAGCATCGGACGATGCAGTATCTCTACCGCGATGGCGACCTCCTCTACTTCATGAACACCGAAACCTATGAGCAAGAGCCGCTTGCGCTCGACGTCGTCGGTGAGGCGGTCAACTACCTGGCCGAGAACGCCGAAGCGGAAGTCCTGATCGTTGGCGAAAGCCCTGTATCAGTCGAGCTGCCCGCATCCGTGCCGCTGGTGGTCGCCGAGTCCGACCCGGGCGTCAAGGGGGACACTGCCACCGGTGCGACCAAACCGGCAACGCTGGAGACCGGACTCACCGTCAATGTGCCGCTGTTCATCGGCCCGGGCGACACGATCAAGGTCGACACTCGCAGCGGTCAGTACCTCGAACGCGCCTAGCCAACTAGCGAATTCCTCTACCTTTGAGAGAGGGCTAGAGCCTGCCCCCGCGAAGGCGGGGGGTGAGGGCGGAACGACCAATGCCCAGACGCCCGCCATCCGGCTTCAATGCTCGCCGCGCGCAACAGCGACAGATCGACTGGGACGAACCTGTCCAGTCCAGTCGCGACCATGGTCCGATTCCACAGTCACATCCCGTCGGCGACATCGCCCGCCACATCCGCAGCAAGCTCAAGTCAGATCCGCAACTGAACGATGTCTGGATCGAGGGCGAGGTGCGGAGCTTCAACCGCTCCGGAGCAGGGCACTACTACTTCGACCTTGCTGACGCGGAGTCTGACGCCGCGCTCTCATGCGCCTTCTTCCGCAACCAGAATCGTGGCATTAGGGTCGAGCAGGGCGATCAGGTGCTCGTCCATGGCAGCGCCGATGTCTACCTGCCGCGCGGCAGCCTGCAGATCATCGTGGACGCAGTTCGTCCCATCGGCGAGGGAGTCCTGCAAGCCGAGTTCGAGCGGCTGTTTCGCAACCTGCAGGCCGAAGGCCTGTTCAACCCGGACCGCAAGCGCCCGATACCGAGCTATCCGAAACGCATCGGAGTGGTCACGTCGCCGAGCGGCGCGGTCTGGCATGACATCCAACAGGTCGTCGCGAGGCGCTGGCCGCTCGTATCACTGTTGCTCGCGCCCTGTTTGACCCAGGGAGCCGGAGCCGCAGACTCAATCGCCGCCGCGATCGAGGAACTGAATCTGTTGACAACGGACGAGCCGGACGTGCTCATCGTGGCGCGCGGCGGCGGCTCACCCGAGGATCTCTGGGCCTACAACGAAGAATCCGTGGCGCGGGCAATCTTCGCCAGCGAGATTCCGGTCATCTCAGCAGTGGGACATGAAACCGACGTGACAATCTCGGATCATGTCGCTGATCGCCGAGCGCCGACTCCTTCGGCCGCGGCCGAGATTGCCGTGCCCGACCGCGCCGAAGAAGCGGCTCGCCTGGCCGCGCTGCGCCAGCAGGCGCACTACGCCATCGAAGGACGCGTATCGGGACAGCAACAGTGGCTCGCTCTCGTCCGCGACCGATTCGACACCGGTGCACCGCACCCCCCTACGTTGAGGGTCGAGCTCAATCGCCGTCGCTTGGACCTTGATCGAGCGCTCAGCATCAGCCTCGCGGACATCAGGACGCGTTGGGCCGCGGCGGGACTTCGACTCAACGCTCTGAATCCGCGGCGGACGCTGGAGCGCGGGTTCGCCATTGTCTCCCGCGTGGACGGTCAGGTGATCACTTCCGCCGCCAGGCTGGGTGCGGACGAAGCGATTGAGATTCAGTTCGCTGACGGAGTCGTCTGCGCGCGCACGGCATCCCGCGAGCGGTCAGGAGAGGCTAAGCAACATGAATGACTTCTCTGAACTCGAAGACCGTTCCTATGAAGAACTCGTTGAGGCGCTGGAAGCGGTGCTGAGCGAACTGGAAAACGGAGGGCTGCCTCTCGACCAGGCGGTGGACGCGTATGAACGGGGGGTGCGACTGAGCGAGCAGGCGGAGAGGCTCCTGACCGAGGCGGAACTGCGAATCGAACAACTACGCGAGCGCCCGACGACATGACGCTGAGAATCGCATGGTTCGCCAGCGCGCGCGGCACAAGTTCTCGCGGGTTGCTCAACACCGCCTTGAACGCCATCGCCGACCAGCGTCTGGACGCTGAAGTCGCCTGCGTTGTCTGCAATCGAGAGCGCGGCCAGTCGGCGAACACGGACGCGTTCCTCGACGACGTCGAGCAGGCCGATATTCCGTTGATTGCGCGGAGCTCCGGCGCATGGCGAAAGTCGGTCGACGGCGAGGTCTCGGATCCGATCCAAGGACTCGCCTCCTGGCGTCGCGACTTCGACGCTTACCTCTACGAGCGCCTGGCAGATCACCGTCCGGATATCGCCGTGCTGGCCGGATACATGCTGATCGTGACCGACGTGATCTGCGAGAACCTCTCCTGCATCAACCTGCATCCCGCGTTGCCCGATGGTCCGATCGGTACCTGGCAGCAGGTGATTCACCAGCTCATTGCCGAACGAGCCCGCCGTTCAGGATTGGTCATGCAGCGCGTCACTACAGAACTGGACCGTGGGCCCGCCGTCACCTGGGCCCAGTATCCGATCCACGGACCGGAGCTTGCGCCGCTTTGGGAACGACACGGTGCCGATGTCGATCATGAGACGCCTCTCTTCCACGCGATCCGTGACGCTGGAGCTCGCCGCGAGCCGACCTTCGTCATCCAGTCGCTGCAGGCAATCTCCGAAGGCAAGGCCAGGATCCCAGCGTCCGATTCGAGCACTGCTGGGAGGGAAATCACCGACCTCGTAGAGGCGGACATACGACGCGAACAGGCAGAGTAGATCGCTTATGTCAAGTAGAGACACCGCGTCAGTACTGAGTACGTGAGTAAGCGAATAACTATATGATTCGGGTATGTCCGACCAAGATGTTCCGGTCCTGACGCCGACACTGGTCGAGCAGCGCCACAACTCGCTGCTCCCGGCAATTCGCGAGGACCTCGCGCCGTTCGTCCCCGCCATTCGCAGCGTCGCCGGTATCCTTGCGGCCGCCGCAGTCGCCGAGTTCACTGCTCGGTATGCTGCACCAGCGTTGATCGATACCGCGCGGCAGATCATCGCCCCGGCGCCGCAGCACAAGCAGACGATCCTCGTTGAAGAACAGACGACAGTCCGCCGCCGGGTTACGGTTCTCTCTTAGCGTCCTCCTCTTGATCGCTATTGCTGGAGGTTTGTTTTCGCTCGGCGAAACTGGCCGCCCCGCGACGGCGTCACACAACCCACAGCTTGTCATCAGTGAGGTCTATCCCAATGCACTCGGCTCCGGCTCACCGCTCGAGACGAGCGAGTGGGTCGAAGTCCAAAACCTGGAGACCCACGGAGTCAGCCTGTCCGGCTGGATGATCGAAGATGCTCAGGCCGTTGCCGCGTTGCCCGACATCCGTCTTCCGCCTCGTTCCGCGGTACTGATAGTTGGGCGGGCCAACGCGATTTCGGTATCCGCGTCGAATACGTTGATCGTGCTCGACAGTGCAGCGATTGGCACCGGACTGCGCAACCGCGGTGACCGCGTCGCGCTGATCGATCCTCAGGGCGTCCGCCATGACGCGGTGAGTTGGGGCGATGTGCGGAGCCCTCGATTCATGGAGCCGCCCGAGTCGGGCGAGTCGATTGTCCGCACTGCAAGCGGTCATCAGCGGATCTCCGACGAGGCATCGCCTTGGCTTGTCCCGGAAGCGCTGGCCGCACAGTCCGATCATCACGGGCATCCCCGGCCCGACACTCGAATGCGCATTGTCGGCGCTTCCTTGAAACATCAGGACGAACAGGAGGAGACTGTCACCATTCGCAACATCGGACGCGAATCGCTGTTGACGATCAACTGGTCGCTGACGATCGGTAGATCATCAGTCACAGTGCGATCGGTGTTGATTCGACCCGGCGACACATACCAAGTCCGAGGGAGCGATGGAGCACTCGGTTCCGGTTTGCGACGCGCGGGCGGGCGCCTGGTGCTCCGCGATCAGTACGGCAACTGGCTCGCCACGGCGAGCTGGGGCGACGACCACACGTTCCACCGGCAGGCGTCGCCCGACGAGGGACAAGACATCCTGTTCAATCCGCGCGCGAGGACGCATCCTCGGATTCCCTGGTATGACTCCTGGTCGGGCGGGAACAACTTCCAGGTCTCGGCCCTTCGCAGCGCGGTCTGCGACGGCTGCCACTCCTCCATTGCGAGGCGGCTGGAATACGAGCGACCCAGGCCGACCACCGGCAACGCTGTCCAACAGAATGACCAGGACCTCTGGATCAGCGAGGTCTACCCGAATGCGGGGCAGGGCCGAAACGATGCGTCCTACGAGTGGTTCGAGCTGACCAGTCGGAGCGACACGACCATCGACCTGAACGGATGGACCATCCAGGACAACACGTCGAGCGACCCCCTCGACGGACTTGTGGTTGCGCCTCACACCTCAGTCGTCATTGCGGTCGACTCCGACGCCGATCTGCAAGTGGATCTCCACATCAGCGACGACCGCATAGGTAACGGCCTGGCCAACGCGGGCGATCGCCTTGAACTCGTTGATCCCGACGGGCACGTTGTCAGCGACATCAGCTGGGGCAACGACCGCACGCACAACAGCACAGACGCTCCCGACGAAGGGAAATCGATTCATCGGGCCCAGCCGGACGGGCCTCCGAAAATCGGCACGCCTAACCCGGGCGAGCTCGCGACTGCAAGTCAGGAGGCGCCAGCCGAAGAAGAGGAAGACTCCACGACTGCGACCGCAGCCGAGAGCAAGCCCGAGACTGCAGAATCCGCCCCTGAATCCGAAACGCCAACCCCGGCGGCGGCGTCTGCCGCGTTTGCCGCAGTCCAGATCACCGAGATTCTGCCGGCCCCGCAGTCCGGTCAGCCGGAGTGGATCGAACTGCTCAATGTCTCCGATCACCCCATCGACCTGAGTGGTTGGTCAATCGGCGACCTTGGCGGTCGCACCGAACTATCCGGAGTCGTTCCACCCGGCGGGCGATTGGTGATTGCTACCCAGGTCTTCGAGTCGGACGGCGCGATCCTGGTGGTCGAGCGCATCGGCAACGGACTCAACAATGATGCCGACACCATCTTCATGTATGCCCCGGACGGCCGCGAGGTGGACCGAGTCACGTATGGCATGGACGAGTTGCCTGCGCCAGGATCCGGCCTCTCGCTCGCGCTCGATCCCGCGCGCTGGGTGGTGACTGCCAGGCCATCGCCTGGTTCAGACGATGTCGTGCCTCTGCTTGGCGATGCGTTCCAGGGTGCGGTAATCAAGGAGCCGATCTCCGACCAAGGCCGATTGCCGGTCGTACAGGCGGAGCCCGAGGACGGTGTCAATGCGTGGATGATCGTCAGCTTCGCCTTGATTGGCGTGATTCTGACGCTGTCACTTCGCCGTTGGCAGCCAGGTCCCGTTCCTCAGGAACCCCAGACCGAAGCGGCGCGATTTCAGGGCTCGCCTCAGACTGCCGAAGCCGAGCTGGAGAGCCTGCCCGATACAGAGGACCGGCGCGAGTGACGGACGCCCACCGAATCCGGATCGCTGTCGCGATTGCGCGCAGCGGCCGCACATCGCGCCGAGGTGCAGAGAGCTTGATCCGCGATGGCCGCGTCTCCGTGGACGGGGAGCGGGTTGCCGACTTCTCTCTGCGGGTCGACCCCGACCAACATCAGATTACGATCGATGGCACACCGCTTCCGAAGACTGAACCGCTGCGCTACTACGCGTTGAACAAACCCCGAGGTGTGCTGTCCAGCGCGCGCGATGAACGAGGGCGTACCACAGTGGTTGACCTGCTTCCTCAGCATGCCCCGCGTTGTGTCCCCGTTGGCCGCCTGGACCTCGACAGCGAAGGCCTGATGCTGCTGACCAATGACGGCCCACTCGTCAGAGGTCTGCTGCACCCGTCCAGCGAGGTCCAGCGCGTATACCTCGTAGAGGTCGTGGGCGCGCCGACCAACGACCAACTCGATCGGATCAATGACGGAATCGTGGATGACGGCGAGCGGCTGCAGGCGAAGCCTGCGCGATCGCGACGGCCGGGCCGCAGGCTCCGTTCCGGACGTGAAACCTCCTGGCTCACGCTCACACTGCACACCGGCCGCAAGCGCGAGGTCCGGCGCCTGTGCGAGGCGATCGATCATCACGTTGTCACCCTGCGGCGCGTGCGTTTCGGACCGCTCTTGCTCAGGGACCTTGCAAGTGGAGTAGTGCGACCGCTGAGCCGGCGCGAGATTCGCATGTTGCGTCGCGCGGCCGGAATTGGAAGCGACTCCTCGGAGCGCGAACCATAACTGGTCCGCCATTACCATGGCCCCATGACAGATGCCTCTGAGTCCGGATGTGAACGCTGCATCGTTGCGATCGACGGACCCGTTGCCTCAGGCAAAACTGTGGTCGGCCGAGCCCTGGCACAACGCCTCGGCTGGCGACTGTTCGACACCGGCATCATGTACCGCGCCGCCGCCTGGCAGGTGCTTCAGAACAAGGTTCCGCTCGACGAAGATGAGAGCGTCGCCGAACTCATCCGCGACTCCAGATTCGAACTGCGCGATGCCCCTGGACGGGACTCGGTCGGCTTGGACGTATACGTCAACGGCAGGGATATCACGCCACACATCAGGGAGGCGGATGTGGAATCGACCGTAACGGTCGTGGCAGCCAACCGGCAGGTGCGGGAGATGATGGTCGCGCACCAGCAGAATCAGGCGTCCCGCGGATGCATGATTGTCGTGGGACGCGACATCGGCACGGTCGTGCTGCCTCACGCCCCGGTCAAGATCTTCCTCGACGCAAGCGAGGAAGTGCGAGCACGACGCCGAGCCGCCGAGCAGAACGCCGGTGCGGATGAAGAGTCCGTGCTCGTCGCCACACGCCGTCGCGATGCCCGCGACCGGAGTCGTCGCGCTTCACCTCTCGTGGCCGCGAACGACGCGATCACCCTGGATACGTCCAATCTCACCCTCGAAGAGTCGATCGATACCGCCGAGCAAATCGTGAGACAGCGCATTCCCGACTTATCGGCGTCGAGCGACGCGGGTCCGGCGGAAAGTGGCTGAGCCATGCGACGCCGCGCCTACCGATGGACGACGCGACAACTCACCCGTCTGTTCTTTGGCGAGTACGAAGCGCTGGCCAACATTGGCATGACGGGAATGCCGAACGCCTCGCGGGTCTGGTTCCTGGTTGCAGGGTTCCTGGCCCGCCTGGCGTTTCTGCGCGTCGTCCGCTGCGAGTGGATCCACTTCCAGCGAATACCCAAGGGCGCTGTGATCATCGCTTCCAATCACGTCTCCTCGGCGGATCCGGCGATGATGGCATCGGCGATGTATCCTCGCTCTCCGCGTTACATGGCCAAAGTCGAGCTGTTTCAGAAGGAGCCGGTACTCGGCTACCTCTTTGCACTCTCGGGTGCGTTTCCCGTCCGTCGAGGCGCAGGTGATCGATTGGCGATTCGCGAGGCCGAACGCCTGCTCAACGAGGGCGCGGCGGTAGGCATGTTTCCCGAGGGTCACCGTTCCGACACCGGCGCAATGATGCAAGCACACTCCGGCACCGCGCTGCTCGCATTGCGCTCACGAGCGCCCGTCGTCGCAGTCGGGATCACGGGTTCCGAGCGCATGCGAGCCGGGTGGCGGGCGTTGTTTGCCCGCACTCAGGTGCGGATGACGGCTTCGCATCCCTTCGTAGTCCAACCTGCCGGCAGGCGGATCACGCGCGATGACATCGATCGGGCGCACACGACAATCATGCGCGCCATTGCCGAACAGCTACCCCCCGCGTATCGTGGCGTATATGCCCACTTGGTCGATGATGTCGACCAGCGAACTGATTCCGAGCCGACCGCGACGGAGACGCCGACGCCACAAGAGCCAGGAGCACGAACATGAAGATTCACCGAGCCAGTGACATGGGCTTCTGCTTCGGAGTGCGTCGCGCCGTCGACATGATGAAAGAAGCGGCGGCCAACGGCACCAAGGTCACGACGCTGGGACAGGTCGTGCACAATCCCCAGGTCGTTGCCGAACTGGAGAAGACCGGTATCACGGTCAAGGAGGACCGTTCGGCGATCGGGGTCGGTACTGAAACCGTCGCCATCACCGCGCACGGCGTTGGCGAGACTGTGGTACGGGACATCGAGGCTCGCGGGCTGCAAGTGATTGATACCACCTGCCAGTTCGTCTCCCGCTCGCAACGCGCCGCGCGCAACCTCGCGGAGCGTGGATTCACAGTAATCATCTTTGGCGATCCCACTCACCCGGAGGTGAAGGGAGTGCTCGGCTGGTGCCGAGGCCGAGGTGTGGTGATCCAGAACGAATCGCTCGATGACCTGCCCGACTACCTGCCCGCCAAGGTCGGTGTCATCTCGCAGACCACGCACACCCCCGAGCGCTTCGCAGTGTTCGTCGCCAATCTCATGCGCGCGCGCATCGATCAGATCACCGAGATTCGCGTCGTCAACGTTCTCTGCAACGCGACCACTGCACAGCAGGCGGCCACCAGAGACCTGGCCGAGGATGTCGACCTGATGATCGTGGTCGGCGGACACAACTCCGCCAACACGCGTCACCTGGCCGAACTCTCACGGGCCAACGGTATTGAGACCTATCACGTCGAGACCGCAGAAGAACTCGAGTCCCAGTGGTTCGAAGGACACGACGATGTCGGCGTCACGGCCGGCGCGTCGACTCCTGACTTCTCAATCGACGCCGTCGTCGCTCGAATCGAAGAGATCGACCAACTGGCCTCCGCGACGGCCTGACTCGGATCGCACGGTTTCCGATGCCCCGACCGCGCCGCTCCACCGTCCCTGCCGGCGCGATCCGCGCCATCGAACCGGACTCGCTGGCCAACGAAGCCGGTCTGCTTCCGGGTGACCAGGTCCTGGCAGTCAACGGTCAGCCGATTCGGGACCCGATTGACTACCGTTTCCAGACCACTGAACAACTCGTCGAACTCGAAGTTATCCATGCCGGAGAAGCGGGCTTCGTCGACATTGAGAAACCGGTCGACGAACCGCTCGGCATCGAATTCGAAGACGACGCGTTCGACGGTACGCGCATCTGCAACAACAAGTGCTTCTTCTGCTTTCTCAAGGGTCTGCCCAAGGGGTTGCGGCGTCCCCTGTACATCAAAGACGACGACTACCGGCTCTCCTTCCTGCACGGCAACTTTGTCACCCTGACCAATCTCTCCGAAGACGACTGGCAGCGGCTTGAGGAGCAACGACTGAGCCCGCTGCACATCAGTGTGCACGCAACCGACCTGCAATTGCGGCGCAGCTTGCTGGGCAATCGAACCGCGCCCGACATCCTGGAGCAACTCAAACGGCTCGCGGACATGAACATCGAAGCGCACACGCAGGTGGTGCTCTGCCCCGGCGTGAATGACGGCACCGCACTCGACCGGACGGTCTCCGACCTGCTCAGTCACGACAATGTGGTCTCAATCGGCGTCGTACCGGTCGGCTCGTCAATGGAGGGAGAGGCGCGCATCGGTGAACCCGGCATGAGAGCGCACAGCCCCGTCGAAGCAATGCAGGTGGTCCGCCAACTGCGACGATGGCAACGGGTCGCCCGCGAGCAACGTGACGCCTCCGTGGTGTTCCCCAGCGACGAGTTCTATCTCACTGCCGGCGCGCAGATTCCCTCCACCGGGCGCTACGACGGATTCCCGCAGTGGGAAAACGGCATCGGCATGACACGCACATTGATCGACGACTGGACGAAGACCCGCCGCAGGCTGCGCAGCGGGCGTCTCAACGTCCCGCCTACCGACGCGCTGCTCGCCTGCGGCACGCTGATCGCGCCGACACTGCGGCGGCTGTGCGAAGAAGCCTCGCAGCTCAGCGGATGCCGCATATCGGTTGCTCCGATCGAGAACACGCTCTTCGGCTCTCGGGTCAATGTCAGCGGCCTCATTCCGGGCGGCGACTTCGCCGCCGCGCTGGGGAGCAATGACCTCCCTGAGCGGGTGTTTCTGCCGCGCGCCTCACTCGACTACTTCGGCAACAAGTTCCTCGATGATGTCACGCCTGCCGAGTTGGAGGCGCGACTGAACCGTCCCCTGACCTTTGTCTACTCCATGTCGGAGCTCCTAGAGTCGATCAAAGAGGGCGCCGAGCAGGATGGCCGAGATGGCAGGCAACCGCGGCCCAATCTGCGTTCCAACGGTCGAAGTTGGACGACGCCCGAGGCGGGGTAGAGGCAGGGCGTTCCATGTGCGGCATCGTCGGCTATGTCGGCCAGCAGTCAGCCGGACCCATCCTGTTGGAAGGGTTGCAACGGCTTGAATACCGGGGATATGACTCCTCTGGCATCGCGGTCCTCGACCGCGACGGCGCGCTGTCGGTGCTCAAGCGGCAGGGCAAACTGCGCGATCTTGAGGCAGCGATCGGCGTCATGCCGCCGGGCGCCGCCGGGATTGGACACACGCGCTGGGCTACCCACGGCACGCCATCCGATCGCAATGCCCATCCACACGCGTCGAGTTCCGGTGACGTCGTTGTCGTGCACAACGGCATCGTCGAGAACTACCGCAGCCTCAAGGCTCTACTGGACGCGGCGAAGCCGGAGCGCGCCCGAAGCTGGCAATCCGAGACCGATACGGAAGTGATTCCCGAGCTGATCGCCCGTGAACTCAATCAAGGGCGTTCATTCGTGGAGGCCATGCGCGCCTGCCTCGGCCTCCTACACGGAGCAAGTGCAATCGCTGCATTCCACCGCGCCGATCCCTCGCGAATCTACGCGGCGCGCAAGGGATCTGCCGGCGGCATCGTGATCGGCTACGGGGACGGCGAGATGTACCTGGCCAGCGATCTTCCCGCACTGCTGCCCCATACGGCGACGGTGTATCACCTGGAAGACGGCGAGATCGCAGTGGTCGATTCCCAGGGCGCGGTCGTACATCGGGTGAACCAGCCGCCGCTCCGTCCCGTGTCGCGACAGGTCGATCTCGATCCGGTTGCCGTTGCGCGCGGTCCGTATCGCCACTTCATGCTCAAAGAGATTCACGAGCAGCCGCGCGCACTGTCCGACACAATCCGCGGACGCGCGCGACTCGATCCGCCAAGTGCTCTGGCGGATGAGTTCGAGCTCTCTGACGACCAGTTGCGCTCAGTCGAGCGGGTGCTCGTCATTGGCATGGGAACATCGCTGCACGCAGCCATGATCGGACGCTGGTGGATCGAACAGATTGCGGGCATCCCGGCCGACTTTGACAACGCCTCGGAGTTTCGCTTTCGCGCGCCGGTGATCGGTCCTTCCCCTCTCGTCGTCTCGGTGACGCAGTCGGGCGAGACCATCGACACCCTCGGCGCGATGGACCACGTGCGCGACCGCTGGGGCGCGCCTCAGATTGTGATCACGAACGTCGAGGGATCGGAAGCGACGCGAAAGGCGGACGCCTCGATCCTGCTGCGTTGCGGCCCTGAGGTCGGCGTCGCTTCGACCAAGACCTTCGTCGGATCGCTCGCGGCCCTGTACCTGCTGGCCTGCCGCATCGGCCGCGCTCGCGGCGTGCTCGACGACGGCGAACTCACCGAACGGCTTGAGCAGTTGCTCACTGCGCCGTCACTGGTCGAACGCGGACTTGAGCTCTCAAAGCGGTGCAAGGAGATCGCCAGCTCCTACACCGGCGCCGCCAACTTCCTCGTGCTGGGACGTGGAATCGAGCACCCGATCGCGATGGAGGCGGCGCTCAAGTGCAAGGAGATCTCCTACGTTCATGCCGAGGGCTACGCCGCCGGCGAAATGAAGCATGGGCCGATCGCACTACTGGACCAGCAGTTTCCCGTGATTGCGCTGGCTACCCGCGGTCCGCTGTTCGACAAGATGATGTCGGCGATTCAGCAAGTCAGCGCGCGGCAGGCGCCGGTTATTGCCATCGGCGATGAAGGCGACGCCGAACTCGCGGAACTCGCCGACCACTACATCGGCGTACCGCCCGCAAACGATCTGCTCACGCCGTTCGCCCTGACGCCGGTGATTCAGCTCCTCGCCTATCACATCGCCCTGGCTCGCGGGTTGGATATCGATCAGCCCCGGAACCTGGCCAAGACCGTCACAGTCGAGTGACGCCGGTCAGTCGCAGCTCGAATCTTCGTCAGCCAGGCGACAATCGTGATTCCTTAGCGCGGTGATATCCTGCCCCAGCGAGCCGACACCGTCGCAACCACACTCGCGGACAACCTCCATGACATTCCCCTCCGAGCACATTGTCTGGTTTGCCGATGTTGGGAAAGACGCGGTAGCACTAGTCGGCGGCAAAGGTGCGAATCTGGGCGAACTTACCAGGGCGCAGATTCCCGTCCCACCTGGATTCGTCGTTACGACTCGCGCTTATCGCGAGTTCATCGATCACAGCGGACTCGATCAAGTCCTGCGGCGCATTCTGCAAGGCCTCGATGTCAACGACGACGAGCAGCTCAACTCCAGGGCTCGCGCCGTACAACATGCAATCGAACAGGCTGAGATGCCTGCCACCATGCAGCAGGAGATCACTGCCGCGTACGCCGAACTCGGCGAGGGTCCGGTGGCCGTCCGCAGTTCCGCTACCGCCGAGGACCTGGCCGAGGCTTCCTTTGCCGGCCAGCAGGCAACATTCCTCAACATCGAAGGCGCGCTGCAAGTCGTCGAGGCTGTGCAGCGATGCTGGGCCTCGCTCTTTGAGCCGCGCGCCATCTTCTACCGCGAACAGGCAGGATGGGGGCACCTCGACGTCGATCTCGCCGTCCCGGTGCAACAGATGGTCCAGTCCCAGTCGTCGGGCGTCATGTTCACGGTGGACCCGATTACCAGCGACCACAACACCGTCGTCATCGAGGCCGCTTTCGGACTCGGCGAAGCAGTCGTCGGCGGGCTCGTATCGCCCGACCACTTTGAAGTCGACAAGGCAGCGGCGAGCATTTCCCAGCGACAGGTGTTTTTCCAGGACCGGATGCTGGTTCGCTCGATGGACGGCGCGATCGACCCCGAGCATGGTCACAATCACTGGAAGACGATGTCCGAAGCCGAGGGATCCAGGCAGAAGCTGAGCGACGGCGAGATTGTTGAATTGTGCGAAATCGGCAAGCGGATCGAGACTCACTACGGAAGTCCCCAGGACATCGAGTGGGGTCTGGTCGACGGCAGCTTCTACCTACTCCAGACTCGTCCAATCACGACCGTTGCCCCATCTGCCAAGACCAATGGCCAGAACCCGGCTCCGACGCCGAGCGCGGAACCGATTCTTGGCGGGTCTCCGGCTTCACCGGGTGTCGCAACTGGCCGCGTCCGCGTCATTGTTGATGCGCACCAGACCGCGGCGATCGGCGAAGGTGATGTCCTGGTCGCGGAGATGACCACGCCGGACTTTGTTCCGGCGATGAAGCGAGCGGCGGCGATCATCACGGAGCGCGGGGGGCGCACCTGCCACGCGGCGATCATCTCGCGTGAGCTTGGCGTGCCCTGCGTTGTAGGTGCCGCTGGCGCCACATTGCTCGCCAATAGCCGAGAAGTCACGGTCGATGGGGCGTCCGGTCTGGTCTATGACGGCGTGCAGTCCGAGTTGCTCGAGTGGTGGCACGACCGCGAGGAAGAGCTTTACGCGCCGATCGCAACCGAGACCAAGCTCTACGTCAATCTCGCCGAACCTGAGATTGCAGACCGCGTTGCGGAACGCGATGTCGACGGTGTCGGCCTGCTCCGCGCCGAGTTCATCATCGCCCGAATGGGCGAGCACCCGCGCAGTTTCATTAGCACCGGACGGCAGGACGAGTACGTTCGACGCCTCTCCGAAGGAATGCGCAAGATCGCTGCTGCGTTCGATCCGCGGCCGGTCGTCTACCGCGCCACCGACTTTAAGACCAACGAGTACGCCAATCTCACCGGCGGCGACATCTTCGAGCCAGATGAGGAGAATCCGATGATTGGGTATCGCGGAGCGGCACGCTACATCCGCGAACCGGATCTGTTTGAGCTTGAGCTGCGCGCCCTGGAACGGGTCCGCGAAGAACATCCCAACCTCCACCTGATGATTCCGTTCGTCCGCACGCCGGACGAAATGGCGCAAGTCGTGAAACAGGTTGATGATTATGGCCTGGAGCGACACCCCGAGCAGGAAGGCGGCTTCCAGCTCTGGATGATGGTTGAGGTGCCTTCCAACGTGCTGCTGCTGAACGAGTTCATTGACTGCGGAATCGACGGCGTCTCGATCGGCTCCAACGACCTAACGCAGTTGACGTTAGGCATTGACCGCGACTCGGAACGCTTCGCCGACACCTTCGACGAACGAAATCCGGCGGTATTGCGGGCAATCGAGCACGTGATCACGACGGCCAGGGATCGCGGCATCACCGTCTCCGTCTGCGGACAAGGTCCGTCGGAACATCCAGACCTCGCTCAGCGTCTTGTTGACTGGGGAATCACTTCGATCTCGGTCACTCCCGATGTGATCGAGCAGACCCGTCAGCTGGTTGCCAACGCGGAGGCGCAGCGCAAGCAGTGATCGTCACGGCGGCACTGCGATCTAGAGTGACGGCAGTCCCCCGAGCATCGGTTGGCGTGTACGCCGCGATTTGATCGTTGGAGCCGCATGGGCAGCCGCATTGGCTCTATCGCCATCCTCCTTTTCATTGGCGCAATCGTCGCCGCCGTAGTGGTGATCATCAGCAGGCTCGACTTGCTCGATACCGGGGAACCGGACGCTCCCGTCATCGTCGTTTCGATCGACGACGGCGAACTCGTGCTGCTCAATGAGCCGCAGAGCATCACGGTCACGATCTCGTCCGGCAGTCCCATCGCCACTCTTGAACTCCTGGTCGATGAGAGTGTCGTCGCCGAGGTTATCCCTCCGTACTCGGCGGAACGAGGCGCGTGGATCGGTACGTTTGTCTGGACTCCCGAGCGACTCGGCTTTGCCACCGTCAACATCGTCGCGCTCGACGCGCAAGGGGTGGAGTTCAGCCGAGTACTCCAGGTGGAAGTCACCGACGACCAGGCCCGGGTCGCCGCAACGCTCCGTCTTGCGATTGAGGGCATCGCACCGCTACAGCAGTTCCCCACGGGAGCCGTCATCCGCATTGAAGTCGAGGCTCGCGGCGGTCGCCCGATCGAGCGAATTGACATGCTGCTCGACGACCGACACGGAGCCTCAGTGTCGCCGAGGCTGCAAGCAGATGGCACCTATCGGGCTGCCTTCGAATGGGCGCCAACGAATCCCGGAGAGTTCAACGTCACCTTCGTCGCTGTTGACGCGGATGGTCGCTCAGAAACCCAGATTGTCCCGGTACTCATCATCGAGCCAGGTAGCGACGTTTCTCCCTCAGACGCTCGCTCGACAATCGATCAAGCCGGCAGCGACTCGGACACGGAAACCGACTCAGAAGATCCCGATGTCTTCGGCGATGGAATCGAAGGGCAAGCCCGCATCGAGTTCCCGGCCGACGGACAACAGTTCACTCTCGACGACGAATTCGCGCTCGATGTCCAGCTCACGGCGCGAGGTGTCGGCCCGATCGCGAGCGCACTGCTTTATCTCACGCCTGTGGCGCCAAACAACACCCTGGACAACTCGGTACTGATCCACTCCTCCGAAGCTCAAGACGGCGGCGACTTCAACGAGCGCGTCGAGAACGTCGAGCGCTGGATCACCAGTTCCGGCACCTACGAGTTGCAGTTGGTCGCCTTCACCCCGGAGCAGGTCAGATACGACCATCGGATCCGATTCCATGTCGTCGCCGATGCTGGCTCCGGGGAGTCGCAGTCGGACCCCGCAGAGTCGGAGCTCTCTGACGAGATCGATCTGGCCATCGTCACCGCTCGGCAGGCTGCTGACGATCCCAGGCGACTGAATGTCTCAATCACGAACTCAAGCAGCATGGACATCGAGCGGATCAACGTGCTGATCACGGTCGCAGACGCCAACGACGGCGCGGAACTCGCAGCCGTCGAGGTGACCCTCGACATCGCCTCGGAAGACCTGCGCACGATTCCGCTCGACCTTGACCTCGAGGATGGCGTTGAGGTGAATGCGCTCATCGTGCTCGAGGCCAGCGGCGACGCCAACTCGGGCAACAACGTGTTTCCGATCACGCTCGCTGCGCCACCCGTCGAACCAGGAGAACAGGGCGACCGCGCAGATTCATCGGAGGAAGACTCCCTCGGGCAAGACGGGCAGGACTCGGGAACTGGACAATCGCAGCCACCGACGACGCCCGGTGCAGCGCCGGACCTGTCGCTGCTCGACGTTCAGGCGACAAGTGACGGCTTCGTCCTGCTCACCGTTGTCAACGTAGGGGACGCGCCGGCCAGCACGTTCACCATCCAGATTGCCGACGCGGCCGGCGCGCTACTGGAGACCATTGCGCGGCGCGACGCCGACTCGCGGCCTCTCGATCCCGGCATCGCGGAGATTCTCACCAGCCTGCAGCCGCACTCGGGGATAGTCGTGATCACGGTCGTCGCGAGTTCGGCCGACGGCGAAGTGAACCTGAGCGACAATGTCGTCACATTCGAGATCCCATAGTTCGCCGCCATCTGGGCCTGTTTCGGCCTTTCTTGTTCGCAAACATTGATAAAAGTTCCACATCAACGTAAATTCGACGTATGCCGCTCCCGATCCTCCTGATTCGTTCGCCGGGCCTTTGCGCATGTCGGTAGCAGAGGAAGTCAAGGCGAAGATCGATATCGTCGATCTGATCGCCTCCGAGGTCCAGCTCAGGCGGAGCGGGTCGTCCTACAAAGCGCCTTGCCCGTTCCACGCTGAAAAGACGCCTTCGTTCATCGTCAATCCAGATCGCCAGACCTGGCACTGTTTCGGCGCGTGCTCCGAAGGCGGCGACGTCTTCAACTGGGAGATGAAGCGCCACAACATCGATTTCCGCGAAGCGCTCCAACGCCTGGCACAGCGAGCCGGCGTGCAGCTGCGACCGAGGACCGAGGAACAGGCACGCCGCGATGAGCAGCGCCAGCGACTGATCCGCGCCAATGAGGCAGCGCTTCACTTTTGGCGGGGCCTGCTTGAAGATCCCGTTGCCGGCCGCGATGCCCAGGCGTACCTGCGGGAACGAGGCATCTCCGTCGAGGCGGCACAGCGATTCAACCTCGGAGTCGCCGGACCCGATCAGGACGCGCTGGTACACCATCTCTCTGCACGCGGTCACCAAACTGCCGACGCCGTGGCCGCCGGCCTCATCCTGGACACCGAGCACGGTCCTTGCGATCGCTTCCGAGATCGGCTGATCTTCCCGATTCGCAATGCGCGCAGCGAGACGGTCGGATTCGGCGGCCGCACCTTGATCGGCGAGCCGGCCAAGTACATCAACTCGCCCGAGTCAGAACTCTTTCGCAAACGAGACTTGCTCTACGGCCTCGACATCGCGCGTTCCGCGATTCGCGAAGCCGGCTTTGTGATCATCGTCGAGGGCTACACCGACGTGATCAGCGCCCATGAACATGGCAGCCGCAACACGGTTGCGTCGATGGGCACCGCGCTGACCGAGACGCAAATTGGCTTGATCAAGCCGCTGGCGACCGACGTGCGACTCGCGCTCGACCCGGACGCCGCCGGTCAGGCAGCGGCGCGGCGCGGCATCGACACCGCACGCGAGGCGCTCGGCGCGGAGCGTCAGGTCTCGACCGACTATCGTCACGTGGGCGGGCTGCAGAACCAACTCGCCAGCGACATTCGCATCATCCCCTTACCTGAGCAGCAAGACCCGGACGACCTGATCCGTTCCGATCCCGAACGCTGGCGTGCACTCGTGGAGAGTGCACCGACATTCCTCGACTGGCTTATCGAGCATGCTCGATCCCAGCATGACCTCGAATCGCCTCGCGGGCGCTCGAAGTTCATCGACGATCTGCTGCCCACGATCCGCAGCATCGGTCATGCCGTGGTCCGCGAGGAGTACCTTCGCCAGATCGCGGTCTTGGGCCGCGTCGACCCGCAATCACTGCTCGCTCGCCACTCCCCGGCTTCCGCAGCGCCGCGACGCAGCTCGGGCGCCGATGAACCCGTTCGACCGGCTGTCCGTCGACCGCACGACCGACGACAGTCGTTCGTGTTGCAGCTGGCGTTGAAGTTCGAGTCGGTTCGTCAATCGTTCGAGTTCGACGCCATCGACCTGATCGAGGACAGCGAGGATCGGGCGATCCTGATCGCAAGACTGAACTCGTCGGAAGAGGGCTGGGACAATGCTCTGTCCGACTCAGAGTCACGAATCGCCGAGCTCAGGCGTGACGCTGAGCGCCTGCCGCCCTACAGTGACGCGGAGGCCGTTGAGGCCGTTGACGATGCCATTGCCCGCATTCGCAAGACCAGAAGCAGAGAAGGCCTCCGTCTGAAGAACCTCGAAATCGGCGAGCAGGAGCGTCAACACGGCGCCGACCAGCTCGCCCGCGCCGCCGCACAACTCGCCAACGACGAACTCTGCGATCCCGAGCTGGCCGAAGCCGCCAGTTCGCTCGTTGAGGTACGCGACTCCGCCCGACGACTGCATCAGCCGACCCTCTCGGGATCGGACTGATTGGCCAGGATGTACCCGCTATGCGCTGGGGAACCACGCTGAGAGAAGGGACCACGACCATGGTGAGCGCTCGACAAGCACCCGCCGAGGCTGCGACAGAAACCGTCGCCGAGACGACCGCAGACCCTCCGAAGTCCAAGTCGCCGGTAGCGAACGGCGTCAGTGGCAACGGCAACGCCAGCGCAGTCAAGAAGCGCTCACGGGCGAAATCCGGTGCGTCCGCGAACGGAACGGGCCGTGGGTCGCGCAAACGCGCCACTCCTGAGGTCACGGCAGCGGCCCTCGCCGAGCGCGCCAGCGACGCCGAACTCGGCGATCACTTCGTCGGCTCTCTGCGCAACATCGTTCGCGAACACCTGGGCGACCGACGTATGACGGCCGAAGCGCCTGGACAGCGCAAACCGCGCGCCGTGGCTCAGTCGGAGGAAGAGGCCAGGGTACGTGCGCTCACTGCTCCCGTTGATGAGTTCTCGATGCCGGCAGGCAGACGCACGATCAATCTGGCGGAACAGCCCAAGCGCACCACCAAGAAGTCGACCAAGGCCGCGCCGACGCCCAAGAAAGCGGCGGAGCGTCGCAACCAGGCGAAGATGCACGAGGAACGCCAGGTATCACACGCTTCGGTGGCCAGCTTCACACTGACTGGCGAGGAGTCGCCCGAGGACGTCGAATTACTGAGCAATCTGCTCGGATCCCTGGATCGTCCGCTTGAGGCGAAGCGCCCGCCGACCCCGAAGACCACCAGCCGACGCGCCAAGTCGGGCGGCAAGGGTCGAGGTCGCGGCAAGGGCAAGGGTAAGAAGGAGCCGGCCGAGCAAGCGCCGCCGGTCGTTGATCTTTACGGACGCAGCAAAGAGGTCGGGTCGCGCCGCATCATCGAGATGCGCAAAGAGGGCCGCCAGAGCGTCCACGAGGAAGCCGAAGGCATCGACGACCCGGTCCGCATGTATCTCCGCGAGATCGGCCGGGTCAATCTGCTCACGGCCGAAGACGAGCGTTTCCTGTCCCGCCAGATGGAGGAAGGGAACTGGATCCGCGACTTCGAAGAGGAGTGGAGAATCCTCAACGGCCGCTCGCCGAACGCGATCGAAGTAACGATTTATCTCCTGTTGCAGCTCGAGTCGCTGTTGCCGGAGATCGCTGTGATCGCGGAGGAGATTGAGAAGCCGCAGCTTGCGCTGTTCGACCTGACCAAAGACCCGACGTTCCGCGAACGCGTCGACCAGGAGATGGATCCGGAGCTGCGCGAGGCGCTGATCACTCGCTTCCAGCCGGAGGACGAAGAGTACGACGAGGCCCGCGCGGAGGAACGGCTCGTGCAGGTCTCGGTCGTGACGCACATTTTCGACAATCGCCATGTGCGTCATTTGCTGCGCGCGGCCGGCGGGCTCGAACTGCTCATGCCGTGCCCGAATGACCTCGACGAGAAGCTTGAGCCGATCTCTCTGCGCTGCGAACGACACATCGGCGTGCTCAAGGAAGACGCCTACCTCTCGGAGAAGCGGCTGACGGAGGCCAATCTCCGATTGGTCGTCTCGGTTGCCAAGAAGTACATCGGCCGCGGAATGTCGATGCTCGACCTGATCCAGGAGGGCAACATCGGCCTGGTCCGCGCAGTAGAGAAGTTCGACTATCGCAAGGGCTACAAGTTTTCGACCTACGCCACCTGGTGGATTCGCCAGGCAATCACACGCGCGATCGCCGACCAGGCGCGCACGATCCGCATTCCAGTGCACATGGTCGAAACGATCAACAAACAGGTCCGCGTGTCACGGCGTCTGGTTCAGGAGCTGGGCCGCGAGCCGACCTACGAAGAGATTGGCGAAGGCATGGGCGTTGACGCCCAGCGCGTGCGGGAAATCATCAAGGTTTCGCAGGAGCCGGTCTCGCTCGAAACACCGATCGGCGAGGAAGACGACAGCCACTTGGGCGACTTTGTCGAGGACGAGAAGATGGTCGCGCCCGATGCGGCAGCCGGTCAACAGCTCCTGAAAGAGACTGTCGGCGCCGTGCTCGGCTCGCTCTCGCCGAGGGAGCGGCAGGTGCTGGAACTGCGCTTCGGTCTCGGCGACGGCCGCGCGCGGACGCTGGAAGAAGTCGGCCGCGACTTTGACGTAACCCGCGAGCGCATCCGACAGATCGAGGCCAAGGCGCTGCGCCAGCTCCGTCACCCGACCCGAGCCACCCGCCTGCGCGACTACATCGAGTAGGCAGGTTCGAGAGCCGACGCCATGTGGCAAGACGTCGTCAACCTCCTTCGACGCCTCGGCGTGCTCCGTCCGATGGAAGAACTTGCCGTTCGCACGACCGGCTACTCCGTCATGGGACGGATGATCACCTGGAACGCGGGCGTTCCCTACGTCGACTCGCTCATGCTGCGCTCCGTGGGCGCCAAGTCGGGCGATCTGCGCGACGCGGTTCTGTTTTACGTGCCCGACGGCGAGAGCTGGGTGATCATCGGATCCGTCGGCGGTGGTCCGAAGCACCCGTCGTGGGTACACAACCTGCGAGCCAATCCGCACGCCTGGGTCTTCGTCAACCGCAAGCGGGTTCCGGTCGAGGCCGAGTTCCTCGAAGGCGACGAACGCGAGCGTCTCTGGGCCGCAGCTGCGGAAGTCTGGCCGCCGTACATCGATTACGCGGAACGAGCGCAGCCACGCACGATTGAGGTCATCCGCCTGAACCCGAGCGCCTGACCTACAACGTCGGCGCGAGGGAGCCGAGGAACTCTTCCGTCCGGGTGCGCTCTTCCTCCGAGCCGAAGGTGACGCCGACGAAGTCGGTCGTTCCCGCCTCCCGCAGCTGACGGAGTTGTGTCTCAATCTGCTCTTCGGTGCCGAGAACTGCGACATCCTCTGGATTCGCCGCGCCCTGCTTGTCCAGCATCGAGCGGTAAGACGGCAGGTTGCCGTAGTTCGAGAACTGTTCAGCCGCTGTCGCGCGGGCGGCGTCGACGTCGGAGTGCAGCATGATTGGCAGACCAACCACTATTCGCGGCAGCGGACGCCCGGCTGCTTCGGCGGCGGCGTTGATTGTCGGCGCGATGTACGACTCGACCACACCGGCGGCGGTCATCCAGAGGATCGTTCCATCGGTGCGCGCGCCGGCCAGACGCAGCATCGCCGGACCCATCGCAGCGAGCATGCAGGAAACCGGCTTGGCCGCGTCGGGCACGTCAAGCATCACCTGGCCCCGGTAGTGCTCGCCGTCGGTCTGCACCGGCTCGCCGTTGAGCAGCGGTAGCAGTACGTCCAGGTACTCCTTCATGTGCCGCGCCGGACGGTCGAAGGAGTATCCAAACATGCCTTCGATCACGATCTTGTGCGAGAGACCGATGCCCATCACGAATCGCGAACCGCCCGAGGCGGCCTGCACCGTCAGCGCCTGCTGCGCCATGGCGTGCGGATGCCTCGGATAGGTTGGCACGACCGCTGTCATCAGTTCAATTGCTTCGGTCTCCGCGCCCGCGAGCGTCAGCGCACCCATCGCGTCGTGGGAGAAGATGTTCGCCATTCCGAATGTCGCGAACCCCGCCGCCTCGGCCCGCTGGGCCTGCTCGACGATGTCAAGCACGCCATTCGCCGGTCCGGCGCCGCCGATGAAGATGCCGATCTGCATGATTCCGCTCCGTCTGTTGCGTTCTACGAAGGTTGCACGAGGACTCGACCCCGCACGCCGCCGGCAAGAATCCGAGTCCCGGCCTCGGGCACGTCTTCCAGTCCGATCCGCGCTTCGACGAGGTCGAGCAGGTTGCCGCCACTAAAGTCGTCCGCCATCCGCGCCCACAGGCGCGGGCGATCTTCGCCCGGCCAATAAACCGACTCGATCCCCACCAGCGACACACCGCGCAAAATGAACGGCATCACGGTCGTACCGATCGCGACGCCGCCGGCCAGGCCCGAAACTGCCACAGCGCCGCCATACCTGGTCTGTCGCAGCATCGTCGCCGTTGTCGGTCCGCCGACGGGGTCGATGCCTGCCGCCCAGCGCTCCGATTCCAGCGGACGGCGCGACTCCGCCGACAGCTCATCGCGATCCAGGATCTCGGACGCGCCAAGCTCTCGCAGGAAGTCGTGCTCGGTTGCTTTGCCGGTGCTGGCATGAACCGTGTAGCCGCGAGCGGCCAGCATGGCGACGGCAGTAGAACCCACGCCGCCGGTCGCGCCGGAGACGATGACCGGCCCAGCCTCAGGCCTGATGCCGGCCTTCTCAATGGCGTCGATCGACATCGCCGCCGTGATGCCTGCCGTGCCCAGCGTCATTGCCTCCTCCGAGGACATGCCGTCGGGCCTCGGCGAGAGCCAGTCGGCGGGCACGCGCACACGCTCGGCGTATCCGCCGGGATGCCCCGTGCCGAGGTCGTAGCCGGTCGCCACAACCGCGTCACCCGGCGCGTAGCGCGAGTCCGAGGACTCCATCACCGTCCCGGCGAAATCGATGCCCAGCGTCATCGGATACGACGTCACCACCCGGCCGTTGGGCGTGCAGGCCAGGCCGTCCTTGTAGTTCAGGTCGGACCACTCGACGGCGACCGTGACATCGCCCTCGGGCAGCGTCGACTCGTCCAACGTCTGCACCGACGCGGTGAAGTCGTCGCCATTCTTGTTCACCACGAACGCTCTGTACGCCACAGCGACTCCTCTCAATGTCACCCGCTCCCCCCTCTGGGGGGAGCTGCCGAAGGCTGAGGGGGCTCCGAACTCACCTAGTGCAAGCGCGCAGCCAGCATGGGATTGGCCGTCTGCGGATCGGACTCGGCGCCATCGTGCAGCTCATGCCTGACGATGACGCCCTCGGCGCTGAAATCCACAATCGTCGCGCCGCCGGAGTGCCGCGGCGCGCCTGGGTAGTAGGCCGGAACGGTGCCGTCGCCGACGCCCTCATGGACATCGATGTGCCCCAGCGCCACGTAGTCGGCGCCGAGCGCCTGTACCTCCGAGGCGTGAATCTGATACGAGTAACGGGACTCGCCCGTGCCGACGTAGTAGCCATGAGCCATCGCGACGCGCCAGATGTAGCGCTCCGGATCGTTCGTCCAGGCCGGCTGCGCCGATGCGGGCGAAAAGTCGTTGTAACTCTCGTGCGCCTGGCCCCAGAACTGCACGCCGTGCTCTTCGAGCAGGACGAGCTCTCCCTCGGCCGAAGCGATGATGTGCACGTTGGACGGGAAGGCGTCGGCGAACTTCTGGTAGATGCCCTCCGGCATGTGCGGGTCGTGGTTACCGGGCAGAACGACGACCGGCCGGCCGACCGCCTCCATCAACTCGCCCGTGACCTCGACATACGGCCGCTTGACTCGAACATGGTCGAAGAAATCGCCCGCAATAGCAACCACATCGACATCCGCTTCGATACCCAACTCAAGCACGTGCTTGAACGCATTCAGCGCCGGCTCCAGCGAGTCGGAGCCATCGGCTTCCTCGCGATACGGCTGCGATGTGTAGGCGCCCAGGTGCACGTCCGACGTGTGCAGCATCCGCAGCGGGCGGACCTCCGAGCCGGCATCCGACAGTCCCGCTCGCGGTGGATAAACATCAGTACTCATGCAGCGCACACATCCCCGACGCCGCTCCCGCACGGCGCAATCTTGTTCGCAGACTAGCAGCAGGTCGGCTCTACACTGAGGTTCATGACGACTCTGACCGCCACCGAATTCGAGACCGTGATTGGGCTCGAAGTCCACTGCCAGCTTCGCACGCAGAGCAAGATGTTCTGCCGCTGCCCGGCCGACTACGCCTCGGCCGAGCCCAACACCTACGTCTGCCCGCTCTGCCTGGGCATGCCGGGCACGCTGCCGGTGATCAACAAGACGGCCGTCGAGTGGACGATCCGCACCGCCCTCGCGCTCAATATGACGATCCCCGAGCTGTCCAAGTTCGACCGTAAGAACTATCCCTACCCGGATCTGATGAAGGGCTACCAGATCTCGCAGTACGACATGCCGCTCTCGGAGGGCGGCTGGATGGACGTCGAGACCGAGGACCTGGGTAAGCGCCGGATCGGCATCACCCGCGTCCACCTGGAGGAGGACACGGCCCGTCTCTTGCATCGCGAGAACGAGGCGGGCGAACGATTCTCGCTGGTCGATGTCAACCGCTCCGGCGTCCCGCTGATGGAGATCGTCTCCGAGCCCGACATGCGCTCGCCCGACGAGGCGCGAACCTACCTCGTCCAACTCCGACAGATTCTGCGCTACCTCGGCGTCTCAACCGCCGACATGGAGAAGGGCTCGTTCCGCTGCGATGCCAACGTCTCGCTGCGGCCGGTCGGCTCGGATGAGTTGGGCGCCAAGGTCGAGATCAAGAACATGAACTCGTTCCGCGGCGTGCATAGCGCGCTCGAGTACGAGGTCGTACGGCAGACAGAGGTGCTGCGCTCGGGCGGCAAGATTGACCAGGAGACGCGCGGCTGGGACGAGGAGCGCCAGATCACGCTCTCGCAGCGCTCAAAGGAAGAAGCGCACGACTACCGCTACTTCCCGGAGCCCGATTTGCCGCCGTTGCAGATCACGTCCGACGAAGTCGAGGCGCTGCGCAGCCGACTCCCGGAGCTACCGGAGGAGCGGCGCGCCCGCTTCCAGTCCGACTACGGCCTGGGCGACTTCGAGGCCAACCTGCTGACCGAGGAGCCGTCACGAGCCGACTACTTCGACCAGACCGTCGCCGCGCTCAAGGACAGCGCCAACGCCCGCGAAGCCGCCAACTGGATCACCGGCGACCTCTTTGCCCAGATCAACAAGGACCCGTCCCATCCCGACCTCGAGGTCCAGCCAATCCGTCCAACCCACATCGCGGAACTCGTGGGCCTGATCACCGGCGGCGACATCTCCCGCAGCCAGGCGCGGACCGTGTTCGAGTCGATGTACGAAACCGGCGACTCACCCGCAGCCATCGTTGAGGACAAGGGCCTCACCCAGATCAGCGGCGAGGACGCGCTCACCCCGATCATCACCCAGGTCATTGCCGACAATCCCGACGCCGTCAACGACTACCGCTCCGGCAAGGAAGCCGCCCTCAAGTACCTGGTCGGCCAGGTCATGCGCCACTCCAGAGGCCAGGCCAACCCGGCCCAGGCATCAGAGCTGCTGGTCTCAGCGCTGAGCGAGTAGCTGCGGAACAAATCGCAGATTTAACTCGTCTGTTGACCATGGGACTTCGACGCAGCCTCGGGATCCTTGGACTGTCTGTCGCGCTCGTCTCATTGTTCTTGCTCCCGAAAGTGGTCCGGGCGGAAGAACCGCTCTCGATCTCAATGTCCAGCTCCCGCGACACCTGCACAGTCGGCACGCACACCGAGATTGCGTGGACAGTCAACGGTGGAACGGCGCCGTACGTGCTTTCCATCAACGGCTCGGCTATTGACGCGGGCGTATCGACTGTGAAGGTCCTCTGTCGACTGGGAGAGGAGCTTAACGCGCCGACGCACATCAACGCGTTTGACCGCATGACTATCCCGGCAAGTGTGGCGGACGCGTCGGATCGTTCGGCAAAAGCATCTGTCTCCTTGCAGCTCATCCAACCGCTTGCTCCACCAGTCCGCGCCTTCGCCGGTGTTTGGCAGCAGTGGAGCGACTACCGAGAGGCGAGGGTCAATGCCGGCGTAGATTCGCAGATGTCCCTGGGCTTCAAGCCTCAGAGCGACCCTCTAGCCCTCTTTGTCACTCGTTGGCGCCACGTCGGATCTGGACACTGGAACTACCTGGCTGAAGAGGAACCCGACTCCGGCAACTATTACAGTAGGACGCTCGACACTGTCCCGGTCGGGACGGAGTATGAAGTCCAATTGGCACAAATCAGAAGTGCGATTGAGGTCGAGACACCTGAAGCGCTGCGCTGGACCCGGACATTGACCGCGATCAGCGCGGGTCCTCCGAATGACGTAACTGTGCAGACATCCAGCGACAGCGCAATCGTGACCTGGCACTCCAATCGCCGCGACACCCTGTGGGTGCTAAGGCTAGTCAAGAGTAGCGATGCGTCCAAGTCGCTGCAATCGCATCTCTACGTGCCGCTCAGCGGGCAGCACAACCATTCATTCGAGTTCGCAAGCCTCCTACCGGACACGTCCTACTCGCTCTCCCTCTTTCAAGGGAACGCCACACTGCTTCCCGAGGTGACATTCGACTTCCGCACGGAACCAGAACGATTCGACGCATCGCGCGCGTTCGCAGGACCGAGAATCACGTCCGTATCGTCAACGCCGGATGGTTCTGGATTGGTTGTTGAGTGGGACGCTCCAGCCATCAAGAGTGAGCATTCCTTCTCCGTGTATGCGCACGAGTTCGCCACGCCTGCTGATTGGCGGAGTATCCAAGAAGTCGCAGCGGACAAGCGCTCCGCGACAATCGCGCCGGTTCGACCCGACACGCTCTATCGAGTCGTAGTCAGCAATCGAGACGTCCACCAGAATCGGGACGAAATCCTCGTCAGGACGCCGCCTGAACTCGTACTAGAGGGCGTGAACCGGTCGGTCAACCCTCCTGCAGTGGTCGTCGATTGGCATGCCCGGAATGAAGAACTCAACAAGCTCAACATCTTTGTCGTCGACTGGACACGCGATCATGGCCATAGATTTGGGCAGGTTCAGTGGCAAACTCTCGGCCGGACGATGAACACGTTCGGACACGGGCAGGTACCAATACAGGTCTCTCAACCGGGCTACTATCGCTTTCGCACCAGGTTGCGCGTAGGCGACCGCTGGACCCGTTGGTCGCACTGGCGCGATGCGTTCACGACGCCAAGCCCACCGCGTCTCTACGGGGCCGGGATTTCGGAGCGCAAGGACTACCTGCTGGTTCATTGGCTACCTCCCAAGCACTCGCTAACGCCGGTCGACGGTTACCGGGTGTATGTCAGGAGAAATGAAGGTCTCGAGCAGATCTTCGATGTTGGACTTCAGACTCAACTTCGGGTGCCCTATGACGGAGTCCAAACTGACTTCGACGTCCAGGTGTCTGCTCTCAACGATCGCTTCGGTGAAGGAAGACGTTCAGCGCCAGTCGTCTATCGCGCAGGAAATGCACCACTCCTCCACGCCGAAATGCTGCGCTGCGATCCTCATGCAGGCTTGCCCGGTGCTGTGCGTTGGCAGATTGAACGCGGGGCTGCACCGTATCGCGTGTGGCTGGAGGGAGAGTCACCTCAGCAGACCTGGGATCGCAGCGGAGAGACAATCGTCTCCTGTGACACTCCGATTGGGGATGAGCCGCCGCGAGGCAAAGAAGTGACCCTCATGGTCGAAGACGCAAACGGACGTAGGTCAGACGCCACAGTGACTGTTAGGCCTATTCAAGTACTTGAGGAGCAGAAGGACCGAACTGTCTCGATAGCACCAGTCAACGTGTTCTCGGTGATTGCAACAGAGGCCTATCTGGGCTGGCCGTGCTACGCCTGGAGTGCTTATGGCTGGGAGCAGTATCCCTCTGCCACGTTCCAGCTCCGCTGGCGAACGGAGAAGTCCCACGCCTGGAGATATCGGCCGATTGAGACCGGTCCATTGGGCCCGAAACTCGGCTTCGTATGTCGATGGACTTGGAATGACCTGTCGCCAGGAACCAGGTACGATTTCCAGCTGGCTCACGAGCCGAATCCGGCCAGTCCGACTAGCAGCGACCTTCTCGACTGGACGCCCGTCGAGTCCTTCACCACGCTCACTGAACCCAGAAACGTCTCAATTCAACGCAACGGAGACGATGTAGCAGTCACATGGAGCGCGCAAGAGGATGCATGGTTGTACCTGGTGGTGCTCAAAGGCGACCAGAGCAGTTGGTGGAGGCTGTATCGGCCGAACGGCGAACCGACGGAGCGGACGTCGTTCGATGGCATCGACTCGGACTCAACCCTGGCAGTGGAGATCACTTCACCGCCAGAATTTCACGGGCAGCCTCTGATTGCACCTGGCTTCGAGAGATTCATCCCGCCTCACTAAGCAGCCGGGACACGCGCAGACATCCGCCGTTGCTGAAGCGGCTTGACCAAGTCAGAATGCAATGGCCCGCGGAACCAGGTTCTGGACCCGCACTTGCCTACCGCCGACCCGTTGCCCTGGCGACGTGGACGACCTGCGGGGTGTTCTGATACGTCGGCACGCCGACTTCGTCGAAGATCTCGTTGATTCCGCTGCGAATCTCCTCGGTCAGCTTCCAGTCGGTGGCGGCGACGTTTTCTTCGAGCTCTCGCTCGTTGCGCATGCCGACCAGGGCGCAGGAGACGCCGGGGTGGTCGAGCACCCAAGCGATGCCGAGCTGGGCGCAGGTCTTGCCGTAGCCGTCGGCGAGCTGGGCCAGGCGGTTGGCGATCTCGACTTCCTGGTTGAAGCGGTCGCTCTCGAACAGCGGCAGGTTGAAGGCGGTGCCGTTGCGTCG
This sequence comes from Chloroflexota bacterium, assembly GCA_009838915.1. GTDB lineage: Bacteria > Chloroflexota > Dehalococcoidia > Bin125 > Bin125 > Bin125. Next base: position 292,860 of record VXQT01000013.1, read on the forward strand.
CCAGTCGCTCTCGTCGAACTGGTGATCGGGCTGGAAGGCTGCCGTCAAGAGACCGAAGGCGAGCGAGCCATAGGACATGAAGCCCACGCCGTTGGCCATGCACCAGGGCAGCACGCGCGATTCCATCCGCCGGTCGAACATGTGGTAGCCGACCTGGTTGGCGACGATGTTCCCGTGCCGCTGGCACTCCTCCATCATGTCGATGTTGAAGTTGGACACGCCGTAATGGCGAATCTTGCCGGCCTGCTTGAGCTCCTCCAGGCCCTCCATCGTCTCGTCGAACGGCGTGTCGTGATCGGGCCAATGGATCAGCATCAGGTCGACGTAGTCGGTGTTGAGCCGCCGCAGGCAGCCCTCGGTGTGCTCGATGATGTGGTCCTTCTTCGAGTTCAGACCAATCACCTGGGGTACGTCGTTGTAGTCGAAGCCGACCTTGGTCACGAGCACGACCTCGTTGCGGCGGTTGCCGAGTCCTTCGGCCAGCAGCTCTTCCGAGTGGTTGGGGCCGTAAACCTCGGCGGTGTCGAACAGGGTGATACCGCGATCGATGGCCATGTTCACGGCCCGCGCGGCCTCGGTACGGTCGATGTGGCCGTACATGTTGCCGCTCATCTCCCAGGTGCCGAATCCGACCGCCGAGGCGACAAGGTCGCTGTTCCCGAATCGTCGCTGTTCCATCTATCTGATTCCTGTCTAGTCGGCGCGAGCCGAAGAGGATCGTTATGCACGGCTCAAGCTACCGCGTCGGCGGCGTCCGACACTATAGTGTCGTTATGTTCCGACGCACGCGAGGCAACGGGCTCAGCGCGGCTCCGTCCGACTCCCGCAGCGCGCGGCCGGAGCGTCAACTGCGGAAGTGGCTGGCGCCCGGCATCGGGATCAAGCGCTGGTTCGTGCTGTTGCTGTTCGGCATGGGACTGCTCGGCCTGGGCGTGTCGTTCCTCGCCCGCGAGCTCTATCTGACGGTCACGCTGCCCGACGCGTTCTACTACATCACCCTGCAGTTTCTGCCCTACGCGGTTCGAGGCGCGGTCCTGATCGGTCTCGCGTTGCTCTGCATCGGAATTGGGATCGGCAAGTTCACATCGGGGCTGGTTGTCGCGGCTCGCTCATCCGACAGTCGGGCCGGTGTGGAGGAACCACTGGTCGAGTTGCTGCACCGCCAGCGCTTCGCGGGACGCGGGATTCGAGTCGTCTGCATGGGCGGCGGGACCGGGCTGTCGGTGCTGCTGCGCGGGCTCAAGGCATACACCGACAATCTCTCGGCGGTGGTCAGCGTCGGCGACGACGGCGGATCGTCGGGGCGGCTCCGGCGCGACCTCGGCATTATTCCTCCCGGCGATCTGCGCAATTGCATCGCGGCCCTCGCCGACGCCGAACCGCTGATGACCCGGCTGTTCCAGTACCGCTTCCCCGAGGGCTCGGGAAACGGCCTTGAAGGTCACTCGTTCGGCAACCTGTTCATCGTGGCCATGTCGGACGTGGCCGGATCGATGGAGGAGGCGATCCACGAGACCGGCCGCGTGCTCGCGGTGCGCGGAAAAATCCTGCCGTCGACGCTGGAGAACATCCGGCTCGCGGCGATGACAGCGGACGGCGAAAAGATTCGCGGCGAATCGTCGATCACCGAAGCCGGCCAGCGGATCGCGCAGTTGAACCTCGAACCGCAGCATCCCGACGCCTACCCGGAGACGCTGAACGCGATTCGCAATGCCGATCTGATCGTGGTGGGGCCCGGTTCTCTGTTTACATCCGTGCTGCCCAACCTGCTCGTGCCCGACCTTCGGCTGGCGTTCCAGGAGTCGGCAGCGATGAAGCTGTACGTCTCCAATGTGGCAACACAGCACGGCGAGACCGACCACTTCACCGTCCAGGATCACGTCCGCGTGATTGCCGATCACATCGGCGGCGTGCCGTTCGATGCGGTCGTGGCCAACAGCAACAGCCGTGCTCGATTGCCACGCGGCTGGAAATCGGAGCCGGTGCATATTGCCCGCGAGGGCGCGGAATCGCGGCTGCCCGAGCCGCTGCGAATCATCGAGGCGGACATCGTTGACACCGGGAATCGTTACCGGCACGACAGCGCGAAGCTCGCCGACGCCATCATGACCGCGTACCATGAGGGACGCGAAGCCGGCGTCCGCCCACGCAGGACGCAACGGGTCGGTGCAGCCGGGCGATAGCCTTGAGACCGCAGGCCGGGACCAAGAATCACGAAACGGTCGGAGATACGACAATCACGTGAGCACTTCCGACATCCTCAACGTGTTTCAGATCCTGATTGCGCTGGTCGTGATCGCGGCGGTCGTACTGCAGGCCAAGGGCGCGGGGTTGGGCAACATCTTCGGTGGCGTCGGCGGCGACTCTTATCGCACCCGACGTGGCCTCGAGCGCACGTTGTTTCGCGGCACTATCGTCTTGATGCTGGTCTTCGTCGGCCTGAGCATTGCCGCCGTCCGCATCTAACCCTGCTCCAGACAGTCAACCACCGATTCACTGCCATGTCCGATGAACTGCGCGTCCTCTTCTATGGCTCGCCCGACTTCGCTGTGCCGACCCTGCAGGCGCTCATCGACAGCCCCTGGCGTCCCGTCGCAGTCGTGACGCAGCCGGATGCTCGCGCTGGGCGCGGGAGGACGGTGCGTCCGCCGCCGGTCAAGGAGCTTGCCGAATCCCACGGCATTCCCGCGATTCAACCTGCCAGACTCCGCGAGCGAGCCGCCATCGCCCAGATCGCGAGCCTGCGTCCCGACCTACAGATAGTGGCCGCCTACGGGCAGATCATCCCGAAGCGACTCCTCGATCTTCCGAGATTAGGATCGCTGAACGTACACGCGTCGCTGCTACCGCGCTGGCGCGGCGCGTCGCCGATTTCAGCCGCGATACTGCATGGCGACGCCGAAACGGGCGTGACAATCATGCTGGTCGACGAGACCGAGGACACCGGAGCCATCCTGCGCCAACGTTCGACCCCAATCGGCGACTCAGAGCACGCGGGCGATCTCAGCGACCGACTCGCGGTCCTTGGCGCGCAGTTGCTGACTGAGACGATTCCCGACTGGCTCGAGGGGAACGTCCCTACCACGCCTCAAGACGACGCCCTGGCTACCCGCGCCCGGCGCGTGAGCAAGGCACAGGGCAAGATCGATTGGTCGAAGTCGGCGGAGCAGATCGCCAGGCATGTTCGCGCTTACACCCCGTGGCCGGGAGCCAGCACAACCCTGGGCGAGCGGACTGTTCGCGTGGCCGCTGCCGCTGTCGGTAAGCCAACAAGTTCGGAAGCGCCCGGCACGATAACGGCGCTGGGAAGCGCAATCGTCGTTGCCACCGGAGCCGGCCAACTCGATGTCCAGCGATTGCAGCGAGCGGGCAAGCGAGAGATGAGCGCGGAAGAGTTTGCCAGGGGCGCGAGAGACCTGGTGGGGCAACGATTCGAGTCTCCCGTTGCCTGACGCGCACGACCTGCTCAACTCCGACGAGGCGGGCCTGCGACAACTCGTTGAATCGCTGGGCCAACCTGCCTATCGGGCCAGGCAGATCTGGCGCCAGCTCTACCAGCGGGGAGAAGTCGATCCGTTGGCGATGTCCGACCTGCCAAGCGAGTTTCGGCAACAACTCGCCCGTGCATCGCTGACTCCTGAGCCGCCTCTCGAGATCCAGACGTCAGATGATGGGTCGACCAGCAAGGCGCTGATTCCACTCGACGACGGCGAAATGATCGAGACGGTGCTGATCCGTTCTGCACCGAGAGACACCGTCTGCCTCTCGTCGCAGGCCGGGTGCGCAATGGGCTGCGTCTTTTGTGCGACCGGTCTTCAGGGGCTGCGCCGGCAACTCACGACAGGAGAGATCATGCGTCAGGCAATCCTGGCGCGCGGCTGGGCGCGGGAAGAGGGGCGAGAGCTGACCCATGTCGTGTTCATGGGTATGGGGGAGCCGTTGGCCAACTACGCGAGTGTCAGCGAGGCGATTGCGCGGCTCACCGATGCGGAGGCGTTCGGCATGTCGCCGCGACGGATTACGGTTTCGACTGTAGGCGTGCCCGCCGGCATCCGCCGACTGGCGGCCGACCATCCGCGGGTCAACCTCGCGGTCTCGCTGCACGCGCCTGACGTGAAGCTGCGCCGCGAACTTGTGCCGGTACCCGGCGCGTCGCTCGACGACATCCTCTCTGCGGTCCGTGAGCACAATCGGATCACAGGCGGTCGAGTGACCTTCGAATACGTGTTGTTGCAAGGAGTCAACGACAGCCGGGCGCAGGCTCGCCGACTGGCTGATCGAATCAAAGGACTACGGACCCACGTCAATCTGATTCCGTTGAATCCCTCACCCGGTGTCGTGGGCGAGCGACCCTCGCGTCGAGCGACGCTGCGATTCCAGCAAATCCTGCAGGAATGCGGGATTCCGGCCACGGTGCGAGTCGAGCAAGGACGCGACATCGCGGCCGCCTGCGGACAACTCCGTGGCGACCGCGTTCGGCCGACTGCGTAGCTCGGGAGCAAGCAGGTCGAGCGAGCGACTACTCCTCGACCTCGCCTTCTTCCTCCTCGACCTCGCCCTCTTCGCCTTCGACCAGTTCCTCTTCCTCGACTTCGTCCTCCTCGGCGACTCGCGGCGCCAGCACAGTGGCGACGGCTACAGCTTCGTCGGTCAGCGACTCAACACCATCGGGGAGGGTGAGGTCACGGACCAAGACGGATTGACCGAAGTCGTCGAGTCCTGAGACGTTCACTTCGATGATTGATGGCATTTCAGTGGGCAGCGCTTCAAGCATGAGGTGTTCAAGAGACTGCACAACAGTTCCGCCCTGGGCCTCTGCCTCGGAGCTGCCGACCAGCACGAGTCGCGCTTCCGAGTGAATTCGGCGTTCCAGGTCCACCTCGTAGAAGTCGAGATGCAGGATGCGGCGGCTGACGGGATGCCGCTGCACTTCCCGCAGGACGACGGGAATCGTGTCGCTGGCGCCGTCGATCGAGATTGGCACGACGGCGTTGCGGTCAACCGCCGAGAAGACGCGGCGAACTTCAGTGTCGGAGGTCTGAATGGATGTCGATTCGCGTCCGCGGCCGTAGACGTTGCCGGGAACCAGGCCCTCCCGCCGCAATTGCTTGACCCGCTTGCCCAGGACGCTACGCGTTTCCACCTGGAGGATCACTTCCGCCGCATCAGACATTGCCAGCCATCCGTCTCAACCCAACAGGGGGTAGGTGTTGCAGTTCAGCGAGAGCCTATCAACCGACGCTATGAGTCGTGTGGACGACGATCAAGCGGCGCCGGTCGCGACAGCGTCGCGCCGTACACTATCGCCACGATGCCGCATACGAGCGCAACCGACGACGACTCACCTCAGGAGCAGTTACTCGGCGTTGATGTCGGCGGGACATTCACTGACTTCGTCTATGTTCGCGGCGGACAGGTCAGAATCGCCAAGCGTCCCTCTACGCCGGATGATCCGGGCCGGGCCATCGCCGACGCGCTGATCGAGTTCGGCTGGTCTCCGGAAGAGGTGATTCACGGCTCAACGGTCGCGACCAACACACTCCTGACTCGAACGGGGGCGAACGTCGCACTGATTACAACCATGGGATTCCGCGACACCCTCGCAATCGGCAGGCAAGCGCGTCCTGACCTCTACGCGCTTCATCCGCAACGTCGCGATCCTCTGGTGACTCGGGCGCGTCGTTTCGAGGTCGACGAGCGAATCGCGGCCGACGGTTCAGTCGTCACGCCGATCGCTGTGGATGAGGTCGATCGCGTGCTGGATCGGGTAGAACGAAGTGGTGCGCGCAGCATCGCGATCTGCTTCTTGTTCAGCTTCATCAATCCCGAACATGAGGCGCTTGCGGCCGAACGCGCCCGAGCACGCGGCTTCGCTGTGTCCGCTTCATACGAGGTGCTACCCCAGCACCGCGAGTTTGAGCGGATGAGCACGACTACCGCCAACGCTTACCTTGCGCCGGTGATGACGTCCTATCTCGACGCTCTTGAGGCACGCCTGGACGACATCTGCGGCCAGGGAGTGCGGCTGCGGATTATGCAATCCAATGGAGGATCGCTCTCGGCAAGTTCCGCCGGACGCAACGCCGTTCGCACTGTCATCTCGGGACCCGCCGGCGGAGTGGCCGGTGCGTTCGCCGCCGCCGAGGGCGACAGATACTCCAACGCCATCACCTTCGACATGGGCGGCACCTCGGCCGACGTGGCGCTCTGTCCTGGGCGGCTGCTTGAGCGCACCGACCTGCTGGTCGACGACATGCCAATCCGCACGCCGGCCGTCGACTTGCACACCGTCGGCGCGGGCGGCGGATCGATCGCCTGGTTCGACGCCGGCGGAGCGCTGCGAGTGGGACCGCAGTCGGCCGGCGCCGATCCGGGTCCCGCTGCTTACGGCCGCGGCCGCCTGCCGACCGTGACCGACGCCCATGTCGTGTTGGGTCGGCTCAGGCCGGAACAGCAACTCGGCGGAATCGTCTCGTTGGATGTGGAGCGCGCGCGCAACGCTATCGCCACAATCGCCGAGCCGTTCGGGTCGGTTGAGGCGGCGGCGCAAGCGGTGATCGACGTGGTCAACGCGAACATGGCGCGCGCGCTGCGCGTAATCTCGGTGGAGCGCGGCTACGACCCGGCGCGCTTCAGCCTCGTCGCCTTCGGCGGAGCCGGTCCGCTCCACGCCTGCGACCTCGCCGACGCAGTCGGCATCCCACACGTGTTGATTCCCTCCGCGCCTGGCGTGCTCTCTGCGGCGGGGATGTTGATAGCCGACATCACCCGCGACGCCGAGCGGGGACTGCACCTGGCCATCGAGCCCGCCGACTCGGGCCGCGTCCGGCGGCTTGACGAAGCGTTCGACATTGTCGCGCAGCAGGCAAGAGAGGCCGTCGCGGAAGACGGTTACCAAGACGGCGTGACGATCGAGTACGCCGCCGACTTGCGCTACCGCGGACAGTCGCACGAACTCACAGTCCGCTTGCCGGGAGCACGAGATGCTGCTGCCGTCCGCAAGGCGTTTCACGCCGCGCACTCCGAACGCTTCGGCTTCTCGTCGCACGAGACTCCTGTCGAGGTGGTCATCGCCAGAGCCAAGGCCAGGCACGCCGGATACCAGGGCGCAGTTGGAGCCGAGCACGAATCGAACGCGGGAGGGTCGACGACGGAGCAAGTGATCTGGGATAGATCGCGCGCCACGACAGTCGCGCACAGGGGATCGATATCGAGCGCCATAGAGGGACCGGCGATCCTCACCCAGGTCGATACGACGGTCACTGTGCCGCCAGGTTGGTCGGCCGAACTGCTGGCCAGCGGCAGCCTCCTGCTTCAGCGAACCAACCAAGGGAGCAGCTGATGCCACCGACCGACGTCGATCCGGCGCGTCTTGCAATCTTCGACTCTCTTGTCAGCTCAATCGCCGAAGAGATGGGCGCGGCGCTGCGGCATACTGCGCTATCGCCGAACATCAAGGAGCGCGCCGACTTCTCGTGCGCCGTGTTCGATCACGACGGACAGCTACTCGCCCAGGCGGCGCACATCCCGGTCCACCTGGGCGCAATGCCCGAGTCGGTGCGGGCTGTGGAGCGGCTCGCTCCGTGGCGCCCCGGAGACCTGGCGATTCTCAATGACCCGTTCCTCGGCGGGACGCATCTGCCCGATGTGACGATGGTCTCGCCGGTGTTTGCGCACGACGCAGCTGAGGGCGACGAGCCGATGGGCTACGTGGCGAGCCGCGCGCATCAAGCCGATATCGGCGGCATGGCGCCCGGCTCGATGCCGGTTGCTCGCGAGTTGATTCAGGAAGGACTGGTGATCCCACCGATCCGCCTGTATCGCGGCGGCGAGCTGGTTGAGGAAGCGATGTCGCTGATCCTCCGCAACGTGCGGACGCCGGACGAACGGCGGGGCGACTTCAACGCCCAGATTGCCGCGCAACGACTTGGCGCGCAACGCCTGGCCGACTTGCAAGACGAGTACGGCGCCGATCGATATCAACAGACAACAGGCGCGCTCCTTGACTACGGGGAACGACTCACCCGCGCGTATCTCCGCGAACTCCCGCACGGTTCGTGGTCGTTTGAGGATGTGCTCGACGACGACGGACATGAACCGGATCCGGTACCGATCAGGCTGTCGCTGACGTTGTCGGAGGATCGGGCACACTTCGACTTCAGCGGCAGCGCACCTCAGCGGGCCGCGTCAATCAATGCCGTCGCGCCGGTCACACGCTCCGCCTGCTACTACGTCATTCGCTGCCTCCTCCCGCCGGACACGCCAATGAATTCGGGACTCTTCCGTCCGATCACATTCACCTTGCCGGAACGCTCGGTCGTGGCCGCGCAGTCGCCCGTGGCCGTCGCAGCCGGCAACGTTGAGACCTCGCAGCGCATTGTCGACACCGTCTGGGGCGCGTTTGCGCAGGTGCTGCCCGAGCAAATGCCGGCTGCGTCATCGGGCACGATGAACAATCTCACGGCCGGCGGTGTGGACCCGCGCAACGGGCAACCGTGGGCTTACTACGAGACATCCGGCGGCGGCCTTGGCGGCGGTCCCTCGGGTCCAGGGCTCGACGCGGCCCATTCGCACATGACGAACACGCTGAACACGCCGGCAGAGGCGCTCGAGCTGGCCTACCCGCTGCGCGTGATCGAGAACAGCATCCGCGCCCGTTCATCGGGAGCCGGCGCGCATCGCGGCGGTCACGGCCTCACCAGGCGAACGCAGTTCCTGGCGCCGGCGCAGGTCACGATCATCAGCGAGCGGCGGCGACAACAACCCTGGGGAGCGAGCGGCGGTCTGCCCGGCAGAGCCGGGCGCAACAGCCTGGAACGTCCCGCTGAAGGGCGCCGCCGATCCCGTGGCAACCTGCCCGGCAAGGTGACGATCGACGTACAGGCGGGAGAGATCATTCGGTTGGACACTCCCGGCGGCGGCGGATGGGGCGCGCCTGAATCACGCTAGAATTGCACGCACGGGAAGTGCAGGAGCGACCATGCCGGACGGCTCAGACCGACTCGAACGCGACGTCGAGGAAGTGCTCTCCAACATCGAGGACTTCGATTGGCGGCGCAGGCAATCCAGGCCTCCCGGGCCGATCCGCATTGCCGTGCAACGCTTCGCCGGCGCGATCGTCAGCCGTGTGACGGCGCTGACGGCGAATCATCTCCTGCTGGTCGGCGCGCTGCTCTTGGTCGTTGGGCTGGTCCTGCGAGGCGGCGGCATGTGGCTGGCCGTGGCGGGCATCGTCGTGTTCGTGATCGGCCTGTTCTGGGCCTCGCGAGGCGGTGGCGGCGGCAACGGACAGCCCAGGGGCGGCTACTGGCGCGATCGATACATCAGCTACGAACCGCAGTCCGGCAATCCGTTGCGACGATTCTTCCGCCGCAACCGCTGAACCGGACGTGCGATCCCGACTTGCGGCCGCGCTCATACTCGCGGCTGCGATACCCATCTCCTGCGCGACAGACGATTCGCCGCAGACCGCCGTCGAGCCGCAAGGCACCCAGCAAACCGCTCAAGCGCCTGACGACAAGGGCGAGCAAGTCGCTGTGACGGAGCAGGAGCCGGCGCTCGCTGAAACGCAGTTGGAGCGGAGGGCCAATCAGCCCGCTGAATCGCAGACCGGTGAGCCATCACCAACCCTTGCGCTGCCTTTACCTCCTGAAGACGCGGTTGAAGCTCCCGCGCTGAGCATCGAATCCGCCACCGGTTACGTCCGTCATCTTGCCGAGGCGCTGGGTCCACGCGCAACAGGCACCGAGCAGGAGCAGGCTGCGGCCGCATACCTCTCTGAGACGTTTCAACGGCTCGGATACACGGCGGACATCCAGGGGTTCACCTATGCCGGACGCTTTAGTGTCAGTCGGATCGACTTCGAAGACCGCGACAGCGTGTTGGCGTTTCGCTTTCCCGGATCAAGCGAAGGCGCGGTCAGCGGGGTGATGGTCGAGGTTCCCGGATTTGGCGAACCGGCCGACTTCGACGCGTCGGACGTCGTCGGCAACATCGCCGTAGTCAATCGTGGTGGGATTCAGTTCCATGCCAAAGCAGTCAACGCCGAGTCGGCCGGTGCAATCGCTCTGGTGATCGTCAATCGCTTCGATGACGAGGCGCTCGGCGGCACGTTCGGCCCGGCCACGAGCACAATCCCGGTCCTGCAGATCAGCAGGGAAGCGGGAGCCGACCTCAGGACTCGGCTGCCGTTGAACGCGTCCATTCCCGGGGCGGCGCCCACGACTGGGGACTCGCAGAACGTGATCGCCCGCAAGTCCGATGGCGTGTGCCGGGTCGTGGTAGGCGGGCACTACGACACCGTGCCCGAAGTGAGTGGAGCGAACGACAACGCGTCCGGAACGGCGCTCACACTTGCGTTGGCCGAGGCGTGGACCGAACATCCCGCCGCCCGCGACATCTGCTTTGTTGCATTCGGCGCCGAGGAGCAAGGTCTGCACGGGTCCGCCGCATTCGTCCGCTCGCTCCAGCAGACAGGTGAACTCGCGCAGGTCACCGCAATGCTCAATCTGGACGCAATCGGAGACGGACGCTCACCCTACCGGATAGTCGCATCAATCGAACTTCGTGCGCTCGCCAATGCCGTTGCCGCAGCGTTGCAGACTCCGGCCGCGAGCGGTTCGTTGCCGATGACCGTAGGATCCGACCACTCCAGCTTCGACGCCGTCGGCGTGCCGGTAGTGTTCCTGTTTCCCCCGGGAGCGACCATACACACACCGCTGGACAACTACGACAACTTCAATCACCAGGTCTTCAGCGACATCGCCGCGCTCAACCAGGGCATTCTTTCCTGCCTCCTGCTCCGCGCGGGGAGCCCGGTGATCCCCGCTGCGTCCTGCAGCGAATAGCAGCAGACGTTTCGAGTGGTGATCACTTGAGCCGCGTCGTGAGACACTAGAGAGGTGAGTCCACTCGCCTTCCTGCACCGACTGCCGTTCGCGATCGGAATCCCGATTGTTCTGCTGAGCCTCGCCTGCAACAGCGACGGGTCAACGGCGACTCCAACCGACCCCACTGCAGTTTCACAGAGCAGCGTGGTCAACGAGGACATCCCGGTTGAAGCGCTGCCGGATCCGCTGCCGCCGCCCTACTTGATCGAGGACGATGTCACCGTCGAGCAGGCGCCGATCACCGAGACCACGTATGTCGTGCAGCCAAGCGACACGCTCGCCGCAATCGCGGCCCGATTCTGCATCACTGTTGCCGAGATCCAGCGGCTCAACACGATCGTCGACATCGATTCGCTGGACATCGGCGATGAACTCAGGATTCCGATCCGCGAGGGCGGCTGCGGCGCCGCGGCGCCCGAGAGCGCAGAGTCGGAGGAAACAGCCGAGGCGGAGCCGGCGCGACCGCCCGGCGAGATCTACATCGTCGAAGCGGGAGACACCCTGGCCGACATTGGCTTCGCGTTCGGATACACCTGGGTCGAGCTGATGAACTACAACGGACTGACCGAGTCGCAGGCCGCCAACCTGCAAATCGGCCAGGCGCTGATCATCCCTCCACAGCCGGAACAGACAGCGCCCGCCGAAGACGAGGGTGCCCAGGCCGACCAGCCGGAGTCGTCGGAACCGCCCGGCTAGAGTCAGTTCGCGGACGCTCTGCGAGTTCCGCCTTGATTGTTCCCTCGATGCCCCTGTAGTAGCCTCACCCTCTGCGAAGCGGCGATCCCGCGGGTGCCGCCGAAGGGGTATCGGGGTGTCCTATGGTCTCTGAAGCGGCTCAGCAGCCTTCGCAGCGCGGCATCGACTTTCTGCTTGAGGAAGTGGCCAACCGCCGACTCAATGGCAACGCCGAGTCGACGCGCGCAGCCGCGCTTGAACGCCAACACAGCCGAGGCAAGCTGAGCGCGCGCGAGCGGCTCGACATCCTCTTCGACGCCGGTTCGTTCACCGAGATCGACCCATTCGTCAAGCATCGCGGCGCCGGCTTCGGGCTGGAGAACAACCGCCCCGAGGGCGACTCAGTCGTCGTCGGACACGGCACGGTCGACGGGCGCACCGTCTTCGCCTATGCGCAGGACTTCACCCTGTTCGGGGGTTCCGTCTCCGAGGCTGCGGCCGAGAAGATCGCCAAGATCCAGGACCTGTCGATGAAAGTCGGCGCGCCGATCGTCGCGATCAACGACGGCGGCGGCGCGCGCATCCAGGAGGGCGTCACGTCGCTGCGCGGTTACGGCGAAATCTTCCTGCGCAACACTCTCTCTTCGGGCGTCGTGCCGCAGATCGCCGTCTGCGCCGGGCCGGCCGCCGGCGGCGGGGTCTACTCCCCTGCGATCATGGACTTCATCTTCATGGTCCAGGGCACAGGCCAGATGTACATCACGGGACCCGATGTGATTCGCGCTGTCTCGGGCGAGGAAGTCACGCACGAGGAGCTCGGCGGCGCGATGACCCACGCGACCAAGACCGGCGTCGCTCACTTCTGCATCCCCGGTGAAGAGGCCACCCTGAACAGCGTCCGCCAACTGCTTACCTTCCTGCCGCAGAACAACATGGAGGAACCGCGCTGGACCGACACCGGCGATTCGCCCGACCGCAAACTCGACAATCTCGTCGACCTGGTCCCGGCCGACTCGACCAGGCCGTATGACATTCGCCGGGTTATCCGCGAACTCGTCGATAACGGCCAGTTCATGGAGATCCAGGCGCAGTGGGCGCGCAATGTCTCCGTCGGATTCGCGCACATCGGCGGCTACGGCGTCGGCATCGTCGCCAACGATCCCGACACGATGGCCGGCGTGCTCGACATCGACGCCTCCCGCAAAGCGGCGCGATTCGTCCGCTTTTGCGACTGTTTCAACATCCCCATCGTCACGTTGGTTGACGTGCCCGGCTTCCTGCCAGGCACGCAGCAGGAGTACGGCGGCATCATCGCGCACGGCGCCAAGCTGCTCTACGCCTACGCCGAGGCGACCGTGCCCAAGGTGGCGGTCACACTGCGCAAGTCGATCGGCGGCGCTTACGTCGTCATGAGCAGCAAGCATCTGCGCTCCGACGTCAACCTGGCCTGGCCGACGGCGCAGATAGCGGTGACCGGCTCCGATGGCGCGGTCAACATCATTCACCGCCGCCGGATCGCCGCAGCGGAGGACCCGGTCGAAGAGCGAGCGAAGCTGATTGCCGAGTACGAGGCCGAGTTCTACCGCCCCTACCAGGCCGCCGAACTGGGATTCGTCGACGATGTGATCCACCCTCGTGAGACCCGCTCCGCGATCTTCCGCGCGCTCGATATGCTCGCGGACAAAGTGGACACCACTCCACCGAAGAAACACGGCAACATCCCTCTCTGACGCGCCGCGATATCAGCCGATCGAGCCGAAGCGGATCGGCAGCGAACTGGACCCGACCATGGCATACGAATCCGACGCCCTCCAGCGGATCGAGGTTGCGTACGCGAAGCTGCGCGACGGCATTGAGGTGGCGCGTCAGCGCATCGACCGACCGCTCACCCTGACCGAAAAGATCCTCTTTGGACACTTCGTCGATCCCCACAATCAGCCGCTCGGACGCGGCACCGAACATGCCTCGCTGCAGCCTGACCGGGTCGCGCTGCAAGACGCCACCGCGCAGATGGCCCTGCTCCAGTTCGAGTTGGCCGGACTCCAGCGCGTCGTGGTTCCAACCACGGTGCACTGCGATCACCTGATCCAGGCCCGCGTCGGCGCAGAGACGGACCTGCAGGTCGCCGTCACAGAGAACGAAGAGGTTTACGAGTTCCTGCGCACGGCTGCCGCCCGCTACGGCGCGGGCTTCTGGAAGCCCGGTTCGGGCATCATCCACCAGGTTGTCTTTGAGAACTACGCCTTCCCCGGCGGCATGATGATTGGCACCGACTCGCATACCCCCAACGCCGGCGGCATGGGCATGATCGCGATCGGCGTCGGCGGCGCCGACGCCGTCGACGTGATGGCTGGCCTCGGCTGGGGCGTGACGATGCCGAAGCTGATCGGCGTCCACCTGACCGGCGCGCTTGACGGCTGGACCTCGCCCAAGGACGTCATCCTCCGGGTCGCCGACGAGCTGACCGTCAAGGGAGGCACCGGCGCGATCGTCGAGTACTTCGGCCCCGGCCTCGCCTCGATGAGCGCCACCGGCCGCGGCACCGTGACCAACATGGGCGCGGAGATCGGCGCGACGACCTCGCTCTTCCCCTTCGACTCACGGACCGCCGACTACCTGCGCAGCACCGGTCGCGCCGACATCGCCGAACTCGCCGAGGTCAACGCCGAGCACCTGCGCGCCGACGACGGCGTCGCCGACGCGCGCCGCGACATCTTCGACCGCGTGATCGAGATCAACCTCAGCGAACTCGAACCGGCCTGGGTCGGACCGCACACGCCCGACCTGCGCAATACCGTCGCCGACGTGCGCGGATTCATGGAGTCCGAGGACTACCCGCTCCACGTGACCAATGCGCTGATCGGCTCCTGCACCAACTCGTCCTACGAGGACATGAGCCGCGCCGCGCACATCGCGCGGCAGGCCGCCGAAGCGGGACTCGAACTCCGCGCGCCCTTGCTGGTCACGCCGGGTTCCGAGCAGATCCGCGCCACGATCCAGCGCGATGGCCAAATTGAGGCCTTCGAGTCGGCCGGCGCGACCGTGCTCGCCAACGCCTGCGGTCCCTGCATCGGTCAGTGGAAACGCGATGACCTCGAGGGCGACGAGCAGAACACCATCGTCACCTCCTTCAACCGCAACTTTCCCGGACGCAACGACGCCAACCGCAACACGCTCGCCTTCATCGGCTCGCCCGAGTTGGTCGTGGCCACCGCCTTCGCCGGCGAGATGGGCTTCGACCCGCGCTCCGACGCAATCGCCACCGACGACGGCGAGTTCCGCTTTAGCGCGCCCAGCGGCGACGAGTTGCCCGCCGGTGGGTTCGATGCGGGCGACGAGGGTTACATCGCCCCGCCCGAGGACGGCAGCGGCGTTGACGTGATCGTCAGCCCGGAGAGCAACCGTCTCCAGCGCCTGACTCCATTCCCCTCCTGGGACGGCGACGACTACCGCTTCCTCTCCGTCCTGATTAAGACGCAGGGCAAGACGACGACCGACCACATCTCGCCGGCCGGCTCCTGGCTGCGCTTCCGCGGTCATCTGGAGAACATCTCGGGCAACCTCTTCCGCGGCGGCGTCAACGCCTTCACCGACGACACCGGCACGACGCTCAATCAGATCTCGGGACTAGCAGACGAGCCGATCAACGAGGTCGCTCGCGCCTACAAGGACGCCGGCATCCGCTGGGTCGCGGTGGGCGACGAGAACTACGGCGAGGGTTCCAGCCGTGAGCACGCCTCAATGGAGATTCGCTGGAGCGGCGGCTACGTAGTCGTCGCCCGTTCATTCGCCCGAATCGCCGAGACCAACCTGAAGAAGCAGGGCATCCTCGCGCTCACCTTCAGCGATCCCGCCCACTACGACCTGGTCGGCGAGCGCGACCGGATCAGCGTCCTCGGCCTCGCCGACTTCGCCCCCGGTCAACCGCTCACGCTGCGCATCGACCACGAAGACGGCTCCAGCGACGAAGTCCCGGTCAACCACACCTTCACCGAGGATCAGATCACCTGGTTCCAGGCCGGCAGCGCCCTCAACAAAATCGCCGCCGCGCAGTAAGGCCTGCGCCTCCGGCGTGCAGTAAGGCCCACGTCTCCGCCACACACATAGCAGACTCAAACCCGTCCATCGGATAACAATTGGACAAGCCCACTCAGTTCTTCGCGGGTATGTCTGCCCGTACTCGGAAAGGCCATGAGTCATGCGAACGAAGGTGACCGTCATTGGAGCCGGCAACGTCGGCGCGACCACCGCTCAGCGGCTTGCCGAGCGCGGTTACGCCGACGTGGTGCTGGTCGACATCGTCGACGGCCTGCCCCAGGGCAAGGCGCTCGATATGTACGAGGCATCTCCCGTGATCGGCGTCGATTCCTGCATCACGGGCGCGACCGATTATGGCCCCACCGCCGGCTCCGACATCATTGTGATCACCTCAGGGGTCGCCCGCAAGCCCGGCATGTCGCGCGACGACCTGCTGCAGATCAACATGGGCATCGTCGACTCGGTCACCCGCGCCGCCATCACCGAGTCGCCCGACGCCACGATCGTCGTCGTCTCCAACCCGCTCGACGCGATGTGCCATGTTGCCTACGACGCCGCAGGCATCCCCAGCTCCCGTGTCGTCGGCATGGCCGGCATCCTCGATACCGCCCGCTACCGCTCCTTCCTGTCCGAGGCGATCAACATTTCGGTCGAGGACATCAACGCCTTCGTCCTCGGCGGCCACGGCGACACCATGGTCCCGCTCGCCTCCTACACCACCGCCGCTGGCATCCCGATCACGAAGCTGCTGCCGCAGGACCAGCTCGACCAGATCATCCAGCGCACCCGCGACGGCGGCGCCGAGATCGTCAACCTGCTCAAGACCGGATCCGCGTTCTACGCGCCCTCTGCGGCCGTCGCCCAGATGGTTGACGCCATCGCCCTGGACAAGCGCCGCATCCTCCCTTGCGCCGCGCTGCTCAACGGTGAGTACGGGGTTGATGGCCTGTTCATCGGCGTGCCGGTGGTATTGGGCCGGAACGGGATCGAGCAGATCCTCGAGATCAATCTGACCGACGAGGAGCAGGCCCAGCTCCAGCACTCCGCCGACGCGGTCCAGGGCCTCGTCGACGACATGGCCCGCCTCGGCGCCAACTAGACAAGCATCTCCCCTCTCCCTTCGGGAGAGGATCAGGGTGAGGGCCCAACCATGACTGACATCCGAGTCGAGTCCGACACCATGGGAACGATCGAGGTTCCCGCCGATCGCTATTGGGGCGCCCAGACCCAGCGTTCACTGGAGAATTTCAAGATCGGCGGCGAACGTATGCCCCGCTCGATCCTCCGAGCCATGGGCATCGTCAAACACGCCTCGGCCAGCGCCAACCAGAAGCTCGGCCGTCTCGACGCCGAACTCGCCGATGCGATCCGCTCGGCAGGACAACAGGTGATTGACGGCGAACTCGACGAACATTTCCCCCTGGTCGTCTGGCAGACGGGTTCCGGCACGCAGTCGAACATGAACGCCAACGAGGTGATCTCGAATCGCGCAATCGAACTGCTCGGCGGCGAGATCGGTTCGAAGTCGCCGGTCCACCCCAACGACCACGTCAACATGTCGCAGTCGTCCAACGACGTCTTCCCCGGCGCCATGGCAATCGCCACAGCTGAGCAAACCGTCCAGCACCTGATCCCCAGCCTGAGTTATCTGCATGACGCGCTCCAGGCCAAGGCCGACGAGTGGTCGGAGATCGTCAAGATCGGCCGCACCCACTTCATGGACGCCGTGCCGCTCACACTGGGCCAGGAGTTCAGCGGATACGTCCAGCAGGTCGCCTACGGCATCAAGCGAGCCGAGCAAACGCTGCCGCGCCTGTACGAGCTGGCGCTGGGCGGTACCGCCGTCGGCACCGGCATCAACTCCCACCCCGACTACGCGGTCAAGGTCGCCGAGGAGATCGCTGAGTTCACCGGCCTGCCCTTCGTCTCCGCGCCCAACAAGTTCGAGGCGCTCGCCGCGCACGACGCGCAGGTCGAACTCGCGGGCGTGCTCAACACGATTGCCGTCTCGCTGATGAAGATCGCCAACGACGTGCGCATGCTCGGCTCGGGGCCGCGCGCTGGACTGGGCGAACTGAATCTGCCGGCCAATGAGCCCGGCTCCTCGATCATGCCTGGCAAGGTCAACCCGACCCAGTCCGAGGCTCTGACCATGGTCTGCGCGCAGGTGATGGGCAACGCCGTCTCGGTCTCGGTCGGCGGCTCCAACGGACACTTCGAACTCAACGTGTTCAAGCCTGTGATGGCATTCAACAACCTGCAGAGCATCAAGCTGCTCGGCGACGCCGCCGTCTCCTTCACCGACAACTGCGTCGTCGGCATCGAGCCCAACTACGGCCGGATCGACGAGCTGATGCGATCCTCGCTGATGCTGGTCACCGCGCTCAACCCGCACATCGGCTACGACAACGCCGCCGCGATCGCAAAGAAGGCCCACGCCGACAACGGCACCCTGCTCTCCGCCGGCCTCGAGCTCGGCCTGCTCACCGAGGAGCAATTCGCCGAGTGGGTCAAGCCCGAAGAGATGACCCGCCCATAGGATTCTCCTCTCCCCCCGCGGAGCGGGGGGAGATGCCGAAGGCAGAGGGGGGCTCCTACGGTGCGCCTCTACACTTCACGTATGGCCGAAACGAGAGCGGAGTAACCATGCCCAGCCGACGCAACATGATCGCCATGACCGACGAGGAAGCCAAGGAGTTCATCGAGACCGGCTGGACGCTGCAGGTCGCCTCGAACGGCAACAACGGATTCCCGCACCTTGTCGCGATGTGGTACGGGGTGATCGACGACAAGATTCACTTCACCACCTACGCCAAGGCGCAAAAGGTGCTCAATCTCAAGCGCGACCCGCGGATCACGGTGATGCTCGAGTCGGGTGTCGAGTACTCAAAGATCAAGGGCCTCGTGATCGAAGGCGAAGCCGATGTGATCGAGAACGACCCGCAGCTCGTGATAGCCGTCCAGGACGCCACCGGCGAGAAGCGAAACCCCAACGCCCAGGGCCGCTCCACGACCCCGATGGACGACGAACAACGCATCCGTCAGGCGTCGAAGCGAGCCGTCGTACGAATCAACCCCACCCGCGTCTACAGCTGGGACCACAACAAGCTCGGCGGGGTCTACTAGGCCGGATGCTCAGCCAACCCCGGAGCGGTGCTCGCCGCCTTCGGGGCCGTAGAACACGACCCAGACTGCCAGGTCGTCGCTGAACTCCTCGAATCGATGCCGCGCGCCGGCGCCGACGAAAAAGGTGTCGCCGGGCCCGATTGCCATACGCTCGCTGCCCAGGGCAAACACGCCGGTTCCTGACGCAACGATGTAGACCTCGTCCTGGTCGTGTGGCGATTGCTTGTCGATTTCCTTCGGTGTGTACAACCCCACCGACATCGTCCCGTGCCGCAGCAGTTCCCGATACTCGTCCGCTCCGACTCGCTCAGCCATGATCGACTCCTCACGCTAAGCGCAGGATATGATCAGCCCGTCCACAAAGCGTCAGGAGCCGAGCGATGAATCTGACCCAGCTCGAAGTGATCCAGGAAGGCCTCGACGGCATGCACGCGATGCTTGATCGCGCAGTGCCCGACATGAACGCCGAGCAATGGAACTCCCGACCGGCGGGCGACGGCGTTAGCGCCTTCTTCTCGCTCTGGCATTACGTACGTACCGAGGACAACATCGTCAACTGGGTAGTCCATCGGCGACCGACAGTCTGGATCAACGGCGAGTGGGACCAGCACTTCGGCCTGCATCGAACGTCCCAGGGCACCGGAATGACCAAGGAGGAGGCCGACGCCGTCCTGCTTACCGACGTGGATGGCTGGCTGACTTATCAGCAGCAGGTTTGGGACGCGACGCGTGAGTGGGTCGCCACGCTCGGTTCAGACGATCTTGACGGCGAGATCGTGATCCGTCCGACGCCCCCGATGACCGTCTGGCAGGCGTTGACCGGGATGTTGCTCTTCCACGGCTACAGGCACGTCGGAGAGATTGAACACGCCCGAGGCTTGCTCGGACTGGGTGGTCTCACCATCTGATCACAAAGCAGAAACTGCCAGGCGATATCCTCATTCGCGAACTACTGCACGCACACAGACAGGACGACAGATGACCGACTTCGGCGTATCGATGTTCCCGACCGACTATGCGATTCAACCCCCAGAGCTGGGTCGAGAAGTGGAAGCGCGCGGCTTCGAATCGCTCTGGTTCCCGGAGCACACGCACATCCCGACCTCCCGCATTTCGCCCTGGCCCGGCGGCGGCGATCTGCCGCAGGAGTACTGGCACACCCACGACCCATTCGTCTCGCTGATGGCCGCTGCGGCGGCAACCGAGACGATCAAGGTCGGCACCGGCATCCTGTTGGTTCCCGAGCATGATGTGCTCGTCTCAGCCAAGTCTGCGGCCTCGCTGGACATGATCTCCGGGGGACGCCTGATTCTCGGGATCGGCGCGGGCTGGAATGCGGAAGAGCTGGAGAACCACGGCTGGAACTTCAAGGACCGCTGGAATGTAACGCGCGAAATCGTCCTTGCCTGGCGCGAACTCTGGACCCAGGACGAACCGGAGTTCCATGGCGAGTTCATCGACTTTGACCCCGTCTGGAGCTACCCCAAGCCGGTCGACGGCGATGTCCCGGTCCTGCTGGGCGCGCAGTCGAAGTGGTCGTTCGACCGAGTGGTGGACTACTGCGACGGCTGGCTGCCGATCAATGGTCGCGGCGACCTGCGCGCGGACATGGAACAGCTCCGCGCCGCCGCCGACCGAGCCGAGCGCGACTTCGAGACGATCCAGCGCAGCGTGTTCGGCGTCGGACCGGATCCGAAGCTCGTTCAGGACCTGATCGACATGGGCTTCCAGCGGATTATCTTCGGCCTGCCCCCGGCCGAAGCGGGGACGGTGATTCCCTTGCTCGATCGCTACTCGGAGGTCAAGGCCGAGTTCAACGGCGGCTAACCGGAGAATGTTCGTTCTCTTCCCCCACTTCCTTGCTCTCCCCCCGCTTCCAGCGGGGGGAGATGTCCCGTAGGGACAGAGGGGGCTCCGATGACCGAAGAGAGCCCGACCCAGCGACTCACCCGCGCCCGACTGCGACAGCTCCAGCAACTGCGCAGCGCCAAAGGCCGCCGCGAGCAGCGGGCCTTCCTGATTGACGGGCGCAAGCTCGTTCGGGACGCCATTGAAGCAGAGGCCTCGATTGCTGACTTGCTCAGCGTCTCGCCAGAGGAGTGGGACGATGTCTCGCTGCCGACAACCAGGATCAGCCAGGCGGACGCGGAGCGGCTCTCCGACACACGAACGCCGCAGGGTCACTTCGCCGTGGTCGAAGACCGGATCGGGCAGCTTAAGCCTCCATCCGATGATGATTGGCAAATGGTCGCGCTGGACGCGATTCAGGACGCCGGCAACGTGGGCGGGATTATCCGCTCCAGCGCGGCGTTCGGAGTGGCGGGAGTCATTGTGGGGCCCGGCAGCGCCGATCCTGCGCATCCACGGGTGACCCGAGCTGCCACAGGAGCGTGGTTTCGAGTTCCCATCGGACGCTCAGAAGATCTACCGGGCGATCTGGCGGCACTGCGTGACGCAGGGGCTACAGTCCTGGCGACAGAGGCTGCGGGGGAGCCGCTCAGCGAGGTAGAGATCTCGGGACGAGTGGTCTGGCTGTTCGGTAACGAGGGTTCCGGCATCAGCCCGGCTCTGGAACCGTTGATTGACCACCGCGTCTCCGTACCAATCTCCGGCAGCGTTGATTCCCTCAATGTCGGTGTCGCTGCCGGCATCATCCTGCATCATGGGTGGAGGGCGGCTCGCGAGAGGATTGATCGATGAGGATCACCACCTGGAACGTCAACTCGATCCGCGCGCGCGAGGACCGCGTCCTCAACTGGCTCGATCAGCATCAACCCGACGTCCTCTGTCTGCAGGAGCTCAAGTGCACCGAGGAGCAGTTCCCGTTTGATGGGTTCGACGACCTCGGTTACCACGTCGTGCTGCACGGCCAGAAATCCTACAACGGCGTTGCGATCCTCTCACTCGATTATCCCGACAACGTGGAGATTTCAGTCCCCTGGCCGGGCGACGAACACTCGCGCGGCATCGCCGCCGACATCAACGGTGTGCGCGTCGTCAGCCTGTACTGCCCCAACGGTCGTGAGGTCGGACACGAAATGTACAAGTACAAGCTGGAGTGGTTTGACCGGCTGCGCGCTTGGTTGGACGGTCAGGACCAGGCAAGCGAACTCGTCCTTACCGGCGACTACAACATCACCTTCGACGACCGCGACGTGAACGATACGGAGTTCTGGCACGAACGCATTCTCTGTTCGACGCCCGAACGGGTACGGCTCAACTCACTAATCGACTGGGGCCTGACTGACGCACTGCGGCTGTTCGATGAGTCGTCCGGCGTCTACACGTGGTGGGATTACCGGACCGGCGGCGTCATGCAGGGCGAAGGGCTGCGAATTGATCACCATCTGATCAGCGCGCCCCTGGTGGAGCGCGCCGTGGCAGTCGAGATAGACGTCGAGGAACGGCGGATGGAGGGCGACGGTGACAAGCCGTCGGACCACGCGCCGGTCACACTGGTGCTAGACGACTAGTCTCGTTCAACCCGGCCGCATCCAGCATCGCTGCGCAACACAGGACGGCGGCGTCGTTGCCTTCCTTCGCCACCAGTTGCACCGAGATCGGCAGTCCGCTGCTGTCCAGTCCCGCCGGCACTGCGATCGCCGGCGACTGGATCAAGTTGGCCAGCGGCGTGTACAGAATCGATGTCGTCCAGGGACTGACATGCTTTCCTGCTATGAAGTCGATACTCTCGCCGTGGCGCAGCGCGGAGATGGCGCTGGTTGGTGTCAACAGGATGTCGTACTGCTGAAACCACGCCCGCATGCGGCGCTGCAACATATCGAGGTCGGCATACGCCTGAGCGACCTGAACCCCGGTCAACGAACGACCGCGCCTGAGACTGCCTTGCGTGTAGTCGCTCAGATCCTCTTCGCGGCCAACGCACAGCGGTCCATAGTTGGCTGCCGCGCCAACGGCCGAGAGCGTTGGAAACACCTCATTAGGATCAGCGATCGGCGGCGAGGCTTCTTCGACCCTTGCGCCGCTGCCGGACAACAGCGCGGCGGCCCGTTCGACACGCTGCGCAATTTCCGGTTCGCACGGCGTTGGCCAACCCAGTTGCGTCGTCCAGGCAACTCGAAGTCCCTTGACATCTTCTTGCTCGATGCTGTGGAACCAGCTGTGATACCCATCTCGATATGCGATCGGGTCGGAGTGCGCATCATCGCTCATGGCCGTCATCATCATCGCAATGTCCACGACTGATCGCGCTAGCACGCCGTCGCTCGATATCTGAGACATCCCTGCGCCGCGGCTGCGTCGGGGAATCCGTCGCCCCGTGGGCTTGAACCCGAACACACCGCAGCAGGCGGCGGGAACGCGAACCGAGCCGCCGCCGTCGGTGCCGTGATGCAACGGGCCGTATCCGGCCGCGCAGGCCGCAGCCGCGCCGCCGCTCGAGCCGCCGGCGGTGCGTTCGATGTTCCAGGGATTCGCGGTCGGCGCTCCCAGACGATTCATCGTCTGTGCGGCCAATCCGAACTCCGACGTGTTGGTCTTGCCCAGGAATACGGCGCCAGCCTCCCGCAGGCGTTCAATGAACAGCTCGTCGCGGGCGGCCGGTTGTCGCGAGGTGACCAGCGATCCCATGGTCGTCGGCGCGCCCTGCACGTCGACCAGGTCCTTGATCGTGATTGGAATGCCCAGCAACGCAGGCGGCTCGTCCGACTCACATAACCGCCACTCCCGCGCAGCGAGCTTGGCCTGCGACCGCGCCTCCTCCCGAGTCTGCGTGATGAACGCGCGCAGCAACGGCTCGAGGCGGTCAATGCGTTCGTACAGGGCGTCGACCACCTCGATCGGCGACAGACTCCGCGCGTCGTATGCCGCGCGCAGATCGGCAGCCGAAAGCTCGTGAATCTCAGGCACTACAGGTTCTCAATCTCGACCGGCTCGATCTCCCCGGCCGGACTAAAGCCGAAGATGCGGCCGTAGAAGTCGAGCTCCGCCTCCGTCGCGCGCTGAATGTTGGCCGCCTGGCGGAATCCGTGCTGCTCGCCCTCGAAGGCGATGTAGGCGACCGGCAGACCCTTCTTGCGCAGCGCGTCCACCATCCGTTCTGCCTGGTTGGGCGGCACGATCTTGTCCTCCAGCCCTTGCAAGAAGATGACCGGGCAGGAGAGCCGGTCGACGGAGTGAATCGGGGAGCGCTGCTCGTACAGCTCGGCTCGTTCGGGGTACGGCCCGATAAGCGAGTCGAGGTAGCGCGACTCGAACTTGTGCGTGTCCTCTGCCAGCGCGGCGGCGTCCGAAACGCCGTAGTAGGACGCGCCGGCGGTGAAGACTTCGCCGAACGTGAGCGCGCAGAGCGTGGTGTAGCCGCCCGCCGAGCCGCCGCGGATCGCCAACCGATTCGGGTCGACATCGCCCCGCTCGACCAGGTACCGAGCCGCCGCTTCGCAGTCTTCGCGGTCGGCGATGCCCCAGTTGCCGTTGAGTTGGCGCCGGTACTCGGTGCCGTAACCGGTCGAACCTCGATAGTTGACGTCTACCACGGCGAAGCCTCGGGTGGTCCAGAACTGGATCGCCAGAGCGAAGCCCGGGTTGGTCGCGCTGGTCGGTCCACCGTGGATGAACGTCACCAGCGGCGGCAGTTCGTCTTCGGGACCCGCGAAGTCTGGATTGTTCGGCGCGTAGTAGTAGGCATGCGATACCAGGCCGCCGGCGGTGGGGTAGGTGATTGCTTCGGCCTGGGAGAAGTAGGCAGCGTCGACATCGGGCGCCGCCGACGCGCGCAGCGTTTCGATCTCTCCTGAATCAACGTCGATGGCCACAATCGCCGCGCCGACGTCGGGTCCGGCTGCGGCGCAAATGGCGCGGGGGCCGACCGCAGCAGTGAAAAACCCGAAGGTGCTGAACGGCGTATCGAGTTCTCTCAGTTCTCCCTCTTCCACGTCAATCACGCCGAGCCGGCGGCCATCCTCATTGCCGTACTGCGCCACGATGCAACACTCGTCCATAACGGCGTAGCTGGACATCGAGAACTCCCATTGCGGCTGACCGAACTCGGCATCAATCGGCAGGACGGAGACGAGTTCCGTGCCGGTCCAGCGCTGGATGTTCCACCAACCCGACTCGTCCGAGACGCAGTACAGCGTCCCGTCCGGGCCCCACTGGGGCTCGATGATCGAGACGTTGCCCTTCGCGTCGCCGGCGATTCGGCGTGGAGACAACAGCGAGCCGCTGGCCGCGACCTCGGCGAGCCACAGTTCGGTCGCGTCCCAGGGCATGTTTGGGTGATTCCAACAAATCCAGGCCAGTCGCCGGCCGTCGGGACTCAGCCGGGGAGAAGAACAGAAGTCGAAGCCTTCGTGCAGCCGGGTAATGTCGTCTGCATCGGACGCGCTGCCGTCGGTCGAGATCGAGGCCAGGTAGTTCTCCGCCTCCAGTCCCTCGCGGCGGTGATCTTCGGCCACACAGATCAGCCGCCCGCGTTCGTCGTCAACTGTCGCATCCGCATAGCGGACCGCGATCTCGGGAGTCAACGGCGTCGGTTCGCCCGAGCCGTCCACGTCGCGTCGATAGAGACGCTGGTCGCTGAAGTTGGAGAAGTAGGCGACACCGTCTGACACTGCGAGCGAGCCGCCGCCGTACTCGTGGACCAGCGTGCGGGCGCTGAAGTCAGGTGTAGTGATCTCGCTCAGTTCGCCCGATGCGGAATAGCGCATCGCGGCGTAGCGGCCGCGCTCGTCCGGTCGGGACTCGACCCAATAGAGGTCGTCGCCGTCAACATCGAGCTCATCGAAACGCAGCGCGCCCTGGGTCAGCATCTCGGTCTTGACTGGCGATTCCCAGGAACCGTACGGCGCAGGTGTTGGTTTGCCCGGGTGTTCACTCATCGTTGCCCTATCTCTCCAGAAACCTGCAATCATCGTAGGCGAGGATCTGAGATCAGCTCGCGCAGGCACACCGCGAGGGGGATGAGACGTGACCTCACAACAACCGGCGAGGGTCCGCACGACGATTGAGGCGGCGGCCCAAGCCAATCAAGACCGCCGTCTGGTGGACGCCCCGTTGGCGGCAGATGTGCGACTGCTCAGCAGCATGCTGGGCAACACGATTCGCCGCGTCGACGGCGAAGAGGTATTCAACGCGGTCGAGCAACTGCGCGGCCTTGCACAGCGTCGCCGCGGTGTTCGCCAGGATCCGGAGCCCCAGCTCACCGCCGAGATCGTGGAACTGGTGCATGGATGGCCGCTCTGGTTGGCGGCGGAGGTTGGAAATGCGTTCCTTACCTACTTCCTGCTGACCAACACCGCCGAGGAAGCGCACCGCATTAGACGCCGACGCCTGCGTTCCGGCAACAACCATGTCGCGCCGCGATCGCTGTCTGCAGTTGTAGAGCAGCTCCTGGCGCGCGGATTCGATGATGCGATGATTCGCGCACAGGCGGCCGGGATCCACCTGCAACCGGTGTTCACTGCCCATCCGACCGAGTCCCAGCGGTTGACCATGTTGGGGACACTCCAGGATGTGCATCAACTCCTGCTCGAACGCGAGCATGCGATCTCGGCCGAGCTGGAGGAAATCGACGCCGCGCTGCGAACCCACATCGAAGGGCTTTGGCAAGCCGATCACCTGCGCCACCGCCGACCGACGGTGTTGGAAGAGTCCCGGCTGCTGCTGCGCACCTTTGAAACCACGCTTTGGGACGCGGTGCCGGACGTGACCGCGCGATTCCGTCACGCGACCGGCGTTACCGCGTCGGAGTCGCCGGCGCCCGTGGTGCTCGGTTCGTGGATGGGCGGCGACGCCGACGGCAATCCGAACGTGACCCCGGACCTGACCTGGCAGACCGCTCTGACCATGCGCGCGCGGGTGCTTCGGTTGCATGTCCAGGCGGTCCGCGCGATGGACACCATGCTTCCGCACTCCGCTCGCCGCGTGTCATCTTCGGCCGGCCTGGAGGAATCGCTCAGGCGTGACGAGCGGCGTATGCCTCGGATCGAGGAACGACTCAAGCACCGCAATCAAGCCGAGCGATATCGGCACAAGATTCGCTACATGTCGGCAAGGTTGCAGGCCACGCTCGAAGCCGACTACGCGCTGCTCGACACTCGGGCCGCAAACGTCCATGACGCGCGGCTGGACTCCGAGGAACCCGACGGTGTGCCCTACGACTCCGCGCAGGAGTTCGTCAGCGACCTTGAGTCGATCTCTGAGAGCCTGCGGCTGCACGGTGCAGACGCTGCTGCAGACACCGTGGTCCAGCCGCTCATTGACCGCGCCCGCGCCTTCGGGTTTCACCTCGCGGCACTTGACATCCGCGATCACGCCGATCGCTTCCATGCTGCGGCCAATGCGGTACTCGAGGGACTCGACATTCAGCCGCCGGGCGGCAGTTACCTCGAGCTGGACAAGTCGCAGCGCGAGGAGTTCCTGGCCGGCGAGTTGGACCGCGACTACTTCCCGGTGGGCCACGCCATGTCGACGCACGACGACGAAACGCTGCGCCGCTTCCGCACCGCCCGACGCATTCAACGCATCTGCGGACCGGAGGCAATGCAGACCTGCATCGTCTCGATGAGCGAGACCGCTGCCGACGTGCTCGCGCCGGTGCTGGTCGCAAGGCAGGCAGGCCTGAACGACATCGACCTACGCGCGCCCGGCGGACAGATTCGGATCGCGCCGCTGTTCGAGCGCGTCGCCGACCTCGACCGAGCGCCGGGAGTGTTGCGCTCGCTGTTCTCACACGAGGCCTACAGGCGGCATCTCCGCGCGCACGACAACCTGCAAGAAGTGATGGTCGGCTACTCGGACTCGGCCAAGGACGCCGGCGTGCTGCCCTCGCTCTGGGGTCTCTACCGGGCGCAGGACCTGATGCACGAGGTCGCGCGGGAGGCCGGCATCAAGCTGATGTTCTTCCACGGCCGCGGCGGCACCGTAAGCCGCGGCGGCGGGCCCTCGCACGACGCCATCCTCGCCCTGCCGCCGCACACCACCGAGGGCGGGATCAAGTTCACTGAGCAGGGCGAGATGATCCAATTCACCTACGGGATGCCCGGGCTGGCCAAGTGGAATCTTGAGCAGTCCCTGGCGGCGTCGCTGGTGAAACGCTTCGATCGTGATCATGACGACACACCCGATGCCGAGCGGGAGCGCTATCACGCCGCAATGGACGAGCTCTCGGAGATTGCCGAGCACGCATATCGGTCAAATGTGGTCGACAACCCCGAACTGCACGCCTACTTCCAGCGGGTCACGCCGATCGGCATGCTGGGCAACCTGGCCATCGGCTCGCGCCCGACGTTCCGTCCCGGCTCGGACGCCTCGCTCACATCTCTACGTGCGATTCCATGGGTCTTTGCCTGGATGCAAACACGCCACGTGATCACGGGCTGGATGGGAGTCGGCACGGCGCTCGACGAGTTCATCACGCGTCACGGGAGCCCTGGCGAATCCTTGCTCAAGGACATGCGCGACCGCTGGCCGTTCTTCGCCACGCTGCTCTCGAACGTAGAGATGGTGCTGGCCAAGGCGGACTTCGGCGTCGCCGAACACTACGCGCGCACGCTGGGGGACGGCGATCAGGATCTGCGCACGTTCGGACGCCTGCGCGACGAGTACGTGCGCACCGTCGACATGGTCAACCGGCTGTCCGCTCAGGATCGCCTGCTGGACGAGTCGCCGGTGCTGCAACGCTCGATTGCGCTGCGCAACCCGTACGTCGACGCGCTGAGTTTTCTTCAGGTCGATCTGCTCGGTCGAATCCGAGACTTGCCGGAGAGCGACCCTGAGTATGCAGACACGCTGGAGGCCATCCTGCGCAGCGTCAACGGAGTCGCCGCCGGACTGCGAAACACCGGCTGACTTACTCCGCAGGCTGCGAGACCTCCGAAAGCGGCGGAACGGCTCTATCGCTTGAGCAGCAGGGTCAGCCCATCGCCGACTGTGAGCTGCACCGAATCGACACGTGGATCGTCGGTCACTCGTCGATTGAACGCGTCGATCGCTTTCGTGTCCGCATCGTTCGCCTCGGGATCGGCGACCTGGCCGCCCCAGAGGGTGTTGTCGACGGCGATCAGACCGCCCGGACGCAGCAGGTCGAGCGCAGCCTCGAAGTAACTCCAGATCGGTTCCTTGTCCGCATCGATGAAGGCGAAGTCGAAGTTGCCTCCGCCCTCTCGCCGCAACTTGCCGAGTGTGTCGAGCGCGGGGCCGAGACGCAGGTCGATCTTGTCGGCGACCCCGGCGTCGGCCCAGTAGCGCCTCGCGATTGTGGTCCATTCCTCGCTCATGTCACAGGCGATGACGCGGCCGTCGTCCGGCAGCGCCTGGGCGACCGCCAGCGCGGATGCGCCGGTGAAAGTGCCGATCTCCAGGGTGCGTCGCGCACCGATCAGGCGGACCAGCCAGCTGAGCAGCCGCGCCTGGTCGGCGCCGATCTGCATGCCGCCCGCGGGCAGCGCCGAGGTCTCCGCTCGAAGGCGCTGCCAGGTGTCGTCTTCCCTGGTCGAAGCCTCCTCCATGTACGACGTGAGCTCCGCAGTGATGTGGATCGAGCGGATTGAAGTCATGTGACCCTCCGTAACCAAATCACGAGACTGCCCCCAAATGGTTGCATGATGGACCGATCCCGATAACACTATCGACTTAGTTGATTAAACAGCAGTTCGGTCTAGCAACAAGGAGAGGGCAGGGACATGGCCAACGACAAACCGAAGACGAAGGTCCAGATAGCGAAGGCGATCGAGGAAAAGACGGGAATCGCCAGCCGCGACGTCAACGAGGTGCTCGATGGCCTCGCGGACGTGGTGCTGGAGGACCTGTCCAGCGGAGGTCCCGGCTCGGTGACCGTCGCCGGCCTGATCAAGGTGGACATCGTCGCGCAGACGGCGCGCCCGGAGCGCGAGGGTCGCAACCCGGCCACCGGCGAGACGATCACCATTGCCGCGCGGCCTGCACTGGATCGCGGAAAGGTACGCGTGCGAGCGCTCAAGCGCCTCCGCGACGTGCTCTAGCCGCCGCTGCGACATCAATGTCATCCCTTCCTGCTGCGAACGACGCCGGAAGGGAACTGATCGAGCGTCTGACTCCGCATCGGGAGCAGCTGGCGGATCTCGCGATCACGCATGACCGCGAGGCCTCGTTTCCGTTTGCGTCCTTCGAATTGCTGCGCGAGATCGGCTGGTTCTCCGCGCCCATCCCGCGCGAGTACGGCGGCGACGAGTGTTCGCTGACCGATCTCGTCGCCGCACAGACTGCGCTGGCCAAGATCGATATGGCGCTCGCCTTCTCCTGCGGCATGCACCTGATGTCGGTTGGATCGGAGCGTTCGAATCGCAACTGGCCTGACCAGCTGCGCGAGCGCATCTTCCGCTCCGTCGTGGAGGACGGCGCACTCTGCAACCAGGTTGCGACGGAGCCCGATCTGGGTTCGCCGCAGGGCGGCGGACGCCCACAGACAGCGCTCACGCCGGGCGGACCGGGTCGCTGGCGGATCAACGGACGCAAGTCCTTCACCACGCTCGCGCCCGCGCTGACCTGGTTCCTGACCTACTGCGCAATCGAGGACGGATCGGGAATGCTCGCGCGGGTGGCCGTGCATCGCGACTCGCCCGGCTTGCGGATTGAAGAGACCTGGGACGTCGTCGGATTGCGATCAACAGGTTCGCACGATGTCTGGTACGAAGACGTTGCGGTGACGGACGACGAGTTTCTGGTTCGCCAGGATCCCTCGCAGGCGGGCCAACGGCATGGCGACTTCGCCTGGTTCGCGCTGCTCGTCGCGGCGGCCTCGTTGGGCGTCGCGGAGGCCGCGCGCGACTACACGGTCGAGTTCGCGCGTCATCGTCGGCCTACGGGCGCGCCCGGCCCCATCGGCAGCATACCCATCGTGCGGGCACAGGTCGGCGAGATCGACCTTCGTCTGATGTCGGCGCGGGCGCTGCTGCATGAAACCGCATCGGCATGGGATCGACTCGACGACGAGCAGCGCTACCAGCTCGGTCCGCGAGTCGCCGCGGCCAAGCTGCACGCCGGGGACATCGCCGTGGACGTGGTTGACCGCTGCATGAGACTGGTCGGCGGCGTTTCGCTGCACCGCTCGCAGCCGCTGGAGCGCTACTACCGAGACGTGCGAGGACCGCTGCACAACCCGCCGATCACGCCGCGCGGCCTCGAACTGATCGCCGCTGATGCGCTCGATCCGCTGCCCGACGTTGACTTGTAGCTACTTCTTGAACGTCGAGAGCAGTCGCTCGGCAATACCCAGCCGTTGTTGGTCCAGCCCACCGGCTGTCAGTCTGAGCCACCGTACTTCGCGCGCCCATCGCTCCAGCGGCAGATCGGCGGAGCCGCCGGCCGGACCGTGCAGCTGCATCGCCCGATCGACAACAGTGTTGGCCGCATCCAGGGCGAAGGCCAATGCGGGCAGCGCCTGTTCCTCGAGCTCTTCGGCCGCCGAGAGATAGAGCGCGCGGGACGCGGATATGGCGATCTCGTTGTCGGCGAGGGCAAGTCTAGCCCGCTCGCCCTGCGCGAGCGGCGCTCCGTGTTCTCGACGCGACCAGACCACGCCTCGGCACATATCCTGGGCGGCCGACGCGATGCCAGTCAGATGCGCCGCCGTGAACAGCCGTCGGCGCAGGACCAGGCCGTTGGCGAACGCCGGTCCGGCGTTGACCTCGCCCAAGACGTTCGACTCCGGCAGCTTCACCGCCGAGAGGTTCAGTTCCATCGTGTCGCGGCCCGTCGCGATTGTCGGCCAGGGTCTCCAGCGCTGAAAGCCCACTCGATCACACTCGACCACAATCGCAGAGATTCCCGACCGCTCGCCGGGCGTCTCCTCGGTGTTGCAGTAGACGATGCCGAAGTCGGCATTTGCGGCGTCGGCGACGAACAGCTTGGTGCCGTCCAGCATCCAACCCAACGGATGTCTCTGCGCCCGGATCCGCACGCCGTCGGTGGGCAGGAACGCGAGATCGGGGTCTTCCAGACCGCGGAAACACGACGCTTCGCGGCGCAGGAGCGGTTCGAGGAGTCGCGCACGCTGATCGTCGTCGCCGGCGTAGAGCTGCGGCGGCGGGTCGGGATCAAAGAGGCCATAGGCTGGATTGAGCGCGCCCGCTCGATGCTGGGAGAGCTCTTCGGCGATGCGCAGGCGGTCGCCGTCCGGCAGATCGATCTGCGGACCTACCGATGCGCCGCGCGGCGCCATCAGGTGGTCAATGCCGAGCTCGCCCGCCCGTGCGAGCAGCGTGTCGAAGACGTCGTCCGGCAGGCGCGCGGCGTTGGCGTCGATCCGGCGCTCCTGCAGCCAGATTTCGTTGCGGACAAAGCGGCGAACGGCTTGAACGATCAGATCAAGTGATTCGCTCACGATCCACTCACCGTCCGCTCATCCCAGCGCGCCGCTCTCGGCCAGCGCCGCGATCTCATCGTCCGACAATCCTGTCTCCCGCAGGACCTGTTGGGTGTGCTGCCCGGTCTTCGGAGCCGGTCCTCGCGGCCCGATATCCGCGCCCTCGATCTCGAACGGCGTGTTGAGCGTACGGAACCTGCCTTGCGCACCGTCGATCATGCTCCAGGCGCTCATTTCTTCCATCTGCGGGTCTGCAATGACCTCCGGCAACTCGGCAACCGGAGCCCAGGTCAAGGCTTCGGCGTCCAGCCTTGAAATCCACTCGACGAGCGGCCTCGTGCGAAAGGTTGCGGCAATCTCGGATGTGAGTTTGGAGGTGTGTGCCGCCCGCCCGAGCAGGGTCGCGTAGCGCTCGTCGGCGGCCAGGTCCTCGCGACCCAGCGCCCGGCAGGCCGGCTCCCAGTAACGATCGCCGGTCGGCATGACCAACATCAGCCAGCGCCCGTCGGCGGTCTCGTAGGAGTTGAACAGCGGATTGCCGGGCAGCACGCGATTGATTCGCTGCGGCTGTTGCTCCGTGATCAGCGCCGCCGAGACGTCCGAGCCAATCGTCCAGGCGCCCGTCCGTTGCAACGTCACCTCGACGTACTGTCCTTCACCCGTCATGTCGCGCAATCGCAGCGCCGCCAGCGTGCCTGCCAGCAGGTTGAGCGCCGTCGCGTGGTCGCCCTGTCCCGGACGGCAGGGCATCGGCGGACCGCCCGGCTCGCCGATCAGGCTCATGATCCCCGACCGCGACCAGAAGGCCGAGTAGTCGAAGGCGGTCTTGGCGTTGTCGGGCCCGCGAGTGCCGTAGCCGGTCAGCACCACGTAGATCAGACCGGGATTGACCCGCTGCAGCGACTCGCGCGACAGGTCGTATCGCTCGATGCGCGGCGCGGTGAGGTTGGTGATGAAGATGTCGGAGTCGGCGACCATCCGCTTGACTGTCTCGCCGGCGCCAGGACGCTCCAGCGACAGCGCCACGCCGCGCTTGCCGCGGTTGTCCAGCTCAAACGGCGCGTCGACGTCGGTGTCCGGATCGAAGTCCGCCTTCTGGCCGCGCATCAGGGTTGTGCGCCAGGCGTCGCCTCCGGGATGTTCAACCTTGACCACGTCGGCGCCAAGATCAGCCATCAAGGCTGCTGCCGAGGGCGCGGCGAGCCAGTTTGCCACCTCCACAACCCGAATTCCCTCAAGCGGCGCAACCATAGCCAGACCCTTCGTTAGCTTGCAGTCCGATCCTACTTGCCGCAGCAGTGAAGGAGCCGATCATGCAGCACCGACCGACCGCCGCTCGCGTACCCGACTCGGGCATTTGCGAACTGTTCACCCGCGAGGCGCGCTGGCAGTCCTGGCTCGACGTCGAGGCGGCCCTCGCACGCGCCGAGGCCGAGCTTGACATGATTCCCGCCGACGCCGCCGTGCAGATCACCGAACACTGCCGGCTCGAGCTGTTGGACATGGAGAAGATTGAAGCAATTCTGGCCGTCACGGCGCATCCGCTGGTCCCACTGATCTGGGAGTTGGACCGAATCCTCGGCGACGAGATCGGCGGCTACGTACACTGGGGCGCGACCACGCAAAACATCACTCAGACCGGCGACATCTTGCAACTGCGCAAGGCGCACGAGATCATCCTGGGACAGATCGGGCAGGTCCTGGCGCTGCTCGCGCCCTTGGCAGAGCGCCACGCCGACGATCCTTGCGCCGGGCGCACGCACGGACAGCACGCCGTCCCGGCAACCTTCGGCTACAAGGTCGGCGCATGGATCGACGAGCTCTGCCGACACGTCGAGCGGCTGCACGATGCTGAACCGCGCATCTTCGTAGCCATGCTAGGCGGCGCAGCCGGCACGCTCGCCTCATTCGGCGCGCCCGGTCTCGCAGTTCAGGAAGGCCTGGCGCGGCACCTCGACCTGCTGCCGATGCCGGTCCCCGGTCGCACCAGCCATGACCACCACGCCGAGTACGCCGCCATCCTGGCGATGCTTGCCGCTACCTCTCGCAAGATCGCGGACGAGACCTACACGTTGATGAAGCCCGAGTTCGGCGAGATCGAGGAGCCGGTGCCGCCCGGCACCGTGGGCAGCAGCACGATGCCGCAGAAACGCAATCCCAAGCTCTCACAGGACATTCGCGCCGCCGCCGCGCAGGTGACGACGCTGTTCCCGCTCGCGCTCGACGCGATGCGCACGGAACACGAGGCCGACGGTTCGACCAGCGTCATGATCGAGCGAGTCCTCCACGGCTCGATCGAGCTAGTCGGTGACATCCTCTCACGGCTGGCGGTCCTGTTCGACGGCATCGAGGTGAAGCCTGAGCGAATGCGACAGAACCTTGACCTGTCCGGCGGACTGATCATGAGCGAACGAATCATGCTCGCGCTGGGCGAGCGTGTCGGTCGTCAGCGCGCCCACGATGTGGTCTACGAACACGCGCAGGACGCCGCCGTGCAACAGGTCTCGTTCCGCGATCTGCTGGTCGCTGACGAAGAAGTCCGCCGACATCTCTCGGAGGCGGAGCTCGACCATTTGCTGGACCCAGCTTCGTACACAGGCGCATGTGGGGACATCGCCCGAGCACAGGCCCAACGGGCGCGCGAGTTCGCGGAAGGTCTAGACTCCGCCCAGAGCTGAGCAACACCCCTGTTGCGGAATCGAGTGCAACATGTTGAAGTGGATCGTCCCCGTCACGAAGAAAGAGGGCATCGACAGCGATACCTTCTACGAGTTCTGGCGCTGCATCCATGCGCCGCACGTCGCCAACCTGGCCAAGCCGGAGCGCTACTGCGTCACGCTCTTCGACAGTACGGCGTCATTGGGCGGCGCGCCGGCTGCAGAGGAGATGGCCTACGACGGCCTGGCCGAACTCTGGTTCCGCGACTTCGAGCACTTCACCGACGCCTTCGGCGAGCATCGCGGAAATCTCCGCACGATCGACGGCTTCCAGGAACTGATCGAGCCGACAACCGACGCGATGTTCACGACCGAGCACTCTTATGTCAATGCACCAACGAATGAGGATGCCCTGAAGTGGGTCGCGTTCGTCAGGCGCGGTGAGAGCGTGACGCCCGACCAGCTCTTCGCCGCCTGGCGTAACGAGCACTCACCGAGAGTGACCAATACGATCGCCCGATCCGAGGGCGCCTGCATCGGTTACACCACCTCACACGCCGACCAGGGCGGAGCGGACCCCACATGGGACGGCATCGCCTCCCTCTGGTATGCCGACGCCGGCGCTGTGGCGAGGGGTCTCCCGCCCTCGGACGAACCGGGCGATCCGTTCCCGGGACTGATCGACGGGGCGGCAACGGTCATCCTGCAGGGACGCGAGATCACGGTCGTCTCCTAGACTGACAGGCAACGCTACGAACGGAGCCCGCGATGCGATTTGGAATCTTCTACGAGCACCAACTACCCAAGCCGTGGAGCGAGGGACAGGAACAACAGCTCTTCCAGGACGCCCTCGATCAGGTCGAACTGGCTGACAAGCTGGGCATCGACCACGCCTGGGAAGTCGAACACCACTTCCTCGAGGAGTACTCCCACTCCTCCGCTCCGGAAGTGTTCCTGGCAGCCGCCTCGCAGCGAACGCAGAACATCCGCCTCGGGCACGGCATCGTGCTGATGCCTCCGGGCTACAACCACCCCGCCCGCGTCGCCGAGCGGATCGCGACGCTCGATCTGGTCTCCAACGGGCGGGTCGAGTTCGGCACCGGCGAGTCGGCTTCACGCGCCGAACTCGAGGGCTACATGGTCAACCCGGAAGAGCGCCGCGCGATGTGGCGCGAGACCGTCGAGCAGGTCGCCAACATGCTGGCCATGAACCCGTATCCGGGCTACGAGGGCAAGTATTTCTCGATGCCGACTCGCAACGTCGTACCCAAGCCGGTGCAGAAGCCGCACCCGCCGCTCTGGGTTGCCTGCTCCAACCGTGACACGATTCACCTCGCCGCCAAGCTGGGCATCGGCGCGCTGACCTTCGCCTTCATCGATCCGGCCGAGGCCGAGCACTGGGTCAACGACTACTACGAGACGATCAAGACCGAGTGCGTGCCAATCGGCCACACCGTGAACGCGAATATCGCCATGGTCTCCTCATTCTCGGTGCATCCCGACGCCGACGAGGCCGAGCGTCGCGGCGGCGATGGCTTCCGCTTCTTCCAGTTCGCCCTGGGGCATCACTATGCCGCCGGCATGCACAAGCCGGGCCGAACCAACATTTGGAAGGCCTGGGAGCAGCTCCGCGACACCTGGCCGAGCCAGGGCGGCGAGGGCGGCATTGGCACCCCGGACGAACTGCGCGAGCACCTGCGTATCTTCTCCGAGTGCGGCGTCGACCAGTCGGTCTTCATCCAGCAGGCCGGCAAGAACGAGCACGAGCACATCTGCGAGTCGCTCGAGATCTTCGCGCGCGATGTCATGCCTGAGTTCAAGGAGTTTGAGGCCGAGCGCGTCGCCAAGAAGGAAGAGGAACTCGCGCCCTACATCGAGGAAGCGTTCAAGCGCAAAGCCGAACGTAATGAGATGATGGCCGAACTCTCGGACGAGGACATCCCCGTCTACCCGCCTTACGGCTTCGATGTGGTTACCAGCTCCAACCGTCTCAGCGAGGAGTACCACCACGAAGAGGCCGAAAAACGAGCACAGGAACAGGCCGCCCGCTTCGAGGAGATGAAGAAGACCGCCAACCTCGCGGTCGAACTGGGGGCGCGGGACTAGCGACGGCTCACGCCGGTCGCGACGCGACCGACAGTTCGAAGATTGCCGCGCCAGCAGCGCCAGAGGCTGTATGTCCGTAGCGTCGTCTGGAAGATGCGAGCAGCTGTCAGGTCAGAGGATTGAGCGATACCGCGCTTCCGACCAGGTCAATCGCGGTGTGCAGCTTGCGCCGGCCGACAAATGCAGCGCGTCCGTACAGTTCACCGATCGCTTCCACCGCTTCGAGCGTCGACATTGACGTGGTGATCAGCGCAAACGATTCCCGCTCGGCACGCTGCGCGACGTACGGCAGCGTCGGCTCGCCTCCGGCCAGGATCAGGCAGAGCGGTTCATAGTCGAGCGCGCCCAGGGCGATGTCGATCCGATCGTGTCGGGTGACCAACGTCTTGTCCGGGTACTTGCGGAAGTAGTCCATGCCCTCGTGCGCGCTGACCGGCCCGATTACGAGGTCTCGGGACGACTCGTCGAACAGCGCTTCATCTCCCGAGAGCGCGCCTTCGATTGCCGGCGCGATATCGTTGACCGTCGGCGCAGCAAGGTGTCGATCCTGCGGCAGCGCGCACACTGCACTTGCTGTACTTGCTCCCATGCCGCTCACCCTCGCGATCGCCTCCGCGTCGCCGTACTGCGGCACGGCGTTGATAACCACCAGATCCGGAGCGAGCGACTCCAGCGCTCGTGCCACAGTGTCGTCGTCGGCCTCGCCGTGGCGAGTCACGAGCACCGTCCGATCACCTTCGATACCCGAGGCGTCACCTGCCTCAATCACCACGTGGTCGGTATCAAATGCGATGTCCGTCGGCGCGACCGGCTGCCCACTGCTGCGCACGCCGTTGACCTGCGAGAGCTGCACGGCGTCGGCGGACGCGGAGTCCGAGTCGCCGACGCGCTCGAGCCGAACCGTGGCGCCGGTCGCTCGGAGCGCCGCGGCGATACCTGCGGCAACCACCGACTTACCGTCTCCGGGCAGCGTGGATGTGACGAGAATGCTGGCCACGTGAGGCTCCCCATCTCCATTTGCGCACCTGGCCCTGTTGGGCCTCAGCACAGAGCCTAGAGCCAAGCGAGCATACGCGCTGAGGCCCGGGGCAGGCCATCGCTACCGCAGGCGTGGCTAGACTGACGGCATCGTCCGCTCAGAATCGTCAGCGAGGCCAGCGAGATGTCCAGGCAGCCTGGCTCGGAACGCGAAGTATGGCCGCCGCCTGCGCCTGACTCCCCCCGCGCCAGAAGTCGCCGCCCGCCTCCCGAACGTCACGCGCGCTGGATTGATCCCGGAAATCGCGCCGACGAACCGCGCGAAGACGCTCCGAAGCTGCTCTGGTGGATACTTGGCGCATTGCTGCTGTTCGGCGTGTTCTCCGTCCTGATCCGCGTGTTCCTGGTCACCTAGCCACCGTAGTCCTGGTCTTCGGTATCTTGATTGACAATCCGCGATTGACGCTGCGGGTCTTCCGCCGCGCCCCGGCGACACTTGCGTTGCGGCCGCGACAGGCACGGGATCGGAGTTCCAGGATGACGAACGAGGGGTCGGACACGCTGTTGCAGGGCGTGCGAGTGCTGGATCTGGCGACGCCGCGGGCGGAGATGACCGGACGAGTCCTCGCCGACATGGGCGCGGAAGTGATCAAGGTTGAGCCATCTGCAGGCGCCGACGCCCGTCGGCTTCCTCCGTTCAGCGACTCGGAACCCGGCCGCTCGCTGTACTGGGCGCAGATGGGATTAGGCAAGCGCAGCGTCGTCATCGACCTGGACTCCGCGCCGGGCCGCGATGAGTTCCGTTCCCTGCTCGCAACCGCCGATGTGCTGATCGAGTCGTTCGATCCCGGCACGATGGCGAGCCTGGGACTGGGCTATGACGATGTCAAGAACGAACTCCCGGATCTGATCTACGTATCGGTGACGCCGTACGGACAGGATGGACCCCACGCCGACCGTCCGGCAACGGATCTGACGCTCGAGTCTGCCGGTGGGCTCGTCGGCCTGCAGGGTGACGGCGACCGTCCACCGGTACCGGTGGGATTGCCGCAGGCATCGATCCATGCCGGCGTCCAAGCGGCGGCTGACACCTCGATTGCCTTGCGCGAGCGTGAGCTGTCGGGTCTCGGTCAGCACCTCGATGTGTCGATGCAGGCAGCAGTCGTATGGACGCTGATGAACGCGACCGGGTTTCCGCCAAACACGGGCGGCGATCCGCCCGGCACCTGCGCTGAGCGCGGCGGCGGCGAAGCGAACTCCGCCGGGGCGGTCATGGGCGTCCATCCTTGCCTCGACGGCTACATCGTGTTCAGCATCGTGCCCGGCGGACTGGGACTGCGACACTCAACCCTGGTCCTCAAGTGGATTGAGGAAGAGGGTGAGCTCACTGGCGAGTTGGAGGGCGTTGACATCGACGAGTGGGCGGCCAAGATCGCTCGTCTTGTGACCGAGGATCCGGCCGAATTGGGTCGACAGGTCTTGATCGCGACCGAGAAC
Organism: Chloroflexota bacterium; assembly: GCA_009838915.1. Lineage (GTDB taxonomy): Bacteria > Chloroflexota > Dehalococcoidia > Bin125 > Bin125 > Bin125. Next base: position 332,129 of record VXQT01000013.1, read on the forward strand.
ATGCATCAGTTCGTCGCCAAGAAAACGATGGCCGAGTGTTTCGAGCGAGCGGTGCGGGACAGCTTCATGATGGCTCCGCTCTACACGATGGAGGACATCGCCAACGACTCGCACCTGGCGGCCCGAGACTTCTGGGTGGATATCGACGGACATCGATATCCCGGACCGTTCGCCAAGCTCTCGGAGACGCCGCTGCAGCTCACGCGACCGGCGCCGGCGCTTGGGCAGGACCAACATCTGCTCGCCGAGGTCGACGGTGCGCGGAGGCAGAAGTCGCGCGCTCAAATCTCCGCCAACGGCGTGCGCGGCGCGGACGGCGGCGCGCTGCATGGCGTCAAGATCGCCGATTTTGCCTGGGTCGGCGTGGGACCGCTGATCTCGAAGTCGATGGCCGACCACGGCGCAACCGTCGTGCACATCGAGTCGGCGACGCGGCCGGATGTGCTCCGACTCGCCCCGCCGTTCAAGGACAACGAGCCGGGCATGGACCGTGCTCAGTTCATGGCCAACTTCAACTCGTCAAAGATTGGGGTCGCGCTACGCCTTGACACGGAACAAGGACACGAATACGCGCGCCAGCTCATCGAGTGGGCCGACGTCGTGGTTGAATCGTTCACTCCGGGCACGATGAAGCGGTTCGGCTTCGACTTCGCCACGCTGAGCCAGGAACGTCCCGAGCTGATCATGCTCAGCACCTGCCTGCGCGGCCAATCCGGCCCGGAGTCGACATATCCCGGCTTCGGTCTGCAAGGCGCCTGCCTCTCAGGCTTGCATAGGATCACCGGCTGGCCCGACCGTCAACCCGCGGGTACCTGGGGCGCGTACACGGACTTCATTAATCCCCGCTTCGGGTCCGGCGTGCTGGCCGCAGCAATTCGGCATCGCGACCTGACCGGTAAGGGACAGTACATCGACCTGGCACAGAGCGAAGCGGGTATCCACTTCGCAGCCCCGTTACTCCTCGATTATCTCGAAAACGGCCGCGTCGCGCGGGCGCCGGGCCACGACTCGATGTACGCGGCGCCCAACGGCGTGTTCCGCGTCGGCGAGGGCGAACGCTACGTGGCGATCGCCAGCGAAACCGCCGAGCAGTGGAGCGCGCTGCGGGATGCCGCCGGACTGGAACCCTGGTCGGGAGCCGAGTACGACGACCTTTCGGAGAGGATCGCGGCCAAATCGGAGATTGAGGCCGCGCTTGCCGACTGGTGCGCTCCGCAGACCGCCGATGCGGTGGTCGAGTGCCTGACTTCCCTCGGCGTGCCGGCGTCGGTCGTGCAATGGCCTTCCGACCTGTACCAGGATGCTCAGCTCAAGCACCGAAACTTCTTCGTCACGTTGAATCACTCGGTGATGGGGCCGACACCATACGACGGGCTGGTCACCAGGTTCTCGGGCGGCACCGCGAACCTGCGTCGCGCGGCGCCGGCGATCGGCGAGCACACGCACTACGTACTTTCGGAGATTCTCAACGCGTCGGACGACGAGATCACGGATGCACTGGTTGCCGGCGTGTTGCAGTAGCCGCCAGCATCCGGACATCCCCTAAACTGCCAGCATCGAATTGCAGGGAAGGACTTGACAGATGGGTAAGCGCACCATGCGCGGCGAGACGGCGATCATCGGCGTCGGTGAGACAACCTACTACAAGCGCGGACGCTCGCCGGATGCCGAGTTCAAACTCGTGATCGAGGCGATCCTCAAGGCCAGCGCTGACGCAGGCATCGACCCGCGCGAGATCGACGGCTTCGCCTCCTACTCCAACGACCGCAACGACCCCTCGCGGATCGCCGCGGCGTTGGACATCAAGGATCTGCGCTTCTCCAATATGGAATGGGGCGGCGGCGGCGGCGGCGGTTCGGCGGCCTGCGCGCACGCCGCTGCCGCAGTCGCGACCGGACTCGCCGACACGGTGGTGGTGTTCAGAGGACTGGCTCAGGGTCAGTTCGGACGCTTCGGTCAGGGCGCACGTGTGCCTCACGTGCGCGGCGACCAGGCGTACACGGCACCCTATGGGCTGATGTCGCCGGCGCAGTCCTTCGCGATGCGTGTCCACCGCCTGTTCGACGACCACGGGATCACGCAGGACACGCTGAAGGCTTGCTCGCTCGCGTCCTACCACCACGCGCAGAACAACCCCCGCGCCGTCATGTACGGCCGACCGCTCTCGCCCGAGGACTACGACGCCTCGCGCTGGATCGTGGAGCCCTTCCACCTGTTCGACTGCTGCCAGGAGAACGACGGCGGCGCAGCGATGATCTTTGTCTCGGCGGATCGCGCCAAGGACTTCGCCAAGACCCCGGTCTACTTCCTCGGCGGCGCCGTCGGCTCCGGCAATCGGGCGGGCTCCGGTTCGCACAACGCCACCGACTACGCCACCTCGAACTTCAAGACGGTTGCGCCGCGCATGTACGACATGGCCGAGGTCAAGCCGGAGGAAGTCGATGTCGCGCAGGTGTATGAGAACTTCACCGGTGGCGTCGTGATGAGCATCATCGAGCACGGCCTGACCAGCTACGAAGAGGCAAACGACTTCATCACCTTCGAGAACCTCACCGCGCCGGCCGGCAAGATGCCGATCAACACCAGCGGCGGCAACCTCGCCGAGTGCTACATGCACGGGCTGGAACTGAACATCGAAGCCGTGCGCCAGGTGCGCGGCGAGTCCTGCAACCAGGTACCGGACGTGAACGTCTCGTTGGTCGCATCCGGTCCGATGGTCACCCCGGTCTCCGACATGATTGTCGGTTCTGAGGCGGTGCTCTAATGGCGAATCCTCCAAGGTACTACCTGGGCGAGGGCATGCCCGCCCCTGCTCCGGCGATTGACGGACTCGACACTGAGTACTGGGAAGGTCTCAAGCGGCACAAGCTGTTCGTTCAGCACTGCCACACCTGCGACCGCCCACAGTTCGGGCCCGAATGGGTCTGCCACATCTGCCACAGCTTCGATCTTGGCTGGCGAGAGGTCGAGGGCAACGGACGGATATTCTCCTGGGAACGGGTCTGGCACCCGGTCCATCCTGCGCTGCAGGACTCCTGCCCCTACCTCGTTGTCCTGGTCGAGTTGCCGAACCACGAAAACGTCCGCATGGTCGGAAACTTGCTCGGCGACCCGATGCAGACGGTTCAGATTGGCGCTGAAGTCCGCCCCGTCTTCGAGGACCACGACGGCGACGATCCGTACACGCTCGTGCATTGGGAAGTCGTCGAATAGCAGGCGCAACCTCACTTCGCACGCGATTGCCGCGGTTCTGACAGCGTCGCGGGCATTACTTGGCCCGCGTGCATCCGGCCCTAGTCGCCTGTGGCAGCCTGTGCTCGCAGAAACTCCGTGACCAACGCCGCCGTCCGCTCGGGATGTTGGATGTGCGGGAAGTGACCGCAGTCGTCCCAGACGTGGATCTCAGCGTCGGCGAAGGTCTCCTGCTGGCGCTCGGCGTATCTCCAACTGATGAACGGGTCGTTCTTGCCGTAGATCACCAGCGCCGGAAGATCGCGGGGCGACAGCGCCTGGCCCAGGATGTGTCCCTCGTCGAAGTCGGTGTTGCGATACAGCTCCAGCGTGACCCGGCGCGTGTCGCGGTCGTCCTCGGTGATCAGTTCGTCCAGCCACTGCGGATGCAGCCCGCGCGGGTTGCCCCAGCGCATGAACAGCTTGAAGGCGGGACGGGTCGTAATCAACTGGAGGATCTCGCCGGCGTGCTTCGTGCGCCAGATGTTCGCCACCAGGTTGCCGGGATAGTCCTCCAGCACGCCGCCGTCGAGCAGCATGACCGACGCGCACTTGTCCGGGTTCATTGCCGCCCACATCAGGCCTGTCTGTGTATGGAAGCTATGCATCAACAGATGGACTCGCCTGAGCCCGAGTTCGTCCAGTGCGGGTGACAGCCAGGTCTGATAGCCCTCGATCGAGTAGGGGAAGCCTTTCGGCTTGTCGGCCCGACCGAATCCGGGCAAATCGATCGCCACGACCCGCATGACCTCACTGATCGCAGGCATCACGAACTGGAAGTCGCGGCCCGAGCCCGGGACTGAGTGCAGACAGACGACGGCCTCTTCGCTGTTGTCGTCGCCAAGTTCCGTAACCACTCCAGCGACGCCGTCAATCGTGAGCCGCGACTCCCTGAGCTCAGTCATCGGGGGTCCTCGTCTGAGTCGGTTGGCCTGAGGCGATCTGAGCCTGAGCTGTTCTCTCGCTTCCATTGGACATCGCAGCAGTCCCATTTGCGATCGGCGTCACGCACCACGGGCAGATTTGCCAGCTCGGGTCCAGGACGCGCTCGCACGTCGCGCAAGAGGAGCGAAGCGGCAAGGTGCAGCGCGGGCAGGCAAGGTAGTCCGCCAGGATCTCGCAACCGCAGCGCGGACAGGGCGGCGTCTGCTGGAGCTCGCGGGTCAGCGCGCTCGATTCCAGCCGATGCTCCTCCGCCTCCTGCAGCGTCAGCGGCGGGCGCAACACGCGGTAGACAACCAGTCCCGGGAAGTTGAAAATCAGCACAATCAGCGTGAAGACGATCTGCGCCATCGGTTCGATTGTGCGCTGGTGAATGTCGCGCGCCGTCCAGACCACCGCAGAGAGCCAGAGCACGACGAAGTAGGCGCCGACGATCAGCGCGAGTATCAGGCCGGTGTTCTCAGGTGAGCCCCCGGGCCAGGAGATGCCGACGCCGTCGAGCATGGATCGCCTCTGCTGTCATCCCCCGCTCAGGCCACTATAGGCCGAATCCCGCATTATGCTCGCTGCCATGAGCGATGTATCCGCAGAGCGCGCCGTCACAATTGACCTGGACCACCTCAACGAAGCCCAGCGGGCGGCGGTCACCCATCTGCACGGACCCCTGCTGGTGATCGCCGGACCGGGCTCGGGCAAGACCCGCGTGATCACGCATCGGATCGCCTGGCTGATCGAGCAGGGGACGCCGCCCTGGCGAATCCTCGCGGTCACGTTCACCAATCGCGCCGCGCGGGAGATGCGGACCCGGCTGGAGTCGCTGATCGGCCCGGAGCAGAGCACCGACGTCTGGCTCGGCACGTTCCACCGCATCTGCGTGCGCATGTTGCGCTCGCAAGGCCAGGAGATCGGCGTCCCTCGCAACTTCGTCATCTTCGACAGCGACGACCAGATGCAGGTTGTCCGCAACGCGCTGAAGGACCTGCGGATCGACCCCAAGCAGTACGCGCCTCGGGCGTTACTCGGGCGCATCTCGCGCGCCAAGTCCGAAGGGACGCGGCGTGAGGAGTTCGTAGCGGCGACCGGCTCCTACTTCGATGAGATCGCCGCGCGCGTTTGGGAACGGTACGCCGACCAGCTGGCGGAATCGGCAGCGCTCGACTTCGACGACCTCCTGCTCAGGACGCTGGACCTCTTCGAGGTCGAATCGGTGCGACGCGCCTATGAGGAACGCTTCGACCATGTCCTGGTCGACGAGTTCCAGGACACGTCGACGATCCAGTACCAGCTCGCCCGCGCGTGGTCGGCCGGCAGCGGGAACCTGACCGTCGTCGGCGATCCCGACCAATCGATCTACTCGTGGCGGTCGGCCGACATCCGCAATCTGAACTACTTCGTCCGCGACCATCGAGAGGCGACTGAAGTCCAGCTCAACAACAACTATCGGTCGACGCAGCAGATTCTCGATGCGGCCAATGCCGTGATCGATCGTGCGTCAAACCGGATCAAGCGTCGACTGGTCACCGACAACCGCGACGGACCACTGCCACGGCTGCACGAGGCATACAGCGAGTCGGACGAAGCGGAGTACATCTCGAGCCACGTCGAACTCGGACTGCGCGACGGCTCCCTGCGTCCCAGCGATGCCGCCGTGCTCTATCGCACGAACGCCCAGTCGCGAGCGATTGAAGAGTCGCTTGTTCAGCACGGGATTCCTTATCGGCTGGTCGGCGCAACCCGGTTCTACGACCGCCGCGAGGTGCGTGATCTGCTCGCGTATCTCCGCCTGCTGCGCAACGCCGCCGACCCGGTGGCATTCACTCGAGTGGTCAACGTGCCGACCCGCGGGATCGGCGCAAAGACCCTGGACGTGCTCACCGAATGGTCGGCCGACCACGCCCGATCGGCCTCCCAGGCGGCCGCAGCGGCCGCCGGCATTGACGCCGACGCGCTTGGCGGCTACCTCGCCCCGCCGCCAGTGTCGCGCCGTGCCGCCGCTTCGTTGAAGGAGTTCGTCGAGCTGATCGATGAGGCGCGGGAGCAGGCTTCGCGAGAGCCGCTCTCCGATGTGCTCCGATCGATCCTGGTCAAGACCCGCTACCGCGAGTGGTTGGTCAGACAGTCCGACACCGAGACGGAAGCGGAGAGCCGCTGGGAGAACGTCCAGGAGCTGATCACGGTGACCGAGAACTACTCGGAGATCGCCCCGGGCGCAGCGCTGGATGCCTTCCTCGAGGATGTCGCGCTGGTCGCCGATGTCGACGATCTGCCCGACGGCCCTCCCGACGCCGTCACCTTGATCACGCTGCACCAGGCCAAAGGGCTAGAGTTCCCGGTCGTCTTCATGGTCGGCCTGGAGGAATACCTGCTGCCGCACCAACTCTCAATGGACGATCCGAATCAGCTCCAGGAGGAACGCAGACTCTGTTATGTCGGCATGACCCGCGCCATGCGCGAGTTGCACCTGCTCCACGCGTTCCGCCGCGCCTACCAGGGACGCAGCGGTCACAATCCACCGTCGCGCTTCCTCGCAGACATCCCCGAAGAGCTGTTACAGCGCCACCAGCGACAGCAGGCGCGGGTCGGCGACGATGTCCGGCCCGCTCGAAACCGCACCGTCCGCTGGGACGACTTCGACTCGTTCGATGCCGAACCGGTCGCGGCGCCTTCGGTCGGTCTCAAAGAGGGCGACGAAGTCTCGCACGAGATCTTCGGGCATGGCGTCGTGATCGCGCTGCGCACAATCGGGCGCGACGCCGAGGTGACGGTGCGATTCGCCGATACCGGCGTCAAACGCCTGCTGGCCTCAATGGCCAATCTCACGCGGGCCTAGCGCGTTGTTCCTGCTCCTGCGCCCTGACGCCGCGTTCGAAGGCGCCCAGGGCGTCTCGGAGGGCGTCCTCCGCTGACACATCCAGTTCACGGGCTTCCTGCACGAGATCGAGCAGCCGTTCTCCAAAAGAGGCGCTCAGGGCTGCATCTCGCCCGAACCCGTTGCGCTCCGCGCGGCCGAGGATCGACTGCGCCCGAGCCAGCGCCGGCAGCGTCCGCGGCACACCGTCGATCACCGATTCCCGGTGCGGCCGCTCTCGCGCCTTGAGCCGCTCCCAGGCGCCCTCGACCAACTTGGGCGTGTCGGCCGTGCCGTCGCCGAAGACGTGCGGATGCCGGCGCACCAGCTTAGCCCGGATCCCCTCCGAGACGTCGTCCAGCGTGAACTCGCCCGCCTGCTCGGCCAGCTTCGCGTGCAGCACGACCTGCATCATCAGATCCCCCAGTTCCTCGCACAGCTCGGCCGGATCGCCCGCGGCGATCGCCTCCAGCACCTCGTACGTCTCCTCCAACAGATGCGGGCGCAGACTCTCGTGCGTCTGCGCGTTGTCCCAGGGGCAACCATCGACCGGGTCACGCAGCCGATCCATCACACCGCGCACACCGTCGGGCGCCTGGCGAACATCGAACAGCAGAATCGGCTCCAGCACCAGCGCGACCGCATCAGGTGCCAGCTCGTCGGGTATGTCGGACACCGTGGCCTCCCGGAGGCGGAACGTCGTGTCGATTACGCGCAACGGATGATCGCTCGGATAGTGGTGAAGCGCATCCGTCAGCTTCAAGCGATCGTCAATCAACACCACCAGCCGGCCGGTCGTGATCGGCGGCTCGTCGGCCGTCGCTCTCGCGACGGTCAACGTCGCTTCGTGTTCCAGTCCGGCCGCTTCGATAATCTGAGACAGGCTCACGGACATGGGCGAACTCCGGCTGACGATACGCTCAGGCTTGACATATGAAGCCTATCGCCCGCATCTCGCCGACCCGCCTGCTTGCCGCGCTGGCGCTGGTAGCGCTCGCGCTCGCGCTGTTCACGCTGCCGGTCGCGTTCACGGTCCGCTACGCCACTACGTCCGCCTCCTGGTGGGAGCGAGGCTTCGAGCGCTACGACGCCACCGGCCGCACCGGTCTCCCCCAGCATGAAGTGCTCCGGATCGCGGAAGAAACACGCGACTACCTGACCAACGACGACGTTCGCCTGGCGGTACAGGTCGGCGGCGCGCCGTTCTACAGCGAGCGCGAAATCCTGCACATGATCGACGTGAAGCGGCTCATGGCTCGCACGTTCGACGCCGGCTGGGCAGCCTTGGGCTTCATCGTCGCATTCATCGCGCTGTCCGTCTGGCGGCGCAGACGCGAAGCGCCCGTAGCATTGGCGCGGTCGACGCTCTCAGCATGTGGGGTCGTGGCACTGCTGGTCGTGGTGCTTGGCGTGATTGGCATCGCAGGATTCGACTCCGCCTTCCGGCAGTTCCACTTGCTCTTCTTCACCAACGATTTGTGGCAACTCAGCTCCAGAGACGGACTGATCCAGCTCTTTCCGCAGCGGTTCTTCTTCGACACGACGATGCTGATCGGGGGCGTGACGCTGGCGTTGGTCGTCGCTGCCGGCGCAGGATCCGCAACCTATCTGTGGTGGTTGCGCCGTACCGGTCGTTCGGGTCGCAACTACGATTCGGGAGTCGCGTAAGCGCCTGCTTCGTACCAGCCGGCCGTGAACAACAAGCCCTCGTGACGCACGACCCAGGTGTGCTTCTGCTCCTGCTCGCCGCTGTCGGGATTGAGAAACACGTAGCTCACCCAACCGCGATCTTCAATAGCAATGAACTCCTCGCGGAAGCGACGACCCGTGACATCGGGCCCGCCGTCGAGCAAGTTCTCTCCAAGCGGCAAGTAGGGATGCGCCAGCCGGGTGCCGTCGAGCTCGTAGATGCTCACGTACCACTCGCCGTCCACGCTGTCGGGCGAGTTGTGATACGCAATCACCGCTTCGCGACCATCGGCCTCGTAACGGTCGATCGCGTCCTGTACCAGAGCCCTGGCATAAGCGGCCGGATCTTGCTCTGCGAGATCGTAGTTGCGGTCATACCAGCCCGAGCCGAACAGCAGGTCTCCCTGCCGCACGATCCAACTGTGTTTGCGCTGGTACTGCAGCTCGGCGTCGGGATTGGGGAAGACGTACGAAATCCAGCCGCTCGTTTCGATCGACAGTGTGTCCGCCGTGTAGTCGTAGCCCGTCACGTCAACGCCGGTGCCGTGCAGGTTGCTGCCCAACCAGCCCGGCCGGTCGGCGCGAGCGCCGTTGACCAGGCGGGTGCCGTTCACATTGTGGATGAACAGGTACCACTGCCCGTCGATGCTCTGTGGTGAGTTGTAGTACTCGAATGTCGCGTCCCGCCCGAGCACGCGGTACATCTCGAGCGCCCGCTCAACGTAGGACTGGGTGAAGGCGCCCAGTGCGTGCGTCTTCGAAGGCCCATCCTCGTACCAACCGGAGCCAAAGATCAGGCCGTCGTGGCGCACAACCCAAGAGTGCTTAATCTCCGCCTGTCCGGTGGCCGGGTTGTCGAACTGGTAGTCGACCCAGCCGCCATTGCTCCTGGCAGCTGCCACCACGACTCGTCCTGCCGGGTACCCGTCGGGTCCGTTGATGTCGTCGTTGTGCATACCAACCAGATCGGGATTTCGGTTGGCAATGGTCACTCCACTCTCATCGATGATGAAGACATACCATTGCCCCTCAACGCTCTCAGGTGAGTTGTAGTAGGCCAGGGTCGCTTCACGTCCGTCGCGATCGAACCGAGCGATGGCTTGCTCGACGAACCACTGCGTGTACGCGGCGGGATCCGAGATGCGGGGAGCCGTTTCCGGGACACTGACGGCAATCGGGTCGCTGGCGTACCACTCGCCGGGCTCCGCGGGAACCGGCAGGAATCGGGCCTCAGGCGTGTGAGTCATCCAATCGCTGCCGACGACCCTGGACTGCGCCCGCACTTCGACGCGACCGACGTCCGTCTCGCGCGCCTGCACGCGCACCTCGACTTCGCCGTCTCGGTCATTGTCGGAAGCCACGAACTCGAGCGGAAGCACACCGCTGAACACAACCACGGCGGACAGTGCAGCAACAAGCAACGCCCCGGCAATCAGGGCACGTATCTGACGGGACATGGGGTATCCAGACGCTAGCAGACTCGGAGGTGCGTAAGGTCTCTAGTTCAGCGCGCCCATGCCGCCGCCGCAACCGCAGGAGCCGCGACCGCAGGCGCATCCGCCGCCTGTTGGCATCGCTTCAGCCGCGTCGACATCCGAGTACTGACCGGCAATCGAAACCATCGCCGTCGTCAGCACCTTCTGCGCGACCGCGCCGCAGTCGCACTCGTACGGCTCTGAGGCGGCGCTCATTGGCCGCAGCTTGGTGAACTTCTCGTTGCAGTCTCGGCAATAGTACTCGTACATCGGCATGGCTGGCGCTCCGCCTTCTTGCTCATGGTCTGCCCGCAGGATACGAAACAGACCGCGAGGATCAATCGAGCCGCTCGCGAATACACTCAGCAACAGCCCCCCGTAGCTCAGGGGATAGAGCACCGGTTTCCTAAACCGCGCGCGGAGGTTCGAATCCTCCCGGGGGGACCAGAGGACGTAGCTGCGTCCAGCCGAATCCCTAATGCCTGATACGTTGCGGCGATGAGCGACCTCGCCGCCGAGAAGCGAGCCGTGCGCGGCGTGCCGCTCCCGGTGGTTGCCGTTGCGCTGGCCGTTGCAGCGACGCTACTTGGCGACTCGATGCTCTACGCCGTGATGCCCTCGCAGCCCGAGGCCTGGGCGCTCTCGCTGCCTGCGGTCGGCATCCTGCTCTCGGCCAACCGACTGGTGCGACTCGTCACCAATTCAGTGGTGGCGGTGATCTTCCAGCGACTCGGCCAGCGCGGCCCGTTTATCGCGGCTCTGTTGTTGTCAGTAGTGGTCACGCTCTGCTACGGCTGGTCCACCGCCTTCGGACTGCTCCTGGCGGCGAGGATGGTCTGGGGATTTTGCTGGTCGACTCTCCGGCTGGGCGGCTTCTGGACCGTGCTGAGCGAGGCTGGAGACCACAATCGCGGGCTGCTAATGGGCGCCTACTCGGCGATTGTGCGCATGGGATCGGTTGGCGGTGTACTGGTCGGCGCTGCCCTGACCGATCTCTTCGGACACCGCCTGACCCTGACTCTCTTCGCCGCCGTGATGGCTGGGACGGCCGTCGCCTGGGTACTCACCAGCAGGCGGCCGGCCCTGGCCGCTCGGCCGGCGCAGCGCGAGTCGGAACGCACCGATCTCCGCGTTGTGCTCACCGACCGGCGCCTGCTGGTCACTTGCGGCGCCATTCTGGTCACCGGGCTCGTCTTCTCCGGGCTGGTCACTGCCTCGCTCGGCTTCTACCTCAAAGAGCACTTCGGTCAACAGATCGCAATCCTCGGGATGGCCCTCGGCGTCACCACTGCTACGGGAATCCTGCTCGGGTCCCAGTGGCTACCGCTCTCGCCGCTGTTTGGCTACCTCTCCGACCGCTTTGGCCGCGTCATAGTGATCAGCGCAGGCTTTGCGACCGGGGCCGCCTGGCTGGTTGTCCTGGCCGCCACCGACTCGATCTGGCTGATCCTGGCTGCCGTTCTCTCCGCCTTCGTTGCTTCTACGTCCCTCACCGTGACCCTGCACGCGACCGCCGGCGACCTCGCTCCGCCCGAGCGTCGCAATGCCGTGCTCAGCGCCTACGCCACCTTCCTCGACCTGGGCAGCGCTCTCGGGCCGCTGATTGGCCTCTCATTCGCCAGCCTGGCGGCCCTTCAAGGTCTCTACAGCGGAGCAGCCGTGCTGCTAGTGGTGGCAGCGCTCAGCTTCTGGCTCGTCTTTCGCGGCGGACCATCACAGGTCGCTCACTCGGACCCGAACGAGACTCAACCCACGGAGACTTGGTAGCCCTTCTGCCTCAACCTGCCAACGCGTCCTCAACTCTCAACGCCTGACCCAGCAGAGTTTCGTCGTGGCCAAAGCGGCCTACGAGGGAGAGACCGAGCGGGAGGCCGTCAACGTCGCCGAACGGCAGGTTGATCACCGGCATCCCGGCGTGGGTCCAGGGCAGGTTCATTCGTGGATCACCGGTCGAGCCCAGACCATGCGGCGCCGGACCGACCGCTGACGGCGCCAGCCAGACGTCGATGCCGGCCCGATCCATGCGCTCGTGCAGCCGCTGGCGCAGCGCGATACGACTGGCCCGTCCGGTTTCGGCAGTGGCTGGGGAGACGGCCAATCCTGTCTCGAAAAACTCCGCGCTCTGGGGACGGAACATCGCCCCGTACTTGGCGTAACGCTCGCGATGCGTCTCTGTGAACTCGAAGACGGTCAGATCGCTGTGTCGTTTGTTGATGTCAGCGATGTCGTGCAAGGTCATCACGTCTGCAATGTCGATGCCTGCGTCGCTCAGTAGCTCCGTCGCCTGGGCCAGGGCTGCGCGGACTTCCTGCCCTGCTTGTTCCAGAAATGGCCCGGCCGGTATCCCGATTCTTGGAGTCGTCGCCTCCGCGTCTTCACCGTTTCTCCAACCCAACAGCAGGGCGGAAGCGGCCAGCGTCGCGTCCGTGACCGAGTTGACGAAGAAGCCGATCGTGTCGACTGACGGAGAGAAGTACAGCGTCCCACCGGTCGGAATCCGGTCATACGAAGGCTTGAAGCCGACCGCGCCGCAAAACGACGCAGGACGAATGACCGAGCCGACAGTCTGTGAACCGACCGCCAACGGCGCGATTCCGGCCGCGACTGCCGCGGCCGAGCCGCTGCTCGAACCGCCGGGCGTGTGCTCCCGATCGTGGGGATTGGCTGTCGCGCCGGAGGCGAAGTAGGCGAACTCGGTGGTCACGGCCTTGCCCAGGACGAGCGCGCCCGTCTCTTTGAGCCGTGCGACCACATCGGCTTCGCGTCCGCTGAAGGACTCCGGCGGCACCGCCGAACCGGCACGTGTCGGCATCCGGTCGACATTGAAGATGTCCTTGACTGCAACCATCGCGCCGAAGAGCGGCGGCCGATCCTCCGGCGACGGCCAACGTTCCATGAGCGTCGCCGCCTCCGCCGAGAGCCGTTCCCGTTGCCGCGGGTCGGGCAGCATCGCGCGGACGAGCGGATTGACTTCATCCAGCCGATCGAGCGACTGCGCAATCAGGTCCTGCAATGAGAGCGCGCCGGATCGAGCCGCGGCGACCTGCTTGCTCAGGGAGAGCGGTTGCACCAGGTTGAGCGTCGTTGCGTCCGGCATATCGGGTTGCTCCAATCGATGCCCCCCTCTGCCTTCGGCATCTCCCCCCGCTGCGCGGGGGGAGAGAGGGGCGTTAGAAGCCGAGGCCTTCCTTGCCCTGCATTGAGCGGCCGACGTTGATCTGACCCAGGTGGTTGTTCGAGTGGTTGATGATGACCTGACCGATGATCTCCCACTTGGGAAGCTCGCCCTGGGGCACGATGCGGGTGATCGAGTTCAGGTACTCGGGAGTCATCTCAGCGATGCGCGGGACAATCACATCGGCCACGTCGTTGAGATAGCCGGCAATGGTTGCGCCGTCAGGGAACACCCAGCTTGAGACTTCCTCGTAGCTGGTACCGGTGCCCTGGTCGACCTTGGGCAGTCCCCACTCCTCGAACAGGTTCTTCGACATCCAGATCGGCTGTTCGCGCTCGAAGGCGAAGTGAATCAGGTTGTCGGCGGTGCGGGCGATGTGCCAGGCCTCGAAGCCGATGCAGTTCTGACCCTCGAATGTGCAGAAGTGGACCTCGTCCTGCGAAAGGTCCTCCATCGACTGCGCGGTCCAGCGCAGCACGCGGTCGGTGAACTTGGCCAGCGCGGCCGCGAGATCGTTGTCTGCCATCGTCAGTCCTCCAGTTGGGTTGGCTGTGTCGTCATGAGTCCTTGATGCACGTTAGCCGACGATCTGCGCGAGCACGTCGGCCCACTCGCGGTCGTCCTCGGTGTCGACCGACACCTGGTGCAGGTCGACTCCAGCTGCAGTCTGTTCCTCGATATGCCGAACGCACTCGTCGAGTGATCCCCGGCAGGAGAAGCGCGGCGCGATCTCCAATGCGATCTCCGCCGCCGCGCCTGGACCACCATCCTGCCACGCGTCGCGCATGGCGGCGACTTCGTCGCCGAACCCGTGCCGCTCGAACTGCCGGAAGTAGCCCGGACCGTTGCGCACGGCAAAGAACGAGAGTCCCTGCGCGAACCCTCGGTCAAGATCCGCCTGCCGCTCCGCAGCAAGCACCACGGTCGCCGACCCAGGCGAGCGGACCTCCACCGCCTCGGCGCTCCTGCCGGCGTCCACCGACCAGTGCCGCACCTGCGCGATTGACTCAGAAACCCGGTCGTTGGGAATCCAGGTCGGCATCCAGCCGTCGGCGATCTCGGCCGTCATCTTGACCGAGGTCGGATTCAACGTCGCCAGGTGGATTGGCGGAGTGCGCTGCGACGGGATCATCCCGCTGACCAGCGCTCGCTCCACGTGAATCGTGGGGCCGTCGTAGCTGAAGCGTTCGCGCGACCAGTACAGCCGGATCAGTTCGACCGCCTCGCGGATGCGGGCGAACGGCCGCTCGAACTTGACGCCGTGAAACCGCTCGATCGCGCCAGGCGCGCTGGCGCCCAGACCAACCACCACGCGTCCCCCCGATAACTGATCGACCGTGCCGAAGCTCTGCGCCAATGTCGCCGGTGTGCGCGAGAACACGTTGACGATCGCTGATGCAATCCGCACGTTCGACGTCTCGTGCGCCAGCAGCGCCATTCCGGTGAACGCGTCGTGACCGTATCCCTCGATCACGCAGATCGTGTCGACGCCAATCTGGTCGGCCAGCCTCGCGCGGGCGAGGAAGGTGTCGACGAAGTCGGGATTCCAGGGCAGGTTGACGGACACGCGCCGCGTCACTGATGTCATAGCCAGGGATCTCCTTCGCAGACCGTCGCCGAGAGCAGCCAAATCTTGACCGGGCAGCGAACCTGCCCGTCGGGATCCACAACGCGATCATCCTCGCGCAACTCTCCGGCGATTGCCTCAATCATCCGCTCACGGTCGGTGGGCAGAAAGCCGAACGCATCCAGCATTCCCCACCAATCGTCGAAGCTGTCCCACCAGAATTCCCGCTCAATCTCCTCAATCGTTACGTCATCCAAACGGCGCTCGTCGTTCTCGCTGAGCAGCGCCAGGCGCACCGCCTCTCGCGGATCGAATCGCATCTCGACATCAGGCCTGACCACACCGCGGCGTTCCAGATGTCCGAGCAGGCGCGTGCCGGCCGAACCGAAGAATGGCGAGCCGATTACCGTTGCCGCGACCCTACCGCCGAGCCGCGTCAGGCGCGTCGCTTCCTTGAGCAACAAGAGCGGTCGCTCCGCGTAAGGAAGGACGAACCCAAGGGATACCGCGCTGGCCGATCGGTCGCGAAGTCCCGTGGCGGCGGCGTCTTCCTGGATGAACCTGGGCGCCAGGACGGCACGGCGAAATCGGTCTCTGGCAAGTTCGAGTTGCACTCTCGACAGATCAGCGCCCACCGCGCTCCCGCGTGTGAGCAGCGGCGCCGCGTGGGCAATCACCGCTCCAGGACCGCAACCGAGATCGACCAGGTCGCTATCGGCCTGCAGGTTGAGCCGCTTGATCAGCTCGGACGCGGCCAGATTGATCAGTTCCGGCGCCGACTGCTCGTATGCGGCGCCACTGAGATTGAAGGTCTCGGCGATATCCTCGTTCCGCACGTGTGCTTCCCGTCCAACCAACCTCGCGCGAGTTCGCCGATGTCTCACGATACCCCGCTCGACCCTCCGCTCGTCATCGCCCACCGGACGACGATGGGTCACGCGCCCGAGAACACGCTGCTCGGCATCCGCACGGCGTTGGAAATGGGCTGCGACGGCGTCGAGATCGATGTCCGTCTCTGCGGCGACGGCGTGCCCGTACTGATCCACGACGACGACCTGAGCCGCACCACCGACGCCTCCGGACGCGTCGCCGATGCCTCGCTCGCGTCACTGGCCGCTGTCGATGCCGGACAGGGAGAGTCGGTCCCTACCCTGCGTGACGCGCTCGCGCTCGTGAACGGGCGGATGCTGTTGATCGTGGAGTTGAAGGTCACTCCCGGCGACGATGTGGTCGCGCTTTGCGACGCCGTGCTCAAGGACCTAAGCGAGGCCGACGCGATTCCCTGGACGTGGCTCTGGAGCTTCGACTCGGAGACGGTGATCGAGTTGTCCGGCCGAGCGTCGCACAGTCGGCGGATCGCCCACCTCTGCATCGAGCCCACGCCGGAGGTCTGGCGGATCGCGGCGGAGCACCGGCTCGACGGCATCTCCATGCACGGATCCGGCCTCACCGGCGACCACGTCGCCGCCTGTCGCGCGCACGACATGGCTGCCTTCGTCTGGACAGTGAATGAACCATCCGACATCGAGCGCTGTATCGCGCTTGGCGTAACGGGCATCGTCAGCGACTACCCGGAACGCATCCAGGCGGCCCTTGACGACCGGTGACCGCCGGCGTTCCTGCTATGCTCGGAGATCGCGAAGGGGTGTAGCTCAGTTTGGCAGAGCAACGGTCTCCAAAACCGTAGGTCGCGGGTTCGAGTCCTGCCACCCCTGCCAGAGCAACCCACCAGCCATGCCGAGGTGGTGGAACTGGTAGACACGCAGCGTTGAGGGCGCTGTGCCCATTGCGGGCGTGGAGGTTCGAGTCCTCTCCTCGGCACCAACACTCGGACTACCACCGATTGCCGCCCGGTGGTTACAATGTCCCCACCAGCGGAAGTGGCGCAGCGGTAGCGCGTCTCCTTGCCAAGGAGAAGGTCGAGGGTTCGAATCCCTTCTTCCGCTCCACAACAACGCACCTGCGCACCAGGCGACGTGGCCAAGTGGTAAGGCAGGGGTCTGCAAAACCCTTATCACCGGTTCGAATCCGGTCGTCGCCTCCAACCTCTCCCCTCTGACTCCATTCCGTGCCCGCCTACGACTCGCAAACCGCGCTGATTGTCGTTGACATCCAGAACGACTTTGCGCATCCCGACGGCTCGCTCTACGTGAGCGGCGCGGCCGATGTGGTTGCCTACGCGAACCGCGCAATCTCCGACGCTTCGCAGTCGGGCGCGCTTGTCGTCTACACGCAGGACTGGCATCCCAAGCACACGCCGCACTTTGAGCAGGACGGCGGCATCTGGCCAGTCCACTGCGTCGGTGACAGCTGGGGAGCCGAGTTTCACACTGACCTGGCTCTCAACGCCGGCCCCACGGTGCGCAAGGGCGCTGACGGCAACGACGGCTACTCAGGGTTCACGACCCGCGATCCGCAGAGCGGCGTGCAACAGCAGACCGAACTAGAGGAAATCCTGCTCGAAGCCGGGATTGAGCGGTGCGTCGTCGTCGGCTTGGCGACCGACTACTGCGTGAAGGAGACGGTCCTCGACGCTTGCCGCCTTGGATTCGAAGTCCTCGCGCCCCGGGCTGGGATGGCCGCCGTCAATCTGCAGCCTGGCGATGGCGAGGCCGCGCTGACCACGATGGCTGAGTCCGGCGCGTTGATCGAATAGCGTTCACAGAGTGAACACGCCGTCAGCGCTGTTTGTCGATCTCTACGAGCTGACCATGGCACAGCTCTACTACGAGCGCGGCATGACCAGGGAGGCTGTCTTCGAGCTGACCGTGCGCGAACTGCCGGAGCAGTGGGACTACCTGATTGCGGCCGGTCTCGATCGCGCGCTCAGCTTCCTCGAACAACTGAGATTCTCCGAGGACGACCTGGAGTTCCTTGGCTCGCTGCCACAGTTCAGCCAGGCCTTCATCGACCAACTACGCCGACTCCGCTTCACCGGAGATGTCTGGGCGCCGCCGGAAGGCGCGATTGTCTATCCGGACGAACCTTTGATCCAGGTCATCGCGCCGCTGGCCGAGGCGCAGATCATCGAAACGGCGATGATCAACCAGATCGCCTTCCCGACGCTGGTGGCGAGCAAGGCCGCTCGCGCGGTCGATGCCGCTGCAGGACGCCCGGTGATCGAGTTCGGCGGGAGACGCGCCCACGGCGCGGAAGCGGCGATCGAAGCGTCGCGTGCGACCTACATCGCCGGCTTTGAGGCAACGTCATCGGTCGAGGCTGGCCGGCGCTTCGGAGTCCCGATCACCGGCACGATGGCGCACAGCTTCGTCTTGGCCGAGGGCGATGAAGCGGAGGCATTCGACGCGTTCGTCTCGCGCTATCCCGGCACGACCCTGCTGGTCGACACATACGACACGCAGCCAGGAGTTGCCAACGCTGTCAGGACTGCGCGGAGGTTCGGTCCCGGCTCCGTCGGCGCGATCCGGATTGACTCCGGGGACTTGCGTACGGAAGCCTGGCAAGCCCGAGTCATGCTCGACACCGCCGGCTTGTCCGATGTCCGCATCGTCGCCAGCGGCGGACTCGACGAGTACCAGATCGCCGACCTGGTCAGCGCCAACGCGCCAATCGACATCTTCGCCTGCGGCACCAGCATCGTCGCCCCGCCCGACGCGGCGACGTTGGACTCGGCCTACAAGATGGTCGAGTACGACGGCCGACCGGTAGCCAAGCGATCTCCGGGTAAGCCAGGCATCGGTCATCGCAAGCAAGTGTGGCGATTACCGGAGCACGACCTGATCGCCCGATTCGACGAGCCCCCCTTGGGAGAAGCCGAACCGCTCCTGCAGCAGGTCATGGCCGCCGGACAACGAACCGCGGCAGGTAGTGAGTCGCTGACTCAGATGCGCGCTCGCGCAGCGGTTGGTCGTGTTCCTCGACGGGTGGAGACCGATCCCTCGCTGCTAAGATGAAATCCAGACAAACATAGTTGGAGAACTACGGTATGACCGAGTCCAGAATCGACACTCCCGGAGTCGTGATCCCGATCTGGGACGGCGAACTCGACGACTTCGAGACTGAAGCCACCGCCTTCCGCGAGCAACAGCGCGAAGAGGTCGAGTTTATGCTCTACCGCCTGCGACAGGGAGTCTACGGACAGCGCCAGCCAGACGTGCACATGAACCGGATCAAGTTGCCTATGGGCGGTGTCACGTCCGATCAGCTCGACGGACTCGCGGAGGTCTGCGAGACCTTCGCGCCGCTGCGCAAGGGACACATCACCACCCGCCAGAACATCCAGGTCCACTTCGTACCGCTCGACCAGATGCCGGACATGCTCCGGGTCCTGGGCAAGGTCGGCCTGTCTTCGCGTGAGGCCTGCGGCAACACCGTACGCAACGTCACCGCCGACCCCTGGGCCGGCATCTCCGAGGACGAGGTCTTCGACCCTACGCCCTACGCCGGCGCGTTCGTCCGCTACTGGGTGCGCAACTCGATCACCCAGCTCCTGCCGCGCAAGTTCAAGGTCTACTTCACCGGCCGCGAGGCCGACTCCGCCATCGCCGCCATCCACGATCTCGCCTTCTTCTCACAGGTCCGTGTGATCGACGGCAAAGAGGTCCGCGGCTTCCGCGTCATGGTCGGCGGCGGCCTTTCAACGATGCCCAAGGAAGCCGTCACGCTGACCGACTTCGTGCCGATGTCCGACTTCCTTACCCTCTCGGAGGCCGTGATCCGCATCTTCAACGCGGCCGACGAGCTGCGCAAGAACATCCTCAAGGCCCGCCTCAAGTTCCTCGTCCACCGCGTCGGCGAAGAGGCCTTCCGCGAGATGGTCGACGAAGAACTGAAGAAGGGCTGGTCAGCCGAGACGCCGCCGCTTGAGGAGTTGCTCTACATCGACGACGAGGATTCCGACGAGCGCGAGATTGCGGTCGAGCTGCCCTCGCCCAACGGCGATGCGGCGCGATTCGAGCAGTTCCTCGCCACCAACGTCCGCCCACAGGTTCAGGACGGCTACTCCGCGGTCGAGGCTTCGATCGATCAGGGCGACCTGACGCCGGAACAGTTCCGCGGCCTGGCCGAGATCCTGCGCAAGTATGGTCGCGAGCGAGCACGAACCACTCCGCAGCAGAACGTGGTCCTGCGCTGGATTCCCAACCAGGCTGTCTACGCGGTCTGGAAGGAACTCGATGCCCTCGGCATGGGCGCTCCAGACGCCCAGGAAATCGAAGACGTCGTCTCCTGCCCCGGCACCGATAGTTGCAAGCTCGGCATCACCTCGTCCATGGGTCTCAACCGCGCCGTGCAGGAGCGCGTCCGTGAGATGGCGATTGACGATCCGCTGACCCGCAAGATGCGTATCCACATGAGCGGCTGCCCCAACAGTTGCGGCCAGCACCACATCGCCGATATCGGCTTCCACGGCGCCGCGATCAAGGTCGGCAACCGTCAGATTCCCGCCTATCACATGTTCGTCGCCGGCACCTACCGCACCGAGGAGATGCGGCTGGGCACGCTGGTACCGAAGGTCCGCATCCCGGCCAAGCGCGTTCCCGACGCCGTCGAGCGGGTGATCGACCTGTATCACTCCGACCGCCAGGACGGTCAAGAGCTGTTCAGCAGTTGGGTGGACCGGGTCGGCCTCAGTCCGATCCAGGACACGCTCACCGATCTCACGCTGCCGCCCGAGTTCTCCGCCGACACCCTGCCGATGTTTATCGACTGGGATCGCCAGGACATCTACATTCTCCAGCGCGGCGAGGGCGAGTGCGCCGTCTAAAGCCTCCATCTCCACCCGCTCTGCGGGGAACTCTGCATCCGCTCACTCCCCTCTCCCCCCGCTCCGCGGGGGGAGATGCCGAAGGCAGAGGGGGGCATACCGAGGCCTTAGACCCGCCAAGTGATCACCGAACGCCGCCTTGCTCGTATGCGCGAAGTGCTGGAGCGCCGCCACGATGACCTGGTTGTGGTGCTCGAGAACATCCATGACGCCCACAACGCCTCCGCCATTCTGCGCAGTTGCGACGCCTTCGGCGTCGGCCGGGTCGCGCTGGTCTACACCAACCAGGTCTTCCCCGAGATTTCAGGCGGCGTCGCGGCCAAGGTCCCGAAATGGCTGCAGATCGACCGCTTTGCGTCGGCCGAGGACTGCGTCTCTGCTCTGCACGACGAGGGAATCAAGGTCTACGCCACCGAACTCACGGACGACGCACACGACTATCTCGGCGTCGACTTCGGCGGACCCTGCGCCATCGTCCTCGGAAACGAGCACGCAGGCTGCTCAGCGGAGATGGTCGCACTGGCGGACGGCGCGGTCATCGTCCCGATGGCCGGCTTCGTACAGTCGCTGAACGTCTCAGTGGCAGCGGCGGTGATTCTGGCCGAGATCGCACGTCAACGACGAGAGTTTCAGCCTGGCTGGAGCGAACGCAAGGCGGCTCAACTGCAGCGCTGGATTGAGCGCGAGTCGTCGGGGGCTGACTCTCCGGGTGTCGTGTAGCATCGCGTTGGACAACCTCGAACAGACGAGAAGGAGCACAGAATGGCTGACTACGCCGGCAGACTGCCCGTGGCAACGCCTGAGTCACAGCCCTACTGGGACGGCCTCAAAGAACACAAGCTGATGCTGCCCACCTGCGACGACTGCGGCCCGCACTTCTACCCGCGACCGTTCTGTCCCATGCCCAAGTGCTTCAACTGGGACATCAAGTGGATGCAGGCCTCGGGCAAGGGCAAGGTGCATACCTTCGTCATCTCGCACCAACCGATCCCCCCCTACAACAGCGAGGACAACGCGCCTCCGTACGTGATCGCCGTGATCGAACTCGAAGAGGGCCCGCGGATGATGTCCAACCTGATCATTGACGACCCCTACTCGACCACCGTCGACATGGATGTCGAGATTGTCTTCGACGATGTAACCGACGAGGTCACGCTGCCCAAATTCAAGCCTGTCTAGACGCCGACAACCAAGGCTCAATCGAAACGGAGACCACTCATGGATCAGATTCGACACAAGGTCGCCATTGTCGGCGCTGCCGAGACCGATGATCTGGGTCAGCTACCCCATATGTCCCGCCTCGCGCTACATGCGCAGGCTGCCAAGAACGCGCTCGACGACGCCGGTATCTCGCTGGCCGACGTTGACGGTCTGCTCTGCGCCGGCGCTATCCCCAACGAGGTCGCCGAGTATCTCGGCATCCAGCCGCGCTACATCGACGGCACCTCCGTCGGCGGCTGCTCCTTCATGATTCACGTCCGCCACGCCGTCGCCGCGATCATGGCCGGCTACTGCGATGTCGCTCTGGTGACGCACGGTGAGAGCGGACGCTCCGGGGTCGACGCACCGCGCGGCGGCTCGGCATCGTCGCCGGGCGGACAGTACGAGGCGCCCTTCGCCATTGGCGGCGCGCCCACCACCTTCTCGATTCCCGTCCTGCGCCACTTCCACGAGTACGGCACGACCAAAGAACACCTCGCCCACATCGCCGCGGCGACCCGCGCCTGGGCCAACCTCAACCCGATGGCGATGATGGGCAGCCACCGCCGGACACCTGAGCGCGGCGGCGGACCGATCACGCCGCAGGACGTGCTCAACTCGCGGATGATCTGCTACCCGTTTAACCTGCTCGACTGCTGCGTCGTCGCCGACGGCGGCGGCGCGCTCGTGCTCGTCTCCGAGGAACGGGCAAAGGACTACGCGAAGGACCCCGTTTACGTGCTGGGCGCAGGCGAGGCGGCGGCCCATTGGATGGTCTCGCAAATGCGCGACCACACAACCGCCGACGGCTACCGGATTGCCGGCGAGGCCGCCTACAAGAGCGCAGGGCTGGGACCGCAGGACATCGACCACTGCATGTTCTACGACGCCTTCACCTTCACCCCGTTGATGGCGGCCGAGGACCTGGGCTTCGTGCCCAAGGGCGAGGGCGGACCCTTCTTCGCCGAGACCAAGACCGGCCCAGACGGCGAGGTCATCTACAAGTCCGGCCCTGGCGGCGACTTCCCGATGAACACCAACGGCGGCGGCCTCTCCTACTGCCACACGGGCATGTATGGGATGTTCGCGATCATCGAGTCTGTGCGCCAGCTGCGCGGCGAGTGCGGCGAACGCCAGGTGCCGAACGTCAACGTCAGCATGGCCCACGGCCCCGGCGGCATGTTCGCCTCGGCCGGCACCTTGATCCTCGCGAACGCGTAAGGGCCCAGGCTCCATGCCGTGATCGGGCGGCCTGCGGGCTGCCCGATCCGATCCATCGGAAACAGCTACACCATGCGCGCGGGCGGATCGGGCCGGCGCGCCAGCAGGACGCTGAACGCGGCGCAGAGCAGCAGGCCGACAAAGACGATGTAGATCAGGTCGTACGACCCGCGATTGTCTATCACCAGACCCGAGACGAACGGTCCGAAGGCATTGAGAATCAGTTGAGGCGGCGCGGTGACTGAGCGGATGCGGCCCACGGAGTAGCGCCCGAAGTAGTCGGGAAACGAAATCCGGTTGAGCGGCAACTGCGCGCCGAACGAGAGTCCGTGCCAGACGGCGAAGACGAACGCCATCCAGACTGTGTCGGTGAGAATGAACCAGACAACCGCGCTGGCCGTGACGCAGATCACCAACGGCAGCGCATAGCGCACCGCCATCCGCTGCCGCAGCTCGCCTCCGAACACGCCGCCGATGATCCCCATGCCCGCCCACAGCGCGAGGGCCGAGCGGGCGGTGTCAGCGTCAATCCCGTTCTGGGTCATGTGCGAGACGAAGGTGAAATTCACCGACCCACCGACCACCATCAGCATGGTGGTGCCGAAGAGGAGCAGCCAGAACGCGCGCGTGCGGATCGCCTCGCGTACCGTCCAGTCGGGATCGTCCGCCGCCGGGGGCGCCGAGTCGGCGTCCATGCGTCGCCCGCTGCGGCGCAGACCGTCGGGGCGCAGCCCGACATCCTCCGGTCGACGCCGCATGATCAGCGGCGGGACGAGGCCAACCACGACGATCAACAACGCCATCAGCAGGAAGGCTTCACGCAACCCGCCCAACCAGAATCCTGCCGTGATCACGAGCGGGAAGATCATCATCCCGCTGCGGGTGCCGATCATGGTCAGGCCCATTGCCGATCCTCGGCGCTGGATGAACCAGTTGGCGATCACGACCACTACCGCGATGTCGATCACTGCCACCGTGATTCCGCGTCCGACGCCCCAGAGCAGCAGGAACTGCCACAGGCTGTCGATGAATCCCAGCGCCGCCATCACGCCGGCGACCAGGCCGACCGACACGAACAGCAGCATGCGCGGGCCGTGCCGATCGGCGATCGGACCGACGAATGTCGCCAGAACGCCGCCGCCGATACCGCCGATCACCATCGTCAGTGCGATCGATGCCGTGCTCCAGCCGTACTCCGCCTGCAACTCGGGCGTCAATGCGCCAAGTACCGGATTGAAGAACGACACCGCCGCGAATGAACTCATCGACGCCGCGGCAGCAATCCACCAACCGGCGAAGACGCGCCGGAACGGCCTCGAATACAGGAAGCCGGGAAGACGCTGGCGGCGTCGCTCGGGGAGCAGTTGGCGCGACGGATCGGGCAGGCTCATGAACGCCACTACCCTACCGCCAGACGAACACTCGAGTTCCGACACGGAGGCGGCATGTCCAACTCATTGCTGCGCATCGGCGTAACGACCGAGCTCCATGAGCGCGCCGGCGCGCGGCTCCGCGAGGTCGCGCCCGACGCTGAGCCGGTCCTGCTCCATCCCGACGGTTCCTGGTCCGGCAATCCCGACCACCTCGACGGCTTTTTCTTCTCCGAGGATCTCTACTATCTGCCAGAAGCCGCCGGCGCCTTCATCGGTCTGCTGAACACTGCGCGCCCCAGGTGGATGCAGACGGCCAGCACCGGCGTCGATCACGCCATTTTCGCCCACCTGATCGACTCCGGATCAATAGTCACCAATTCACCAGGCGTGCACGGCAGCCCCATCGCCGAGTACGTCTTTGCCTACATCCTCAGTCATGCCAAGCGGCTGCCTCAGCACGCGGCCCATCAAGTACAACGGCAGTGGTCTCCGCTGGACTCGGTCGAGCTGGCCGGGCAGACCCTGGGTATTGTCGGCTACGGCGGCATCGGGGAGGCCTGCGCCCGGCTCGGCCAGGCGTTCGGAATGCGCACGATCGCGACCAAGCGACGTCCACCCAGCGACGACGTGCTGGACCTGCACCTCGCTCCCGACCGGCTGCATGACCTGCTCGCGGAAAGCGATTATGTCGTGCTCTGCTGCCCGCTGACCGACGAGACGCTCAACCTGATCGACGCGGAGGCGCTGGCGGCCATGAAGCGCGATGCGCTGCTGATCAATGTCGCTCGAGGCAGGGTCGTGGATCACGATGCGCTGGGCGAGGCGCTGCGCAACGGAACGATCGCAGGGGCGGTGCTCGATGTCGTCCCGACGGAACCGTTGGCGGCCGACTCGCCGCTGTGGGACCTGCCCAACTGCCGGATCACGCCGCACGACTCATGCCACGTCGACGCCTCGTACCAGCGAACTGCGGAGTTCTTCTTCACCAACCTGGCCCACCTGGTCGCCGGTGAGCCGCTGGAGTGGGTGGTCACCGACATTGAACTGTCCGATCCCAGTGAGGGAGACGTCTAGGAGCCCCAATGACCAACAACACACACACACCCGGGCCCTTGGCCGGCATCCGCGTTCTGGACCTGACCTGGGTTCTCGCGGGACCATATGCCGCCATGATCCTCTGCGACCTGGGCGCAGAGGTCGTCAAGGTCGAGCGACCACCGCACGGCGACGTCGCCCGCACGACCGGGCCGTTTGTCAACAACGAATCGATGTACTTCCAGTCGGTCAACCGGGGCAAGAAGAGCATCTCGATTGATCTGCGCTCCGACGAGGGCCGCGACCTCTTTCTCCGCCTGGTCGACCAAGCCGATGTCGTCATGGAGAACTTCACGCCCGGCGTGATGGACAAGCTGGGCATCGGACCCGAAGCGCTCCTCGCGCGCAATCCGCGCCTGATCTTCGCCTCGACCTCAGGTTTCGGACAGACCGGACCCTGGCGCGACAAGCCGGCGCTCGACATCATCGTCCAAGGCATGGGCGGGGTGATGAGCATCACCGGCTATCCGGACGAACCGCCGGCTCGCCCCGGCACGTCGATCGGCGACATTTGCGGTGGTCTCTACACCGCGGTCGGCATCCTCGCCGCATTGCGCGAGCGCGAACAGAGCGGCCAGGGGCAATCAGTCGACATCTCGATGCTCGACTGCCAGATCGCGATCCTTGAGAACGCCGTGGCACGGTACTACGCGACCGGCGAGGAACCCGGCCCGTTGGGCACGCGACACCCGTCGGCGACGCCCTTCCAGGCGTTTCCGACGTCCGACGGCTGGATCGTCGTGGCGCTGTCCTGGGGCATCGCGACGCAGTGGGAGATCTTCTGCGCCGAGCTAGGTCTGCCAGAGCTGGTCGGCGACGAGCGCTTCGACACATCGTTCAAGCGCACCGAGAATCACGCCGAGCTTGAGCCGCTGCTGTTCGACGCCACGCGCAAACGAAGCACCGATCACTGGGTATCGACGCTTGCGCCGTACAGCATTCCGATTGGCCCGCTAAACACGATTGGACAGGCCGTGCAACAGGAGCAGATCGCCGCGCGCGAGATGATTACTAGCGTCCAGCATCCGGTCGCAGGCGAGGTGACTATGGCCGCGTCGCCGCTCAAGTTGTCGCGCACTCCGGGTCGGGTCTACGGCCACGGCCCGCAGTTCGGCCAGGATACCGTCAATGTGCTGAGTGAATGGCTCGACATCGCGCCGGAGGAGACCGAACGGCTTGCCGACGCGGGCATCGTCCTGACCGAAGGCGGCCCGGACATTGCCGCCTATCTGAGCGCTTGACGTGACGATCGGGGAACGACTCACGACTCTCCTTGTCGCGCTCAAGCGGCGGCTGCGACCGGAGCCAATCGAGATCGAGCTGGATGTCGTCGAGCAGCTCATCGTGCAGCACCTGCTGCTCGTTGAACAGGCAACGTTTGGCGACTTGGTTGACGCGGTGCTCGTCTCCCGACCGACTGCAAACCAGCAACAGGTGCGGCTTTCGTTGATTCGCTTCGAGTCGTTCCGACTCATCAACCGCATCCTGCATCCCGAGTTAGAGCCCGGGAAACAGATGTCGTTTACGCTCACTGCGGACGGTCTGCGGCTTCGGGCGGTGATCCCCGCCGTGCCCCGATCGCGCATCCAAACCTGGCTCTGATTCCGCGTTCACTGGAGGACTGTTTGATGGCGAAGTACAAGGTCTATCACATCGACTCGCGGCCAGAACGTCAACCGCACGCTGCGGAAGCCGAGCAGATTGCCAAGGCCGACGCCGAGTTGATCCCGCTCTCGCCGGAGCAGCAGGAGGACGTTGCCGCGCATGTTGCCGATGCAGACGGCATCATCTGCGGCTACCGGCAGGTGGGTAAGGAGATCTTCGACGCCGCGCCCAATCTCAAGGTCGTGGTGCGCTATGGGATCGGCTTCGACAACATCGACTGGCAGACAGCGATCGATTACGACATCGTCGTCTGCAACATCACCGACTACTGCATCAACGAAGTCGCCACGCACGCGATCTCGCTACTCTTGGCGCTGAACCGGAAGCTGATCGCGCACAACGATGCCGCCCGCGCGGGAGAGCGAGTTCCGCTGGGTCCGTCGGGACCGCTCTACGGCGAGACCCTGGGACTGGTCGCATTCGGGCACATCGCGCAGCAGGCCGCAATCCGTGCGCAGGCGTTCGGGCTCAACGTCATCGCCTTTGACCCGTACCAGGACCCGGCCGCCGCCGAAGCGGCCGGTGTGCGTCTCACTTCACTGGAAGAAGTCATGCAAGCCGACTACGTTTCGGTGCATCCGCCGCTGAGCCCGGAAACGCGCGGACTGGTGGGCGCCGATCAACTGGCGCTGATGAAACCGACGGCGTACCTGATCACCACCTGCCGCGGGGGCGTGGTTGACGAGCAGGCGCTCTACGACGCGCTGAAGCGCGGTCAACTGGCGGGTGCGGGCGTTGACGTGTGGGATCCCGAGCCGGTGCACAAGGATCACCCGCTGCTCGAGTTCGACAACGTGATCGCCACGCCGCACTCCGCCTTCTACTCCGACAACTCGATGCCGCTGCTGCTTCAGCGTGTCGGAGAGGCCGCGGCGGATGTTCTGCAGGGGTACATGCCTCGGTCAGTGGTCAACAAGGCGGTCCTGGACAGGGTCACGCTGTCGCCGCATCCGGATCGCTAGGCACACACCCAGCTAGACCAGCGGGCTTGGCGCCGCATTCGCCCGGGCTGCAATGGACGCGGCCTGCCGCGAACACTGAATCGAAACTCTTCGTCCAGCCGAAACTTCGGCCTCATCGTGTACGCTTTTCTGCAATGTAGACGACATTGGAGTGTGCCCGATCCACGCCGTCAGGCGGGTGGGCGGTGGAGGATTTGCCAATGCGACCCAACACGGTGAAGCGACTCTGGGCGGAGGGCAAGCCCGCCTTCGGCGCCTGGCTTGGTACCTGTTCGCCACTTGCGGCCGAATCGATGGCGCATCAGGGTTGGGACTGGCTCGTCGTTGACGGCGAACATTCGCCCGTCGATCTCCAGACCATGATTCAGATGTTCCAGGCCATCTCGACGACCGACACGATTCCCATGGCCCGGGCACAGTGGAACGACCCCGTGATCATCAAGCGCATCCTTGACGGCGGCGCGTACGGCGTGGTGATTCCCTGGGTCAACAACCGCGCCGAGGCGGAGCAGGCTGTTTCGGCCTGCCGCTACCCGCCCGACGGACTGCGCGGCTTCGGCGCGTATCGAGGCTTCCTTTATGGCGGGCCCGATTACGGAGACGAGGCAAACAACGAGATTGCCTGCATCATTCAGATCGAGACGATCGAGGCAGTCGAGCGGATCGACGAGATCCTATCCGTTCCCGGCATCGACGCGACGTGCATCGGACCGGCCGACCTTGCCAAATCGATGGGCATCCCGGTCCGACCCGACAATCCGCACCCGGACCATGTTGCCGCGTGCGCCGAAGTGCTGGCCGCCTCTCAACGGATCGACAACCGAGTCGCGCCGGGCATCTTCACCTCCGGTCCGGTTGAAGCCAAGCGCCGCGCCGAGGAGGGCTGGCTGTACATCCCATCCGGCAGTGATGGGCAGTTCATGGCTCAGGCCTCCGCCCAGGGATTGCGCACCGTCCGCAGCTACGGTCAGGACTAGGCATGGCCTGGACTGGACGGGAAGCGCCAGAGAATCGACGCCGATTCGACGCCGAACAACTGCGCGGCTTCACTTCGGCGATTCTGCGGTCGTACGGCGTTCCGCAACAGGATGCGGAAGTCGGTGCGGACGTGTTGATTGACGCTGATCTTGTAGGGATCGACTCACACGGAATCGC
Organism: Chloroflexota bacterium; assembly: GCA_009838915.1. GTDB lineage: Bacteria > Chloroflexota > Dehalococcoidia > Bin125 > Bin125 > Bin125. Next base: position 361,452 of record VXQT01000013.1, read on the forward strand.
TCACTTGCCCTGGCACATTGGTTACGCGCCGGGCTTCGAGTCCGGCGTGGTCAATCCAACCCCGGAGATCAAGGTTCTACGCGAGACACCGGTATCGGCGGCCTGGGACGGGGATGGCGGGTTTGGCACAATCGTCTGCCACAAGGCGATGTCGACCTGCATCGAGAAAGCACAGACCAGCGGTCTGGGCATGGTCACCGTGCGCAACGGACGCCACTTCGGCGCGGCCGGCTACTACGCGCACATGGCGGTCGAACACGATCTGATCGGTATGGCGATGTGCAACGCGCCGCCGATCGGACTCGCGTCGGGCGGCAAGCGCCGAGTCTATGGTACGAACCCGATCGCAATGGCGGCTCCGGTCGACGATGACACCCCGTTTCGCCTCGACATCGCCACGACAGCCGTAGCCGGCGGCAAGCTTGAAATCGCGGGCCGGCAGGGCAAGCCGCTGCCGGTCGGCTGGGCGCTCGACGAAGACGGTAAGCACACCGACGACCCGTTTATCCTGCGAAAGAACGGCGGCCTGCTGCCGCTCGGATCGACGATCACGACCAGCTCCCACAAGGGTTACGGACTGGGGCTGATGGTTGACATCCTGACGGGCGTGCTTTCGGGGGACGGTTCGGGCATGTTCATTCCCCGTGGGCAAAGCCTGATCCAGGGTCAGTGGTTCGCCGCCTGGCGAATCGACCTGTTCTGCGATCCGGACGAGTTCAAATCCAACATGAAGCGCATGGTCGACGCGATCCGCGATGTGCCGCCGGTGGACGAGGTAGAGCGGGTCGTAATCCCGGGTGATCCTGAAGAGATCGCTCGCGCCGACCGCAGCCTCAAGGGCGTGCCGCTGGACGACGAGACGATTGAACAGCTGATCGCGCTGGGAGAGCAACGCGGCGTCGCGTTCCCGGCTCCAATGCAGGGAGGCGGAGCGTAGTGTCAGAGATCAACACCCAGACCGACAGTTTGATTGAGAACATCCTCAATAACTACGGACGCGCCGCTGGCGTATTCGACCCGAATCGGCTTGAAGTCTGGGAAGAGTTGGGACTGACGATGTCCCAGTTACGCGTCCTGTACCTGTTGCAGGCCGGACCGGGAACCCCAGCCGGCGCGGTGGCGGCATATCTCAAGGTGCGCCCCTCGACCGCGACCGGCATCATCGATCGGCTCGTTCGCGACGGCCTTGTGCGTCGCGAGCGGGACGACCTGGATCGTCGCCGGGTTCGAATCTGGCTAACCGACCAGGGGATGAAGGTGATCAACGAGATTCGCACGCGCAATCGCGCGGTGATCTGGAAGATCTTTCGCAACTTCAGCGAGCAAGAGCTCCAGGAAATCAACCGGACCTTTGCCCTGTTAACCTCTGAGGCGGAACGCCAGGGAGTACTTGCGCCCTGGCCGCCTGATCCCGAGGTGATGTAATGACAACGCGCCCTCCCGGCGGCGGCAACGGACCATCGCCGGGGGCGCCTGGTGGTCCCCCAATGACACAGGAAGGACCGCCGCCCGGCATGAGCATGGGCGAAGTGCCGCCCGGTTGGCTCTTGCCACAGCGCCGCAAGGTGCTGATCATGCTCTGCGTCATGCTGGCGCTGTTCTTGGCTGCGCTCGATCAAACGATCTGGAGCGTGGCCGCGCCCAAGGCGGTCGGCGATCTCGGCGGACTGGATCTCTTCGCCTGGCCGGCGACCTCCTATCTGCTCGGCTCTACCGTGATCGTGCCGATCATCGGCAAACTCTCGGACGCGCACGGACGCAAACCCTACCTGCTCGCCGGCATCGTCATCTTCCTGGTTGCTTCGGCCCTCTGCGGGGCGTCGGGAAGCATGTGGGAGCTGATCGGCTTCCGTCTGCTGCAAGGCTTCGGCGCGGCCTTCATCATGGCCAACGCCTTTACCACGATGGGCGACTACTTCGCCCCCGCCGAGCGCGGGCGCTGGGCAGGCATCATCGCCGGCACCTTCGCCCTGGCCAGCATCATTGGACCGCTGGCCGGCGGCGTGCTGACCGACGAACTCTCCTGGCGTTGGGTCTTCTACATCAACATTCCCGTCGGCGGCCTGGGGCTGCTGGCGATCACGATGCTGATGCCCAGGCAGAAGCCGCAGCATCCCAACCGCCAACCGACCGACTGGCTGGGAGCCGGCCTGCTGATCGTCGCAGCAACGCCGCTCTTGCTTGCCTTTTCGATGGGCGGCAACCAATTCGGTTGGCTTGACTCGCCAATCGTTGCCTGCTTGATCGTGGCCGTGGTTGCAGCCTTCGCATGGTGGAGGACCGCGCGGCGCAAGGGCGACGACGGGATCATGCCTCTGCCGATGTTCCAGAACCGGATCTACCTGTTCTGCACGGTCGTGATGTTCCTGATCGGCATCGCGATGATGGGCGCGATGTTCAATCTGCCGTTCTTCCTGCAAGGCGCACAGGGCATCTCGGCCACCAATTCCGGCCTGGTCACGCTGCCGATGAGCCTCGGCGTGGTTCCCGCTTCCGTCGCGGCTGGCCAGATCCTGTCCAGAACCGGTCGCTACAAGCCGCTCGCGATCATCGGCGGCGGCGGCGCGGCGTTCGCGCTGTTCATGCTGTCGCAACTCAACGTGGATTCCAATCTCAACATGGCCCGCCTCTACATGTTCATCATGGGCGGATCGATGGGGATCTTGATGCCGCTGTATTCGCTGCTGATGCAGAACTCGCTGCCGTTCAGGCTGCTGGGCGTCGGCACGGCGACCAATCAGTTCTTCCGACAAATGGGCGCAGCAATGGGCATCTCGTTGTTCGGCGCCATGATCGTGTCCGGATTCTCGTCGCAGTTAAGCAAGGCGTTCCCGGATGGCTTTGAACGGCTGAAGGAGCAACCCGAACTCCTGCTTAACCCCGAGGCGCTGCAGGGATTTCGACAGCAGTTGGAACAACAGTCGCCGGGCTCCGCCGATGCGGTCATCCAGTCGGCGCGAGAGGCTCTGGCCGTGCCGGTCACCGATGTCTTCCTCTACGGTGCGATCGTCATGGCGGTAGTGCTCGCTATTGCAGTGATCTTGCCCCGGATGAGATTCCAGACGCAGGAAGAGATGATGGCCGAGGCTCGGGCGGCAGCAGCCAATCGCCCTCCCGGCGCGCCTCGATCAGCCGCACCGATTGGCTCTCCCAATGGCGGCCGACCCCTCTCTTCCTACCCGGACTCTGCGGGAACTGCAGTTTCCGAACGTCCTACAGTAGAAAGACACCCCGTGGCTGCTTCGCCTGCAGAAGCGACGGCGAACGGCGGCGGCGGCAACGGATTGCACGAGTCGGTGCCGATGATCGCGTCCTGGGCGACACAACGGCGCCGACATCCAGACAGCGCATGAGGCGGAGCAAGCATGACCACGCCAAATGGACACGAAGCAACCGACCTCGAAGCCGGGGGCGAACATGCAAGCAGCACGGTCCTCGCGCTGGACGGCTGGGGCCCCGTCGTGCCCGAGCCCGCGGCTAACGGCGCGAACGGATCCAATGGCGTCGAGCCAGACGTGATGGGGCATCATGAACCGGAGCCGGCCACCGTATCCACCACAGATGGTCGTGATCGACTCGACTCATGGCGAGAGCGACTGGAGCGCACCATTCCCCGTTCAGTAACGGAGCTACCCATTGACAGTCAGCTGGTGACGATTCTTGCGTCGGCCGCCGCGATGTCGATCGCCGTGTTTGCGGTCATCCTTCTGGGTCGGCGCTTGATGACGCTCGACCTTCAGGCGTCCGCGTCGTTCGCCGACTCTGCCGGTCTTCGCCGCCGCCTGGCGCTGGCCATCGATCCGTCACTGACACCGGCGCCGGTGCGGCCGAGCCGACCCTCGATCCTGTCAAGGCTGCTGGAGCTCTGACGAGGAGCGAAGGAACTGTGCGAGGCCGCGAGGTTACTCCTGCGTTGCGAGCGCGTGTCGGCGCTCTTCGGCCTGTTCACGGAGCACTCGTCGGTAATCGCGCGGAATCACCTTGACCATCTGGCTGACTACGACATCCCAGTTATCGAGCACTTCTTCGGCGAACGGGCTGCCTGTGCGCTCGGCGTGGGTTTCGACCATCTCGGCGAGCATCGCGATGTCGTTCGCGTCGCGCACGGGCTCCAGATCGACCATGGCGTGGTTGACCTGAGTCTCCAGGTCACCTGCGGCGTTCCAGACGTATGCCGTACCACCGCTCATGCCGGCGGCGAAGTTGCGTCCGACCGGACCGAGCACGACGACGGTGCCGCCGGTCATGTACTCGCAGCCATGGTCGCCCACGCCCTCCACCACCGCTCGCGCGCCTGAGTTTCTCACCGCGAATCGTTCACCGGCCCGTCCGGCGACCCAGAGTGTGCCTCCGGTCGCTCCATAGAGCACGGTGTTACCAACCAGCACACCGTCGCGACCACGGAATCCGGCGTCCTGCCTCGGCGAGACCGCGATCATTCCTCCAGCCATGCCTTTGCCCACGTAGTCGTTGGCTTCTCCGACCAGGTACATCCTTACTCCGCGCACAAGAAACGCGCCGAACGACTGTCCCGCGGAACCGGCGAAGTGCAGCTCGATCGTGCCGCGCTGCATCCCAAGATCACCGTACTGCTGAGCGATGCGCCCCGAGACGCGGGCGCCGACGGCACGGTGCTTGTTCGTGATCGGGAACTTGGCCGAGATGTGCTCCGAGCGCGCGATGTGCGGCTCCAGCATCTCCAGCAACTCGTCATCGAGGCGAAGGTCGTCGTTCCGATCGTTGCGCTCCTGGATCCGCATCCGAGGCAACGACGGATCGGCCTCGATTGGCGCCAGCAGGCGCGAGAGATCGACTGTCTTGGCCCGTTCACCCGAGCGGGGCGGAATCTGCGTAAGCAGGTCGGTCCGGCCGATGATCTCCTCAAGTGAGGAGTAGCCCAGCTCCGCAAGGATGACGCGCACTTCTTCGGCCACGTGCAGGAGAAAGTCGATTAGCATCTGGGGCTTGCCAAAGTACTTGGCGCGGAGGTCTTCACGCTGCGTCGCGACGCCCACCGGGCACGTGTTGAGGTGGCACTGACGGGCCATCTTGCAGCCCAGCGCGACCAGCGCAGCGGTGCCGAAGCCGTACGCCTCCGCGCCGAGCATCGCGCCGACCACCACGTCGCGGCCGGTATGGAAGCCGCCGTCGGTGCGTAGCTTGATGCGTCCGCGCAGGCCATTGACCACCAGCGCCTCGTGAGCCTCTTTGACGCCCAATTCCCATGGCGCTCCTGCGTACTTCACCGAAGACAGCGGCGACGCGCCGGTGCCGCCGTCGGCGCCGGAAATGTGAACGACATCGGCGTACGCCTTGGCCACTCCGGTGGCGATTGTCCCGACTCCCTCGCATGCGACCAGCTTGACGCAAACGCGGGCGCGAGGATTCGCAATCTTCAGGTCGTAGATCAGTTGTGAAAGGTCTTCAATCGAGTAAATGTCGTGGTGCGGCGGCGGAGAGATCAGCTCAACGCCGGGAGTCGAGTGGCGCAGCATGGCGATGTACGCGGTCACCTTGTGGCCCGGAAGCTGACCGCCCTCGCCCGGCTTGGAGCCCTGCGCGATCTTGATTTCAATCTCGCTCGCGCTACCCAGATAGGCAGGCGTTACGCCGAAGCGGCCCGAGGCAATCTGCTTGATGTGCGAATTGGCGTCGGACTTGTCGCCCGATTCCAGGAAACGTCTCGGGTCTTCGCCGCCTTCGCCGGTGTTCGATGCGGCGCCGAGCGCGTTCATCGCGCGCGCAATGTCTTCGTGGGTCTCGGGGCTCAGAGCCCCGAGCGACATCGCGCCCGTGCTGAACCGCGGCGTGATCGCGTCGTGCGGTTCTACCAGATTGAGCGAGATCGGGTTGCGGTCCGACTCGAAGCCGAGCATGTCGCGGAGCGCGGTCGGCTGTCGATTGTTGGCTCGCTCGGCATACACCTGGTACTGCTCTTGGCCGCCGCCCTGTACCGCCTTGTGCAGCGCCCTCCAGACGGGCGGCTCGTTTGCGTGGTAGTCGGCGTCCCGGCGGTATCGATACCAACCGCCGGCCTCGAGACCATCGGCCGGATAGGCCTGGCCGTGCCTGGAGATCGCGTCCGTCCCGATCTCCTCGAATCCGATGCCCCCGATTCGGGAGAGCGTGCCCGGGAAGGAGCGTTCGACCACCGCCTGGCCGATTCCCAAGGCCTCGAAGATCTGTGCGCCGTGGTACGAGGCGCGGGCGGCGATGCCCATCTTGGACATGATCTTGAGTATCCCGGAGTCGACCGCCTGAACGTAGTGGTCAATCACCTCGCCGAGTTCCATGTCATCGAACTCGCCCTCGGCCTGGAGAGAAGCGAGGGTTTGCAGCGCCAGGTGCGGATACACGGCATCGGCGCCGAATCCAATCAAACAAGAGATCTGGTGCACGTCTCGGGCATCGCCGCAACTGGCCACGATCGACGCCGACATGCGTTGACCGCTGACGATCAGGTGGTGGTGCACGGTCGAGACGGCCAACAGCATGGGAATCGGCACGCGATCGGCTGCGACGTGCTCGTCGCTGAGGACAATCACCGTGTGCCCGTCCTCGATGGCGTTCTCGACGTGGTCGCAGAGCGCGTCGAGCGACGCTTCAAGGCCGGCTGGACCGTCCTCAACCGGGAACGACGTCTCGATCTCGGTGGCAGAGAAGCCGGGCAGTGTGAATTCCAACAGGCGCTGCAGGTCGTCACTAAGCAGCAGCGGCGACTTGAGATGCACGAGCCGCGCGGCACCAGCGGTCTCTTCGAGCAACGAGTGCCGGCGGCCCAGCCAGGTGTCGAGCGACATCACATTGCGTTCGCGAATGGAGTCGATCGGCGGGTTGGTGACCTGCGCAAACTTCTGTTTGAAGTACGAGTAGAGCGGGCGCGCCGGATCGTGCAGGACCGAGAGCGGGGTATCATCGCCCATCGAGCCGACAGGTTCCTTGGCCTGTCGCGCCATGGGTTTAAGGACGTACTCAATCTCCTCGCGGCTGTAGCCGTGCAGGATCTGCCGGGCCAACAGCTCGCCCTCGTCCGGCTGCGGAATGTTGGATGCGCTAAGGGTCACCGAGCGTTCAAGCCTACCCATGTGGTCGCGAACCCATCGCGCGTAGGGACTGCGAGTGGAGAGTCGGCGCTTGATCTCATCGTTGCGCAGCAGTTCGTGACGCTCAACGTCGACAGCGACCATCTGGCCCGGTCCGAGGCGGCCCGACTCGATGATCTCGGACTGGTCCAACTCGATCAGCCCGACCTCGGAACCCATGACGACCAATCCGCTGCGCGTGACCTGGTAGCGGGCCGGGCGAAGACCATTGCGGTCCATTGCCGCCGCGGCGATCTTGCCGTCCGTAAAGGCCATCGCCGCCGGACCATCCCAGGGCTCAGACAGGCAGGCGTGATACTCATAGAAGCCCCTGAGCTCGGGATCCATGTCCTCGAGCTGCTCCCAGGCCTCGGGAATGAGCATCATCATCGCGTGCAGCGGACCGCGGCCTGAAGCGACCAGCAACTCAAACGCCTCGTCGAAGGCCTGCGAGTCGGAACCGACCTGTCCCAGCACCGGATGCAGCTCCGATACCGTCTCGCCCCAGACATCCGACTCCATGGCCGGCCCGCGGGCCTGCATCCAGAGTCGGTTGCCGAGCAGGGTGTTGATCTCGCCGTTGTGGGCGATGTAGCGGAACGGCTGCGCGATCTTCCAATCTGGCAGCGTATTAGTCGCGTATCGCTGGTGGAATAGCGCCAGCGCTGAGACGGTGTCTGGATTGGTCAGATCGGGATAGAACTTGCTCAACTGCGGTGCGACCATCAGTCCCTTGTAAACGACGGTTGAGGTCGACATCGAGACGATGTACGTCTCGGCTGCGTGATCTCCCGGATCGGCGTCGCCGAGCGCGTGGATTTCAGCGTCGGCGCGCCGCCTGGCCAGATACGTCCGGCGCGAGAACTCGGCGTCGGCCAATCCGGCAGGCCGGCAGAACAGCAACTGCTGAATCTCGGGCAGGTCGCGCAGCGCCCAGCTTCCGAGCACATCGGGATCGGTCGGCACGTCGCGCCAACCGATGACGTCGAGACCGGTGCGTTCAACCGCAGCCTCGATGAGCGACCTGGCTCGCTGCGACGCCTCCGGTTCGTCCGGGAGAAACACCATCGCGAGGGCCAGATCCTCGTCGGCGACGCCGGCGCGGCCGAGTCGAGCGAGGTCGTCCTGCAGAATCGCGTACGGAATCGAGATTGTGACGCCCGCGCCGTCGCCGGTGTTCGGGTCGGCGTTGACCGCGCCGCGATGCGTCAGGCTGACAACGCCTTCGACCGCCTGCTCCACGAGCTGGTGCGTGGCGACGCCATCGAGCCGTGCGATGAAGCCGGTGCCGCAGGCATCGCGAACGTTACTCGGGTCATACAAACCCCGGTAATCGGTCGCACTCCCCCGGTGTGCCTGCTGTCTCGTTGTCATATCGAAGGCGACTATCTCTCTCGGTCTATCGACTGAAACAGTCAATGCGTACACAGGCGCTGGCGGTGGAGAATACGTGAATATTCGCACAAATGACGTTGCCACGCTAGCGACACGATTACAACGTGCTCGCGCAGGAACACAACGACTGGCGCTGTCGACTAGAGGATTTCCGCTCGGCGCAAATCCGACAATGCGGCGCTGAAGCGGTCGATGGTCGAATCGATCTGCGATTCCGTGTGCACGCAGGAGACCAGCGCGCCCATGCCCATCAGATCAACGCCGTGGTTGATCAGGGCTCGGCGAAACGGCCAGGCGACCTCCGACGGCGTTCCCGGCAAGGTCGCTTGCGCGCCGCCATGTTGGTCCCAGTTCCATGTCACGCCGTCCTCGGGTCGGTCGAGGTTCTGTCCCAGCACGATGTGCACCATCGAGGCATCGGCCCAGGCGGAGCCAGGCGCCTCGGCCTCGAGCAGGGCTCGGTTGAGGCCTCGCGACAACTGCGCGGCCCGGGCGTTGGCGATGCTCAGCGGATCTTCCTCGGCGATAGCCCGCAGCGCCCGCTCGCCGGCGACCGCCGAGAGGGGATTGGCATTGAAGGTGCCTGGGTGCGCGACCCGGCCGCTGCCGGCGTCGAAGCTGATCTGATCGAGCAGCTCGGCTCGTCCCACGACCGCGCCGCCCGGCAGGCCTCCGGCCGCGATCTTGGCCAGCGTGGTCAGGTCCGGCCGGACACCGATCCGCTCCTGCACACCGCCGGCGCTGGCCCGGAAGCCGGTCACGACTTCGTCGAAAATCAGCATCGTGCCGGTACGTTCAGCTAGATCCCGCAATTCGCGCGGCACCGACGGATCGAGCGGGCACGTGCCCCACGAGTAGCCGGTCGGCTCGAGAATTACAGCGGCGTAGTCCCGGGCGTCCAGCGCCTCGGCGATGCCGGCGATATCCGTCTGGTCGAAGACCGAGATCAGCTCCTGCATCGCGGTCGGTTGGCCGTTGGCCGCGATTGGCCCGGCCGATGTCCGACCGGCGGCAAACACGCTGTCGTTCCAGCCGTGGAAGTGGTGCCTGAGCCGCAGTAAGCGGTCTCGTCCGGTGGCGGCGCGGGCCAGGCGGACGGCCATCATCGTCGCCTCGGTGCCCGACGAGGTGAAGCGCACCTTCTCGGCGCTTGGCAGCAGCCGCTTGATCGCCAGTGCCCAGCGGCGTTCGAGGTCGCTTGAGCCGCCCATGTGCGTGCCTCGTGCGACCTGCTCGGTAACTGCTTCGACCAGGTACGGATGGCTGTGGCCGAAGATCAGCGCGCCGTGGCCCATGACGTAGTCGATGTACTCGTTGCCGTCGGCGTCCCACTTCTGTGCGCCGACCGCGCGGTCGACCGTGATCCCGAACGGATCGAAGTGACGCGCGTCGTGGGTGACGCCGCCGGGAAAGATCGTCCTCGCTTCTTCCGCTCTTCTCGCCGACTCCGCGTGCTTCTCCAGGAACTCCCGATCAATCGCCGTCGAGCCGCTCATGGCCTGTGCCTCCGCTGTTGCTTCTTCCGACACTAACGCACAGGGACGGGCCGGACGCAGGCCGAGGTCAAACTAGAGTGGCGGCATGACGAACTGGCGGATCACCCGCGGGCGCGCGGCCTGGCTGGCACTGCTTGGCATTGCCGTGGTCGCCTTGCTGATCGGCGCGTACTTCGCCTATGAGCGCTGGTTCCCCTGGGAGCAGGCGGAGATCGAGGAGTGGATTGACGGCTTCGGCGTCTGGGGACCTATCGTGTACATCGCCGTATTCGCCGCCTCGATGCTCTTTGCGCCGCTGCCTACGGCGCCGATGCCGTTGGTCGCCGCCGCTGTCTTTGGTCCCGCGCTCGGGTTTCTCTACACGATTTCGGCCACGGCGATCGGTTCGACGATCTGCTTCTGGGTGGCCAGGCGATTGGGACGACCGGCGCTGCGCCGGCTGACATCGCAGCGGGCCCTGGACAAGATCGACGAGCTGGGCGAGCGGCTCGGCATCCGCCTGCTGATCGTGCTGAGGCTGTTTCCCGTCGCCGGCGTTGACTACGTGTCCTATGCCGCCGGCCTCACGCAGATGCGGTTCGCGACCTACATCGTGATCTCGGTGCTGGCCTCGTCGCCGATTTTGGTGCTCGCCGCCGTTCTCGGCGACGCCGTGCTCGAACGCAACCGCGAACTGCTGATCGGCGCGGCGGTCGGCATCGTGGGGTTCTTCGCCCTGCCGGTCGTCTGGGTTTGGTGGCGGCAGCGCCGAGCCTCGCGCGGCGTTCAACCCGCGCCGACGGAGCGCTAGCCTCCAACCATGCCGCTCTCCGACGCGCCCTCGCTGCTCACCCTCATGTGGTCGCCGCTGACCGTGGTCACGGCTCAGCACGAAGGTCAACGGGGCGGACAGATTGCCGTCGGCGCGTTCGCGGCGTCGATCGTGCCCGCTCAGCCTCGAGTCCTCGTCCAGATTCAGAAGCGCAACCACACCAACTCGCTGATCCAGGCCTCGGGCAAACTGGCCGTGCACGTCATCGCCCGCGACCAGTGGCACTGGGTCAAGCACTGGGGCTTCCGCTCGCAAACCGAAGTGGACAAGTTCGAGGGCGTCGACTGGTTCGAACACCAAGACGGCTTACCTGTGCTGGAGGGCGTGCTCGGCTGGATGACCTGCCGAGTCGTCAATCACATGGACGGCGGCGACATGGCGATCTGGCTGGCCGATGTCACCGACGCCACGCGAAACACCCGAGCCCAAGCGATCCGCTGGCACGAAGTGCAACAGGTGCTGCCGCCCGATTGGGCCGAGGAGTACGCCCGCAAGCTCAACCACGACGTCCCTGACTCGGGCCGGCGGATGTCGGAACTCTCAGCCGAGCCGCCCTGGAGTGTCAGTAGCGAACCGTAGGAGCTGCGCGCCGTCCTAGCGGCCCTTCCAGTTCGGCGTTCGCTTCTCGGCGAAGGCTCGCGGGCCTTCGATCAGGTCCTCGGACTGTCCCATGATGCGCTGCTGGTGGAACGTGTGCGTGAGCGCGGCCGGAAGCGGTAGGTCGAGGCCCTTGTAGGCGGACTCCTTCGAGGCCCGTACCGAGATCGGCGCACAGAGCAGAATTTCACCGGCCCAGCGGCGGGCTGTATCCATCAGCTCGGCGGCCGGTACGACCTCGTTGACCAGTCCCCACTGGTGGGCGATCGGCGCGGGGATATGATTGCCGGTCAGCATGTAGCCCATCGCGATCTTGAGCGGGATGTGGCGCGGCAGTCGGTGGACGCCGCCGGCGCCGGCCATCAGACCCACGCGCGGCTCGGGCAGACCCAGGCGGGCGTGATCGGCAGCGATGATAATGTCGCAGGCCATCGCCATCTCACAGCCGCCGCCCAGCGCGAACCCGTTGACCGCGGCGATCATCGGTTTGGGACACTCCCAGTCGGCAGTGATCCCGCCGAATCCGCCGCGCACGGGCGCGAACGACGGGCGCTCGTTAGCCGGCACGCGCGACATCTCGGCTGTGTATTTCAGGTCGTTACCGGCCGAGAACGCGCGCTCGCCCGCGCCGGTCAGAATTGCGACCCAGGCCGAGTCGTCGTTGGCGAACGTGTTCCACGCGTCGGACAGCTCTTCAGTCGTCGGCGGATGGATTGAGTTCATCCGCTCCGGTCGATTGATCGTGATCGTGACGATGTTCTCGTCCTGCTCGTACTTGATGAACTCGTAGTTGGCCATAGCGATCCCCCATCAGGTGTCGGTGTGCTCAGTCTCGTGTTGCGGTCGCGCGGGCTAATGCTGGACGCACGTCCCGCCGTCCACATTGTAGGACTGACCTGTGATCCACTCGCCCTCGCGAGCGCAGAGGAAGGCCGTGATGAAGGCGATGTCCTCGCCTTCGCCCGCGCGGCCCATCGGTATCCGCGTATCGATTGCTCGCTGCCAGAATTCGCCGCGACCCATATCGTCCATCCGCGAGGTGTCGATGATGCCCGGACAGATCGCGTTGACTCTGATGCCGTGCTGCCCGATCTCCTGCGCCATGCATGCCGTCAGCGCCTGCAATCCCGCCTTCGACGACGCGTACGCGGCAGTGTTCGGACCGAGCATCTTGCCGGCGATCGAGGAGATGTTGATGATCGCGCCGCCCTCGCCCTGTTCAATCAGCTTCCGCCCAAACACCTGCGACATGTAGAAGACGCCGTTGAGGTTGACATCGAGCACCAACCGCCAGAGGTCGGGATCGAGGTCGATCACTGGTACGCGGTCGGAGCCGCGCGCGGCCCCGGCGTTGTTAATCACGAAATCGACGCGGCCGAACTCCGCCAGCGTCGTCTCCAACAACGCCTCGACCGCTCCATAGTCGGCGACATCGGAGACCAGCGGCAGGGCGCTGCGTCCTTCGGCGCGGACTTCGTCGGCGACCGATTCGATGTCGCGCCAGCCGACGGCCTTCTCGTCGTCGGGATAGTGCTCCAGGGCGCGGCCGGTGCCGGTCAGGACCACATCGCAACCTTGCCGCGCCAGTTCAACCGCGATCGGCCTGCCGATGCTGCGCATCCGGCCCGCGCCGGTCACTACCGCTACTTTGCCTTCGAGTCCGCTCAATTGCATGACTGCTCCTGTTCCGCCGAGTCTTCGCGGCGAGGCTAGCAGCCGATCTACTCGTCCTCGTCCTCAACCTCGTCAGAGTCGTCAAGCGCTGCATCGTCTTCGTAGAACTCCTCCGACTCCGCCAGTTCCCTGATGTCGCCCAGGATCTTCTCCAGGTGGGGGCCGTTGCCGGCGCCGCGGATCATGCGCAGCAGCGGTCCGAGCAGACCTGAGAACTCCAGCTCGGCTTCGGCACGGGTGAATCCACCGCCCGCGCGCTCGAATCGAAAGTCGTAACGAGCGCCGGTGAGCGCGGTTGACCAGCCAATCGCATAGTGCCGAGGCGACTCGCTGACTAACTCCTTGAACGCCCCCTCCGTAATCGCCAGCTCCAACACCTCCAGCGAGGCCTCAAAGGCATCAATCGGCTCCGCCTCAATCTCCAGATCACGGATGGTCATTCGCTGACTCCCGCTGCCGCCGCTGGCCAGGCGTCTATTCGCCCACGAGGGCAGTGATTCGCAATACGCTGATCTCCTGTGACGCAGCGTAAACCCCAAGTCTCCGATCTCGGATGCATCCCCGACCTCAACTCCGAGGAACAGGCCGCATATGAGGTCGGGCTGGCCGTGCGGGCGGATGCTGAGGCGCGCGCTCCTGGCTGGGTTGCGCGGACCGTCGATGTTGCGCTCAACACGAACCATGGGTTTCCCCGAGGCGAAGCTCGGATTGCGCTGCAACTTGGACCGGCGGAGGAGGTCGTGGCGGCGTTGCTGCCGGCGTTGCTGTCGGCAAACAAACGGATGCGGCGACGCTCGATGACGCTGCTGCCTCGGCTTGACCCGGACGAAGTCTGCCGACAGCTTGACCCGGTCCTGGAGTCGGGCGAGCGCAACTCGCGCCGTGCGGCCTGCGTGGCGCTAGCCGCCATCGGAGCGCCGGCGTCGGCGTTGCTGGAACGCCTGACCGACGATCCGGACGGCGCGATCCGCAACCGCGCCCGCCGCGCACTCGACGCCGTCGCCGCTCGACCGCCCGACAACGACAATCGCAATCTGTCGTACGTTCGACCCTTCGGGCTTCCCTATCGCGACGCGCCACCGCCCAGGCCTGAGTCTTTCGCCGTCGCCGCGTTCAACTTCTCTTACGGCGTCAATCTGGGCACGCTAGTGCGCAGCGCCGAAGCAGCCGGAGCCGAGTCGGTCTGGATCATCGGTCGCGACTTCTACTACCGGCCCTCGACCAAGGGCACCGACTGGTGGCTGCCGGTTGAGACCTTCGACTCAGTCAACGACTGTCTGGCTCGCGCAGTCGAGGAGGGATTCGAAGTCGTCGCATTGCAACAGGGATCCAAGGCGCAGCCGGTCTGGGAGGCTGAGTGGCCTCAGCGTCCGCTGATCGTTGCCGGAAACGAAGGCGACGGACTGCCGTCGTCCTTCGTCGACGCGGCAGTTCTGCAGCTCGAGTTGCCAGTGTTCGGGCAGATCGACAGCCTGAACGTCGCCGTCGCCACTTCGGTCGCGATGTACGCCTTCCGAGGTTGGCAAGCTCGGCAGCAGCGGACGTGATGCGCCGGTTCAGTCGACGGGCGATCCTGCGAGCAGGCGCGGTCTGCGCCGTCGGCGCCGCTCTCGGACCGCATGTCCCGTCAACCGCTCGTGAAACCAGTGAGATTCCGCTGGTCGAGGGCTGGAACAGCGCCACCTGGTGCGGTCCCGACACGCCCATCGCCGATGCCGTCAGTTCCCTGCCGTTGATCTCGGCGTACGGCTGGAACGTCCCGAATCAGCGTTGGCTCGCGTATGCGCCGAGTGCGCCAGTCAACTCGATCGGCACGTTGGTGCACGGCCAACCGCTGCGACTGCGACTCAAGTCCGACGCAGTCTGGAGACAGCCAAGTTATCGCGGCCCCTTGCCCGAACCAGTCGAGCTCCCCGTTGGCTGGTCGTACCTCGGCTGGTCAGGACTACGCGAGACGGTCTGGACTACGTTCGGCGAAGATCCCTATGGACCCGTCGCCGAGGTCTGGCGCTGGAACACAGACTACGCGCAGTGGTACTCCTACGTCCCCGGAGAGTCCGCACAGCAGCTCTTCGCGGTGCTGCATCCCGGCAACGCGGTGTGGGTCAAGATGCGAGTCGGTTCGGCGCGCTGGAACCCGGCAGGCGGGATCGTCCAGGCCGACCTTGCGTCACGGGTCGTGCCGGGAGAAATCACCTACTACCACCCATCGTTGGCCGGCGGCGTGATGTACTGTCCGCCGCACAACCGCTACGACCCGCAGGACGTGACGGTCGGCGCGGCGGTCACCTGGCCCTGCGGCACGCGGCTGCGCATCTGGCGGGACGAGCGCTTCGTCGACGTGATCGTGCAGGACACCGGACTCCTCGGGCACAATCATGTCGACCTCTCGGAAGCGGCGTTCCAGCGGTTGGCAACGCTTCCTGAAGGCCGTGTAAGGGTCTTGATCGAAGTACTCGCGGGACCCGACTAGTGGCATCCGATCTTCGCCGACCGCGCATAGGCTGTCTGCAAGGAGAACCGCTCATGCGCCATCTGTCATCGCTTCCCGCCGCAATCGTCTCCGCCGTGCTCGCGGCGGCGATCACGGCGGGAGTCATGCTCTCAGTAAGCGGAGGCGCCGCCCAACCTGACGGCGGTCATGATGGCGGACCGCGCAATATCGCGCTCCCTACTCCCGAGTTGGAGACCGTGCAGCCTACGCCTAAGGTCCCGATTGAGCCCGGGGAGCCCCTGCTGGAACCTGGTTTCGCAGCGGCTGACTGGTCGCAGGCCTATGCAATCGCCGTGCCCTCTCTGGTCACGGTGGTCACCGACGACGGCAGCGGTTCCGGATTCTTCGTCAGCGACGACGGTCATGTCATGACAAACTTGCACGTGCTTGGCGAGAACGAACGGGTGGTGATCATCACGCAAGACGGCAGCAGGGTCGAGGGTGAGTTGGTTGCGCGCGATATCGGCAACGACTTGGCGCTGATCAAGATTGATCCTGACGGCATCGAAGTCGTCTTGCCGTCCTACGGCTCGCTGGACGACCTGCGCATCGGCGACCCCGTCGGTGCGCTCGGCGCGCCCTACGCGCTGCCGAACACCTTGACCGTAGGCATCGTCTCGGGCCTGGGCCGTCTGCGACAGAGCGGCAATCGCACGACTGAGCCGCTGCGCAACACGATCCAGACCGACGCCGCGCTCAATCCCGGCAACTCGGGAGGAATGCTGATTGACGCCCGCGGACGGGTCGTAGGAATCCCCACGCAGATCGAGACTCCCGATCAGACGTGGAGTGGGATCGGATTCGCGGTCAGTGCCGACGCCATGCTGCGCTCGTTGCCCACCATGTTGACCGGGGAGGATGCCGAGCGCAGTTATCTGGGCGTCTCGTTCGACACAAGCGACGGGGGACTCGCGGTTGCGGACGTGATCTGCGACTCTCCGGCCGACGAGGCCGGCTTGCGGGATGGAGACGTAGTGCTCGCGATCAATGACGAAGAGGCCGTAACACTCGACCAGCTCATGGAGCGAATGGCGTCGCTGATCCCGGGTGACGACCTTACGATCACGGTGCGGCGCGGCGCGAGGAGTCTCACCTTGAACGCGACCGCAGGCAATTGGCCGGCGACGCTGGCAGGGAGTGGATGCGGCTAGCGCCCAATCCACTCACTCGCCCACTCGCCTGGCCAGGGGCGTGGCGAGCATGAGTACCGCACAGATCACCAGGCAGACGCCCATCGTTAGCAGTCCAGCCCTCGCACCGAGCAGGTCCGCCAGTCCACCGGTTACCAGCGCTCCGACGAGGATCATGCCACGCGCGATGTTCATCAGGCTCAGCGCGCGGCCGGCCATGCCCTCGGTCGTCTGCGCGAGCAATGTCAAGTTGGCCAAGGACATCACATTGGTCGAGCAGGCCGCAGCGACGAAGACACAGATCGCGACAACCACAAGGTGCGGCGCACCCGACATTCCCGCTAGCACCACGCCGGCCGCAATCAGTAGCACCGCCATCAGTCGCCCGGGAGCCGGGATCGTGCGCCAGCCGGCCAGGAGCAGTGAGCCGGCCGCCGCGCCGGCGCCTCCCACCGCGATCAGGTACCCAACCCAGGAGCGCGGTTCGCCGAGCACGTCGATCACCATCAGCGGCACGAAGACGCTCTGGTAGGGCACAAGGAAGATGAACATGACCACCGAGATCGCAAGCACCGCCAGTGGCCAGCGGGTCTCGAACGCCCAGCGCACCCCGCCCAACGTCTGGCGCACCAATGAACCGCCCGCGCGGCCGGCTGCGGCTCCGGCTTCCCCGCGTGTGCGGATCATGGCGCTGCACACCACTGCGCCGACGTAGATGGCGGTCATCGCTCCGTAGATCCAGACGAAGTCGGCTATGGCCAGCAGCACGCCGGCCAGCAGCGCGCCGCCGATGCGCATCACCGTGTTGGCCGTCTGGGAGAGCGCCACGGCCGGTCGCAGGGATGCTGCCGGGACCATCGAGGGCAGTATCGCCTGCCGAGCCGGCTGGAAGAAGGCGATGTTCACGCCCGCCGCCGCCGCGAGCGCAATCACATGCCAGGCTTCGGCGAGATCGAACAGCAACAGCACGAACAGCGCTCCGGCTGCCGCGACGTTGCCCGCCTGCGAGAGCACGAGGATGGAGCGGCGCGGATGTCTGTCAACGATCGCTCCGGCAAACAGGCCGAGGACCAGGTTCGGCGCCATTCGCGCAGCGAGCACCGTGCCCAGCAAGACCGCGGAACCGGTCAGCTCGTAGACCAGGACCGGCCGCGCGACCTGGTCCAGCCAGAGTGCGGCCGAGCGCAGGAAGATCGCGAGCCAGAGCACGCGATAGTCGCGCGACGCGAAGGGCGAGAACATGCCCGCCTCACGACGGCGCAACGAGGCGCGGCGCCGGCCGGCGCCTGCTTCCGCTGACTGGGGCGTTCGCTCCGAAATCGAGGACTACTCCTCGTCGGCGTACGGCGCGCGGCCCTGCATCACGTTCAGCAGACCCTGGCGCGAGAACTCGTTCGACTTGGCGAAGTCGATGATCACGCGCTCGCGGTCTTCAACCGCTTGGGCGGCTGCGGCGACCTGGGGCGCGATGTCTCGCGGAATCTCGCACACACCGTGCTGGTCGGCATGCAGCAGATCGCCTGGGTGGACCGTCACGCCGCCAACCGTGACCGGTTGGCCAATCTCAACGATGTGCACGTACGCGTGCGACACAAGTATCTCCTTGGACAGGAACTGGAATCCGAGGGCGCGCACTTCGTCAAGATCGCGGACTCCGCCGTCGGTCACCAGACCGACTGCTCCCAGCGCCTTGTGAATGTTGCCGTTCACTTCGCCCCAGAACGAGCCGATCGGCGGCTGATCGAGATCCTGGATCACGATGATGCGCGGCTCGGGAATCGACTCGATGTGCGCCCACCAGTCTGGAGCCGCCTTGGTCTGCGGGTCATCGCCCGGCGGAATCGAGGCGCGAATCTTGCAGGTCGCCGCGTAGCCGACGATCGGCTCCATCTCAGGGAACCGGCAAACGATGTCCGGCGTCATGAAGCCGGTGGCTCGGCTGCGGATGTCGAAAGTCTCAATCGCATTGGCGATTGCCGGGGATGGCCAGGCGCGTAGCTCCGACAGTTGTGCATCGCTGAGTGGTTCGGTCATTGGGCACCCTTCACTGACTGTTGACGGAGCACGGCATTGCTACGGAAGCTAGAGGTTGGCGACGCGCGTGCTAGGGCGACAGCGAGTACTCGCGCTCGAGCGCCGCGCGATTGACGATCGTCACCCGTTGCCGGTTGACGTCGACGATGCGCTGCTTCCGCCACTGCTGCAACTGCTTGTTCACGGCGACGCGCGATGCGCCGATCATGTTTGCAAGTTCTTGCTGCGACACCCGCAGGCCAATGTCGACGCCGTCCTCGGTCGGTTCGCCGTGCTCGTTGGCAATGGCCAGGAGTCGCCTGGCCAGACGGCCGGGCACGTCGAGCAGGTACGCGTCCTGGATCGACTGGTTGGTTGCGCGTAGGCGAGCGACGAGCACATCGATGATCGCTCGCTGGGCTTCCGGGTGCAGATCAAGGACGGAGAGGAAGTCGTGCCGGCTCAACTTGACCACCTCGGTGTCCTCGATCGTTGTGGCCGAGGCCGAACGGGGATCGTCGTCAAGGAGTGACATTTCTCCAAGCAAGTCGTACTTGCGATGAACGGCCAGGACAACCTCCCGCCCATCAAGCGACGGGATGTAGATCTTCACTGCCCCGGAGAGAATGATGTAGAGAGTCGAACCCTCGTCGCCCTCATGGAAGATGTCGGAGTGAGCCCGATACCTGTCGGGGCGCAGCCTGCGGCCGAGTTCCTCAAGCATCTGGGGCGGCATGCCGCGGAAGAGGACAACATTCCTCAACAGGTCGCTCGCCTCGTCGGTTCTATCGCTGGCAGACGATCGTCGGGTAGTCATCTAAATTCTCCGCGTGCAGTCTAAGCGCTATTGCATAGACCGCAATTGTGACCGACTGACGGTGACGATCAAGCGGGGTACTTGCGTCAACACCCGCAGAGCTATCAGTCGAGCCGGACCTGCTCAATCAGGCGTTGATGCGCACAGCAACATCAGCGTCGACGCCGAGGGCGGCGGCGGTCGGCAGCACAGGCGTGACCGTGCGCGTGCTGGGTGCCGACGCGTTCCGGGCCGAGCCACGGTCCGAAACTAGCGCCGCCGACTTCCATTCCCAGATGAGCCAGGCGAGACAAGCCAGGATAAGCAGTGTGAGGATGAGCATGGCGCTGCCTTTCAATCAGTCGTTAGCACCTGTGTTCTGCCCTTAAGTTAGAACATGTGTCCTCTGTAGTGCAACCCAATACGCTATGTCGAGTCAGCCGCCCGCCTGCGAGGAGCCTGCCCATGGCCGAGACGATTGCGACAGAACAAGTCGGCCGTGTCGCGCGGATCGCACTCAATCGACCGGAGAAGTTGAACGCCATCTCGCGGCAGCTCCAACGAGAGCTGATCGAGGCGCTCACGGAAGCGGAGCACGATGACGGCGTCCACGTGGCGCTGGTATCGGGTGCAGGGCGCGCGTTCAGCGCCGGCTACGACCTCGCAGGCGGCTCCGGTGTCGCGGCCGAGCAGGCGTCAGCGATCTCCCACGATCGCGACGGCCTCGAGGACCTGCTCCGCAACTGGTTGAAGATCTGGGATCTGCGCCTTCCGGTGGTTGCGAAAGTACACGGACATTGCCTGGCCGGCGGCACGCAACTGGCTACGATCTGCGATGTCACGTTTGTCGCCGACGACGCTCGGGTCGGCGCGCCCCAGCTTCCATTGGGCGCCGGATTCGTCGCCTCGTTCTGGGCCTGGCAGGTCGGCGCGAAGCGCGCCAAGGAGTTCTTCTTCCCGGTCGGCAGCATGATCTCCGGGGCGGAAGCAGCCGAGATCGGGCTGTTCAATCGCTCCCTGCCAGCCGATCAACTCGACCAATACGTTGATGATTATGTTGAGTTGGTCGCCAAGACGCCGAAGGAGATCCTCGTTCTGCAGAAGAGAGCGATCAATCGCACCCAGGAAGTCCAGGGATTCCGCGAGGCTCTGATGGGCGGCGTGGAAATCGACTCGATCGCCCACTTCACCAATCCGATACTCGAGATGAACCGCTCCCTCAAGGAGCGCGGACTGCGCGCGACGCTCGATGACTTCCACCGACAGGAGTGAGCGCAAGGAAGAGCCGACGACCCTCGAAGAGGCGAACCTGCCGCTCGATCACGCGGCGCTGCTCTTTGCCATCGCCGACGGCCTGTGCAGCATCGGCCAACTGCGGGCCGGCGACCGCGCGGGACAGTTTTCGATCTTCAACTTCCTGATCCGCTGCGCGCCCGACGTGGAGTACCCGTCGCCCGACGACCGCGTCACCTATGCGGTCCTGATGCAGGCTGGCATCGTCCGCCGGCACGGTTGGTACGCGCACTTCTGGGTAGCTGACGACGATCGGCCCATGCGGATCGCCTTGCCCGCGCCAATCAGCAAGGGGTGGCACTGGCATGACGATATGGTCGAGATCAGCCGACGCTTCGCGCAGTCGGAGGGCTGGATCCAGGCAGTCGGCGAGAGCGTGGACGACCACTTGGCGAGGTTTGCCGAATCGTTGCGATCTGCCGAGATTGTCAGATCAGCGAAGGGGTAGCAGGCATCTCGGAGGCCAGCGGAATCCCTTCCGGCCGGGAAGCGATGACTCCTGCGGTTTCGAGCGCCGCCTGTTCCGCCTGTGGAATGCCGAGCAGGCCCCCGAGGATCTCAGCGTTGTGCTGGCCGAAGTCGGGAGCGGGGCCGACGATACACGGGTCCCCGCCGTGGGTTCTCCAGAGCCAACCGTGCGCCACCCAGATGCCGACCTCCGGATGTCGAATCGGCTCGTAGAATCCGCGCGCCTGCAGGTGCGGATCACGCAGTACCTCCAGCATCTTCCAGACCGGTGAGGCCGGCACTCGCTCGGCGTGCAGCGCGGCGAAGGCGTCGGTCTTGGACCGCTCGCTGGTCCATGCGGCGACCAGCTCATCCAGCTCGATGCGGTGCTCCCAGCGCAGGATCTGGTCCGAGAACTCGGCCCGCTCGGCCCACTGCGGCGCGCCCATTGCCCGTTTCAGGGCCTCCCATTCTCCGTCCGTGCGCACGCAGATGGCGATCCAGTCGTCATCGCCGGCACAGGGATAGACGTTGTGTGGCGACATCCAGTCGTGACCGGTGCCCATGTGCTCGGGCAGGCGGCGATTCATCGACCAGTCCATGTAGAACTCGCCCAGCAGCGTCGACATCACCTCACGCTGGGCGAGATCGATGTACTGTCCCTTGCCGGTGCGCTTGCGCTGAATCAGGGCCGTCGCAACGGCCGCCGCGGCGCAAATGCCCGCGATCGGATCCCCGTAAGAAATGCCGCTCTTGTACGGAACGCCGTCGTCGCCGTAGCCGGAAGTCGAGGTCATGCCGCTCATCATCTCGATGATCGGCCCGTAGCCAACGGCGTCCTGCTCCGGCCCGGTCTTGCCGAATCCGGCCATGCCGACGACGATGATGTCCTCCCGTTGCTCGCGCAACCACTCGTAAGACAGGCCCAGGTTGTCCATCACGTCGGTGCGGTAGTTCTCAATGACGACGTCGCAGTGGGCCAGCAGTCTCGAGAAGACCGCCTTGCCCTCGTCGGAGGCAAGATCTAGCGAAAGCGACTTCTTGTTGCGGCTGTACTCGTGGAAGTAGAAGTTGGTGTTCCACCAGTGCTCACCGGGCGCCACCGGCGGCGGCAGCAACGTGCGGATGTTGTCCCAGGCGCGGGGCGATTCGATTTTGATCACCTCGGCGCCCTGATCGGCGAGAATCTTCGCGCCGTACGGACCCGCCCAGATCATCGTCAGGTCGGCGACGCGGATGCCGCTCAGAGGACGGCCAGGATCAAACATCAGATGGCATCCAGTTCCCGCAGGCGGACCAGGTCTTCGCGCTCGTAGCCCAGCTCCCCGTGAATGACCTCCATGTTGTGTTCGCCCAGGCGCGGCGCGCGGCCCATCTTCCAGTCGTGAACGCTGCTCAGCCAGAGCCGGCCTGGATAGGTCAGGGAACCCGCATCTGCGTGGTCGAGCGTGGCGAAGAAGTCGCGGCTCTGCAGGTGTTCCGAGTTGGTCAGGTCCTCGACGGTGGCGACGAAGCCAAACGGAACTCGATGCTCGATTCCGAGTTCCAGCAGTCCCTGCCGCGTCTGTCCGGCGAACCAGCTGTACATGATCGCCATCAGCTCATCGTTGTTGAGCAGTCGCTGGCCGGGGTCGGAGAATCGTTCGTCCTGTAATTCCTCGAGCCCGACTGCCTGGGCGAATGCGGGATAGTTGCGCGGCAGCGCGCAGATGCCGCCGTAGCCGTCGGCCACTTCGTATACCCCCCAGAGCGCGTTGAGATTGTTGCCCGAACGCTGCGCCTCGATACCAAGCTGCGACGCCCGCGTATGGAACGCCTCGGCCATGCCCGCATAGGTCTCCTGCACGGAGAGGTCGATGTACGACCCCTGTCCGTGCATGACCGCGCCGTAGTACGCGCCCGTGATCGCCGCGAATGCGTTGAGCCCGGCCTGATAGGACGGCTGCGATCCGCCGTTCTTCAGCGGATGGCGCTCGGGATGGCCGGTCAGCCACATCTGTCCCGAAGCGGCGTAGAGCGTTAACTCGGTCGCCGGGAGATTGGCGTTCGGTCCGGTCTGCCCGAACGGCGTGATCGAGATCATGACCAGGGCATCGTTGCCCGCTGATAGCTCCGAGTAGCCCAGGTGGTGCGATGCCAGGTATCCGGGATCAAACGACTCAATCACAATCTCGGCGGACTGCGCCAGTTCGCGCAGGATCTCGCGTCCGTCGGAAGTCTCGAGGTTGAGTGTGACCGAGCGCTTGTCGCCGTTCAGGTAGAGAAACAGCCCGCTAGTTTCATCGCTCGGGAGATCGTTGGGCCAGGGCCCAAAGGCCCGCGACGGGTCGCCGGTCGTCCGTTCCACTTTGACGACATCTGCGCCGAGGGCCGCCAGCCAACGACTGGCGTATGGTCCCGATATGCCTTCGGCCAGTTCGAGCACCCTGATGCCGTCGAACGGACGATCCATGGGCTGCTGTTCGTCCTGGCCCTGTTGCTGCTCGCTCATCGCCAGCAGTCTATGAGCAGACCCGACTGCGTTCTAGACTGAGCGGGCATGACCACGCAATCCACGAAGTCCTCAACACCAGCCGAGGCATCGGGTCCGCCGCTGCTTGAGGGCATACGCGTGGTCGAGCTGGCCGAGGACATCGCCGGACCGTTTGCAGCCAAGCTCCTGGCCGATGCGGGCGCAGAGACGATCAAGGTGGAGTCGCCCGGCGGCGACGCCGCGAGGCGGACCGCACCGTTTGCGGATCCTGGGCCGCATCGGGAGACGTCCACCACCTGGCTTGCCTTCAACACCTCCAAGCGCAGCGTCGTGCTGGATCTGGCATCCGCCGCAGGCCGGCGGTTGCTGCACGAGCTGATCTCGAACGCGGACGTGTTCGTCACCGATCGCACTCCGCAGCAACTGGAAGATCTGGACCTGAATCCGCATGACCTCCGTGAACGGCTGCCGCAACTGATCATCGCCGCAGTGACGCCGTTTGGGCTGATCGGCGGCGCCAGCGAGTGGCCCTCGACCGCGCTCACGCGGGCGCACGCCTCCGGCTCGGCCGCCGGCGTTCGCCGCAACCTCGGCGCGAGCGCCGCTCCCCCGCTGATGGCAGGCGCCAATGTGCACGAGGCCGACGGCGGCACGGCCCTGGCCCTGGCCACGTGGGCGGCGCTGATCGTCCGCGACCGCGACGGTCACGGGCAGATCGTCGATGTCTCCTCGGTCGAGGCGATGATGAACATGGACCGAGTCGACATCTCGATCGCGCACAACGACGGCGGACCGCCGCCGATGCCGCCGCGCAAGGGCGGCAGCGCCTTTGGCGGTCGACTCGAGTGCGCCGACGGCCATCTGATCGCCGTGACGCCGCAGGCGCACCAATGGGCGGGGCTGATCAAGGCGATGGGCGATCCGGACTGGGCCCACGACGCGGACGGCAATCTGATCGACCGTTTGCAACTCGGCGAGGAGGCGGCCGAAGCGATCGAGGAGTGGGCCGGCGCGAGGACGCGTGACGAAGTCTTTCGCGCGCTCCAGGTCAACAGCGCGCCGGCCGGTCCCGTATTGCGCCCATCGGAAGTGATGGACTCGGAGCAGATGCAGGTCCGCGAGTTCTTCGACGTGCTCGAGCATCCAATCGCCGCCGACGCTCGCTATCCGCAGTTTGCCGCCCGCTGGAACCGAGCCGGCCGGCCTACTCGCACGGCTGCGCCGCTGCTCGGTTCGGCGTCCACCGACGCCATGCGCAACCATCTCCATCCCTGGACCCCGGTCCAGGCCCGACGAGCTGGAGTGATCGGATGACCACAACCACGGCCCGCGCCAACGGCTCGGACGGTTACCTGCCGCATCATGTCGGTCATTACAGCCTGCTGCGTCCCGGTCCGCGACGCGGTCCATTGGCAGGGACGCGGATCATTGATTTCACCTGGGCCTGGGCGGGTCCATACGGCGCGATGCAAGTTGCGCTGCTCGGCGCGGAAACGATCAAGGTCGAGTCGGCCACGCGGATCGACCACTCTCGCCAGCGCTCGCTGGCGATGGGATCGTTCAAGGGCGGCGTCAACCAGGCGCCGATGTTCAACGAGGTCAATTTGAACAAGTACTCGATCCAGCTCAATCTGAAGACCGAGGGCGCCAAACAGATTATCCGCGACCTCGCCCGGACGGCCGACGGCGCAATCGATAACTTCCGTCCCGGCACGCTGGACAAGCTGGGCCTGGGCTACGACGACCTTCGTCAGATCAACCCCGAAATCGTGATGGTCTCCGCCTCGGCGTTGGGAGCCACCGGCCCGGAACGCAACTACACCGGGTACGCGCCGACGTTTGCAGCGCTCAGCGGCTTGTCCTACCTCTCCGGCGAGCCCGAGGAGCCACCGGTGATGATGGGCGGCTCGATCGACCTGCGCGCAGGCACAGCGGCGGCGATGGCGATGGTGGCCGGGCTGCACTATCGCGAGCGCACCGGTCGCGGCCAGTTCATCGACGCCTCGTCATCGGAAGCAATCGGGATGCACATTCCCGAGGAGTTTCTGCACGTCGACCTGCTGGGACGCGACGGCGATCGGCTGGGCAACGGACACCGCGCCTACGCACCGCACGACGTCTTTCGTTGCGCATCGATGCGCGCACCGGTTGCCTACGGCGACGATCACAAGGGCGCCAGGACCGGCTGGCTTGCGATCGCCTGCAGGTCCGACGCGGAGTGGCATGCGCTCTGCAAGTGCAGCGGCCTCGATCATCTGCGTGACGATCCCCGGTTCCGTACGGGACTCAAGCGCTGGAAGCACCGCGACGACCTGAAGCCGATGATCGAGGCCTGGACCTCGGAGCAATCGGCAGTCGAGACGGCGGAAACGCTGCGCGGTGCGGGCGTGCCCGCCGCTGCGTCGGTCTGGGGCAGCGATGTCCATCACTCGCAGAACTTCCAGGATCGCGGCGGTGCGGTCGCCGTGCGTCCGCCGGAGACGCATCTGCGCGAAGTGCTGCCGCCGCCCTGGAAGCTCTCCGAGACGCCAGCCGAGGTCGTTTCCCCGGCCCCGCGACTCGGTGAGGACACGCAGTACGTGCTCAAGCGGATGCTCGGCTACGAGCAAGAACGGATCGACGAACTCGCGCAGCAGGGCGCGCTGGATTAAGCTAGGGAACCACAGCCACTCAACGGTGGAGAGGACGAGCATGCGACAGGTCTTGACTGCAATTATCAAGCCGATGGCGCGGCTGTCGCTGGCGGCAGCACTGGCGCTGCTCGCGATGTCCGCGATCCAGCCGCACTTCGGCGACGGCGGCGAGGTCTATGCCTCCGACGGCACTCCGGCTCAGACCGAACTCTCAGCGCCCCAACAAGCCGAGCCCGACGAAGGCGGCACCGGCGTCAACAACTTCGACCGCGAAGAGTGGTACCAGTTTGCGATCCTGCTCGCGCCATTCCTGGTGCTGGTCACGTTCCTGCTCATCCTGATGTTCGGCTGGGACAGATTCACCAGCAACGAGGATTAGGCGGGGCCGCTCCTTATGGCCGAGGCCATTGCCCAGACACTCGTTGACGAACTCTCCGCACGGGAGCTGACGCTCGCGACCGCAGAAACCGACACCGGCGGACTGATCGGCCACTGGATCACCGACATCCCGGGATGCTCGAAGATCTGGATCGGCGGTGCCTCGCCGTACCACAACTATCCGAAGATTGATCTGATTGGCGTGTCGAGGGACTTGCTGCGCGAGCACGGCTCAGTCTCGGAAGAGGCGGCAGTGGCGATGGCTCGCGGCGTCCGGGACACACTCAACGCCGAAATCGGCGTCGCCGAGACCGGCATCACCGGCCCGACCGGCGGATCCGAGTCTCGACCGGTGGGCACGGTCTGGATCGCCTGCGTCGGCCCGGGAGACCGCGTGCACGCAGAACAACGTGTCTGGGACTCCGACCGCGAAGGCAACAAGCGACTGACCGCGGTTCGCTGCATCGAGCTGGTGCTCGAGGCAGCAGGTTCCCAGGCCGCCTCCTGATCGTGCCCTTCCTTCGCTGCAATGAGATCGACCTCTACTACGAAGCGCACGGAGATCCGGCTGCGCCTCCGTTGATCCTGGCGCACGGCGCCGGCGGCAATCACCTCGTCTGGTGGCGCAATGTCCCGGAGTTCAGCGAGCACTACTACACGGTGACATTCGACCATCGCGCCTTCGGACTGAGCCGCGATGTACCGGGCGGACCAGGCCGTCGTGCCTTTCCGCACGATCTGCATGCGCTGCTCGAACACCTCGACATCGACCGCTTCGCCATGATCGCCCACTCGATGGGCGGCCGCACTGCTACGCCGTTCGCCCTGCTCTTCCCAGGACGGATCGAGGCGCTGATTCTCTCCGGTACGCTCGCGGGCGCGGTCAACGACGAGGTGCGCGAGATCCAGGCAGCACACTATCGAACCGTTGAAGGCATGACCCTGCGTCAGCGCGCACTCGCGCCGTCGACGGAGGAGAACGACCCGAAGCTCGCCTGGCTGTACCGGCGGATGAACGGTTGGAATCCGCGCCGGCCGTCGACGTTTCTCGCGCCGACTCCCGGACTGGCCACCTGGCGCGGCTCATCCATGCCGCTCCTGCGGCAGTTCGGCATGCCCATGCTCTACATCGTCGGCGAGCACGACCGCATCATCCCCTGGCGAGCGATGAAGGCCTCGCACCGCGCCATGGAGGGCTCTGAGTTCGTCATCGTGCCCGAGGCCGGCCACTCGGTCTACATGGAACAGCCCGGCCCATTCAACCATGCGGTGCTCGACTTCCTCGAACGCCGTTGGCAGAGCTAGTCCTCAACAGACCGTCCTATCATCAAGACATGAAGACTCCGACGCCCATGGTCCGCGAACTGATCGACGCCATCGGCGAGCAGGCGGTCGTCTGGCACGACGAAGATCTGCTCGTCTACGAGTACGACGGCACGATCGATCGCGGCAATCCCGATGTCATCGCGCTCCCGGCGTCGACGGAGGACGTAGTCAATCTGATCAAGATCGCGAACAGGTACGACGCCCCCGTGACTCCGCGCGGAGCCGGCACCGGCCTCAGCGGCGGCGCGTTGGCCGTCAAGGGCGGCGTAATCATTGGCATGAACCGCATGCGCGCAATTCTCGACATCGATGTAGAGAACAAGACCGCTCTGGTTCAGCCGGGCGTCGTCAACCTGGACCTGGGCGCCGAGGCGGAGAGGCACGGCCTTGCCTACGCGCCCGATCCCAGCTCGCAGCGAGCCTGCACAATCGGCGGCAACGTCGCCGAGAACGCCGGCGGCCCGCACACGCTGGCCTGGGGCACCACGACCAATCACGTGCTCGCGTTGGAACTCGTCACCGCCGACGGCGAAGTCCAGTGGATCGGACACGAAACCCGCGACGATCCGGGCTATGACCTGGTCGGCTGCGTCGTCGGTTCCGAAGGCACTGTCGGGATCGTGACACAAGCCCTGGTGCGGCTGGTGCCCCGTCCGACGGCGGTGCGCACGCTATTGGCGGTCTACGACAGCGTGCGCCAGGCGTCCAACGCGGTCTCGGCGGTGGTGGCCTCCGGCATCGTCCCAGCGGCGCTGGAGATGATCGACAAGATGACAATCGCCGCGGTCGAACCGGTGCTGAACACCGGGTTCCCGCTGGACGCTGAGGCCGTGTTGTTGGTCGAGGTTGACGGCCCCGACTCGCAGGTCGAAGCGGAAGGAGCGCGCGTCGAGGGCATCCTCAACCGGTTCGAGCCGCGTGAAGTGCGATCCGCAACAGACCCCGAGGAACGCGAGACGCTCTGGGCCGGACGCAAGGGCGCAATCGGCGCGCTTGGTCAGATCATGCCCAACTACTACCTGCTCGATGGCGTGGTCCCCCGCACGAAACTCCCCGACGTGCTCGACGGCGTGTACGAAATCGCCGATCGGTATCGATTGCCCGTCGCAAACATGTTCCACGCCGGCGACGGCAACCTGCATCCCTGCCTGCTCTTCGACGAGCGCGAACCGGGCGCCACCGAGCGGGTGCTGGACGCCGGTGGAGAGATCATGCGTCTTTGCGTCGACGCCGGCGGCGCGATCACCGGTGAGCACGGAGTCGGCCTGGAGAAGCGAGACTATCTGCCCTGGATCTTCTCCGAGGCGGATATGGAGGCGATGAAGTCGCTGCGCGCCGCGTTCGGGCCAACCGAGAACTTCAATCCCTGCAAGATCTTCCCCAAGGGCCACGGTTGCGGCGAAGCCGATCATCAGCACGCCCAGCATCAGATCGCCAGGTTCGGCCCCAAGGCGTTCGTATGAGCCGCTGCTCCAAGCCGGGAAGCCGCGATGGCGGACGCTGAGACTGCCGACGTCGCTGCGATTCAAGGACTCTTCGGCAACGTCGACTTCGATAGCGCTCGTCTGCAGCGTTACGAGGTTGACGGGCAGGTTCCGCGAGCCGCGATCAGGGCCAGCACAATCGGCGATGTCGAGCGCGCGCAATCCGTTGCCACGAGCCGGGATCTCGCCGTCGTTCCGATGGGCGGACGGACGATGCTTGGCCTGGGCATGCCGCCGAGTCGGTATGACGTCGCGCTCGACTTGTTCGGCATGAACCAGGTCGTCGACTACGAACCGGACGACTTCACGATCACCGCGCAGGCGGGCATGACGCTTGCGTCGCTGCAACAGGAGTTGGCAGCCAACGGCCAGTTTCTGCCGCTCGATCATCCGCGCTTCGAGCAGGCGACACTTGGAGGCATCTGCGCGGTCGGACGCGGCGGGCTGCGGCGCAATGCGCTCGGCGGTCCTCGCGACTGGCTGATCGGCATGCGCATGGTCAAGGCCGACGGCACGACGATCAAGGGCGGCGGCAAGGTCGTCAAGAACGTCAGCGGCTACGACCTGCCCAAGCTCTTTGCCGGTTCGCTGGGCACGCTCGGCGTGATTGCGGAAGTGACGTTCAAGCTGCGTCCGCAACCGGTCAGCGACCAGGTCGTCGCACTCCCCGCCGACTCGTTCGAACAGGCGCTTGCGGCCTCACGAGCCGCCGCCCGCGCGGCGCCGTTTCTCGATGGCTGTCTCGCATTGTCCGAGCAAGCCGCCGCCCGAGCTGCGGGGCATGGCGCGGAGATCCTCGAAGATCGACCGGCCCTGGTGCTACGCGCAAGCGGACTGGAATCCGCTGCCAACGAAGTGCTGGCGACCGCCCTCGACGCCGCCGGACTCGAAGGGTTGCAAGAACCACCGCGACGCACCACGGCCATCGTCGAGAGCTGGCAGGCGATCACCGACTGTGAGCTGGACACGCGTGCCGACCACGTCCGGCTGCGCCTTGGGCTGCCCCCCGGAAGACTGGAGCGCGCCCGATTGCTGATCAGTGAGCTTCTGCCTAGGGTCAGTTCCTGGATCGCGGCCGGCGATTCGGGATTGCTGTTTCTCGAGACTCCTTCAGCTGACGCAGACAGTGTTCGCGCGCTTCGAGATGGACTGGGACCCCTTCAAGGCCGCCTGAGCATCGAGTCGGCGCCGGTTGAGCTCAAGCGAAACGCGGATGTCTGGGGACCGGTCGGTCCCGGCGGGCGGCTGATGCATCGGGTAAAGGAGCAGTTCGACCCTGAGGGCACTCTCAGTCCCGGGCGCTACGTGGACGGAATCTAAGCTGCGTCCATGAGCAACAGCGCAACTCCGCCGACGGCCGAACCGCTCTGGCTGACCGAGGACCGACCCGACGCCGGTGAACTCGGACTCTGCGTCCATTGCGGCTTCTGCCTGAATGCGTGTCCGACCTATCACGACCTCGGCGTCGAGACTGACTCGCCCCGCGGACGGATCGCGCTGATGCGGGGACTCGCCGATGGCCGCATCGAGTGGTCGCCGCGAGTCCAGCAGCACTTCGATCAGTGTCTCCAGTGCCGCGCCTGCGAGACTGCCTGTCCGTCCAAAGTGCCGTACGGCCGCCTGATGGAAGCGACCAGGGCCGAAGCGTTTGCCCAACAGAAGTGGCCGCGCCGTCAACGACTGATCTGGCGAATTGTGATGCGCGGGATCTTTCCCCATCCTCGACTCCTGAAGCTGGCCGGCTACGGACTCAAGCTGTACCAACGCAGCGGTCTGCAGTCGCTGGCGCGGCGCAGCGGACTACTCAGGCGCCTGGCTCCGAAGCTGGCGGAGATCGACGCCCTATCGCCATCCGCTGACCGCCCCTTCTACGCCAACCGAGAAGCCGAGCGAGAGCCGCTGCAGGGCGCAGCTCGAGCGCGCGCCTCGCTCGTCACCGGCTGCATGATGCCGCTCGCCTATCCCGAGACGCACCGCGCGACCGTGCGCGTCTTCGCGCGCAACGGCGTCGCCGTGAGCGCTCCCGATGCCCAGGTCTGCTGCGGCGCGCTCCACGCCCACGGCGGCGACATCGAAGCTGCGCGCGAGCTGGCGCGACGCAACATCGACGCCTTCACGCCCGAGTCGGAAGACCTGCCTGACGCCATCCTGATCAACGCCGCAGGCTGCGGCTCGCATCTCAAGGAGTACGGCCACCTATTGCGCAACGATTCCGAGTACTCTCAGCGCGCCTCGGCCTTCGCCGCTCGGGTACGCGATGTCCACGAGTACCTGGTCGAGATCGGCTTCGCTCAGCCTGAGGGTCGGATCGAGCGAACCGTGACCTACCAGGATTCCTGCCACCTCTCCCACGCGCAGGGCATCCGCAAGCCGCCGCGCGATGTCCTCCAGAGTATTCCCGGTCTCACCCTGAGCGAAATGCGCACGCCCGATCGCTGCTGTGGCTCAGCCGGCATCTACTCGGTGGTGCAGAGCGATATCTCACAGCGGGTGCTGGCCGAGAAGATGGACGACGTCCTCTCGACTTCCGCCGACCAGATCTGCACTGCCAATCCGGGTTGCATGCTCCAACTCGACGCGGGCATCGCCAGGTTCGACCTGAACGGAGCGATGATGCCGCGCTCGACTCACGCCATCGAACTGTTGGACGAGTCGTACCGACTCGGGGACGAGGTGGGCGCCTGATGATCGGTTAGCCTCCCGATCGCGCACTCCGTTCTCCGCGCGCGATCGAGCACTAGAAAGGCCGCGATCATGGGACAGTTCCACAGGGTTGAAGTTGGCAACGCGACGCTGATCGCGGTCCAGGACTCATGGGCGGCCATGCCTCCCACGATGTTCTTCAACCAGACCGAAGATTCGGACTGGGACAACTACCGCGACTTGCTGGACGACGACGGCAACATCACGCTCAATCTGGGAGCCTGGCTGGTCATCTCCGGCGGTACGACCATCCTGGTCGACTCAGGCATCGGCGGGCGGCCGACGATGATGCCACTCAAGGAGCCGCCGACGTTGCCGAACGTGATGCAGGAAGCGGGCGTTTCGCCGAACGACATTGACGTCGTCGCGTTCTCACACCTGCATTTCGACCACACCGGCTGGAACACCTGGGACAATGACGGTACGCCCGTGCCCCAGTTTCCCAACGCCCGACACATCATCCAGCAGGCCGAATGGGACTACTGGACCGGCAGCGACGAACTCAAAGAGGGTGCACAGTACGACAACGTGCTCGGCCCCATCGTCGACGCCGGGCTGGTCGACTTCGTCGAGGGCGAGCACGCCCTGACCGAGGAAGTCGTGACCGTGCCGACGCCGGGCCACACTCCGGGCCACGTCTCGTTCGCCGTGTCCAGCGGCGGCGAGAAGGCCTACGTGATAGGCGACGCCGCGCATCACCTGGTCCAGCTCTCGGAGACCGACTGGTGCCCCGGCGCGGATGTGAACACGACCGACTCGACCGCCAGCCGACACAAGTTGTTCGATCAGATCGAGACCGAGAATGCGCTGATCGCCTCAGGCCACTTCAACTTCCCCGGCCTCGGCCGCGCGGCGCGGCGCGGCGGCGTCCGTTACTTCGCCGCGGAGTAGCGGGCGCCTGACTCAGTCGCGGAGCTGATCCGCGTACTGGGCGATGTCGATGTAACGATCGGCGACCTGGCGCAGGTCGGACGAGGTGCTCTTGCCGAACGCCATCACCTCGACTCGGACTCCGCGAGCGCCCACGATCTCGACCAGGCGGCGGAAGTCGCCGTCGCCCGAGACCAGCACGATCACATCGACGCGGTCGGACATCGTCAGCACATCGATCGCCAGCTCGACGTCGAAGTTGGCCTTGACCGAGCCGCCGGTGAATCGCTTCAGCGGCTTGGTCGCGATCCGGTAGCCATGATCGAGGAAGGGCACGACGAAGCGCTCATTCTCGGTGCGCTGCGTAGGGTCGTCTGAGATCGGCGCATAGGCGATCGCACGCACCAGCGTGCGCCCGTGTGAGAGAAAGTCCGCGACTTTGCCCCAGTTCAGTCGAACACCGGATGATTCGGCGCCGTAGAGAATGTTGGGCACGTCGACGAAGATCGCCAGGCGCGGCAGGACCTCGATCCTGCCCGGCGGGTGATCTTCGCCACGCCGGCCGAGCAGCGTATCGGTCAGCAGCGCTTGCGACTCCGCCATCCGCTCAATGGACTTGCCCTGCTGTTCGAGCAGCGTGGTTTGCCGCTCCAGCAGGGCGAGCATCTTCTCTTCCGGGTCGCTCGGCTTGTCCTGCGTGGAGCGCCGCGTGGCTCGCCTCGGCGCAGGCTTGTTTGCGGGGGAAGCCTCAGTCTTCGATGCGGGCGACCCGTTCGCGCTGCTCCTTCGGCGGCCGCCGCGGCGGCTTGGAGACTTGGCCGGCGGGTCGATTGGCGATTGTAGCCCGGTTCGCGCCGGCGTTTCGGGCGGGATCAGCGGGGCTGCGCTCTCTGCGTTCTGATCGTCGGCGGACGTGTCAGTCGTTGTCGTCCGCCTCAAGAATCTCGTCATTACCTGTCTTTCCGTTCATAGGACGGGGATGATTGGCGCTTGCAAGAGCGCCGAGGCGGCCACCTTGACCGCCACGCGTTCGGCGATGGACGCGAACGCCTGCGCAGCCGGATTCTCGGCGTCGAAGGCGACGATCGGTTCGCCCTCGTCGCCGCCGGCGCGAACTTCAGTCGCCAGCGGGACCTCCCCGAGGAAATCGATCTCCAGGTCGTCGGCCGCGTCTCGGGCGCCGCCGTGTCCGAATATCTCCACCCGCTGACCGGTGTCGGGCGTGATGAAGTAGGACATGTTCTCGACGATGCCGAAGACCGGCACGTCGAGCTTCTCGAACATCGTTACCGCCTTACTGGCGTCCTCGAGCGCAACTTGCTGGGGCGTCGAGACGACGACAGCCCCGGCGATCGGCGCCTCCTGAGCCATCGACATCGATGCATCGCTCGTACCCGGGGGCAGATCGATCAGCAAGTAGTCGATCTCTCCCCACTCCACATCGTGGAGGAGTTGCCGAACCGCCGAGCCGATCATCGGTCCGCGCCAGACCACTGGAGCTCCAGGTGGGATCATGAAGCCCAGCGATACCACTTTGACTCCGTAGCGGCTGACCGGGTGCAGACCTCGCTCGCTTTCCATCTGATAGCCGTTGGGCAGACCGAACATGGTTGGGAGGTTGGGTCCGGTTGCATCGGCATCGATCAAGCCGACGGCCGCGCCGCTCTGGGCGAGCGCAACGGCGAGGTTTGTAGCGATCGTGGACTTGCCGACGCCGCCCTTGTTCGAGGCCACGGCGATGATGTTCTTGACGCCGCCGATCGCCGCCTGCTGTCCGGTGCCTTGCCACGCGGGAACGTCTACTCGTGTCTCGACCGACACCTGTGCGGCGCCCACGCGTTCCAGCGCAGGCCGGACGCGGTCTTCCAGTTCCGCAAGCGAAGGATGGCCGTGCATCGGCAAGACCAGGTGGAGTGTGACCGCGTCTCCGTTGATCACGGCTCCGTCGAACATCCGCAACGCAATCAGGTCGCGTCCAAGCTGCGGATCGCGAACGGTCCGCAGCGCGTCTCGCACCGTCTCGTCGGTGAGGGCCATGCGCTCCCCTTTCTCGGCTCGACCCGTCAGCCGCCGCCAGACCACGACCTGCTCAGCCCCGTCCCTGCGGGATCGGGGTACTGTGAATGCAGTCGGCCATGAGGGCAGTCATGCGAGCGGCTATTCGCCCACCCGCATGGCCGGGGCAGGCGAAAGTGCGATGGGTGGATTCGGTGTGATTGCAGATCAAGGTCAGTCGATGCGCCTGGA
The DNA here is from genome assembly GCA_009838915.1 of Chloroflexota bacterium. Lineage (GTDB taxonomy): Bacteria > Chloroflexota > Dehalococcoidia > Bin125 > Bin125 > Bin125. Next base: position 396,794 of record VXQT01000013.1, read on the forward strand.
TTCAACTCCGCATATTCAGCGTCGTCGCCCCGCGCTGCAATCATCGTACCCCAATACGGCGCCACGTACTGAATCGCGCGCCTCCCCCTGCGATCTCGGGGCGTCGCCGGCAGTGCGAGAACTGTTCCCGCAGCGGGCGCTACCTGGTCGAATGGAACCGATTCAACCGATAGATCGTCAAGCAGTTACGAGCGGGTGTCGCACTTTACAGCCGTGCGACGGGACTGTTTCCCGATGTATTGCTCCACGACGAGGTGATACGTAGCGTCCTGCTCACACGGGGCTGCAAGAGTGCGCGCTGCGTCCACAGCGCGGCTACGCAGGCCCAGGAAGGCTCTCGAGAATGGCAGCGAAGACTCGACTGAAGACTGAAGCGTCTACTCACATCCACCACTGGACGATCGACGCTCCGAACGGCCCGATGTCGATGGGTGTCTGCAGTTGCGGCGAAACCAAGGAGTTCCGCAACTCGTCCGAGGACTCAATCTGGGATCGCCAGGAAGGTCGCTCGCGCTGGAACGACATGGGCATCTCCAAGCGCCGCCGCGCCTCCGAGAACGACAACTAGCCTCGGTTCGCATCTGATCCTACGCGAGTTACTCCGCATGACTGCGCATTAGCATGCGCAGCAGGGAGTCGCATGTCCACGTCGGTTACCGAGACCCATGGCGTTCGCGCCGCGACGGCAATTCAGACGGCGCCGCAGCTCAGCGTTGATCTCGCGCCGGGAGCGAAGCGGGAGCTGATTCTTCGCAACCCGGTGATGACTGCTTCAGGCACGTCAAGCAACGGGCTGGAGTTGGCGCGCCTCTTCGACATCAATCGCCTCGGCGGCCTGCTCTCCAAGGGCGTGACGCTCAAGCCTCGCCGAGGCAATCCTACCCCGAGAATCGTTGAGACCCCTGCCGGGATGCTGAACAGCATCGGCTTTCAGAACGTCGGCGTGCGCCGCTTGCTGAGCGACGCGGCGACCGTCTGGGAGACCTGGGATGTGCCCGTCGTCGTCAACATGCTCGGCGACACCGTCGAGGAGTTTGCCCGCCTTGCCCAGGTACTCGACGGAGCGCCTGGCGTCGCCGGGCTCGAAGTCAACATCTCCTGTCCCAACCTCGACGTCGGCGGCGTCGCCTTCGGCAGAGATCCCGTGGCGGCCGGACGCGTCGTCGAAGCGGTCGTGAGCTCGACCACGCTGCCAGTGATCGCCAAGCTCACGCCCGACGTGACCGACATCGCTGTGGTCGCCAGGGCCTGCCAGGACGCCGGCGCCGATGCGCTCTGCGTGGCCAACTCCTTCGTGGGCATGAGCATCGACGTGAACTCGCGCCGGCCGCGCACCAATCGCCCCGTCGCCGGGCTCACCGGACCGGCGATCAAGCCGCTCGCGCTGAGATTGGTCTGGGAGACGGCCAAGGCCGTCGATATCCCCGTGATTGGCTGCGGCGGCATCGTTGACGGCCGCGACGCGGTCGAGTTCATCCTTGCCGGCGCAACGGCGGTACAGGTCGGCACGGCGTCCTTCCGCGACCCGTTCGCCTCGATCCGCGTGCTGGAGGAACTGATTCAGTACTGCAGGGACAACGACGTGGCAGACGTCAATGACCTGGTCGGCGCGCTGCAGGTCGGTTGAGCGGTTCGACGGCATAGAGTGAGCACGAGTGAAGTCAGTCCCGGGGTGTAGCTCAGCTTGGCAGAGCGCACGGTTTGGGGCCGTGAGGCCGGCGGTTCAAATCCGCCCACCCCGACCACTCTCGACCGTCCAATGCGTCAGATCCTGGGCCTGAGCAACTCTTCCATGCTTGGAGGTCGATCGGCGAGGACGCCGTCCTCACGCAGTGCGGCGACCTCCGCCTCGTTCTTGCCCAGGTACTCCGTCAGCACCTCCAGGTTGTGCTCGCCCAGACCGGGCGCGCCCCGGCGGTAAGTGGCCGGCGTATCGCTCAGCCGGATAGGGCAGCCCGGATAGCGCAGTGCGCCGACATCCGTGCTGGACACCTCTGCCCAGAACGATCTGGCGGCCAGATGGTCAGACTCCAGCAGGTCGCGTCCGTCGGCCAACCCGGCGGCGATCACACCGGCTCGCTGCAAGCGCGTCGCCGCATCGGAGGGCGTGATCGCGCGGCACCAAATGTTCAGCGCCGCATCGATCTCGTCATGCCGCGCTTCGCGTTCCCACAGCGCCCAATCCAGCCAGTCATCCGGCAACTCGGCGACTCGACACAGTGCGGTCCACTCCACATCCGAGCTGACGGAGATGGCCAGCCAGCGGTCGTCGCCAAGGCATCGATAGACGCCTTGAGGCGCCACACCCTGCTCGCGATTACCGCGACGCGGAGGCGGTTGTCCCACTATCTGCGCGGACAGCAATTCATCGCCAGCGAACGTGCCCATCGACTCGATCATGGCCGTCTCGACCCGCTGTCCATCGCCTCCCTGCGACATTCGTCGCCAGAGCGCAACCAGCGTTCCCGCGACCGCGCTCATCCCCGAGACCGGATCCGGCCAGGCGACGCCCGAACGGAAAGGAATGCCGTCGGCGTATCCCGACATCATCGTCATGCCCGTCGCGGCTTCAATCACCGGACCCAGCGCGACCCGATTGGCTCCTGGACCCTGTGCGCCGTAGCCCGGCATCGACGTATGGATAATGCTCGGATTCAGGCGCCGCAGCGACTCCCAGTCCAGACCCCATTGCGGGAAGACTCGAGGCGAGAAGTTCTCCAGCACTACGTCGGAGAACGACAGCAGTTCCCGAAAGAGTTCCAGACCTGGACTGCTGGACAGGTCAATCGACACGCCTCGCTTGTTGCGGGCCAGCTTGTTGAATCCGCCGTTGCGATTCCAGTGCCGCTCGCCCAACTCATTGTCCGGATAGAGGTGCGTCAGTTCGGCCAGGTTGTCGGGAGCTTCCAGCGGGCCGCGATTCCAGGGCGACTCGATGTGAATCACGTCCGCTCCCAGGTCGCCCAGCAGCCGACCGGCAATCGGTCCGGCCCAGACGCGGGTCAGGTCGAGCACGCTCAGACCGGTCAGGGGCCCATCTTCCAAGGCGGGTTCCATCGCGGCGGCGCGCTTCGGTGACCCCCATGCCGCCAGCTCCCGCCTCTCAATCTGCTTAGGCGGCAGAGGATTGGCGCCGGCCAGGTCGTCGCCGATCCGGAACGGCCCGCGTGGGATCAATTCGTCCCCATGTGACGCATCGAGCGGAACAAAGAACTCCCGCGCGATCATGTGTGGATCAGCGAGAAACTCGTGCGTATCCCAGACCGGCCCGAGCGGCGAGAAGGTCGCCTCGCCCAGCTCGCAAATCTCCGCCGATGTGTGGGACATCAGCCACGGTCGCAGCGCCTCGTCAAGTGCCGCCTTGTTGAGGCCGCGCGACTCGTTGGTGGCCAGGCGCGGATCGTCAAGGATGTGTCCGACGCCCGCCGCGTGGAGGAATGGTTCCAGCTTGGCCGCGGTCGCGTGGCCGAGGAAGACGAATCCGTCGGCGCATTCGTAGACGCCGGCGGGATGCCACATGCCGGGCTGCGCGTTGCCTTCGCGCCTGAGGACATGGCCCGCGTGCGTCCACATCGTGGTCGTGTGCTGGTGCATCGCCACCATTGACTCGAGGTGCGCGACCTCGACCGTCTGGCCTCGGCCGGTCGACTCACGCGCAATCAACGCCGCCATCGCGCCGATGAACCCGTACATCCCGCCGGAGTACTCGGTATGCCGCCCATGGCGGCGGAATGGATACCGATCCGGCTCCCCGTTCAGATACATGTGCCCGCTTGCGGCATCGTCGGTGAAAACGTTAGATCGGCGGCCGGCCCAGGGTCCGTCCAGACCGAAGGGTGAGATCAGAACCCGAGTGAGCTGTGGTGCGTCAGTTTCCAGCGTCACCGGCTCAAGTGGGTCGGGCGCAGAGCTCTCTATGACGACATCCGCACCGGCGATGAGCTCACGTGTCTTTTCTGAGGCCGGCTCCGCGGCGTACACCGACTTCGATGTGTTGCAAAAGGCCCAGATCGAGCCCACTTCGTGATCGCCGAAGGGATGAGACGGTAGCAGTTCGCCGTGATGCAACAACGGATCGCCGTTGGCCGGCACGATCTTGACGACTTGCGCGCCGTAGTCGGCGAACATCTTGGCGGAGAACGCGCCCGCGTGGGATCCGGCCAGTTCAACGACTCTGAGATCGGCAAACGGCTTGGTCATGCGTGTGATCGATCCGTTCGAACGTCGCTCCGGTGTCCGTTAAGCTATCGCCCGAACCACCGAGCACAACTGGAAGGACACGAAGTGGCCACCGAGCACTTTCCGATCGAAGCTGGGCACATCATGCTGTTCGCCCGCTCCGTCGGCGACGCCAATCCGATCTACTATGACGCCAACGCCGCGGCCGACACCGAGCCCGGTCACATCATCCCGCCGCCGACGTTCGTCCAATCGTCGGCGCAGTTCACCGAGGGCTACAACCTGCGCCCCGTGATCGGCGAGCCCTGGTTCGGCTCGGGCAAGGAACCGACCGGCATTCAGCGCGACTCGTCGGGCGGAGGCGGTGGTGGTACCGGCTTCCACGCCGAGCAGCACTACGAGTACCACGCACCGATCCAGCCGGGCGACGTGCTCAAGGCCGTCGATATGCCGGGCAACTCCTGGGAGCGCGAGGGACGCCGCGGCGGCACGCTCAAGTTCAACGAGTCAATCACCGAGTACTACAACCAGGACGGCGTGCTCGTCGTGACCGCCCGCTCGGTCGGCGTACAGACCTCGCGAGTCGTCGAGTAGCGATCGATTTCGAAGCAGAGACAGGCAACCAACATGGCATTGAGCAAGTCCAACCTCAACGTCGGCGACCAGCACAGCGAGCAGATCGTCGACAACCTGACCCGCACCCAGATCATCCAGTACGCCGGCGCATCGGGCGACTACAACCCGCTGCACACGGACGAGATCTTCACCACCGAGATCGCCGGTTATCCGACCGTGTTCGCGCACGGCATGCTGACTATGGGCATGACCGGCAAGATGCTGACCAACTACGTCGGCGACGGCCGCCTGACCAAGTACGGCGTCCGCTTTGTCGCCCAGGTCTGGCCCGGAGACTCTCTGACCGCGACCGCCACGGTCGAGGCGATCCGCGAGGAAGACGGCGTCAGCGTCGTTGACCTCGCAGTCTCCACCGTCAACCAGGACGGCACCGAAGTCGTCAAGGGCTCTGCAACGGCTCGCATCGACGGCTAACGCCGCCTCGGCGACGCTTGGTCCTTCTTACGGAGTCTGTTCCGGATCTGAAGGCGGCGAGTTCTCCGTCGCCCACTTCGAGACGTCGGGTATCAGCCGGTCGACAATGCCCATCATCAGCATGAACGGCACGAAGGCGAGGCCCGTACCCAGTGCCCACCACCACTCGGCAGCGACGAGGGCAAGCACGCAGCCGGAGAAGGTCAGGCCCATGCCGAGAATCGAGACCACACGCAGCACCACCGCGAGCGGCGGAATCGGCGGAATCTGTGGCGCTGGCGAGGACATGACGCTCCGGTCTCCGGATTACTCGGGGACTCGAGTGGTTAGGACTCGGCGATCGTGACCGACTTCATCTTCGGACCCGGCTCGCGGGCGCGCTGTGGGTCGCGCTCGGGGAAGGCGAGCACGACGTCCAGACCTGACGTGACTTTGCCGAACGCGGTGTAGTCGCCGTCGAGGAACGTGGCATCGGCGTTGCAGATGAAGAATTGGCTGCCGGCCGAATTGGGATCCTGGGCGCGCGCCATCGAGAGCACGCCCGCCACATGCTTGGTGTCGTTGAACTCGGCCGGGACGTTGTAGCCAGGACCGCCCGTGCCGGTACCCGTCGGGTCGCCGCCCTGTGCCATGAAGCCGCTGATGATGCGGTGGAAGGTGACGCCGTCGTAGAAGCCTTCCCGAGCGAGAAAGACGAACGAATTGACGTGCTCCGGCGCCTTGTCGGGCCAGAGTTCCAGCACGATCTTGCCGCCGTCTTCCATCTCGATCGTGGCGCTGTAGTTGGCGCCCTCCTTGAGCGCCATCTCCGGACGCTTGCTATAGCTGGCCATGGATTCCTCCGCCGCCGTGCGGCATTGCTGGGCCCGCGGACTACTCCGGGGCGATTTCGCTGATCGTGATCGAGGCGATCTGGGGCCCCGGCGGCGCGGTCGGGTCCAATGGGTCGCGCTCGAGGAATGCGTCAACGACTTCCATCCCCGAGATCACCTCGCCAAACGCCGTGTACTGACCATCCAGGTGTGCCGCCGTGTCATAAACGATGAAAAACTGGCTACCTGCCGAGTTGGGATCCGCCGTACGCGCCATCGAGAGTACGCCGCGCACATGCGGCGTGTCATTGAACTCTGCATCGATCGTGTATCCCGGTCCGCCGGATCCGCTGCCCGTCGGGTCGCCGCCCTGGGCCATGAATCCGTGGATGATGCGATGGAACGTGACCGCATCGTAGTACCCCTCGCGAGCAAGGAACACGAAGTTGTTGACGTGTTGAGGTGCCAGCTCCTCAAACAGGTCAATCTCAATCGTCCCGCCGCCAACCATGGTGATCGTCGCGCGGTAGTCCACCTCGTCTTCCAGGGCGAGGTCGGGCGGTGAGTCCCAGGAGAGCGAGAGGTCGGGAACCGGCGGCGTCGATTCCTGCGCAGATACAGGCTGCGCGGCCTCCGTGACCACACCGTTCTCCGTTACTCGAACGGAGACGATCTTCGGACCCGTAACCGGCAACGGGATCGCCGCCGGATCGCGCGGGTTGAATGCATAGAGCTGCTCGAGCCCGCCCGTCACCTGCCCGAAGGCGGTGGCGCCTTCAATCAGCGACCCTTCCGAGAGCGCGATCACGAACTGGGAGGATGACGCACCGGACTCGTCGCGCCACATCGAAACCACGCCAACGCTATCGGCGGCGAGCGCCGATTCGTTGTCGGCGGTGACCGGTTCGTCGGGCAGGACATAGCCAGCGCCGCCGCTGCCGTCGGTGGCCGGATCACCGGCCCTGACCCTGACGCCCGGCAGCACCTCGTGGAACGTGAGCTCGTCGTAGAAGCCGGCTCGCACAAGGAAGACGAAGTTGTTGACGTGTTCCGGCGCCTGCAGCTCGAACAGATCGATGCTGACGACGCTGCCGTCGTCCAGTGTGATCTGAGCGCCGTAGTCGACGCCGTCACTCAATGCGAACGCGGGAGGCGCGTGCCAGGTGGGCTTCCCCGCAACCGCGCCCGTCACTACATCGGATCCGGTGCGGCGCACCGGCGGCGGATCGGCCGTTGGGGCTGGGGCGGGATCTCCAAATCCGGTGGCGACTAGTCCTGCAATCAACGCGGCACCCGCAACGATTCCGAATGTGCCCAGCACCCAGCGAGATCGCAGCCACGATCGGCGGTTTCCGCCGCGATCGAAACCCTGGATCGATGCGCGGCGCCGAGCAAGTCGCTGCGGCCGCGTCCTGGCGCTGCGCCCTCGTTGAGACACCCGGCAAAGCCCTCCGCCCCTCGCCCTCCGAGGCGCGCTCAAGGTTCTACGCTATCACCGCGCAGCGTTATGACTGCACGGTCAAGAAGCGGAATCGACATGCAAGCGGCAGATCGATACAACGCCATGGTGCGCGCCCGGCAGGATCAGCAGCGCCGACTGTCCAGGCCCTTCGACGAGTCGTACTGGGAGCGTTATGCGCACACCTATCGCTTCGACCCGACTCGATCACCGGAAGCTTCACTCAGGGAACTGATTCGTCGGTTGGAGATGGACGACGAGATTGTCGAGATTGGCGGAGGCGCCGGGCGCATGGGGCTGCCACTGGCGCTGCGGGCCAGGTCGCTGCGCAACATCGAGCCGTCGGCGGCGATGCGCGAACAGTTCCGCCTCTCTGTCGGTGAGCACGGGATCGGGAACGCCGAAGCCATCTCCTCCGCCTGGCCGATGCGCGAGCCAATCAGCGCCGATGTCGTCCTGACCGTTGACGTGACGTACTTCATCGATGACATCGAGCCGTTCGTCCGAGCGATGCACGAGACCGCCCGACGGCGGGTGATGATCCTCACCTGGACCGTGCCTCCGCCCAACGTGAGCTCAAGGCTGTTCCGCATAGCCTTTGGCGAGGAGGAGCATCCGTCGCCCGGGTTCAAGGAACTGCTGCCCGTCATCTGGGACATGGGAATCGCGCCGGACGTACTGGTGATCAATGAGCCGTTCTCGTGGCCGGAGCAGTTGCCGCGCGACGACGATGCGGCAGTGCAGTTCGCGATTGAGGAGCTCGCCGCACACGATCACTCCGGCGCCGCCGACAACATTCGCGTTCACATCGATGAGTTGTTCAAGCGGGGCGAGGTCTACCGACCAGCGTGGCGCACGCCTGCCAAGGCCATGCTGATTACCTGGTCCACAGAGTGATATCGGGAAGCGCTGGTACCCCCGGTAGGATTCGAACCTACGCTCCCGGCTCCGGAGGCCGGTGCTCTATCCCCTGAGCTACGGGGGCTGGGATGGTCACGATATCACCGCCCATACTCAGACCAGCTTGGTTCGGCGTCGATACTGCACGGCTTCGGCGACGTGCTGTGCGGTGATCACCTCAGCGTCGGCCAGGTCGGCGATGGTACGTGCCACCTTGAGGACCCGGTGGAATCCGCGCGCCGACAGGCTCAGCCGATCAACGGCCTCCTGGATCAGCGTGCGCGCCCGATCGTCCAGCGCGTCGTAGCAGTGCTTGTTGACCTCTCGCGCCGAGAGCGAAGCATTGGCGTTGGGGCCGCAGTCGCCGTAGCGGTCGCGCTGCACCTGCCGCGCCCCGACCACGCGCCGTCGCACGTCGGCCGACGATTCTGCGCTCGGCGGCGGCGCAGAAGTCGACGACTCCATCAGCTTCTGTACCTCGACTCGCGGCACATCGACGAACAGGTCGATCCGGTCCAGCACCGGACCTGAGATGCGGCGCTGATAGCGATAAACCGCCCCATCGGTGCAGGTGCAGTGTTGCTCGGTGCCGAAGTTGCCGCAGGGACAAGGATTCATCGCCGCGACCAGGCAGATGTCGGCGGGATACGTCACCGTGCCGTGCGCACGAGAAATGGTGATGTGCCGATCTTCCAGCGGCTGCCGCATCGTTTCCAGCGCCCGCACCGAGAACTCGGGGAGCTCGTCGAGGAACAACACACCGCGGTGCGCCATCGTGACCTCACCCGGGCGCAGCTTCTGCCCGCCGCCAACCAGTCCGGCGTTGGAGATCGTGTGATGCGGGGCGCGGAAGGGCCGCTCGCGAATCAGCCTGTTGCCTCCGGTCATGCCTGCGACAGAAGCGATCTTGGTCACTTCCAGCGCTTCCTGGTTGGTCAACGGCGGCAGAATGCCGGGAAGACACGAGGCCAGCAGCGTCTTGCCTGCACCCGGGGGGCCGCACATCAGCAGGTTGTGCCCGCCTGCTGCCGCGACCTCGAGCGCCCGCTTAACGTGTTCCTGGCCGCGCACGTCCGAGAAGTCATGCCCCTCAAAGACTGATCCCGGATCCTCCTCAATCGGAGGCGCGGCCGGCCAAATTGCGTCGGTCAGCGGCCGCTCCTCCGTCGCGAGCTCGATCCAGTCGCGCAATGAGTCGACCGCGACCACCTCGATTCCGTCGATCAACGACGCCTCTTCAGCATCGACCTTGGGCACGACGATGCGCCGCACGGAAGCGTCGCGCGCTGCCGCAGCGACCGACAGTACGCCGCGCACGTGTCGCAGTTCCCCGTCCAGCGCCAATTCGCCCAGGAACAGCGTGTCCTGCACCGCCGACTCGCAGATCTGCCCCGTTGCGACCAGCATGCCTACCGCGATTGGCAGGTCGTAGCCCGCGCCCTCCTTGCGAATGTGCGCCGGGGCAAGATTCACAGTTACCCGCTTGGTCGGAAATCCGGCCCCTGCATTGCGGATTGCCGACCGCACCCGCTCGCGCGCCTCCGCGACCGCCGCGTCGGGCAGCCCCACGATGGTCGTGTTCGGCATCCCTGCCGAGATGTCGACCTCCACGCAGATCGGCGCTCCATCCAGTCCTATCACGGCTCCGCCACTGACTCGGGTGTGCATCTCAGGCTCCTCACGCTAAAATGAGAACAAGTGCACGGTACACATGTTCTCCCTGATTGCGCATCATAGAACAGGCATTCTTCTGAACGCAACTCTTGCCACTGCCGCCAACCGCTGAAGCTGCCTAGACTCTCACGAACGGAGAGCAACTCATGAGCAGCAACCCCTACCCCGTCCTCGACAGCGGCCTGGCCTTCTTCAATCACGCCGGCGTCTCGCCCTTGCCCGCCGATGTCGCGCAGGCGGTTCACGACTACGCCGACCAGGCGGGGCGATCCGGCTACTTCGGTTCAACTTGGATGGATGACATGGCCGACTTTCGGCAGGTATCGGCCGAGTTGATCGGCGCTCGCAGCGCCGACGAGATCGCGTTCGTGCCCAACACTGCGACCGGCGTATCCGTCTCCGCCGGAGCGTTGAATCTGCAAAACGGCGACCGCATCCTGGTCACCGACGCCGAGTATCCATCCAATCGCCATTTCTACAACGCACTACAGCAGCGGGGCGTCGAGCTCGACGTGGTCTACCAGCACGACGACGGACGCATTCCCACCGAGGACATCCTCGCCGCCGTCGGCGAACGCACGAAGCTTGTCGGCATCTCCCACGTCCAATGGGGCAGCGGTTTCCGCTCCAACTTGCGGCCGATCGCCGACGCCGTACACGCGGTCGGCGGCCTGCTCTCCGTGGATGCAATTCAGTCGGCCGGAGCGCTCCCGGTCAACGTGGCCGCGGACGACGTGGACATCCTCGCCGCCGGTGGACACAAGTGGATGCTGGGCCCGACCGGATCGGGGATGCTCTACGTCCGCGAAGAGCTGATCGGCGATCTGATTCCGCCCGTGCTCGGGGCCAACAGCATGGACGGCGGCCTTGACTCCGGCAACGAAGAACTCATCCTCTCGCCGACGGCGTCGCGATTCGAACCGGGCGCCACGCCCACCGCGACCATGCTGGGCATGAGAGCCGCGATCCGGCATTTGCTCTACGTCGGCATCGACAACGTATGGGCACAGCTGGAGTCGGTGACCGCGTACCTCTGTGACGCCCTGACAGACGCCGGTTGCCGCGTCTTCTCACCCCGCGGGGAGTCCGAACGCAGCGGTATCGTGATCTTCGATCCGCCCGAGGAGCTGGCCGCCCGCGAGACTGTCGACGAAACCTGGGAGCGGCTGCAGGACGCCGGTATCATCACTGCCGTCCGCTTCGGACGATTGCGCGCCTCGCCGCACTTCTACACGCCGGAATCCGACATCAACCGCCTGGCCGAAGCGCTGCGCCCCTGACGGCGGCGGCGACGCCGGGCGCCTAGTGGTCCCGCTCGACGCTCATCACTCCGTGTACGCCATCAAGCTTTGACATCACGCGCTGCAACTGGCGCAGACCGTTGGCCTCGACCGTGAACGTCAGTGTGACCGCGCCTCGATCGGGTTCGCCGGTCACGAACGAGACCATGTTCACGTTCTCGTCGGCGCAGACGCCGGCCACGTCGCGGGCCAGGCCGACGCGGTCCCAGCCGGTCACTCGCAGGCGCGCTTCGGTCAGTCCGCGGAACGTGTTCCAGCGCACCGGGACGATCCGCTCGTCGTCCACCAGCGAGACGATGTTCGGGCAATCTTGGCGATGGATCGTCACTCCGCGGCTGCGCGTGATGAACCCGGTGATCGCCTCGCCAACCTGTGGCGAACAGCAGGGCGCGAGCCGGGTCAGCATGTTCGTGCCGCCGAGTACTGAAACAGCCTCCACACTCGACGGCGCCGTCGGTTCGACGACCTCAACCGTCGGCGCGAGATCGGCCTCTTCCTCGCCCGCTGATGCGACTTTGAGCGCGACGGCGTGCGCGGTGATGTCGCCCGCGCCGATCAACGCGAGCGCGTCGTCCATCGTCTTCGCCCGGGTCGCCTCCATCACTTCGGACTCGACGTTGGGCAAACGCAGACTGAGGCGGCGCAGTTCCCGATCCAACTCGTCGCGACCGCGCGCGATGTTCTCGGTTCTCGCCTGACGATTGAACCACTGTCGAATCTTGGTGCGCGCGTGTTGCGTCGTGACGTAGCCCAACGCCGGATTGAGCCAGTCGCGGCTCGGTCCGCGGGCAGTGCGGCTGGTGACGATCTCGACGACATCACCGTTAGCCAGCGGCGTCGAGAGTCGCGCAAGGCGGCCATTCACTTTGGCGCCAACGCACTGATATCCAACATCCGTATGGATGCGGAAGGCGAAATCCAGCGGCGTCGCGCCGGTGCGCAGTGCCAGAATCTCGCCCTTGGGGGTGTGTACAAAGACCTGATCCTGGAAGACATCCGAGCGCAGGGTCTCGAGAAAGTCGTCGGCGCCGGCGAGTTCTCCCTGCCAGTCCACGAGTTGGCGCAACCACGAGAGCCGCTCGCGGTCGTTCATCGCGTTGTGCCGATTCTCCTTGTATGCCCAGTGCACCGCGACGCCGTACTCGGCCTCCCGATCCATCTGATGCGTGCGAATCTGCACCTCGACTGCGTGCGAAGCCGACCAGAACGCGGTCGTATGGAGCGACTGATAGCCGCTCGGACGCGGACTTGCGATGTAGTCATCGAACTCGCCCGCCAGCGGCCGCCAGAGTCCATGGACGACGCCCAGCACGGCATAGCAGTCGCCGGTCGTCTCGGTCAGCACGCGTAGCGCGAGCAAGTCATAGATGTCGTCGAATGACTTGCCCTGCGCCGAGTACTTCTTGATCTTCTCGTGAATCGAAAACAGGTGCTTGACGCGCCCGCGAACCTGTGCGTTCAACCCTTCGGCGGTCAGGGCGTTCTCAAGCTGCACGCGAATCTGTCCCAGGTAGCGTTCTCGCGTCTGCCGACGCGAAGCGACCAGGTCGGAGATGCGTCGGTAGTCGTCAGGCTCCAGGTACTTGAAGGACAGGTCCTCGAGCTGCGCGCGAATCTGCCAGATGCCCAACCGAGCCGCGAGCGGCGCGTATATGTCCATCGTTTCGCGCGAGATACGCACCTGCTGGTCGGCACGCATGGCGTCGAGGGTGCGCATGTTGTGCAGGCGGTCGGCCAGCTTGACTATCACGACACGCACGTCATCGGCCATGGCGACGAACATTTTGCGCAGATTCTCGGCCTGTACTTCGCGGTCGATCGCGCCGGTCACTCGGGGTAGCTGCAAGGCAGAGAGCTTGGTCGCGCCCTCAACCAGCTTGGCTACATCAACGCCGAACTCGCTGACCAACTGCGCCCGCGATACGCCGCAATCCTCCATCACGTCGTGCAGCAGGGCCGCCTGAACCGCCGGCACATCCAACTGCAGCTCCGCACACGTGATCGCGGCCGCGAGCGGATGCTCGATGTACGGATGCCCCGAGCGCCGCATGTGGCCTTCATGTTTCTCCCGCGCGTACTCATACGCGGCGAGCACCTGGTCACAGTCATCGGCGGGGAGGTACTGCTCCAAGGTGTCAACCAGCACTCCGAGCGTCGGGTGCTTTTTCAGGTCGACCACTTCGGCCGCAACCGTCTGCGTTGCCATAGTTCGATCATACAAAGCGAGCGCTTGTGCTCGCTGGCTACGGATGATGCCGCGTCCAGATCCACACCTATCTGTACGATGAGCGGCAAGGACGTTCCATGGCCGACAGCTCTGTTCGACGCTTCCAGACTCCGAGAGGCACACGCGACTTGTTGCCACAGGATTACGCGGTTCACGCGCAGATCCTGACGCATGCGCGCGAGCAGGCGCGGCTCGCCGGGTACGGCTTCATCGAGCCGCCGACATTCGAGAACGCCGAACTGTTCGCCCGCGGCGTCGGCGAGGGCACGGACATTGTCGAAAAGGAAATGTACATCTTCGAAGATCGCGGAGGCGAACGCCTGGCACTGAGGCCGGAAGGCACGGCCTCGGTCTGCCGCGCCTACCTGGAACACGGCATGGCCAATCTCAGCCAGCCGGTCAAGCTCGCCTATCACTTGCCGATCTTCCGCTACGAGCGTCCCCAGGCCGGACGCTTCCGTCAACACACCCAGTTCGGGGTTGAAGCAATCGGCGTTCGCGATCCGGCGCTCGATGCTGAGGTGATCGACCTCGGCTGGCGGCTCGCGCAATCGCTCGGTCTGCGAGATCTCAAGATCCTGCTCAACAGCATCGGCGACACTGAAGATCGGGGAAGATACGTGCCCAAACTCAAGGCGCACTTCGAACCGCACCTGGATCGAATTGCGCCCGACGACCGCGCACGCTGGGAGCGCGCCCCGATGCGCTTGTTGGACAGCAAGGACGAGCGCACCAGGCCCTACCAGCAAGGCGCGCCGATCATCACCGACCATCTCCGACCCGAGTCGGCGGCCTACTACGATGCCGTCAAGTCCCATCTCGAGGCGCTCGATATCCCCTACGAGGAGCGTCCCACGCTCGTCCGCGGTCTCGATTACTACACGCACACCGTCTTCGAGATCGTCCCCGCCGAGGGCGAGGGCTCGCAGGTCACGGTCCTCGCCGGCGGCCGCTACGACGGCCTGATCGAGCAGATCGGCGGTCCGCCCACGCCCGGCATCGGCTTCGGCATGGGCATTGAGCGGATGGCGCAACAACTGCGCGAACAAGGGCTAATCTCGGACGACCAGTCGGCAGTCGACGTGCTGATCGCCGCGCTGGGTGAAGGCGCCGAGTTCGCTGCCTCGCGGATAGCCGGCGAGCTGCGCCGCCGCGGCGTCGCGGCCACCCTCGCCTTCGGCGGACGCTCGCTCAAGGCGCAGTTGCGGCAGGCAAACCGGATCGGCGCTCGCTTCGCGGTCATCGCGGGGGCACGAGACCTCGCCGACAGACGAATCACGATTCGCAACCTTGAGTCTTCGGAGCAGTGGAGCGTTGGCCTGGATGAAGTCGTCGGCGCGCTGGCAGAGCTTACATATACTCAGCCACAGGACTGAGGAGCGAGATGCCGGTCAACTCACCAACCGACAACGCCGACAGCGCGGCCATGTGGTCGCGGCTCGAAGATGTCGCCGATCGGTTCCACGAGATTGAGCAGGAGATGGCCGATCCTGCAACCACGAGCGATCCCGCGCGCCTACGGACGCTTGCGCGCGAGCATGCCTCGCTGCAGGAGAAGATCAACCTGCTCAACGAGTATCGCTCAGCATGCGACCAACTCACTCAGGCGCGCGAAGTACTCGACGATGCCGACGACGACGAAATGCGCGAGCTCGCGCAGATGGAAGTGTCCGAGCTTCAGGGTCGCATCGACGAACTCGAGTCCAACGCCAAACGCGCCTTGCTGCCACGCGATCCGAATGACGAGCGCAACGTGATCGTGGAGATTCGCGCAGGCGCAGGCGGCGACGAAGCCGGCCTCTGGGCGGCTGACCTGTTTCGCGCCTACGTTCGCTACGCCGAGGGCCGCCGCTGGCGCCACGACCTGCTCAGCATGTCGGAGAATGCCAAGGGTGGGTTCAAGGAAGTGATCTGCCAGATCGAGGGCGACGGCGCGTTCTCGAGGCTCAAGTACGAGTCCGGCGTCCATCGCGTGCAGCGCGTTCCCGAAACCGAGGCCCAGGGCCGCATCCACACCTCCACCGCGACCGTAGCCGTGATGCCCGAGGCTGAGGAAGTCGATGTCGACCTCGACGAATCCGAGATTCGACTCGACCTGTTCCACTCCGGCGGCGCGGGCGGCCAGAACGTGAACAAAGTGCAAACCGGCGTGCGGCTGACGCATGAGCCGAGCGGCATCGTCGTGACCTGCACGGACGAGCGCTCGCAGCTCAAGAACAAGATCAAGGCGATGTCGGTGCTGCGGGCGCGATTGTACGAACAGCAACGCCGGGCTGCAGAACAGGAGCGCGCCGATGCGCGCCGCTCCCAGGTAGGCTCGGGCGACCGCTCCGAGAAGATCCGCACCTACAACTTCCCCGAAAACCGCGTCACCGACCACCGCATCGGCCTCACGCGCCACGACCTGGTCGGCATGCTGGACGGCAATCTCGATCCCCTGATCGACGCCGCAGCGACAGCCGAAGAAGCCCGGCTGTTGGCGGAAGCGTCCTGATGACGACTCCGGCCATCCTGCGCGATGTCTGGCTCGCTGCTGCGGCGGAACTGGAAACCGCCGGTATTGACGACGCCCGCTTCGAGGCCGAGGTCCTGCTCCGCCACGCCACCGGATTGACCAGAGCGCAGCTCTACGCCTCGCTGAGCGACGAAGTCGATCCGGCCGCGCAGGATCGCTTTCAGACCGCACTTGCCGAGCGCACGACGCGCAAGCCGCTCGCCTACATCACCGGCACGCGCGAGTTCTACCGGCTTGAGTTCCACGTGACGCCGGACGTGCTGATTCCCCGTCCCGAATCCGAGTTGCTCGTGGACGCCGCTCTGGACCACATGCGCCAGGCGCGCATCCGCTCGGCGCTGGTCGCCGATGTCGGCGCAGGCTCTGGCGCCGTAGGCATTGCTCTCGCACGGCATCGCCGCGGCGTCAACCTGATCTGCTCCGACGTCTCGCGCGAAGCGCTGCAGGTCGCACGCGACAACGCGCAGCGCCTGCTCCGCCGACCCAATGCGTCCTTCGTCCAGGGCGACCTGCTCACGCCCTTGCCAGGGCCATTTCACTGCGTTGTCGCCAATCTCCCCTACATCCCGGAGGAACGTTTGGAAGAGTTGGAGCCGGAGGTCGCCGAACACGAGCCGCGCGTCGCCCTCACCCCCGGCACCAGGGGCACCGAGCTGATCCTGCGCCTGATCACGCAGTTGCCGTCGAGACTGCATCCCAACGGCATTGCTGTGCTCGAGGTCGATCCGGGCCAGGAATCCGACATCGCCGACGCCGCCCAACAGATGCTGCCAAACGCCGACATCGCCGTCCTCGACGACGTCAGCCAGCGTCCCCGCGCCATCCGGATCATCGCCGGATGACCACACGCGAGGACTCGCTCGCGTCGCCCGCCGACGCGCCCGTACAGGGTTACTGCGACACGCGCTTCGCGGCGGTCCGCGAGCAGTTCCAGCAGAACTTCGTCGACCGCTCCGAGACCGGCGCGGCCCTGGCCGTCACACTCGACGGCGATCTCGTCATCGATCTCCACGGCGGCTGGACCGACGCAAAACACACGAAGCCGTGGGCGGCCGACACGATCGTCTGCTGCTACTCGGTCGGTAAGGCGATCTGCGCCATCCTCTCCTGGCGGTTGGCCGAGCGCGGCGAACTGGACATTGACCGCCGCGTCGCCGACTACTGGCCCGAGTTCGCCCAGAACGGCAAGGCCGACATCCCCGTCCGCTGGATCCTCACCCACCAGAGCGGTCTGCCCGCGATCCGCAAGCCGCTGCCGCGCGGAGCAATGTTGAACTGGGACGTGATGACTTCCGCGCTCGCCGAGCAGGCGCCCTGGTGGGAGCCCGGTACGGCGCACGGCTATCACTCCAACACGCAGGGATTCCTGATCGGCGAGGTGATCCGCCGAGTCACCGGCCGCAGCATCGGCGAACACTTACAGAGCGACCTGAGCGAACCAACCGGCCTCGACTTCCACTTCGGCACCAAGCCCGAGCACGATGTCCTCACCGCCGACATGCTGCCCATGCAACAGCCGCCAGACTTCCGCCGCGCTCCGCCCAGTGCGCTGCAGACGCTCGGCAACCGCAACCCGCCGCACATTCAGAGCGGACCCGGCTCACAGAACACGCGGGAGTACCGCGCCGCCGAGTTCCCATCGACGACCGGTCACGGAGCCGCTCGAGGCATCGCCCGACTCTTCGGCGCGCTCGCTCGCGATGGCCAACTCGATGGCTTCCACGTGCTAGATCCCGTCACAATCGAGCAGATGTCGCAAGAGCAGGTCTACGGCGTCGACTACATCCTCGGCCGACCCACTCGCTTCGCGTCAGGCTTCCAAATGACCATGACCGAGCGTCCGCTGGGACCCAATCCGCGCACCTTTGGTCACTTCGGAGGCGGAGGCTCGCTCGCCTTCGCTGACCCCGACGCCCGTGTCGGCTGGGGTTATGTCATGAACCAGGGACGAGGCGGTTGGCAGCACCGCCACACCCGCAAACTCTTGGACCTTCTCTACGAGGCGCTCTAGCCGCCTCTCCCTCTGGGAGAGGGCTGGGGTGAGGGTCCGGCCTGGCTTGTCTGAGGGCCCTAGTCCCGCATCATCTGATAGCGCTTGCCCTCGGTCTTGATCGCAGGGGCAATGACCATCTCGGACTGCTGCAGTTCGCGGATCGAGTGCGCCCCGACACTGCCCATGCAGGTCCGCAGCGCGCCGATCAGATTCTCGGTGCCGTCGGTCCGCGACGTCGGACCGAACAACAGCCGATCCAGCGTGGTGTGCTGGCCGACGTGCACGCGGACGCCGCGTGGCAGCTCCGCGTGCGGCGTCGCCATGCCCCAGTGGAATCCGCGGCCCGGTGCTTCCAGTGCGCCGGCGAACGGCGATCCGATCATCACCGCGTCCGCGCCCGACACCAGCGACTTGCAGAAGTCGCCGCCGGTGCGAATCCCGCCGTCGGTGATGATTGGCACGTAGCGCCCGGTGCGCTCGAAGTAGACATCTCGCGCGTAGGCGCACTCGATCGTCGCCGAGACCTGCGGTACGCCGATGCCCAGCACCTCGCGCGACGTACAGGCTGCGCCCGGTCCGACACCGACCAGCAACCCGGCGATTCCCTCTTCCATCAGCTCGATCGACGCTTCGAACCCGACGGTGTTGCCGACCAGCGTCGGTATCTGGACTTCGTCGATCAGTTCGCGCAGGATCAATCCGCGCTCGGAGCGGGAGTAGTGCCGCGCCGTGGTCACCGTCGACTGGACGACGAACACATCCGCTTCAGCCTCCTTGACAATCGGCGCCAGCCGCTTGGCGTTGGGCGGGGTCACGGACACGGCGGCGGCCGAGCCGCCGTCCTTGATCTCTTGCACTCGGCGGCCGACCAGCTCTTCGCGGATCGGCGTCGTGTAGGCCCGCTGCAGAATCTCGGTGGCCGTTTCGGTATCGCTCGCCGCGACCTCTTCAAGCACGCCGACCGGATCGTCGAAGCGGCACTGCAGACCCTCGAGGTTGAGCACCGCGAGCCCGCCGCGCCGACCGACCTCAATGGCGAAGTGCGGGTCGACCACGGCGTCCATCGCTGCCGCCAGGATCGGGATCTCCAGGCGTTGACCGGCAAGCTCGGTGGACACGTCGGTCAACTCGGGATTGATCGTCACTGCGCCCGGCACAATCGCGACATCGTCGAAGCCGTACGCCTCTTGCAGCGACTTGCGCCGCGGCTGTTGCATCGGCTGCAAACCCGATTCGTACGCGCCCTGCACCAGCTCCTGCCCGGGGGTCAGTGGTTCGTGATGCGTCAGCGTGGTCATCTGGCTCCCCCTTGCATGTGCGCAGTTGTGCGGGCAGGGCGGCGATCCTGCGTTAAACGCATGAGCGCGGCACATGGCCGCGCTCGCTTGAGTTTCGTCCAGTGTCTCGTGCGAACAAGCACGATGACAGCCGCCTGTCCTGTCTCACCGGTAGCAATAAGATAGCCGACGATTTCTCATGGCTGCGTAAACCATCAAACAGCAATCTATCCCCTCTCCCCCCGCTCCGCGGGGGGAGATGCCGAAGGCAGAGGGGGGCACCCCGGTAGACCCCTACAGTGACCCCATGTCCGCAGACCCAGGAACCCTCTACGTGGTCGCCACCCCGATCGGCAACCTCGAGGACATCACGCTCCGCGCCCTGCGCACGCTGCGAGAGGTCGACCTAGTCGCCGCCGAGCACGTGCCCGTCGCCCGCGCGCTGCTGCGACACTTCAAGATTGATACCACCGTCGTCGCCTACCACGACCACGGCCCCGAGGCGGAGCAGATCCTGCGCAGAATGCTGGACGGCGAGTCGGTCGCATTGACTTCGGATGCGGGTACGCCGGGCATGTCCGATCCCGGCCACGCGCTGGTCGATGCGACTCGCCGAGCCGGATTGCGCATCGTGCCGATTCCGGGAGTCACCGCGAGCGCGGCGCTGTGGAGCGCTGCCGGCATCGCAGGCGCCGACTTCCGCAACTACGGATTCCTGCCGCGCAAGCCGTCCGCCGTGCGCAGCGCGCTGGTCGAACTGGCCGAACAGGGTCGACCCGCAATCGTCTACGAAGCCCCAAGACGGCTGCAAGCGACACTCGCAGCGATCGCGCAGATCATCCCTGATGCCCACTTGACGATTGGACGCGAGCTAACCAAGCTGCATGAGCAGATCTGGACCGGCCGACCTGAGGAAGCGCTGAACGAGTTCATCGATCCGCGCGGAGAGTTCACGATCCTGCTGATCCCGCCGCCTCCCGACACCGAGTCCTGGTCGGACGCGCAGATCGCCGAGGCGCTCTCCGAAGCCGCCGCGCAGGGCGCGTCGCGGTCTCAGGCGGCTCGTCATGTCTCCCAACTGTCGGGTCGGCCGCGACGCGAGATTTACGCGCTCTGGCCCTTCCCCGAACATGCGCGACATTCCCAAACCGAGTAACGGCGTACCCTACAACCCATGAGCGATAACATCCTCGTCTGCGTGGCCTGGCCCTACGCCAACGGCCCGATCCACCACGGACAGCTCGGCGGCGCGTACCTGCCTGCCGACATCTTTGCCCGCTACCACCGCATCCGCGGCAACCGCGTCGCCATGGTCTCCGGCTCGGACACCCATGGCACGCCGATCACCGTCCGCGCCGACGACGAGGGGCGCACGCCCGAGGAAGTCGTCGCCGAGTACCACCAGTCGATCCTCGATACGTGGGAGGGCATGGGCATCTCCTTCGACACGTTCACGACGACAATGACCAACAACCACCGCGACGTGGTGCACGGGCTGTTCAACTCCCTGCTGGAGCACAACTACCTCTACCGGCAGACGCAGGACCTGTTCTACGACCCGGAAGCGAAGCGGTTCCTCCCCGATCGCTACATCGAGGGTCAGTGTCCGCACTGCGACGAACCGCGCGCCCGCGGCGACCAGTGCGACACCTGCGGCCGGCAGCTCGACGCGGTCGATCTGATCAACCCGCGCTCACGCAACACCGGCGCGACCCCCGAGTTGCGCAGTTCAGAGCACTACTTCCTCCGTCTGACGGCCTTCGAGGAGTCGCTCGAAGCGTGGCTCGACGACGACAAGGACTTCTGGCGCTCCCACGTCCTCAACTTCTCAAAGGGCATGCTGCGCGAGGGTCTGCAGGATCGCGCCATCACCCGGGACATCGACTGGGGCGTGTCCGTGCCGCTCGAAGGCTGGGACGACAAGCGCATCTACGTCTGGTTCGAGGCGGTGATCGGTTACCTCTCGGCCACGGTCGAGTGGGCCCAGATCAACGGCGAGCCCGAGGCCTGGCGCGACTTCTGGCAGTCCGACGACGCCCGCATCTACAACTTCATCGGCAAGGACAACGTCCCCTTCCACACCATCATCTGGCCCGCGATCCTGCTCGGCGCCGGCGGATACAACCTGCCCTACGACGTGCCCGCCAACCAGTACATCACGATGAGCGGCTCCAAGGCCAGCACCTCGCAGCGCTGGGCCGTATGGGTCAACGACTACCTGACCCGCTACGACCCCGACCCGCTGCGCTACGCGCTCGCCGCGCAGATGCCGGAGACCGCCGATTCCGACTTCTCCTGGTCCGAGTTCCTGCGCCGGAACAACGACGAACTCGTCGCCACCTGGGGCAACCTGGTCAACCGCGTGCTCTCCCTGATCAACCGCCACTTCGACGCGAAGGTTCCCGACCCCGGCCCCCTCGACCGCGACGCCACGCGCATGCTCGACCGCGCGCAGTCGGGACTCGAACAGGTCGGACAATCAATCGAGGCCGTCCACCTGCGCCAGGGCATCCAGCAAGCCTTCGCCCTCGCCCAGGAAGCCAATCGCTACCTCGACCAGACCGCTCCCTGGCAAGCCGTCAAGACCGACAAACAGGCCGCCGCCCGCAGCCTCTACACCGCGCTCAACGTGATCGCCGCCCTCCGCACCGCGCTCGCCCCTTACCTGCCCTTCAGTTGCCGACGCCTGCACGAGATGCTCAACACCCCGGGCAGCATCGACGACCTCGGCTGGCAGATGCACGCACTCCGACCCGGCGACCAACTGCAAAAGCCAACCCCGCTGTTCAAGAAACTCGACTCCTCAATCGTCGAGGAAGAAGAAGCCCGGCTCGGCACATGAGCCAGCCTCCCGCGCTCTTCGACACCCACGCCCATCTCCACGACCCCTGGATCGGCGACGATCTGCCCGACGTCATGGCCCGCGCGAGCGAGGCCGGCGTCGAGCGCATCGTCACCATCGGCTGCTCGCTCGACGACAGCCGCAACGCGCTCGCCGTCGCCGAGCGGTACGACAACGTCTGGGCCACGCTCGGCGTCCACCCGCACGACGCCAAGGACTGGGACGACGAAACCGAAGCCGAGTTCACCCGCATGGCCGACAACCCAAACGTCGTCGCCATCGGAGAAATCGGCCTCGACTTCTATCGAAACCTCTCCCCCCACGCCGACCAGTACCGAGCCTTCGAAGCCCAACTCACCCTCGCCGACACCCTCAACCTCCCCGTCGTCATCCACTCCCGCGACGCCCACGAGGAGACCTACGAGATACTCAAGAGCTGGGCCGCGTCCCCCTCTCCCTCCGCCGTCAGGCGGGGGGAGATGTCCCGTAGGGACAGAGGGGGGCTCCCCATCGGAGTCATCCACTGCTTTTCCGGAGACGCCGACCTCGCCCACCGCTACCACGACCTCGGCTTCCTCATCTCCTTCGCCGGCCCCGTCACCTATCCAAAGAACCACGCCCTCAGGGAGGCCGCCGCATCCCTCCCGCTGGAGGCCATCGTCATCGAAACCGACGCCCCCTACCTCTCCCCCCAACCCCAACGAGGCAAACGAAACGAACCCGCCAACGTTCGCTTTACTGCCGAGCAGATCGCGGAGGTTCTAGGGGAGTCACTCGAAGACGTCGCCGCGCACTCCACGGCAAACGGACTACGCCTCTTTCGAATCTAGTTCGCTAAGGATGGTTCGAAGGCGGGGTTCTAGCACTCGCTGGAATCCCTCGAGTTTGTCTACGCACCACGTGACAGTTTTCGCTGTCTGATCCGGTGAGTCATGGATCGACAGGTCTCGGAACATCATCACCCTCCCAGCGATGCGACCGTGTGGACCGTCAGGGTCCGGGAAAAAGAACTCCGGCTCGAAGCCCAACTCGCGACAAATGTCCGCCCGGTCAAGGTCGAGCGCCTGGATGATCTCTTCGTTTCGGACGACGTCTCCAGTTCTGACGTCCAGATGGACAGTGACTTCTCCCGTTTGACGCCAATCAACCCAGAGCGTCAGGCCACGCTCATCAACGCGAAACGGAAAGGACTTTGACCGCCGTACAGAGCCAGCGCTTGTCGACTTTGTGATTCGTCTCGCGTGGGCGCGAGCCACAAGCTCGTTGAAGAATGCAATCCGTCGATTCCCCTCTTCATCGCTCATCTGCGATCCTGCGACTTGGGAACGCGCGCGGCGCGACCAGTTGTTGGGAAAAGCGACTGCTCGAAACTCCGGCGCCGGAAGTGAGTCACCGATACGCACTGCTCGAACTTCAACCCCGTAGGCCTCTATCTCTTCTGTTGTCCAACGATTCAGCCAGTCCAGCGCAGCGCGATGTTCATCGCGGAAGTCAGGCGTAATCCAGATCAGCGTGAGCGCGTCGCGCCCCGCTGCGTACGTCAGGAGTTGACCGAGATGGCTGTGATCCGTCCGTTCCAGCTGATTCTCAATCACAACTACGGCCGAGTCATCTGCTTCAGCCAAGATGTCGACCGCAAAGGAGCCCACCCCGGCCTCAGACTCGACTAGTCGCAAGTCCAATCCCAGCGCCTCACCGAGGTGATCCAGATTCTCCGCCAACCACGGCGTGAAGTCTCTAGACTCATCGCCCCAGATCTCTCGCAGGTCAACTTCTTGTAGTTGACCCATTTTCTGCGTAATCATTTCGCGCACCCTTCCCAAAGTCCCTCAGCGAGACCCAGAGTACGCTAGTCCCGATGACCACCCTCGACCGCCTCTACGAGCCCATCGCCGATGATCTGGCCATCGTCGAGGACACGCTCTCGCTCGTCGCGCAATCCGACTTCTTGCCGCTGGAGGCGATGCTGAACCAGGTGCTGTCGCGCGGCGGCAAGCGGCTGCGGCCGGCGATCTCGCTGCTCTGCGGGGGATTCGGCGACTACGACGCCGACACCCAGATTCCATTGGCCGCGTCGATTGAGCTGCTGCACACGGCAACGCTGGTGCACGACGACGTGATCGACTCGGCCGACACCCGGCGCGGGCATGTGACGGCCAACGCGACCTTTGGTAATCCGGCCTCGGTGATGCTGGGCGACTACATGTTTGCTCACGCCGCCGAACTGGTTGCGCGGACCGGGCACATCGGCGTGATCCGGCTGTTCGCCGACACGCTGATGGTCATGGCCAAAGGCGAGCTGGCGCAGGACGTCTCCGCCTTCGACGCCGACTCGGGCACGATGCGCGACTACTACCGGCGCATCCACGGCAAGACGGCGTCGCTCTTCGCGACGGCCGGCGCCGGCGGCGCGATGATGTCGGCCTGCGACGCGCAGACGATCGATTCATTACGGGAGTACGGCCGCTCGATTGGCATGGCCTTCCAGATCGTCGACGACATCCTCGACTTCTGCGGCACCGAGGAGCAACTCGGCAAGCCAGTCGGCGGAGACCTCTCGGCCGGGACGTTGACGCTGCCCGCGATCGTCCTGATGGAGGACGATCCCGACGACAACCCGATCAACCGCTTCCTGGATGCGAAAGACGAGGACGGCCGCGCCGCATACCTCGACGAGGCGCTCAACGCCGCGCGCCAGGACTCAATCGTTGAGCGCTGCATGGACACCGTCGTGGAGTGGCGGGATCGAGGCCTGGCCGCACTCCACGCCGCGCCGACGACGGGCCCCCGTGAGCAACTCACCGCCATCGCCGAGTTCGTCACTCTGCGGGATTTCTGACCCAGCACCACATGATCCAGTCCCTGCTTCACGCAAGGACTGGGAACGTCGATTCGGTCGGAGCCCCCCTCTGCCTGCGGCTTCTCCCCCCGCTTACGCGGGGGGAGAGGAGTCACCAGAAGACTTAGTCCCGCTTCTGCGGTTGGGGTTGGGGCTTGAACTCGCGGCCCCTGTTGGCGATCCGGTCCCGCTTCAGCTCGCGCTCCTTGCGCCGATCCTCGCGCGCGAGGCGGCGCTCGGCGATCTTCCTGTCAACCAAGTCCGTGTAGTCCTGGGTCGAGAGCGGTTCCTTCTCTCGGTGCTTGGTGACCTGCGGGTGTTCGTAGGGACGGGCCTGCTTGGGCAGGTAGGTGACTTCCTGGCCGAGGTGCCAATAAGTGCCCTTGTCGGGGATGCGGCGCGGGTAACCCTGGCGCATGATGTAGGCCGAGAAGGACGAGGGCATCACTCGTTCGCAGTCCTCGTCGCACTCGGGACAGGGCTGCGGCTCGGGCGCCTCGCGAATCGGCCGCACGACCTCGAAAATCCCCGCACAGTCTTCGCACAAGTACTCATACAGCGGCACGTTCCTGCTCCTCTCGCTCGCGATCCGCCGCGACTGACGCCGCGCTGTGACCGTACGACTCCGCGCGTTCGAGCGCCTCGGTGAAACTGCTCGAACGCAACCGGCCGTCCAGCGCCTGCTCCAGCGACAGCCGCAGGTGGCGTTCCAACTCGGCCGCCTCGTCGGCGGCCACTCGCACCTGCGTCGTCGCTTCGCACGACGAACGTCTCATATAGCGTAACAATCGAAACACCGGAGACGACAGTCGCTGGCCGACGCCGGCCTGATGACAGTTCGGGCAGACCGCCCCGCCGTCGGCCGCCGCATAGCCATTGCCCTCGGGACCGAGCGCCGCGCGGCAACGCACGCACTCGTCCAGCTCCGGCTGGTAGCCCTGCTGATCGAGGAATCGCAGCGTGAACCACCGGCGCACCACCGACGGCGACGATGTCCGCGCGAGCTCGTCCAGCGATCCTTTGAGCAACATGTACAGCGGACCCGAGGCGACATCCAGGTCGGTCGAGCGATCGACCAGTTCGGCCATCGACAGTGCTTCGGTCATGCGGTCAACGTCGTCGTGCAGCGATGGCCATGCGTCGAGCGTTTGCGCGTCGGTGATCACGTGCAGCGAGCGGCCCTGCGCGAGTCCGAACTGGCCGCGGCTGAGCGGCTCGACGTGACCGGCCAGCTTGCTCAACGGCCGGCGGACACCCTTGGCCACGGCCTCGACCCGTCCGCGGGTCGGAGAGAAGAGCACGCAGATCCGGTCGGCATCGCCGAGCGGCCGCTGACGCAGGACGATCGCTTCGGTGCGGATCGGTCGAATCCGCGGCATCAGCCTTGCCCCTCGGACTGATCGATCTCGACACGGTGCGTCATGGCCGCGCGCAGCGTGCGCTCGTCGGCGTACTCGACGTCTGCGCCGACCGGCAGTCCGTGCGCGATCCGCGTGATCCGCACGCCCATCGCACCGATCACCCGGGAGAGGTAGCCGGCGGTCGCCTCGCCCTCGAGATTGGGGTTCATAGCAAGGATGACTTCCTCGACCGCCGCGTCGCCGAGCCTGCTCAGCAGTTCGCGCACCTTGAGGTCCTCAGGGCCGATGCCGTCCATCGGCGAGATCGCGCCGTGCAGCACGTGATAGCGACCGCGATGCACGCCGGCTCGCTCGATCGCGGCGACATCGAGCGGTTCTTCGACAACGCAAATCGTCGATGCCGAGCGGTCGGGGTCCAGGCAGATCGCGCAGGGATCGGCGTCGGTGATGTTCTGACACGCGCCGCACAGGCGGGTCGAGTCCTTGACCTCGAGCAGCGCCTGGGCCAGCGCCTCGGCCTCGGCGCGGGGCGCGCGCAGGACGTGATAGGCAAGGCGCTGCGCGCTCTTGGGACCGATGCCGGGCAGTCGGTGAAAGGCCTCAATCAGGCGGGCGATCGTTGGCGCGGTCGCAGGCGAGCGCTGCATGCCAACCGCTCCTACTGCAGGCCCGGCAGCGACAACCCGTCCGTCAGACCCGACATCCGCTCCTGCTGCATCGCTTCCAGCCGATCCTGCGCCTCGTTCACCGCCGCCAACACTAGGTCCTGCAGCATTTCGGTGTCGTCCGGGTCTACGACATCGGGGTCGATCACCACCTCGCGCAGCTTGTGGTCGCCGCCCAGCGTCACCGAGACCACGCCGCCCCCGACTGAGGCTTCGACGGTCGCGTCTTTGAGTTCGTCCTGCGCTTCGGCAAGTTGATTCTGCAACTCCTGGGCCTTGCGCACCATCTCGGGCGAAAAGCCGCCGGCGCCGGCGACGCCCTGTCCGCGCGCCTTGTTCGAGCGCGCCGGACGGAACATGCCGCCTTTCCGCTTGGCCATCATCAACCCTTTCACCCGCTCGCGGTGTCGCTGCGTTCAGTCTACGCGGTCGCTCTGTTGGTCAGTTGGACTGGTAGGGGCGCGCGCCGAAGCGACGGCTCGCTTCCTCGGCGATGCGGCTGCGGCCCGGCTTCGCGGCTTCGTTGCCAGCAGGTGCGGGAGCGCCGTCAGACTTGGGAGCGTCGGTCTGCGAGCCCAGCACACAGACGACCTGCACCGGCCGCTTCAGCACCTCTTCGGCGACCTTGGCGAGTTGCGGCAGCGAGTCCTGGCAACGCTTCATATGGCCTTCGCGATTGGGAGCGAACTCCAGCACCAGGCCTTCGTCGGAGGTCCTGGCCTCTTGACATCCGTCGCGCAGAGCGGCGGCCAATACCTTGTCACGGCGCATCAACGTACCGAGCAAGCGGTCAAGCAGCTGCTGACCTGTCGCTCGTTCAGGTTGTCGCTCGGTTGAGCGCGCCGGCTCTGGTGACGCAGTGGTACGGTCCGGCAGATTCCGTGTTTGCTGCTGTTCGCGGCGCTGACCTTGACGGCGCTGCCCGTCCGGGCGTTGTTGCGGCCGCGTTTGCCGCTGCTGACCCCCCTGTTGTGCTGTCTCCACCTGTGGAGCGGGCGTCTCGACGACCGGCGGTCCGTAGACGACGGACGCCAGCGCGAGTTCCAGCGGCAGCGGCTGATACGGATCGCGGCGCACATCGGCCTGCGAGAACTCGCGCAGGGCGGTCACCGCGGCTGAGGCCTCAATGCCCTTGCTCACTTCATCCAGACGCTCAATCTCCGGCGCCGACAGCGAGAGCGTCCCGGCCGCGCCGGTCAGCGAGAGCAAGACGTGGCGAAGATGCTCCACGACTTGCTTCTTGAAGCGGCCGAAATCGATCGCATCCTCCTGCACCGCAGAGAGCACGGCCAGCCCCTCCGCCAACTCGCCGCGCAGCGCGGCCGAGGCCAGTTCCATCGCCCGTGCGTCGGGACTCAGGCCCAGTGCCTCCTGCGCCGCCTCCAGCGTCACCGACGAACCGCACATCACCCAGACCTGGTCGAGCAGGTTGACCCCGTCGCGCAGCGACCCAGTCGCCTCACGTGCGATGATCCGCAGCGCCTCGTCTGGAATCTCGATGCCTTCGGACTCCGCAATCGCACGCAGGCGACCGACCATGTCGTCGACGCTGACTCGTCGGAAGTCGAAGCGCTGGCAGCGGCTGAGAATCGTCGGCTTGAGCGCCTCGGGATCGGTGGTGGCGAGAATGAAGACGACGTGCGGCGGCGGTTCCTCAAGCGTCTTGAGCAGGGCGTCGGCAGCGGGACCCGTGAGCTGATGCACCTCGTCGATCAGATAGACCTTGAAGCGGGCCGATCCGGGACGATAGTTTGCCCGCTCGCGCAGCTCGCGGATGTCGTCGATGCCGCGGTTGGAGGCCGCGTCGATCTCGACCAGGTCGAACCCAAGGTCATCACTTTCACCCAGCGCGGTTGCGCCAGTCGAGGCGGTGCGTCCGTTGATCGCCCGCGCCAGAATCCGCGCAGTCGTCGTCTTCCCGGTGCCGCGAGGGCCGCAGAAGAGATAGGCGTGCGAAATCTTGTCCTGCGCGACCGCGTTGCGCAGCGTCCGCACGACCGGCTCCTGGCCAACAACCTCGTCGAAGTCCGCCGGCCTCCACTTGCGATAGAGCACCGTGCCGCTCACGTCGCGCCTCCGTCGGCTGTTGAATCACTGACGGCAGAGTAGAACATATTATCTATCAACGTCAATCGCGCGCGGCGCCGGCGAACCCGGCCCGTTCCAGCGCGAGCCGCTCCAGTCCCTTCATCCTGCGATCTTCCTCCGCTTCCTCGTGATCAAAGCCGAGCAGGTGCAGCGTGCCGTGGACCGTGAGCAACGCGAGTTCGTCCGGCAACGCGACACCACGTTCGCGCGCGCCGCGCGCGGCGACCGGCAACGCGATCACGATCTCGCCCAGGTCGGCTGCGCCGTCGGGCCTCCGCAGTCCCTCGAAATCGGTGTTGAAGGAGAGCACATCTGTCGCCGAATCCTCGCCCCGAAACCGCCGACTCAGCCGCCGCACGGTACGCGAGTCGGTCACTCGCAGCGAGACGACACGGCCAACCCGCAGTTTGCGCGATGCGAGCGTCTCCTGCACGCAGCGCTCAAGAGCGTCCACATCAACCCGGTGGAGAAACGGTGGATCGACGAGGATGTCGACGAGATGTCGGTCGGCGCTCACATCAGGAGAATATGGCGGCGACGGCGGCCTCGGCGGCGTTGATCAACAGTCCCGGATGCAAACCGATGACGAGCACGCCGGCGGTGACCAGTCCCATGGTCGCCAGCACGCTGTTCGAGGGGCGCGCCACTTCAGGTTCACCGTCTTCATCCTCGGCCGAGTCGATGAACATCGCTTTGACCGGACGCAGATAGTAGGCCGCGGAGATCAGCGTGTTGACCGCGCCAACCACTGCGAGCCAGGCCAGGCCGCTCTGCACGGCGGTCTCGAACAGGTAAATCTTGCCGAAGAACACGGCGGTTGGCGGCAATCCGATCAGCGAGATCAGCGCAAACGCGAGCACGAACGAGAGCCAGGGCGCCTTCTTGCCCAGGCCTGCGTAGGAGCGAATGTCGTAGCTGCCACCGTTGTGGTTGGCGATCAGGATGATCACCGTGAACGCGGCCAGGTTGGTGACCGTGTAGCCGGCCAGGTAGAAGAGAATGCCGCTCGCGCCCAGCAACTCCGAGCGGTCGGCGGAGATTGCGGCCAGGCCGATCATCAGCGTCCCGGCCTGCGCCACCGACGAGTAGGCCAGCATCCGCTTGATGTTGTTTTGTCGAATCGCAAAGAAGTTGCCCACGAACATCGAGAGCGTGGCCAGCACGGCGAAGACTGTTTTCCAGTGTTCGGCCAACAGATCGTCGCCGAGCGCTTCGAAGAAGATGCGGATCAAGATGGCGAACGCGGCCGCCTTCGATGCCACCGAGAGATACGCCGCGATCGGCGTCGGGGCGCCGGTGTAGGCGTCGGGCGCCCACATCTGGAAGGGAGCGACGGCAGCCTTGAAGCCGAACCCGGCGATCAGGAAGGCGGCGGCCAGCATCAGCGCCTCTTCCTTGCCCTCGCCCTGCCAGGCGATGTAGGAGGCGATCTCGGACAGGTTGGTCGACCCGGTCAGTCCAAGCAGGATCGCCATGCCGTAGAGCAGCACCGCCGATGCGACGGCGCCGGTCAGCAGGTACTTGAGACCGCCCTCGGAGCCCCAGCGATCCTTGTGGAAGCCGACCAGGACGTACTGCGAGATAGAGGTCAGCTCCAGCGCGATGAAGATCATGATCAGGTCGCGCGAACCGGCCAGCAACTGCAGCCCGGCGGTCGAGAACAAGATTAGCGCGAGGTACTCGCCACGGCGGGACGGGGTCCGCTGGAGCGTCTCGGTCGAGACCAGCACCGCCGCCATTGCCGCGCCGGCCAGCAGGATCTGGAAGAAGATGGCGAACTTGTCGACGACCAACGCGCCGCCGAAACCCTGCGATCCGACGTGGCCTTCGGTCAAGAGGATCGCCGAGTAGATGATTGAACCCAGCAGCGCCGCCAGGGTCGCGCCCATCAGCAGGCGGCGGTCCTTGATGAACAGGTCGGCGATCAGCAGAAAGCCGCCGACGACCAGCAGAACGAGCTCGGGGCCGAGCAGATTGACCTCGTAGAGCATCAGCCGCCTCCCGCCCCGACTGAGCCCGCTGACGAGACGACCGCATCAATACTGCGGACAATCGGCTCGACGCCCATCTCCAGCAGGTCCATCACGATCGACGGGTACACGCCGAGCAGCACGATCAGGGCCATCAGCGCGCCAATGATCGTGTACTCGCTCCAGTGATTCGCGTCGGGCAGGTGCGACCACTTGTCGTCCCTGGGTCCGAAGAAGGTCCGCTGCAGCGCCCAGAGGATGTAGCCGGCTGCGAGCAACACGCCGAGCAGGGACACTGATACCGCGGCGGTCTGCGAACCGAACGCGCCGAGGAAGATCGTGATCTCGGCCACGAACCCGGCCAGGGCGGGCAATCCCAGCCCGGCCAGTCCGGCGAAGACCATGCCAATCCCGAGCAGCGGGATGTGGTGCATCAGCCCCTTCATGTCGGCGATCTGCCGGGTGTGCGTGCGGTCGTAGACCAGGCCGACCATGACGAACAGCATGCCCGTGATCAGACCATGCGTGACGAGCTGCATCGCCGCGCCGCTCATCCCGGTCACTCCGAGCGCGGACACGCCAAGCAGCACGAAACCCATATGGGACACGGAGGAGTACGCAATCAGGCGCTTCAGGTCGGTCTGCCGCATCGTCACGATGGCGCCGTAGACGATCGACACTGTGCCGATGATCGCGAGCGCCAGGTCGGCGTCGGCGCCGACATCGGGCATCAGCGTGAACAGCAGGCGCAGGATGCCGTAGCCGCCCATCTTGAGCAGCACGCCGGCCAGGATCACCGAGACGGCGGTCGGCGCGTCGGTATGCGCGTCGGGTAGCCAGGTATGCAGCGGCACGACCGGCAGCTTGATCGCAAAGGCGATCAGGATGAAGGAGAAGATCACCGGCGCGGGCAGGAAGGCGGCGGCGATCGAGTCGGCGCGAATCTCGCGGAAGTCGAACGTGTCGGCGGCGACGCCCAGGGCCAGGAAGCCGACCAGCATGAAGGCCGAGCCGAAGACCGTGTAGAGCACGAACTTGAGCGCTGAGTAGTTGCGGTTGCCGCTTCCCCAGATCGAGATCAGCAGGAACATCGGGATCAGTTCGAGCTCCCAGAAGAGGAAGAAGAACAGCAGATCGAGCGAGGTGAAGACGCCCAGCACCGAGGTCTCGAGCACGAGCAGCCAGGCGAAGTACTCCTTGGTGCGCAGATCGATGCGCCAGGAGACCAGCACGGCGACGACCGAGAGGAATGCGGTCAGCAGCACCAGCGGCATCGACAGACCGTCAACGCCGAAGGCGTACTTGACGTTGAATCCAACCGCTTCGGCCGAGATCCAGTCGAACTCGTCGATGAACTGGAAGCCGGAGGCCGAGCGGTCGAAGATGATGAACATCACCAGCGCGATGATCAGCGCCCCGAGCGAGATGCCCAGCGCGATCCACCTGGGATAGTCGGTCGGGTTGCCAGGCGCGTTCTGGACCAGCCACTGGGTTGGCGTGTGCCGACCGGGGAGCAGCGCGATCAGCAGCACGCCCAGGAGGGGCAGGAAGATCAGCAGCGACAGGACAGGGAAGCCCGGATCCATCACCCGCTCCTAGAACAACACGACGGCGATCCAGATGATCATGCCGCCGAGTCCGATTGACAGTGTGCCCGCTTGCACCCAGCCGTTCTGCACGAACCGGGCCGCGGACGAAACAGTGATTCCCTCGCGCCAGGCGCGGTTGACTATGCCGTCTACGACACGCTCGTCGAACCAGGCCGAGCCCTGGGCTATCCAGCGATAGAAGACCCGACGGGCCAGGAAGTTCTCAGCCAGCGAGTCAAGGTAGAACAGTTCGGTCGCGAACTTCTGCGCCTCGGGGATCGGCCAGACGCCGCCGATGCCCCAGGAGCGAATCCGGTCGCGGTGGTGGATGAACGTGAACGCGGCGAATCCGGCAGCCAGCGCCAGCGCCGTCGAGCCGAGGAAGATGCCCCAGCTCCAGTGGAACTTGCCGTCGTGCGGATCGGGCAGCGCGCCGTACACCCAGGTCTGGAACTCGCCGCCGATGGTCAGGAACCCGGCGACGACCGAGATGACCATGAGGATCAGCAGTGGAGTGGTCATGCTGCGCGGCGATTCGTGCGGATGTGATGGGTCCTCATTGCCGTGTTCGCTGGGAGCGACCGGTTCGCCACCCTTGTACTCGCCGAAGAAGGTCATGTAGACCGCGCGCACCATGTAAGCGGCGGTCAAGCCTGCGGCCAGCAGACCGAGCACGAAGACGCCCTTGTTGTTGTCCCAGGCCTCGATCAGGATCTCGTCCTTGGACCAGAATCCCGAGAGCGGGAAGATCCCGGCCAGCGAGAGCGTGCCCACCGCAAATGTGAGGAACGTGATCGGCATCAGCGTGCGCAGACCGCCCATGCGGCGCATGTCGAATGTGTTGGTCGAGTGGTTCACCGAGCCGGAGCCGAGGAACAGCATCGCCTTGAAGAAGGCGTGCGTCATCAGGTGGAAGACGGCTGCCGCGTATCCGCCGATGCCGATCGCGAACATCATGTAGGCGAGCTGGGAGATCGTCGAATAGGCGAGCACCCGCTTGATATCGACCTGCACCAGCGCGAGGATCGCTGCGCCCAGTGCGGTGCCCGCGCCAATCCAGGCAATCAGGTCCGACGCCGTCGAAGAGGCATGGATCACGGGGAAGAAGCGGGCCAGCAGGTAGACGCCGGCGGCGACCATCGTGGCCGAGTGGACCAGCGCCGAGACCGGCGTGGGGCCTTCCATCGCATCGGGCAGCCAGATGTGCAGCGGGAACTGCGCCGACTTGCCCACCGCGCCGGCGATCAGGCCGAGTCCAAACAGCGTCATCGCCGTCTGGCCAATCAGCAGGCCGTTGAAGGCGAACATCCCTGCTTCCGCGCCGCTGTCGGCAAGCGCGTTGATCGCGGCAATGTCGAGCGTGCCGGTCTTGCTGTAAATCAGGACCATCGCGGCGAGCATGCCCAGGTCGCCGAGTCGGGTGACCAGGAACGCCTTCTTCGCCGCCGCTGCGGCCGCCGGTCGATGGAACCAGAAGCCAATCAGCAGGTACGAGGTCAGGCCGACCAGCTCCCAGAAGGCGAAGAGCATCAGCAGGTTGTCGGCCAGGACGAGTCCCAGCATCGAGGTGGTGAACAACGCCATGAAGGCGAAGTAGCGTCGATAGCCGTGGTCGCCGTCCATGTAGCCGGTCGAGTAGACCTGGACCAACAGCGAGACGCCGGTCACAACGACCAGCATCACCGAAGTCAGGCCGTCGATGCGTACCCCGACGTTGACGACCAGCTCGCCGGCCGTGAACAGCTCGTGGCTGCCGATGTTGAGCGGCAAGCCGCGCAGCCCGATTGAGTCGATCAGGTTGATCACCGCAAGCACGAATGCCACCGCGAGCGCGATGATCAGCGGCGTCGAGGCGAGTCGCGGACCGCAGAACTGGTCGGCGATCGGCTTCCACGAGCGCGGGTAGCTGGGGTCCCATTCGGGGATCTGACGCTGCAGATTCTGGTTGAGCGCCGAGATCCCGGCCAACGCGAACGCGGTCAGCGGCAGGAAGAGGATGACCCAGAAGATGGTCTCGGGCACGCCGCTACACCTTCCCCAGGATTTCCCGCGCCACGTGCGTCTTGGAGTCCGGCACCATCAAGATCACCGGCGCGAAGTCGCCTTCGTGCTTGCGATCGGGCTCAATCACGAATCGCACCGACACGCCTTCGGCGAAGAGCAGCTCGCGCAGCGTCTCCGCCACGTAGCGATTGGGCACGGTCATCAGCGGGGCCCACATGCCAGCGTCAGCCCTTCAACAGGGTCGTGCGGTCGACCGAGATGGTTTGCCGGTTGCGGTACACGACCAGCGCGAGCGCCAGACCCACCGCGACCTCCGCCGCCGCCACGGCGATGATGAAGACCACGAATACCTGGGTCGAGAGCGCGACTTCGGCCGAGCCGAAACGCGAGAACGCGACCAGGGTCAGGTTGACCGCGTTGAGCATCAGCTCGACGCCGATCAGCACGCCGACCGCGTTCTTCTTCGACAGGGCGATGAAGAAGCCGATGCAGAACAGCAACGCGCCAAGGACGAGATAGTGCTCGAGACCGATGATCATGAGCCGACCTCGCCGTCCGAGGGCAGGGGCGGGTCCACGACGTCGACCGGGTCAACCGACCCATCGCCTTTCAATTCGGCCTGGAGCGACGCGGCATGAACGGCGGCGTCTTCATCGTCCTGTCTCGCCAGGGCGATCGCCCCTACGAGCGCGGCGGTGAGCAACACCGCGCCAATCTCGAACGGCAGGATGTAGTGCTTGATCAGGCTCTCGCCGATCAGCCGCGCCTGCTCGGTCAGCGCCGCCTCGCGCACCGCGCCCCAGTCGGTATCGATCGCCACCCACATCGTTGCGATCATCACCATGATCACGACCAGCCCCGCCGGAGCCGAAGTCTTGATGTTCTGTGAGTTATCCCGCTCGGCCCGCGGCGTCAGCATGATCGCGAACAGCATCAGCACCGAGATCGCGCCGACGTAGATCAGCACCTGTACGACCGCGATGAACTCGGCCGACAGCGTCAGGTACAACCCGGCGATGCCCAGCATCGACAGGACCAGCCAGATCACGGCGTGGATCAGGTTGCGGCTGACCATGATCATCGACGCGCCGCCGATCGTCATCGCCGCCAGGGACCAGAACGCCAGGTGGAAGCCGAAATCGCTCATGGTTAGTCGCCGCCCACCTGCAACTGCGGCGCTTCGCGCCGCGCCGCCACTTCGCGCGCAGCCCGCAAGCCGCCGATGTCGGAACCGGCCATGCGAATCCGCGCCGGCCGACGCAACGGCGCCGGACGCGCGACCCGGGCGAAGAGCATGACCGCGCCCAGCGAGAGGGCGATGTTGAACACCGCCATGATCGGCAGGGCTACCGTCGTATCCCAGCCTTCGGAAATCAGCAGCGTCCGCTCGACGAATGCGACCACGACGAACAGCAGCGTTGCGGGCACGAGCGCCTTCCAACAGAAGCCCATGAGTTGATCAACGCGCAGCCGAGGCAGCGTGCCCCGTGTCCAGATCAGGAGGAAGTAGACCGCGCCGGTCTTGGCCAGCAGGATGATCCAGCTCGGCACCCATTGGTCCAGCCCCCACAACCACCAACCGCCGAGGAAGAATGTCGCGATGAACGCCGACACGACCAGCGTGTTGCCGAGTTCAACCGCGTAGAACAACCCGAATCTCATGCCCGAGTATTCGGTGTGGTAGCCGGCGACAATCTCGGACTCCGCCTCCGAGATATCGGCGGGCGTTCGGTTCAGTTCGGCCGATGCCGCGAAGAAGAACGCGATCGCCGAGAGCGGGAAGAGCAGGATGAAGATCACGTCCTCCTGCTGCTGCCACTGGACGATCCCGTTGATCGACATCGTGCCCGAGAAGACCACCAGCGTGAGCAACGCCAGCACCATCGGCACCTCGTAGGAGATCGACATGGCCACGGCGCGCATCGCGCCGAACAGGGCGTACTTGTTGTTGGACGACCAGCCGGCCATGAAGATCACCAGCACCGCCGTGCCCGAAACCGCCAGAAGGAATAGCACGCCGACGTTGAGATCGGCCACCGACATCCTCGGTCCGAACGGCAACACGCCCCAGATCAGCACGCCGGGTATGAAGATCAGCACCGGCGGCAAGAAGAAAATCAGCTTGTCCGCCGCCCGCGGCGCGAGCTGCTCCTTGAGAATCAGCTTGACCGCGTCGGCGACCGGTTGTAGCAGGCCCTTCGGTCCCACGCGGTTTGGTCCGTAGCGCTGCTGGAACCGCGCGATCACCTTGCGTTCGACCCAGATCAGGATCAGCAAGGTCGGACCAATCACGCCGAGAATTCCCAGCGCGCCCAGGACGCCCGTGATGATCGAGGCCAGCCAGTCCGGACCCCAGTCGGCGATCCACTCGGTGATCAGCCGCTGCAGGTTGTTCAGGTCGCGGAAGTCGTACCACGCGCCCAGGACGCTGCTCAGGCCTGCGAGGTCGGTCATCGATCGATCTCCCCCACGACGATGTCAATCGAACCCAGCGTCACGATCGCGTCGGCAAGCGTACCGCCGATCGACATTTCCTTCAGCGCCGAGAGGTTGATCAGCGACGGCGGCCGGCAGTGGAATCGGTAGGGCGCCGGTCCGCCGTCGGAGACGAGATAGAAGCCCAGTTCGCCGCGCGGCGACTCAACCCGCGCGTAGGACTCGCCCGGCTCCGGCCGCGCGTGCAGCGGCACGTCGGCGAGATATGGACCGTCGGGCAGGGTGTCGACGACCTGGCGCAGGATCCTGAGGCTCTCCTTGACCTCCGCCATGCGCACGAGGAAGCGGTCGAAGCAATCTCCCTGCTCGCCGACCGGCACGTCGAACTCATAGCTCTCGTAGCCGCAGTACGGATTCGCCTTGCGCAGGTCCCAGGGCACGCCGGTCCCGCGCAGCACCGGTCCCGACAGCGACGAGTTGATCGCCATCTCCGGGGAAATCACTCCGACGCCGCGGGCGCGGGCGTGCAGAATCTCGTTCTCCAGCAGCAGCGCCTCGTAGTTGGCGATGTTCTCCGGCATGTCGGCCAGGAATTGCTCGAGGGTCGGAAGCAGCTCGTCGGGCAGGTCGAACGCGACGCCGCCGATTCGCATGTAGTTCGTAGTCAGCCGCGCGCCGCAGGTCATCTCGAACATGTCCAGCACCCGCTCGCGGTCACGGAACATATGGAACAGCGGCGTGTGCCAGGCGCCGCAGTCGTTAATGAAAGTGCCGTTCGCCATCGCATGGGAGGCGACCCGTTGCAGCTCGGCGAACATCACCCGGATCGCCTGCGCTCGAGGCGGGACCTCGACGCCCAGCAACTCCTCGGCCGCGAGGCAATAGGCGAGGTTGTTGGACATCGCCGCCAGATAGTCGATTCGGTCGGTGAAGGGGATGTTTTGCGTGTAACTGCGTTCCTCGGCCAGCTTCTCCATCGAGCGATGCAGGTAGCCGATCCGCATCTCCGCGTCCTGCACGATCTCGCCGTCCAGGGTGACCTTGAGCCGGAACACCCCGTGCGTGGACGGGTGCTGCGGACCAAGATTGACGACGACCGGCTCGGAACCGTCGCCCGCCGTCAACGCTTCAATGGTGCCCTGCATGGCGAGGCGGGTGTCGTCGGACATCGTCACGACGCATCCTCGCTCTCGTCGGCGACCACGACTTCGCCCTCGGGCTGCGGGTCGTTCGGATGCAGCGGTCGCTGCGGGACGCTGCCCGGTACGGGCCAGGCGTTCTCTTCGCTCTCATGCGGGAAGCCCGGCAGTCCTGCCCGCACCTGGCCGGGCATCTGCAGAAAGTCCTTGCGCAGCGGATAGCCGGGAAAGCCCTCCCAGAGGAACATCCGCCGCAGGTCGGGGTGCCCATCAAACCGGATGCCGAACAGGTCGTAGACCTCACGCTCCTGCAGATGAGCGCCGTGGTACACCCTGGTCAGCGACGGCAGCGCCGGATCCTCGCGGTCGAAGATGCGCGCCTTGACCTGCAGGATGTGATTGAGGTCCAGCGACTGCAGGTGGTACACGAGCTCAAAGTGCAACTCGTGATCGACGGCGGTCAGGTTGGAGAGAAACACCAGGTCGCTCTCTTCCGAGTCGCGCAGCGTTCGGATCGACTCGGCCAGCGTGTCCGGCTCGAGGTAGAGCACGCCCTCGTCAATGCAGGCCGCGCCCGGTGCGCTCGCGTTGACGATCTCCATCGCCGCTGTGGCGTCGTATTGGGCCGTCACGTCAGCGCCACTCCAGCGCCTGGCGGCGCCATTCGTAGGCGAGTCCCAGGAACAGCACGGCGATGAAGATCAGCGCCGCAACCATGCCGGTCACGACGACCGAGTCGAGCGCCACCGCCAGCGGGAACAGGAAGATCACTTCCACGTCGAACAGCACGAAGATCAGCGCCACGAGGTAGTAGCGGAAGTTGAACTGAACCCAGGTCGGCCCCTCGGTCTCCACGCCGCATTCGTAGGTGTCGGACTTGACCGCGTTGGGCATCCGCGGGCGCAGACCGAACTTGAAGAACGCCCATGACGCGATCAGCGGGAGTGAGGGGAAGATCGCAGCGAAGATCAGCAAAATGCCGAGGTGCGCGTACTGCTCCAGGACGTTCTCCATCTGGATCAGCCCTACTTCGCCTCATGCCCCCACCGACTGCGGTAGGTGGCTCTGAGGGAGTATATGCACCAGCATCAACTCGCTCAATCGCCCGAGCCCGATGTCGGGCGACACGGCCGTCGCGGCCTGGGGTGATAGCATGTGGGACGCTATCGCACTCACCAGTCCACACCACAACCCACCTGGCAGTGAGGCCTCTGCATGCTGATTGACCTGCACAACCACACGTGGCCGCGCTCGCACGACTCGGTGCTCGACCCGCGTGACCTTGCGGTTCGCGCCAAGGAGGCCGGCCTCGACGCCATCTCTTTCACCGAACACGATGCCCTCTGGCCGCACGACGAGGTACAGCAGATCGCCGAAGAGGCGGGCATTGTCATCATCCCCGGTTGCGAGGTCTCGACCGATCCGGGCCACATTCTCGCCTGGGGCATGGAGAAGTACGTCTTCGGCATGCACCGCGTCGAACGTCTCGCCGAGCACGTCAATGAACGCGGCGGCGCGCTGGTGCTGGCCCACCCGTATCGTCGTCAGATCGCCTGGAAGGACAACCAGGAGGAGTGGGACATCGCGGTCGAGCGGGCGCTGAACAACAGCGCCATGGAGCACGTGATCGCGCTGGAGATCCTCAACGGCCGCGGCAAGGAGCGCGAAAATCGCTTCTCTGCCGACCTCGCCGCCCTCTCGGAGATGAACGGCACCGCCGGCACCGATTCCCACGCCGTGCACGACATCGGCAAGGTCGCCACCTGGTTCGAGACCGACTCGATCGAGACCTGGCAGGATCTCGTGCGCGAGCTCAAGACCGGTAACTTCTGCGCGGTCGACATGGAGACCGGCGAGGAGTTCGCCGTGCCCTCGCGGGCGCCCAAGTTCAGGATCGTCGGAGCTAGCGCCGGCGGCCGCTAGACTCCGTGTGACCATTCCCCGCACAGCACCCAACTGACCAGCACGGGAGGAGCCTCATGGCAGATCAAGAGTTTGAGTCGGCGATCACCGACGAGATGCGCGCCCTGATCGGCGTCAAGGGTCCGGAAACGATCAGCGAACTGACGACTACCAGCGTGCGCATGTTCGCTCGCTCCGTCGGTTACGTGGACCCCGCCTTCTACGACGAAGCGGTCGCCCGGGAGCGCGGCTTCCGCAGTCTTCCGGCGCCTCCGGGCTACCTGGGCACGCCGATCTACAACCCGGCCGAGTCCGACCCCACCTTCGGCGGTCGCCGCGGCGGCGGCGGATTCCGTTCGCCTTATCCGCTGGTCCTCAACGGCGGTACCGACATCGAGTACACCGGCGAGCAGATCTGCGCCGGCGACACGCTCACCTCCGCAACCGCGCTCGCGTCACTGAATGAGCGCTGGAGTGGCGCACTCGGCGTACCGATGCTGATTCAGGTGTCGGAAACGACCTACACCAACCAGAACGGCAAGGTCGTCGCCATCTCGCGCGGCACCGGCATCTCCTACCCCCGCCCCGGCGACTAGCCGCTTGTCCTCTCCCCCCGCTCCGCGGGACGAGATGTCCCGTCGGGACAAAGGGGGGCAACCGCCCAGAATCGACAGCCCGTTACACTACCCACCAGACCGAAGGAGCACACCCAATGTCAGACGCAGTCCCGGACCAGATCTACTTCGAAGACATCGAAGTCGGCGACAGCATCCCCGAACTCGAGAAGAGCCCGACCAGCCAGCAGCTCGTCCAGTGGGCCGCCGGCTCCGGCGACTTCTACCAGATTCACTACGACACAAGCTACGCGCAGGACACGGGTCTCGACGACATCATCGTCCACGGCGCGCTCAAGCACGCATTCCTCGGCGAGCTGCTCTGGCGCTTCGCCGGCCCGGAGGGTCAGGTCAAGCGCGTGCAGTGCTCGTACCGCGGCATGGACCCGGCGGCCCAGGGGCGCGAGTCGGCGCAGGAGAAGAAGTTCACCCTGCGCGGCACCGTGACCCGCAAGTACACCGAGGGCGAGCGCAACATCGTTGAGCTCGACATCGAGGGCGTCCGCGACGACGGTTCGGTTAGCACCCCGGGTCAGGGCGTCGTCGTTCTTCCCAGCCGCAGTTAGTGCTTGACTTCACTTTCTCTCCCCCCGCTTGCGCGGGGGAGAGAGGGAAAGTCAGTACAGTCAGCGCGCCCCGCGCCGCTGGTACTCGCGATCCCAGAACCATTCCCTCAGCGCGTGCATTTGGTGGAAGCGGTGCCGTCCCCGGCGCACGCGGCCGCAGTCCTGGAATCCCGCCGCCGCGAATGCCCGTTGCGCCCGCACATTCCAGTCCAGCGTGTGCAGATAGACCCGCGTCAATGACGTGTTGGTGAATACGTAGTCGAGCAATAGCCCCACTGCCTCGCGGCCGTAGCCGCCGTTCCACGTCGTCCGGTCGCCCAGCAGGATGCCCAACTCCGTCTCGCGACGCTGAAAGTCGGTGTTGTAGTACATCACGTTGCCGATGTGACGCGGCTCGTCGAGCGACTCAACGGCGAACGTCGAGCGGTAGATCGGCGTCGAGCGCAGTTGCCAGGCGTATTGATTGCGGTATTGCTCGAATGTGAGCGGAGTAATCGGCGCGGCGTCGAGCTCGGCCAGCTCCGGGTCGGTGCGCCAGATCCAGTCGAGTTCGGCATCGTCGATCCGCTTGCGGCGCAGCAACACCAGTTGCCCCTCGGCCACAACATCCGCCGGACTGGTCACCATCGGACTCACCCGATCCTCAATCGCCTTGCCTGCAGGCTACGTCGTGGATCATCCCTGGGTCGGACCAACTCGCCGATCGAGCATGGCCGCGGCGTCCTCAAGTAGAGACGCCGTGTTGCGATAGCTCACCATGCGCATGGCGTCCCCCAGGCCGACCCAGCGCACGTCAATGTGCTCGTCGTCGTGATTCTCGAACGACCCGCCGGTCGGTTGCATCAGCCAGAAGTGGACCGCCTTGTCGATCCGCGCCTCCTCGCCGGGAAACGAATAGCGCATGACGCCTATTTTCTCGTCGAGAGCGACCGACAGGCCGGTCTCCTCCGAGACTTCGCGCAACGCCGTATCGGGCAGCTTCTCGCCGTTCTCGGGCGTGCCCTTGGGCAGCGACCAGCGCCTGGCAGGCGTCTGCACGAGGACAATCTCGACTTCTCCCTGGCTGCCCGCTTCTCGCCAGACCACGCCTCCGGCGCTGACTGCGATGCCCTTCTTGATCGACTTGTCGCTGTGGATGTTTCTTCGATGTCCCGATGTGTGATGTCGCTCGTTGCGGCTTCGCACGCCTCTGCTCCTCGTCAGTGCAATTGACGATTCTCAATCTATCAGAGGGCCTCGTCAGTTCACGCGCCCCAGGACTCCGGATCGCGGCTCAAACCGAGGTCGCCGACATCGTCCAGCCAGGACGCCGAATCCAACGCCGCCTGCGCGGTCTCGCGCACGGTCGGGTCGGGATGGGTCCGCAGTTGCTCCAGCTCCTCCAACGCCTCCTCGCTGCCTATCTCTCCCAACGCCGCAACCGCGCCGCGCACGACTTCTTCCGATGCCGACGGGTCGTTGAACAGCTCCAGCAGCATCGGCGTGCCTTCCTCGGAGCCGATCTCGCCGATCGCCTGGACCGCGGCCAGACGCTCGTCGTCGTCCTCCGCCACGAGCGAACTCTCCAGCACCGGCAGCCAGGACTCGTCCGCGTTGCGGCCCATGGCCTCGACCGCTCCAAGATGAAGCGCGGCGGCGTCGCTGTCGAATGCGGCCTCGATCAGCCCGGCTACCCACTCGTCGGAGGCGACCGCCAGAGCTGAAAGCGCCGAAGCGCGCAGCTCCTCTTCCTCAGATACATCCTCCGCGATTGCCCGCAATGAACCCACGACATCATTGGCATCCTCGCTCGACGCCCAGCCGAGCTCCACGCGCATCGCCACCTCCCCTAGCGCCGTCACGGCCTCGCGCCGGACCGCGTCTTCTTCCTCAATCGACATCGCGACCCTGAGCAGCGACCTGGTTGCTCCCGACGTCTCGCACTGTCCCAG
Organism: Chloroflexota bacterium; assembly: GCA_009838915.1. Lineage (GTDB taxonomy): Bacteria > Chloroflexota > Dehalococcoidia > Bin125 > Bin125 > Bin125. The sequence continues at coordinate 440,127 of VXQT01000013.1, forward strand.
TCCCGTCACCGCTACCGTCCGCACCGAGGCGTCGTCATCCGCCGCCATCGCGCTGAACACCACTGTGAAGTCATATCCGCCGAAGTCGGCGCCCACCTGGCGCAGACGCTCGATCAGGGCGAACCGCCCCTCGGCATCCAACGCCGCCAGCTGATCCCGCACGACGTCGTCGTCGCCGTCTCGCAGCCTGGAGATCGCGTGCAGGTCTTGCGGCTCGAGTTCGACCTGGCCTGAAGAGATCGCCGTAACGACCCGGCGAAGGCCGTCGAGCGGCTCGGCCGCGTCCGGGTGTCCGTCTGCGGTCGTCATCAGCCCTCCACGGTCGGCGCGCGTTCCATCAGCACGCGGATCGCCTCGCGCGGATCCAGTCCCTCGAAGAGCACGCGCGATACGACCTCTGCGATCGGCATCTGCACATCCAGCGCCTCCGCGACTTCGAGCACGACCCGCGTCGTCTCGACGCCCTCCACTACGTGCGGGTTGCCTTCCATCGCCTCGGCCAGCGTCATGCCGCTGCCGATCTTCTCTCCCAGCGAGCGATTGCGCGAGCGGGGACTGTTGGCTGTGGCCAACAAATCGCCCAGTCCGGCCAGTCCGGCAAACGTTGACGGCTGCGCGCCCAACGCGACTCCCAGCCGCGCCATCTCCGACAGTCCGCGGGTCAGCAGCGCGGCATTGCCGTTGTCCCCGATGTCCAGACCAACCGCCGTACCGACGGCGATCGCGATCACGTTCTTGAGCGCACCGCCAAGCTCGACGCCAGCCACATCCTCGTTCGTGTAGACGCGAAACGAGGGGGAGTTGAGCGCCGTCTGCAGCCGTTCGCGGTCTGCCTCCCGCGCCGCCGCCACGACGGTCGTGGCAGGCAGTCCACGCGCGACTTCGCGTGCGATGTTCGGACCGGAGACCACGCCGACGCGCGGCTCGCGCTCGGCGAGTTGCAGTTCCTGGGCCAGCACCTCGGTCATGCGCTGATGGGAGCCGCGCTCCAGGCCCTTGGCCGCTGAGGCGTGCACGGTGTCGCCCGGCGTCAGATGCGGCAAGACCAGGCGCAAGTTCTCCCGCAGGCGTTGCGACGGGGTCGCCCAGATGATTACCTCGGCCGGCCGGCCTCGCATATCCGCGCGGAACACGAGACCTTCTGGCAACGCGATACCAGGCAGTAACCGTCGATGCTCCCGTGCCGCCGCGAGCTCAGTTGCCTCGGCCTCGGTGCGGCACAGCACTTCCACGTCGTGCCCCGCTCGATGAGCGCAGATCGCCAGCGTGCATCCCCACGACGTCGCGCCAACCACCATCACTCTCACGGTTCGGACCTACCCATCGACAGCACTCGTTCCGTACCTGACGCGATCCGCTCAACGTTGTCCCTGTGACCAATCAGCACTAGCGCCCATGTCCCAACGGCGAACACCGCATATGCGTCGGGCGCCCCACCATAGACCGCCAGCAGCGACATGCCGACCGCTGCCGACGTCGCTCCGGTCAGCGAGGCCAACGACATCACCCGCACACGTAACAGGATGGGAATGCCGGTCGCCAGCGCGAACAGCGCGCCCATCGGCATCACCGCGAGCACGCCGCCGAGCGCCGTCGCCGCGCCGCGTCCGCCGCGGAATCCGGCGAAGAGCGGCAACTGGTGTCCAACCACCGCCGCCAGTCCGGCGACGACCTCGACTGTGGGACTGTCCCAGACTGCCATCACGATCAAAATCGGCGCCGCACCCTTGACGGCGTCGAGGGCGAGCACAGTGACGGACCAGCGCAGGCCCAGGGCGCGGAACGTGTTGGTCGCGCCAGTGCGTCCGCTGCCTGAGGTGCGGATGTCCTCGCCGCCGCGCCACATCCCAATCCAGAGCCCGGTGGGAATCGAGCCGAGGAGATAGCCGATGGCTCCGCCAACGATCCAGGCCTCAACCACTCGCTCTGCCTCCGTTGTCGGCCTGCTCCGTGTCCCGGCCTCGCAACACGCAGCGTAGCGGCGTGCCTTCGAACCCGAACGTGCGCCGGATCCGGCCAAGCAGATAGCGCTCGTAGGAGAAGTGCACGCCCTCGGGATAGTTGACGAAGAAGGTAAAGGTCGGCGGCGCGGACCCGGTCTGCACGGCGTAGTAAAAGCGAACCCGCTTGCCGCGATGCGTGGACGGCGGCCGTTCCATCTGCGCCTGGCGCAGCATCGCATTGAGCCTCGGGGTCGGCACTTGCTGACGGCTCGCCTCGGCCACGTGCAATGCCGCCGCGACAACGCTGTCAACCGACCGTCCGGTCAACGCCGAGACCCAGACAATCGGCGCCCAACTGACAAACCGCGCGCGTCCGGCGAGCTGTCGTTCGCGGCTGTTTCGCAGACCCTCTTCCGCGTCGACCAGGTCTGACTTGTTCATCACGATCACGATCCCGGCGCCTTCGTCCATCGCCATGCCGAGCACGTGCAGGTCCTGAGAAGTCACACCCTCGTGCGCGTCGATCACGACGGCCGACACATCTGCTCGGCGGACTGCGGCGCCGGCTCGCCGCACCGAGGCCCGTTCGATGCCCGGTGCGACCCGTCCCCGGCGGCGAATGCCCGCCGTATCGACCAGCGAAACGCGCTCGCCGCCGAAGCTGAGCATGGTGTCGACCGCATCCCGCGTCGTGCCGGGCACCTCGGACACGATCATCCGCTCGTCGCGCAGCAGCGCGTTGACCAGCGACGACTTGCCTACATTGGGTCGGCCAACGATCGCCAATCGGCAGGCGACATCCTCGATCTCTAGCGGCTCGGCGATCGCGAGGCTCTCGGTGACCCGATCGAGCAGGTCGTCGATCCAGCGGCCGTGATGCGCCGAGATCGCGACCGGCTCGCCCAGACCGAGCGAGAAGAACTGCGACGCCTCGGCGACCAGCGAGTCGTTGTCCGCCTTGTTGGCGCAGACGGTGACCGGCTGCGGCGCCTCGCGGAGCAGACGTGCGACATCATCGTCGGCGGGCAGCGTCCCCGCCTGGACATCGACTACGAGCACAATCGCATCCGCTTCCAACAGCGCCTGCTCCACCTGTTCAGCAACCGAGTCGGCGAACGGACCGGTGAGCTGCTCGCCGAGCAGTCCCCCGGTGTCAATCACCGAGAAATGCTGTCCTCGCCACTCCGTCGTGGCGTAGTTCCGGTCCCGCGTCGTGCCCGGTTCGCCTCGTACGATGGCTTGTCGGCGGCGCACGAGTCGGTTGAACAGCGTCGATTTGCCCACGTTTGGTCTGCCAACAATCGCAACCGTCGGCAGCGCATTGCCCGGCAGGGCGCGCACCTCGACTTCAGGGGGCTGGCTATGCACGTCCTCACTCATCGTCGGTCTCACCCGCCTCCCCGTTGCCCGCAGTGTCGGTCTCCACGTTCGCTGGCTGGATCGGAGAGACCGTGATCAGTATGCGATCCGGGGTGATGTTCAGCATCTCAATCTCGCTCGGCGGCTGCCACTCGAGCGCGATCAGGTGCCTGCCGGCTCCGAGATCCGAGATGTCGATCTCAAGTGGTCCCAACGGACCTTCGAGTTCAGAGAGGCTCGTGACCGGACCGTGGAGCGTCACCCGCGCCACGGGTGGATCGAGCGGAGACGTTTCGAGTCCGTCGCGCAGTCCAACCAGCCGAAGCGCAATCGGCAACTCGACAGTCGTCAGGACCGGTTCAATCGCGATCGTCACCTGGATCGACGCCTCCGTCTCGCCCGCGGGTACGACGCCATCGGCGAAGACCAGTCTCGCCTGCGTGGTCAGATTGGTAGTGCGGCCGCCGATCTGAATCGGCTCGGTGCTGACCTCGACCTCGTCATCCAGCACATCGAGCGAGACGAGGACCTCGACAGTGGTTGGCGCCGCGCTCACCGTGCGCACACGATATCCCTCCGCCGGCGTACCGATGACATCCGGCAGGATCGACGCTGTCTTACGGAACACTTCCTGCTCGATCGGTACGCGTACCTGCGCGAACCTGGGATTGATCAGCACCTGCGACACCGAGCCTCCCGCAGCCGTCCGAGCCTCAAGCGTGACGTCCCGCTCTACCGACGCTCTCGCGCCGCCCAAGTCCAGCCGTGCTACCACTGAATCGACCGCCTCCACTTCGGCTGCGATACCAGAAACCAGCGCAGTCTCGGGCCTGACCTCGGGAGTGCCCACTCGGAATCCCAGCGGCGGCAGATTCGACGGCTCTACCACGACGGGCACTTCGCGTTCGACGCTCTGTTGGAGGATCACAACCACGGTCTCCGGCTGTACCGCGCGCACGCGCACTTCACCCTCGAGCCGGTCAACGCGAACCGGCAGGCTGTGCTGGCCGGCTACCCGGTTGCGCATCGAGACCGTAGCGAGGAAGTGTTCCGGCCGCGCCGCCTCAACGTCCGCCTCGCGTCCAAACACGGTCACGGTGACCGGCAGAGGCTCGCTGACAACAACCAGGTCGGAACCCAGTTCGCGTACCTCCACCGGCAGACTGAAACCCAGGCGCGTCTCGATCTCGCGATTCTCCGTGTCGGCGATCACGAACCAGACGATCAACGCCAACACGATTACCGAGACCAGCAAGCTCGCCTCTTGCGCCGCGCGTCGCACTTAGGGCCCCGTTGCATCTCCGCCGGCGGTCGACGGAGTGCCGCTTTGTCGACCCCACACTCGGTCGAGCCAGCGCGCGCCCAACCGATCCCCCCAGCGCCGCGAGTGCAGGTGCCGGGACAGTGCGACTTCCAGCTCGGTCGCTGTCAACGGGGCCGAGAGCTCTCCGCTCACCGCCAGTGAGACCCGTCCGTTCTCCTCCGACACCACCACCGCCACGGCGTCCGTCTCCTCGGTCACGGTCAATGCCGCACGGTGCCGCGTGCCCAGATGCGCACCGGCATGTCCGTTGGCCTGCCCGCGCACGCTGTACTCGCCTGCCGGGGTCGGGATAATCACCGCCGCGGCGACGACCTCCGAGGGACGCAGCAGCACCGCGCCGTCGTGCAGCGGCGAGCCGCGCCAGAAGACGCTCTCCAGCAACTCAAGCGTTGGTTCCGCGCCCAGGCGGACGCCGCCGTCGGCCAACTCCTCAAGCCCGGTATCGCGCTCGAACACGAACAGCCCGCCGACCTGCTGCTGCGACAGTCGATGCACTACTGCCGCAATCATCGGGATCAACGACCGATACGGCTGTCTCCTGCTGCCCCAGTGCTTCAGACCGCCGGCGCGGCCGACATGCTCGAACGCTCGCCGGAACTCCGGCTGAAAGACCAACAGCACCACGATCAATAGCACCGCCAGTGCGTTCTCCACGATCCAGTCCAGGACTATCGACTCGGTCAACCGACCGATTACCAGAATCGCGAGCACCACCAGCACCATGCCGCGAATCACCGACATCGCGGTCGTCCCGCGCAGCAGTCGCAATCCGGCGTAGAAGAACGCTGCGATCACCGTGATCTCGAGCGCGCTCGTCCAGCCAAAGTCGCCGAACGTCACCTGAATGTCGTTGACCAGCTCAGTCACGACAGTCGCCTCGGATCCCTAGCCCGCCTGCAGCCCCGGTGTGTCGGTCGTCATGCTAGGCGACCGATCGGGCGCCGGTCAGCCAAACAACCAGGCCATCAGGGCCTGTTGGGCATGTAATCGATTCTCCGCCTGGTCGAGCACGATCGATTGCGGTCCATCCAGCACCTCGTCGCTGATCTCTTCGCCGCGGTGCGCCGGCAGACAGTGCATCACGTGTGCGTCGGGCGCGGCCTTGCCGACCAGACTCAGATCGACCTGGTAGCCCGCAAATGCCTCGAGCCGCTGTTTCGCTTCAACCTCCTGGCCCATCGAGGTCCAGGTGTCCGTGTAGACCACGTCGGCGCCGAAGACCGCCGCCACCGGGTCGGATATCGCCGAAACGGAACCGCCCGACTCGCGCGCTCGCATCGTCGCTTCCGCAATGCTCGCCTCGTCAAGCTCGTAGCCCGCCGGTGAAGCGAGCCGGACATGCATGCCCTCGCCCGCAGCCGCTATTGTCAGCGAGCGCGAGACATTGTTGCCGTCACCGACATAGGCGAGACAGCGCCCTGCCGTGCCGCCGTGTTCGCGGATCGTCAGCACGTCGGCCAGGGCTTGGCAGGGGTGCTCCCAGTCGCTCAAGGCGTTGATCACCGGCACCTTGGAGGAGGCCGCCAGTCGTTCGAGGATGCTCTGGTCGAATGTCCGGCAGACGATCAGATCGCAGTAGCGTCCGGCCACGCCGCCCACATCCTCGGGCGACTCCCGTTCCCCGATCCCGACCTCCGGGGGGGACAGATACAGCGGCCGACCGCCCAGGTTGCTGACCGCCAGCTCAAACGACACGCGGGTGCGCAACGACGGCTTCTGGAAGATCAGCAGCGCAGTCTTGCCGTCCAGTTCCGAGCCGCGTGGCCCGCTGCGACGCTTCGATTCCAGCGCCAGATCCAGGACCGCGCCGATCTCCGAGACGGACAGGTCGCTCACGGTCAACACCGAACGAACCATCTCTCATTCACCTCTCGAGTTCCACGGTACCGCCAGGCAATTCCGCGTGCTGTACGTTCTTCGTTTAATGTCGGTGGGATTGCCGCGGATCAGGATGCAGAGAGACGGCAAGCGAGTCATGAGCGTCCTCTCCCGAATCCGTCCCCCCGCGCAAGCGACATCGCCGCGCCGGACCTGGCTGCTCGGCGGCGACAAGCCAAGATCGGCGTTGCTCACGGGTCTGCCCGTAATCGCGGCCCTGGTGTTCCTCCTTGTGGGCCTGGTGATGCTCGCGTCCGGGCTGTCCGATTCCAGCAGGCCGCCAGTCGTACAAGCGGACACATTGCCGACTGCCGCCATCCGCACGCTGATCGACATCAACGCGGCCACGATCGCCGAGTTGGCTACGCTGCCCGGAGTTGGCGAACGCCGAGCGCGCGCCATTGTCGAACTGCGCGAACACCGGCCCTTCGACTCCCTCGCCGACCTCGTGCACCGCGGCGTGCTCGAACCGAACGAACTCCCCGCGCTCGCTGAGCTGATTGCGGCTTATGTCCGCGCCGATTAAGTGGCCTGGACGGCTCGCCGCCTTCGCGAAGCTGCGGCCGATCTACTTGCCGCCAATACTCCTCTGGACAATCAGCTTCGTTGGCGGCGCCGCGCTGTCGCTCGCGACGGCAGGCCTTTGGATCGTTTCGCTGTCCGTGCTCTGCGCAACCGTGCTCTCCTTCTTCGTGACCTCCACCCGTAACACCACACCTCGAAACCGCACGCTCCACGCCGCCCTCATCCTCTTCGCGCCGACGCTATTGGCAGTCGGATTCTGGCGCGCTGAATCGACCAAGTTCGAGCCCGATAGCCTCGCTCTGGCAGACCTCGGCGCACAGATCGTCCGTCTGGAAGGCACCGTGATCGAGGATCCGCAGTTCACTGCCGGCGGGATTCGAGTCCTGACCTCCGCCAGACAGCTCACGCTCGGAGACGAACAACGCGCGCTCGATGAGCTAGTGCTGCTCCACGCGACTGAACCGCTGGACATCACGGTGGGCGATCGGATCAGCGCGCATGCAGTGCTCTCTCCAACCGCGCGGGCGACCGACGACTATCTTGCCTGGCTTGCCAAGCGGCGCATCGCCGCTTCAGGCCTGGCGACGCCGGGCAGCGTTCAGATCGAATCGCGCGGTGAGCTTCCCTGGTGGCAGCGGGTCGCAGCCGACGCGCGCTCCACGCTCAACGACCGCTTGAGCGAGGCCCTGCCTCCGCCCCTGTCGGCCATTGCCCAGGGAATGGTCACCGGCCGCCGCGACGCCATTGACTCCGACCTGCGCGGCACGCTGAACGACACCTCGCTCTCCCACCTGATTGTCATTTCGGGCAGCAACCTCACGTTACTCACAACCATCGTGATGGCCGCGAGCGCCTGGCTGCTTGGTCGTCGCTCGGCGGCGGCGTTGGCGATAGTCGCCGCGCTCGCCTACGGCACGCTCGTAGGACCCGATCCGCCGGTTCAGCGGGCAATGTGGATGGCGATCGTCTTCGCCGCTGCGCACCTGCTCGGTCGCGGCGCATCTGCGCTGTATGCCGTCACCGCAACAGCCGGTCTGATGATCGCGCTCGAGCCGCACATCCTGCTCGATCTCTCCTTCCAACTCACACTCGCCGGCACCCTGGGCATCGTCATCTTGATGCCGTCCCTGACCCATGACTTCCTCAGCGGACAGCGAGGACTTAGTGGTTCGCTACGCGACGCCGCACTGCTGACGATGGTCGCCAGCCTCGCCACGATGCCGCTGATCATCCTCAACTTCGAGCGGGCTGCATTGATCGGCATCCCCGCCAACTTGCTTGCCGCTCCGCTCTTCGCCTGGATGCTGCTCGGATCCGCCGCGACCGCGCTGATCGGACTGTTTTCCGAGTCCGCCGCATCGGTTGTCGCCTGGCCGCTCGCATGGCTGCCGCTGCGCTGGCTGGTCATCGTCGCTGAGAGCTTTTCCAGGCTCCCCGGCGCGGGCGTTCCGGTGATCGGCTTTGGCCATGTCCACCTTTTGCTGATCTACGGCGCCGTCCTCGTGGTGGCGTTGCGCCCGCACCGCGACCGCATCCGACGCTGGTATCGGCGTCCTCGTAGCAGCGGCCAATCGCGTCCGAACCCTTTGCATGCGGTCGGTCTTGATCTGATTCCCAACCTGCGCGTCCACCTCTCGCGGGCGGCGCTGGGCGGAGCCATAGCCGCCGCGGCGGCCGCGATCTGGCTATCGGCTTGCGAAGCACCGTCGGATCAGTTGCAGGTGCACTTCATCGACGTCGGCCAGGGCGATTCCGCGCTGATCGTGACGCCGGACGGGCGCAACATCCTGATCGACGCGGGGAACCAACCCGACGCCATCCGCTCCTCACTGCGACAACACCTACCCGCCAATACCCGCAGTATCGATCTGCTGATCGTCACGCATCCGCAGTCCGACCACGCTGAAGCGCTCTGGGCGATCACCGACTTCTACGAAATCAAACACGCGCTCGTGAACCCGCACTTCGAATCCACGGCGTTTGGACGCCGAATCCTCGACTTGCTGCACCGCGAGGGCACGGCTATTGAAGTGGCCGCAGCCGGTCAGCGAATCGCCTTCCCGGGCGAACCAGGCATTGCGCTGGACATCCTATGGCCGCCCGTACGTGGTCTGTCCGAACTCCATTTGGGTGATCCGAACGCGACGTCGCTCGTGGTCCGCGCCCACTACCTGGATGCCGCCTTCCTGTTCGCCGGCGACATCAATGCGGCGCAGGAGTTGGATCTCGTCCGCCAACCCTGTCCCGGCGCGGCACATGCCTGCAATCTGCGAGCCGACGTGCTGAAGGTCGCTCACCAGGGCAGCCGCTACTCCTCGACTTCGTTGTTCCTCGAGTCGGTCCGTCCGAGCATCGCCATCCTGAGCGCCGGCGCGAACAATCCGCACGGGCATCCGCATCAGTCCGTCGTACGCAACCTGCGGCGAATCGGTGCCGAGACCCTGCTCACCGCCGAGCACGGCGATATCAGCATCCTCACCGACGGGCGTCGCATCAGCGTCGAGACGGAGCGGTAGCGCTTCGATATCGTCAGTACTGCGGCCTGTTTCCGGGGCGCGTGCCGGGATGGCGGAATTGGCAGACGCGGCGGACTTAAAATCCGCTGGCCTCACGGCCGTGTGGGTTCGAGCCCCTCTCCCGGCACCAGCGCAACGTGACCCCTCCGCGCTCACACAGCCGACACGAAGCACTAGACTGCGCTGCGCAGCGCCGCAACTCTGCGCCGCGCCCAGAAAGGACGCCCGAATGAAAGCCGCTGTCTTCCACGGCCCCAACCAGGATCTGACCATCGAAGACGTTGACATTTCCAAGCCCGGCCCGAGGGAAGTGTTGGTCAAAACGGCCGCTTCGGGCGTCTGCCACTCCGACCTCCATTTTGTCGAAGGTCTCTACCCCTTCCAGGCCCCCGGCATCCTCGGACACGAGGCCGCCGGCATCGTCGAGGAAGCTGGCGACTTGGTCCAGCAGTTCAAGGCCGGCGACCACGTGATCATGTGCCTCTCGGTGTTCTGCGGCAACTGCTCCTACTGCCTCAGCGGCCGACCTAACCTCTGCCGCAGCCCTGAGACCCAGCGCCGGCCGGACGAGGATCCTCGCCTCTCCTGGAACGGCAATCCGGTCGCTCAGTTCGCCAATCTCTCCACGTATGCGGAGTACACCCTGGTGCACGAGAACGCGCTCGTCTACGTGGACGACGAGATGCCGCTGGACAAAGCCGCGCTGATCGGCTGCGGCGTGATGACCGGCGCAGGCGCGGCGATGAACACCGCCAAGGTGCACCACGGCAGCACGGTCGCCGTCTTCGGCGCAGGCGGCGTTGGACTGTCCGCAATCCAGGGTGCACGTATCGCGGGTGCGAAGCAGATCATCGCCGTCGACCTGCACGAGCACAAGCTCGCGCTGGCCCGCGAGCTCGGCGCGACCCACTCCGTCGACGCATCGACCGGCGACCCGGTGGCGCAGATTCGCGACATGACCGAGGGTGAGGGCGTTGACTTCACTTTCGAGGCGATCGGCCTCAAGAGCGTGGCCGAGCAGTGTTTCGCGGCGATCAAGCGCGGCGGCGTCGCCACGATCATCGGCATGGTGCCGCTCGGCCAGACGCTGGAAATTCCCGCGCACGAACTGCTCTCGGAGAAGGTCCTGCAGGGCTCGAGCATGGGCAGCAACCGCTTCCGCACCGACATGCCCAACCTGGTCGAGTACTACCGCCAGGGCCGCCTGATGCTCGACGAGATGGTGACCCAGACCGCGCCGCTCGAGGACATCAACGAAGCCTTCCGAGCGATGAAGGCCGGCGAAGTCGCCCGGACCGTGCTCACGAGCTTCTAACCGCCAAGCTCCCCACTCTCTCCTCCCCCTCTCCCTCTGGGAGAGGGCCGGGGTGAGGGTCCCTACCGATGCGCAACCTTGATAGGCTCAACTCCTGCGGAGGGGTGGCCGAGCGGACGAAGGCGGCGGTCTTGAAAACCGTTAGGCGTGCAAGCGTCTCGGGGGTTCGAATCCCTCCCCCTCCGCCAGTAGCCGAATCACGTCAGACCTCGACGCCGGCGACACCGCGAGCAATGCCCAGCACCGCCTCCAAAGTCGTCCCAGGCGGCAACCCGCCGCCCGTGTGATGAGCTGCTACGCGCACGCTCAATTCGGACGGTGCAATCTCCACTTGCAGCGTGTGCGGCTCATTCAGGATCACGTTCACCAGACGCGCGATCCGGTCACTCGCCGACAACAACGCGGCCGCGTCCGAGGCTCCGGCCGCGGTCGCGTCCAGGGATCGCCAGGAAAACGAGCCTCGATCTTGAGGTTGCGCCAGCAGGGGCGTCGACCAGCCGGATGGCCATTCCGCAGGCAACGACGCTCTGTCCAGGGTCACGTGAATTCCGGTCACGGTGATCGTGCCCATGTGACCCGCCGCCTCGCCGCCGATGCGCGAGGCCACGACATGACGCAGCGGCGCCGCCTCGTCGCCCAGTTCCACAACGGCGATCGCTCGAGTGCCGCGGGGCAGGCGCAGCGAACTCGCTATCGCCTCTGCATCCTCTGCCGGCCGACCACCCACTCGACGCTCAGTCAGCAGGGCGATCAGCGCGTCGGTCGACGCTGTGTCGGGGCCGCGCCGGAACAGCCGCCTGAAGATACTCACATACCCTGCCAATCACTCTCGCGCACAAGGGTATCTCGCCAGGAGGCACACACATGTTGGTCGTCATGCGCAGGTTCTGGATTGAGAAGGGATCGTTCGAGGAGTTCGAACGGCTCAGCAAAGAAGAGATTTGGCCGCCGATCGAGGCCGCCGGCGCGCGCATCCTGGGCATGTTCCGGGCTGATGAGCCGCATCCCAACGACGAAGTCACCGAGCCCTGCGACATGGTCGTTTTGCTGACCCAGTACACCGGCCGCGATCACTGGCACGCCACCCGTGCGCGTGAGGACACCTGGCGCGGACCCGACGATGTGCGCGCCAAGCTCGCACAGGGCGGACGAGCCCGCCACGAACTCACGCTGGCAACCCACGCAACGTTCACCGAGCCAGTGCACGTGAAGATCGGCGGCCCTTTCTTCACCTGGAAGGAGGAACCGATGGGAGACGTGTAGTAGCCGCCTTCGTCGCCCGCAGGGAGAACATCAGCGGCAGACGGCGGTCCGGCTTTCCTTCAACATCGGGCAAACGCCAGACCCCTCGCTCCGTCTCAATCAGCCAGGGCAATGCCGGATACACCGTCCAGTCCTGCTCATGCAGGAAGTCGAGCTGCAATCCTGCCTCCAGCACGGCGGTCACAATCTGGCCCAGGCCGTGATTCCACTCGTACGATTCCTGGTGCTCGAACGAGGCTGCCGGGTCGGCGTAATCGCCGTCGCCGCTCCAGTGCAGTGGTTGTTCGGTCTCGAAGTAGGGGTACCGCAGAGGCAACTCACCCACGGGTGCGTCGTCGTCGACCGAAAACGTGATTGGATGTACGTCCCGGAGGTACAACTGGCCGCCGTCCGTAAGGAATCCGGCGCAGACCTTCGCCCAACCAGCGATGTCCGGCAACCAGCACAATGCCCCAATGTTCACGTAGACCAGATCGAACGTCCCCAGCCGGTCTCTCATGACCTCGGGCGACGCGTACAACTCCGATTCAACGAACTCAGCGTTCAAGCCTGCCTGAGCGGCAATCTCGCGAGCGGTATCGACCGCTGACGGAGCGAAGTCGACCCCGACCACTTCCGCGCCAAGGCGGGCCCACGACAGCGTGTCGAGGCCGAAGTGGCACTGAAGATGCAGCAGGGACTTGCCCGCCACGTCGCCGACCTCGTCCAGATCGAGCGGCAACAGCGTCGACTCGCCCGCGAGGAAGCGATCGACACCGTAGAACTCCGACGCGGCATGCACGGCGACCGACTCGTCCCAGCGAGCGCGGTTCGCCTCTCGATACTGATCCGGAAGGTCAGGCGATGACACGCGAGCCCATCCGCGAGGCCAGGACCTCAGGCAACATGACCGAGCCGTCTTCCTGTTGACCATTCTCCAGCAGCGCCGCGATCGTCCGCGGCAGCGCCAGTCCCGACCCGTTCAGCGTGTGTACGAATCGCGTGCCCTTGCCTGTCTCGGGCCGGTAGCGGATGTTGGCCCGCCGTGCCTGGAAGTCGGTGCAGTTGGAGACGCTGGAGACCTCGAGCCACTCCTGCGCCCCCGGCGCCCAGATCTCGAGGTCGTACGACACCGACGCATTGAAGCCGATGTCGCCGCTGCAGATCTGCAGCACCCGATACTCCAGCTCCAGCCCCTGTAGCAGCGACTCAGCCGATTCCAGCATCTCGTCCAGCGCCGAGGCTGATGTCTCCGGCGTCGTGAACTGGTACATCTCTACTTTCTCAAACTGGTGCACCCGCTTGATCCCGCGCACGTCCCGCCCGGCGCTGGTCTTCTCGCGGCGGAAACAGGGTGTGTGCGCCGCGTAGCGAATCGGAAGCTGGTCCTCCGAGAGGATCTCGTCGGCATGCATGTTGGTCAGCGGCACCTCGGCAGTGGGCACGAAGTAGTAGTCCTCTTCTTCGTCCCGATACAGGTTGTCGCGGAACTTGGGCAGTTGGCCCGACGCCCGCATCGCCTCCTGGCGCACCATCGCCGGGACATAGCATTCTTCGTAGCCCGTCGCCCCATGGCAATCGAGAAACCAGCCGATCAGCGCGCGCTGCAGACGTGCGCCCGCCCCGCGCAGCGCGTACATGCGAGAGCCCGACATCGCCGCCGCCCGCTCGATGTCGATGATGCCCAGCGACTCGCCAAGCTCCCAGTGCGGCTTCGGTTCGAATTCAAAGGCCCGTCGAGCGCCCCAGCTTCTGACTTCGACATTCGCGTCTTCATCGTCGCCGTCCGGCGTCTCATCGCCCACGACGTTCGGGACTTCCGCCAACAGCACGTTCAGGGACTCCTCGATGTCGCGAAGCCGCTCCTCCAGTTCGTCGATTCGCGAGGCTGACTCGCGCTGCGCCGCGATCAGCCGTTGCCGCTCCTCACTGTCCTTCGCCTTGCCGATAGCCCGGCCGGCGGTGTTCCTCGAGGCCCGCAACTCCTCCAGCTCGACCAGCACGCTTCGCCGCTGTTCGTCAACCGCAATTGCCTCGTCCAACGGCGCCTCAACCCGCCGTCGCTCGAGCGAGCGGCGAATCACGTCCGCTTGCTCGCGAATCATCTGCGCTGATATCACGCTGACTGCTCCTCGTGCTTCGCAATGTGATCGATCGCAGCCATTCCCAGCACACGCACATCTTCCGAGACATGCGCCGAAACACCCGCGAGCGTCATCGGCGCGTCATCCTCAAGCTCTTGCCTGCTCACCCAGCGCCAGGCCTCCGAGGGCGGTTCCGGACGCAGCTCGCGGATCGGCCGCGAGAAGTAGATCGAGTCGATGTGATGGTGCGCATCCTCGCTGCCGAACGAGCGAATCGGCTCCACCATGATCGTCGCCGGCGGCGCGACCTGGGGCGGGTCGTTGTAGCGAAACATCTCGGTCGTCGGCAAGATCTCGACCTCCAGGCCGGTCTCCTCCAGCGCCTCCCGTCGCGCGGCCTGCACCGGATCCTCGTTCGGCTCAACGTGCCCGCCGGGCGGCAGCCACAGACCAACTTTACGGTGCCAGTGCAACAGCGTCGCGCCGTCCATCGACACGAACGTCGTCACCGTGAAGTGTCGGATACCGCCCACGACGTTTACCGTATCGCACATGGAACTGATCTCCGCCGAGAACGGCATGTCGCCGACCTGGTCGCCGGACGGCGAGCAGATCGCCTTCCTCAGCAACCGAGCTGAAGGCTGGGATCTCTACACCATGCCCGCGACCGGCGGCGACGCCACTCGCCTGACCAGCGGCGCGACCGCGGACAATCCCGCCTGGTCGCCTGACGGCCGCTGGATCGCCGTCGAGCGCAATCATCGCATCGAGGCAATCCCGCCCGGCGGCGGCGAACCGGTTGTCCTGGCCCGGGACGCCGGTTATCCAACCTGGTCGCCGTCCGGTCAGCTCGCCTTCATCCGGGGCCGTGACCTTCACGTGCGCGAACCGGACGGCAGCGAGCGCCTCATCCTCCCCGACGCCGATCAGCCGCACTGGTCGGCGGACGGCGAAACGATCGTGTTTGTTCGAGGCGGGATTTGGCAAGTGGACATTGGCAGCGGCAAGCTCCGGCAGCGGACCCGGAACCCTGCCGACGAGTCGCCCTGCATACAGTTCGACGGCGACATCGTCTTCATTCGCAATGCGCAACTGATGATCATCCACCAGTACGACTCGATGACCGACATCTCCTATCACCCCTCGCCGGCCGGAGCGCCGGCGGCGCACCCGCTGGAGATCGACACCGTTGCCTATCAACTTCACGACGGCGGCAACTGGGATATCGTCACCGCCTCGCTGGAGTACGGGAACGTCCGCAAGCTCACCCGCGCCACCTGGACCTCGTGGAACGCGCGCGCCTGAGCGCCGCTTCGGTATCGTTGCAGCATGTCCCACTTCCTCCTCCGCCAGGCCGCAAAGGTGATTGCCGGCTCGGCCGCGCCCCAGGTCGCCTCGCAGATCGCCCAGCGACTGACTACGCCGTCCACTCGCGACGAGGATCGCCGCCGATTCCTGATCTGGCTGGCAGGACCGTTCAAGCAATCCCAGCCCGAGGCGTACGAGCGTCTCTGGCCGCGCCTGCACGGCAACGACGACCACATCAACGCGCTGACCGGCGTCTTCCTGGAGTTGCAGAGCGCCGGTCCGAGCGGGTTGAATCAGTGGTTCGCACAGCTCGCCGAGTCCGATCCGCAGCACTTCGACGAACTGATCGCGGAACTGTCGCCCACTCAGCCCGATCCGCAACAGATGATCAAACAAACCGCGAAGGAAGCGGAGAACACCCTGCGCGGCGCGGCCCGATTCCTGGGCCGCACCTACCGCAAGACCTCAGACGAAGCCCGCAAACGAAGGAGCTAGCCGCAATGCCGATGATCGACCACATCACCGACGAACAGGCCGACCTGATCCGCAACGCCAGGGTCTTCTTCGTCGCCTCTGCCGACCCGTCGATGGGCGACGGACCCAACGGCGAGGGCCCCGTCAACCTCTCGCCCAAGGGCGCAGCCGACCTCCAGGTCGTCGACCAGCACACCATCGCCTACTTCGACTACTCGGGCAGCGGCAACGAGACGGCGCGACACACCGCCGCCGGCGGTCCGATCACGGTGATGGTCACCTCGTTCGACGAGGACGCCGCAATCGTCCGCCTCTATGGCACGGCAAAGTCGCTGCCCCTGGAGGAATCCGTGCTCGCCGACCAGGCCGAAGCCCTGCGCGCCGTGGAGATGCCCACGCCCGAGCGCCAGGTGATCGAAATCAGCGTCGACCGCACCCAGACCTCATGCGGCTACGGCGTCCCCCTCTACGAGTACAAGGGAGACCGCTCCCGAGACGAGCGCGGCCGGCGCTACAAGTAGCTACGCGATCAGCTTCGCCAATCGATCCAGCTCCGGCACGACCTCGTCCGGCCCTGCGTGGGGCAGACCGAAGACCACGCGGTCCACGCCGATGCGCTCGTACTCGGGCAGCGCGTCCTCGATGGCGGGGAAGACGTTGATCGAGATCTCGTCGAAGTCACGACCGGCCAGTTCGGCGCGCGACTTGATGTCCTGCATCGCTCGCTCGACGAAGCCGGGCGCAGGGATGTTTGGCAGCCAGCCGTCGCACCAGTCCACTACCCGCTGACGCGCCCACTTGCTGCCCGCGCCCATCAGGATCGGCGGATGCGGGTTCTGCACCGGCTTCGGGATTACGTGCGTGCGCGGGATGTCGACGAACTCGGAGTGGTACTCGGCGATCTCCTCCGACCACATCACTTTCATCGCCTCGATCCGCTGCTGAGTCACCTTCCAGCGATCCTTGAAGCTGACGCCGAGCGGCTCCATTTCCTCGGCCAGCCAGCCGGCGCCGATGCCGAACTCGAAGCGCCCGCCCGAGATGAAGTCGAGCGATGCGACCTGCTTGGCCAGCGCGATCGGCTCGTGCTCCGTGACCAGGCAGATGCTGGTGCCCAGCCGAATCTCCGAGGTCGCGCCCGCCGCCGCGCCCAGCGCCACGAACGGATCGTGCAGGCGGTAATACTGCTCGGGCAGCGAACCGTCCTCCGAGCGCGGGAACGGCGTCTCCCGGTCGGCGGGCATGTGCACATGCTCCGGCACCCAGAAGGACTCGAAGCCGCGCTCCTCCGCCGCCGCCGCCAACGCTCCCGGATCCATCGCCATATCGGTCGCAAAGATCATCACGCCGTGCTTCATCGTGCAGTCCTCTCTGGTGTTGACAGTTGATCAAGACCAGACTAAGACCTCTCTCCTCTCCCCCCGCTCCGCGGGGGGAGATTCCGAAGGCAGATGGGGGCATCCCCTAGCCTCGGACCATGCAGCACGACATCCTCACAACTCCAACTCCGCCTGACCGCGTGCCGATGGTGCTCGACACCGACACCGCCAACGAGATTGACGATCAGTTTGCCGTCGTTCACGCCCTGCTCTCCCAGGATCGGTTGCAACTTGAAGCGATCTACGCCACGTTGTTCGCTCGCGAGGGCAATACCGCCGCCGAGGGCGTCGCTGAGTCCGAGGCCGAGATTCACCGACTGCTGGAGCGTCTCAGCGTCGATCCGGCAGGCCGAGTCCTGCGCGGCGCTGACCGCTTCCTCGCCGATGATCAGCCGACAGTCGCTAACGCCGCCTCTGACGACCTGATCCGACGCGCCCTCGAACCGCGCGATGGCCGACTCTGGGTCGCCGCCATCGGCGCGCTGACCAACATCGCCTCGGCCCTGAACGAAGCGCCTGAGATCGCCGAGCGCATCTGCATCGCCTGGCTCGGGGGACAGGCCCAACACGCCGTCGATGCCCGCGAGTTCAACCTCTACCAGGACCCGATCGCCGCGCGAGCCGTCTTTGACTCAGGCGCGCCGCTGGTCCACATCCCTTGCTACGGCGCAGCCTCGCACTTGCTCACCTCCACCGCCGAGCTCGACGCCTACGTCCGCCCCCAGGGCGCAATCGGCGAGTACCTCGCCGACATCTTCCGCGACCACGATCCGCAGTTCCCGGGCCGCTCAAAGGAGATCTGGGACCTCTCCGCCACCGGCTTCCTGATCGACGACGACTGGGTTCCGAGGCGTAGCATCCAACGCCCCACACTCTCAGACGACATGCGCTGGATCTTGCAACCCGACGACGCCGCGCTGGCTCCATTCACCGAGGCGCACTACGTGCAACGCGATCCTATCTTCCACGACCTTTTCACCAAACTCGCCGAGTTCCACGCCGGCGAGCGGGAGGCGGGATTTGCTGTGTAGGCGCCTCAGAGCGGAACGGTCACCGGGCGGGTCATTCCGCCGAAGGTGGGCATCCAGCACGAGTGCTTGCCCGGTCCGCCGGCGACGATGATGTGAATCTCATCTGGTTTGTCCGTGATCGGCAGCCATTCGTCGGGGTCGTGCGGATCGAGCACGCCGCCGGCCATGCGGATGTTGACGGACTCGAGGAACTCTTCGCTGAGCTTGCTCGCCGGATAGCGGGCGTGCTCCCAGAGGTACTCCTGCACCGCCTCACGGGTCCAACCTTCCGATGCCACCGTCTCGGCGTGCTCGGGGCCGAATGCCAGCACCGGCTCGCCCTTGCCCAGGATGTTGTTCGATCCCGCCTGACCCATCGCGCCCGCGACCGTTTGCAGGATGCCGGCCGCCGTGTTGCTGCCGTGATCCTGGATGTTGTGCGGACCCTCGCAGGCCCAGGTGGTGACGCAACTATCCTCGGCGTTGAGACCGCGGGTGGTCTGGAAGGGCGGCCAGGGCGACGCATCCTCGCGCTCGGTCGCGCAGAACGCGAACTTGGCCGGCGTGCCCTGCGTGGCGCGGTCGCCGCGACCGGGGGTCGCGCCGGCGACGTTGAGCTGGACCAGCCGGACAGCCCGGCCGATGGTCGCGTTCGACGGAAACGTCGGACCGAAGCAGCCCGAGCCTCCATGGATCCCGGCAGCCCGCGCCGCTGGTCCGGAGGCCAGCACGAACACCGCGCAGGGATGCGTGGTCGCGTTGATCCCGTCCAGGTTGAAGGGCGCCTGCGAGATCGCCTCGACGGCGGCCAGCACGACCGGAAACTGCTGCGGACGGCAGCCGGCCATCACCGCGTTGATCGCCACAGCCTCAACCGTCGCCTCGCCCTGGCCCGGTGACAGCACGCCCAACAGATCCAGCGGATCGCGCCCCACCAAGTCGATCATCGCCGCGACCCGTTCCGCCGTCGGCGGAATCAGCGGCAGGCCGTCCGACCAGCCCCGCCGGATGCACTCCTGCGAGAACTCGAAAGCGTCTGACGGGAGCGTGAAGCGGTCGGCCTCCCGTCCGCGGGAGCCGGATGCGGACGTCACGAGCCGTTGCCCTGACCCAGCAGCGCGGACTCCAGCCGATCGACCACTCCGTCATCGACGCGCGCGCGCACCCGATCCGGACGCAAACCGCCCAGCGGATGCGGGACGATCAGCCGGTCCAGATCCGGCAGACCGCGCTGCTCGGCTTCAAGCTGGAGCAAGTCGGTGAAGGCCGAGGTGCCGACCGTCACGGTGGGGATTCCCATGTCTTCGAAGAGGACCGAGGCGTGGACACTCCACGTCGTGCAACTTCCTCAATCACAGCTGCCGATCAAGAGAAAGTCCGCCCCATTGCGCAGCTCATCAATCGTCGAGTCGGAGGGCGGCCCGCCTACGGGCTTGCTCCCCACGACCAGTTCCCCAAGTCGGTGGCGCTCGCCCAGCCGCTCGACCATGGTTTCCAGCAGCAGCCGAGCATTCGCCTTGCGGTTCTCGAGGATGCCGGGCCGGAGGCCGACCAGCGATGTCGGGCGAGGCGCCGCAGTCGCCTCATGGACGGCGACGTGGGCGAGGGGGCTGAGGACTTCGATAGTTTCCGGCATGAAAAGGCTCCGCTCGTGACAGTCAGCACGGTATCTATATCAGGTTACTGATTCTCGCGGAACTCGCCCTACTCTTCGTCGGCTCGTGGATCGACCACGATTATCTCGGAGTAGCCAACGATCCTAGTTTCCTGGGCGTCCCCTCCCGGACACCGAGTCATGATTTCGACTCGCACGCGACCAGCGACTATTGGAGTGCCCTTGACCCTCATTCCGCTCTCTCCTGTCTGCACGTTCGAGAAACTCTGAAGCTTGAGTCCGTTCCATGTCCCGCCAGGATTGACGGTGAATCTCCCCCAGGGCCCGAGCTCTCTCAGATATGTCGTGCCGTCGGAGTAGGATCTTTCGACGACACATCCTGGGATCTTGTTCGAGGTCACAACTACCTCATCACTCCTTAGTCTGTACGACTGTCCAATCTCCAATGTCACACTGAGGTGCAACTGCTCAGGCGGGATCTCCTCATAGTCCGATGCGGACTCGGGTGCCGGTTGAGTGAGAATCCTGTTCACTCTTCCTGTAAGTTCACTCTCCGGACTTACGTGTGGAGGTATCCCTATCTCCACTCCGAATCTTTTGGCAAGAATCAGAGCGCCGGCTGTGTCGAACCCTGGCACGTACCGTTGCCAGAGCATCAACAAGGTCGCAGCAAATCTGGGTCCATAGCCGGACTCTGGGCCACTAACGACGCGTGCAATTCGATTCAACAGATTAGTGGCATCTTCGACGTGGATGAACGGCTCTCGTTGATCGGCGTAGGAGATACCCCACTCCTCGGCCTTTAGCTCAAGAACTGGACGGTCGTCCCGACCACGATACAAGTCATCGAATATGGCATCTGTTACGTCCTTCATGATTGCCCAGTAGGTCTCCTTGTCGGGGAGAGTGTCGTGCCTAGCTTGGGAAAAGGAGCTGGGGATGAACTCGAAGCGAACCCGATCTTCCCAGTCAGCCACCAGATAGTACAAGAGATTGTAGTTGTCTCCGGCGAGTGGCATTCTGATAGATAGTTGCGCGCCGCCGGGTGGGTCTGGATCTTCCAGGTCAGTGGTAATCCAGAGCCCCGGCCACCGAGCTGTTAGCCGAATGGAGCTTCCGATAGTCTTCCCTTCGTGCTTGCCCGCGGAGTCAAGGTTGATGTGATACCAGCCACCGTTTCCTGTGGCGATGAACTGCCGATTCACGACAAAGATAGTGAAGTCCGGCCTCAATACGCGTCGGCTGGTAAGTTGGGTTGGCTTCATCCCTCCGCATGATCGACCGGATCTCGTGGCAGCCAACGTTCCTCCTGCCAAGCCAATCACGTTGTCGCAACTGTCCATGAACACGACGCGGTCGTCATACACGGTGATCTTTAGAACTCGTTCGACCTGGACACTGGTCTCCCAGTAGACAGCCCCATCGCCAGCCTCGATGAGCGCACCGCGTTCCAGGATCTTGCCAGGCAACGCGAGAATCTCGCCTCGCTCGGCGGCCGCGCTGAGGCAGTCAGTGAAGTCTTCCTGCGAGGAACTGCCGGGAATCCCCTCGAGATAGAAGTGCCACCAGACCGTGTCGTGGCACCAGGCAGGGACCGGCGATTGACCTGCGCCGGACGTGGAGGTCGACGCGAGCCCGGCAAACACGCCGAGAACTGCGACCGTCAGCAGGAACAGTCGGCGAACGGCTACAGGTTCCATCCGACGACCCCGCTGTCAATCGCGCCCTACTCGAGGTAGCCGTAGACGAGTTCCCGTAACTCATCCATGTCGGGGAAGCGACCCATGGCGGCTTTGCTGAAGACGAGGTCTCCGTTCACCGACCACTCGAACAAGCCCTTGGTGTCGGGGATCAGCTTCACGTCCGAGACCAGGTGCTGGATGTCGGTCATCAACTCGCCCAGCATCCAGGACGTGCGCGGCCAGTAGCCGCAGTCGGCGCAGTAGACAACCTCGATCGCGATCTGCTTGTCGGACATGGCGTTTAGCCGCCCAGGTACTGTTCCAGCCGCCGACCGACATCCACGGCGTCGCCCGAAGGCAACGGGATCATCTGCAAGTCGGCGCCGGCATCCGAGCGGGCCTGCAGCTGCTCGGGGACCGACTCAATCGGGCCGATCACCTGGATCTCGCGGACCATGCTCTCGGAGAACGCCATCAACGCGCCTTCCGAGTCGCGGTCGGCCCAGGCGGCGCGGGAGTCCTTGATCTCCGATTCGAAACCCGAGCGCGAGAGCATCTGCCAATAGAACGAGCCCATCCGGTTGGTGTAGTGGAAGAGCGGCTGGCGGGCGTTACGCCAGACCTTCTCGTCGTCGCCCTCGCCGGTCACGTAGACGTTGGTGAACGGCGCAATCGTGACCGAGTCCTCGGGCCGGTTGGCATCGCGCGAGGCGCCGGCGAGCTGGCGCTTGAGCGGCTCGAATCCGCGCTTCGGCCAGTGGATCGGATAGATGCCGTCCGCAATCTCTCCGGTCTGCTGGATAGAGCGCGGCGTGATCGCGGCGATCCAGACGGGCAGGTCCTCGCGCACCGGCTCGTAGCCCAGCAGGCGGAAGCCGCGCTGCAGCGTGTAGATTTCGCCCTCGTACTGCAGCCGCTGTCCACTGAGCAGCATCTTGATGATCTCGGTGTACTCGCGAATCCGCCGCAGCGGCCGGTCGAACTCGACGCCGTGGAAGCCCTCAATCACAAGGTTGCCAGATGACCCAAGTCCGCAGACCATGCGTCCTCCGGAGATCGTCTCGAGTGTGGCGAACTCCTGCGCAATGGCCGCGGGCGTCCGCGAAAACGTGTTCAGGATGCCGGTGCCGATCTGCATCTTCTCGGTGTTGGCCGCGATCACCGTCAGCCAGGGCAACACTGAGTGCCCCCAGGCTTCGCCCGTGGAGACCATCTCGTAGCCCAGGTCCTCGGCGATCTTGATTTTCTCCAACGTGTCGCGCCAGTCGGCGCTGAATCCCGCCAGGATGCCTAGTCGCATGGTTGTTCCTCTCGATTCGTGTTAACGACGCCTGGTCGGCGCCCCCCTCTGCCTTCGGCATCTCCCCCCGCTCTGCGGGGGGAGAGCGAGCGCGGACTACTCAATCTCGACGATCATCTCGATCTCGACCGCCATGCCGACCGGCAGTGATTGCATGCCGACCGCGGAGCGGGCGTGGCGGCCCGACTCGCCGAACAGTTCGACCAGCAGGTCGGAGGCGCCGTTGGCGACGCCGGGCTGATCGCCGAACTCGGGCGTGCAGTTGACCATGCAGAGCAGCTTGACGATCCGCGAGACGCGGTCGAGCGAACCGATCTCGGCCCGTAGCGAGCCCAGCAACTGGACCATGACCGCCCGCGCCGCCTGGTAGCCGGCGTCGACATCGAGATCGGCGCCCAGCTTGCCGCGGATCAGTTGGCCGTCCTGGAACGGTCCGTGTCCCGAGAGGAACACCAGGTTGCCGGTCCGCACCGCCGGGACATAGTTCGCCAGCGGCGGATTCGTCGACAGGTCCAGTCCCATCTCCAACGCCTTCGCATCGGCGTTATGTGCAGACATCGCACGCTCCTTCGATCACAGGTTGTCGGCAGTCAGGCTATCGCAGGCCGGCGTCGTCGCCCGGATAGGATCGCAACTCGATCTCGTTGCCATCCGGATCCACGATGTACAGGCCGTCCGCGTAACCCCGCGCGCCGTACAACTCGAAGTCGGGGTCGCGAACGATCTCAAACTCGTCCGACGAACGAGCCGCCGCCAGATCATCCGCCGAGACGACCATGCAGAAGTGATCCAGATTGCGCCGTTCGTGATCGACATCGCCCTCGATCAGGTCGATGATCGTCTCTGCGGAGACCCGCACTGAGGGAAAGGGGCACTCACCCGCTCGCCATTGCTCGACGCGCACGGGAGCGAGACCGAGACGCTCGGTGTACCAGCGCAGCGACCGTTCGACATCCGAGACCCGCAGAACGATGTGATCCAACGCCGTGATGCGTACCATGTTCCCGTCCTGTCGATGCGAGGTCGTCCCCATGAGCGTAGAGATTCGGATGGCGAAGGGCTTGCGAGTTCACGTCGACGTTCCCGCCACCGTCAACGTAGATGGAGACAACGCCCGCGAGGCGGTCGATGCGCTCATCGTCGCCTTTCCCGAGCTGCAACGGTTCGTGCTCGACGACGCACGGCGGCTCCGCCAACACGTCAACATCTACATCAACGACGCACTAATCGTCGACAGAACCGACCTCTCGGATACGCTCGCCAACGGCGATCGGTTGTACATCCTGCCCGCAGTCTCCGGCGGCGCGCTGCCGTACTCGACACCCGACTCTCCGACGAAATGGAGCTAGAAATGAGCGAGACCGGACTGTTGGTCAGCACGCGCAAGGGACTGCTGCTCGGTCGCAGCAGCAAGGATCGCACGCAATGGGATTGGTCTGATCTTCAGCGTGGGGGCTGGATCGTCGACTACTCGATGCACGACCCGCGCAGCGGCAAGGTCTGGTGCTCTGCCAGTCACTGGCAGTGGGGACCGAGACTGCACTACACCACCGACTGGGGCGAATCCTGGACCGAGGCAGGCACGCCCGCGTTCACCGACGGCGAGCGCTCGGTCGAGGCGATCTGGACCGTTGAACCGGGCGGCAAGCCCGGCCTCCTCTACGCCGGCATCATGCCCGGGGCGATGTTCGCCTCGGAAGACGACGGCGAATCCTGGCGCGAGATGACGTCACTCTCCCAGCATCCCGCGGCCGAGCATTGGGAGCCGGGCGCGGCCGGACTCGTGATCCACCACATCTCCGTCGATCCCGACGATCCCAACCGCATCGTCACTGGCGGCTCGGCCACAGGCATCATGATCAGCTATGACGGCGGCGAGTCCTGGAGTGTCCGCAACGAAGGCATATTCAACGAGCACTTCCCCGCCGAGTTCCAACAGGGCGCACCGTGCGTCCACTCGCTGCTCGCCCACCCGCTACAGCGCGGACGCCTCTGGCAGCAGAATCACTTCGGACAGTATCGCTCCGACGACGACGGAGAGAGCTGGCACGTCGTCGGCGAGGATCTGCCCGGCGTCTTTGGATTCCCCACTGCCATCGACCCTCGCGACCCCGACGTCTGCTACTTCGTCCCGCACGACTCCGACCAGGCGCGCATGCCCTACAACGGCGCGCTCGCGGTCTACCGCACCCGCGACGCCGGCGAGTCCTGGGAACGGCTTGCCGACGGCCTGCCGCAGGAGGGCTTCTACCACACGGTCTACCGGCACGCCCTGGGACAGGACGCGGGCGATCCGCTGGGCCTGTACTTCGGCTCCAGCGGTGGGGAGCTCTACGGTTCCACCGACGCAGGCGAGCACTGGTCATTGATGCGCGAGCACCTCGCCCCGATCACCGCCGTCCGCGCCTTCCCGCTGGACTAACTCCGATCCGCTCTCCCCTCTCCCCCCGCCCTGCGGTGGGAGATGTCGTAGGCAGAGGGGCGCGCTCGGTTCGGTCGTATCTTCAGGGAGTGACCACTCAGCCTCCGGAAACGCAGCGCGCAGGCGATGCCGCCTCGCAGGAACTGCCCGAACTGCGCCGCCCGCTCACCCTGCGCGCAGGACTTTTCGCCTTCCTGCTGGTCCTCTTCTGGGGCGGACAGCCGGTCGCGATCAAGGCCGGGCTCGAGGAAGGCGTCGGCCCGCTCCGACTCAGCGCCATCCGCATGGCGCTCGGCGGCGCGGTCGTGCTGATCTACGCGGTCGTCACGCGCACGCGGATTCGGCCGTCCCGTGGGGAAGTGCGGCCGTTGCTCGGCCTCGGCGTCCTCTTCGTTGTCCAGACCTACCTGATGTACGCAGGCGGCGACCAGACCAGCTCCGGCCACGCCTCGGTGCTGATCTTCTCCTTCCCGCTCTGGACCGCGGTACTCGGACACATCTTCATTCCCGGCGATCACATGTCGATCCGCCGCACGTTCGGCCTGCTGATCGCCTACGGGGGAGTCGTCGTCGTCTTCGTCGGCGGACTCAGCGCGCCCGGCGCGACGATCCACGGCGACCTGATGACCGCCAGCTCCGCCATGCTGCTCGCCTCACGCCAGATCTATCTCGCCCACTTCTCGCACAGCATTCACCCGGCGCGGCTGCTGCTCACTCAATCTGTCGCCGCCGTCGTCGTCTTTGGCATCCTCGGACTCACCCTCGAATCGAGCGGACCGGTCTGGACCACCGATTTCGTCATCGCGCTTGTCCACCAGGGCATTGTGATCGGCGGGCTCGGCTTCATCGGCAATGTCTGGCTGATCCAGCGATACCTGCCTTCGCAGGTAGCGGCGACGATGCTCTTCGCTCCGATCTGCGGCGTGATCTTCAGTTGGTTGTTGTTGGGCGAGACGCTCGGCTACGAGGTCCTGGTCGGCGTCGCCCTGCTCGTCGGCGGCAGCGCCATCGTCCAACTCCGGCGCCAGCCCTCGCCGACCGCCTAGTTCCAGTCGTCCAGACCCAGCAATTTACGACCCAACGGGGTTAGCTCGGCGGGCGGCGTCATCGCCTCCTTGGCTCGCGGATCGCCGGGGAACGCTCGGGGATTCTGGAAGGCAGGATGCGTCGACTTGCGCCAGGAGGCGATCCGCTGCTCGCGCAGCTCCTCGTTCGCCGGCTCGGCCGGAAACAGGCGCACATATTGCGCCAGCCGCGGCTTGTTCGACAGATTGCGGCTGTTGCCGTGCGGCAGCGCCGAGTGCCAGATGATGAAGTCGCCGGCGTTCGCCTCGATCTCAATCGGCGGACCGATCTGCTCGGGAAAGCGCTCGTGCAACTGCTGGTGGCGCAGGTCCTGGTCGGAGATTCCGGCAGAAATCTCGGCCGCCCGACGATGCACGCCGGGCACGCACTGAAAGCCGCCCTCGCCCTCGCGCGTATCGACCAGGTAGAGCACGCCCTGCACCAGGAACGGCGTCGGCGTTTCGCGCACGTCGATGTCCCAGTGCACCATCCCCTGGTGGTCGTACTCGGGATGGGACTCGTTCGGCGGCGGCTTCAGGTTGGCGCGATCGATGAAGACCCATAAGTCGTCGCGGCCGAACAGGTCGCGGAACAACTCGTAGATGCGCGGACTCTGCCGCACGTCCCATAGCGCCTGGTGGTGATACATCTCCACCATGCCGGTCGGACGATGCGGCTCGCGATACCAGTCCGAGGACTGATCCCGATCGAATTCAAGGAAGTCCCAGATCGCATCGGTCACCGCTTCCACCTGCTTGCGCGGGATCAGTTGGTGAACGACGAGGTAGCCGTTCTGGTCAAAGAAGTCGCGGTCGGCGTCGGTCAGCATCGCGTCCTCCTGAGTCAGTCGTCGAACGGCGCGTCAACTCCGGGCGGCATCGCCACGTCGAACGTGTTCAAACCGATCGAGACCAGCGCGTAGTAGCCCATCACCGAGGCCACCTCGAACACGCCGCGTTCGCCGATCATGCCCTTCAGCGACTCATACGTCTCGTCCGAAACGCGCTGGTTCTCGATCAGCTCGCGTCCGAACTGGTAGACCGTCTGCTGCTGCTCGTCACCGAAGAACGGTTGCTCCCCGTCTCGAATCGCGTCGATAGCGCCCTCGGAGACGCCGGCGTTCCTGGCCAGCCGGGCGTGCGCCCAGAACTCGAAGTTGGCCCGCCAGTGACCGCCCATGGTGCAGATCGCCACCTCCAGCAGATCGTTGGGCAGCGAAGTCTCGTAACGCACGGCAGCGCCCAGCTTCTGGATCGCGTCGCCCAGCACCGGCGACTGGAACAGCGCGTTGAAGGGGCCGATCAGCGCGCCGTCGGCGCCCGCCAGGCCGCCATGCTCGCGTTCGGGATTGCCTCGAGGACCGGTCGTGATGTTGTCCCACAGGACGCGCTGATCGTCGTCCAGGGTGTTGAATGTCTGCGGCTCCAGTCGTGGCATGGTCACTCCTCCGAATCTGGTGCGGTTGTCTTCAATCGCCTCGCATGCGCCGGCAGCAGTTCGTCCGGATACTCACTGCCAATCAGCCCCTGAGCTTCCAACGTGGACAGCTGCGCCTCCGAGTATCCCAGCAAGTCGCGATAGATCTCTCGATTGTGCTCGCCCAACTTGGGCGGCGGCGTCCGCAACCGGTTTGGTGTCCGCTCCATTGTGAATGTCAGTCCCGGATATCGATGCGTTCCGACACCGTCGACCGTCATCTGCTCGAAGAATCCCACCTCTCGCAAGTGGCGGTCGGAGAGCGCATCGAACGGATCGTTCAACGGCGCGGCGCAGATGCCCGCTTCCTGCAGCTTGTGGAACAGGTCTTCCTTATGCCAGATTTCGGTCTCGCGCCCGATCAGCCGGTCGAGTACGTCGGAGTTGAACTTGCGCGCCTCGGCGTTGGAAAATCGCGCGTCCATCGGCGCGTGGGCCAGCTCCGACTGCACCGAGGCTTCCCCCGGTCCGGTAGCCAGCGCATCGCACAGCGTGACGAAGTCCGCATCGGAGCCGACGTCAATGGCGATCCACTGGTCGTCGCCGCGGCACGGATAGACTCCGTACGGCGCACGGATCGCGTGGCTGTTGGCCTGCGGCGGCGGATTGACACCGTTCATTGAGTACTCGAACAAGTACTCCGCCAGCGTAGGGATAAACCCCTCGTTGAGCGGCATCTCGATCATCTGGCCTTCGCCAGTCTGTTCCCGATGCCGCAGCGCCATCAGCACCGCAACGGCCCCCTGCACGCCGGACAACCCGTCGCTGGCCAGCGTCTCGCCGATGCCCTCGGGACCGCGGTCGGGGTACCCGCGCAGGTACGTGTGCGCCACCATCGCTTCGACGTGCAGGCCAAAGGCGCGATAGCCGGAGTACGGCCCTTCGAGACCGAATGCAGGCATGCGCAGCATGATCAGGCGCGGGTTCACCTCGCGCAGCGTCTCCCAGCCGATGCCGGCCTTGTCGATCGTGGCCGGCACGTTGTTTTCGACCAGCACGTCGCACTGCGCGATCAGCTTGAGGAAGGCCTCCTTGCCCTCAGGCGACATGATGTCGCAAGTCATCGAGCGCTTGTTTCGTGCATGCGAGTTGAATGAGGCGTTGCGGTTCCAGGGCTCTTCGCCCGGCTCCGCGTCGGGATACTGCGGCTGCACGCCGATCGCCGCGCCGCGCAACATCGCCTCGCGCGTCTGCACATTGTCGGCGCCCCGTGTGTATGGCTGCATCCGATTGACCGGCTCCACGTTGATCACGTCCGCGCCCCACTCGGCGAGCAGTTGCGTCACGTGCGGGCCGGCCCAGACCACCGTCACCGCCGCGACGCGGATGCCGTCAAGCGGCAAGTGCAGTGAACTGCTCGGACCCGCGGGCAACGGATGCCGCAGGTCCTCCAGCGGATCGGGCGGGGTCAGATCGAGCACGACCCGCGAGTGCTCTCCCAGCCTGGGCGAACGCTTGGGCCGCGGAGGATGCGACTCGCTCAGGCGGAACGGAAATCCGGGATAGGGCAGCGGATTGCCGTGCCAATGGGTGATCTCATGCCACCAATCGCGCGAGGCGAGCTGCGGATCTTCGAGCACGTCGGCGACCGTCATCACTGCCCCGGCCAACAGCCCCGCCGACTGAGCCGAAGCAACTGCGTCGACCTTGTTAAGTCCGGCCAAGTGAGCCTCAACTGCCTCATCCACCCGCGCGCCGAACCCGGAGCCTGGACGTGGACCGGCGAGATAGTCAGGATCCTCCAGCAAGTCCTCGCGGCCCACCCAGCGCATTAGCCGCGGCATCCGATTGCCGGCGCCCACAATGTTCACAAACCCGTCGGCGCAGGGATACATGCCGAACCCCACCAGTCGCCGGGTTGGCAGCGCTCGCCCCGGCGAGACGCCGCTGTACTCGGCCGCCACCAGTTGGATCGTGCGCCGATCGCGGCAGCCGACCTGGCAGCGATAGACCGAGATGTCCACCCAGTCGCCCGCCTGCTGATCGCGCTCCACTCGTTTCAGCGCCAGCAGAATCGCGAACGCCGCGGTCGCTCCAGCGTGATAGCTCGCATAGTGCCCCGCTACCTTGATCGGCTCGCGATCGGCGGCGCCGGTCGCGTGCAACGGTCCGCCGATCGCTTGCATCGTGATCTCAGAGCCTCGATACAGGCGATATGGCCCTGTCTGTCCGTACGGCGTGATCGAGCACATGACTAGCTTCGGATTAATCGCATGTAGCGCGTCCCAGCCCCATCCCGCCGCTTCTGCATCGCCGGGACGCAGGTCTTCAATGACCACGTCGACGATTTGCGCTAGTCGCCGCACCGTCGCTGCACCGTCGTCCGTGTGCGGATCGAGCACAATCGACTGCTTGTTCGTGTTCAAGTGCATGAACAGGCCGGAGGCTTCGATGTCGGGCTCGTGATTGGCAAACGGACCCGAATGCCGCGCCGGATCTCCGCCCCGAGGCTCCGCCTTGATCACGCGCGCGCCGTAGTCGGCGAGCAGCTTCGTCGCATACGGCCCCGCCACCCCGTTGGTCAGGTCGAGGACAACGAGCCCTTCCAGCGGTCCGACCATGGCAATCCCCGACAACAACAAGGCGCCCCGACAGGCCAGGACGGCTGAAGGCATGCTAAGTCACATTCGCGGATACGCTGAAATGGCACAGACAGAGACAGACAGAGATCGCTGCAGTTTGTCCCAACGACGCTAACGAACGCGACGCGGCGGCAATCCCAGCAGCGGACGCGCCCCGGCGTCGAAGTTCCACTCCAGCGCCGCTCCGTGTTGTCGGGCTGTCTGCAAGTCACGCCAACGTCGCTCCAGCGTCCAACTGCGCCGCGCGGCCTTGGTCCCGCCCGCCTTGAACAATCGCTCGACTGCTCCGACACAGGAGTGGACCGCGTAGACATTGGCCAACCGGCAGTGGCCCAGGGACTCGAGGCTTGCCTCGCCTCGTTCCACCATCGGCCAGGCGCGATTCCACGAGATCTGCACCAGCGCCCGCGCCGCTGAGACTTCGGCCTGCGCGCGGGCGTACGCCAGCCGGAAGGGCTCACGATCTCGCAGTGGAGACGTATCGCCGGTCGTCGATTCCGACGCCCATCCGGCCAGGTCATCCAGCGCGCCCTGCGCCGTGCCGACGGCGTGTCCCGCGTTCGCGATCCAGGCGACCAAGGATCGATCAGGAACGCGCCACTGTGGACCTTCGGCGCAGGCCGGCTCCAGCGCGGCCCAGGTGTGCGCATGCTGAACGAAGGCGTCCTCCACCTCCCAGTCATGACTACCGGTGCCACGCAGACCCATCGCGTCCCAGGTCTCGATCACCCGTCCCGCCCGTTGCGGAAACAGCGCGAAGCGGACCTGATCCTCGAAATCCATGAACGTCGCCACGATGTGCGTCGCATGCTCCACGCCGCTGACGAAGTTCAACCGACCGCTGAGCCGGTATCCGGCTTCGTCCGGCTGGGCGATGGTCATCACCCGCGACGAACCCACGATCCGGCAGCTCGGGCCACCCGGCTCCTCGCCGCCGATCATCTGGCTCAGGATCGAGTTGGGCAAGTACGAGGCCAGCAATGAGACTTCGGTCGAGATCATCACGACCCAGGCGAGCGATGCGTCGGCATGAGCCAGCGCCTCGATGACGTGAAAGACGACTAGCGGATGCGCCTGCTCGCCGTGGCTGCGCGTGGGAATGTTCAGCCGAAAGAGACCGCGCTCAGTCAACGCCTCGATCAGGTGCGGCGGAATCGTCCCGCCCGCTTCGATCTCGTCCGCGCACTTGCGGATCGCCGGCTGCAACTCACGCGCCGCAAGGACGAGCGGATGTTCCTCATAGACGGCAAAGGGATGCGCCGGTTCGGACATGGATGCAGGCTAAAGGGACGCGCCTAGACTGAGCCGCAGCACCACTCCACACACACCACCACGGGATGAGAACCGCCATGACGACCGCACGCTCCCGAACCGCCGACGCCGCGTTGCGCGAACGCGCCCGCGCCGTGATTCCGAATGGTATGTACGGCCACCAGAGCGCGACCTACCTGCCAGACAACTTCCCACAGTTCTTCGCCCGCGGCGAAGGATCGCACCTCTGGGACGTCGACGGCAACGAGTACATCGACTATCTCTGCGCCTACGGACCGATACTGCTCGGCTACCGGCACCCGGCCGTCGACCAGGCCGCCGCTGGCGCGCAGGACAACGGCGACTGCTTCAATGGCCCTTCGGACAAGATGGTCGAACTGGCAGAGCTGCTGGTTGAGATCACGCCTTGGGCCGACTGGGCCTGGATGGCCAAGAACGGCACCGACGCGACGGTCTTCGCCGCATCGCTCTCGCGCAACGCCACCGGCCGCCAGACCATTCTGCGCGCGCGCGGCGCCTACCACGGCGCCTCGCCGACCTGGATCAGCGGCGGCGACATGGCGCTCCAGGCCAACGGCACCATCGAGTACGAGTACAACGACCTCGGCTCCGTGCGGACCGCAGTTGAGACGGCCGACGGCGACGCGGCCGCGATTATCGTCTCCGCGTTCAAACACGATGTCGGCTACGACCAGGAACTGCCGACGGTTGAGTTCGCCCGCGGCGTGCGCGAACTGTGCGACGCCAACGGCATCGTGCTGATCCTCGACGATGTGCGCGGCGGCTTCCGTATCGATATGGCCGGAAGCTGGGCCCCGCTCGGCGTCGACCCGGATCTCAGCGCCTACTGCAAGGCGATCGGCAATGGTCACCCAATCTCGGCGCTGATGGGTCGGGAGAGTCTGACCGAGGCGGTTGCGAGCACGTTCGGCACCGGCTCCTACTGGTTCACCGGCGCGCCGATGGCCGCCGCCCAGGCGACAATCGAAACAATGCTGGAGACCGATGGCATCGCCCACCTGGATCGGATCGGCAGCGCCCTCCGATCAGGCTGGCAGCGAGCCGCCGACTCGCATGGCGTGGGTGTTCGCCAGACCGGTCCCGTTTCGATCCCGCTGATGCTCTTCGACGGCGACGACATGTCTACTCGCGACGTGCCCCGCGCATACCGCTTCTCGAGCGAGCTCGCTGAACGGGGCGTCTACCTCCACCCCGTCCACAACGGCTTCCTCTCTACCGCAATCAGTGAAGAGGACATCGCCCACACCCTGGAAGCTTCCGATGAAGCCTTTGCCGTCGTCGCATCGGAGTTTCCCGCCTAGCGCGTACCGTTCTTGGCCGAGACCAGCGAGATCGCCAGACCCACGCCCGCCCCGATCATCGCGCCCGCGATCATCACCCGGCGTACGCTCGGTCGCTCGAAGGCGGCGGCAGCTTGCATTCGCTCGGGTTCAGCCCTCCCGCTGACCTGGCTCCGCAGCCGCAGATCGTGCAACTCCAGAAGCGCAGTTCGCCCGTTTCCTGCCGTACGAGACTTCGGCTCCAGGATCGGAAACTCGATCACCCTCGGCTGCTCCGAGACCGAGATTGAAGCCGGATCCGACGGCTGATCCGGGCGCTCGACGTTTACGGCCGCAGGCAAGTTGCCGCTGCGCAGTGGAATCTCTCGCAATCGCAGGATCGCCAGCACGGCGATGAACACGATCGCCGCCGCCAGAAGGAAGTTGTCCGTGATCGCCGTCGCCACGGCCGTCTGCACTTGCGGCTCTGCCACGGCCCAGAGCGCGGGACCGAGATCCTGCAGCAATGAGTCGCGGAAAATCGGATCGACCAGCTTCTCCGGCTCGATCACCTCAACCAGTTCCGGAGTCAACCGCTCCATCAGCCCATTCGCCAGCCGCGCATTGAACAACGCGCCGACGACACCAATCCCGATCACACCGCCCACTTGTTGGAAGAATTGACTGAAGGCCGAGACGATGCCCAGGAACTTCTGGGGAGCCGCATTCTGCGACGCAATCGACATCACCGGCATCATCAGCCCCATGCCGATCCCGAACATGAACATCCGGCCGAGGACGCCGGGAATCGTCGTCTCGCGCGTCATCGTCGAGAGCAGCAACATCGAGCCGAACATCATCAGCGAACCGGTCACGGCCAGGTACTTGTAGCGACCCGTCCGCGACATGATCTGACCCGACACGATCGATCCCGTGACCGAAACCAGGATCATTGGTCCCATCACCAGGCCCGCCGTCGCCGCATCGACCCCGATCCCCACCTGCAGATAGAACTGCAGGTAGACAAACACGCCCATCATCCCGACGCCGATGAAGAAGTTGACCACGGCCGCCGTCGCGATGGTCTGAATCTTGAACAACTGCAACGGCACTATCGGCTGTTCCGCCCGCTGCTCGACCCGGATGAAGATCAACAGTCCAATCGCGGAGACAACAAAGAGCCCCAGCGTTTGCGGCGCAAACCAACCCCACTGCGAGGCCAGGCTCAGGGCCACCATCGCCGGGATCAGCGTGACCGACAACGTGACTACGCCGACCGCGTCGATCTTGAACTCCCGCTTGGGAGGCCGCAGCCAGGGCATCTTGAACGCCACGACGCTCAGCACCACGGGTCCCAGGAACAGCATGATCCAGAAGACCCAGCGCCAGTTCAGCGCTTCGGTCAACACGCCGCCCAGCGGAGCGCCGATCAAACTGCTGAGTGCAAACACGCCGCCGAACAGACCGATGAACCGGCCGCGCTCGGCCGGCGCATACAGATCGCCAACCACCGAGAACGTCGCCGTCATCAGGATTGCCGCGCCCACGCCCTGCACGGCCCGGAACGCGATCAGCTCATAGATGCCCGGCGCAAACCCGCACAACGCCGAGCCGATCAGGAAGACCGTCATGCCTGTCAGCAACACCGGCTTGCGCCCGAAGGTGTCGCTCAGCGTGCCCGCAATCGGGATCGTCACGACCTGGGCCATGATGAACGACTGCACCAGCCACGGGTACAGCTCCAGGCCGCCCAGATCGGAGACGATCTGTGGCATCGCGGGGCTAACCACGCTCTGCTCGAGCGCGGCCATAAACATGCCCAGCATCGCGCCGATGATGATCAGCCGCTTGGTCCGAACCGGCAGGTCAATGCCCAGCGGCCGCTGCTCGTCAGCGGTCGGGGACTCCGCCGTGGATTGCCGCAATGCCATGCAGACGTTGTTTCGAGTGCGCGAACTAACTGCAGCCTACGCAGGCTCCAGACCTCATTCAATGCCACACTCCGCCGTCCGCCAGTGCTAACCTGATGACACTTCCAATCTCGCCGGCGAAAGGGACTTGTTGCGATGGCTGAGATGAT
The DNA here is from genome assembly GCA_009838915.1 of Chloroflexota bacterium. GTDB lineage: Bacteria > Chloroflexota > Dehalococcoidia > Bin125 > Bin125 > Bin125. The sequence goes on from VXQT01000013.1 coordinate 475,258, forward strand.
CTGCGACCGAATCAAGGTGATCGACTCCGACACCCACGTTTCCGAACCGGAGACGTTGTGGACGGACCGCATCTCGACCAGAAAGTGGGGCGATCTCGTCCCCCATGTGATCTTCGACCCCGAGATCAACGAGGACCGCTGGGTCATGGGCGGTAAGAAATTCATGCCCACGGCCGGCGCCGCGATGGCCGGCTGGAAGTCGCCGCCGCCCAACCACCCGCCCAGCCTGAAGGAAGCCGACCACGGCTCCTGGGAAATCCGCGAGCGTCTGCAGCGCATGGACGAGTACGGCATGTACGCCCAGGTCGTCTACCCCAACGTGGGCGGCTTCGGCTCCGGCAACTTCCTGCAGCTCACCGACGACGAACTGCGCCTCGACTGCGTCCGCGCCTACAACGACTTCCTGGTCGAGTGGACCTCGGTCGAACCGTCGCGCTTTATCCCGATCATGGCCATGCCGTTCTGGGACGTGCAAGCCTGCGTCGACGAGATGCAGCGCGCCTACGACCGCGGCCACAAGGGCGTGCTGATGACCAACCAGCCCGACACCTTCGGCCTGCCCCGCATCACTGACCAGCACTGGGACCCGCTCTGGCACCAGGCACAGGACATGGGCCTGTCCGTCAACTTCCACATCGGCTCCGGCGACCTCACCCAGGTCCGCGACGCGAACGTCGACAACGGGCGCCAGGCCGCCTACGCCAAGATCACGGTCAAGCTCTTCCTCGACAACTCCAACGCCATCCTCGACATCATTCTCGGGGGCATGTGCCACCGCTTCCCCGACCTCAAGTTCGTCTCGGTCGAGTCGGGCGTCGGCTGGATCCCCTACCTGCTCGAAGCGATGGACTGGCAGTGGAAGAACTCGGGCTGCCACGAAGAGCACCCTGAGATGGACCTGCTGCCCTCCGAGTACTTCCGCCGCCAGTGCTACGGCTGCTTCTGGTTCGAGGAAGATTCGGTGATCAAGGCGATCGAGCAGTTCGGCTCCGAGAACTTCATGTTCGAGACCGACTTCCCGCACCCGACCTCGATGTCGCCGGGACCGAACAGCATCGCCCGCAACCCCAAGCAGCACGTCGAGGAAGTCCTCAGCGTCCTGCCCGAGGAAGACCTCCTCAACGTCCTCCAGCGCAACGCCGCCAAGGTCTACGACTTCCAGGTCTAGACCCCCACGGCATTCGCACCACCCCGCGCCGGGCCCCTCAAGGGTCCGGCGCGTCTGCGTCTAAGCCCCAATCGCGCCAACCGCTACACTGCGCGCAGACCAAATCCACCGGGCGCGTGGGCGCCTCAGAGAGAGGAAACTGAACGATGGAAATGCAGAATGTCGTCATCGTTGACGGCGCTCGTTCCGCCTTCACTCGCGGCGGACGCGGCGCATTCACGGCGACCCGGATGGACGCCGTCGGCGTCCAGGTGCTCCAGGAACTCCTGAGCCGCTACCCCCAGCTCTCCCCGCACGACATCGAGGATGTCGGCATGGGCTGCGTCGGCGGCGTGGCCGAACTCGCCGGCATCGGCGCCAACCACATCGTGCGCCTCGCCGGACTGCCCGAGTCCGTCTGCACCTTCGACTCCAACCGCCAGTGCGGCTCCTCGATGGAGACCATGCACCGCGTGGCCCAGGAGATCATGGTCGGCGCAATTGACGTCGGCATCGCGCTCGGCGTCGAGCGGATGGGCCGCCAGCTCGGCGGCGGCGGCGGCGCGGAACCGAACCGGATCACCGAGTTCAACCAGGACCGCCACCAGATGACCGAGTCGCAGCGCAACCTCGCGCCCGACCACGGCCTCGACTTCTCCGTTCCGATCCCCGACGAGATCCTCGACTCCTCGCCCGTCTGCTCGATGCTGCAGACGGCCCAGAACGTCGCCGAGATGTACGACATCTCGCGCGAGACGCTGGACGAGTTCGCGGTCGAGTCGCACCGCAAGTACGGCGAAGCGCTGGCCTCAGGCTTCTACGAGGGCGAAATCGTCCCGATCGAGGTCGAGCGACCGGTCTTCGACGAGGAAGGCAACCTGCTGCTCGACGAGCGCGGCGAGCGAGCCGTCGTCTCGGTCGACGAGGGCTACCGCCCGGGCACAAACTTCGAGGGCCTCAGCGGCCTGCGCACCGTGCGCGGCACCGTCTCGCACACGCAGAGCGAGATCCGCATCACCGCCGGCAACTCCTGCCCGACCAACGACGGCTTCACCGCCGCGTTGCTGATGAGCGAGCGCAAGGCGGACGAGCTCGGCCTCGAGCCGCTGGCCCGCATCGCCGGCTTCGGCGTCGGCGGCGTCAAGCCGCAGGTCATGGGCCTCGGCCCGATCCCGGCGACCCGCAAGGCGCTGGCCCACGCAGGAATCGACGCCTCCGAGATCGACCGCGTCGAGTTCAACGAAGCTTTTGCCGCCCAAGTCATTCCCTCCGTCAAAGAGCTCGGCATCGAGATGGACAAGGTGAACGTCAACGGCGGTTCGCTGGCCATCGGTCACCCACTGGGCGCCACCGGTACTCGCCTGGTCACTACCGTTGCCCGCGAGCTCAAGCGCTCCGGGACTCAGTACGGCCTGGCCACCCAGTGCATCGGTGCCGGCATGGGCATCAGCACGATCATCGAGGCTGTCTAGCGCCGACCAGGCGTCCGGACAGCTTCAACAGGTACGAGGGCACGGGGTAAACCCGTGCCCTCTTGCATCTCATTGACGCACCTCTAGCCTGTGCGTGACTAAACACATCAATCGGAAGGCACCAGCATGCTCCGGAACAAATGGCGATTGATCAGCTTGGCGCTCTTGGGAGTAATCGGGATCATCGCGGGCGCGGTCTACGCCACGTCCGACGGTGAGACCGAAGTCCGAGTCGCGACGATGCGTCACGACGACGGCCGCGTAGAGGTCGCCGTCCAACAACGCGACGCCTACGGCGGCTGGGGAGAACGACAGCTTCCCACAGCGCGGTTCCTGCCGCCCGGCGTCACCGGCGAGTGGCGTGTGTCGTCCCCAGTGGGCGTCAGCGCTCCTGGGGCAACAGATGGCATGACCGATCCTGCGATGACCGGCGACGCGCCGGCCGAGCTGTACTGCATCGTCCACCACGGATCGGACAATGACCCATTCTGGAGCAACTTCAATCTCGTCGCCCGGCAAAACGCACTCGAACTCGGTCTCACCAACGTGGAGATCAGCGGTGAACCAAATGTCGCCGACCAGGCGGCCGCAGTCATGGATTGCGTCGATCGTGGTGCGCTCGGCATCGCCTCGTCGATTCCCGACTTGGACGGACTACGCGGCGCGCTTCACGCCGCACGGGGCAGCGGCGCATTCCTCGTGACCTTCAACTCCGGCTCTGAGTTCGCCGGACGTGTCGGTTCATCCGTCCACTACGGACTCGACGACCGAGCCGCAGGCGTCATCGCCGGACGCAACTTCAACGACGCGGGCTTGACCGGCGCGGTCCTCTGCGTGGTGCATGAACCGGTCAACGTCGGACTGGAAGACCGTTGCGAGGGACTGGAGAGCGAGTACAACGGCTCGGTGGTCCAGCTCCCGATTCCGGTCGGCAGCCTGACTGACCCCATCGCCGCGGGAACTGAGATTGGTGGCGCATTGATGGAGCACCAGGCCGAGGGCATCCTGGTGCTGAACGCAGAACTGATCAATGCGGCGATTGGCACAGTGCGGCAGCTCCAGAGCGACGCCAAAGTGGGAGCAATCGGACGTTCCGACGCTTCGCTGGTTCTTGTCTACGAAGGTCACATGCTGTTCGCCATCGACGACGGCGGGTTGCCGCAGGCGAGCCACGTGATGCTGGCGATGAAGAACGTGGACTCCAGCCCCAGCATCCGAGCGATGCTCGCGCTGACCGCCACGCAGGCCGCCGAGACCACGGTCATGCTGATCAGCCCCACCGTGCTCAACCAGGCCTACATCGACAACCTGCCCGAGGGCTGGCAGCAAGGCCTCTGCGCCCTGGCGATGCAAATCGCCCCCGACCAGGTGCCTTCCTTCTGCAATCAATAGGCATTGACAGTCGCAACACGCCAGAAGGGGCGGGCCTCCGGCCCGCCCCTTCTGCATGACCGTTGATGATCGGTGTTGGAACCAGTCAACACCCAGCCTCGCAGACTGTCTGTTGAACCTAGAATGCAAAGGAACCCACGTTGAGGAGCGCATCACCATGGTCACCGAGACACGACCCGCGACGCCGGTTGGCGTCAGCCATCCGCTTGACCCACTGACCCCGGAGGAGATCTCCGCCGCATCCCAGATCGCCGCGGGGTATGAGCCGCGCGACGGCTGGCGATTCCCCCTGGTCGCCCTTGAGGAGCCGGCCAAGGATATCGTCCGCGGGTTCTCCAACGGCGACGCTATTGCGCGGCTGGCGCTAGTACTGCTGCACGACATCACGACGGGCGACTCAGTAGAGTGCGTGGTCGACCTGGGCTCGGAGTCGGTGGCGCGTTGGACTCCGTTGGTCGGCCACCAACCGTTTCCGTTGATGGAAGAGTTCGGTCGCGCCATCGAAGCGGTCAAGTCGGACGACCGCTGGCTGGCGGCGATGAAGAAGCGCGGCTACTCCGACGAGCAGATCGAGCTGATCCAGGTCGACCCCTGGCCGGGAGGCAACTTCGGCACCGCCTGGGAAAACGAGCACCGCACGCTGAAGGCAATCTCCTACCTGCGCGACTCGGAGCAGTCGAACGGCTACGGCCGGCCAATCGAACACGTGATGGCGGTCGTTGACCTGGTTGAGAACCGGGTGCTCGACGTTGTCGACGAGCCCGGTCCGCCCGCGCCCGACACGTCGCTCGATTACCGCTACAACGACATCGCGCCGCGCGAGGATCTGAAGACTCTCGACATTGTCCAGCCCGACGGGGTTTCCTTCACGCTCGACGGCCACCTGCTCTCCTGGCAGAAGTGGCAGATGCGCGTCTCGCTGCATCCGCGCGAGGGCCTGGTCCTGCACCAGATCGCCTACAACGACGACGGTGAGCTGCGCCCGATCTGCTACCGCGCCTCGATGACCGAGATGGTCGTGCCCTACGGCGACCCCTCGCCAACGCAGTACTTCAAGAACGCGTTCGATTCAGGCGAGGTCGGCGGATTGGGCCGCCTGAGCAACTCGCTGGAACTGGGCTGCGACTGCCTGGGCGAGATCGTCTACCTCGACGGTCACGTGACCAACGAGTTCGGCGGCTCGCGCACGATCAACAACGCCGTCTGCATCCACGAGGAAGACTTCGGCATCAACTGGAAACACACCCGAACCGAGAACGACATCCCGGTCTCCGAGGTGCGCCGCACGCGGCGGTTAGTCGTTTCCGCCATCGCGACGGTCGGCAACTACGACTACGGCTTCTATTGGATGTTCTACCCGGACGGCTCCTGGGAGCAGGAAGTCAAGGCGACCGGCATCGTGCAGACGATCGCCGCCAATCCCGACGACCCGCAGATCACGCGTCACATGATCGCACCCGGCCTTGCCGCGCCCATCCACCAGCACTTCCTCTGCTTCCGCATGGACATGGAGGTCGACGGCGGCAGTAACACCGTCTTCCAGGTCGACACCGTGCCGCTGCCCGCAGGGCCGGACAATCCGCACAACAACGCGTTCACGGCGGTCGCCAGGCCGATGATCAGCGAGTCCGAAGTCGAAGGGGTAGTCAACGCGGCATCCGCGCGCCACTGGCGGATCGCAAACACAAACAAGGTCAATCAGGTCGGACATGCGCCAGCCTACTTGCTGGTTCCAGGCGAGACGGTCGCGATGATGGCCGGCCCTGACGCGGCAGTGCGCGGTCGCGCGGGCTTCACCCAGAAACAGCTCTGGGTGACGCCGTACAACGACTCAGAGTTCTATCCCGCCGGCGACTATCCAAACCAGAGTCAGCCCGGCGAGGGGATTCCGGCCTGGACCGCTGCCGATCGCGAGATCGCGGACGAGGACCTTGTGCTCTGGTACACGGTTGGGATGAATCACATCGTCGTGCCCGAGGACTGGCCGGTCGCGCCGGTGCATCGCAGCGGATTCAAGCTGCGGCCCTCCGGCTTCTTCAGCCACAACCCGGCGCTCGATCTGCCCGAGGCCGACCACTGCGGCCACGACATGGATCATGAGGGCCACGACCACTCGAACCACGTCAGCCACAACGGCCATAGCTAGGTTCGTCAGTGGTCACCCAGGCCACGCCGCGGACTCATCCGCTCGATCCACTGTCGGCGGATGAGATTGTCCGCGCCTCCTCGATCATCAGCGAGCAGTTCGGCTCGCCTGAGTCGTTGCGATTTCTGCTGGTCGCCGCGCTCGAACCAGCGAAGGGCGTCTCGGAGGCGCCACGCGCCGCGGAGGCGATCTGCATCAACATCGATTCGGGCCTGACGACCGAGGCCGTCGTGGACCTCGATGCAGGTGCGGTCACCTCGATAACCGAACTTCCAGGTGTCCAGCCTCCGGCATTGTTCGAGGAGTACGAACGAGCCGAAGCAGCGATCCGCGCCGACGCAGGTTGGCGCACCGCGATGAGCCTTCGCGGTCTCAATGACCAGCAGATCGACCTGTCCTTCATCCACCTCTGGCCGACCGGCAACTTCGGCTCCAGGTGGGAGACGGAGCACCGCATCCTCAAGGGCATCGTCTACCTGCGAGACGAACCAGACGACAACGCCTATGGGCGGCCGGTCGAAGGCTTAATCGCCGTCGTCGACCTCGCCGCTAATCGCGTGCTGGAAGTGATCGATGCCCCCTCGCCGGTTCCGCCCGTGACGTCGCTGCGCTTCGACCACGATCACGGCGGGCCGCACCGCGAAGATCTGAAACCGCTCGACATCATCCAGTCCGAAGGTCCGTCCTTCACGCTCGAGGGGCATCTCTTGCGCTGGCAACAGTGGCAAATGCGCGTCTCGCTACATCCGCGTGAGGGTTTGGTCCTGCACCAGATCGGCTACGAGGACAACGGACAACTGCGCCCGATCTGCTATCGCGCGTCCCTGGCAGAGATGGTCGTGCCCTACGGCGACGCGTCCGTAGGTCACTACTTCAAGAACGCCTTCGACTCAGGTGAGTGCGGGATCGGGCGGCTTGTCAACTCGTTGGAACTCGGCTGCGACTGCCTCGGTGAGATTACCTACCTCGACGGCGTCGTCACAGATGAGCGAGGCGGGGCCCGCACGATTAAGAATGCCATCTGCATTCACGAGGAAGATGTCGGACTGCTCTGGAAGCACACCTATCGTCATCCCGACGAACGCGGCTCGCAATCCTGGCTGCGGCGATCCCGCCGACTCGTGATATCGACGATCGCAACGGTCGACAACTACGACTACGGCTTCTACTGGTACTTCTACCAGGACGGCGCGTGGGAGCACGAGGTCAAGGCGACGGGGATCGTGCAGACAATGGCGATTGAGGATGACGATCCGCAAGTCACGCGTCACAAGATCGGCCAACGGTTGGCGGGTGTGCACCATCAGCATTTCCTCAGCTACCGGCTGGACATGGAGGTTGACGGTCGGCAAAACACGGTCTTCGAAGTCGACACCGTGCCGCTGCCGCTCGGTCCTGAGAATCCGTACCACAACGCGTTCACCGCGCAGGCGACGCCGATCGCCGACGAGTCTCTGAGCGGACGCGAGGTCAACGCGTCGGCGGGGCGACACTGGCGGATCGCGAATGACTCCGTCCGCAACCCGCTCGGCGAGCCGCCGGCCTATGTGCTCACTCCCGGCGCGACGGTCTCGATGATGGCAGATGAGCAGTCAATCATCGCTCAGCGAGCTGCGTTCGCGCGCAAGCAACTCTGGGTGACGGCCTACGACTTTGCTCAGCGATATCCAGCCGGTGACTATCCGGCGCAGAGCGAGCCTGGCCTCGGGATACCCGAGTGGATCGACAGCAATCGATCCTTGGAACAGGCCGATGTCGTGCTCTGGTACACCGTAGGAATGAACCACCTCGTGCGACCGGAAGACTGGCCAGTCATGCCGGTCCAACGTGCAGGGTTCAGCCTGAAGCCGTGGGGGTTCTTCGACCGCAATCCGGGCCTCGACGTACCTCAACCCGATCATTGCGAACACGACATCGAGCGCCGAACTGACCTTCAGGCGCATCATCCGCACAACAGTCACAGCTAGGAATCGATGACCAACCCAGTGGAGACCCCGGCTTCGAAATCAGGCATAGTGGATGTAGTGGCGTCCGGCGGGTTGACTGATTGCGAGGTTCGGCAATGGTCACAGGTGCTTCGGTCATGAACGGTCTCGACGCCTTTGAAGAGCTGGAGTCGGAGGTTCGCTCCTATGTACGCGGCTGGCCGACGGTGTTCGACCGAGCCTACGGCGCGAAGCTCTGGGACGAGAACGGCCGCGAATATCTCGACTTCTTCTCAGGCGCCGGCGGCCTCAACTACGGTCACAACCACGATGCAATGATCGGCGCCCTGGTCCGTTACCTGCAGTCGCAGGGAGTGCTGCACTCGCTCGACATGGCGACCACCGCCAAGCGAGACTTCCTCGAGCGCTTCCACGAAGTCATCCTCAAGCCGCGCGGTTTGTCCTACAGAGTCATGTTTCCCGGACCGACCGGAACCAACGCCGTCGAAGCGTCGCTCAAGCTCGCGCGCAAGGTGACCGGCCGAGCGGACATCGTTTCCTTTAGCAATGCATTCCACGGGATGACCCTCGGTTCCCTCGCGCTGAGCGGCAACGTGGTCAAGCGCGAGTCCGCGGGCATCCCGCTGGAACACCAGCGCACGGCGCCGTTCGACGGAGAACTCGGCGAGAGCGTAGATACGATCGCAGTGCTCGATGCGATGCTGGCCGAAGAAGGCGCCTCAGTCGCCGGCGTCATTGTCGAGACCATACAGGGTGAAGGCGGACTGCACACGGCGAGCTTCGACTGGCTGCAGCGCCTCGCCGAGTGCTGCAAGCGGCACGGATGTTTGCTGATCGTTGACGACATCCAGGCAGGCTGCGGACGATCGGGGAGTTTCTTCTCATTCGAACCTGCCGGGATCGAACCCGACATCATCTGTCTCTCGAAGTCGATCTCGGGCAGCGGCCTACCGATGGCGCTTACGTTGATCCGGCCTGAACTCGACATCTGGGGCCCCGGCGAGCACAACGGCACCTTCCGCGGCAACAACGCCGCGTTCGTGACGGCCACGGAGGCGTTGAGATTCTGGCGCGACGAGTCATTGGCTGAACAGGTATGTCGTAAGTCAGACATCGTCAGGGCGGAGCTGGATTCGATTGCATCTCAGCACGAGGCGATGCGAGCAACGGTGCGCGGCCGAGGCTTACTGATCGGTCTGCACACGCCGATCGACGGGCTGGCGTCGGGTGTCGCGCGAGCGGCATTCGAGCGCGGGCTGTTGATCGAGACTTCAGGCGGCGCCGCGTCCGACGTGATCAAACTGATGCCGCCGCTGACGATCGAGGACGAGCAACTCGAGCGCGGCCTCGCGATCTTGCGCGACAGCGTCGAGGTGTGCGCGCCCTGATCACAAGGCAGGCGTCAGCGTCAAGCTGCCCTCGCTGTTGGCCTCGATGTCGTCCCACTCGATGTAGAGCGGGAAGTACTCCATCTCAAGCCACTTCTCCATGTGATCGCTGTAGTGCGGGCTGTCCGGTCGGCCGGAGTTACCGGGCGGGAGCACGATTCGCGCGCCGTTCAAGCTGGAGAGATCGAAGATCTGTCGGTAGCTCACGCCGTGGTCGGCGGGTTGATGCACAAGTCCGGTCGCATTGTTCGGGGTATTGCCGTCGCCGCCCTTGGCGAAGTCGCCGACGTTGAATCGCGCCGCGCGCTCGGGATCGCGGCCCAGATTGTGCCGCCAGGTGACCGAGTGCGCGTCTCCGTATCGCCACTTCGCACGATCCGCGCCGTAGCGCTCCGCCAGCGTCTCGCCGGCCGCGACGAGCGACTCCCCGATCACGTCGTCCCAGGACACCCCTTCGGACAGCATCAACGAACTATCCGTTCGCAGCTGCTCGTGCAGGATGCGCAGCTCGTCGGCGGAGCCTTCCGGTAGCCGGGCAGGCGCGTCGAAGTAGGGACGGACCGTGCGGCCGATGATCTGCTGACAGAGTTCCTGGTAGAGCAATCCGGCTGTTGAATCGATAGCCAGGTGACCGTCCCAGTTGGCCAGCATCGACTTGAGATCAGCGGCCTCGCCGTCGACATCAGCGCTCGAGACGCGCTGCGCGATGAAGCGGGCGTGAATGCTGGTCTGGTCCGACTGGATTTGCGGCATATCTTCCGGCAACCAGTCGTCGCGCCCCTGCAGCAGCTCGCGCAATCGGTCGGCCCGATACGGCGTCTGGCTGAAGGTCAGGTAGTAGGGATAGTCGGGCGTCGTGGTGCGATTGTTGGCCGTGATGATCACGCCCCTATCGGGATTCAGATCATGCGGCAGCTCGTCCGCAGGCACATCGCCCTGCCACTCGTGCTCGCCGTCCCAGCCGCTGACCGGCGTCAGTTTCGCGTCACGGACCGGCACACGGCCGGTGTATTGGTAGCCGATGTTGCCTCGCTGGTCGGCAAAGCAGTAGTTGCCCGAGATCGAGTCGTAGCGCTGGAATCCCGTCCGCGCGTCGTGGATGTTGTCGGACGTGAATATCGGAAGCATGCCGTCGAAGTCATGACAGGGATCAGAAAGCCCGAACTTCGCCGTCAGCACCTCGTCGTCGGTCTCAGGATCACCTTGCACGACAGGACCGTGCCTCGTCGACCAGACGGTTTGCGTCACCGGTTCCTCGCCGCGAATCTCAATCACCTCGTCGCGGCGTTGTAGCGGCTCCACGCCGTCAAGCCACTTCGCGCCAGGACCCGTGCCGTTGCGCTCGATCCGCTCGCGATAGACATCCCAACGGTCGCCTTGGGCGTGAGTCATCGTCCAGGCGATCTGCGTGTTGTGGCCGTAGTAGACCGGACCCGGGTAGCCGGGGTTGCAGGGACCGGCGACGAGGAACTCCGGGCACTGCATGTGCATCAGGTACCACTGCGGAGGCACGCTGAAGGCGAGGTGCGGGTCGCCCACGACCAGCGGCTTGCCGCTGGCCGTGTGCTCGCCGTCAATCACCCAGCAGTTGGAGCCGTCCAGACTGCCCCTCCGGGTACCCGGCTCTGCTTCGAGGTCGGCCAGGGCGTCGGCGAAGGCGTGCCGTCCATTCGCCCACGACGAACCGGCCGGCGCAATCAGCGCGCCGTCCGCCGGCACGTCGGGGATCAGCGCCTGCAGCGCGTCAATGCCGAGCCGGGCAGCCACCTCGGCGTTGCCGATCTTGGTCGACCACTGCAGATTGGCCGAGACCATCTTGAGAATCGCCAGCGAGTCGACCGGCGACCAGGGCTGCATCTCGTGCTCCAGCAGCGCGAACTCGACGGGCGCGGGACCGACCGCGATGGCGGCATTGATGCCATCGGCGTAGGCCTGCAGGATCAGCCGCGCGTCGTCGGACTGATCCTCCCACTCGAGCGCAGCGTCGCGGCCGAATCCCAGCGTGCGGTTCATCCTGTCGATACGGAGCAGTCCCTTGTTCAACAGCGACGCTGCGCGCCCATGCGCCATGTGGCGGTAGAGCTCGATCTGCCAGCCTCGCTCCTGGCCCATGCAGTACCCCTGCGCAAAGAACGCGTCGCGTGCCGAGGACGTCTGCGCATGAGGCACGCCCCAGCGATCCCAGATGATCCGAATCGGGGCATCCGGTCCCTCCACCTCGAGCGTTCCGTCGGTCTGGTGCAGGCTGACTTGTTCGTCCATGGCGGGCTCTCCTCTTCAACGTCTGGCACGTGTCAACGCTCCAGTCGAAATGGTAGAGCGCAAGCTCGTTCGGCTTGCTTCCCTAGCGCCCTCGGCGGCAGCTCTGTCCGTACAAGGCCAGCGCGTCGCCACCGTTATGTCTAGAAGCTGGTGAGCAGATATGCTCGGCTGCAATGTGCAATTGCTTCCCAAGTGAGAGGACTTTAGATGAGACGCTTTTCTAAATCACCTGTGTTGCTGTTAGTCGCAGGAATGGTTCTTGGCGCTATCGCGCTGGGAATCGTACAGGCCGCCACGAGCGTCACGAGTGATGTTCGCATTGGCGCGCGGCTGCTCGACGACGGCCGAGTCGAGGTCGGGCTGCAACAGCAACAGGACGGCGAGTGGGTCAGCCTGGAGCCGCCGTCCAGCCGGTTCCTCCCACCGACCGCTACGCGCGGCGAGTGGCACTACAGCAACGAAATCGCGGTCACTGGCGTCACACAGGATGAGGCCACCGTCGTGATCGTGCGTCGACCTCCAGTGATGTGTGTGCTTGGTCACGCCTATCCCGCAGACGACCGCTTCTGGCAATGGACCCTGGCCACTTCCCGCGTGGTCGGCATCCAGTACGGCATCGACTTGCGCCTCTACGCAGCGAGCGACAGCGACGACCACGCAGCGGACCTCCGCGACTGCATCGCCTCCGAACCAATCGCCATTGCCACCTCCTTGCCCTACGCCGAGGACCTGGCAGAGCCGCTGGCAGAGGCGCGTGAGGCCGGGATCCTCGTCGTTACTTTCAACTCCGGCGCCGACGACGCCGATAGCGTCAACTCGCTGCTGCACATTGGGCTGGATGACTACAACGGAGGCGTCCAGGCGGGCGCTGAGCTCAACGAAGCCGGCGTAACCGGCACCGTGCTCTGCGTCATTCACGAGACCGACAACGTCGGACTGCGTCAGCGTTGCGAAGGGCTCGAAGCCGGCTACGCGGGCGAGGTGGAGGAGATGTTCGTCGACCTGCTCGGGCCGACGGAGTTGGAAGAGGTTCAAGGCCACCTGGCTAACCGGATCGCAGCCGGTGACATCGGCGGAATCGTCACCCTGAATCACGACACGGGCACAGCGGCGTTGGCTGCGGTCGCCGAGGCCGAAGCCGAGATCGCACTGGCAAGCTTCGGTTTCAGCGACACCCTGGCCGCCGCGGTGCGTGACGGCGACATGCTCTTCCTGGTCTGGGACCACCCGGTCATCCAGGGCTACCTGGCGGTCTCGGCCATGGCCATGGCCTTCACGCTGGAACTGAGCGATCTCAACTCAGGGGTCTTCCTCAACGGCGCGAAGATCCTGATCGAGCCGACGCTCGCCGACCAGGAACGCGCCGCCGAACTGCAGTCGATGTTCCGGTTCGCCGATCGCCTGCGGGGCGCGGCGGATTCGGCGACTGACGCTGATGACTCATCGGCATCGCCCGCTGGCGGCGAGGAGAGCCCATAGGTCGTCGACATTGACCTGGACAACAGCGATGCGACAGGCGCGGCTGGTCAGCTTGATCAGCCGCGCTATGCGTCTGAGACTGTGGCCTGTCCTACGCGATTTCTGAGCGGAGAGAGCGTCTCGGCATGCGCTACATCATCTATGGTGCCGGAGGAATCGGCGGTGGAATCGGCGCACTGCTCACGCGCGCCGGTTGCGATGTCATGCTGATCGCTCGCGGCGACCATCTCACCGCGATGCGAGAGCAGGGCCTGCGCGTCCGCCAACCCGGCCGGAGTGAAGCGATCAAGGTGCAGACTGCATTGCACCCCAGCGAAGTCGAGTTCCGCGACGGCGATGTCGTCGTCCTGACTATGAAGGGCCAGGACACCGCTGCTGCGCTCGACGATCTCGAACGCAGCGCCGGGCCGGAGATCCCTGTGGTTTGCGGACAAAACGGCGTCGCCAATGAGCGGGCGGTTGCTCGCAGATTCCTCAACGTCTACGGGATGCTTGTCGTGATGCCTGCCACCTTCCTGGTGCCGGGAGAGATCGCGCTGTTCGGAGGGCCGAAGCCCGGACTGTTGGACAGTGGACGATTTCCGAACGGCGTTGACGAGACCGTTACTCAGCTCTGCAGCGACCTCGAGGCGGCCGGTTTCAATGCCCAACCGGACCCGAACGTGATGCGGCTCAAGTACGGCAAGCTGCTCGACAACCTGGGAAACGCAGTGGGGGCGCTCTGCGGCGAAGAAGCCTTGCGCGCCGGCGACGACGAGGTGCGCGCCTTTATGCGCAGAATGCGTGAAGAAGCGGTCGCCTGCTACAAGGCGGCAGGTATCGAACACGCCTCACGCCGGGAAATCGGGGAGCGCCGGGCGGCGACCTTCACGGCCGGCGAGATTCCGGGCGTCGAGCGCGGCGGCAGCTCGACCTGGCAATCGTTTCGCCGTGGTCGACCGGGCATCGAGACCGACTGGCTGAATGGCGAGATCACCCTCCTCGGACTCGAACACGCAGTACCGACACCAGCAAATCGCGCCTTGCAATTGATGGCCAAGCGAGCATTGCGAGCCGGTCTGCGCGACGGGGCGGTACCGCTCAAAGAGGTTCTGGGGCTTGAGGCTGAGCTGGCAGCGACGTAGATACTCGCCGTTCAGCCGGCCAGCCCCTCTACGACTCGCGCATTGGGTAGTCGCGCGAGATCGTCCGCCTTGACACCGATCTTGAGCGATCGACTGCCGCCGCCCAGCCACATCAACTCATCTCCGGCGATGCGCGAGTCGATCAGGATGGGAATCTCCGGCGGCAGGTCGAAGGGTGTCACTCCACCTGAGAGCATGCCGGTTACGACTTCCGTCTCCTCGAACGAAGCGAATGAACACTTGCGCACGCCCATCTCCTTGCGCACCGTGCGGTTGACATCGAGCCGTGTGTTGGCCAACGCGAGGCAGGCTGCGTACTGCTTCGGCTCCTTCTTCGAGGCGACAAGGATTGTGTTGACCGAGGATTCGGGAGCGATGCCGAACACTTCGCAGAAGATCGCAGTGTCGGCCTGGTCGGGTCGGCAGTCGATGGTCTCGTAGGGGATCTCCGCCTCGGCGAGAAATCCGCGCACCCGGGATTCGATCTGTTCCGCAGCTTCCATGTGATCGCTCCTATGCAAACGGGTTTGCAAGGCGCTATATTACGCGAATCTGAACCAGAACCGGATCGGGGCAAGCCCGCGTACAGATGGGCGAGACACACGCGAGGAGCGAGACCATGTCAGAACGCAACTACTGGAAGCGAATGCAGCGCAAGCGGCTCAGCCGCAGATCGCTGATCTCTGCATCCGCGCGTGCCGGCGTCGGCGCGGCGGGCTTGGCTTTGGTCGGCTGTGGCGACGACGATGACGATCAGCAGGCAGCCGCGCAGGTCCAGCAGGCTGCACAAGCCGACCAGGAACAGGTGCAGGCCCAGCAGCAAGCCCAGCAAGTCGCCACGCAGCAGGCCCAGACCCAGGAAGAGGCGATGGAAGAGCAGGCCGTCGCGCTGCTCCCCGGTCAGTTGACCGCCGAGGAAGAGGCGATGTCGCTGACCGCCGAGCAGGAGTGGCGGCTGCGCTACCACTGGTCGAAGTTGCAGAACTTGCCCGGTCAGGCCGACGGCCCGAAGCACGGCGGCACCTGGCGACTCGCGCACGCTGCGCCCGCGAACTGGAACGTGTTGGGACCGAACGCCAGCCTCATGGCCGCCTTCGCGCCCATGTTCTATAGCCAGCTCGTGGTCTTCCCGATGGACGACTACGCCAACGCGCACTACTACGTCAACGAGGGCGACCTTGCTGCCGGCTGGGAAGTTCCCGAGCCGACGACCGTGGTGTTCCAACTCCAGGACGGCATCACCTGGCAGAACAAGCCGCCGGTCAACGGGCGCGCGATGACCGCCGAGGATGTCAAGATCGCCTATGACGCGCTGCGCGAAGAGGGCCGCGTACAGGCTTCGTCGTACACCGCGGTGAACAGCATCGACTACGACAACGCCAGCAACAACGTTCGCTTCAACCTCGCCGAGCCCGCGGCCTATCTGCTCAACAACATGATGAACCCGTTCCACACCGTCGTGGCGCCGGAGTTCGTCGAAGAGCCGAGCCTGCTCGACCTGGCCGAGAACACGGTCGGCACCGGCCCCTTCCAACTCGACAGCGCGACAACCGGCTCCGAGTGGCGCGGCAGCAAACACCCTGAGTACCACAAGCTGGACCCGCGAACCGGGCTGCAGCTGCCGTACATCGACAACATTCACGGTCTCGACTTCGTCGGCCAGCGAGAGTCCGAGTGGGCAGCCTGGGAGACCGGCGAGACCGACTGGATCCGGCTGCAGGACATCACCGAGTACGACCGCGCCATCGAGCAGCATCCCGAGATGGTCGTCCAGGTCACGGCGCCGCCTCCCGGCTGGCAGCCGCACATGACCTTCAAGGACCTGACGGCAGAGCCGTTCAACGACCCGCGCGTGCGCCAGGCGCTCTCGCTGGGCATGGATCGCGACGAACAGGCCGCAGGCGTCTACTACGGCCTCGCCGCTGGCGGCTACGGCCAGAACTGGACCTTCTTCAAGGACGAGAGCTCGCCCTGGGGCTTCCGCGAGTGGCCCTGGACCTTCGAAGAGCTTGGCGACTTCCACGTCTTCAATGCCGCCGAAGGCAAGAAACTGCTCGATGCCGCCGGTTACAACGAGGACAACCCGCTGTCCTTCCAGGCCGCATTCCACACGGTGCCCGGCTTCTACCTCGACCACTTCCTCCTGGTCGTCGACCAGTGGAACCGCAACCTCGGCGCCAACGTGACGCACGAGCAAATCGAGTGGGAGTCCTGGCTCGCCCTGCTGTTCACGAAGGAGTACAGCGGCACGCTGTTCACCTGGCTGGTTGGCAGTGAGATGGACGCCGACGGTCTCGCCTACGGTCGGATGCACTCCGAAAGCCCGGGGAACATCTACGGGATCAACGATCCGGATGTTGACCAGTGGGCGGTCGAGCAGCGGCAGGAGCTCGATGTCGAGAAGCGCTCCGAGATTCTCGAGAAGATTCGCGTTCGCGAGCTCGAGAACATGTGGCGCATCTTCTGCGTCAACCCGTACCGCATGGCCGCGCGTCGCGAGTACCTGTTCGGTCAGATGGACACGTACAACGCATGGAACCCCGGCTGGGGCGCGACCAACACCGAGCGCATCTGGAAGAACCTCTAGATTCGCCAACCCGCCCGCTCACGCTCGCCCGCCAGGGCGGCCTGAGCGGGCGGTCTATGGACTGGGTTAGTCGCGGAGGATGCGATGACCGGCTACATCATCCGCCGGATTATCGGAGCGCTGTTCGTGCTCCTGATGTTGTCGTTCATCGTGTTCATGCTGGTGAACTCGGTGCCCGGCAACACACTCACGCGGTTGCTCAACCAGAGTCCGCAGGGCGCGAACCTGACCCCGGCGCAGATCGAGCAGTATGAGATCGATCTCGGTCTCGACAAGCCGGTCCTCGAGCGTTACGGCAACTGGCTCTGGGACGCCTTCAACGGCGATCTGGGCAAGTCCTTCGCCACCAGTTTGCCGGTATGGGGTGAGATTCAGGACCGTTTGCCGCGCAGCGTCCAGCTAGTGATCATGGCGACGCTCATTTCGTCGCTGTTAGCGATACCGATTGGAGTGTTCTCTGCCATCCGGCAGGGCGGAGCGGGCGACTACATCTCGAGGATCTTTGCGATCCTTGGTCTTGCGGTACCCAATTTCTTCCTCGCCGTCCTGGTTGTCACGTTTGCCGCCGCGTGGCTCAACGTCTCGCTCTCCACGATCGATCCGCCTTATATCTGGGACGGAGTTGTGCACAATCTGGAAGGCCTCATCGCGCCCTCCCTGGTGCTGTCGGCATCGCTGATGGCGACCGTGATGAGGATGCAGCGCTCGACGGTGCTGGAAGTTGTCAACGAAGACTACGTGCGTACGGCCCGAGCCAAGGGTCTCGCCGAGCGGGCGATCATCATGCGGCACGTGATTCGCAACTCGCTGATTCCCGTGATCACGATCTTCGCCAACCAGTTCGCCTTCCTGATCAGCGGGGCAGTCATCGTAGAGTTCATTTTCCGTATCGACGGCATCGGCGCGCTTGCCGTCCGCGCGATTCGGCAGGTGGACTTCACCCTGGTGCTCGGCATTTCACTCGTCGTCGGTTTCGGCGTCGTGTTCATCAACATCCTGGTCGACCTGAGCTACGCCTGGCTTGATCCCCGGATCCGGTACTCCTAGGTCAACGGAGCAGAGCTGAGATGTCCACAATCACCGAAGCTGCAGAAACTGCCGTTGTCGACCTACGCGGCGAGTCCCCGTCCTGGTGGAAGACCTGGCGTCGACACGCCAGGAACAAGCCGCTCGGCGCAATTGGCGCCGCATTCATCTTCGTTCTGATCGTCGCCGCGATCTTCGGCCAGGACATCAACATCGGCGGCAGCACGATCATTCCCGGCTTCTCGCCATATCCGGCGAGCGAAACCAACATCATCAACAAACTGGGAGCGCCAACCTTCCCCGAGCACATCGCCGGCACCGACTCGCTGGGTCGCGATATGTTCAGCCGGATCATCTATGGCGCCCGCCCGGCAATCGTGATCGGCATCGTGGCGACTGGATTGGGAATTCTGGGCGGAATGGTCATCGGCATGATTTCCGCCTACGCGGGCGGCGTGACCGACTTGCTGCTTCAACGCATCTCCGACGCGTTCCAGGCCCTGCCGCCGCTGCTGCTGATGATGACACTGGTGACAGTGCTGACTCCCAGCATGACCACAGTGATCCTGGTGATTGTGATCTTCTTGATACCTGGGACTCAACGTGTCGTGCGGGGTACTGTGTTCTCCACGCTCGAGAACACTTACATCGAGGCTGCCCGCACGATTGGCGCGGGACCAGGACGGATCATCACTCGGCACATCCTGCCCAACATCATGGCGCCGATCCTGGTGATTGCATCGGTCACGATCGGCGGCACGATTTTGGCCGAAGCGGCCCTCTCGTTCTTGGGGCTGGGCGCCAACTCGGCGGAGAACCCGACCTGGGGATTCATCCTGTTTGAAGCAACACAACGCGGCAACCTGGACCGTTGGCCCTGGCTCGCGTTGACGCCCGGCGCCGCGATCACATTGATCGTGCTGGCCTTCAATCTGCTCGGCGACGCGTTGCGCGATGTGCTCGACCCGCGATTGCGGGGAACCGGGGCCGGCGCCTGACCCTCTCGAACTCTCGGGAACCTTTTTGACCCTGCCGTCGTCTTGTATGACGGAGGGTCAGTGAGGTCAGACGGTAGAACTGTCACCCCGCCCGCCCGCCGATGTCCGCACCTGAGACATCGGCAACCTCTCCGACTGGCCGCCCCTCCAACTGCCTGTGTAGCGCCCCCGATCGGTCCACCGGTCGGGGGCGCTTCTCCTGCCGCTGAACAGTCGACTACGCGCCGATCTTGTTGAGCAGGCGGTTGGTGTCGACCACATGGCGAGTGAGTCCGAGCGTCTCCGGTTCGAGGCCCATGGCCAGTCCCAGGAGTTGGGGCACGTGGAGGATCGGCAGATTGAGGTTGCGGTCAATCACCTTGGCAGCGTCGGGCTGCTGCGCGTCGAGGTTGAGATGGCAGAGCGGGCATGGCGTGACCAGCGCGTCCGCTCCCTTGGACTGCGCCTCGTCGAGATGCGTGCCGGCCATCGTCAGTGAATTCTTCTTGTTCATCGTCAGGATCGGGAAGCCGCAGCACTTGGTCATGCCGTCGTAGGTGACCGACGTTGCGCCGAGGATCTCGATCAACTGCTCCAGGCTATTGCGCCGCGTGGGGTTCGCGTCGAAGTCCAGCGTGCGCTCGGGCCGGACGATGTAGCAACCGTAGAAGGGGCCAAGATTCAGCTCCTCCAGCGGCTTCTTGATCAGAGAGTTGATCTTGTCGATGCCAACATCCTCCAGCAGGATCCAGAGCAGATGGCGCGGGTCGGCGGTGCCTCGGTATTCGAGCCCCTCGGGCGCGAGATGGTGGTTGATGCGGATGCGGTAGTCGACATCGCGGAACTTCTCGGCCGCGAGACGGTGGACGCCGACGCAGGTGGAACAGATATCCATGAGCGGCAGGTCCATCTGCTCCGACATCGCCATTGTGCGGGCGTTGAGCACGTCCTGGAGGTAGGGTTCGCCGTCGGAGATGATGCCGGCGCCCGTGCAGGCGGCGGCTTCGAGCTCGACCAGGTCCATGCCCAGGTGTTCGGCAACGGCGAGAGTCGAAGTGTAGAGCTCAGGCGCCGCGCCTCGCGCCACGCAACCAGGCCAGAATGCGTACTTGCTCATCGTGTCACCGTCTTCCGCTTTCCCCGTGGCGTGAATATGACTGCGTGGACCTAGTGGCCGCCAAGCGCGGTCTCGAACTCTGCGCCGAAGGCGTCGGCGTCCACGCTGTGATGGTGCTTCTCGGCCTCGACCTCTTCAAAAATACGCTCGATCTGCTCTCGGCCTTCGGCGTTCGCGCCGTGCCGCTGTGCGATGGTCAGCAGCTTGCGCGACTTCAGCAGCCGGATCGCGCCCGGCGTGTAGTCCATCATCTCCTTGTGCGCATCGATGTTGCCGGTTAGCAGGCGTCCAATGCCGACCGACTGGATAGGCAGCATCATTTCGTCGAGTCGACCGCGCTTGCGCACGCCGGAAGTGAATCCCTTGTGATGGCGCACGCCGTGGTTGTTCGTGTGGCCGGCCTCAATCGCCATCGTGCGCAACTCCATGATCGCGTCCATCGGCAAGACGTCCTTGGGGCAGGCCTGGACGCACATGTAGCAGCGGGTGCAGTCCCAGATGCCGCCCTGCTCCTCGGAGAGGAACTTGAGCCGCTCCTCGCGCTTGGCGTCGCGGCTGTCCATGACGAAGCGATAGGCCTTGGCCAGCGCCGCCGGACCGAGAAAGTTCTCGTCCACCGCCGCAACGGTGCAATCTGAGTAGCAGGCGCCGCAGTGGATGCAGGTCGAGGCGTGCGACCAGTGGTCGAACTCGTCGACCTTCTGGCGGTACTCGCGCTCGGGCGGATCCTGATCCTCGTACGGTTCCAGCCAGGTTTCGGCGCGCTCGAACTGGTGCAGGAACTTCTCGACGTCGACGACGAGGTCCTTGACCACGTGCTGGTTGCCCTGCGGACCGACGCGGATGGGGTCGCCGCGCTCGGCGGCGGCATCAACCTGGGTCTGGCAAGAGAGCATCGACTGTCCATTGACCTTCATCGCGCAGGAGCCGCAGATCGCGTGGCGGCAGGACATGCGGAATGAGAGCGTGCCGTCCTGCTCCCACTTGATCGCGTTGAGGCTGTCGAGCACCGTCTGACCGGGCTGTACATCGACGTTGAACGACTCCTCGTAGGACTCGTCCGTGTCGGGGTTGTAGCGCTGAATGATGAATTCCTGCTGGGCCATGAGTCTGCGCCTGTTCGTTGCTCTGGATGCGCGCGGCTGGGGGTAGTCAGTAGGTTCGCTCCTGGAGCGGGAACGGCTCGCGGAACTTGGGCTCCATGTTGACCTCGCAGTACTCGAGGCGCGGGCCGTCCTCGCCCTCCTGCGGCCGATAGGCGAGCGTGTGGCGGTGCCAGTTCTCGTCGTCGCGATCGGGGAAGTCGCGGCGAGCGTGACCGCCGCGGGACTCCTGGCGCGCGATTGCACCGGTCGTGATGACTTCGGAGTACTCCAGCATGTGACCGAGCTCAATCGCGTCGAGCAAGTCAGTGTTGAAGGTCGAGCCGTGGTCGTCAATGGCCACGTGCCTAAATCGTTCCTGGTAGTCCTTGACTTCCGAGAGGCACTCGCGCAGCTCGGCGTCGTCGCGGAAGACGCCGCACTTGTCCATCATCGTGTCACGCAACTCGGCGCGGATCTGGCCGACCTTCTCCGACCCGGTAGCGGTGAGGAAGTGGTCGACCTCGCCGATCGCGTTGGCCATGTCGCCCTCGTCGATGCTGGTCGGTTCGAGGTCATGTACGACATCAAGAATGCCGCGTCCGGCGCGGCGGCCCATGACCACTGCTTCGAGCAGCGAGTTGGTGCCGAGACGGTTTGCGCCGTGGACTGAAACGCAGGAAGCCTCACCGGCGGCGAAGAAGCCGGTGATCTCCGGTGCGCCGTCCTGATTCTTGATCCGTACCTGTCCGTTGATGTCGCAGGGAATGCCGCCCATCGAATAGTGAGCAGTCGGCTGGATCGGGACCGGCGCTTCGAGCGGGTCGATGCCGGCGAAGTCGCGCGCGAGATGCAGCACCGAGGGCAACGCATAGCGGATGCGCTCTTCGCCGATCGGCCTCAAGTCCATGAAGACCGAGTCGCGTAGGTCGGTCACGCCGCGTCCTGCTTCGATTTCGGACTGTTCGGCACGGGCGACAATGTCGCGCGGGGCGAGCTCCATGCGGCCGGACGCGTAATTCTCCATGAAGCGGAAGCCGTCGGAGTTGACGATGTGCGCGCCCTCGCCGCGCGCGGCCTCGGAGAGCAGGATGCCGGAGCCCTGGAGGCCGGTCGGGTGGAACTGGACGAACTCCATATCCTCCAGCGGGATGCCGGCGCGGTAGGCCATGACCACGCCGTCGCCGGTCGAGGCGAAGGCGTTGGTCGTGACGCGAAAGGCGCGGCCATAGCCGCCGGTGCCGAACATCACCGCCTTGGCGGAAATGGCTTCGATCTGGCCGGAGAGAATGTCGTAAGCGACGAGACCCTGGCAGACATTGTCCTTGACCACGAGGTCGAGCGCGTACCACTCGGAGTAGACCTTGACTCCGCGTCGAAGCAACTGCTCGAAGAGCACGGTGAGTACGGCGTGTCCGGTGCGGTCGGCGGCGTAGCAGGCGCGCGGCGCGGTGTGACCACCGAAGCGCCGCTGGGCGACACGCCCTTCATCGTCCCGAGAGAAGGCGCAGCCCATGTGCTCGAGCTCGAATATGTTCTCGGGGCCCTCGCGAGTCAGCACTTCGGCGGCGTCCTGGTCGACGAGGTAGTCGCCGCCTTTGACGGTGTCGAACATGTGCAGGTCCCAGGAGTCCTCGGCGGAGTTGCCGAGGGAGGCGGCGATGCCACCCTGCGCGGCTCCCGAGTGCGAGCGCAGCGGGTGAACTTTCGAGAGAATTGCCACGTCGAGCGTGGGGTCGCTCGAGACTTCCAACGCGGCGCGCATGCCCGCCAGACCCGAGCCGACAATCAGTACATCGTGCTGCAACATCGTGCTGTCTCCCGCTCCAGATTGCCTGCCCAGTGTCGCACCAATCGCCATTGCGCGGTAGTCGTGAGGGGGGCGTACGCCTACTCCTGGCCGCGATAGTGCCGCACGATCTTGCGACCCAGGGGTCCGACCGCTTCGAGCGCCAGGTACTGGATCAGGATCACCGACTTGGCATCGATGACCTCCCCCGCTTCCACCAGGTCGATCGCCTCGCCAAGCGGTTTCCACTCGACGATCAGTTCTTCGTCTTCATCGGCTTCCAGGGGAGACTCGACGCAGTCCCGGGCGATGAATCCGTGTAGGAACTCGTCGGCGAAGCCGGGCGCGACGAAGAAGCCTCGCGCGTAGTCGAGCCGGGCGGGATCGAGCCCGACCTCTTCGCGAAGCTCTCGCCTCGCGGTCTGCTCGGGGCTCTCGCCCGGATCGACGCGTCCGGCGGGCAGTTCCAGGAGCGGGCGGCCCGTCGGATGCCTCCACTGGCGGACGAAGGCGATGTCGCCGTTGTCGCGGATTGCGAGAATGACGACGGCGTCGGGATGCTCAACGACCTCCCGTTGCGTACGCCGCCCGTCGGCCATCGCCACCTCGTCGACGCGGACGCTGATTCTTCTGCCTTCGAAGACCCGTTGAGAGGAAAGCACGGTCTCAATCAACGAGTCCGGCGGTTCGCTCATCCGTCGATCCTGTCGCGGAGGTCGATGGTGACAGCAATCTCGTCGCAGGCGTTGTACTTCGGACAACGGAAGCACTCGTTCCAGACCTTGCGCGGGAAGGCAGAGACGCCTGAGATGCGGAAGCCAAGTCGCTCGAAGAAGGCGGGCGTCGTCGTAAGTGCGAACACCGTCTTGAGGCCGAGGCCGACTGCCTCCTCGAGGCAGGCGTCGACGACGATACGGCCCAGTCCGCGACCCTGCGTGCCGGGATCGACAACCAGCGATTTGATTTCGGCCAGGTCGCGCCACTCGACGTGCAGCGCGCCGGCGGCGAGCAGTTTGCGGCCACCCGGGTCGCGAACCACGACAAAGTCGCGGATCGTCTCGTAAATCTCGCCCTCGGTGCGGGGCAGCACGTCGCCGGTCGTCTCAAACCAGTACTGGATCAGGCGGTGAATCTCCGGAGCGTCGCCGATCAGCGCCCGTTCGGCCGCCAGTGGCTCGTCGACGGCGACGTCGTCGCCCTGCTTGCGTTCTTCGAGCGCATGGACTTCTGAGGCCCGCTGGCGGATGGTCGCGGCCGGCGAGGGCCCGATGGTCTCTGAGGTCATGAGGCGACCGACGCGTGCAGCAGATCGACGGCGCTGGCTCGATTGGCCTCGCTGACACCGCCGAGCATTTCGGCTAGTTCAATCACACGTTCCTGCTCGGACAACACGCGCACTTCAACGGCGGTGCCGTTGGCGTCCGAGGACTTGGCAACGGTGACGTGCCGCTCGGCTTGGGCGGCCACCTGCGGTAGATGCGTGATACACACGACCTGGCTGCACTCTCCCAGGCGAGCCAGCCGCTCGCCGATCATCCCGCCGCTGCGTCCGCCGAGTCCGACATCGACTTCATCAAACACCATCAGCGGAACCACATCACTTTCGCCCATTACGGCCTTGATTGCCAGTGTCAGTCTCGCCGTTTCGCCACCCGATGCAACTCGCTGCATCAGACGCAGAGGCGCGTCGGGATTGAAGGAGACCATGAGCTGGACCCGATCGATGCCCGTCTGATCAAATCCTACGCCGACCCCGTCGATTCGCAGCACTCGTCCTTCTGCTGATGCAGGAATCCGAGCAATCTCGAACTCAATCCTTGCATCGGTTAAGCGCAGCAACTCGCACTCGGCTGCGACGGCAGCTTCCAGGCGCATTGCCGCAGCCTGTCGCTGTGTGCTGAGCTCAGCAGCGGCGTCGACGAAGTCGGCTTCAAGTTGGTTCGCCTCTGCGGCGAGCGTCTCGCGATCAGCGGAGTCCTGCTCCAGTCCGTTCGCTTCCTCCTCGGCCTGCTCGCCGTAGGCGATCACTTCCTCGATCGTGTCGCCCCAACGACGCTTCATCTCGTTAATCAGCGCAATCCGCGCCTCGACCGACTCGAGTCGTGCGGGATCGAGGTCAATTTCGTCAGCATACGAGCGCAACGAGCGGACCGCCTCGGCAACCTGTTCAGCCGCGTCCTCGACGGCTCGCGCGATCGGTGCCGCAGTGTCGTCGAGCGCGGCAAGATCGCGAACAGCGGCCAGGGCGTCGCTGAGCGTGTCGCTCTCCAGGGCATTGCGCGCGGTCTGAGCATCGGAAGCGAGCGCCTGCGCGTTGACAAGCCGCCGGTGCTGCGCCGCCAGTTCCGCGTCCTCACCTACGGCGAGCCCTGCGGCAACAATTTCCTGCGCTTCGTGCCGCAACAGTGCGATCCGCCGGGCGCGCTCTCGACCCTGCAGATTCAGATCGGTGATGCGCTGATCGAGCAGCCTGAGCTTGCGCGCCATGGCGGAGACGGCGTCGCGTTGGTGTTCCACGCCGGCATAGCGGTCCAGCAGGGCGAGCTGCTCCTTTGGTCGCAACAGGGAGAGATGCTCCCGCTGCCCATGAATGTCGGCGAGGATTGGCGAAAGCTCGCGCAACAGCGATGTAGTGGCTGCGCGATCGTTGACACGCAGCCGCCCGCCCAGCCGCCGGCTGCCGTGCTGCGGTCGCGCGACGCTGCGGCGGACGATCAGTTCGTCCTCAAAGGGAATGCCGGCATCGTCGAGCGCCCGCGCGACGCGGTGTCGCGCGGCGGCGTCGGAGAGATCGAAGATCGCTTCCACCTCCGCCAATTCGGCTCCTGGTCGGATCATCTCCGCATCGGCCGGAGCGCCGAGCGCGAACGCGAGCGCATCAATCAGCACACTCTTCCCCGCTCCGGTCTCGCCCGTAATGACGGTGAAGCCGCCGCCGAGTTCGAGGTCGACTCGTTCGGCCAGCGCAAAGTCACGCAACTGCAGACCGGTCAGCACCGTTCGGCTCCTTCGACTCCATCACGACGAAGCGCGTCGAACCGACACTTCGCGCGTATGTTCATAATAGCGGTGCGCCGGTGAGGTCGCCGGTGCGCGGACGCGCGACCTCGCGAAGCTGACGGCGATTTATGACGGGTCGGCGCTGGTCGCGTCAAAGGCCTCGACGCCGGTGCGGGACACGGCCTCCACTCGCCGCTCGTCCAGCCAGGCGAGCCGCCGTCCGAGCTGGGCGAAGAATGATTGCTCGCCGAATCGCACCAGCCGAGCCAGCGACTCGCTGAGCCGAATCACTGCGCCTCCGCCCGGTTGCAGCGCGTAAGGCCGCTGACCGTCAACAGAGAGCGAACCCGGATGTTCGCGGCCCAGGCGCAGTTCGATTTGCGCATCCGAGGGCAGCACCATCGGCGCTGCCTGGGCAAGATGCGGGGCGACCGGGGTCAACACGACGCTGCGCGCCTGCGGGTGAAGAATCGGACCGCCGGCAGAGAGGGAGTAGCCGGTGCTGCCGGTCGCCGAGGCGACCACGACCGCGTCGGCACGCACGACGCCGACCAGGTCGTCATTGACCCAGACCGCGATGTAGGCGGGCTGGCCGAGACTGCCACGGCCGATCATGACATCATTCAGCGCCGACAGCGTGCCGGGCGTTTCGCCAGTGACGCCGATCGGCGTCGCTTCCAGCATCGAGCGGTCTTCGACGGTGAAGTCCCCTTGCATGAGGCGGGGAATGTGCGCGTCGAGCTGCTCGGGGACCAACTCCGTGAGGAACGCCTGTCGGCCGAGGTCCACGCCAAGGATCAGGCAACCGTGTCCTGCGCTGGCCCGAGCAGCGCGCAGGATGGTGCCGTCGCCGCCGAGGCAGATCAGCAAGTCGGTGTCGGGCAAGCGCTCAACCGAGCGCTCCGGATCCCAGGGCATCGAGGTCCATGCGTCGCAGCCCTGACCGCGCAGACGCTCGGCCAGCTCGTCGGCGGCGCCGCGCGCCTCGTCAAGTCGCGGATGGTAGTAGATGCCGACTGTACGAATCTCGGTCATGTTGCTCACGGGCTACGCAACCAGACGAACCACTCGCGATTACCGGCCGGACCGACGAGCGGCGACCTGAGCACGCCGCCGACTCGCCACTGATTCTCAACCGCCCAGGAGATTACGCCGCCAACTGCGCGACCCTGTGCCAGGCGGTCGCGGACGACGCCGCGGTCGTCGACATCCTCGGGCGGCGCTTCGAACTGCGGCTTGACCAGCGCGACGACATCGCGTCCTGGCCCAAGCAGACGTTGCACACAGGGCAACACCTGGCACAGCCCGATGAAAGAGACATCGATCACGGCGAGGTTGGGACGCTCGGGCAGACTGTCGAGCTCGCAGATGTGTGTGCGTTCCAGCGATGTCACTCTGGCGTCGCGGCGTAGCGTCTCGGCGAGTTGTCCATAGCCGACATCGACGGCGTAGACGTGTTCCGCGCCGCACTGGAGCAGGACATCAGTAAATCCCCCGGTCGACGCGCCGACGTCGAGGCAGACTGCGTCGGCGATTGCGATCGGCCAGGCGTCCAGTGCGGCCGAGAGCTTCTCACCACCCCGCGATGCGAACGGGCGAGCGACTCGCACGGTTAGCCGCGCGTCGCAGGCGATCTGTTGGCCGGCCTGGGTGTAGCGACGATCGTCGCCGTGCACGCGGCCGGCCAGGATCAGCGCTCGGGCGGTCGCAAGGTCGGGAACCTCGCCTCGCTGGACCAGGAGTTGGTCAAGCCGCGCTCGGCGCGGGGCTGCGGCGGCGCGGGAGCGGGACATCAGGCGCTTTCCTGGCGCTCCGTCATTCGTCCGTCGCTGCGCCGGCGGATTGCCTCGTACTCGACCGCCAGGCCCTGGTCGTTGAGCAGCAACGGCCGCTCCTGCCGCTTGACGGTGTCCGCGTTGATGACGCATTTCTTTACTTCGGGTCGTCCCGGCACCTCGAACATGACGTCGAGCAGCAGATCTTCGACCACGGTGCGCAATCCACGCGCGCCGGTCATCTCATCGATTGCCTGCTCGGCGATCGCTTCAAGCGCCTCGGGTGTGAAGCTCAGCTCGACGCCGTCCATGTCGAAGAATCGCTCGTACTGTCGGATCAGCGCGTTCTTGGGCTCGGTCAGGATGCGCACGAGCGAAGCCTGGTCGAGCTGATCGAGGGTTACGACCACCGGCAGGCGGCCGACGAACTCCGGAATCAATCCGTACTTCTGCAGATCGTCGTGGCTCAAGTGATGGAGCAGGTGATCCTGCTCCTTCGCCGATCGCGACCGCGAGCCAAATCCGATGTTGCGGATGCCCGTCGTGACACGTCGATCGATGACCTGCTCGAGTCCCTCGAACGCACCGCCGCAAATGAAGAGGATCTTGCTTGTGTCGATCTGCAGGAACTCCTGGTGCGGATGTTTGCGCCCGCCCTGTGGCGGCACCGAGGCGACAGTACCCTCAATGATCTTGAGCAGCGCCTGCTGGACGCCTTCGCCTGAAACATCGCGGGTGATCGAGGGGTTGTCGGCCTTGCGCGCGATCTTGTCGATCTCGTCGATGTAAATGATCCCCCGCTCTGCGCGGGCGATGTCGAAGTCGGCGGCCTGGATCAGGTGGAGCAGGATGTTCTCTACGTCTTCGCCGACGTATCCGGCCTCGGTCAGGGCAGTGGCGTCGGCGATCGAGAAGGGCACGTCGAGGATTCTGGCAAGAGTTGATGCGAGCAGAGTCTTGCCGGAGCCGGTCGGGCCGACAAGCAGAATGTTGCTCTTCTCCAACTCGACGTCGTCCTCGGGGTCGGTGACGGTGTTGATCCGCTTGTAGTGGTTGTAGACGGCGACGGCGAGCACTCGCTTGGCCTCGTCCTGGCCAACCACGTGACCGCAGAGGCGGTCGTAGATGGCGAGCGGCGGGAGCGTCTGCGGTGGGCTGGATGCCGGTTGCTGTTCGGCCGGGGCCGACTGCAATGCGTCGTCCTGGATCACGGCGCGGCAGGCTTCGACGCACTCGTTGCAAATGTAGACACCGCCCGGTCCCGCGACGAGGCGGCGAACCTGGGCCTGGTCCTTCATGCAGAACGAGCAGTGATACTGGCCGCGTCCCCCGCCATGCGCGCTGCTCATCAGGCACTGCCTCTCTGCTGACTGGGACCGCCCCGCTGACGGAGTGTGTCTTTGTGCGGAACGCCGGCGAGGCCGGCTTGCTCAGATGCTACGCGCCTGCGGCCGCGGCTGCATCCCCGGCGACCTCGCTTGAGAGTACCGAGTCGACCAGGCCGTACTCCTGCGCCTGCTCGGCGTCGAGATAGAAGTCGCGGTCGGTGTCGGCCGCGATCCGATCGAGCGGCTGGCCGGTGTGCTGGGCCAGGATGTTGCGGATCGTCTCATTGTTTCGCAGGATTTCTCGCGCCGCGATCTCAATGTCGGACGCCTGGCCGCGAGCTCCGCCAAGGGCCTGGTGCATGTGGATCGTCGCGTGCGGCAGCGCGAATCGCTTGCCCGCTGCTCCTGCAGAGAGCAACACCGTGCCCATCGAGGCTGACATGCCCACGCAGATCGTCGAGACGTCCGCCTTGATCAACTGCATCGTGTCGTAGATCGCAAGGCCGGCAGTGATTACGCCGCCCGGCGAGTTGACGTAGAGCTGAATGTCGCGGTCCGGGTCCTCGCGGTCGAGATAGAGCAATTGAGCGACGATCACGTTGGCGATCTGGTCGTCGATCGGCGTGCCCAGGAAAATGATCCGTTCGCGCAGCAGCAGCGAGTAGATGTCGTAGGCGCGTTCGCCGCGATTGGTCGTCTCGACGACCATCGGGATGATGTCGCTGGGACGGGAGATGTTCTGGTTCAAGTGGTGGCTCAGGGTCATGGAGCCCTCCTTCGCGGATTCAGTGTATGCGCGTTTGGACATCGCGCGATTACTTGGCAGACACCAACTGACAGAACGCGCTGGCATATCGGCTGGCGTTACTCGTCGCCCTCCTCGACCTCGGTCTCTGCGTCGGGAAGCTCATCCACAGCGTCGTCCTCGGTTGACTCGTCCGCTTCGTCATCCTCCGATACACCGGAGACGTGGTTGCTCAACGCAATCTGCTGCAGCCGTTCGACCGTGCGCTCTCGAACCAGGCGCGCCTCGACTGTGGCGCGGAACGACTCGTCGTTGCGCGTTTCCTCCGCTTGCTCCGGCGGCATTGAGGGAATGCCCTCGATCATCCGGTCGATGTCGGCGCTGATCTCTTCGTCCAGCACCTCGATGTGCTCCGCTTCGCTGATGTGCTGCAGGACCAGCGTGTTGATCACGCGCTCGTTGGCCTGCGAGCGGAAGCTGGCCATGAGCTGCTCGCCCGACTCGCTGTCGTCGCGCAGGAACGTGTTCGGATCCTGGCCCATCTGGCGCGCGAAGTCCTGACGCATGTGCTCGACCTCGTGCTCGACCAGCGCCGGCGGATACTCCAGCGTGGCGCGGTCGATCACGGCCTGCAGCACGGCCTGGCTAAACTCCTGGTCGGCCTGCTGCTCGGTCTGCTCGCGCAGGCCCGACTCGACTCGCTCACGCAGCTGGTCGAATGTCTCAAACTCCTCCGAGACCTCCATCGCGAAGTCGTCGTCCGCGTCGGGCAGTTCCTCCGATTTGACATCGTGGATCGTGACCGTGAACGTCACTGTTTTGCCCGCAACCTCTTCGTCGTCCCAGTCCTCGTCCACCTCGATTGGGATTTCGTGCTCTTCGCCCACGGCGACGCCGACAAGCCTTTCGCTCAGTCCCGGCACACCGATGACCGCGCCCTCGCGCAGGTGGAACTCCGCGCCCGGCTGATCGAGGATCGTCTCGCCCTCGACTTCCGCCTTAACGTCGGCGGTAACGCGGTCGTTGAGTTCTGGTTCACGCTCCACCGGCTCCAGCACAGCGTGCTGGCGGCGCAGTTCGAGCAGCCGCTCCTCCAGCATCTCGTCCGAGAACTGGCTCTCCGGCTTGGCCACTGCGATGCCCTGGTAGTCGCCCAGTTCGACCTCGGGGGTCAGCGGCACGGTAGCGGTAAAGGTGACGGGTTCGCGTTCGGTGATCTCCACG
Organism: Chloroflexota bacterium; assembly: GCA_009838915.1. Lineage (GTDB taxonomy): Bacteria > Chloroflexota > Dehalococcoidia > Bin125 > Bin125 > Bin125. The sequence continues at coordinate 506,264 of VXQT01000013.1, forward strand.
CTGGGTGTGGCGACCGCTTCGAGACCTTCCTGTTCCATGGCCTCGTTCAAGGCCTGCGGGATCAGCCGCTCGGCGGCTTCCTCGAAGACGGCGTCGGCGCCGAGCGCGCTCTCGACGACGCGGCGGGGCGCTTTGCCCTGGCGGAATCCGGGGATGCGGAAGCGCTGCGACAGCCGTCGCGCGGCCTGGTCGAGCGATTTCTTGACGCGGACGTCGTCGAGCTCGATCTCCAGCCGCATCTGCGCTTCGGGGATGCGTTCAGCAGTGACTTTCATGGGACCACTCTCTTGGCACAGTTGCGAACGAGAATATCAGCGGAATCCATATGCGCCGTTATCTGAGACGTGGATTGAGCGCATCGTTGATTGCATCGCCCAACAGGTTGAACGCAAGCAAGATTGGCAAGACGAACAACAAGGGCACAAGCAGCATCCAGGGGTATTGCGTCAGGGAAGTGAAACCGCCTGCGGCGGCGACCATCGTGCCAAATGAGGGCGTGGGCGCGGTGATCCCGATTCCCAGCCAGGTCAGGACGACTTCGTTGCCAGCCATCTCCCCCATCGATGCGCTGAATCCGACGACGAACCAGGGCAGGATGCCGGGAAACAGGTGCCGTACCAGCACGCGAGGAGTCCCCGCTCCAATCGTCTCAGCGGCGAGAATGAACTCACGCTCGCGCAAGGACAGCACCTGTCCGCGATAGAACCGCGCCGCCCCCGCCCAGCCAAGCAACGACATGGCGAACACGATCAAGACATAGTCGTCCACACCCTGGGCGATCAGCCAGTCCGCGCCGATCGCATCTTCCAGACTGCGAAACCAATCCGTGATCCGATCGCGTAAGACTGCCACGATCACGATCAGATAAACCAGACCCGGCATTGCCAGCACCAGGTCGGCGAGACGCATGACCGCGGCGTCCACCCGGCCACCCCAGTATCCGGCGAGCAAGCCGAGACCGAGCCCAAGAAACAGGTTGCCCATCACCACAGAGATCACAGTGATGACCACCGTGGTGCGCAAGGAGAACAGGGCGCGCGAGAACAGGTCGCGCCCCGACCGATCAGTACCGAACCAGTGTCGGGACGATGGCGGCTGCAGCGACTCGTCCATTCCGAGTATGATCTCCGTCCTGCCGGGAAGCACGGTCTCAGTCGTCAGCGGGCCATACTCGTCAACCAGCTCCGGGTTGAGTGCTGCCACAGTGGCAATCTCCACACCGAGACGCTCAGTGAATGAGCCAAGCGACTCTGGTACTCCGTTGACTTCGCGCGTCGTTCGCCGCTCGCTCAGGTTCGTCTGGGTAGGGTCTTGGAGGCCGGTGTCGACGCCAAACGCATCGAGAAAGGTGTACATCCCTGCGCCGTAGAGCACGAAGATTGTGATCATGCAGACCACTGCGACCCGCTTGCGCAGAAGCGCCCGCGTCCCGCGCCGGAACGGCGACTCGGACCGATCAGGCATGGTCCAGGTGTCAAGACGTTCTGAGCGCGCGCTCATGCGATGCGCTCCGTGAAGCGGATCCGCGGGTCGATGAAGATGTAGAGCACATCGATCAGTGCGTTGGCGACGATGATCAGGGTTGCGACCAACAGCGTGAAGCCGAGAATCACGTTCCAGTCTCGCTGGGTGATCGATTCGAAAATGAACGCGCCCACGCCTGGGATGCCGTACCGAGTCTCAACCACGATCGAGCCGGCGATCACGCCGACCACTGCGAGCCCGAAGTTGGTGGAGAGCGGCAACAGTCCGTTGCGCAACACGTGACGGTAGAGGATGTAGCGCTCGGTCAGACCCTTGGCTTGCGCAGTGCGGACGTAGTCCTCGTCCATGGTGGCCAGCATGCTGATCCGTACGAAACGGCCCATGCCGCCAAACGCGCCGATAGACAAAGCGATCAAGGGCACGATGTACGAGGCCGGGTCGCCGGGCGTCCAGACGGCAGGCACATTGAACCCAAGGAAGTTGAAGACCGGGGCCAAGAACTCCACCATCAGCCAGATGACGAGCACGATCATGATCGGCGATGGGATCGAGTCGAAGATCTTGAGAAACCCAATCGTCGCCGGATCCTTCCAGGTACCCCGGTTGACAGCGACGTAGACGCCGATCGGTATGCCGATGCCGAAGATCAGAAACAGGACGATCAGATTGATGTGGGCCGAGACCCAGATGCGCTCGCCGAGCAGTTCCTGCACGCTGCGTTTGGGCGAACGGTAGTAGTAGGACGGACCCAGATCGCCTTCGCTGACCACGCCCCAGACGTAGCGTCCGAAGCGCTCCACGTACGTGCCCTTGAGGCCGAACTCCTCGCGAATCAGCTCAGCCTGTTCGGGCTCGACCTGGCGCGCGCCGCCGATGATCTTGACCGGATCGCCCGGCGCCACGTGAGTCAGCGCATACGTCGCCGCGGCGACGACGAACACCATGATTGGGACCAGCAACAGGCGTCGGACCAGGATCGGGATGGCCCCGTGTCCCATGCGACGCCCCCTTCGTCCGGGCGCTCAGGCCAATCCCGGCGGCGCCTATTCCTCGATGCTGACGAAGCGCAGGTGGGGAATCACCATCCGCGTCGGCTCATAGTCCCTGACGTACGGCTTCACGACTTCGTGTGCGACGGAGAAGTACAACGGAATCCAGATCGCGTCCTCGACCAACGTCCGGTCGACCTCCTGGTAAAGCCCTGTGCGCAGTTCGTTGTCAAGCGAGTAACGCGCCTGCTCGAGCAGGGAGTCGACTTCTTCGCTGTCAAGCTGCGTGTCGTTGCCTAGCGAGGCGCTGTGGAACTTGTAGTCCAGCACATTGTGCGGATCAGGGTAATCGAGGCTCCAACCGAGAAAGAAGAATCCGTAGAGGCCGCGGTCGACTTCCGAGATGAAGGTGGCGAACTCGACCTGCTGGATCTCGATCTCCAGTCCCAGGTGCTGCCGCCACATGTCCTGGATCGCCTCAAACACGGAGCCGGGCGTCGCCCCCGCACCAGGAATCGTGAGACGAATCTCATCGACGAATGTCGTACCTGCGTACCGTGAATCGGACAGCAGCTCCTGCGCCAGTTCGGGATCGAACACGATGCCGCGGTATTCGGGATTGTGCGCGACCAATCCCGGCGGCACGATCTGGTGGGCGGCGAGCAACAGGTCGTCGAGCACATCCTCGATGATGGTCGTCTTGTCGATCGCGTGGGCGAGCGCAAGCCGGACGTTGGGATCGTCGAACGGCGGTTGAGTGACGTTGAAGGCGAGGTAGAAGACCGAAAGCTCAGGACGGGAAACGTAGAGCTGGTTGAGCTCGGAAGCCGGATCGCGGACGCGTTCGATGTCGTTGAGTCCAATGAAGGCCTGATCCAGCTCATCGTTCTCGAACTGCTCCACCGAGCCGCCGGCAAAGCGTACGGAGACCTTGCGCACCTTGGCTGGTTCAAGGTGATAGTCGTCGAAACGCTCCAGCGTCAGCCCCTCGCCGAGTTGCCAGTCGGTGAGGCGGAACGGTCCGCTGCCGTTTGGCGCGAGCGCCCAGCGCTCCGGATCGTCCTCGACCTGGTCGCGGTCGAGCACGTACGCGGTCGGATAGGTCAGCTTGTAGAGGAACACCGGCGTCTGCTGCTTGATCGTGATGTCCAGCGTGACCTCATCGATCACCTGGACGCCGACGACTTCGTCGGCTCGATTGCGCAGGAACTCGGATGCGCCCACGATGTCGCCGAGGAAGTCCGGCGCGGTGGGCGAGAGCGTCTCCGGTCGCAGGTTGCGCTCGATGCTCCACTTGAAGTCCTCGGCGGTGATGCGTTTGCCGTCGTGGAATCGCGCATTGTCCCGAATCGTGAATCGGTAAGTGACCGTGCCGTCGCTGTTGAGCTGACCGGTGGGCACCGACTCGGCGAGGTCGGGCGCGATCCGCAGGCTGCGGTCAAGCACCAGCAGGCCGCTGAACACCTCGACCGCGATCACGGCCGAACTGACGTCGGTGATCTGGGCCGGATCCAGGTTGATCGGCTCGGGTCGATAGATGCGAAACTCGCCAGCCTCGCGCGGCAGGGCCGGCCGAACTTCAACCTGTCGATCCTGTGCTTGCTGTTGTTGTTGGATCGTCGCCTGACGGTCTTCTCGTGACTCTTGCTGCCGGTCGGCCTGGGACTCGGCACGTTCCGTTCTCGACGCGGCCTGTTGCTGGTCGGGTTGGGCCGACGAATCGTCTCCACCGCAGCCGGCGAGCAACGCCGCCGAAACCAATGCGAGGGTGACGAACAGGACTCCCTGTTTCCAGGATGACCCTGTCGCCTTCAAGACCTGACTCGCTCGCACAATCTGTCCCTCCGCCCAGTTCCAGTGCCCAAAGTGCCAGCCGCCCTGTATCTATCGAAGATTATCACCGCGATCAGCCATCGGCGGGTGCGTTGACTCGCAGATGCAACTCGTCCAGTTGCTCGTCCGTGATTGGCATCGGCGCACCGGTCATTGGGTCGGAGGCCGACATCGTCTTAGGAAATGCGATCACCTCGCGGATGTTCTCGGTACCGGCAAGCAGCATCGCGACGCGGTCGATGCCGAAAGCGAACCCGCCGTGCGGCGGCGCGCCGTACTCGAAGGCGTTGAGCATGTGACCGAAGCGCTGCTGCGCCTCCTCGGCGCCGATGCCAAGGAGTTCGAAGACCCGCATCTGCAGGTCGCGCTCGTGGATACGGATTGAACCGGAGCCCAACTCGAAGCCGTTGCAGATCGCGTCGTAGGCGCGAGCCCTGACTTTGCCCGGATCGCTGTCGAGCAGCGCCGCGTCCTCGCTCTGCGGCGCGGTGAAGGGGTGATGCAGGGCGTCCCAGCGTTGACCTTCCTCGTCCCAGTCGACCAGCGGGAAGTCGGTCACGAAGCCGAACTGCAGCACTGAGTCGTCGACCAGGTCGAGCCGTCGCGCCAACTCGCGCCGGATGCCGTCGAGGACCGTGGAGACCATCCCGGACTCTCCGGCAGCAAGCAAGACAAGGTCGCCGCTGACCGCACCGCAGCGCTCGCCGATGCGTCGCGCGTCTTCGATGCCCACGTGCCGTAACACGGGCGAGCGGATCTCCTCCTCCGTTGCCGCGGACGGGTCGGCGCTGAACTGCAGCGAGACGAGGCCCGGCGCGCCCATCGTCTTGGCCAGATTCGTGAAGGCGTCTACTTCGCGCCGTGAGAGCGAGGCGCCGCCCGGCATCACGATGCCGCGCACGCGTCCGCCATTGGTGACGGCCGACGAGAACACGCCGAAGCTCGACGTCTCGGCGATGTCCGAGCAGTCGGACAGTTCCAGCCCGTAGCGCAGGTCGGGCTTGTCCGATCCGTAGCGCTCCATCGCGTCGTGCCATGAAAGTCGCGGGAACGGTCGCGGCACGGTCAGATCGGGCCGCAACGCAGCCGCGGCGCCTGCGAACAGCTCCTCCAACAGGTCGAGGATGTCCTCTTCCTCGCAGAACGACCACTCCAGGTCGAGCTGGACGAACTCCGGCTGGCGGTCGGCGCGCAGATCTTCGTCGCGGAAACAGCGCGCAATCTGGAAGTACCGCTCCACGCCGGCGACCATCAGCAGTTGCTTGAACTGCTGGGGCGCCTGCGGGAGGGCATAGAACGCGCCCGGCGTGAGCCGGCTGGGGACCACGTAGTCGCGCGCGCCCTCGGGCGTGGCCGCAACGAGGATCGGCGTCTCGACTTCGAGAAACTGCTTGCCGGTCATGAAGTCACGGATGTACTGGTTCAGCCGATGCCGCAGTTCCAGCGCTTCGAGCATCGACGAACGGCGCAGGTCGATGTAGCGGTACTGCATCCGCACAAGCTCGTTCACGTCGTCGTCTTCGATCACCGAGAACGGCGGCGTCTTTGCCTCGTTGAGCACTTCGACCGACGCGGCGATCACCTCGACATCGCCGGTCGCCAGGTTGGAATTGCGAGTCGCCTCCGAACGCTCGACGACCGTTCCTTCAATCCTCAACACGTACTCGCCGCGCACATCGTTGGCGGCGATGTAAGCGTCGGGATGTTCATCTGGTCGGACGACGACCTGGACGAGACCGTCGCGGTCGCGCAGATCGATAAAGATGAGCTGTCCGTGATCGCGCCGTCGATGGACCCAGCCCGCCAGAGTGACCGATTGGCCGGCGTGCTCCGCGCGCAGCGTTCCGCAACCATGTGTCTTGAGCACCGGAGCCTCCAAGCATTGAACGAGTTTGAGTGTGTCATTGCGTCGTGCAGCGGGCAATCAGCCTGAACACTCAAGCGTCGGTGCCGAGGCATAGACTCGAACCGTGACGCACGCACCGATCGGACTCTACGTTCACGTGCCGTTTTGCACGGTCAAGTGTTCGTACTGCGATTTCAACTCCTACGCCGGGATCGAAGATCTGCAGGACGCCTGGCTTCAAGCGGCGCTGACCGAGCTCGCGCTCTGGGCGCCAGGCGTGAACGACCGCGAGTTCTCGACGGTGTTCATCGGCGGCGGCACGCCGAGTTTGCTTTCGGGGGACTCGATCCGGCGCTTGCTGAACGAGGTCCGCGCGCGACTCAGCCTCGCGCCCGACGCCGAGATCACGCTGGAGGCCAATCCCGAGAGCGTGCATGCCGACCGTCTGGAAACCTACCGGGACTCGGGAGTCAATCGCATCTCGATGGGCGTCCAATCGCTGGATTCCGCCGAACTGGAGTTCCTCGATCGCATCCACGGCGCCGAGCGAGCCGAGCAAGCCTTCCGAGCGATCCGCGAGGCCGGGTACGACAACGTCAACCTCGACCTGATCTACGGCCTACCCGGCCAGACGCTCGAGACCTGGAAGTGGACGGTTGAGCGGGTCCTGAGCTGGGACGGCGGCCCCGACCATCTCTCGTGCTACGCGCTCACGGTCGAAGAGGGCACGCCGCTCGCCGCCCGAGTTGCCTCGGGGTCGGTGATTGAGGCCGATCCCGAACACGTCGCCGAGATCGCCGACTGGACCGCCGAGCGGCTCGCCCGGGCAGGGTTCGAGCAGTACGAGACCAGCAACTACGCCCGAGACGGCCTCCAATGCCGCCACAACCTGATCTACTGGCGCAACCAGGAGTACGTCGCCATCGGTCCCGGCGCGCACGGCTACGTAGACGGCGTCCGCTACCAGGTCGTCCGCAGCCCTCGCCTCTACATCGACCGCCTAGTGACTCCCTCACCTCGCGCCCCGCGGGGGGAGATGCCGAAGGCAGAGGGTGGCCTGCCGTCTCCTGCCGTCGTCGAAGCCGAACAGGTCGGTGAGCGCGATCATCTGATCGACACGCTCACGTCCGGTCTGCGATTGATGGAAGGCATCGACGAATCGCGACTACCTGATCTGTATCAGCAGGTCCGACCGGTGCTCGATTGGGCAGTGGAGCGCGGTCTCGCCGACCGGCGCGACGGCCGGCTGCGACTCACGAGACGCGGGCACGCGGTCGCGAACGAGGTGTTCGTGCGACTGCTGGATCCCTCGCTCGTCTAGTCCTCCGACAGCTCGTCCACGTCGATACAGTCGAGCAGGATTTTGCCGAAGTTGCGGTTCTCGGCCATGTACTGGTGCGCTTCGGCCGCCTTGCTCAGAGGGAAGACGCGATCAATCACAGGCCGCATGTCGCCGTTGACGATGGCCGGCTCGAGGTGCAACTGGTAGTCGCGCGTGATCGCCGCGCGATCGATCAGCGGTCGCGAGCGCATCACCGTGCCGAAGATCTGCAGCCGTTTGGACAGGATCATGCCCAGGTTCGTTTCGGCCACCGCACCGCCCATCAGTCCGACCAGCACCAGCCGTCCCGCGTGCCCAAGGGCGCGCAGGTTCGCGTCCCAGTAGTCGCGGCCAATCACGTCGAGGATCACGTCCACGCCCTGCCCGCCCGTTCGCTCGGCCACGACCTCGGCGAAGTCCTGCTCCCGATAGTTGATAGTCAGATCCGCGCCCAGCTCGCGGGCGCGCTCGCACTTCTCTTCCGAACCGGCCGTGATCCAGACCTCCGCGCCGATCAGCCGCGCAATCTGGATTGCCGCAATCCCGACGCCGCTGCCCCCGGCGTGGATCAGGATGCGCTCGCCAGGCAAGGTCTCTCCCAGCGTGCGTACCGCGGTGTTGGCCGTGAAGAACACCTCGGGTATTGATGCCGCATCGTGATAGGTGAGTTCGTCGGGGATCGGCATCGCCAGCGACTCGTGCAGCGTCGCCATCTCCGCGTAACCGCCGCCGCCCGAGAGACCGTAGACGCGGTCGCCGACGGAGAGATTGCGAACCTTCGAGCCGGCCTCGATCACCTCGCCGGCCAGTTCGAGTCCAAGAATCTCCGAGGCGCCGTGCTGGGCCGGGTAGCTGCCCATGCGCTGCATCATGTCGGCGCGGTTCAGCGCCGTCGCGTGGACGCGCAGCAGCACTTCCTCGTCAGCAGGCTGTGGGTCCGGCACCTCGTCCAGGCGCAGCGATTCGGCGGTCTTGCCGGGCGGGTCAACGACGATTGCTCGCATCGGACATATCCTCAGGTGGAGTCGGGTATCTAGGGGTCAGGGTAGTCGCGTGTATGTCATCGGCACGGCGGGGCACGTTGATCACGGCAAGAGCGCGCTTGTACAGGCGCTCTCGGGCATCGATCCCGACCGCTGGGCCGAGGAGAAAGCACGCGGCCTGACCATCGATCTTGGCTTCGCCTGGTGCGAACTGCCATCGGGACGCGCCGTGAGCATCGTCGATGTACCCGGCCACGAGCGCTTCATCAAGAACATGCTGGCCGGTGTCGGCGGAATCAACCTGGCCCTGCTCGTGATCGCTGCCGACGAGGGGGTGATGCCGCAGACGCGCGAACATCTCGACATCCTCGACTTGCTCGACATCGACCGCGGGCTGGTCGCCTTGACCAAGAGCGATCTCGTCGACGAGGAATGGCTGGCGCTGGTCGAAGAGGAGATCGCCGACCTGCTCGATGGCACCACGCTCGCGGGCTCCGGTATTGCACCGGTCTCCGCATTGAGCGGACAGGGCATCGACGAACTGCGAGCGCTGATCGACGCAGAGATCGACGCGCTGCCGCCGATCTCCAACCACGGCCGTCCGCGCATGCCGATCGATCGATCCTTCTCGATCTCCGGCTTCGGCGCCGTGGTCACGGGCACATTGCGGGACGGAGAGCTCTCGGTCGGGGACGCGGTCGTGATCGAGCCGGGACGCATCGAGTGCCGCGTGCGCGGCCTGCAGTCGCACGAGCAGACAATGGAGACCGCTCCGCCCGGAGCGCGCACGGCGGTCAACCTGAGCGGAGTCTCGGCGAGCGAGCTCGAACGCGGCATGGTGTTGACCTCGCCGGGCTGGCTCGAACCGACGACGGCAGTGGACGTGCGCCTCCGCGCCGTCAAGCGCTCGGCACGGGCGCTGCCGCACAACGCGACCCGCACGCTGCACGTCGGCGCCGACGAGGTGCAGGCGCGAGTGCGTCTGCTGGAAGGCGACTCGCTCGCATCGGGCCAGTCGACCTGGGCGCAGCTTCGGCTGGAACGGCCGCTCGCTGCCGCCCGCGGCGACCACTTCGTGCTGCGATCCGCCGACGCCACGATCGCCGGCGGACGCATCGTCGACACGCGGCCTCGCCGGCACCACCGCAACGACGCCTCGACCCTGGACGCGCTGCAGCGGCTGCTGGACGGCTCGCCGGACGACACGCTGCTCACCGTGCTGCAGCGCATGGAGCCGGCGCGCTGGCAAGACGTGCGCTCGCGCAGCGAGCTTGCCGACGACGACGCGCTCGACGCCTGCCGACGCCAGATAGAAAACGGCGCAATCGTCGTGCTGGACGAGGGCGGTCTGACCGATTCCACCGTGCTGATGACCGACGCCGGACTCGGCGCCATGCGAGCGTCCGCCGAGCGTCATGTCGTGGATTATGTCAAGGAGTTTCCGCTTCGGGCCGGATTGCCGCGCGAGGACCTGCGCAGTCGACTCAACCTGCCGCAGCGCGCGTTTGCCGTGGTCCAACAGCAACTCGTCGAGTCGAGAGTGCTCGTAGAAAACGGCGGCTCGCTCGACGTTCCGGGTCGCACGGTGGCGCTCAGCGCCGACCAGTCCGGGCAGGTCGAGCGCCTGCTCGAGCGGCTGCGAGCGCAGGGCGTGAGGCCCGAGACCGATGGAGAGGTCGACACGGAGCTGCTCGAATACCTCGAGGCGCAGCGGCTGGTCGTGCGGCTCAAGGGAGGGGTCACCCTGGATCGCGCCGTCTACGACGAGATGGTCTCGGACACCAGGCAGTTGTTGGAGGCGCAGGAGCGCGCCACGCTCGCAGATGTGCGCGACCGGCTCGGGACCAGCCGGAAGATCGCGCAGGCGTTCCTCGAGCATCTCGACACGATCCGCGTCACTCGCCGCGTCGGCGACGCCCGAGTTCTGCGAATCGGTTGACTCGGCTGACGGCTGCGGAGCTCGCTCAGGCGCTCCGCTCGACTCGACGCACGACGCGGCGCTCGCCGCCCATGCGCAGTAGTCGCGGCAGCGTCCCGTCCTGCCACAGGTAGACGATCTGGCTGGCGACCGCGATCGACGAGTAGGTGCCGGCCACGGTGCCGATGAAGAGCACGACCACGAACGGCCGAATCGTCACCCCGCCGATCAGCAGCAGGGCCAGCAGCGCCAGCACCACGGTGATCGAGGTGTTGAGCGAGCGGCCCAATGACTGCGTGATCGCGGCGTTGACCACGCGGCGGAAGTCCTCGCGCGGATCCAGAAGCAGGTTCTCGCGAATGCGGTCGAAGACCACGATCGTGTCGTTGACGCTGTACCCGATGATCGCGAGCAGCGCGGTGACGAACATCGCGTTGACTTCCAGGCCGGCGACCTGGCCGCCGATCGCGAACGCGCCGGCGACGATCGTCACGTCGTGCAGCAGCGCGACGATGGCCGCGGAACCGTAGAGAACCGGATTGGGCAGTCGACGGAAGGCCAACGAGATGTAGATCAGGATCGCGACGGCGGCGACGGCCAGCGCGATCCCGGCATCGCGCGCGATCTCGACCGAGAGCGTGCCTGAAACGGCGGAACTCTGCAGCACCACGATCGGACCGATCTCTCCTCGCAGCGCCTCGTTGATGCGCTGTCGCAGCCGCTCCAGATCGCCGTCGGCCGGTTGTTCGACGCGCATCCGGAAGGCGGAGTCGGCAGTTGCCTGAATCCTGGCGCCGCCGTGTCCGATTGTCTCCAGCGCCGACCGCACATCGTCTTGCGAGACTTCGCCGGGGAACCAGAACTCGGTGCGGATCTGCGTCTCTTCCACATCCACCGCCAGGCTGACGCTCGCGGGCAACGACGCGCCCACTGCCTGGCCGACCTGGTCGGCCAGGGCGAAGGCGTCGTCCAGGGAGGCTTCCGCCAGCGTCCCCTCCACGGCGATCGCGCCGTCTTCAGCTTCGGACACCGACAACTCGGAACCCGCCGGGATCTCTTCCGCGTCGGTGATGCCGGCGACGGCCTCTTCGACGTCCGACACATCGGTTTCGCCGAGGAAACGCACTTCGGTCTCGAGGCCGCCGGCGAAGTCGAGTCCCGCCTCGAACTGCCAGAGCGCCAGCCCGATCAGCGAGGGCACGATCATCAGCAGGGAGAAGACCGCGTAGGCGCGGCGGCGGCCGACGAAGTCGATCATTTCGCGCCGCCTCCTTCACTCGAGCCTCGCGAGGGCCGCGGCTGAATACTCATCTGCCGCACGCCGAACGGCCGCAGTCCCCGAATCCAGCCGGTGCTGACCGCCATGTTCATGAAGTTGCGAGTGACGAAGATCACGGTGACGAAACTGAAGCCCGTACCAACGAGCAGCGCCAGCGCGAACGACTTGATCAGGTTCTGGTTCAGCGCGTCGGCGAACAGCCAGAGGATGATCACAGTGATCAGCGTCGAGATGTTGCCGTCGCGGATCGCCGGCCAGGCGCGCGCCCAGGCCGTCTCGACCGCGCCGGACACACTGCGTCCCAGGCGAAGCTCTTCCTTCAACCGCTCGAAGATCAGCACGTTGCCGTCGACGGCGAAGCCGATCGAGAGCACCAGGCCGGCGACGCCGGCGAGGGTCAGCGTGATCGGCACCAGCTTGAAGGTCGCCATCACGCCGGCGGCGTAGACGATCAGCGCCAGAGCCGCGACGACGCCGGGCGCGCGGTAGTAGATCATCATGAACACGATGATCGCCACGAACGCCACGACGCCCGCCTGCACCGTGTCGATCACCGAGTCTTCGCCCAAGGTGGCGGCGACCTCGGTGCTCTGCAGCACGCGCAGATTGATCGGCAGCGCGCCGGCGCGAAGCTGACGCCTGAGCGTGATCGCGTCCTCTTCGGAGAGGCCGTTGATGATCCCGCTGTCGGAGATCACCGCGTTGACCGAGGGACTGGAGATCAATCGTCCGTCGACGAAGATGCCGAGCAGGCCGCGCGACTCGAACAGACGCCGCGTGATCTGCTCCATCAGGCGCGCGCCTTCGTCGTCGAACTCGAAGGTCAGTGCCGGCGAGCCGCCCTGGTCGATGGTGCGGGAGATCGAGTCGGCGATCAGGTGGCGGCCGGTGAGCTGCACCGTCGCGCCTTCGACGTTGATCCCGGTTGCGGGCAGCCAGCGCAGCCCTTCGCCGATGATCACGTCCTCGTCTTCCTGCGGGATGAAGTACGGGTCGGCGCGGCGCACGAAGCGCGCGTCTTCGTGCGGCAGGGTTTCGTCCCAGACGTCGTCGATGGCCGCGTTGATCTGCAAGCGGTCGAGCTGGCGCGGCGGTTGCGGCTGGGCCGGGTCGATCGATCGGAACTCCAGCAACGCCGTCGAACCGACCAGATCGGAGGCTTCGTCAGCGTCGACACCGGGAATCTGCGCGTTGATCCGGTCGGCGCCGACGACGGTCACTTCCGCTTCGGAGATGCCGAAGCCGTTGACCCGTTCCTCGATCACGCGCTGCGATTCCGCAACCGCCTCTTCCAGGGATGCGTCATCGACATCGAGCGGGAGCACGATCTCGGTGATGTGGGACGGCAGCGGCAGGTCGTAGTCGGCGGCGTCGAGTTCCGCTACGTCCGGATTCAGTTCGATGACTTCGTCCAATGCCACCTTCTCGCGGGCGAGGAACTGGTTGAGCGACTCCCCCCGCCGAATTGGCGCGGCCTCGCCTGCCACTTCGAGCGTGATTGAGACGCCTCCGGCAAGGTCGAGGCCGAGCCGGAACTCGTCGCGGGTCCAGTCTCCGACAGAGACGCCGCCGCCCTCGGGCCAGGGGATGAAGCTGGGCAGGTAGCGGTCGGGATTGCCCGGCCACGCCGACGCGATGGCGAAGGCGGTCAGGATCAGGATCAGCGCGAAGATGTAGGCGTCGCGGAACTTGAAGCGTCGGATGAAGTCCATTGCCGCGAGGCCGCCCGTCAACCGCGTGCATCTCCTGCGACGACCGCAGGAGTCGACTCAAGCGCTGTGCGCACTCTATCCCGCTTATGTCCGTTCAGCATAGGCAGGGATCCGGTTGCGCTCAGCCTCCTGTCTGGCACAGCGAACCGCCGCGGCCGCTCCGCGACGTGAGCGGGGACCGGCGCGTCCGCGTTCCCGGACAGGTGCGAGGGGTCGCGCAGCCAACCTAGCAAGCCTCTCGACACATCACTGACGATGATGTATTCCGAATTCAATAGTCACATAATAGTCACAATACTGACTTCACGAGTCATGTATCATTCAAGTCGGTCACATTCGCTTAGCGAGAGGCAGGATCCCAATGCGCGCACATCTCAACGTCCAGCGAGCGCTCGAGCGTGCGGTACGGTTGTCACCGGCTCCATTCCTGGAGTCGCACACCCGTTCATATCACGGGGGGGGGGGGTTGGGGTTTTGCGGCTACGGGGCGCGCGTTCGCGGTGATAGCAATGATCGCCGGCAACGCCGCCTAGGCGATCAAGGGACCGACCGCC
>VXQT01000013.1:520193-634413 GCA_009838915.1 Chloroflexota bacterium
CCCCCCCCCCCCCCCCCCCCCCCCCCCCCCCCCCCCCCCCCCCCCGCGCCCGCCGTAGAGGATTTGCCGCTTCGGGGCTCGCGCTCGCGCTGATCGCCCTGCTCGCCGGCCTCGCCGCCTTCGCGCTCAACGGTCCGACCGCCAGCGCCCAGAGCGCGGAGCTGGTCCTGGTCCGGAACAACCACACCACAGTAGCCGGCAACATCGACATCACCAAGGACCGCGGCATCAGCTTCCGGACCGGTTCCAATGCAGGCGGCTACGTGCTCAGCTCGGTCGATCTATTCATGGAAGTCGGCAACCCGAACGGGACCTACCCGACGTACACCGTGGAGCTCTACAGCGACATCGCTAGCGATACCGAACCCATCGTTTCGCTTGCGACGCTCACCAACCCAGACTCGCTAATCACGGGCGCGAACCGCTTCACGAAGCCCGGCGGTTACCTCCTGGCGCCCGACACGAAATACTTCATCGCCTTCCTCGTCAGCGACAACACCGGCGCCAACATCAACGCCAGGCTGCGGACGACGGCCTCCGACGATCAGCTCGGCGAGCCTGGCTGGACCATCGACAACGCCTACCGCTACAAAGAGCGGACGGATGCAATCTTTAACGATGTTTCAGCGGCGAATCGGGCGCTCCAGTTGCGGGTGAACGGTTACACCGACTTCGACACGACGCTCCCCCGGTTCCGGAGCGCAGCGGTCGAACTCCGTACCCTGACGATCGACTTCAACAAGGCGCTGGACCCCGGTTCCGTACCGGCGGCCGGCGCCTTCACGGTCAAGATCAAACCGGGATTCGACGGGCCCGAGGAGGAGACGATCGCGGTCTCAGGGGTCGAAATCTCGGGCAGCACTGTGACCCTCACCCTGGCGAGTTCGAGCCTGCACGGCAGGACCGTGACCGTGAGCTATACCCCGCCGGACTCGCATCCGCTGCAGGACGTGATTGGCCAGTACGTGACCGAATTCACGGATCGGCGGGTGACCAACAACGCACCTCCGAGAGGCGGCACAGCCGAGATACCGCGGCTGAAGCTCGTGAGAGGTCCGTTTGTGCGAGGGTTTTATGACTCCGAAGGACGGTACACCCGCGGGCACTTCCCGTTCCTGCGAGACGAACACGGAAATCTCGTCTTCGAAAGACGAACCGATCCCAACCGCCCCTGCGTGAGCGCGTCCTGGATTGAATCGCTCGGGCAATGGGCGTGCACCGCGGATGGGGAGCCGGCGCCTGGCACAGCCATCTCGCGGCGGATCGTGCGGGAATACGACCCGGATTCGGGGACTTACGCCCTCAAGCGGTACCCAAACGGAAACTTCGTCACCGTCCTGAGACCCGACCCCAACCACCCCTGCGCAAGCGCGACCTGGGCTCAGTCGCTCGGGCAATGGGTCTGCGCCTATGACACCTACGTAGAGCCCTCCGACTCGCAGCAGACGGGCGGCGGGACGCCAGTCGTCCATCCTGTGGATTCCGGGGCGATCATCCCCCACCGGGGTCAGGCGGAATGCATCCCCTGGAGTCTGAACGGCCGTCCTGTAACTACATGCGAATGACCACTGCGAGCCGGGCCCACGCTCGGCGCCGCGTGTCAGCCGTGGCGGACCCTAACCCTCCTCCGGCTCCTCGTCCTCCGGCTCCGCCGCCTCGATCCGCTCCTCCACCGCGCCGGTGCGCGCGCGCACGACCACGTCATCGTTCAGCCGCAGCAGCACGACCATCGGCCCGTCCTCGGGCGTTTCCACGCCCTCGACCTCGGCAATCAGGCCGCCGCGCGTCAGTACCGTGTCGCCGACTCGCAGCTCGTTCAGGTCGCGCTGGCGTCGGCGCTCCTCCGAGCGCGTCGGGCGGATAAAGAAGAGATAGAACAACGCCACGACCAGCAGCGTGATCAGGATGACTTCCGTCATGACGGGGAACTCCTAGGCAGTGGTGGAGGCCCGCGTCTCGCGTGCCTCGCGCGCCAGGCGGATGGCCATCTCGCGCGCTTCGTCGACCGCGCCGATCTCGCCGATCGCCACGGCCTCGTCAATCTTCGCACGGATCTCGCCGACGAGCGGTCCAGGGGCGAGCCCGGTGACATCCATGATCGCGTGACCGTCGAGCATGACCCCGGTCTTCGTCCGCACACGCGGCTGCCAACTGACGATCCGGGCGACGCGCGCGGCATAGGCCGGCCATCGAGGCAGCAGCGCGTCAGCGCCGGCCGTCGCCAACGAGTCGGCGAGAAACAGCCAGCAGAGCGGCGCGACGGCCTCGCCCAGCGAAGCGTGGAATCGATGCAGCGCCCGATCGGTCGGCATCTGGCCGGGAGCGTTCACCTGACCCGGCCGGAGATGCTGCTCGATCAGTAACTCGACCTGGCTGATCGTCCCGGAGGGAAGCCGAAGCTCGACCAGTCGACTTCGAGCCATCTGCGCCCCCAGCTCCGAGTGACCGTAGAAGTGAGTCGATCCGTCGGCGTCGACCGTCCGAGTGCCGGGCTTGCCGATGTCGTGCAGCAGTGTCGCCAGGCGCAGCGGCACGCGCCAGGCATCGAGCGCAGACCGGATGCCGGGCGTCGAGAGGAGCGGTTCCAGTTCACGCCGAATGGCCGATGCTCGCAGCGAACGAGGGCTGTCACAAGCGGTCAATCGCACAATCCAGCGCACGGAGTCGAGTTGATGCCGGAACACGTCGCGCCGATGGACGGGGCGCTGATCGACGCCGCGCCCGAGCGCAAGCTCTGGGAACAGCCGATCCAGCAGCCCGCTCTGCTCGAGCCGGCGCAGCGCCCAGGGCAGGCGGTCGCTCTCGAAGATGCGCCGCAACTCGTCCCAGCGCCGCTCGGCGGCAGCACGGTCGATCAGCGCGGCGTCACGGCGGATCGCCGCGCGCAACTCGGCGTCGGGACGCCAGCCGCCTTCCGCTTCCAGGCGCACAGCCCGCAGCATCCGCAAGGGATCGTCCCTGAGCGCGCCGTGCGTCACGAACCGCAGCGTCCTGCTCGCCACATCGCTGCGGCCGCCGTGCGGATCGATCAGCGATCCGGCGATTCTGCCGCAGCGGAACTCGGACAGCGGCACGGCCATCGCATTTGCGGTGAAGTCCCTGCGCCGCAGATCGCGTTCGATGTCGCCGTCGGGCAAGTCCCAGACATCGATCTGGCCGTCCGACAACGGAATCCGCCACACATTGAAGTGGGAGCTGATCCTGGACGCCCGCGCGCCCAACGCCTCACCTGCTCGTCGCGTCCACGCCTCCGCACCCCCGACTGCGAGATCGATGTCGAAGCGGTCGTGTGAGTCGCCGGCCAGCGCATCCCGCACCGCGCCGCCGACAACCCAGACTCCGTCCGCGTCCAGCGTCGACACCGCCTTCGCCGCCTCAGGCGTCATCGGAATCGTCGTCTTCCTCATCCGCCGTCATCTCGTCCAGCGTCCAGAGTTGATCGATAGACGGCACGTGGTCGATGTAGACACGCCCGTTGATGTGATCGATCTCGTGCTCCAGGCACTGGGCGAGCAGGTCGTCCTCGGCCCGCACGCGGATCTCGCGTCCCGAGATGTCCTGCGCCTTGGCCAGGACTCGGCTTGAGCGCGTCACGCGCCCGCGATATCCGGGCACACTCAGACAGCCCTCGATCAGTTCCCGCTCCCCGCTGCGCTTGACAACCTCGGGATTGACCATGACGAACGGTCGCTCTCCCGGCATCCCGATCACCACCACGCGCAGTCCGACGCCGATCTGCGGCGCCGCGATGCCGACGCCCTGGGCGGCGTTCATCGAATCGATCATGTCCGCCACCAACGCTCTGAGAGACGCGTCGAAGTTGCGCACGCGCCGGGCCGGTTCGCGCAGCACACCGGCGTCTCGGGGAAGCGTGGTGATTCGGTGGACGGCCATCGCACTGCGACTCGGTCGACTCAGTCCAGCGTGGGATGCGGCTGGCTGAGCTGTTCCGCTGCCCGCTGTGCGCTGTCCCGTGCAACTGCGTCTGCAATCGCCGGATCGGACAACGCGAGGATGCGGCCGGCCAGCAACGCCGCATTGACCGCGCCGGTGCGCCCAATCGCGACTGTAGCGACGGGCACGCCGCGCGGCATCTGCGCCATCGAGAGCAGCGAGTCGAGTCCGTCGGTGGCCCAGCCCTTGACCGGCACGCCGATCACCGGGATCGGCGTCTTGGCCGCGACCGCGCCGGGCAGCGCCGCCGCGCCGCCGGCCGCGGCGATGATCACCTTGATTCCTCGGCCCTGCGCCTCGGCCGCATACTCAGCCGTCTCGTCGGGTGTGCGGTGCGCGGATAGCACTCGCGCCTCCCAGGAAATGCCCAGCGACTCCAACGTTGAGGCCGTGTTCTTGATCGTCTCCCAGTCCGAGTGCGAACCCATCATCACACCGACCAGCGGTCCGTCCGTCATACCGTTATCTTCCCTTCTCCAGGCAGTGCATCTGGCTCTGTGCACACGATACCCCCGTGTAATCTGCAAGCATGACCACGACGACTTCTGCGGTGCAGATTCCCGCCTACGACCCGTCCGAGATTGAGCCGCGCTGGCGCGAGCGCTGGGAGATTGACGGTCTCTACTGCGTCGACAACGACGACCCGCGTCCGCCTTACTACTTCCTCACCATGCTGCCCTACACCAGCGGCGATTTGCACATCGGCCACTGGTACGCCATGGCGCCCTCCGACGTCGCGGCGCGCTGGCACCGGATGCAGGGCAAGAACGTCCTCTTCCCGCTCGCATTCGACGCCTTTGGATTGCCCGCCGAAAACGCCGCGATCAACAACAACACGCATCCCAAGAAGTGGACCTACGCCAACGTCGAGAACATGACGGCGCAACTCAAGACGATGGGCGCGTCGTTCGACTGGAACCGCGAGTTCGCCACCTCCGATCCCGAGTACTACCGCTGGACCCAGTGGTGGTTCCTGAAGCTGTACGAGCATGGTCTGGCCTATCGCAGCCAGGCGGACTGCAACTACTGTCCCGGCTGCGCCACGATCCTGGCCAACGAGCAGGTCAACCGTAACGACGACGGCATCGGCATCTGCGAACGCTGTGAATCAGTCGTCGAGGCCAAGCAGATGGAACAGTGGATGTTCCGCATCACCGACTACGCCGACGAGCTGCTCGAGTTTGAAGGTCTCGACTGGCCCGAGCCGATCAAACTGATGCAGCGCAACTGGATCGGGCGTTCCGAGGGCGCGGAGATCTCGTTTCCGCTGGGCCGCGAGGTCAACGGCGAGGATCGAATCACCGTTTTCACCACGCGGCCCGACACGCTGTTCGGCTGCACCTTCATGGTGCTCGCGCCCGAGCATCCGCTGGTCGCCGGGTTGACGACCGACGAGCAGCGCGGCGAGGTCGAGGCCTACATCGAGCAGGCGCGTCGGCAGAACGAGATTGAGCGCCAGTCGACGACTCGCGAGAAAACCGGCGTCTTCACAGGCTCGTACACGAAGCATCCATTCACCGGCGACGACATTCAGATCTGGATCGCCGACTACGTCCTGCTCAGCTACGGCACTGGCGCGGTGATGGGCGTTCCTGCGCACGACGAACGCGACTTCGCCTTCGCGTCGGAGCGGGGCATCCCGATTCCGGTGGTGATCGCCCCGCCCGACTGGGACGGCAACGACCTGAATGAGGCCTACACCGGTCCAGGAGTGATGGTGAACTCGGGCCGCTTCGACGGCACTGACTGGGAAGATGGCAAGCTGGCGGTCGCCGACGCGCTCGATGAGATGGGCCTGGGCGGACGCACGGTCTCCTACCGCCTGCGCGATTGGCTGATCTCACGGCAGCGCTACTGGGGCGCGCCGATCCCGATGATCTATTGCGAATCCTGTGGAATCGTTCCGGTGCCCGAGTCGGACCTGCCGGTGCTGCTTCCCGACGACGCCGAGTTCCTGCCCACCGGCGCGTCGCCGCTGGAGCGGCACGAGGGCTTCGTCAACGCCGACTGTCCCGCGTGCGGCGAGGCGGCGCGGCGCGAGACCGACACCATGGACACCTTCATGTGCTCCAACTGGTACATGTACCGCTACGTCGACCCGCACAACCACTACGCGCCGATTGACCCCGAACTCGCCCGCCGGTGGCTGCCGATCGACACCTATACCGGCGGCGCTGAGCACGCCGTGATGCACCTGTTCTATGCGCGCTTTTTCGCCAAGGCCGCCCGCGACATGGGCATCCTCGAGATCGACGAGCCCTTCGCGCGGCTGTTCAACCAGGGCACGATCATCAAGGGCGGGCAGAAGATGTCCAAGTCGCGCGGCAACGTGGTCAATCCCGACGAATGGGTAACCCGTTACGGCACCGACACCGTCCGCCTCTACCTGATGTTCCTGGGGCCATGGGAGGCCGGAGGCGACTGGGACGACAGCGGCATCTCCGGACAGTGGCGATGGCTCAATCGCGTCTGGAACCTCGTCCTGGGCGATGTCAAGGTCGGAGGCGGTCAAGCCGACGCGATCCGCCGCGCCACGCACTCGATGATCGGCAAGGTCACCGACGACATCCAGCGATTTCGCTTCAACACAATGATCGCGGCGATGATGGAGTTCACGAACGAACTTCAGGACATCCGAGAACAAGGTCCGGTCGATTCCGTCGCCTGGCGCGAAGCCATTGACGCACTACTGCTCTGTCTCGCCCCGTCCGCTCCGCACATCACAGAGGAACTCTGGCAGCGAATCGGCGGCAGCGGTTCGATTCACGATCAGCGCTGGCCTGAGTTCGACGAGTCGCTGGCACAGGCGGACGCGGTCACCGTCGTGGTCCAGGTCAATGGCAAGCTGCGAGAAAAGCTGGCGCTGGCGCCGGGAGCCTCGCAGGAAGACGCAGAGTCGGCCGCGCGAGCCTCATCCAGGGTCGCCGATCAGCTCGACGGCAAGACCTTGCGCCGCGTCATCTGGGTACCGGACAAGCTGCTCAACTTCGTCGCGAACTGAAAGCCGGGAGCTCCTCCCATTAGGAGAGGTCCTGGAAGACACGACAGGTATCCGCGGACGGCAAGACCCGTGGTCCAACTCAGACTTCCGGCGTATGAAGGCCCTCTCGATCTCCTGTTGGAACTGATCGAGTCGCACCAACTCGACATCTCCGAGTTGTCGCTGGCGGAGGTTGCCGATCAGTACCTCGCCCAGGTCGCGGCGATGAAGCCGCCGGAGGGTGAGCTCAGCCCGGCGCAGGCCGACGCCCTGGCCGCCTTCATCAGCATTGGCGGACGGCTGGTCCTGATCAAGGCGCGCCAGCTCTTGCCTCCTGCCGAAGAGTCGGAGGCAGACGACGACTCCTTCAACGACGCGCGCGAGCTCGTCGAAATGGCGCAGGCGTACAGGAGATATCGGGACGGCATCGACCAACTGGGAGAACGGGACCGCGCGCAGGAACGGTCGTATCCGCCGATCACGGCACCGCCCGTAGACCGGCCGCTGCCGCTCGGCATGTCGGACAATGTCACGCTGGACGCCCTCGCGAGAATCGCGCAGGAAGTCCTCGAGCGCGCGGCAGAACGTGAAGCGCAAGAAACGATTGCTCACGACGCCGCCATCGAGCGCCAGCGGGTTACGGTGCGAGAGCGAGCCGCCGACTTGCGTGCGAGGCTGCTGAGCGGCCACGCCGTCTCATTCCGGCAGTGGATCGCCGATGCACAATCGCGTCTTGAACTGATTGTCTCCTTCATGGCCGTGCTCGAACTGCACAAGTCGCTCGCGATTGAGATCGAACAGGACGCCGATTACGAGGACATCCTGATCACTGAACTGCCGGGCGCGCCGCCGTCAGCCTGGGCGCCGGCGGGGACCAGCACGAATGACGGCGAAGAGCAGGACTAGTGGGGCCTGCTGATACGCTGAAACTCCTCCAGACCTCCCGTGCCAGTGGGAAGGGCCGAGCTTCGTGGTCACCGAGTTGGCTCGCGGGGAGCTGCGTAGAGCGGCGCTGGGCCGACCGACCGCGCTGACGATCGGCGTCTTTGACGGGGTCCACCGAGGTCACCAGGCCGTGCTCAAGCACGTCGTCGAGAGCGCCGCGAGGCACGGTCTCGCTTCCGCGGCGATCACGTTCCATCCCCATCCAAGACAGGTGCTCAGACCCGACCTGACGACCGAGTACGTCACCTCGCTCGAAGACCGGCTTTCGCTGATCATGCAGACCGGCCTCGACGCCGTGGCCACCGTCTCGTTCACATCCGAATTCTCGCTCACCGACGCCGGCGATTTCGTGCGCATGCTCGTCGATGAGTTTCAACTTGCGCGGTTGATCATTGGCGAAGACTTCGCCCTCGGTCGGCAGCGGGGTGGCGACCTCGAAACGCTCAGGGCGCTCGGAGCGGAACTCGGATACGAGGTCGAGGTGGTCGAGCTGTTGACCAGCGACTCTACCGACAAGGTGTCTTCGACTGAGATACGGGACGCGCTCAATCAGGGTGCGGTCGAGCGGGTCGGGGAACTGCTCGGTCGGCGCTACTCGCTGCACGGACCGGTTGTGTACGGGTTCGAGCGGGGCCGCACGATCGGTTTCGCTACAGCCAACGTGGCGATCGGCAACGATCGCTCGATCCCCGCGCCGGGCGTCTATGCCACGATCGCCCATCTCCAATCCGGTCCCGCTCCATCTGTGACCAACATCGGCGTGCGACCGACCTTTGACGACGGCGGCGGACTCTCGATTGAGTGCCACATCATCGACTTCGATCAGGACATCTACGGGACCGACCTGCGCGTAGAATTCGTCCAACGGCTGCGCGGCGAGCGCAAGTTTGACGGCATTGACGCGCTGGTCGAGCAGATCGGCAAAGATCGCGACGTGGCCCGCGAACTCCTGGCCGCCATGTCCATCGGAACGCAAGCATGAGCCAGCAAATCCCAACCGAGATCGCCGCCGAGGTCGAGCGTCAGCACGCGCTGATCATGCGCGGTACCGCCTACGGCGACGAGGGCACGCGTCGAACAATGGACCGCGAACTGCGGACTCGGCTGACCGAGTCGCTGATGGAAGACCGGCCCCTGCGCGTCTATCTCGGCGTCGACCCGACGTCGCCTGACCTGCATATCGGCCACTGCGTCACGCTGCGCAAGCTGGCGCTGTTCCAGCAACTCGGACACCAGTCGATCCTGCTGATCGGCGACTTCACCGGGCTGGTCGGTGATCCGTCAGACAAGGATTCGCTGCGTCCGATGCAGGCGGCCGAGATCCTCAATCGCAACGCCGAGACCTACCAGGATCAGGCATTCAAGCTGCTCGATCCCGACCGCACCGAGGTGCGCCGCAACAGCGAGTGGCTCGGCGAGATGTCCTTCGGCGACGTGATCCACCTGGCCTCGAATTTCACGGTCCAGCAGTTCAGGGAGCGCGACACATTCAAGAACCGGCTTGACGGCGGACAACCCGTCTACGTGCACGAGTTCATGTACGGCTTGATGCAGGGCTACGACGCCGTCGCGCTCGAGGCGGACATCCAGCTCGGCGGCACCGAACAGACCTTCAACATCATGTGCGGCCGCACCCTGCAGGAGCGGCAGGAACAGAGTCCGCAGGTGGCGATCCTGACGCCGATCCTGGTCGGCACTGACGGCACCCAGCGCATGTCCAAGAGCACCGGCAACTACATCGGTATGGACGAACCGCCCAACGACCAGTACGGCAAGGCGATGTCGATTCCCGACGACGTGATTGTCCGCTTCTTCGACTATGGCACAAACCTCGCCGACGACGAAGTCGACCAGATCGAAGCCGACCTGAACTCGGGCAAGCTCAAGCCCATGGACGCCAAGCGCCAACTCGCTCGAAGCGTCGTCGCCGAGTGGCACGGCGACGATGCCGCCCAGGAGGCCGAGACACAATGGACCCGAACCTTCTCCCAGCGCAACGTCCCCGACGACATTCCCGACGCCCCGATTGATTTCGCCGGCACAGAAGCCGTCGAAGTCGCCCTTCCGGTCCTCCTTCACGACATCGGCGCCGCCGCCAGCCGGGCCGAAGCCAAACGCCTCGTCTCGCAGGGCGCCGTTCGCATCGACGATGAGGTGATCGAAGCTCAGAGTGTGGAGATCAGAGTCGGAGCAGTCCTCCGAGTTGGCCGGCGCAAGTGGTACCGGATTGTCGCTTCCTGAAACATCGGCTTCAGACGCTCCCGACCCACTACCCTCCGACCCACAAGCATCGGAGGCCAACATGACCGTCACCCTCGACTGGCTTGGTTGCGCGACATTTCGACTCCAGGTCGACGACACCGTGATCATGCTCGACGCCTACATCGACCGCGTGCCGCTCGCCCCCGATGTCGGCCTGACGGCAGCGGACATCTCCCGCGCCGACGCCGTCCTCGTCGGACACTCCCACTTCGACCACATCGCCGGCGCCGAAGTGATCGCCGCCAACACCGGGGCGCCGGTGGTCGGTTCCAATGAATCCGCCCGAGTCCTGCTCGAGGCCGGAATCTCGGAAGACCAACTGCTGCGCTCACAGGGAGGCGAGCGCCACCGGATCTCGAAGGACGTCACGGTCGAGGTCTTCCCCAGCTTGCACTCCTGCATCTGGACCCAGGCCTCCTGGAGTCCCGGCGAGATTCTGCTCGGCCAGTACGGCCTGACTGAGGAAGAACGCTGGGGCGGACGGCGAACAGTCGACATCGGCGGCTCGCTGGAAGCGCGCACGCAGGAGATGGGACCCGAAGCGCAGACGCAGATGACCGATCATCTCGCATCCTGCCTCGGCTCCAACGACACCGGCGGCGCGCTCGCCTACCTGATCGACACGCCTTACGGCTCGATCTTCTACCACGACACCTCCGGCTGCTGGACCGGCGTCGTCCAGAACATGCGCCCCGACGTGGCAATCGTCGCGATGGCCGGACGGCCCAACATTGACGGCGAGCCGATTCAAGGCTCGCTCGCACAGTTCGTCGGGCGGATGTCGGACATGCTCCGTGCGCCGCGGATCGTGCTCGGACACCACGACGACTGGATGCCGCCGATGACCCACGACATGACCGGCCCCGGCGCGCTCGCGCCGGTCAAGAACGAGCTCAATCACGTCGCCCCGCGCTCCGAGCTGCTCGACATCCCGCTCGGCGGACGGATCGGCCTCTACTGATGCCCTCACGCGCGCCGAAGTTCGGCCTGATCTACGACTTCCGCAACCCGCCCCAGTGGCGCAAACCCTGGGCTGAGTTTTACGACGAAATCCTCGACGAAATCGTCTACGCGGAGCAGCTCGGCTACGACCACATCTGGATCACCGAACACCACTTCATCGACGACGGCTACACGCCCTCCGTCCTGCCCATCGCCGCCGCCATCGCGCGCCTGACCACGCGAGTCCGAATCGGCACCTGGGTCCTGCTGCTTCCGCTGCACAACGCCATCCGCGTCGCCGAGGACGCGGCGACCGTCGACATCCTCTCGCACGGTCGATTCGACCTCGGTGTGGGACTCGGCTACAAGGTCGAGGAGTTCGAGGGCTTCGGCGTCAATCGACGTCACCGCGCCGGAATCATGGACGAGTCGCTGGAGATCATCACGCGCACCATGGCCGGAGAGTCGGTCACGCTCGACGGCCGCCATTACCAGGTCAAGGATGTCAGGGTCACCCCGCCGCCGATCCAGCAACCGTTCCCGCTCTGGGTCGGGGCGCGCTCCGAAGCCGCCGCCCGCCGCGCCGCGCGCTTCCGCGCCAACCTGATGATCGTCGCCGACCGCCCCGTCTACGACGCCTGGGCCGCCGCGCTGCGCACGCAGGGCGACGACCCGTCCGACTTCGAGGTGTTGCTCTCCGCAGGCGGCTACGTGTCTGACGACCCTGACGCGCTTTGGGAGGAACTCAAGCCGCACCAACGTTACCTGCGGGACACCTACGGGCAGTGGTACAGCGATGCCTCAGACCTGGGCGAGCAGGACCCGTTGGGCCAGTTCCTCCACGCCACCGATGAGGACCTGCGCGCCCGCTTCGTCGCCGGTACGCCGGACGAGGTCGCCGCAGCGATCGAGCGCACACTCGACTGGATTCCAGCCGACCATGTCATCACCTCGCCCGTCCCGCCGGGCGCGTCCCGCGAGCTCGCCCGCCGCAGCATCGAACTCTTCGCGCGAGAGGTCATGCCGAGGTTTCGGTAGACTGGCTGGAGACACCCGAGCGTTACACGACGAGGGAGGGCGAGATGAAGGTCAAGATCGACACCAGCCTCTGCGAAGGCCACGCAAAGTGCATGGAAGCCACCGAAGTCGTCTTCGAGGTCCGCGACGACGACCTCTCCCACGTCCTCGTCGACACCGTCCCCGCCGAAGAAGAGGCCAACGTCCTCCGAGCCGTGCGAACCTGCCCGAGAGCCGCAATCTCGGTGGAGGACTAGTCGACAGCGGTGGCCACGCTTGAATCCACGATCAATGTCGCCCTGGGAGAAGTGCTAGCAGGTCTGCGACCACACAGTTGGCAGATCTATGCCGAGGAAACCCGAACGCTCCAGGACTCGCTCAAGCGCCCCGACATCTTGATTGAGGAGGCCTCGCAGTGGCCCGTTGTGATCGAGGCGGAGCGGACCAATCACCCGAGCGCCGAGCAGGATGCGCTCGAGCGTCTGGGCAAGATCGTCAATGAGACCGGCAAGCCGATCGAGAGCGCGATCGCGCTCGTCTATCCGGAGTCGGTGCTTGAACTGAGCGGCCAGGCCCTGCGCGACGAGATTGCAAGTACGGACGGTCTGGAGTACGCGCTCTACACGCGCACCGTCGGCGGAGACGAGGAACGCTTGCCCGAGTCGGGCTGGCTCACGGGATCGGCCAAGGACCTGGCCATGCTCGCCCACCGCGCGTCGATGCCCGCGCCCCGGATCGAACGCCTCGGCGAGGTGCTGGAGCGCGGCATCGAGACTGCCGCCGGGCGCTTTACCAAGAAACACGGATCACACCAGCTCGGCGAACTCGGCCCCGACATCGCCACTCTGCTGGGCCAGGCCGACGACCAGGGCGGCCAGACTCGCCGCATGGCGATGACGGTGCTGATCAATGCTCTGATCTTCCACGAAGCGCTCGCAGATGCGGATTTCCGGGTCGAACGAGACGAGGCCGCGCAGGAGCCGGAGCTGACCGGCCGTAGAGTCCACTCCCTCTCACACTTTCGAGATTCCGAGTTCAGCTATCGGCGCGACGCCCTAACCGACGAGTGGAACCTGATCCTCGACGTCAACTACTGGCCCATCTTTGCCACCGCCCGCGAGATTTTGCTGAAGCTGCCGATCTTGACGGTCGGCGAAGTGTTGCAGCCGCTCTGGAACGCGGCCAACCAGTTGGTCCAGGGCGGCGTGACCAAGTCCCACGACCTGACCGGCGTCATCTTCCAGCGACTGATCGCCGACCGCAAGTTCCTCGCCACCTTCTACACTCGGCCTGCCGCCGCTGCGCTGCTCGCCGGACTCGCCATCCCCGCCGACCGCGCGCCCGGCGGCGCCGAGTGGGGCGACGAGGAGACCATCGCCGCCCTCCAGATCGGCGACTTCGCCTGCGGCACCGGCACTCTGCTCTCCGCCGCCTACCAACGCATCTCGCTGCTCCACGAGCTCAACGGAGGCGACCCGCGCAAGCTCCACGCCCCCATGATGAAGCACGGCCTGGTCGGCCTCGATGTGCTCAACATCGCCGTCCACCTCACCGCCGCCACCCTCGCCGGCGCCCACCCCGACGTCCCCTTCGACGGCGAGTGCCTCCTCACCAAGCCCTACGGCGGAGAATCAGCCAGAGTCGGCTCGCTAGAACTGCTTGCCGACCACGTCCAAGGTCAGATGATCGAAAATGCAGCCGCCATTACAGCTGGAGGACGTAGGCCCGAGGACGTCAAGGACCTGGTAAACCGAGTGGGTCACGGCACCTTTGACCTCGCAATCATGAATCCACCGTTCACTCGATCTGGCGGCATTGAGACAGTTCGGACGCGTGACAGAAACACTGCCTTCTCCGCTTTCGGGACTGATCGTGAAACCCAACTCAAGATGAGTGCCTCCGTGAAAGAGCTTGCCAAGTCAGGCAGCGGTCGAGGGTTAGGCCACGGTCATGCAGGTTTAGCATCTCACTTCACAGATCTTGTTCTACGCAAACTAAGGACAGATGAAGGTACCCTCGCGCTTGTCCTACCTCTGAGCGCCCTCAGCGGTTCAGCTTGGGAAGGTATACGTGCCGCACTCCTTGCCCGGTGCAAGGACTTGGTCGTGGTAACGATCGCTAGCACAGGAACGCATGACAGGTCGTTTTCTGCCGACACTGGAATGGCCGAGTGTTTGCTCGTCGCAAACACCTGTGTTTCCGCAGAGACACGCAATAATGTTCCTTCCGCGACCTTCGTGTTCCTCCATTCCGCACCCTCGTCCGCAACGCAGGCAGCTGAGCTTGCCAAGCAGATTCACGCTAGTAAGGCTCTAGTTACCTCGTCTCATGACCAGCCATCCAGCCGGCAGCTTCTACTTGGAAACTCCGCAGTGGGGGTTGCATTGGAGGCTCAGCCTCCTTCTCAGGGTCCATGGCCCTTTGCAGGAGTGTTTGATTCGGAACTGGCAGTGGCAGCGAACGCGCTTTCCAAGGGGCAACTTCCACAGTTGGGTTCCCCAGGCTCACCACCGATCTCGATTCCTATGGGCACTGTCCGAGACATTGCGAGTGTTGGCCCACATCACATGGACATTTGGGGAGACAAGAGAGACGGCAGCCCCCAAGGACCGTTCGTGATCAGCAAGACACAACCCGGGAAGCGATCCACGTATCCCGCGCTGTGGGCACACGATGCCAAGGTCGAACGTCGACTCATTTTGCGAGAAGACAGTGAAGGGACCATCAAGACATGGAAGCCAAATCAGGAACGGGTCAATAGGAAGGCTGCTTCAATCTGGGCTACGGCAACAAGAGCTCACTATTGTGTCGACCTACAGTTCAACTCTCAATCGATCATCGTTGCCGCGACTGATCGCAAATGCATCGGCGGTCGCGCATGGCCGTCCGTGATTCTCGACAATCTCAAGCACGAATGCGTGTTCTCTCTCTGGTGCAACTCGACGCTTGGCTTGCTGCTGCACTGGTGGGTCAGCAACAAGACACAAGCAGGCCGCGGCACCACCAGCGTCACCGGCATCCCCAATATCCCAACCCTAGACACACGCGCCCTCACCGACGAACAGCACGCAGAGGCCAAGCGCCAGTTCGAGTTCCTCCGCGACGAGCGCTTCCTCCCCTTCGACCAGATCGACGAGGACCCCGCCCGAGCCAAACTCGACCGCGCCATCCTCGTCGACGTCCTCGGCCTACCGGAGTCCCTCGTCGAGCCCGGTGGCGCCATCGACCTCATCCGCCGCAAACTCGCCCGGGAACCCCAGATCCACGGCGGCAAGAAATCCCGCGTCGTCTTCACCGACGGCGGCGAGAAATCCGTCCGACGCCACGACCGCGACTAGACCGCTCGGTTCCCCACCCTGTCCAGTTCCCGATACCATCAGAACATATGTGCCTGTACAGAAAGGAGCGAACCCCATGCCTAACGCCTTCCACTACGCCAACACCCTCCACCGAATCGCCCGGCTCGCCGGCGGCGCCCATCCCCCGCACGTCCGCCTGCGCGCGGCCCTGGTCCTCGTCGACGAGCTTTCGCCGAACAGCCCTCGACGCGATGTCGTCAGCCGCATGCTCCTAGAGGCCAACCCATTCGAACTCGCCCGCCACAAGCTCCGCGACCTCTACGACCGCGCCGACTCCGACTCTCCCCCCGCCTCAAGCGGGGGGAGATGTCACGTAGTGACAGAGGGGGGCACCCCGGACGAGGACCGACTGCTCGGAGAAGACGACGACCCTTGGTAATCACCCCCACCCAACCCTGCGCGTTTTTTTTTCTCACAGGGAGTCAGCCGACCCAGGCCGCGCCATGCCCTCAGCCCAGGGCGCTCTTGCCAGCGCCCGCCTGCCGAACCGTGACCACCACCTTGACCGGCGCGCCCTCGGTCACACGCACTCGCCAGGCCCAGACGTCGGAGTCGGCGAAGGAGTAGATGTCTCGGCGGGGGACGAGGCGCTTGCCTTCGTCGGTCAGGACGCGGACCGTGAAGTTTTCGAACTCATGCTCGCCCGTGTTTCTGAGCTTGAAGTAGTGGGTCGAGAACCAGCGCGTCTGCTCCAGCGTCGAGAGTCCGGGGCAGTCGTCGCGCACGAAGCCCGTGACCTGCAGCAGCTCGACTCCTTCAGGCGCGTCCAACTCCCATTCGGCGGTCGACTCGGGCGATGTCGGCCGCCGCGGTTCGATGCAGATCGCCTCGGGCGTCCGGTCGTCGCGGTACTCGACGATGAATATCTTGTCGCCGAAGTCGCAGGTGTCGGGCCTGGCGCCGTCGCGCTCGTAGACGCGCCAGACATCCGGGTTGTCAACGCTCGACACGTACACGGCATAGCGCCCGTGATAGCGCTCAGAGGGGTGAACGTTGCAGATACGTCCCGAGAACTGAGGCTGGATCGGACCGTCGTAGAGCGGCCGGGAGTATGCAGAAGCCGTGCCGTGCGCCGGCGGTCCGTCGTTCTGACTGCGAGGACGTTCAGCTCGCTCGCGCATCTCCGTCCACGAAGCGCGCACCGTCTCCGCCCGCAACAGGTCGTCGCCGCCGAGCGAGACGCCGAGCAATGAGCCGTCGCACAGGTCGATGAGCGGCGACCCGTGCCGCCCGTTGCCGGTCGGCTCGACCCTGAGCACGCGTTCGGACATATCGGTCACGCTGAGCACGCTGATCAGGTAGCGACCGGCATTGCCGGCGGGATAGGTAAGCATGTGGACATAGCTGTCAATCAGCGCGTCGCTGGTCAAGCCGAACCGCGCAGGCGCCCCGAGCTCGATCTGCTGCTCGGCATCGAACAGCTCGACCAGCGCCAGGTCGTTTCGCGGGTCGCTCGCGACCCGTACGACCGGCAGGGACAGCTCGCCGCGCGAGACCACGCCCCAGGGCGCGCCGTCGGGTACGCGGGCGAGGTTGACCAGGAACTGCCGATTGCCGACGTGCACCGCCGTCGCGGTCCCGGCCAGGGACTTGAACTGCCAGGCGTAGAGCTGATGCGGATCCTGGTACTGACAGGTCAGCGCCGACCTCGGCGCATGCGCGGCAATCGCCGTCAACTCAGACGGCAGACTCGCAGACCACGAGATTGGCGCAGTTTCTCGCCAACGACCCGAGTCGACGGCGGGCCCGAGCCATCCGCCGTCCGGTCCGCAGTGGATCACGCCTTCGTCGAGCAGGCACACCCGAATCGCACCAGACTCAGAGTCGATCCGGGCCGCGATCGCGACAGAGACCTCAGCGGATCCGAACTCGCTGGGCGCGATCCGTTCCTGGTCGAGTTCCAGCGGCACGAACCAGCGCTCGCCACCGGCGGCGAGACGAATCGCGATCGGCATGAACCCGGCGTGAACTGACCAATCCTGCCAGAACGTCGCCACGGGTGAGTCAGCGGCCAGGGTCGTGCCTGAATAGGACTTCCTCGACCAGGCTCCGACCAGTTGCGAGCCGTCTGCACCGATCAACGTCGCGCCGAGATCGACGCCGGGGGTCTGCGGAGTCGCGAAGTCAACCCGCAGCGAGTACTCGTTCACTTCGGGGCACTCGGGAGCAGGATCGCGCAGCGTGAGCCGCAGCGAGCCAAGCGCCCGAACTGATTGGTGCAGCACGCGCGGTGCAGCGCCAACGGCGCACTCTTCGATCGATGGTGTCTCAGCCGCGATCGCTTTCAGCGCGGCCACATAGGTGAATCCGTTGTCGAAGTCGTCGGGACCGGATGCTCCGCAGACGCCGATTTGTCGCCAGCCGGCGCGTTCCAGGTCGGCGCGGACCTCGGCCTCATCGCCGACTGCGGACAGGGCGATCCACCAGTCTGCATCCAGTTCCGAGCAATCGACATCCTGCGGCGGTTCGGGTCCGTAGTGCCAGATCAAGCGCACGGCGGCTCGCAGTGCCGGAGGCACGGAGGCCGGCGTCAGCGGCCAGCGCGGCCAGGAGTCATTCAATCGCTGCAGCGACCGCATCAGGGCCCCGCCGGAGTAGGTATAGGACCAGGATGAGCCGCCCGCCCATAGCACGCCGATCACGGCGCCGCAGGCGTCGAACACCGGTCCTCCGCTGTTCCCACCTCGAACCACCGCCGAAGTCTGGATGTTGTCGTCCCAGACCCGGCTCACTACGCCGCCGCCGGAAATGGTCAACGCCTCGCCGCCGGGATAGCCGATCAGGTAGATCGGTTCGCCAACGTCGTCCGCGGTCGGGGCGCGCATCCGCAGCGCGGGCACGTCCTGCACCAGATCTGGCGAGTCGACCTCGAGCAGCGCCAGGTCAAAGTCGGGATCGACGCCGATCACCGCCGCGCCGATGGTTCGCTGGCCATGAATCAGCGAAACAAACGGCGGCCGACGTTCGATCACGTGATAGGCAGTAACGAATCGACCGTTGCCCACATGAAAAGCCGTGCCAAAGGTCCCCGATGTCTCGACTTTCCAGGTTGCCGCGAGCATTCGCTCGAAGTCGGGGGCGCAGGAACCCGACCCCTCGTCGGGAGTGGCTGTAGGAGAGGCATTGTCGGCGACGTATTGGATCGCCCCAACATCAATGGGCGCGGTCCAGGAGACCTCGCTGCTGGCCACCCATGCATCGCGAGGCGCGCGCTCGATGTTCAGGTAACGAGCCCTCGGGCATGTGGTCTGTCCGTCGTCGGTGCGCAGACAGAACTCCAGCACGCCGTTCTCGTTTAGACGAGTGACGATTTGTCCGCTGAAGTCATAGCGAGGCTCGGGCGGTTCAGGACCCTGGGCGAGGCCGATGCCTGCGATCAGACAAGCGACTCCAGCCAGCGCCAGGATGGAGACAAGGAATTGCCGACCGCGCCGGCGGAGGAGATACATCTCCGCCAGCGTACGAGACTATTGCGCTCGGTAGCGGACAAGCTGCCGCTTGATGCCACCCACGTGCAAGGAGTTCGGCACCATCTGCGGCTCACCGGCCAGTTCCAGGTTGGGAAGGATCGGCAGCAGCGCGTGGAAGATCGCGCGCATCTCCCAGCGAGCGAGGTTCGCGCCCAGGCAGAAGTGCTCGCCGTAGCCGCCGAAGGCAAAGTGGTCGTTCGGGTCGCGGTGGATGTCGAACCTGTACGGGTCGGGGAAGACCTCTTCGTCGCGGTTGGCCGACGGATACCACATGACGATCGAGTCGCCCTTGCGCAGCGTCTTGCCGCGCAACTCGAGGTCTTCGGTCACGGTTCGCTGGAACTGGATCACGATCGAGGTCCAGCGCAGGATCTCCTCAACGGCGGAGGGCACCAGTTCAGGATTGGCGACGAGGTCTTCAAGCTGATCCGGGTGATCGATCAGCGCCTTGACGCCGCCCGTAATCGAGTTGCGAGTGGTTTCGTTGCCCGCGCCGAGCAGCAGGCGGAAGTAAGACGAGATTTCGCGCGGTGTGAGCTTGTATCCGTCGATGTCGGCTCGAAGCAGATCGCTGAGCAGGTCGTCACCGAGGCCGTTGGCCTGCCGGTCACGGACCATGCCCTCGTTGTAGAGATTGAATTCAAGGTTGACGCGGCGGATCGTCTGTTCGCGATCCTCGCCCGGCAGGCGGAACTCTGGATCGGCCGCTCCGGCTGACGTTTCGGTCCAATGGAAGATCTGATCCCAGTCCTCCTCGGGCACGCCGCCCATGTCACAGATTGCGGCGACGGGGAGCTTGGCCGTCAGCTCATGCACCACGTCAACCGCCGACCGTGAACCTCGTTCGGCGAAGTCGGCAACCATCGAGTCGGCGAAGTCCGACACGTAGTTGTCCGCCATGTCGGCGAAGTGGTCTTCCAGCTTCTTCATCATCCGCGGGGTGAAGTGATGCGCCACGAGGCTGCGGTGCTGGCGATGCTCCGGCGGGTCCATGAAGATAAAGTCGGGCGGGTCGGACGGGTGTCCGCCGTAACGGTTGGCGTTGATCTCACGGCCTCGCTCGCCGATGCCGATCGACTCCGTATCGTTCATCCGCAGGATCTGCGTGTTCGAGAACAGCTCCGGATGGGAGGAGATGTAACGGATATCGGCGTGTTTGGTGATCGCCCAGAACGGCTCGAAATTGGGCCGCTGGTACCAGTAGACGGGAGCCTCGCGGCGCAGGATGTCCCACGCCTCCCATGGATAGCCGTAGTCGACATAGAGCGAGGTGTCGGTGATGTTCAGCGTGTCAAGCGTCAGTGCGGGTCGTTCAGCGGTAACCATTCTGGGCCTCCATGATCATCCCGGGGGGATCACCATGAAGATACTTGTTTCGGCACGTCGAAGGAACGTCAGGCCGGGCGGTGGCGGACCATCTGGCGCTTGATCCCGCCGACGTGGAGGAAGGCGATCACGTTCTCGGGCGGGGCGACTAGCTCCAGGTTCGGGAGGATTGGCCGCAGGGCGTGGAAAATGGCGCGCATCTCCCAGCGGGCCAAGTTGGCGCCCAGGCAGAAGTGTTCGCCGTAGCCGCCGAAGGCGAAGTGATCGTTGGGGTCGCGCTTGATGTCGAATCGGTAGGGGTCTTCGAATACGTCCTCGTCGCGGTTGGCCGACGGGTACCAGAGCACCACCGACTCGCCCTTGCGGATTGTCTTGCCGCGCAGCTCGACATCCTGCACCGCAGTCCGCTGGAACTGGATCACGATCGAGGTCCAGCGCAGGATCTCCTCGACCGCAGACGGCACCAGGGACTCGTCTTCAATCAGCATCTGCATCTGATCGGGGTGGTCGAGCAGCGCCTTGACGCCGCCGCTGATCGAATTGCGGGTCGTCTCATTGCCGGCCGCGAGCAGCAGCACGAAGTAACCGTGAATCTCACCGGGCGACAGCGGGCGGCCGTCGATCTCCGCGCGCAGCAGGTCGCTGAGCAGATCGTCGCCGAGGCCTTCGCGCTTGCGCTGTTCAATCAAGTCGTTGTTGTAACGGAACCACTCGACGCCGACGCGCTCGGTCGCCTGGCTGGGCGACTCGCCCGGCAGGCGGAACTCGGGGTCGTCCGCGCCGACGATCACCTCGGTCCACTCGAAGATCTGGTCCCAGTCCTCCTCGGGTACGCCGCCCATGGCGCAGATCGCGGCGACCGGCAGCTTGGCAGAGAGTTCATGAACCAGATCGATCGCCGAGTGGGAACCCTTGTCGGCGAAGTCAGCGACGACTTTGTCGGCGAAGTCGGAGACGTAGTTCTCCGCCATCTCGGCGAAGTGGTCTTCGAGCATCTTCATCATGCGCGGGGTGAAGTGCCGCGCCACCAACCCGCGGTGCTGACGGTGTTCCGGCGGGTCGAGGTAGATGAAGTCGGGCGGATCGTCCGGGTGTCCGCCGGTGCGGTTGGTCGACCGCTCGCGTCCTCGCGAGGCCGTACCCAACTTCGACGCCGTGTTCAGCCGCAGCATCTGAGAGTTGGAGAACAGCTCCGGGTGCGACGAGATGAAGCGAATGTCCGCGTGCTTGGTGATCGCCCAGAACGGCTCGTATCCGGGCCGCTGATACCAGTAGACCGGCGCCTCCTGGCGCAGCAGGTCCCACTCGGCCCACGGATAGCCGATGTCGCGATAGCGATCGGAGTCGGTGATGTCGACGGTGTCGACGGTCAATGCGGGCGCTTCGGCGATAACCATGGGTCTCCTCCAACGTCCCATCGCGGACAGGAAGTGTTGCGTCTCTTCAGAGACAGACTAATGCTGCCGCCTTAGACTTTGCCCGAAGTTGCTGAAGGCCGTGCCGACGGCGCGGCATGACGACCCGTAGCAGTTGCAGGAGGTGACCGATGGCTGAAGTGATGCGACCGGACGGCACGATCATTCACTACGAGGTCTACGGCGAGGGCAACAGCGAGATTCCACTGCTGCTGTTCGCGCCGGGCGGAGTCAACTCGCAAATCGAATTCTGGCAGCGCTCGATCATCAACCCGATTGATGCGTTCTCGGACGAGTTCACCGTGATTGGCATGGATCAGCGGCATTGCGGACAATCGAAGACCGGGCTCATGGCGTTCGACTACGACGAGGCAATGAAGGATCAGATCGCGGTGCTCAACGATCTGGGCGTGCCCCGCGCGCACGTGATGGGCGGTTGCATCGGGTGCGCCTACGCGCTGCGGCTCGCCGACCAGGCCCCGGCGCGAGTCGCAGGGGTCGTGATGCAGGATCCCGTGGGCCTGGATGAGACCAACTCGCCCGAGACCTTCTACGACATGTTCAACCCGACGATTCGGCTGTGCCGCGCGGAGGGCCTGGAGGCGGTGATCGAGGCCGCGCAGCGCGATCCAGTCTTCATGCAGAACAACGAAGCCGGGCCGTTCGCCCAGCGGATTCACGACGAGCCGCTATTCGCTGACGCGGTGCGCAGCATCCGCCGCGAGGGCTACATTGCCCTGGTCGTGGAGTTCCGCGATGGAATGTGGCCGCAGCTGGAGCCCTACTTCGCAGTCAATGAAGTCGCCGTGCAGCGCACGTACTCGCCGATGCTGGTAATCCCCGGCGCGGACCCGTTTCACCCGACCGGGATCGGGCATCGCATCTGCAACGAGGCTCCCAACGCGCGCTGTCTCGACGTTGACGCTCGCTCGGCCGAGAAGCTGCCTGCGACCCTTGACGCCATCCGTCAGTTCTTGCGTGATTGCAGCTAAGGCGCGTGCGCGTCGCTCAACTGCCGCACCTATGGGATGTCATTCGGGCGTCGGCATAGAGTGAGTCAAACGCCGATCCACACGAAGGAGCACACGCGATGCAGTATGAGATTCTCCACCGACCGTCATACGCCCTCGGACGGATTGAGCTGGCATCGGGAGAGCAGATACAGGCGGAGGCCGGAGCGATGGTCTCAATGTCGGCCAGCATCTCGATCGAGACCGGGATGCGGGGCGGGCTGTTGGGCGGACTGAAACGCTCGGTCCTCGGCGGCGAAAGCTTCTTCATCAACACCTTCACCGCCGAGCAATCGGGCGAAGTGACGATCGCGCCCGGTCTGCCGGGCGACATCCAGGTGATTGAAATGAGCGGCGGCTCGGTACTTGTGCAATCGGGGTCGTTCCTGGCGGCGACGAATGACATCGAGGTCGACACTTCCTGGGGCGGCGCCAAGAGCTTCTTCTCCGGCGAAGGGTTGATCCTGCTGCGCTGTTCGGGACACGGCTTGCTGTTCCTCTCCAGTTACGGCGCGATTCACCTGAAGGAACTGAATGTCGGCGAGCAGTACACCGTGGACACAGGACACATGGTCGCCTTCGACGAATCAGTCAAGTACAGCGTCGGGCGCTCGGGCGGCTGGAAGACGACGCTGCTTTCGGGCGAGGGCCTGGTCTGCAAGTTGGAAGGACCGGGACGGTTCTACATGCAGACCCGCAGCCAGGACGCCTTCCTGAGCTGGCTGCTGCCCAGGATTCCCAAGCAGTCGTAGCACCTGGCTACACTCGCAGCTGCATTCGTCATACGCCGTCGTAGCCTGCGCGGATGGACTGGCTTGAGTTCGTCGCGCTGATCGGGGTCGGACTCGCGGTCGGCGTCTATGCGACGGCGGTGGGCGCGGGTGGGGGATTCCTGTTTGCCCCGGTGCTGCTCACCCGTCACGCGGAATCTAGCCCGGCCGAGGTGGCGATGGCCTCGATGTGCCTCGTCCTCGCGACTTCCGGTCTGGCCGCGGCGAGGTTGGCGCGGGAAAAGCGCATCGACTTTCGCGCCGTCGGAATGGCTGCGGCCATCGCCGTGCCGGCGGGCGTAATCGGCGCGACCGGGACGGCCCAGCTGCCCCGCGAGGTGTTTGCCGGCGGCTTCGCCGTCCTGCTCGCCACGCTGGGCGCGTACCTGATCTGGCGTCCGACGGGCGACGCGGGACAGGTGGGACAGCGCGGGTGGCGACGGATGATCCGCGATGGTCGCGGCGAGCTGTATCTCTACTGGATTCCGGTCAGGCGCTCGATAAGCGTAGTGGCGCTGACCTCGGTGCTGACCTCGCTGGCCGGCATTGGCGGCGGGCTGTTTTTCGCCACGATCACGATCCGGGTCATGCGCATGCCGGCCTGGTTGGGGGTCCCGGCGTCGCACAGCATTGTGACCAGCATCGCAGTCGCTGTGGTCATCTTCCACACCGCGACGCAGCACTTCGGCGACCCTTTGAACGACGTCCCGCCGCTCCTGATCGGCACACTGATCGCTAGCCCGATCGGCCTGCGCGTCGCCGCCCGGATTCGCGAGTCGATGCTGTCACGGCTGCTCGCGCTGGGCATGCTTGTTGTCGCCGTGCGTGTAGCGTTCGAGGCGTTCTAGTCCAGCGGGTCGACATCAACCGACCAACCGCGGCCGAGTTCCACCTGCCTGAGCAGCGTGAGCGGATCGTCGCCAATCAGCAGGGCCTGGCGCCGCCACTGGTTGCGCCGACGAGCCGGAGAGGCCGGAGCCGGTCCGAGGATCCGGGCAACGGATCCGGGCGTTCGGTCGCGCAGACTCGAAAGCTCGTGAACCATTCTCTCGGCCTCGGCGTCAGCCTCCGCAATCGAGGAACGTGTGACCGTGATCCGCGCCATCCGCCCGAACGGCGGATAGTCCAGCATGCGGCGCAAGTGGGTCTCGGCGGTGTAGAAGGCGTCGTAGTCGTGCGCCGCTGCCGCGACCACCGCGAAGTGATCAGGCGAATAGGTCTGGATGATCACGCGGCCTCCGAGCGCTCCCCGGCCGGAACGGCCGGCAACCTGGGAGAGCAACTGGAAGGTGCGCTCGGCCGCCAGGTAGTCGGACTCTCGCAGCGAGAGATCGGCGTTCACGACTCCGGCCACCGTGACGCTGGGCAGATCGAGACCCTTGGCGATCATCTGCGTGCCGATCAGCACACGGGAGCGTCGATCCGCGAACTCGGCGAGCAGCGCTTCGTGCGAGTCGGCCGACGAGGCCGTGTCGCGATCCCAGCGCGTGATCGGAACATCGCCCCAACGGCGTCGCACTTCAGCCTCGAGCTGAGCCGTGCCAAAGCTCATCGCGCCGATGCGTTCGTCCAGGCACAACGGGCAACGCGCTGGTGCCGGCTGTCGTTCTCCACACTCGTGGCACTGGAGGTACGGGCCGGGTCGATGCAGGGTCAGGGCAATCGAGCAACGCGAACAGCCGATCGCCTCGCCGCAGGCTCGACAGACCAGCGCCGACATGCCGCGCCGGTTGAGGAACAACAAAACCTGTTCGTCACGTGAGAGCGCCTCCGAGATCGCCGCATCGAGTTCACGTCCGAACACGGAGCGAACGCCGGCAGCGAGTTCCTCACGCAGATCGACGACATCGATGATGGGTTGCGGAATGACCCGCGGGCCATCGGCGCCCGACTGAACCCGTTGGGTCAGGCGAAGCAGAGAGCTGCGACCGGCGCGAGCTTCGGCCATCGAGACCACGCTCGGAGTCGCCGAGCCGAGCAGCGTCACCAGCCGACGTTCATGCGCCATCTCACGGGCGATCGTGACGACGTGGTATCGAGGCTGCGGATCGGTTTGCTTGTAAGTCCATTCGTGCTCTTCGTCGATGATTACAAGCGCCAGATTCTTGACCGGCCCGAAGAGGGCGGAGCGGGCGCCGACTAGGATGCGTTTCCCTCCGGCATACACCTGCCGCCACTGTTCGCGCGCTTCGGCTCGGGCAAGTCCCGAGTGCCGAACGGCCACCTGACCCGGAAATCGAGCATCGAAGCGCGCGATGGTCTGCGGCGCGAGGGCAATCTCGGGGACGAGCACGATCACGCCGCCGCCCGACGCCAACGCTCGCTCGGCCGCCGCCAGGTAGACCTCGGTCTTACCGCTGCCGGTCACGCCGTGGAGCAGGAGCGCGGAGCCGTCATCAGATTCAAGAGACTGGATGATCTCATCAACGGCCGACTGTTGTTCACCGGTCAGCTCCGGCGCCGGCGTCGGAGCGACACTTCCCGGCACTGGAGCGTCGTCTTGCCGCACCAGGTACCCCGCGTGCTCCAGGGTGTCGATGTCGGCGCGGGTTGCCGCGCTGCGTCGTCTTGCCGTCACTTCGTCAAGCGGACCGTCCGTCAACAAACGCAGCAGTTCGAGCTGTCGCCGCTCCGAACCCGTGCGACGCAGGGACGCTGCGATGGCACGTGCGTCTTCCTGATCGATGGCGAGGACGATGCTGTCGCCGTCGCGGACGGCGAGCGCGCTCCCGGCAAGCCATGAGTCCAGGGCCTTGCGCCCACCCAGCAGCCGCGCGGCCTCATCCGCTACCAGACCTTCCTCGCGGTCGCACAGGGCGGCCAGGAGGTCGCCCGGTCTCGACCGCTTGCTCTGCGGCCAGTCGGCGACTACTCTTCGAAGCCGCTCCTCCGTTATGGAAAGTACAAGCCGCTTCGGAATTGCCGGCCTTGCCGGTACGAGCGGGCGGAAGGAGCCCGCAGATCGTCTCGGACGCGACGGCGTGCCAGGCGGAAGAAAGAGCTGCACGCAGGACGCCACCGGCGCGAGATAGCGATCCGATATCCAGACTGCCAGATCGAGCTGGTCCGATGTCAGCAGCGGTCGGCGATCGAGCACACGCTCAACCAAGCGCGGGCCCGCCACCTCGCTCTCGGCCGTCACCGCCAGCACGATGCCGATCGCCCACTGCGAGCGCCAGGGGACGATGACCGACATCCCGCGGCGAAGCGCCATGTCTGGTCGGGCCTCGTAAGTGAAGACGGCTCGTTGAGGGCTGCCGCTCAGGACGGCGACCTCGGCATATCGTTCGCTCATTCGCGGAGTCCCCTAGCGGAGCAGGTGTTAGCGTCGCACTCGGAGCGCGTGCCTCACTTGAAGGTTGATGAATGGGAGTGTCAGATGTCCAGTGATCGGGCCAATCAGGAGGCCGATGCCCAGCCGTTTGATGGTATTCGGGTCGTCGAGTTTGGACAGTTCGTGGCCGTGCCGTTCGCCGCGCAGTTGCTGGCCGAGGGCGGCGCCGAGGTGATCAAGATCGAGTCGCTGGAAGGCGATCCGACCCGTCGTCTGGCCCAACTGGCGCCGATGGAATCGCGCATCTACCTCTCCCGCAACCGTGGCAAGCGGTCGCTGCCGCTGCATCTTCGGCATGAGCGCGCTCCGCAGATCATTGACGCGCTGCTCGGCCGCGCCGACGTCGCGCTGATGAACTTCCGTCCCGGTCTGGCCGCCCAGTTCGGGCTCGACGCGGAGACCCTGCGCGCGAAGTATCCCCGGCTGATCGTCGCCTCGGTGACCCCCTTTGGCCGCTACGGACCCGACGCCGGCCTGGCCGGCATGGACATCGTGGTTCAGGCCCGCAGCGGACTCATGGTGGCGAACGGCCGACAGGGTGACGGTCGTCCATTGAGCGGCGACCCGGTCAGCGCCGATTACATGGCCGCGATGTCGCTGGCCTTTGGGATTGCCTCCGCGCTCTTCCGTCGCGCCAACACCGGTCAAGGGGCGGAGGTCCACGCATCCCTGATGCAGGCGGCCATGACGCTGAACAACAATCAGATGCTGCGGGTGGAGTCGGCCGACGGCCCCGTCCACGACGAATCGCGCCAGGAACTGGCCGACATGCGCTCGCGCGGCGCCACGTACTCCGAACAGCGCATGGCGCAGCCATCTGCACGCGCGCGGATCATGGCCGACATCTACTTTCGCACCTACACGACTTCGGACGGCTGGCTCGCTGTGGCTTGCGGCAGCACTCGCTTGCGCGCCGCCTTCAGCCTGGCGATTGGGCTCGAGGACGAGTACACGGGCGACGATCCAAATCACCACGCGGAGCACTACGAACATCTGCGTGAGGCAGCGGAAGCGATCATGCAATCGCGCCCGACCGACGAATGGGAGGCGCTGCTCGCCGAGGCCGGGGTCCCGGCGTCGAGGGTCTTGATGCCGTTCGAGATTCTCGACGATCCGCAAGCCGCCGCCAACGACATGCTCTACGACCTCGATCATCCCCAGATCGGGCCGGTGCGACTCCTCGCGCCGCCGGTCGCGCTGGACGAACACGGCTTCCAGCAACCGCAAGCGACGAAGCCGTTCGCAAGCGAGACACGACCAATCCTGGTTGAGCTGGGGTTCGTTGAGTCAGAGATCGATCAGTTCGTCGAGTCAGGTGTGACCCGGGACTCGATCGAGTAGTGCGCGTCAGAGCTTGCGCATCTGTGGGAAGAGGATGACGTCTCGGATCGACTGCGAATTGGTCAAGAGCATAGCTAGACGATCCATGCCCATGCCTAGTCCGCCGGTCGGCGGCATGCCGTGCTCGAGCGCGACGATGAAATCCTCGTCCAGCAACTCCGCTTCGTCGTCTCCGGCTGCCTTGAGCTGCAGCTGATCTTCAAACCGCTGCCGTTGGTCGACCGGATCGTTGAGCTCCGTGTAAGCATTGGCCAGTTCCCAGCCACCCACAAACAGCTCGAACCGCTCAACCAGGCTGTCATCGTATTCGGTTCGCTTGGCCAACGGCGAGATCGCCAGAGGGTAGTCGAGCAAGAAGGTCGGCTGCTGCAAGTGCGGCTCCACCCGTTCCGAGACGAGTTCATCAAAGAGCTTGCCCCAGCCGGCGTTGGGTGGGATCCCGACGCCGTTGGCGCGCAGCAGGCCCTCCATTTCATCGGTCGTAGGATAGTCGCGGAAATCCACGCCGACATGCTGCTTGACCGCATCGACCATCGTCACTCTCGCGAACGGTGGGGTGAAATCGACTTCGCCATCTCCCCAGCGCACGCGGGTCGAACCATTGATCTCAGTGGAGATGTACGACAACGCGGCTTCGACCATCTCGGCGACGCCGTGGTAATCGGTGTACGCCTCGTAGCTCTCCATCATGGTGAACTCGGGGCTCCAGCGGTTGCCTATGCCTTCGTTGCGAAAGAGCCGGCCTATCTCGTAGACCTTGTCGAATCCACCGACGATGAGCCGTTTGAGGTGCAGTTCAAGCGCGACCCGCAGTTGGCGCGGTTCGTCGAGCGCGTTGAAGTGTGTCAAGAATGGCCGCGCCGCCGCGCCGCCGGCTTCAGACTGCAGGACCGGGGTTTCGACCTCGAGGAATCCGCGATCGTCCATGAAGCGACGCATCGCGGAGACGATCTTCGAACGAGTCCGAAGAATCTCTTTGGCCTCATCATTGGCGATCAGGTCGAGGTATCGCTGTCGATATCGAGTCTCGACATCCTGCAGTCCGTGATACTTCTCAGGCGGCGGACGCAGCGCCTTGCTCAGCATCGCGACGGCGTCGGCCTGAACTGAGATTTCACCCCGGCGTGAACGGATCAGCGCACCCGACGCTTCGAGGAAGTCTCCAAGATCGAAGGCGTCGAGCAGTCTCCAGGACTCGCCCAGCGCTCGCTTGCTCGCGAGGACCTGAATCTGCCCCGTGTCGTCCTGAATGTCTATGAACGCGATCCGGCCCATATTGCGGAGAGCGACGATTCGTCCACCCACAGTGACATTCGGTACGTCGGTCTCGGTTGAAGATGCTTCGTGCGACTTGAAGATCTGGAGCGCGTCACCGATGGCGTGGCTGCGTCCGGTCCTCGGCGGATACGGATTGATTGCGCTGTTGCGAAGCGTGTCGGCCTTCGCCTGGCGCTCGCCGATGATTGCGCGCAGGTAGCGAGTCTCGGACGTCGGTTGCTTGGAGTTGGACATGGCGAGCGCGTTCCTCGTGCTGCGGCCTCCCGCCGCAGAGCTGGAGACCGCGATCGACTATGAGATGGCCTTGACCTTGAACTTTCGCACACCGGTTGGAGTGGCGACCTCAACGGTGTCGCCAACCCTCGCGCCGAGCAGCGCCTTGCCCACCGGAGACTCATCGGAGAGCAGACCGTTCTTGGGATCGACCTCGGCCGGCCCCACGATTCGGTAGTTGACATCGGTGCGCTTGGGCATGGGCCTGACGGTCACCGTCGAGCCGAGACGCACCACTTCCGAGCCGCGAATCTCTTGCTCATCGATCACCTCGGCGGCCGAGATCACCGCCTCAATCTCTCGTATCCGCCCCTCGATGAACGCTTGCTCGTTCTTGGTCTCTCCACCGTCGCCCTCATCGCGGGCGCCGGGCGAATCCTCGCGCACCTGTTGGATCAGTTCGGCCGCCTGGCGGCGGCGATCCTTGAGTGTGAGCAGTTCCGCGCGCAGACGTTGCAGGCCGTCAGCAGTGATTGGCACCGACCGTCGTAGCACCACGTGATCTGCCTGTCCGATCAATAGTTCGTAACGCCGTACTGCGTTATGGCAGGGTACGATAGCAGGCATGACGCGGACAGTTTCCCAACGGGTACGAGCAATCGTGTAACGTGCGTCACACTTTCACAATCTCCGTCCTTTCGGCCCTGATTGGGGGGTTGTGCGGCGCATTGATCGTGTTGTTCGTCAGCGACGACTCCACAGGCGACGTACTGGAGCCCGAGATCGCCGCTGCTGTCAGGGAGGCCGTGAGCGACGCAGTCGAGCAGGCAACCAGCCAATCGGACGCCCAGATCGCCGAACGGATCGTGGATTCGATGGCCGAACGAGAGCGGCTGATCGGCGAGATCTTCGCCCAGGTCGTGCGTTCGGTCGTCGTCATTGACGCCGAAGGCCCGGAGCGCGTCAATGATGAGGGAGTGACGGTGGTGCC
This sequence comes from Chloroflexota bacterium, assembly GCA_009838915.1. Classification (GTDB taxonomy): domain Bacteria; phylum Chloroflexota; class Dehalococcoidia; order Bin125; family Bin125; genus Bin125. The sequence continues at coordinate 550,801 of VXQT01000013.1, forward strand.
GGCGGCCCTGGCGACGGGCTTCGTGCTTGACGACATGGGTCACGTAGTGACGGCGGCACACGTACTGGAAGGCATGACCAGCTTCACCGTGATTTTCCACGGTGAACAGCGGCTCCCAGCCCTGCGCGTCGGAGACGACCGACCGTTCTCCGATGTCGCAGTGTTGCGAGTCGAAGCCGGTAACGAGCCACTTGAGCCGATCGTGCCTACGTTTGGCGCCAGCGATTCGGTGGCGGCGGGTGAGACCGTGATTGCGATTGGCAATACGCTCTTGGGACGTGAAATCGCACTCACCGTGGGTGTGGTCAGCAACCCTGACACAACCTTCTTTCGCGGACGCTACGAGCAGGAAGACCTGATCCAGACGGACGCCGCGCTGAATCACGGAAACTCCGGAGGCATTCTTGTCGACCTTGACGGCAGCATTGTGGGCATGACGGCGGTGATCGCGCGAGAGACCGTGGACGGAGGCTTCGTTGACGGCGTGGGATTCGCAGTGCAGATCGACGCAGTGCTGAAGGTCGCTCGCGGCATTGCCGAGGATGGGTACTACCCGCGCCCGAGCTTTGGCGTCGTGCAGGAACGCCTGTTGACGCCGATCGCTGCCGTGCAGCTCGACCTCGCCGTGAGCGAGGGCGCGTTCCTGATTGAGATAGAACGCAGCGGCGCGTTCGCCCGCGCGGGCATTCGACCCGGCGACGTGCTACTCGGCATGAACGGCGTGCCGATCAATGCCGAGACACCGTATCTCAATGCGCTGGCGCAATTGGAGCCGGGCGTACCGGTGCTCGTGCACATTCATCGCGCCGGCGAGGAGTACCGGCTCAGCATCGCGCCCGATCTGCGTGCGCCATGAGTACCAGTGAAGGCGGCGGATGGCAGCCGCGACCGGTACGCAGGTTGGGTGAAGGGCCGCGGCGGGAGCAGCAACGTAGTGGCCGGGCGAGCGGTTCGCCCGATCCCGCACCGTTCACTCCGGAGCCGGAACTCCCTGCGCCTGAGTTTCCGCCTCCGAGCGAGACCGGCACGGTTGTCAGACCGGCTTCGGGGCAGAGGTCGTTCGGCCGGCAGGCTCCGCCCCCTCGCGGTGGAGCGGGCGTCTTAGTCGCGTTGATCATCACTGCCCTGCTGGTCGGCGTCATAATCGTGCTCTTCTTCGAGCCTGGCTTGATCGATGCCAACTTCAACACCAACGCCGAGGGTGACTTCTCCGCATCGGACGGCCCAGGAGTTCAGACCTCCCTGTTTGAAGCGCGACTGACCGAGCGTCCGCCGGCGATTCCAGAGATCCTGGGCGCCGTGTCGCCGGTGTACGAGTTCCGCGTGCCCGAACGGCGGCTGGGGCCGTTCGTGTTCGAGGCCGAGCTCACCAACCCGACGCAGGATCCGCGCAACCTCGGCGCGTACACGTGGAACGGTGATGAATGGACCCGGCTCGGCGACGCAAACCTGAGTAGCGACGGCGCAACTGCGCGGATCGACCTGGCGGAAGCGCCGGCCAACCTGGTCATACTTCGCCGCTTACAGTTCCGCGACGTGATTGCGGGGCGCGTGCCGCGAGGCGAGGAGCCACAGTCGATTCTGGCCGGTTCGCTGACCCTGGTCCACCCCGACGGTTGGCATCCGGGCGAGGACGGTTCGCTGCTCGGCGGCGTGGAGTTGGTCAACGCACAGGTTCCTCAGAACCGCTGGCCGACCGTCTACGCCACAGACGAGCAGGCGGACCTGGTCAACGACATTCTCGCTTCGGACAACCTGCGGAGGCAGCACATCGCCAACATCCAACATGCGATCAAGAGCGGCTTGCACGACGGCGTCGACATTCACTATCTCGATGTCTCACCGGCGTTGCAGTCGCAGTTCACGTCGTTCATCAGCGAGCTGGCAGGCCGTCTGCACCGCGAGGACCGCGGTGTCTCGGTGCACATTCCGATCACCGCTGCAGGCGGCGTGGGTGAGGGCGGCTACGACCTCTCACAGCTCGGCGCGTCTGCCGATTTCATCGTGATTGAGCCGCCGCTCGATCCGACCCTGTTCGAGGCGGCGATCGCCGCCTCGTTGCCGACGGTGCTTGAGCGCATTGAGTCCAGCAAGGTGTTACTGGCCCTGCCCTCACACGCCGTCGTCCGGGACGCAAGCGGATTTCGGGAAATCACCCAGCGCGATGCGCTCGACATCGCTTCGTTGATTAGCATCCGCGAACCGGGACCATACCGTCCCGGTATGCGCGTGACGTTGCAGGGCAACTCGATCCTGCTCGACAATCTCGCCGGCGGGCTGCGTTGGGACAGCGTGAACCGGATCGTGACCTTCACCTATCCGGACCAGACCGGATCCGCCGTGACCGTCTGGATTCACAATCGATTCAGCGCAGCGTTTCAGCTCCAGGTCGTCTCCGACTATGAGCTGGGCGGCATCTACATCAGCAATGCGTCTGCGGATCCTGGCAACGCCAATCTGTGGCCGGCCGTGGCAGCGTTCTTCGAGTCAGGGTTACCTGACCTGCGGCTTCCAAACGCCATCCTCTTCGACCCGATCTTCAGCGTCGAGGCGGGCCAACTCTCGGGAGCAAGCGGCGGCGGCTGGCAGTTCTGGGACTTGCCAACGGAACCGGGCGACTATCGCGCCCAGCTCGTCGTCTCCGATGGCGATGTGCGCGTGGGCCATGTGATTACCGTCCCTGTGCGCGCCGAAGGGACAGAGTGATGTCCCGGTCCCAGCCGCGGATCGCGGGCGGTCACCTCTCGGGCAGACGCCTCCGGACGCCGGCGAGCGGTACGCGGCCGGCCACCGCGATCATTCGCTCGGCGATCTTCGACCGACCGGATATCGGCGGAGTGGTAGCGGGGGCGCGAGTGCTCGACCTGTACGCGGGAGCCGGGTACCTAGGCATTGAGGCGCTCAGCCGCGGCGCCGCATCGGTCGACTTCGTCGAACGCAACGGACCCGCATGCGCCGTAATCCGGCGCAATCTCGATGAGCTCGGTCTCACCGAAAGGGCGCGCGTCCACCGACTCCCCGTCGAGCGCTGCTTTTCGAGGATTCCTCTCGACCCGGACCTGATATTCATCGATCCGCCTTACCGCGTCGACGCGCGCGCGGTCATTGAAACTCTTGTCGACCGGGTCTCGCTGCCTGAGGGCTCAATCGCGGTCTGGCGGCGACAGACCTCCGGCTCGGGCGGGGTGACGCCGCCACCGGCCCGGATTGGTGACCTAGTGCGGATCGATCAGCGGCGCTATGGTGACGGCGCTATCGATACGTATCGTGCGGAGGCACCGACATGACGATTGCGCTCTACCCAGGCGGATTCGACCCGATCACGAACGGCCATCTCGACATCGTGCAGCGTGCCGCGTCGATGTTCGACGAAGTCGTCATGGCGATCTATCCCCGCTCAAGCGAAACGTTCGACGTCGACGAGCGGCTTGCGCTGATCGAGGGCGCAACCAGGCATTGTGACAACGTTCGCGCCGCCAAGTTCACCGGCCTGGTGGTCAACTTTGCCGATGACGTCGGCGCGAGCGTGCTGGTCCGTGGAATCCGCGCAGTGACCGGCTTCGAAGCCGAATTCGACATGGCGCTGATGAACAAGAAAATGGCACCGCACATCGAGTCCGTCTTCCTGATGTCGGGTCACGAGCACCTGTTCATCTCTGCCAGCCGAATTCGTGAACTGGCATCGCTTCGGCATCCCGTCGACGATCTGGTCCCGCCTAACGTCGCGGAGGCGTTGACGCAAAAGTATGGACCGCCGCTCCAGCGCGCGGACTGAGCGCCGATGGTCGCGCCTACTGCGCTAAAGTCGAAACCAGGGTGATGCGGCGCGGGGCTCTTGGCAGGAGCTCATCATCGACCTGCTTGAACTGATCGAACAGATCGAACAGGCGATCCTGGCGGGTCGCCGCAGCCGCTTCGGATCCGGTTGGACCGTCGACCGTGAGCAGCTCCTGGACCTGATCGACCGCCTGCGCATGGCCGCGCCCGCCTCGTCGGAGCAGGCGCAGCATCTGCTGGAAGAGCGCGAACGCCTGATCCAGCAGACGCAGGAGGAGGCCGCGGTGCTTTCGGCGCAGGCCCGGCGCGAGGCCGAGCAACAGGTGTCGGTGCACGAACTGGTGCAGGCTGCTGAGGCTCGGGCGCAGAGCATTGTCGACCAGGCGCACTTGACCGCCACCGAAACCATCTCCCGTGCAAACCAGGAGGCGGCCGCGGTGCGCGGCCAGGCGACGACCGAAGCGGTCTCGCAGGCACTGGAAGCCGATCGCTACTCGTTGGAGATGCTGCGCCGTCTCAACGACCAGCTTCGGACGATGCAGACCTCGGTCAGCGGCGCCGTCGAACAGCTCGAGTACAAGGTCGAGCAAAGCGAACAGTCGCAGTCGCTGGACCAGCGAGATGAGGCCGCGCGCCGGGCGCTGAGCTAGTCTGCGACGGCGGCGAGTTGCGGTTGGGGCGCCAACGGATGGCCAACCGCCTCACCGACCCGCTCCAACGAGCGCATCAGGGTCTCGAAGTTTTCGAAGGTCAACGACTGCGGCCCGTCCGACAGTGCGTGATCTGGATTCGGGTGGACCTCGACCATCAGACCGTCCGCGCCGACCGCCATCGAGGCGCGCGCCATTGGCTCGACCAGGTACCAGTGGCCGGTGCCGTGCGCCGGATCGCTCACGATCGGCAGGTGACTGAGTCGCTTGACCACCGGGATCGCCGAGAGATCGAGCGTATTGCGGGTGGTGGTCTCGAACGTCCGGATGCCGCGCTCGCAGAGGATTACGTCGCGGTTGCCCTTGGCCATGATGTACTCAGCCGCGAGCAGCCACTCGTCGATCGTTGCCGAGAGCCCGCGCTTGAGCATCACCGGCTTGCGCGCCAAGCCAACCTCGTCGAGCAGCATGAAGTTTTGCATGTTGCGCGTGCCGACCTGGAGGATGTCTGCGTAGCGCGCCACCAGCTCCACATCCCGTGCCTCCATGACCTCGGTGATCACGGGCAGGCCGGTCTCGTCTCGCGCGGTTGCAAGATGCTGCAACCCTTCTTCGCCCAGGCCGCGGAATGCGTAGGGCGAGGTGCGAGGCTTGAACGCGCCGCCGCGCAGGATCTGTGCGCCGGAAGCAGCCACGGCCCTGGCCGTGGTCACCATGTGCTCCTCGTTCTCGATCGAACAGGGACCGGCCATGACGACCATTGAGCCGTCACCAATCTTGACTCCGCCAACGTCGATCACCGTGTCCTCAGGCTGGAACTCGCGTCCCGTCAGCTTGTACGGACGGGAGATGGCGATCACCTCTTGAACGCCGCTCATGCGCGACATCTGGGTGCGGATGTCGGGATCGCCGATGACGCCGACGGCGCCGATCACGACGCGCTCCTCGCCCGGGGAGAGATGGCCCTCGAGGTTGAACTCCTTGAGCCGGGCCAGGACGCCGCGAACCTCTTCGTCGGTCGCGCCCATTCTCATTACTATCAGCATGTCGTCACCTTCTCGCTCACTCGCTGTACGGCTCGGGCTCCCTGCCTAATCTTCTCAGGAGATCGCCGCCCGAACGTGATGGTTCTGTGTTAACTGTTAAGTCTGTTCTCAGCACTCTCGCGCCGCGCAGGTAGACGTGCTGGATCTGGTTCTGCCGCAACGGCGTGTTGACATGCAACAGGATCCGCAGGCAGGACGGCAGCGAGCCGGGCACATCCATTTCGTGACTGCACATCAGCGCCGCATGACTCCACCTGTATGTCAAGCGCGCCGCCACCGCCGGGAACTCGGCATTGAGATCCGGGGTGGTGGTGAACCAGGCCGAGGCGACTTCGCTCGACTCGATGTCGTTACGCGTGATCATCTCAGCCAGCAACTCTTCGGTTGCCTCGATGATGTCTTCGCGTGTGTTGTTCTCGACTGTGGTAGCGCCGCGAATTCCTCGCAAGCGCCAGACAGCTTCGGGGTCATTACTCGGCATCGTCAGGTGCTCGGTGCGCAGTCAGGACTGGCTAGGTTCTGGTGGCGGACAGGGGAGTGCTGAGACGCGAAGATCGGCGGTTCGACGTTGATCGTCGTCCCGCGATCTAGCGACCGGCGGCAAAGACGCCGGCCGCGGAGATATAGACGCAGTCGAAGAACGATGCCTGTACCTGGGTTGCACAGTGGCTCATTCGCCTGTCGTTTCGCTCCGGCGGCCGGTGACCACCTCGAGATATCGCTCCACGGCCGCGGTGCGGCCGTCTGGCGGCGCCGACGCGATTGTCGCAGTCAGCGCTGAGCCGATGATAGCAGCAGGCACCATTTCCCCGACCTGGAGCACGTGCTCTCGCCTGCTGATCCCGAATCCGACTGCCAACGGCGTGTCAGTCCTGGCCTTCACTCGACCAACGAAGGTGGCCAGATCGCGGGCAATCTGATCGCGCGCGCCGGTCACTCCGGTCAGTGAGAGCAGGTAGATGAACCCCGACGCCTGACGCGCGACCGCGTCAATGCGCTCCTCGGTCGAAGTCGGCGCGAGCAGATAGATCAGCGAGATGCCGTGCTCGGCCAGGACCTCACGCGCGGCGTCCGACTCGTCGACTGGGAGGTCGACGATGATGACACCGTCCACGTCTGCCTCGGAGGCGCGGCGCGCGAGCGCCTCCAGCGGCTCGCCGACGGCGCTGCCAGGGTCTCCGGCGCCGCCGTCGAGACCCGCAGGCCCGCAGGCGAGGAAGGGATTGAGGTAGCCCATCAGCGTGAGCGGGGCGTCGGGCGACTCCGCTCGAGCGACCCGCACGGCGTCGAGCGCCGTCTCCAGCGTGGCTCCAGCCGCCAACGCCACGTTGTAGGCGTCCTGATGGACGGGACCGTCTGCGAGCGGATCGGAGAATGGCACGCCAATCTCGAATCCGGCTGCGCCGCCGCGCAGCGCAGCGCGCACCAGGTCAGGCGTCTCCGCCGGAGTTGGAAATCCGGCGGCCAGGAAGGGGAACAGGAGCGGCCCATCGCCGCGCTCGGCGGAGGCGGCGAACGCCGCACGATATCGATGCCCGACCTCAGTCATCTCACATCCTCATCCGAGTTGTTGTACCAGCGTCGCCGAGAATCCGATTACGTTGAAGCCGAAATGAGCCATTGACGCCGCGGTCAGTGACCCGGTGCGCAGATAGACGACACCCAGAATCACTCCGGCTAATGCGAACGGAATCAAGCTGCCCAGATCGGCATGCAGCGCCGAGAACACCGCCGACGAGACCACGAATGCGGGAATCAGTCCCCAGTGCGGTCGCAAGCCGCCGAGGACGAAGCCCCGCGCGAACGCCTCCTCGTAGATCGGCGCACAGACCACCACAAGGACGGCGAGGGCGATCATCACCGATGGGTGTACGAAGAGCCGCTTGTCGTCAATCGTCGACTGGGGTTCGAGCGAGTCCGCTCCGGCGGACGTGACGATCAGGGTGTAGACGAACAGCACGGCATAGATGGTGATCAGTCCGCCGACTGCCCAGACAACATCGGTGGATGTCGGTTTGCGCCAGGCAACGACTCCACGCTGTCCGCGTCGTCGCATGATCAGTAACGGCAGCGCGAACCAGCCGACCAGTCCAGCCAGACCCTGCCCGACGACGAAGATCAGCAGACCTGTCTCGCTGGTCGCCTCGCCACCATCGACTTCAGTCACGATTGCCGTGGTCAGGATGATGATCAGCAGCCAGACCAGCGTGCAAAGCAAGCCCCAGCCGACCAGTCTGAAACCTTGCAAGCCGCGATCCTCAGGAGACCCCCTGGGCTCGCCAAATTCAGTGTTCTGGGACCCCATTACCGCTAGCGCTCTCGCGCCGCCAGCGCGTCGCGGACAATCTCGACATCCTTGTCGCCGCGACCGGAGAGGCCGAGCAGGATGACCTCATCGGAACTCATCGAGGGCGCGATCTTGGCTGCATAGGCGATCGCGTGCGCGGTTTCGAGCGCCGGGATGATGCCCTCGGTCTCGGAGAGCAGCTTCAGCCCGTCAAGCGCCTCGTCGTCTGTGACGGAAACGTACTCCGCCCGTTCGGTCAGCATCAGCCAGGCGTGCTCAGGGCCAACGCCAGGATAGTCGAGGCCGGCGGAGATCGAGTGCGCCTCGGTGATCTGGCCGTGCTCGTCCTGGAGGACGTAGGTCCGGGTGCCGTGCAGCACGCCGGGCGCGCCCGCCGAAAGCGTCGCGGCGTGACGGGCGTCCAGTCCTTCGCCGGCGGCTTCCACGCCGATCAGCCGGACCGGATCGTTGATCAGCGGGTGAAAGAGGCCGATCGCGTTGCTGCCGCCGCCGACGCAGGCGATTGCGACATCCGGAAGCCTGCCGATCTTCTCCTGCAACTGGTCCTTCGCCTCGCGACCGATGCAGGACTGCAGCTCGCGCACAATCACCGGATAGGGGTGCGGTCCGATCGCGCTACCGATCAGGTAGTGCGTGTTGCGGACGTTGGTGACCCAATCGCGGATTGACTCGTTGATCGCGTCCTTGAGCGTTCGTGCGCCTGATGTGACCGGCACCACCTCGGCGCCAAGCAGGTTCATGCGGAAGACGTTGAGCGCCTGGCGGCGGACATCTTCTTCGCCCATGTAGACGACGCACTCGATCCCGAAGCGAGCGCAGGCGGTGGCCGTCGCTACGCCGTGTTGTCCCGCGCCGGTCTCGGCGATGATCCGCGGCTTGCCCATCCGTTGAGCCAGCAGCACCTGACCAAGCGCGTTGTTGATCTTGTGGGCGCCGGTGTGCGCGAGATCTTCGCGCTTGAGCCAGATCTGCGCGCCGCCGAGCTGCTCCGAGAGCCGTTCCGCGTGGGTCAATGGCGTCTCGCGTCCCACGTAGTCGCGCAGCATCGCGTCGAGATTGGCGGCAAACGCAGGATCCGCCTGTGCCTCGGCCCACGCATCGTCTAACTCTGCCAGCGCAGGCATCAACGTCTCGGGCGCGAACTGTCCGCCGAAGGGTCCGAAGGCTCCACTCTCTCTGCTCACGACGCAGCCTCGCCTTTCGCCGCCGCGATGAACGCGCGGATTTTCTCTCGGTCTTTGGTTCCGTCGGTCTCGAGGCCTGACGAGGCATCGACGGCCCAGGGACGCACGGCGCGGACTGCCTCGGCAACGTTGTCCGGGTTGAGCCCGCCGGCCAGGACCAGCGGTCGGCGTGCCGCCACTTCCCCCGCGATTGTCCAGTCAATCCGCTGTCCCATGCCGCCGCCCTGCTTCGACCTGGAGTCGAGCATCGTGATGGTGTTCGGCGCGCGATCGATCTCGCGCATCACCGTTCCGGCGTCCATCCCATTGCCCACGTGAACGACCCGCACGACGGCGCGCCGAATGCGCCCCGCCAGCGCCGGGTGTTCGCCGCCGCTGAGTTGGACCAGATCCAGATCGACCTGATCGAGCACTCGCGCAATCTCGTCGACCGACTGTCCCGCGAAGACGCCTACCAGCAGGGGCTGCTCGGCCGCATGGCGCTCTCGCTCGACGGCTTCGGCTGTCGCTTCCGCGATTTCGACGCGCGGCCCCAGCTCGCGACGGACTGCGCGGGCGACATCGAGGTCGATTCGTCTCGGAGCGTTGGCGAAGATCATCCCAATCTCGTCCGCGCCAGCCTCGCGCGCCCAGACGGCGTGTTCAACCGCTCGCACCGAACAGACCTTGACAAACGTCATCGGCCCAACAGCTCTCGCGCTTTGGCATACGGGTCCCTGGCCGAAGACAGCGCTTCGCCGACCAAGACTGCGTTGACGCCGCAGGCTTCCATCCGCTTCATGTCCTCGCGAGTGCGCACGCCGCTGGCAGCGACGACCGGAACGGAGGGCGGAATCAGGTCTCTCAGACGCTCCGTGGTGCCTAGGTCCTCTTCAAATGTGTGCAGATCGCGATTGTTGATCCCGATGGCGGCGGCGCCGGCTGCCAGCGCCATCTCGGTCTCGGCCTCGTCGGTGACCTCGACGAACGCGGTCAGACCGAACTCTTCGCCTGCCCGGGACAGCGACGTGAGCTCGCCGGCGTCGAGCGTCTTGGCGATCAGCAGGTAGGCGTCCGCGCCCAGCGCGGCCGCTTCCGCGACCTGGTACGGATCGACATGGAACTCCTTGCGAAGCAGGGGCACGCCGCTGTCGGCCAGCGCCTCGGCTGCTTCACAGAGGTCCTGATCAGTGGCGAAGAACGCCGGCGACGTCAGCACCGACACGGCGACCGCGCCGATTTCGCGATAGGTGCACGCGAGATCGGCCGGCGAGAGGTCGGGAGCGAACAGCCCCTTGGATGGTGAGCCCCGCTTGACTTCGGCCATGAGTCCGACGCCGGGCTGCATCAACGAGGCCACGAAGTCGCGCCGCTGCGTCCGTGCTTTTGCGCGCTCGCAGAGTTCCGCCATTGGTACGGCGGACTTTCGCGCCTCAACAGCCTCGCGGGTCTCTGCAACGATGCGTTCGAGCACGGATGCCATTATGTAGACTCCAACGCTTCGGAATCGGCGGCGATGGCCTGGGATCGCTCGACCCATAGATCCAGCTTACGCAGCGCGCGCTGATCGTCGATGCATTCGGCCGCGCGGCTGACGCCCTCAGCGAAGGTGGGCGCCTCCTCAGCGGCCAACAGTCCTGCAGCGGCGTTGAGCGTGACAAAGCCGGTCAGCGCCGAGGTCTTGCCGCCGAGCACATCCCGCATCATCGACGCCGACTGCTCCGCCGTGTCGCCGCCGCGCACCGCCGCCAGCGGCACGGGCCTGATCTGGAAGTCCTGAGGAGACACGGTGAACTCGGTCACGCGGTCGCCGTCAATCTGCCAGCAGGTGGTCTCGCCGTCGGGTGAGACTTCGTCCAATCCTTCGTGTCCGTGCGCGACCAGCCCGCGCTGCACGCCGAGCCGCCCCAACGCGGCAGCCATCAGCGGTCCGAGTTCGGGTCGCGCGACGCCGATCAGCTGGTGCGTGGCGTGGGCGGGATTGGTTAGCGGTCCCAGGATGTTGAACACCGTGCGGACACCGATGCGACGTCGGATTGGCGCAACGTGGCGCATCGCCGGATGGAACGCCTGGGCAAAGAGGAAGCCGAAGCCGACTTCGCGGATCAGCGTCGCGGCCTGGTCAGGATTGACGCTGATCTGTCCGCCGAGCGCTTCGAGCACGTCGGCGCTGCCGACGCTTGAGGACATTGCACGATTCCCGTGTTTCGCGACTGGTACGCCGCAACCGGCCATGACGAACGCGGCGGCAGTGGACGAGTTGAACGCGTGCCTACCGGAGCCGCCGGTACCGGCGGTGTCGGCGAGTCGAGGCAGGTCGGCCAGGTCGACACGTAAGGCATGCGCCCGCATGGCGCGGGCGAGTCCGACGACTTCATCAACGGACTCGCCCTTCACTCGCAGACCGGCCAACAGGGCCGAGGCCTGGACCTCGTCTGCTTCGCCCGACATCAGTGCGTCCATAGCGGCCGAAGCTTCGTGATCGGACAGACTTCTCCTCTCGTCAACGACGGCTGTCAGCGCCGCACCCAGATCCGCGTCAGTCACGGGTGAAGGCCTCGGACTGGTCGAGAAAGTTCTGCAGGATTGCGTGGCCGGTCTTTGTGCGGATCGATTCGGGATGGAACTGGACGCCCTCAATCGGATACTCGATGTGGCGCATACCCATCAGGATCCGGCCGCTGCCGTCTATCCGCTCGCACCATGCCGTCGGCACGATCTCGTCGGGTAGGGTGTCCGGTTCGACAATGAGCGAGTGATAGCGGGTCGCCTCGATTGGATTGGGGAGTCCTGCGAACACGCCTGAGCCGTCGTGTTCGATCGAGGAGACCTTGCCGTGCCGGATCTCGCCGGCCGGACCGACCGTCGCGCCGAATGCATCGCCAATTGCCTGGTGTCCCAGGCAGACGCCGAGCGTGGGGATAGTCGGGCTGAATCGTTGCAGCACCGGCACACTCACGCCGGCCTCCTTCGGCGTCTTGGGACCGGGTGAGATCACGATCCGCCGAGGCTCGAGCGATTCGATCTCGTCGAGTGTGATCTGGTCGTTGCGATGCACCACCACATCGGCGCCCAACTCGCAGAGGTACTGGTAGAGGTTGTAAGTGAACGAGTCGTAGTTGTCGATCAGCAGCGTATCAACCGCCATCGTTCGCCTCTTCTCGTTCACGGAGGATGCGGCGCAAGGTGCGGTAGCCCTCGACCGCCCGCGGGAAACCGCAGTAAGGCGCTGCAGTGGCCATCACGCCTTCAAGCTCTCTCTCGGTGACGCCGTGGTTGAGCGCGCCGGGGATATGGAACTGCAACTCGTCGGGCTTGCTCAGCGCGACCAGGATCGAGACCACAACCAGCGAGCGGTCGCGGCGAGAGAGCTGGGAGCGCGACCAGAGGTCGCCAAATGCGAACTCGAAGGCGAGCTTGCCTACCGTCCCGATGCGCTCCATCCCTGCGAGCGCCTCTGCCGGGTCCTGGGCTTCGTCGCGGCCATTGAGCGTGCGCATCACATCGACGGCGTCGCGGTGGCGCTGGTCGTCGTCCTTGTACTCGGCCGGCGGGATCACGTAGGGCTGGCCGTCGGTCTCGCTCCACATGCCAACCAGGACGTTGATCATCTCGTTGCCGGCCGGGAATCCGGAGTAACCCGCGATTTGCAGTGCGATCTCGGTCATTTCCTCTCGCGAGAGGCCGTTGGCCGGACCGAAACTGGCATGGAATCGGACCGCCTGCAGGCGTTCGAGCGCGCCCAGCATGGCCAACGCGACGATGTTGCGGTCGCGCCGCGAGAGTTCGTCACCTTGCCAGACCTGGCCAAAGATGTAGTCAACGACGTAGCTGCCAAATGCGCCGGTGCGCTGCTCGGCAGCCGCGGCGAAGCCGACCGGCTGGCCGGTCATCTCGGCCAGCAACTCGCTACCCGCCTGGCGTCGTTCCGCGTGCGTAGTCATCTCGGTGCCTCAATCCTCGTGGTCGTTCGATTGCGAGCAGTCTAGGCTTGCGTTCCGTCCCAGCTCGGCGGCGATGACGCCGACCTGCTCCAGTTCCCGACGCGTCCAGCCCAGCGACAGGGCCTTCTGGAAGTCCGCATCCAAGTCGAGATCACGTCCGAGCGCAGCGCCCGCCGCGACGCCAGCCGCAATACGAGTCAACGCGGCAATGCGGTCCGTCAGCGAGTCGAGCGCCGGCTGCGGAGTTGCGGGGGTTGGAACATCCTCGGCGAACAGGTCCTCCAGAGAGGTACTCGCCTCAAAGTCCCAGCCCGAGTCCAGGCGTTCGATGACCGTGGCCAGCAGTTCGCCTTGCTGCTCAGGCAGTTCAGCAAGCGCCGACGACGCGTCCCACCACTCCACGGCGTCGAACGGATTCGACTCGTCGTCCGGCGCGCCGTCGAGGGCCTCCTTGACCGTGACCAGGTAGGCGTTGTGGATCGTGTGTCGTCGGCTTGCAGGTTCGGGGCCGTACACCGTGTGGGCGTAGACCGCGCGGACGCGCTGGCGCATGAGCTGAGCGAAAAGCCGCGGTACGGTGTCGTCCGGTTCCTCACTCAGCGGCGTCACATCGCCGGGCAGCCACCATTGGCCGGGCCAGAGCGCCTCGCGGCTGCGGCGGCGCAGCAACATGACCCGGCCCTGGTCGTCGAACATGACGCCGTAGCCGATGATCAGCGACTCAGACATCAGTAGCCCCGGACCCCGCGCGCGCTCGACCCGGCGCGTGATCGCTCCTCGGCCAGGTCGAGCGCGGTGAACATGCCCATCGCCTTGTTGACAGTTTCATCGAATTCGAACGTTGGTGTGGAGTCGAAGACAATCCCTCCGCCGGCCTGCACCGAGGCGACGCCGTCCTGCATGACGATCGTGCGGATCGTGATGGCCGTCTCCATGTTGCCGCCAAAGCCGAAGTAACCGAGCGCGCCGGCATAGGGACCGCGTTGATCCTCCTCCAGCTCGGAGATGATCTCCATCGCGCGGATCTTGGGCGCGCCGGAGACCGTTCCGGCCGGGAACGTGGCGCGAACGGCGTCGAATGAACTCGCGCCGTCAGCCAGCTCCGCCTCGACGTGCGAGACCAGGTGCATGACGTGGCTGTAGCGCTCGACGTCGAGCTCCTGGGTGACGCGCACCGTGCCGGGTTTGGCGACGCGGCCGATGTCATTGCGGCCCAGGTCGAGCAACATCACGTGCTCGGCGATCTCCTTCTCGTCGGCACGGAGTTCCGCTTCCAGAGCGCGATCCTCGTCGTCGTCCAGGCCCCGCCGGCGCGTGCCGGCAATCGGATGCGTCGACACCTTGCCGTCCTCGACAATCACCAGCAGCTCGGGGGATGTGCCGACGATTTGATGGTCGTCCATCTCCATGTAGTAGGTGTACGGCGAGGGATTCACAGTACGCAGCGTGCGATAGACGTTGAATGGATGCACGAACGTCTCGCGTGAGAAGCGCTGCGAGTAGACGCACTGGATGATGTCGCCGGCGACGACGTAGTCGATGATCTGCTTGACGTCGGAGAAGTACGCCTCGCGCTCCATGTTGGATCGGATCGCGCTGGAGTGGCCGACCGGCTCGGGCGCGTCGCCGGGCGGGATCGGTCGGTCGGACTGCAGGCGCTCGACCAGTTCGTCGATCCGAAACTCGGCAGCTCGGTAGGCGGCTTCGACATCACCGTCGAGTCGCGCGTGCGTGACAACCTTGATCACGTGCTTGAGATGATCGAAAAGCAGCACGGTATCAACGAACTGGAACAGCGCTTCCGGCAGACCGTGCGGATCGTGGCCGGCGGGATGGACTCGAGGTTCGAAGTGTCGGATTGCCTCGTACGAGAGGTAGCCCACCGCGCCGCCGTGGAATGGCGGCAGATCGGAGTTGGGCACGAGTTCGAAACGGCTCAGCTCGGCTTCCACCTCGTCGAGCGGATCAACACCGCCGCCCGACGGAGCGCGGAACACTCGGTAGGGCTCAGTGCCGATGAAGGAGTAGCGGCTGGGACGCTCGCCGCCCTCGACCGATTCGAGCAGGAACGAGTATGCGCCGCGCTTGACCTTGAGAAAGGCGGAGACGGGGGTTTCGAGATCGGCCAGGACTTCGCGGTAGATTGCCGCGAAGTTGCCTCGCCCCGACACAGTTGCCTCGGATGCCAACTGCTTGAATTCATCGAGGCTTGGGGTGAGTTCACCGGTAGACGGCATGGGAACAGGCTCCTGGGATGGACGCGGCGTACGGCACTCTGCGCGGTAAGCAACCACGTCGGCGGGACGACTCAGCCTGCGCCTCGCCAGACCCCCTGTCCGCCCGACGTGTGGCAGTGCGAGGACGGACGCGTGCGCATCCCCATCTCACCCATTGACCACAGCGCGGACATCGCGTGCTCCTGTTCCTCTGCGCATCCTATGGGAGTGGTCGGAGTTGTCAAACCTTGCGCGTGACATTTGCACCGGCGGATTGCGTTCTCCTGGCGTTGATCGCGTCGACGAGTTGTCGTGCGGCGCGATCGTGGCCGTCGTCGTGATTGACGATGACCAGGTCAAACCAATCAGCTTCGGCCATCTCGGCTTCGGCCTCGGCGAGACGGGCGGCCATTTCCTCGTCGGATTCGGCGTCGCGGGAGCGCAGGCGGCGTTCGAGCGAGGCGATGTCGGGGGCAGTGATGAAGACGAGGAACGGGTAATCGAGTTTCTGTTTGAGTGTGCGCGCGCCCTCGACATCGGTGCGCAAGACTACGGTGCGTCCCTGGTCGAGCAGGTCGTCAACTGCAGCGCGCGGGACGCCACTGCGATGTCCGTATGAGGTGACGTGCTCGAGAAAGGCGTCCTCGGCGATCCAGCGCTGAAACTCTTCCTCGGAGAGGAACACGTGATGGACGCCGTCGACTTCTCCCTGGCGTGGCGCTCGGGTCTTGGCCGTGGCCACCTTGGCCAGCGACCGGTCGAGGCCCATCGCCGCGTTGATTACGGTGTCCTTTCCGGCGCCTGAAGGCCCGGAGATGACCACCACCAGTGGCGCAGGCTCAGACGGCGACATGGCGCAGTCGATCCAGGTCGCGCCAGAAGCCGGGATACGAGATCTCGACCGCGTCCGCCCGCCTGATCGTGGTCGGACCGGACTCCGATTCGGAGGCGAGCGCGGCGACGGCGGCCGACATCGCGATCCGGTGGTCGCCGTGCGAGTCCACTGTCGCGCCCTGCAGTTGTCCGCCGACGACTCGCATGCCGTCCGGCCGCTCCTCAACCTCGACACCCATTGCTCGGAGCATCGACGCCGTCGCCGCGATCCGATCCGACTCCTTGACCCGCAGCTCTGCGGCGTCGCGGATCTCGGTGACGCCCTGCGCGAGCGCCGCAGCAACGGCCAGCGTCGGGAGTTCGTCCACGGCCCGGACAATCATCTCATCGTCGAGCAGCACTCCATGCAGCGGTCCGCCGCGTACCACCAGATCGGCGACCGGCTCACCCGACGCTTCTCGCAGGTTGCCGAGTTCGATCCGCGCGCCCATTTGTCTCAGCGCGTCGATCACCCCGGTTCGCCTCGGATTTACGCCGACATTGGGCAAGTTGAGCTCAGAACCGGGAATCATCGCAGCGGCGATCATCCAGTAGGCCGCCGCACTGATGTCGCCGGGCACCTCGACGTCGCGCGGACGCAGCGGGGCGCCGGGATGGATGCGGATGGTTGCGCTGTCAGCTTCAATCTGTGCGCCCATCGCGGCCAGCATGCGCTCGGTGTGATCGCGCGACGGTCCGGGCTCGACGATCCGGCTCGGCTCGCCTGCGCGCAGGGCGGCGAACACAATGCAGCTCTTGACTTGCGCACTGGCGACCGGCAGTTCGCCGTCGAATCCACGCAGGCTCTCGGTTCCGCCATCGACCCAGAACGGCGCTGTAGCGGCGGAGTCAACCCGCACACCCATTTGCTCGAGGGGATCGAGCACTCGACGCATCGGTCGTGAACGCAACGAGTGGTCGCCGTCGAAGCCGCTTCGGAAGGGGAGTCCCGCGGCGACTCCGCTGAGCAGGCGGATTGAGGTACCACTGTTGCCGCAGTCGAGCACGCCATCGGCAGGGCGGAATTCGTCCTGTCCCGGACTACGGACCAGGATGCGGTCGTCCGACTCGTCGAATTCAACCCCCCACTGTCGCAGGCAGGTCATGGTCGAGCGGCAGTCGGCGCTGTCCAGCAGACCGTAAATCTGGGCTTCGCCCGGTGCGAGGGCGTTGCAGATCAGGGCCCGATGTGAGATTGATTTGTCGCCGGGCACGCGCAACGTGCCGCGAAGCGGGCCACCTGGACGGACCACGAATTCGTCGCTCATCAATCAGCCGCGCCTCCAGCGCCCGCGGCGCGCCTGGTGCTCTTTCTCGCGTGCTTCGCTGCGCTTGGTCATCTGGCGCACGCGGTCATAGAGCCGCGGACTGACCAACAGCGAAGCCATCTGCGACGTGGCGTCGGGAATTTCAGGGGATGCGCCCGCATCGGGATCCATGTCGTCGCCGCCCAGGAATCGGGCGTGATTGATCTGGGCGGTCGAGAACTCGCGGAAGACATCCTCTTCCGTCTCGTCGAGCAGATTGCGAACCCGGTCAAGCTCGAGCACGAGACGATCGATCCAGTGTTTGACCTGCTCGCGATTGGTGACCGCGATTTCGGTGGTCAGGCTGGGATCGCCGGAGTTGTAGGCGGTCATGGCGCGGAAGGTGTCGCCGGCGGCGCGACCGAAGTCGGGCCAGCCGTCGGAACCGCGCAGCATCGTGAACAGGGCGGACGAGACGACGAGCGGCAGGTGCGAGACCCCGGCCATCACGTAGTCGTGCTCGGCCGCATCGAGAAAGTGCGGTGTCGCGCCGAGCTCGCGGACCATGCCCAGCACCGACTTGACACTTGTCTCGGAAGCGGTCGGAGAGGGGCTGAGGAACCAGCGCTTACCGCGGAACAGGTCGGCGCTGGCGTTGTCGATTCCGAACGCCGAGGCGTCACCCGCCATCGGGTGTCCACCAACGAAGGACACGCCGTTGGGCAAGTGCTGCTGCGCCCAAGTGCCGATCTGGACTTTGGAGGCGGCAGTGTCGGTCACGACTGCGCCTCGTCCAAGGTGCGGGGCGATCTCCTCCATCAGCTCGGATGTCGCCGCCGGCGGCGTCGCGAGCACGACCAGTCCTGCGCCCTCGACGGCTTCGCGCGGAGATGAACAGACGCGGTCAACGGCGTCCTGCTTGCCGGCCGCGTTGCGCGCCGGGCGCCAGTCGTCGAAGCCGACAACCTCGGTGTCCTTCAGTTTGGCCGCGAGCAGCCCCATGCCGATCGAACCGCCGATGTAGCCCAATCCAAGTATCGCAATCCGAGCCACGCCGGCCTCCTGTACTCGCCGATCTCGCAGACGCGCTGCGCTTGTCGCTCACGATATCGCAGCGGCATTGGACGCAAGCGGGACCGGACACCGTGATAGAGTCGGTACGCGTGGCAGCGCGAGGCTCTGGCGGGGCCGACGGGGCGATGACGAGAGCGGATGGGGCCTGGCTTCGACGTGGCCGACGACGCGCGCGCTGGTCGCGGGTCGGGGTCTCCGCACTGTTGGTGATGTTCGCGCTGGGCTTGCTGACGCTGCTGCGTCCCGCTGAGGCGGCTGCCGCGCCGAGCAGCTGCCCGTTCGGCGGCGGACCGGCGTTCAGGCTGCAGGCGTTCGAAGCGGATCGCATGCGCAGCCTGTACCTCCAGACACAGGTCCTGGCGGCAGCAAACCAGTTGTTTCCGGACGACGACGAGTTCGCCCTGCCCGCCTTGAGAGTGGGGGAGGCGCGCGTCGAGACGCTCGCAGCCATGATCCCGCCGCAGTTGCTGCATGCCATCGCCTGGATCGAGAGCGACATCAACCAGGTGCACATCGACGATCCGTACGGAGAGCTCGGGCGGGCCCTGATCTCGCCGGACTGCGGCTATGGAATCATGCAGATCACGAGCACGATCGACAACGACGGCGGCTTGCCCTCGCGCTATGAGGCGCTCGTTGGCACGCACTTTGCCTACAACATTGCGGCCGGCGCCAGGATCCTGGCGGAGAAGTGGAACGAGGACTACTTCCCGGTCGTGGGCGAGCGCGATCCTCGCTTCATCGAGTCGTGGTACTTCGCGCTCTGGGCCTACAACGGCTGGGTCTGGATTAACCATCCCGGCAATCGGATGTTCGACCCTGCGCGGGGCACGTACGACTGCGATACGGACACGAGCGACTACCTCGACTATCCCTACCAGGAGCGAGTACTGGGCTGCGTGATCAACCCTCCGATCGTGGACGGGCAGCGGCTGTGGGAGCCGCATCCTGTGGACTTGCCCAACATCCCGTCCGTAACCGCGCCGGGCGGAGCGCTCGATCCCGACCTGTTCTGGCAGTCGCTCGACCAGGTTCGCGAGCGGATGAGCATGTCACTGCCCTCAGGCGCCGTGCAGGCGGCAATAGGATTCGGCGCACTGCAGGATCGGACGGCGCTGCTGGGGATGCCGGAGGCCGACGACCTGGTCGACGAGCTGGAGTTGTCGTCGAGCGAGCTGACTGCGCGCGGCGCGGAGTTGTTGATCGCCAACCGGGGTAGCGGACTGCTCGCCTGGCGGGTGCTGGAGACGCCGAGTTGGCTGGAGGTCGGCTTCCAGGCGGGAGTGGCACTGGGCAGCGGCTACCGCTTCACGCGCGGGCCAGACGAATCGAGAATTCCAATCGCGGCCGCGGCCGGCGGAGTGCCCGAGGGATCGCACCGGGGTCGGATTGAGCTGGAGTTTCACTACCCGGACGGGACGTCTGAAAGGGAGAGCGTCGCCATATCATTGGACAAGCAGGGTGCCGCCTTCTACGAGGCGGGCCGCCCGCAAAGCTGACCCCCCGTAGCTCAACCGGACAGAGCGACGGACTTCTAATCCGTAGGCTGGAGGTTCGAGTCCTCCCGGGGGGACCATGGGCGGCATTTGGCGGCCGCCGGGATGGCCGTGCCGATATCTGGCTGTCGCAGCGGCTACCACAATGGCTACTGCGCAATACCGCGAGTGAGCATTCAGCGACTACGCTGATTCAGACATCTGAAACAGCTTCGAGACCCTGCATCACATCCAGTCTTCACTCTTGCTTCATTTGCCTCCCTTCCCCGCTCTGATCGACACGACTGAGTCCATCCTCTGAGGAGTCCTCCCTGTTTATGCCTCCAGCATCCGTATCTGCGCGTCCACGGTCGCGCGCACGCAAGCCTCGCCACCAGACCACTTGCGCCGACTGCGGCGCTTCGACCAGCGTGCCGTTCCGTCCCCGCGCCGACCGGCCGGTGTACTGCAGCCCGTGCTACGCGGGTCGACGCGGCAGCGCCCGCCTGAACCTTCCTTCGGAAGAGCCGCGGGGCAGGCGCACCGAAGTCAAGCCGGCTGCTCCCAGTCAACCCAACGACTCGGCCAACGGCCGGGCTGCGGATCGTCCGGCCGCGACCTTCTCCGACATGGGCCTGAGCCGCTCGACGATGACGGCGCTCTCGGCGATGGACATCTCCGAACCTACGCCGATTCAGCAAGAGACGATTCCCCTGTTGCTGGCCGGTCGCGACGTGATCGGCCAGGCGCGGACTGGTTCCGGCAAGACCCTGGCGTTCACGATTCCGCTGCTTGAAGGCTGCGATCCTGCGGTGTGCGAGGTACAGGCGCTGGTGCTCACGCCGACGCGGGAACTGGCGATCCAGGTGGGCGAAGTGACGGACGCGGCGGCGAAGGGCCGGGGATTGCAGACCACGCTGCTCTACGGCGGCCGCTCGGCGCGACCCGAGTATGCGGCCCTCAGGCGCGGACCGCAGATCGTGATCGGCACCCCGGGTCGCACGCTGGACCACCTTCGCCAGGGGACGCTCAACCTACGGTCGGTCCGATTCCTGGTCCTGGATGAGGCGGATGAGATGCTGGATCGCGGCTTTGCCCGCGATGTGGAGGCGATCCTCGGCTACACGCCATCCGAACGTCAGACCGCGCTGTTCTCGGCGACGCTGCCCGACTGGGTGGCGACGACCGCCGCCAAGCACCTGCGCCAGCCCGCCACGGTGGAGGTCGACGCCGACTTGCAGACGCTGCCCAGCGTGACGCATCTCGTCTATTCGATCCGACGCGACCACAAGATCGGCGCGCTGCGCTCGCTGCTGGACCAGCGCAACGGCGAGGCGGTGATCGTCTTTGGCAAGACCAAGCACGGGGTCAAGAAGCTGGCCCGCCAGCTCGATGGGTTCGGCTATCCGGTGGGCGCGCTGCAGGGCAATCTGAGTCAGAACGCACGGGAACGCGTGATGCGCGACTTTCGCTCGGGCGACACGCCGATCCTGGTCGCCACCAATGTCGCGGCGCGCGGCCTCGATATCGACGGCGTGGGACAGGTGATCAACTACGACCTGCCCGATTCTCCCCAGCTGTTCACGCACCGGGTCGGACGGACCGGCCGAATGGGCCGCGACGGCGAAGCGATTACCTTCGTCACGTCGGAGGAAGAGTCCAAGTGGCGGGAGATCGACCGCAGCCTGGGCGTCCGGTTCATCCGCCAACCGTGGAACGACGATCCCGAACTGCAGCAACCGACCCCGCGCCGCTCGCGTGTGAGGCGAGTGCGCTAGCGCCTGGGACACCCCCGCAGAGCTTCAGGACCCGAAGGTTCGAGACCTCCCGGGGACTACTCCACCATGTCCTGATTCCTTTGCCTCTCTGGTAACCGATGTGTTACCATCAGGTCTTGATTGAGGTTAGCGAATACATCGACGAGCACGGACGAAGCGCGTTCGGTCGCTGGTTCGACGGCCTCGATGCACGCGCGGCGGCGAGAGGAGTGAACGATGGCACTGACGCGCGACTTCAAGGAGACAGTGCGGGCCCGGGCGCAAGGCGACCCGGCGTTTCGTCGGGCGCTGCTGCACGAGGGCGTCGAGTGCCTGCTGAGCGGCGACCTGGACACGGGCAAGCTCGTACTGCGCGACTACATCAACGCGACGCTGGGCTTCGAGGAACTAGGGTCGCGCACGGCCAGATCGCCCAAGAGCTTGATGCGGATGTTTGGCCCTACGGGCAATCCTCAGGCGCGCAACCTGTTCCAGGTGATCGCCTGCCTGCAGGATCACGAGGGCGTCCACCTGGAGGTCACGGAGCGCAGCTACGCCCCGACGTCGGGATTGACGGCGCAGTTGGCTGAGTCGGAGGGTTAGGGGGAGATTGGACGGTAGGCTGAGGGTTCCGGTCCTCCCTGGGCAGCAGCAAGAGGAGAGAAAATGGCATTCCAGACTCCAATCACTCTGCGGACTGCGCTCGACAAGATTCAGGCACGCGAGTACGTTCTGCCAGCAATCCAACGAGGCTTCGTTTGGGATACAGACCAAATCGCAGCCTTGTTCGATAGTCTGATGAAGGGATACCCAATAAACTCCCTCTTGTTTTGGAACGTCACGGCAGAACACTCTGAGAAGTATGTCTGGTACGACTTCATCAGGGACTATCACCAGCGCAAGGCCCCCAGGTCGCTTCCTCTTCCTCCGTCGTCGACGCCTTACACTGCGATCCTCGACGGCCAACAACGTCTCACTGCCCTGAACATTGGACTCAGAGGAAGCCACGCGGCCAAGCTTCCCAGACGACGAAAAAACAATCCAGCAGCGTACCCAATCAAGTATTTGTATCTGAATCTTCTTCAACCAGCCGGGGAAAATGACTTTGATGTCGAGTACGATTTCCGTTTCTTGTCCGAAACCGAAGCTAAGCGTCTTAACGAGTCTCCCGATGCCCATTGGTTCAAGGTACGGACCGTCAATGGCTTGGATGACGCCGTTGCCATTTTCAATCACGTCCACCGCCTGGGCCTCGCCGACCATGGCCGCGCATTTCCAACCCTTGTCAGACTACATCAGGTGACGCAACTTGATCCGATCATTAACTTCTTCGAAGAGAATGATCAAGACTTAGATCGCGTCCTCAACATCTTCATCCGCGTCAATAGCGGAGGCACAGTGCTCTCCTACTCGGATTTGCTGTTGAGTATCGCCACTGCTCAGTGGACTGAACGTGACGCTCGCGAGACAGTCCAATCGCTTGTCGAGGACCTCAACGACGTAGGACACGGCTTCTCTTTCTCAAAGGACATTGTGCTCAAGGCGGGCCTAATGCTGACGGATATCAGCTCGATCGAGTTCCGTGTCACCAACTTCACTCGTGAGAACATGCTCACCCTTGAAGCTGCGTGGGACTCGATCGAGACATCGTTGCGGCTGGCAGCACAACTACTGGCGGATTTCGGATTCTCTGAACGGACACTGAGGGCTAACAGCGTCATTCTGCCAATCGCTTACTACCTGCACAGGCGCTCTCTTACAGAGTCGTTCCGTTCCGGCCCTTCGTTTCGCGCCGATAGGGAGAAGGTCCGCCTATGGACCGTTCGATCACTTGTCAAGTCTGGCATCTGGGGCAGCGGACTCGACACCCTGTTAGCCGCACTCCGAGCCACGATTCGAGAACACGGTTCGGACGGTTTTCCTGCAGACCGGCTCGAACGCGCAATGGCTGCTCGAGGCAAGTCTCTGCAGTTCGACGAAGAAGAGATAGATGCTCTAGCCGATTTGGAGTACGGTTCTGCGAGCGTGTTCTCTCTTCTTGCGCTGCTTAGCCCGAACATCGATCTTAGACACGAGTTTCACGTTGATCACATATTCCCCCGTAAGTTGTTGTCCACCAAAGGCCTGGCCAAGCAAGGGTTATCCTCCGAACAGATCGAGGAGTTTCGGGACCGGATGAACGGGCTTGGCAACCTTCAGTTTCTTGAGGGAACCCAGAATGCCCAGAAGTCCGGCTTGCTTCCTATGGATTGGGCGAAGAGCCAGTGGCCGGACACCACTGCACGAGATGCATGGCTTGCGGGGCATGACATGGTTGACCTGCCAGAAGAGTTGCAGGGCTTTATCGACTTCTTTGACGCCCGTCGTGATCGCCTCAGGGCTAAGATTCGCGAAGTGCTGGTGAGCTGATCCTTGACGGAGTGGCTCCAACTAGGCCACATGGGTTAGATCCGAGCAGACGGCCTCCCGACGGGACACAGTGCATTCTCGCCTTCGCGGGAATGGCGACTGCGATTCAAAGAGTCTCTTGGCCGACGCCGGAGTGCCCCCCTCTGCCTTCGGCATCTCCCCCCGCTTCGCGGGGGGAGAGGGGAAACGCAGGTCTACTGCGCGTAGATGCCGGCTCCGGGGCCTTCGGCGGTGGCCCAGAACTTGTCGGAGATCTGGTCGATCAGGTCGATGAGTTCCTGGCCCTTGGCGACATCGTTGGTCTTCTTGGCTTCGCCGGCGACCTTCGTGGCGTTCCACATGAGTTCGTGGATCGAGGCGTCGGCCTCGAGGTGGTGGGGCTTGAAAAAGTCGGTCCAGAGCACCCAGAGGTGGTGCTTGACTTCCTCGGCTCGCTGTTCCTTCACGATCGTGCAGCGGGCCTTGAAGTCGTGGTCGTCGGAGTCGTTGTACTTCTCCATCGACTTGAGGACGGACATGGCTTCGATCTTGGCCTGGGCGGGGTCGTAGACGCCGCAGGGCAGGTCGCAGTGGGCTGAGGCGGTCTGGAACAAGGACATTCGGTGCTCCCTTTTGGGCTGGTTCGCTGGTTGGATGCAGTTTGAGGCTATCGAGTGGGTAGGTGTTGGGCAACTGAGGCCGGTGATGAGGCGTGCGGGGGAGCCCCCCCTCTGCCCCCCGCCTTCGCGGGGGCAGGCTTTCGGCATCTCCCCCCGCTTGCGCGGGGGGAGAGGGGAATCGGCCTAGCTGAGCGTGATGACGCCGCAGGCGATGCGGGCGCCGGCGGCGGGGTCGGCTCCGTAGCTGTCGGGCGCTTCGTGGACGATGATGGCGGAGCCGTCCGCGTCGAACAGGGTGGCCGCGCCGGCGCCGAGTGTGGCGTCGACCGTGTACTGGTCGACATTGGCGGTCCCATCGGCGTGGGCGTAGATGTTGACGGTGTCGCCCGGGTGATGCCCGTCCTCATGCAGCACGCCGTGGCCGATTCCGGTCGGGTTGTAGTGGCCGCCGGCGGCGGTGAAGTCGGGCGCGCAGGATCCGGTTTCGTGGATGTGGAATCCGTGCCAGCCCTCGGGCACGCCGGACAGGCGCGCCTGGATCAGGAGTCCGCGGGGTCCCTGGATGATGGTGACGGCGCCCATCGGCTCGCCGGCGGGACCGCGCATTTCGGCGGTCGCGGTCAGGCCGACGGCGGCCGGATCGACGCCGTCCGCGTCATCTGTCGCGTCCAAACTGATGACCGAACTGGATCGCCAGATTCCGGCCTCGGAGTCGGGCGCGAGGAAGCGTTGGTCAGGGAGGATTCGCTCGCCCCAGGTGTGACTTTCGCTGCGGACCTGTAGCGCGACTTCTGCTCGACCATCGCCCACTTGTCTAGCGACGATGCGAACGTCCTGAGGGTCGCCGTCGGAGTCGTCGGCGGTGATCAGCGCAACTGTGGCGATCAGGACGGCGATTGCAGCGACGAGGGCGAATGGGGTCCATTGCAGTACTCGGGGTCTGGGCATGACGACGCTTTCACTACTTCTTCAATGCGATTCGAAGGCAACGGTAGCGGACGCCGGGAAGCAAGGCAGTGCGGGGGAGCCCCCCACTGTCCCTACGGGACATCTCCCCCCGCTCACGCGGGGGGAGAGGGGAAGGCTAGTCGGCGCGGGTTCGGGAGCGGAGGGCGAGGGCGGCGATCGTGAGGGTAAATGCGCTGAAACCGGCGAGCGAGACGAACGCCCAGTGGAGAGCGGGCGGGTCCTTGGTCAGGGGCAAACCGTCGGGGCCGAAGACGATCTGGCCGCCCTCGGTCACCGGCCAGGCGTAGCCCTCCATCACCAGGCCCCGCATGCCTTCCATGATGTAGGTGACGGGGTTGATCGTGGCGATGATCCGCAGCCAGTCGTCGAACACGGCGAGCGGTGCGAAGGCGGGAGCCATGAAGAGCAGGGGGAAGAAGAGCAGGAATCCGGCCTGGGCGGCCTGGGCGTTTCCGGTGCGCATCGCGATGAAGATGCCGATCCCGCTGTAGGCGCCGCCGAAAAGTCCGGCGATGATCAGGATGAGGATCGCGCCCGGCACGCCGGTGGCCATGCCGGAACCGGCGACCAACGCGGCAACCAGCATGATCGTGGCGAAGAAGATCGCGCGCACGGCGTCGGCCCAGACACGGCCGATGATCAGCGACCAGCGCGAAGCGGGCGTGAGCAGCAGCTTGTCGAAGTAACCGCGCTCCATGTCGAGCACGATCGCGATACCGGAGGCGGCGGAGGATCCGGCCACGGCCTGGAGCACTGCGACCGGGAGCTGGAAAGCCAGGTAGTTCTCGACGCCGAAGCCACGCTCGGAGAAGTTGGCGATCGCGCCCGTCGAGACGGCGAGGAAGAAGAGCGGGATGAAGACGTTGGTGATCTCGACGCCCGGTTGACGCACGGATTCGCGGATCGCGCGGACGGCGAGGTGTCGGGCGTCGGTCAGGACCTGGAGCGGTCCAGCCTCGCGAGAGGCCGAGGTCTGCAGCTCGCTCGGCGCTTGCGCGGTGGTCATCCGGCCCCGCCCCCGGTCGTTGGCGCGGTCTGGTCGGCGGGTTCAATACGGTGCCCGGTGGCCTTGAAAAAGACGTCGTCGAGCGTGGCCCGGGCGAGCCGAAGGTTGCTAAAGGGCAAACTCTCATCGTCGAGCGTTCTGACGACCCGAGGCAACGTGTCGTGACCG
Organism: Chloroflexota bacterium; assembly: GCA_009838915.1. Lineage (GTDB taxonomy): Bacteria > Chloroflexota > Dehalococcoidia > Bin125 > Bin125 > Bin125. Next base: position 577,482 of record VXQT01000013.1, read on the forward strand.
CTCTTGCTGTAGATCGCGACGCCTTCGTTGTAGTCCCATTGGGCATCCTCGACGTTGGGCAAGGGCAAGAGGGCGCTGACGGCGCGCTGTTGCGCCTGTTCGTCGCCTTCGACCTGGACGTAGATCACGTCAACGGAGACGGTCGCCTTCAGTCCGTCCGGCGTGCCCTGTTGGACGATTTCGCCGGCGTCGAGGATGGCGATTTCGTCACACAGTTGGTCGGCCTCCTCGAGGTACTGGGTCGTGAGGAAGAAAGTGACGCCGTCCTCGCGGTTGAGTCGCTGGATGTACTCCCAGAGGTTTTGCCGGGACACGGGATCAAGTCCGGTGGTCGGTTCGTCGAGGAAGATGATGGGCGGCGAGTGGACGAGGGCGGAGGCAAGGTCGAGTCGACGCTGCATGCCGCCGGAGTAGCCGCCGATCCGTCGGTCGGCGTCATCGGTCAGGTCGACGACTTCGAGGAGATGCGCAATCCGGTCTTCGATCTCGCCGCGGGGCACGTTGTAGAGGCGGGATTGCAGGCGGAGGAGTTCACGTCCGGTCTGGAGGATGTCGAGCCCGGCTTCCTGCAGGGCGACGCCGACGGCGCGGCGGACCTGCCGGTCCTGGTTCAGGACGTCGAATCCGGCGACCCGGGCAGTGCCGTCTGTCGGGCGCAGGAGCGTCGTCAACATGCGCACGGTGGTGGTCTTGCCGCTGCCGTTCTGTCCGAGGAAACCAAACACCTGTCCGGGTCGAACCCGCAGATCGATGCCGTTGACGGCATGGATGTCACCGAAGTGCTTGACGAGCCCGTGCGCTTCGATCGCCAGATCGGCGTCACGACTGTGTTGAGGCGCGCGAGCGCTGAGGTCGTCGATCAGGCGTTCGGCGATGGTGGAGGGTCGGCTGGACATCAGCGAGATCGTATCGGCTTAGCGGTTTGAGATGGAAAACCCTTGCCGATTTTCATCTAGCACGTGTGTCCTACGGAACAGATGTCCGTCAGACCGGGCGGAAGACAGGAATCGGGTAGGCGTCGTCGCCGGCCTGTTCCTCAAACTCGACCTTGACCCGTTGGCCGATGTGGATGTCGGTGGTTGGATCACTGACACCGACGATGGTGCTCATCATGCGGAAGCCTTCATCGAGGTCGATGTAAGCGACGGCGTATGCGCCGAGCTCCTGGAAGCCGGGCATTCGGTTCTGGCGCACGACGGAGTAGGTGTAGACGGTGCCGAGGCCCGAAGACACGTTCCAGCTCAGTCCGCGGTCGCCGGTGACGGTCGAGTGTCCGCGGGGGTAGAAGACGACGTTGCCGTCGGAATCGGTCTGATAGCGCAGCTCGCCCTCTTTGCAGCCGTCCCAGAAGTGCTGGGTGTCCGGCTCGGGGAAGCTGGGTTGCGGTCGGTTGGCCATGTCTGGTCCCTTTCTTCGGGGGAGACCCCCCTCTGCCTTCGGCATCTCCCCCCGCTGCGCGGGGGGAGAAAGAGGAGTTGCGGCTTCACTCCCGCTGGCGGCGGGAGAGTGCATGCGGGCGCGCGTCAGTCGGCGGCGAGGATGACGGTGCCGCCGGTGTGGGTTCCTCCGAGGAGTCCTCCGTTGCCGTGGGCGACGGCGAGTTTGGCTCCGTCGACCTGGCTGTTCGACTCACCGCGGAGCTGGCGGACGGACTCGAGCAGCAGGAAGAGTCCGCGCATGCCGGGGTGATTGGAGGAGAGTCCGCCGCCGTCGGTGTTGAGGGTGAGGCCGGGTTGATCGAAGGCGAGGTGGCCGTCCTCGATGAACTGACCGACTTCGCCCTTGGCGCAGAAGCCGAGGTCCTCGAGCATCACCGCGACGGTGATGCTGAACGAGTCGTAGATCATGGCGATGTCGATCTCGCCGGGGCTGACGCCTGCCTGTCCGTAGGCGGCCGGCGCCGACTGCGCGCCGGCGGAGGTGGTGATGTCGCCGCCGTTCTCGCGGTACTTGGTGGCCTCGCCCGCGCCGATGATCCAGACGGGCTTCTTCTTGATATCGCGCGCGATTTCGGGGGAGACGAACACGGCCGCGCCGCCGCCGTCGGAGATCATGCAGCACTCGAGCAGGTGCAGCGGGTCGGCGATGATCCGCGATTCGAGCACGTCCTCGACTGTGATCTCATCGACCTTGACGAACTGCAGGTCGGTCATTGCCTTGACCGCCTCGGGGTTGCGCATCGCGTGCTTGCGCGTGGCGACCGAGATCTGGGCGAGTTGCTCGGTGGTGGTGCCGTATTCGTGCATATGGCGGTGGGCGACCATCGCGTAGTTGCTGATCAGCGTGCCACCGTACGGGGCTTCCATGTTCTGTTGCCATGAGGCTCCGCCGCGGCCCATGCCGCCGGTGCCGATCGGCACGCGCATTGACGCGGCGGTGGAGCCGTAGGTAGTGACGGCGACGTTGCAGCGTCCGGCGGCGATGTCGCGCAGGGCGTGGGAGGCATGGAACTCGTAGGAGGAGCCGCCGACCTGGGTCGTGTCGAGCAGGCGCGGCTTGATCCCGAGGTACGCGGCGAGGCCCAGGCCGCCGCCCCCTTCGCCATCGAGCGCGTCGTAGAGACCATCAACGTCGCCCCAGTCGAGGCCAGCGTCGTCCAGGGCTCGCTTCATCGAGTCCGCTTTGATCTGCATCGAGGAGACGCCGGGGGCGACTCGCAACGGATACTCGTGAATGCCGGCGATCGCCGCCAGTCGTTCCTGTGCCATCTCACAGCCTTTCTTCGTCGTACGGACGCAAGTGGTTCGGCGTCCCGGAGACGCAAGCCCGATCAGGCTAGCGCCGATTCAGGCTCAGGCGTAGCCTGCGGCAATGCGCATCGGCCTGATCTCCGACACACATCTGCCTCAGTTGCTGCATTCGATGGATGAGCTGGGACCGCAGACCGGCGAGGCGCTGAACGGCGTCGATCTGATCCTGCACGGCGGCGACATCACCGTGCCGGCGGTGCTCGATTGGTGCGAGCAGTACGCGCCGGTGCTCGCGGTGCGCGGCAACAACGACATCTTCGACGATCCGCGCCTGGCCGAGCACCAGTTTCTCGATGTAGAGGGCTTTCGCATCGGTCTGGCGCACGAACTGCGACCGGAGTCGCGGCCGATCGGTGAGATCCTGGCGGCGTCGCTGGACGACGAGTGGGTGGACGTGTTGATCGGCGGCGATACCCACGTGGAGCGGTTGGAGTATCGCGACGACGTGCTGCTGATCAATCCGGGCAGCCCGTCCTTGCCGCACCACCTGTCGACGCGGCTGGGGGCGATCGGCGTGCTGACCGTGACGCCGCACCGGCTGGAGGCCGAGATCGTCGCGCTGGGACCGAGCGAGGGTCACCGCAATCCGACGCGTCCGCAGCACGTGGTGATTGAGTACGGGCACGTCGTCGAGGCGTCGCTCGACGGTCACGACATTTCCGCAGAAGAGTTTCTGAAAGCGCCGCACGAGCGCGTGGTCCGGAACGGAGCCTGAGATGGATCTGCAACTGCAGGGCAAGCGCGCCCTGGTGACCGGCGGCAGTCGGGGAATCGGCAAGGCGATTGCGCGGGTGCTGATCGAGGAAGGCTGCGATGTCGCGATCTCGGCCCGCGATCCGGAGCGGCTCGCGCAGGCGGCGGACGAAGTCGGTGCGACGGCGTGGTTCGCCTACGACGCAGGAGACGACGACTCGGTGGAGGAAATGGTTACGGGCGCGGCCGAGGCGCTGGGCGGACTGGACATCCTGGTCAACAACGCGGCCTCGCCGGGCAGCGTGCATGGTCCGATGAAGCTGGCCGATCTGACCGCCGACCATGCGCTGGCCGACCTGCAGGTCAAGGTGCTGGGTTATCTGCGCTGCTCACGGGCTGCGGCGCCGTACATGCAGCGGCAGGGCTGGGGGCGGATTGTCAACGTGTCAGGGCTCGCGGCGCGCGGTTCGGGCAACACGGTTGGTTCGATTCGCAACGTGTCGGTCGCTGCAATGACCAAGAATCTGGCCGACGAACTGGGACCGGACGGTATCAACGTGACCGTGGTCCATCCCGGACTGACCCGAACCGAGGCGACGCCGGACCGGATCGCTCAGATTGCCGAGTCGAACGGCATCTCGCTAGAGGAAGCAGAGGCGCGCATGGCAGCGGGCAACTCGGTGCGGACGATCATTGATTCGGACGACATCGCCAACATTGTGGCGTTCCTGGCCTCGCCGAAGTCGATCGCGATCACGGGCGACACGATCGCCGCCGGCGGCGGGGTCGGTCGAGGGATCTACTACTGATCTCCCTACCGGTCAGGCGACTGCGCCCGCAGCCTTGACCAGGTTACGCATCAGGCGGATTGCTTCGTCGTGCGGGACGCGGCCGACGCCGCAACTGCTTGAGACGAGCATGCGCCCGGGTCGGATCACGTCGACCAGCCGCTCGATCTTCTCACGCAGCTCGGTGACCGCCGCGGGCTTGGATTTGACATCGGCGATGCCGGCGATGACCTGCATGCTGTCGGGCAGCTCGGCCAGCAGTCCGTGTTCCTCCCACTGACCGGCGTAGGAACACTCGACGTGGACGCGGTCGACGATTCCATCGAGCTGCTGGATGAACGGGATCAGCGCACGCAGGTTCTGAACCTCGATTGAGGGTTTGCGGGCGATGTCGCCGAGGCAGAAGTGGATCGTCCTGGTAATGTCCGAGGCCGGCGCGAGCGGTTCGCGAACCAGCGGCAGGAGCTCGTCTACCGCGCGCGTCTCGGATACCAGGCTGACGGCTTCGCTCGGCGCGTCGAGCTGGATTTCGCTGAGTCCGTTGGCGACCATGTCGGCGATCTCGTCCTGGACGACCTCGATCAGGTCGTTCATGTGACCGGACTCGCTCATCTCACTTTCAACGACGAATCCACCGCCGATGGTCAGCGGCGAGGGCACCGATGCCTTATCCAGGCGCGGCTCGAGCGTGCGCTCGCGGCGCCAGGCTTTCGCGTGTCCGGTGCCTCGGGGCGCGGTGACCTTGCCGATCACCCGGTAGCGCCCGACGCCCTGCTGACCCCGCGATGTGATACGCGGGGCAAGCGTCTCGAGACCGTCGAGGCGGGGCGGGATGTGATGGAGGAAGTCGGGCGCGAAGACTTCGCCGCCCATGATCTGGTCGAGTCCACAGGCGATCTGTTCGTCTATCGCGATCCTGGCGGCGGTCCGGAGGACGCCGTTGGCCTGCTCGTCCGAGAGTTCGCCTGCGTAGTAGCGCTTGAGCTCCAGGCGCTGTCCAAACGGGATCGGCCAGGAACCGACGACAGTGGTGCGGATGGGCATGAGAGACTCCTCGCTCACTCGGCGTCGGCGTAGACGCGGAAGCCGTAGTCGTTGTAGCGATAGGCGGGCGAGAGGCTGGAACGGGCGCTGACGCGTGTGAACTTGATCCGGTGCCGCCAGGAGCCGCCTCTGCTGGCGCGCCGCGTGCCGGCCTGCGGACCGGTCGGCGCGAACTCGGGCGAGGCGGCGTAGAAGCTGCGGTCGTACCAGTCGGAGCACCACTCGTGCACGTTGTCGGCCATGCAGTACAGGCCGAAGCCGTTGCGGCAGGCGTCGAGCGGGATGTGGGGATGCTCGGCTGCGGCGACTTCCGCCCGGATTGCATCTTCAGGCCAGTCTTGCGTCGCCTGTGGCCAGTCGGCGCCGTCGAGACCGCCGCGTGCGGCGAACTCGCGCTCGGCCTCGGTCGGCAGGCGGACGTGGATGCCGGTTTGCTCGGACAGCCAGGTGCAATAAGCGACTGCATCGTGCCAGGAGACGCCGACCACGGGCGCCCCGGGGATACGGAAGCCATCCTGCGACCAGAAAGGCGGCGGAGCCGCGCCAACGCACTTAACGAACTCCGCGTACTGCGCGTTGGTGATCGGTCGCTCGGCGGCGCGGAACGGGGCGATCCTGACCGAGTGCGCGGGCCGCTCGTCACGGCGGCGGTCTTCGGCGCCCATGACGAATCGGCCGCCGGAGAGGTGGGTCAGTCCCGCATCAATGACGGATCGTACGGTCGGCATGGGCGCATGGTATCGCCGTGACTGGCATCGCCGAGACCCGCGGCGACTAGACTGGCGGCGCTTGATTCGTGACTCAAGGAAGGCGGGAACTCATGGGACTGCTTGATGGTCGGAAGGCGCTGGTGACCGGCTCCAGCCGCGGAATCGGGGCGGACATCGCACGCGGGCTGGCGGCGCACGGCGCGGCGGTGGCGGTGGCGGCGCGGTCGGACGAAGCCTCGCCGGATCCGCGCCTGCCCGGCACGATCCGCACGGTGGCCGAGGAGATTCGCCAGGGCGGCGGACACGCCGTGCCAATCCGGCTCGACGTGCGTGATCCGGAATCGATCGTGCGCGCGATCGACACCACGGCCTCGGAGCTGGGCGGGCTCGACATCCTGATCAACAACGCGGCGGTGCTGGTGCCGGGCACGCTGGAGTCGGTCCAGGACCGACACATTGACCTGATCTGGCAACTCGACCTGCGCGGTCCGGTGCTGTTGGCCAAGTACGCGATCGAGCACATGAAGGAGTCGGGCGGCGACATCATCAACATCTCCTCGGGCGCGGCCGACTTCCCCGGTCCGGGCCCCTATGACGAGGTGCGCGAGGGCGGGCAGTTCTACGGCATGGTCAAGGCTGGCCTGGAACGGATCACGCAGGGCTGGGCGATGGAGTTGCAGCAGTACCGGATCGCCTGCAACGTGCTCACACTGCGCTACCTGATCAAGACGCCCGGGCACTGGTACGCGCTGACCTCGCCCGACAATCCGCAGACCGAGTTCGAGTCGGCCGACTGGATGGCGCGGGCGAGCGTCTGGATCGCCAGCCAGCCGGCGAAGTACACCGGCAACATCGTCGACGACCGCGAGATGCGCGACATCCTCGCCGACCTATAGGACGACCACGATGGCAGAGCATCCGTCCGACGGCCCGGACCTGATCTACGAGAAGTTCGATCACTACGCAGTGCTGACGATGAATCGTCCGCACCGGCTGAACGCGCTGGGCGGCGATCTGCGGCGGCTGACGCGCGAGGCCGTGGCCGACATGGAGGCCGACCCGAACATGCGGGTGGGCATCCTGACCGGCGCCGGGCGCGCATTCTCGGCGGGCGCCGACCTCAAGGAGATGAACGAGCAGAACCAGGCGCGCGAGGGCGCGCGCAACACGATGGGCTACGACTTCAAGGAGGCGATGCCGTTCTCGCGGGCGCGCAAGCCGTTCATCGCCGCGATCAACGGGCTCTGCATCGCCGGAGGCCTGGAGCGAGCGCTGGACTGCGACATCCGCATCGCGTCGAGCGAGGCGTTCTTCGGCCTGTTCGAGGTGCAGCGCGGGATCCTGCCTGGCTACGCGATCCACCACCTGGCGCGGATGCTGCCGATCGGCGACGCGCTCTACATCATGCTGACCGCCGACCGGGTCTCGCCCGAGGACGCGCTGCGCATGGGGTTGATCCGCGAGATCCTGGCGCCTGAGGCGTTGATGCCGCGAGCAATCGAAGTCGCAGAGATGATCGCGGCCAACGCGCCGCTGGCGGTCGAAGGTACCAAGTTCATGGCCCAGCAATGGCGCCAACTGCAGATCGACGAGTCGTACCGCGTGGGACAGTGGGTGAGCCGCACGGTGCTCAACTCGGAGGACGCCAAAGAAGGCCCGCGCGCCTTCGTCGAGAAGCGTCCGCCGAAATGGAGTGGCCGATAAGTCACACAGTACGGGCCGTTCTATGACTGTTGTGCGATTTGATGATCCAAAGGGCTGCCATTCATAACATCGTCGGGTGTGCCGTCCGGCGATTGCAGTTTCAGCGGCGTTGCTGTCGTCACTGGCAGTCCTCTGCCTGCTAACTGAGCTTGCAGAGACTCAGACCGCGCCGACAGCGTCTTCTGCCAGCGTTGACGGAGTAACGCTGACGATCACGCTCTCGGCGGAAGTGGACACGACCAGCACTGCTGTTGCGTCGGACTTCACGGTCTCGGCAGGCGACGAAGAGCTGACCATCAACTCGGCCGACGTCAGCGGGACCACCATCACATTGACGCTTGCAGATGGGGTCGGTGACCCGGATTGCGACTCCGCTGCGGTCACGGTCAGCTACGAGCGGTCGGGATCGTCGATCACTGCGTCCGGGAGCGAACTCCAGGACTTCGCCGACCTCTCGGTGAGCAACCAGACTGACAAGGCACCGGCAATCGATTCGATCGAGACCGACGCAACCGGCCGGAACATACACGTGACATTCTGCGAAGCGATTGGAGACATCAGTTTTCAGTGGTCTGACTTCTCTGCGTTCACGCTCACTGCCGGCGGGACGCGGCGGCCGATCAATGACCTGGTCACGCCTGCTGCCATGACGGGCCGGTTGGAGCTCCAACTTGCCGCCGCCAACGCAATCCAGGAAGGCGAAGCGATCACCCTGGCCTTCGCGCAGGACGACGCGAGCGAGGATTATCCCCTTCGTGATCTGGATCAAGGACGCAAGTCGATTGGGAGCTGGTCCGCGCGCGAGGTGACCAACAACGTCGACAGCCCGCCCAAACTTGTATCGGTCACGGCGCTGTGGGATGTGATCACCCTGACCTACTCGGAGACCCTCGACGAGGACAGCGTTCCGGACAAGTCGGCCTTCACTGTTACGGACCGGCCCTACTCAGTGACGATTGACTCGGTCGGGGTAACAGGCAAGACCGTCACGTTGGGTGTCTCCGCAGTGATCCGCGGCGGTTTGGACCAGAAGTTTCAGCTCTCCTACGTTGCACCCGGCGAATCGCCGCTACAACAGGCGGACGGCGCCAAACAGGCCGGCGACTTCGACAGCCAAGCGGTCGAGAGTTCGACCCCGACGACGAAGCCGGTGGTCGTGAGCGCGGAGGTCAGCGGCGCGACGTTGACGATCACATTCGACATGCCGCTCAAGAACGTCGCTGGTTCAGCGGCATTCAGCGTCAGCGGCGCGGCGGGCGTCAGCGTCAGTGCAGCTAGTTTCAGCGGGAAGGTTGTCAAGCTCACTCTTTCGGCGGCGCTGTCGTCAGGCGACAGCCTGACTGTTTCGTACGAGAAACCGGACGAGCCGCCGCGAATCGAAGCGCGCAACAACCGCGACGCCGATAGCTTCAGCAATCAGGCGGTGACTAACAGTACGCCGGATCCGGCGCCCACGTTCGACTCCGCCGTCATCAATGCCGCTGGCGACACGCTGACGATTACGATGAGCGGCGACTTGCTGGAGACGTCGGCCGGTCAACCCGCAGCTTCGGCGTTCACGCTCAGTGGCGGGACAGCCGCGGTCGGCGCGGTATCGGTCAGTGGGACGACGGTCTCGCTCACACTCTCGCCCAAGGCTGACCTGGGCGAGACGATCACGGTCGCCTACACGCAGCCGGCCGGCGCCTCCGAGCGCAAGCTCCAGTCACTCGCGGGCGGTCACCTCGTCGCGACCTGGCCGGCGCAGTCGCTGACCAACAACGCCGACGGCGTGCCCAGACCAACCAGCGCGACAGTCAACGGCGCGACGCTCAGAATCACTTTCGACCGAGCGCTCGACGCGATGTCGCAACCGGCGGCGTCGACGTTCACTCTTAGCGGCACGACCGCCACTACTTCGACCGTGGCGATCTCCGGCTCGGCTGTCATGCTCACTCTGAGTGCCGCTGTCGCGCACGACAAGACGATCACGGTCGGCTACACCAAGCCCCAGTCAGGCGGCATCAAGCGCTCCGGTCAAGCGCTGTTCGGTGAGTCGTTTTCATCTCTCGACGTCACCAATGAAGCGCCTGACCCATCGCCGGCGTTCGTCTCAGCATCGGTCAACGCAGGAGGCGACAAGCTGACGATCGCGATGAGCGGTTACTTGCTTGAGACCTCGAGAGGCGTGCCTGCGGCGGGCGCGTTCACCCTCAGCGGCGGGACCGCCGCGGTCGGCGCGGTATCGGTCAGTGGGACGACGGTCTCGCTTACACTCTCGCCCAAGGCTGACCTGGGCGAGACGATCACGGTCGCCTACACCCAGCCGACTGGCGCGATGGATGGCAAGCTGCAGTCGCTGACCGGCGGACACGTCGTGGCCTCCTGGTCGGCGGAGTCGGCGACTAACAACGCCGATGGCGTGCCGCGACCGACGTCGGCCGCCGTCAATGGCTCGACACTGACTGTTGCCTTTGATCGCGCGCTCGACTCCATGTCGAAGCCCGCTGCGACCGCGTTCACCCTGGGTGGGACGACTGCGACCGTCTCAACGGTCTCGATCTCTAACGCAGACGTCACCCTCGCGCTCAGCGCAACCGTCGCGCACGACGATGTGATCACGCTCGGCTACGCCAAGCCCGAGACCGGAGGGATCAAGCGCGACGGCCAGGCGTTCTACGCCGAGTCGTTCTCCGCGCTCAGCGTCGACAACAAGACGCCCGATCCGACGCCGACGCTCGCGTCCGCGTCGATCAACGCCGCCGGCGACACGCTCGCCATCACAATGAGCGGCGACTTGCTGGAGACGTCGGCCGGTCAACCCGCAGCTTCGGCGTTCACGCTCAGTGGCGGGACAGCCGCGGTGGGAGCGGTCTCGGTCAGCGGGACGACGGTCACGTTGACGCTCTCCCCGAAGGCGGACCTGGGCGAGACGATCACGGCCGCCTACGCTCAGCCGACCGGGGCAACGGACGGGAAGCTGCAGTCGCTGACCGGCGGACATCTGGTGTCCTCCTGGTCGGCGGAGTCGGTAACCAACAATGCCGACGGCGTGCCTCGACCTGCTTCGGTCTCCGTCAACGGGGCGACGCTCGTGATCGTATTCGACCGCTCGCTCGACGCCATGTCGAAGCCGGCGGCGTCGACGTTCACCCTTGGTGGAACCACTGTGACCGTCTCCTCCCTCGGGATCGCCGACTCGACAATCACCCTCACGCTCAGCGCCGCCGTCGCGCACGACGACGTGATCTCGGTCAGCTACGTCAAGCCTGAAACCGGCGGGATCAAGCGCTCGGGTCAGGCACTGTTCGCCCGGTCGTTCTCCTCGTTGAGCGTGACCAATGAGACGCCGGAGCCACTGATCCGTTCGGTCGTGGGAGAAGAGGACGAGATCGTGATCACGGTTTCCAAGGCCCTTGACACTGCATTCAGGCCGTCGGCCTCGGCATTCTCGCTGGGCGAGGGTCATCCGACTGTGAGCGAAGTCTCGCTGGAGACAATGACTATTCGCCTCGAACTGAGCAGCTCGTTGCGAGAGGGCGTGGCGTACACGTTGACGTATACCGCGCCAAGCGCATCGCCGCTCACGACACTTGACGGCGTTGCAGTGCCGTCGTTCTCGGAGTCGGTGACCAACGGCACCGACGTGGCACCGTTGGTAGAGTCGGCGACCGCGAGGGGGGCGACCATCTCGCTCATCTTCGACCAGGCGCTGGATGGCAACTCGGCATTGGGAGCGGCGTCATTCACCATCACCGCGAGTCCGGCCGCGAGCGTGAACGCAGTGTCGTACGACGGCGAAGACGGGTTGAGTCTGACGCTGTCTCGGTCGCTGGTCGAGGATGAATCGGCGACGCTCGGCTACGTCGAACCATCGAGCGGCGGCATCGCCGATCCGGGCGGCAAGCGGACGGCATCGTTCAGCCTCGCGCTGGATAACCAGACGGACACGGCGCCTGCGCCGGCGTTGGGCACTGTCACAGACGACGAGATCGTAATCGTCCTGGATCAGGAACTGTACGAGGACCCCCGATTCAATCCGTTGGCGGACGACAGCGTCGTGTATGAACACTTCACGTTGACGGGCACAGTTGCGGACATCACAACGATTGACATCTCCAACGACGGGCCAGGCAGCGTGGGTAAGATCGTACTGACGCTGTCGGAAGAGGTTGAGGAAGGGAACTCGATCACTGTTCGATACTTCCCTGGTAGCTCCCAGATTCGCATCCGTGACGACGACGCGGGCATGAATCGCGTGGAGATCGACAACTACCAACTGACCAATCTGACGAAGACTCCTCCAACAGTCGAGTCGGCAACGCTGGACGGCGCCTCGCTCTCGTTGGTGTTCGACCGGGCGTTGGACGAGGATGTGACGGTCGCGGCGGACTGGTTCTCGTTTGAGTCGAACGATTTGAGTGTGGAGTCCGCCGAACTGAGCGGCTCGACGATGTCGTTGGTCGTGTCGCCATCGGCGACCGAGGACGCTGAGTACGAGTTGACCTACACGCCCCCGGAGTCAGGCGGTCTGGCGAGCGCCACTGGCGTGCCGGGGGCGGCGTTCACCGAGTTGGTCGACAACGTGACCGACTACGCACCGTACGCGGCGTCGGCCAGCGCTGAGGCAACAGGACAAGCGCTCGGCGCGAATCAGGTCATGCTTCGATTCGACCAGCGCCTAGACCCATCAGGCACCTTCGAAAAGTCTTGGTTCGCATTCATGCCCTCGCTCGAGATCAAGTCGGTCATCGTCGACTCCAGTAGGACGGAAGGGGATCAACTGGTGATTCAGCTTGAAGAGGGTCACTGGGTTCGAGAAGGCGCGAGCGTCAATCTCAAGTACACACAACCGGAGACTGGAGGACTACGAGACGACGATGGCGATCCCGAGGTACAAGGCGACGGGAATCGCGTGGCCAACTTCACGATCTCAGTCCAGAACAATGTTGAAGTAGCACCGCAGTTGACAAGGGCCACGGTGAATCGCGATCTGGTCACGCTTGAATTTGACCAGGAACTCGATGAGGACAGCGTGCCGCCGCCACACTGCGAGTGGTTGGAGGACATGCTGGAGAGTTTTGACTGTCCGAGCGACAATCCTCCGACCTGGTTCACAGTGGTACGACATCCAGCCGGAACTGAGTCGACTGCAACGGCTGCGATCGCGTCGGTTGGCGTGCAGGGACGCAACGTCACGCTAAAGCTCGAAAAGAGGGTCAAGACGGGCGACAGCGTGAAGGTTGAGTATCAACTGGTCTCGCTTGCCGGTGTGAACAATCTCACTCTTCGCGACTCCGCCACATCTCCGAATGAAGTTGGCTCATTCGGGCCGGTGTCGGTAACGAACGAGACTGCAGCGGCCCCAACGGACGGAGTGTTCGACAGGTCCGAGCCGTCAATGATAGTCGTGACTTTCGACGGCGGTCTGCCCGCAACGTCGAATCTCAACGCGGATCCGTTGCGCGTGACCGCGGATCGGAAACCGCTCGCGATCCGAAAGACCAGTGCCGTGCAGAAGGAGTTGACGGTCGCGCTGGAAGACGCGGTACCAGAGTGCACTGCTCTGGAACTGACGTACTCGCCCCAGGACGAGCCCTGGCTCGACGATGGCAACCGACCGATCACAGAGTTCAGTTTCGCGCTCGACAACTTCATCCACCGGGCCCTCAGTCTGGCGTGTATCGAGTCGGATCTCGGCGCGCTGACACTGACACTTGCCACGGACGACACCCTTGTCGATCAGGGATGGTCGCTTGTCGTGAACGGAACAGCGCGAGGGTCGCATGTCGAATCGTCGGCCGGCATGATTCGTGTCATCCCAGACTCGTCGCTGTGCGTGGGCGACTCAGTGACGATCAACTGGATGCCGCCGACCCCACCGACGCTGGCGCTGGCGCTGGATCGGATCGTCGATCGCGCCGCGCCATGTATCGACTCAGCGGTTGCATTAGGAGACCGGCTTGAGCTGACCTTCGATCAGCCGCTCGACGCGTCGCTGCCAGTACCCAATGACTTTGCTATCGATCGCGGAGGACAGGTGACCGGAGTTGTAGGAATGGAAGGCCGCACAGTCACGCTGCAACTCGAACCGCCGGGACTAAACGCTGACGCCGATGCCGTCCTGACCTACGCCGGCTCGTCGCTGCGTGGCGGCGGGTTGACCGTTGGCCCGCTGTCCGTGCCAATCACCGATCGGACCAATCCGCCCGAACTGACGACGGCGTTCGGCCTGGATGACCTGATCATCCTCAGCTTTGACCAATCGCTGCAGCAACGAAACGTTCCTGTCTCGTGGTTCGAACTGGCCGGACCCGGTCTGAACATCGACATCGCATCAATCACGATCAGCGGCTCGTCGGTGTATCTGCAACTCAAGCGCAGCCTGCCTGACGATCTGGACCTGTTCGGCGTGGTGTATCTGGCTCGGGGCACGCGTGGACTGGCTGGTATGAGCGGCGTACTCGTCCCTAGTGGCGTGTTCGTCGTACAGAACTACACGGAGACCGCGCCCCATGTGGTCTTCGCCGCGGTGAACAGACGAGAGGCCGTGCTGACCCTCGATCAACGAATCGACGCGTCCAACGGTGATCCCGCCGACTTTGCCGTCCTCGCAGGACATCGCAGGATTGGCGTCAACTCCTTGGACTGGTCGAACGAGACCATCACACTGACTCTGACGGAACCGGTGACATCACCGGATGCAACGCGGGTAATCTACTCGCCGAGCACAGAGGAGACGGTACGGGATCTATCTGGACTACCGCTGGCCGCCTTTGACGTGGCTGCGGAGAATCTCACGCCCTCGGCGAAGACGGACGCGCAGATCGTCGAGGAGGCGAGGCTGCGGGCCGGCAGCGGAGCGACTTCAGTTGAACGGGAGCTGGCACGGGCGTTTGCGTCGGAGGACGGAGCTCGGTTTGGCATGGTTCCCGGAGACGGCGCCGCGACCGTAGTACTGGGCGGCATGCGAGTGACGATTGAGCTTTCGCAGTGGTCTGAGCGTGAGGTCGGGATCTCCGTCTCACGACTAGGCAGCGCGGCGCGGTTGATGCGAATGCTCGAACAGGTTCCCTCGCCCTGTGCCAGCGCCCCGCCGGGAAGCCAACTGGAAGGCTGGCTGTTGGAGCTGCAGGATCAGTACGGCGCGCCGCGAGTGGAAGGCGGCAGAATAACGCTCGGCGGGCTGGAGACCGCAAGACTGCTTGGCGGATGCGTCCTTGACCTGATAACCGGATCCTGGACACTGATGCCGCTGGACGGGAACGTCCCGGCTCCGTCGCTGATTGTGCCCGGTGGGTACACGGCGTTCACGAGGTGGGTGAGCCTGATTCCCGGAGCGTGACTTCGCCGGCGATGAAGGTGCGAAGGTCGCCGTCGGTGGTCTGCACGATCAGCGCACCGGAGCCGTCGACTGCCACGGCCTTGCCCTCGATTCGCTCGCCGGTGGTCAGGGTGACCGTGACCTCGCGATTGAGCGTGTTCAGCCGCGCAGTCCAGGTCTCGTGGAGTTCCCTTGCGCCTGCCTGTCGGTAGCGGGACTCGAAGGCGTTGAGCAGGGCGGCGAGGACCGGCTCGCGCTCCAGGCGGGCGCCGAGTTCGATCATCAGGCTGGTGGCGGGCCGGTCGATCTGCGTCGCCCAGGGTGCGGGATCGAAGTTGACATTGAGTCCAATGCCGACGAGGGCGTAGCCGGGTTGACGGTCGCGCCACTCCGCTTCGATCAGGATGCCGCCCAGCTTGCGCTGTTCGATCTGGACGTCGTTGGGCCACTTGATCGTCGGTTCGAGCGGGGTCGTGGCACACACGGCGTCGGTCGTGGCGACGGGACTGACGATGCTGAGCCGCTTGAGCTGTTCGATGTCGGGCCGGACGATGATCGTGGCGTGGATGCTCTGACCGGGCGGAGAGACCCAGATGCGTCCCTTGGTCCCGCGTCCGGCGGTCTGCTCGTCGGCGACCACGACCGTGCCGTGTGGCGCGCCGTCCTCAGCCAGGCGACGGGCGTCGTCCATGGTCGACGTCGTCTGAACGAAGTAGTGGAAGTGCTGTCCGAACTCTGAGGTGGTGAGCAATGTGCGCACGCGGTCGAGATCCAGTCGTTGGTCGGGGGGAAGGAGATCGGGATCGGCCATGCGGGGAGGCTATCGAGTTAAACGGCACGACCCCGAGCTGGGCGGCTCGGGGTCGTCGTGGTTCGCCCAGGTAACCGGGCGACGTTTGGTGTCAGCGGCTAGGAGGCGCCCACCTCCACTGCGCTGCGTCGTCGGTACCTGGGCGATCGTTGACTATGTCCCAAGTTGCATCACCTCCTTTCCTGCCCCGCAGGGTAGCACGGAAGTGATGCCTTCCTCAATCCTGACTACAAGGCTGAGGTGACTTCGCGGACGGAGTCTTCGACGATGGTGAGGATCTCGTTGACCTGTTCCTCGGTCGCGACGAGGGGCGGGGCGAGGAGGTAGCCGTCGTTGCGGACTCGGCTGATCAGACCCCGGCGCTGGCAGGCCTGGAGCAGCTTTGCACCCATGGCGTCGGAGGCGGGGAAGGCTTCGTCGGTCTCGGGGTCCTTGAGGATGTCGAAGCCGCACATGAAACCGAGGCCGCGGACATTGCCGATGTGAGGATTCTCGGTCAGGCGCTGGAGGCCGGAGAGGAGCTGGTCGCCGCGCGCGGCGGCGTTGGCGACGAGTTTCTCGTCCTCGAAGATCTGCAGGTTGCGCAGTCCCACAGCGGCGCCGGTCGCATGGCCGGAGTTAGTGTAGGCGTGCATGAACTTGCCGGGGCCGTCGGTGATCGTCTCGTGGACTTCTTTCGACCAGATGGCGGCGCCCATCGGCACGTAGCCGGAGGTGATCGCCTTGGCGATCGACATCATGTCGGGCTCGACGTCGAAGTGCTCCAAGGCGAACCACTTGCCGGTGCGGCCGAATCCGGTGATTACCTCATCGACCACCAGCAGCACGTCGTAGCGGTCGCATACCTCGCGCAGGCGGGGGAAGTAGTCGTCGGGCGGCGGGTAGACGCCGCCCGCGCCCTGGACGGGCTCGGCGATCACCGCGGCGACCGAGTCCGGGCCCTCCTGCTCGATCGTGGCGACGATGTTGTCGATCATCAGGTTGCCGCGGTCGATCCGTCCGCCGCCGGTTGGCACGGCGTTGGGCGTGGCGGCGTTGATAATGTCGGGCACCGGGCGGCCGAACTGCGGCTTGAAGACTTGCATCCCGGTGGCGGCGGTCATGGCGACGGTGTTGCCGTGGTAGGCCTCGACGCGGGTGATGATCTTCTGCTTCTTGGGGCGGCCCTTCTGAATCCAGTAGAAGCGGGCGGCCTTGACGTTGGTTTCGTTGGACTCAGAGCCGGAGTTAGTGAAATAGACCGCCTGCATGTTGTCGTAGGCGAGCTCGATCACCTTCTTCGCGAGGCGAATCGCCGGCTCGTTGGTGTAGCCCTCGTAGGAGTTGGAGAAGCCCAGCTTGGACATCTGCTCCTTGGCGGCTTCGCCGAGTTCCTCGCGTCCGTGCCCGACGGCGACGTTCCAGAGTGCCGACAAACCGTCGATGTAGCGCTTGCCGTCCGCGCCGTAGACGTAGATGCCTTCACCACGCTCGAACAGCACCGGTTCCTGGTGGAAATCGGGGTGGAAGAGCGGATGAACCCAATGATTGAGGTCGTCTTCGACTAGGGCGCGGTACTGGGCGTTGTCCATTGCGTGGCTCCGACTGGTGCGGCGATTCGATTGGGTCAGGCTATTGGCAAGTCACTTAGCGGGATAGCAACTCGGCCACGAGGGAACGCGTGACCTCGCGGTCATCCCACGGCTCGACTCGGTCGGCGTAAATCAGCTTCGGCTCGGCGCCCTTTCCGGCGATCAGGAGGAGGTCATCAGGCCGGGCGAGCGAGATCGCCCGGCGGATCGCTTCGCGGCGGTCGGGTTGTCTGTCGAACGACGTTCCACCCGACTCAACGAAGTGACTCGCAATCTCATCGACCATCTCAACCGGATCCTCTGAGCGCGGGTTTTCGTTGGAAATCACGGTGTGATCGGCGTGGCGAGCGGCGGCGGAGGCCATGCTCGACTTGCGAATCGGGTCGCGCTCGCCGGCAACGCCGAAAACGAGGATCAGGCGTCCGGTGACATGCGGTTTGAGCGTCTGCAGGGCAAGTTCGAGCGCGGGACCGGTGGCGGCGGCGTCGACAATGACGGTGAACGGCTGCCCGGCGTCGATGGACTCCATGCGTCCGGGGACCGGTCGCAGGTTGTTCACAGCGGTCTGCATCGCGACGGGTCCGACGCCGAGGCTCCAGGCGGCGCCGGCGGCGAGTGCGGCGTTGCCGAGGTTGTAGTCGCCCGGCATGCGCAGTCGCGCGCCGAGGGCTCCGGCAGGGGTGACGAACCGGACGTCGGAACCTCGGGCGTCCTGGGAACCGGGGAGGACGCTGACGTCAGCGGTTGTGCCTGGGGTCGCGGTTGCGATCACGGTCTGTTGGGAGTGGGCGGAGGTGATGGTGTCGCGGAGCGGATCTTCGGCTCGGACGACGGCGGTTGCTCGGAGAGCCCCCCTCTGTCGCTTCGCGACATCTCCCCCCGCTTCGCGGGGGGAGATGGGAATCTGGTTGTCGTCGAGGCTATGGAAGAGTTTGAGCTTTGCGGCGAGGTAGTTTTCCCTGGTTCCGTGGAAGTCGAGGTGGTCGTCGGAGAGGCCGGTGAAGACGGCGACCCTGGTGTTGATCTCGTCGGCGCGGTGGAGCTCGAGGGCGTGGGAGCTGACTTCGAGTACGGCGTGGGTATCGCCGGCGGCGACCATCTCGGCGAGTTTGGCCTGGATGATGTCCGCCTCAGGCGTGGTTTCGCCGGTCTCGTTCTGGGTCCACTTTCCTCCGACGTGGAACTCGACGCCATTGAGCAGACCGGTCCGGTGTCCAGCGGCGGAGAGCATGGCGTGGATGAGGTACGTGGTGGTCGATTTGCCGTCAGTGCCGGTGACGCCGACGACATTGAGTTTGCGCGCGGGGAAGTCGTGGAAGGCAGCGGAGATGCGGGGCAGAGCGGCTCGGGTGTCGTCGACGCTGACGACGGCGATGTCGGAGTGAGCGTCGGCGACTGGTTGCCAGAGCTGTGCGCGGTCGGATTGGACGATCAGCGCGGCTGCGCCATTGGCGATTGCGGATTCAAGGTATTGATGGCCGTCAACGGTGAATCCGGGGAGGGCCACGAAGGCCGTGCCAGGGGTGACGGAGCGTGAGTCCTGAGTGACGCCGGTGACTCCCGGATCAAGGTCCGGCGAGATGTGGGCGCCAATCACCTCTTGAAGCATCTCGCGCAGCAGTTGCGCCGGCATGGTCGATTGTCCTTTGCTAGAGGGGCCCTCACCCTAGCCCTCTCCCGCAGGGAGAGGGGACCGGAGAGGGATCTGTTAGCCAGGCCGCCTGTAAGCCGGGTTCTGTGAACGACGTTCGGGTTGCGCCGAACGTCGGACGGCGGCCATCCATCTGGGACGGCGGTTACCCGCCGCCTCGAGCGACCTACCCGGAGGCGGCCCGGGACGAGCCATTGCCTCTCTATTTGGTCTTGCTCCGGGCGGGGCTTGCTCAGCCGGTCGGTCACCCAACCGCTGGTGCGCTCTTACCGCACCATCTCACCCTTACCGCCGCCGACCGCGAAAAAAACGCAGCCGGACGGGTAGGCGGTGTGTTTCTGTGCGCTTTCCGTCAGCTCGCGCTGCCTGGGAGTTACCCAGCGCCCTGTCCCGAGGAGCCCGGACTTTCCTCGACCTCCGAACGAGTCGGAGACCGCGACCGCCCGGCGGCCTGGCGAGACCAATGGTATCGCGCTCGGGCGCAAGGGGAGCCCCCTCTGCCTACGGCATCTCCCCCCCGCAGAGCGGGGGGAGAAGGAAGGGGAACGCGAGAGGCTACGAGCGGTCGAGGGCTTCGTTGGCCATGGCGTCTGCGCGGGTGTTGAGTTCTCGGTAAACGTGGTTGATCTCGAAGTGATCGAGCTCGCGGAGCAGGTCAATTAGCTGCTTGTAAAGGGGTTTGAGCTGTTGCTTGCGGACTCGATACGTGCCTCGTACCTGCTGCACGATGAGGTCGGAGTCGAGGCGCAGTTCGAGCTTCGTCGCGCCGCGTTCGAGAGCCGCTTCAACGGCGGCGATCGCACCTTGGTACTCGGCGACGTTGTTAGTGGCGCGGCCAATCGGGTTGCCCCAGGCGTCCAGCTCGACACCATCGGCGTCGCAGAGCACCGCGCCGTAGGCGGCCGGCCCAGGATTGCCGCGCGATGCGCCGTCGGCGTAGGCGATCAGGTGCATGTCGGTGAGCTTAGCGGTGGCTACGCCTTGAGTTGGGTGGTGACGGAGTGGTCGAAGACGACGACTCGCTCGACCAGATGCTCGATCAAATCTCGACGTTGGGGGAAGTTGAGCTGATCCCATTGCTCACGGACTCGCTGTAGACGCATGTCTCGGCGGCGTCGACGCTCTGCCTCTCGGTCTTGCGCGGCGGCGCGAAAGCGGATCTGGGCGAGATCGGCGCTGGCGGTCTCCCACTCACGAATCAGGTCGGCGCCGGCATCCTGCAATCCGGCGGGCGGCGGATCGCCCGTGGCGACATCTTCGAGCAACTGACCGAGTCGGCGGTCGATGGCTCTGAGGCGAGCCTCGGCATTGGCAACCGCGACAACCGTCTCGGCCGCCAACGCGCCGTTGTCGCGGCCAATGTTGAGCACCGAAGGTTCACCGCCTTCCCGCTCGCCCCGGATGTGAGCCAGCACCTCGGCCTCAAGTTCGTCGGCCTGGCGCGTGTGATAGCTGCCGACCGACTGATTGGTGCGGGCCTCGGACTGGTAGTAGCGGTAGACGGTCTCGCCCCGCTCGCCGTCGGAGTTGCGCCACTGACGACGCCGGGTCACGCCGATCATTCGCGACTGGTCCTCGCCGCACCAGATCAGACCGGCGAGCAGGAAGTCGGACGGATGGCTGACGCCGGGTGCGGTGCGCCGCTGCATCATCTGTTGTCCGACGGCGTGGAAGTCGGGCTCGGAGACGATCGCTTCGTGGTTGGCGGGCACGCTGACGCCGAGTTTGTCGTAGCGGCCGATGTAGACGGGATTGCGGAGCAGGTCGCGGATCGTGACCATGCTCCAGTTGCGTCCTCGCCGTGTCTGATAGCCATCCGCATTGAGCCGCTGGGCAACGCGGCGGATGCCGTGATCGTCGTGCAGATACAGGTCGAAGATGCGTCTTACCACTGCCGCCTCTTCTTCATCAACTTCGTAGCGCCCGTCGTCGCCGATCCGGTATCCATAGGGCGGACGGCCGATCGCTTGACCAAGGCGCGCTTTCTCCTGAAGCCGCTCGCGTCGGCGCTCGGCGTCGGGGTCTGGATCGGTGTGCAGCCGCCAGAGATCGACGAGGGTTGAGTCGTTGATCGGTCCTTCTTCGAGTGAGATCAACTGGACGCCGCGAGCGCGGAGTTGCAGCACGGTGCGGACCGCCTGGGTGGCGTCGCCGCCAAGATGGTCAAATCCCTGGACGATGACAAACGTAAATCCGCGAGCTTCTTCCTTGAGGTGCCTCAGCAGTTGCCGCAGACCAGTGCGCTCGCGTTGTGGAGAGAGATCGGAATCGAGGAAGGTCGCGGTCGGTTCGAAGCCGTGCTCCTGGCAGTAGGCGAGGAAACGGGCGTTCTGTTCGATCAAGCCTGGCCGTGGGTCGTCGGTGACGTGTCCGGCGGCGCCGTCGCGTTCGCGATGGTGCAGATGCTCGGCTGCCTGGCTGAGGTATCCAATGGCTCGCACAACTGGATGTTATGTCGTTGCGTGAGGGTGTACTAGCCGACCCGCAGCAAGCATCCACATGATGGACATTCGACTGCGCGGACGCCGCGTCGGGCTCGGCTGACGACGATGGTGGGCAGGGCGATGCGGCACTCGGCGCAGACGCCTCCAGCCACTGTCGCCACAACGCGGGGACGGCGACGGCGGTACTGGTCGTAGACATCGAGGTCATCGCGGACCATCTGGTCGCGCAGTATCTCTACCTGTCGGGAGAGTTCATCAACCTGTTCCTGCACCGCGGATCGCTCGACCTGGAGTTGGGACTGACGCTCATTCCAGATCTCAATGGCGGCGGCACGCAGGGCGTGTAGCCAGTCGCTGGCGTTGTGGGCTTGTTCCGCGTCGTTCTGGGCGCGCTGCTCTGCCTCGGTCAGGGGCGGCAGTTGTTGGCGCTGGCTGTACAGGTCGCGCTGCAACTCCTCGAGCGTACGGTGATCGGTGATTGAGCCTGAGTAGAGGCGTCGGTCGGTAACTTCGATCCTCCTCTGAGCTGTCTGCACCACCGCCTGCGCTTCGCGCACGGCCTGATCGGCGCCGCGGGCTTCATCTTCCTGCTTGCCAATCTCGTCTTCGAGCGCACCGACGAACGGAGGCTCGGAGATCTGGTCGACGATGTGTTGAAGATCGCGCTTGGCCTGGTCGCGCTGGATGTCGACTTCCTGGAGCTGCTGCATCCCCTCAAGATCCATAGCGGCGGCTCGATTTCACTTGGTAACACTTGGTAATGCGTGTGATGGAGTGGGTTGGGAGCGGACCAGTCCAGGCCGCTCCTCTGAGTGTATGCCCGACCACTGCGATAGCCAACAGCGGACAGTGAGCGAGGTTGGCCGCTCCGCAGACGCTGATAGGCTTGGACGACCATGACTGCCGAGAGCGGGATCGCGGGCCACGCGGTTCGACGCACGACTTCACTGCTGATCAATGTTTCGACGCTGCTGCAAGAGCCGATCGGCTCGCTGCGCCGATACGAAGTGGTCGACGCGCGAGCCAACGGATTGGAGTCGGGCATCTCCGGATCCCTGCGACTGTTGCGCACGGATCAATCGGTGCTCGTCACGGCGTCACTGTCGACCACGACGCGTGATCTCTGCGGCGGATGTTTGCAAGAGTTGGAACTGCTGATCGATTTGGCGTTCGACGAGGAGTTCTGGCCGGCATCGGACGCGGCATTGGGAGTCGCGGTTGAGCCTCCGCCCGAGCGTGCGGGGTTCGACGTGAACGGCGGACAGATTGATCTGTCGGAGGCCGTGAGACAATACCTGGAGATGGGGCGACCGATGAGTCCGCGTTGCGGAGCGGCCTGCCCTGGATTGATCGACCGGGAACCGCAGGAAGCACCGATCGACGAGCGTTGGTCGGCACTGGCGAATTTCAAGATCGAGTCGGAACCGGACTGAACTGCGTCGGAGTGTCCGACGCTTGAGGGAGAAGAACACGATGCCACCGCTACCAAAGCGCAAGTATGCGAAGACTCGTCAGCGACTGCGCCGCCAGCACCACCGTGTGCAGCGGCCGAAGCTGGTCACCTGTCCCGATTGCAACGAGACGCACCAGGCGCACCACATCTGCTGGGCTTGCGGTTCGTATCGGGGCCGCAACGTGGTCGAGCTGGAGGACTAGCGTGTCGGAGGGCAGTCCTGCGACCGCGTGGCTGTTCCCCGGCCAAGGCGCGCAAGAAGTGGGGATGGGCCGAGACCTCCACGACGCATTCCCAGAGGCGCGCGAGATCTTCGAGGAAGCGGACGAGGCGCTGGGCCGGTCGTTGTCGAGCGTGATTTTCGATGGCCCGGACGAGGTCTTGCGCGAGACGGTCAATACGCAGCCGGCGATCCTGGTCGCGTCGTTGGCCGCGTGGCGCGCGGCCACGGCGGCAGGCCATGAGGCCCTGGGCACGCAGCCCGATTGCGCAGCAGGACACAGCATGGGCGAGTACTCGGCGCTGGTTGCGGCAGGATCGCTGTCAGTGTCCGAGGCGGTGCGGTTGGTCGCGAGACGCGGAGAGCTGATGCAATCCGCCGGCGAGCAGAACCCCGGCACGCTGGCCGCAGTATTAGGTATGGACGAAGCGGACGTTGAGGCAATCTGCAGCCAGACGGGGGCAGAAGTTTGCAATCTCAACGCGACCGGTCAGATCGTGGTCGGCGGGACCGTTCCAGCGGTCGAGCAGGCGGCCAAGCTGGCAGAGGAACGCGGCGCGCGGCGCGTGGTCATGCTTAACGTGGGCGGCGCGTTTCACTCGTCGCTAATGGCGCCCGCGGCCGAGGCGATGGCGCCGATCATCGCCGAAGCCCAGGTGAGCGCGCCACAGACGCCGGTCGTGGGCAACGTATCGGCCGAACTGCTGACGACGGCCGGTGACGTGAAGTCCGACCTGACGGCGCAGATTCGGCGTCCGGTGCGCTGGCGCGACACTGTTTTGAAGATGCAGGAGATGGGTGTCGAGCGCTACGTTGAGATGGGTCCGGGCAAGGTGTTGACCGGGCTGGTGCGTACGACCCTGCGGCCGCTCAAGCTGCCCGAGATGCCGGAACTGGTGAACATCAGCGATCGGGAGAGCGTTGGCAGTTAGCGGCAGACCCGCGCCGATCCGACCCGACGCCGAGGACAACGCGCGGGTTCGCGCATTCTGTGCGCTGTTCGAGGCTGAGTTTGGCGTGATCCGCGCGACCACCGCACTGCGCCGCGCTCACGAATTTGTCCCGATGTCGGAAGACCGGGCGGAGCGGGCGGCGCGCCTGGTCGCGGGCGTGATTGAGCGGCGCGAGGACCTGGACCAGTTGATAGAGGAGACGGCTGATCGGCTTCCGCTGGACGAGATGGCGTTAGTCGATCTGACCGTGCTGCGCATTGCGCTGTATGAAATGCTCTTCGATAATGACGCGGTACGCCCGAACACGGCGGTTCGGCAGGCCGTGTCGCTGGCCAAACGCTTCGGCGACGACGGTAGCCGCCGATTTGTCAGCGGCGTGCTGGGCGCGATCACTCGCAACCGTCTGCAGGCTGGGACTGCGGAGTAGATGAAAGACGGCGGTATGGCACTGTTTGATCGAATCAAGGACATCATCGTCGATCAGCTCTCGGCTGACCCGGACGACGTGACGCCGGAAGCGTCCTTTGTCGATGACCTGGGCGCGGATTCGCTCGACCTGGTTGAGCTGATCATGTCGTTCGAGGACGAGTTCCGTGACGAGGTGCCGAACCTGGAGATTTCGGACGAAGACGCCGAGGGGATCGGCACAGTTCAGGACGCCATCAACTTCCTCGTGGGCAAGGGCGTGCCCGAGGAGTAAACCTCGAGCCTTCGTTATGGAGCCCCACGCACGCGGTCGATGTGGGCCGCGCGCCCGGCGCAATCGGGTACGCTGACTGCCGATGAACATCTTTGGCGTCGGTATCCCTGAGATCCTGGTCGTGCTGCTGCTTGCGGCATTGATCTTCGGACCGGGCAAGCTACCCGAGATTGCCGGGCAGTTCGGTCGAGCGATCCGCGAGCTGCGCGAGCACGCGCGCGACTTCCGCGACGAGTATCTGACCGACTTCGAGGAAGTCCGCGAGGAGTTCATCGAGCAGCGCTTCGAGTTGCAGCAGATTGACGCCGACATCCGCGCAGACTTGCAGCAGGCGGAGGAAGACGTGCGCGGCGCGGTGCAGGACGCAGAGACGATGACCGAAGAAGCGATTGAAGCCGCTCGTGACGGAGGAGACGAGCAGGAGTCGGCTGCAACGCCGTCTGTCCGCGCCGACGGCGGCGTGACCGAATCGGAGATGCGCCGCACCCGGCGGGTGCGACGGCGTCCGGTCGTGCGGCCGCGGCGCGTAACGGCGGTCGCGGCCGCCGATGATGGATCGGGCGAGGCCGTAGAGTCCACGGAACCGGCCCGACCGTCGAACGTGATCTCCCTCAATCGGCGGCGGCGGGTGCCCGACAACACGGAGCGCCCCGAGCGCGACGCCCGCTAGCGCCGTGCCTATGACTCCTGCCGGTGGTTGACTGCTGATGGCTACGCAACCTGTGCCCGCAAGCGAGATCCCGGAGCCGCCCGAGATGGCGGAGTTTGACGTGGTAGAGG
The DNA here is from genome assembly GCA_009838915.1 of Chloroflexota bacterium. Classification (GTDB taxonomy): domain Bacteria; phylum Chloroflexota; class Dehalococcoidia; order Bin125; family Bin125; genus Bin125. The sequence goes on from VXQT01000013.1 coordinate 603,057, forward strand.
GTGAATTCGGCGACCAACCGCCGGACGATCCCGAAGGCCGCGAGTTGACGCTGGGCGAGCATCTCAACGAGATCCGTCAGCGCCTGACGGTCACGGTGCTGACGCTCGTGCTGACGACCGTGATCACGCTGGTCTTCGCCTCGACCATCCTCGACTACCTGCTGGAGCCGGGACGCGATGCACTGCCGGAGTTTCGCCCGATCTACACAGAGTTGCTGGGCTTCATCGGCGCGTACATCAAGATCTCGCTGATGTTGGGGCTGGCGGGGGCGATGCCCGTGATCGTCTACCAAATCTACGCCTTCATCCATCCGGGACTGACGCGCAACGAGCAGAAGTGGATCATGCCGATTGTCGGTCTGGCCACGGTGGCGTTCGCCTGCGGCGGCGCGTTCGCGTTCTTCATCGGCTGGCCGCCGGCGCTGAACTTCCTGCTCAACTTCGGTCAGGAAATCGCCGATCCGCAGGTGCGGATCAACAACTACATCGACATGCTGACTCGCTTTGTGGTCTGGACCGGAATCGTGTTCGAACTGCCGCTGTTCCTGATGGGTCTGGGGGCGATCGGACTGGTGACATCGAAACGTCTGTTGGGTATGTGGCGCTGGGCGATCATCGGATCGTTCCTCCTGGCGGCACTGATCACGCCCTCGATCGACCCGGTCACCCAGACCTTTGTTGCGGTGCCGACGCTGGGTCTGTTCATCCTCGGCGTGCTGCTGGTGCGGCTGGTGGAGAACCGGACGGTGATCCCGGTGATCGAGTCGGACCTGGATGACGACGAGCCCGACGGCCAGCCGGCGTAGCGGGTGAAGAGCGCGCTTGCGGAGGGTTCGCGGCCGGAGCCCCCCTCTGTCCCTACGGGACATCTCCCCCCGCTCCGCGGGGGGAGAGGGAACTGAGACGTGGGCGTAGACTGGCGGCGTGGAAGCTCAACTGTTGGAATCGTTGAATGCAAAGATTGCCGGATGCACGGCATGCCGACTGCATCAGGGTCGGACGCAGACGGTGCCGGGCGACGGCGATCCCGATGCCGAGCTCATGTTCATCGGCGAAGCGCCAGGCGCGAACGAGGACCTGCAAGGACGGCCCTTCGTCGGCCGCGCGGGCCAGTTGCTCGACGACTTGCTGGCAGGGATCGGACTCAGCCGGCCGCAGGTCTTCGTCGCCAACGTGGTCAAATGCCGCCCCCCCAACAATCGCGACCCGATGCCGGACGAGATCGGCTGCTGCGAGGTCTACCTGCGCGAGCAGATCGAGGGCATTCGACCGAAACTGATCGTGTTGCTGGGACGATTCGCCACGCAGTACTTCCTGCCCGAGGCGAAGATGGGCGAAACACGCGGCCAGCCGTTCCAGGCCGGACCGTGGCTGATCCTGCCCGTCTATCACCCGGCGGCGGCGTTGCGAAACTCCAACCTGATGGAGACGCTGCGCCAGGACTTTGCATTGATCCCACCGCTCCTGGGTCAGGCGGATCGCCCGGAGATCGCTCCGGTCCAGATCGGGCACTCGCACGGCGCGACCGAGGATGACGACTCGCAGCGTTCGCTGCTCTGACGACGACTGCATGGATTGAGGTGAACGTGGCTGGCCTGTCGGACGTAGCCGAGGGCGCGCTCCGCGTCGTGCCGCTGGGTGGGTTGGGCGAGATCGGTCGCAACATGATGGTGTACGAGACGGCCGAGGACATGGTCGTCGTCGATGCCGGGCTGTTGTTTCCCACCGACGACATGCACGGTGTCGACTACATCATTCCCGACGCCTCTTACGTGCTCGAACGACGCGACAAGTTGCGCGGTTACCTGATCACGCACGGGCATGAGGACCACATCGGCGCGTTGCGGTTCCTGTTGCCGCAGTTGCAGGCGCCGATCTATGGCTCGCCGCTGGCGCTGGGATTGATCGGCTGGCGCCTGGAAGAGTCGGGGATTCTCGACGCCCACATGATCGAGGCGGGAACAGGTTCGAGCTTCGATTTCGGCACGATCACGGCGGAGTTCTATCCGGTCGCACACTCGATTCCAGACGCCTTCGGTATCGCGCTGCGTACACCGGCCGGCTTGGTGGTGCATACCGGCGACTTCAAGATCGACCACACGCCGGTGATGTCGGAACCGACCGACCTGCAGCAGCTCGCGGCGTATGGACAAGAAGGCGTGCGCTTGCTCTGCTCCGACTCGACGTACGCCGACCAGCCGGGCGTCACGCCGTCGGAAACGGTGGTCGGCGAGGCGCTGGAACAGCTGCTGTTGACCGCGCCCGGCCGTGTGATCATCGCGACCTTCGCCTCGCAGATCGCGCGCATCCAACAGATCGTGGATGCCGCCGAAGAGTCGGGCCGCGTCGTCTTTGCAACCGGACGCTCGATGGAGAAGAACATCGAGATGTCCCTGGAACTCGGCTACGTGGCAGCCGACGAGCGGCGCCTGCGTCCGATCACAGACCTCGGCTCGGCGCACGATGAGAACACGGTGATCATCTGTACCGGGGCGCAGGGCGAGCCGATGTCGGCGCTGTCGCGCATGGCCACCGGCTCGCATCGCGAAGTGACGTTGAAGCCAGGAGACACCGTGGTGCTGTCGTCGTCGCCGATTCCCGGAAACGAGGCGGCGGTCAACCATACGATGAACAACCTCTACCGCCGCGGCGTCGAGGTCGTCTCGGTGGCGTCGGGACACGAACACGTGCACGTACGCGGACACGCGGCCCAGGAAGAGCTGAAGACGGTGATCTCGCTGACCGCCCCGCAGTCGTTCGTGCCCATTCACGGTGAGTTTCGCCACCTGGTGCTGCACGCACGGCTGGCCCGGTCGATGGGCGTGCCGGAAGACGGTCTGCACATCCTGCTCGACGGTGATGTGCTCGAACTCACGGCGGATGGCTCGGAGGTCGTCGATCAGATTCCGGCGGAGTACGTGTATGTGGACGGCGAAAACGTGGGCGGCGTGGACCGCGCCATCATCCGCGACCGTCAGAAACTCGCCGACGATGGTTTCATCCTGATCGCGGTGGCTGTCAACGGCGAAACGGGCGCGATGACCGGCGATGTCGAAGTGACATCGCGCGGTTTTGCCGAGATGCACGCCACGGAGCACCTGCGCGCCGGCGCCGCTCAGGTGGCTCGCGACGTGCTGCGGTCAAAGCCGAGTGCAACGAAGTCGACGACCTGGGAGAAGCGCAAGCGTCAGGTGCAGCAGGAAGTCTCGGCCTATCTTCGACGCGAGACTCGGCAACGTCCTATGGTGGTAGTGGTGGCCGTACAGGTCTGACCGACGTTGCAGTTGGCGATCCTGTATGCGGGGCGATACAACGGGTGTATGGCGAAACGATCGGTTCCTCGTCAGGCGCTGCCTGATCGAGTGTCGCTTTGGCTGGCGACGCATTTGCGAAACGTCGGTGGGGCGCTGTTAATCGGTCTGGCGGTTGCGTTTGCCGCCTGGGCGACTATCGGTTCGCTACCACTGTCTGGCCTTCGCCAGGATGTGATTGAATCGTTGGGCGGCGGGGTGTATCTCGTCGCCCTTGCCGTGGCACTCGCCGGGGCGTTGCTTGGTATGGATCGGGCGCGGCAACGGGTGCGCCGGGATCGGCGACTGGTGCTTCGATGCGTGGGCAGCATTCTGGCACTGCTTGCGCTCTGGGGCGTTGCCGGGGCGATCTCGCTCGAGCAATCGTTGGGCGGCGTGTCGCTCTCCCGCTATGGAGCAGGCGGACGCGTTGGCGGTTGGTTGGATTCACCAATCGGCTGGCTGGTGATCGTGGCCGCATTGGGCGTTGCATTCGTGTTGATCGCGCCGGGTACGACCAGGCGGATGGTGCGTAGGGCGGGCGGTGCGATCGAGGACGGGCTGAAGCAGCTCGGCCACGAAATCCGCGAAAAGGGTCCGCTCGCCCTCGCGTCGCTGGCGCGCGGTCTGTGGCTCGGATTTGTATGGCTGCTGGATCAGATCCGTCTGATGCTGCTCTGGATCTGCCGTGAGGTGTGGGAGGCGATCGGCACGATTCGCAACAGCGATCGGGCCGACGCCCAACCACCGCTCTCTCGTGTAGAGCATCAGTCAACGCCTCGGCTACCCAGTGACGAGGGGATGACGTTTGAACACCTGCCAACTCAGCCCGAAGAGGCCTGGCCGCCCCTGAGCGACGAACCGGACGCGGCGGCGCAAACGGATCAACCGCAGCCGCCGGCCGGTACGTCCAAGCCGCAGTCGCTGTTGCGCACGCTTGATCGGACGGCCACTGACGGCTGGCGCTTGCCGCCAATCGAACTGCTGGACGAGGACCCTGCTTCGACGCTGCGTTCGGGCGCGGACGAGCATGCGGCAATCATCATCGCGACGCTGGCTTCGTTCGGGGTGGACGCCAGGGTGACTCAGATCAACGAGGGCCCGGCGATCACCCAGTTCGGAGTTGAGCCGGGTTGGGAGGTCAAGACGCGGCAGGTCGCCGTCCGAGACTCCTCAGGTATGCCTGTGGTTGACGAGCAGGGACAGCCGGTCGTGCAGACCGAAGAGGTCTCGCGTACGCGCGTACGAGTCAACCGCATCACGCGCTTGGCCGACGACCTTGCGCTAGCGCTGGCGGCTCCCTCGATCCGGATCGAAGCGCCGGTGCCCGGACAGCCGATCGTGGGAGTTGAGGTCCCAAATGCCGATCGGCGGATCGTCGCGCTGCGGGGCCTGATTGAATCGGATGAGTTTGCCGCCATGGCATCCAAGGAGGGTCTGCCGATTGCCCTGGGACGCGATGTGCGCGGCAATCCAGTGATCGCCGATCTGACACAAATGCCGCATGTGCTGATCGCGGGTGCGACCGGTTCGGGCAAGTCGGTCTGCATCAACACGATTATCTCCTCGCTGTTGATGCAGAAGTCACCCGAAGAGGTTCGACTGATTTTGGTGGATCCGAAGCGCGTAGAGCTGACTAACTACGGACGCGCGCCGCACCTCGCCTTCTCGCACGTCGTGACCGAACCGGATGAGGTGGTCTCGGTGCTCGGCGTCGTGGTCGCGGAGATGGAGCGGCGGTATCGGCAGCTCGAAGAGCACCAGGCGCGCAACATCATCGCGTTCAATCAACTGGAGCACATCTCACGGCGGATGCCGTACTGGGTCGTAGTGCTGGACGAACTGGCCGACATGATGATGGCGGCGGCGGCGGACGTTGAGGGGCAGCTGGTTCGTCTGGCGCAGCTCGCCCGGGCGGTCGGGATTCACCTCGTCGTGGCAACGCAGCGACCCTCCGTCGATGTCGTGACGGGGCTGATCAAGGCCAACTTCCCCACGCGAATCGCGTTCGCCACCACATCGCAGACCGATGCGCGAGTGATCTTGGACCGTGCCGGAGCGGAGAAGCTGATGGGGCGCGGCGACATGCTGTACATGTCATCGGACTCGATCAAGTCCCGGCGCGTGCAGGGCGCGTTCGTGTCGGACGCGGAGATCGAGCGAATCCTCGACTCGTGGACCGGTCCGTCGCAGGCAGAGACCGATCAGTCGTCGCTGGACGAGATGTTGGAAGCACTGTCCGAGGAGTCGCCGGCAGCGCTGGTCGAAGCAGAGGCGCGCGCGGCACAGGCCGAGCTGGATTCGTTGACTGAGACATTGGAGACAGTGCTTGAGTCCGAAGGCTCGGAAGAGGCGCCGGACATCGTCGTGGAGGCGGACCCCCCTCAGTCGCTTCGCGACAGCTCCCCCCTGGAAGGGGGGAGCGGGGGAACGATGTCGCGCGGCGACCTCCCAATGGAAGTGGGGAGCGAGAAGGCCATGGACTCGCGATTGGGCGAGGCGACGGAGTTGGCTCGTGAGTATGAGCGGGTTTCGGCGATGCTGCTCCAGCGTCGAATGCGGATTGGTAGACCACGAGCGGAGCGGCTGATCGAGCAGTTGACTCAGACCGGGGTGATCGAGGAGGCCGACGGCGGACGCTCGCGGCGGGTGTTGTTGCGCAACGAGCGCTGAGTCAGGCGTCTACAGCGGCGGTCTCCGGTTCGCCGAGCACGGTGTCGATGGGGTCGATGGTTTCGCCGTTCGTCATCGTGATGCGTTGCGGTCGGGGCCTACCTCGCTCCTGCTCGCGCTCCAGGAAGTCGCGCCAGCGGAGCAGGTAGAGTCGCTCTCGCCGTTCGAGCCCTCGGATGCGGCGAGCACCCAGTCCGTCCCAGAGGTCGGCCGCGACCTGCCGAACCACGTCGTCGTAGAGGGCCTGCGAGGCGACGATGGTACCGCCGCGTCCCTTGGCCATGATCCGCGCGGCCATGTTGACGGTGCGGCCGAGAATGTCTCCGCCGGGCCTGAGGATGACATCGCCCCGATGCACGCCCATGCGCACGGAGACCGGCCAGCTCGCGCCGCGCAGTGCAGCGACCTGGGTGACCTGGTCCTGGACGCGGGCGGCGCAGCGGAGCGCGCTCATCCCGTCGGCGAAGGCGATCAGGAAACCGTCGCCGGTCAGCTTGACTTCAAAACCTGCGTGGCGGTGCAACTCCTCGCGCACGATTTCGTTGTGCTCATCGATGATCTGCTCCCACTGCAGATCGCCGAGCCGTTCGGTCAGATTGGTCGAGTCCTCGATGTCGGTGAACAGGACGGTCAGCGACTCGCCCTGCTGGGGAAGCAACGCGGCGGTCAGGGCTCGTCCGCAGTTGGGACAGAACGACGACGCGGGCGGGGGCACTTCGCCGCAGAACGTACAGGCGCGTACTTCGTCCTGATCGGATCGTCCGCCCAACCAGGACGGCGGCGCGTCGACATTGGTCTGCCGCCAGCGTTCCGGTTCACTGCCTGCTGCCACGAGTGCACACTCTCACGACGCCTGCCGCTACAGGCGCGCCAGATGATAGCAGCGCGAACGTAACGGCGTCGGATTGACGGTATCAAGAGAGCCGCAGGACGGCAAAGGAGGAATCCACCAGATTGGACGGTTAACGCTGGCGTGACACTGGTTCGCGGCGCTTGAGCGGTCGGCGGCGGCGACCGTAGGCCTGGTCGCTCCACTCCTGCAGGTCCTCGCCCAACGCGGCCTGGTCGCGGCGCAATTCGACGATCTGGTCGCGCAGGGCCGCCGCCTTCTCGAACTCCAGATCGCGGGCCGCCTGCTTCATCCGCGATTCAAGCTCGCTGATCATGCGGGCGATCTGGTCGGGCGTCAGGTCATCGGGCACGTTGGCGCCAAGTCCGGCCTGGTATGCAGGGCTGTCCTCGGCCACGGCGCGCAACTCGAACTCGTCGCGGACCTGGTTGGCCACATCGCTGGCGATATCGCGGATCTCCTTGGTGATGCCGACCGGGGTGATCTGGTGCTTGAGGTTGTACTCGTGCTGCGCGGAGCGTCGACGGTGGGTCTCGTCAATGGCGCGCTGCATCGAATCGGTGATCCGGTCTGCGTACAGAATGGCGTGCGAGTTGACGTGGCGTGCGGCGCGGCCGATGGTCTGGACCATCGAACTCTCGTTGCGCAGGTAGCCTTCCTTGTCCGCGTCGAGGACGGCCACGAGGGAGACCTCGGGCAGGTCGAGTCCTTCGCGCAACAGGTTGATCCCGACCAGGCAGTCGAAGACGCCCAGGCGCAGATCGCGCAGCACTTCAACTCGCTGAAAGGCGTCCTGCTCGGAGTGCAGGTAATAGGTGCGGATGCCGACTTCGCGGAGGTAGTCGGCCAGGTCCTCGGCCATCTTCTTGGTCAACGTGGTGACGAGGGTGCGTTCGCCGCGCTCGGCGCGGGTCTTGATTTCGCTGACGAGGTCGTCGATCTGACCGTCGGTGCCGCGCACTTCGACGTCGGGGTCGAGCAGTCCGGTAGGGCGAATGAGCTGTTCCACGATCTCGGCGGAGTGATTGCGCTCGTAGGCGGCGGGGGTGGCCGAGACGAAGACGACCTGGTTGATGTGGCGTTCAAACTCGTCGATGTTGAGCGGGCGGTTGTCAATCGCCGAGGGCAAGCGGAAGCCGAAGTCGACCAGTGTCTGTTTGCGCGAGGTGTCGCCGCCGTACATGCCGCGCACCTGGGGAATGGTCATGTGCGACTCGTCGATGAAGAGCAGCCAGTCCTCGGGGAAGTAATCGAGCAGCGTCCAGGGGGTCGAACCGGCGGCGCGGCGGGCGAGATGGCGGGAGTAGTTTTCGATGCCGGGGCAATATCCGGTCTCGCGCAGCGTTTCGAGGTCGTAACGTGTGCGTTCCTCCAGCCGCGCCGCTTCGAGGATGCGGTCCTCGCGCCGGAGTTCTTCAAGGCGCTGGGCGAGTTCGGCCTGGATGTCCTCAACGGCTGCCGCCATGCGGTCATCGGTGGTGACGAAGTGCTTGGCCGGATAGATATCGACACGGTCGCGCTCGGCCAGAATCTCACCGGTCAGCGGATCGAGTTCGACGATGCGCTCGACCTCGTCGTCCCAGAACTGGACGCGCACGGCGAGATCCTCGTAGGAAGGATGGATGGTCAGGGTGTCGCCGCGGATGCGGAACTTGCCGCGGGTCAGCGTCAACTCGTCGCGCTCGTACTGCTGGTCGACCAGGCGGCGCAGAATCAGGTTTCGTGAGTAGGACTTGCCCTGTTCCATGCTCAGGACCATGCCCTGGTAGTCCTCGGGCTCGCCCAGACCGTAGATGCAGGAGACCGACGCGACGATCAGCACGTCGCGGCGCTCGAACAGTGCGCGGGTGGCGGCGTGTCGGAGCTTGTCGATCTCGTCGTTGATGTCCGACTCCTTGGCGATATAGGTGTCGGAGCGCGGGATGTAGGCCTCGGGCTGGTAGTAGTCGTAGTAAGAGACGAAGTACTCGACGGCGTTGTTGGGGAAGAAGTCGCGGAACTCGGTGCAGAGCTGTGCGGCAAGGGTCTTGTTGTGGGCGAGGACCAGCGTCGGTCGGTTGAGCTGCGCCACGACGTTGGCCATCGTGAAGGTCTTGCCCGAGCCGGTCACGCCGAGCAGGGTCTGGGCTCGGTGGCCGGCTTCCAGCCCAGCGACCAGGCGTTCGATTGCATACGGCTGGTCGCCAGTCGGGTGATAGTCGGCGCTGAGCTCGAACAGCTTCGAGTTGCGGACGGGGGCGGAGACGGTGGTCATGAGTGAGAGCTTAGCGAGATTGTCGGAGTTGGGGTCGCTGTCGGCTTGGTTAGTGGATCGTTGACATGCAACCTTGTAGTTGCGTAACGTATGGGTGCATGCACAACGACCTGGTCTTCAGGGCGCTCGCGGACCCAACGCGGAGGTTGATGCTGGACGAACTCTCCGAGCGCAACGAGCAGACGCTCTATGAGCTCACCGCACGCCTGATCATGCGGCATGAAGTCGCTATTTCACGACAGGCGATGACCAAGCACATCGATGTCCTGGAGCAGGCAGGCCTCGTGAACTCAGAAAAGCGCGGCAAGTATCGAATGCTTGTCTTCAACGACGAACCTCTCAGGGCTGTCATGGATCGATGGCTCACGTGACAGGCAGAGCAACACAGGAGGTCAGACATGCGCATCACACACACCGGGGTGTTCGTAGGCAATCAGGACGAGGCTCTGAGGTTCTACACGGAGACTCTAGGCTTTGTGAAGAAGCAAGACGTCCCTGCGGGGGAGTTCAAGTGGCTTACCGTCGTCTCGCCCGATGACCCGGATGGGACCGAGCTGCTGCTTGAACCGAATGAGAATCCAGTTGCGAAGGCGTATCAGAAGGGGTTGTTTGACCAAGGCATCCCGGCGACATCGTTTGGCGTGACAGACATCCACGCAGAGCATGAAAAGTTGACATCGCTGGGCGTCGCGTTTGTCATGGAGCCGACTGCGATGGGCGACGTCACGATTGCGGTCTTTGACGACACTTGTGGCAACTTGATCCAGATCATGCAGACGTAGCCAAGGCCGACGAGGCCATCCGACCCGGGGATTGGGGATGGATCCGGCCTGCTTTGGGATGAGGTGGACGGCGGGATGGAGGTGGGTTCGAGCGGGGGAGCCCCCCTCTGCCTTCGGCATCTCCCCCCGCTTGCGCGGGGGGAGAGGGGATTTCTACGGGGCGGTGCCGATGTGTTCGAGGACGGCGCGGAGGAGATCTTCTGTGGTTTCGGGAGGGTTGACGTCAGGTGCACCGATGACGGCGGCGATCCAGCGGTCGGCGTCGCGGCGGGTGTAGCCGAGGCCGACAAGGGCTTCGGTCGCGTCTTCCGCGATGACGTCGGTAGGTCGGACCGGGCGCCGCGCCTTGGTGTCGAAGCCTTCGTCGACGAGCATCGCTTCCTCGATCACCTTGCCTTTGAGGTCGGCGATGATCCGATCCGCCTGGCGGGTGCCGATGCCGGGCAACTGCGTCAGGGTGCGTCGATCCTCGGCCTCAATCGCCTGGGCGATGGTCGAGACGGAAGCGGCCAGCGCCTGTTGCGCCTTGGCCACACCCATCTGGGGCACACCGATCAGCTTGCGGAAGAAGTCGCGTTCCGTCTGGCGGAGGAAGCCGATCAGGACGGGGATCGGGGCGCGGTCGGGTACGTGGTAGTGGGTGTACAGGTCCAGGACATCGGGCCGTTGGTCCTCGCGCTGTTCCTCGAGCGCGAGCCAGACGGCGGTGGGCAGGAGCACCTCGTAGACCAGTCCGCCGGCCTCGGAACCGGTGTCGATTTCGACGCTCTGTCGGTCATCGTGCCAGTCGACGGCGCGGCCGCGGATGCGGGAGATCATCGGACCTCCGCAAGATTCGCGGCGGGCGACATCAGGTGATGGCAGAAGGCGACGGCGAGCGCGTCCGAGGCATCTTCGGACGCGTCAAGCTGGCTCAGGCCAAGTCGAGTGGTCAGCACCTGTCGGACCGCCGACTTGTCTGCGGAACCGTCACCAGCCACGGCTTCCTTCACCGTGCGCGGCGGATACTCATGCACCGGGAGAGAGGATGACGCGGCGGCGATGATCACGGCCGCCTGTGCCTGTCCGAGCATCACCGCGGTCTTCACATTCCTGTGATTGAATGGACGCTCCACCGCCACTGCGTCAGGCCTGTGCCGCGCGATCAAGTCGGCAACCTGCCCATTGATGTGGTGCAAGCGTCGGGAGAGTTCCCCTCCGGGAGGATGAATCGTGCCCCAGCGGAGGTTCACCGCGCCGTCCGGCGTGATTTCCAGCATTCCCCAACCGGTGGCATTGAGGCCGGGGTCGACGCCGAGGATGCGAGCCATGCGACGAGTCTACGCCTCGACGAGCGCGACGGCGGGGAAGTCGGCGTTGGTGAAGACTCGCTGGACATCGTCGAGGTCCTCGAGCGAATCGATCAAGCGCAACAGCTTGGCCGCCTGGTCGGTGTCGACGGGGACAGTGTTGGTGGCGCGCATGACGACCTCGGCGGAGGCGACGGGCGCGCCTAGCTCTTCCACCGCGCTGCGGGCCGATTCGAGATCGGAGGGCGCGGTAATCACCTCGACCAGGCCTTCGTCGACGGCGACGTCCTCGGCCCCGCCGTCGATTGCCGCGAGCGCGATGTCATCTGGATCCGCGGTCTCGTCGACATCGATAGCAATCACGCCTTTCTGTTCGAAGAGCCAGGCAACGGCGCCCGATTCGGCCATGCCGGTGCCGGCCCGGGTCAACGTGGCGCGCACCTCGGCGACGGTGCGGTTGCGGTTGTCGGTAAGCGAGTCGATCAGCAAGGCAGCACCACCCGGCCCGTATGCCTCGTAGCGGATCTGTTCGAGCTGCGATCCGTCGGCGCCGCCGGAGGCGCGCTCAATCGCGCGATCGATGTTGGCGTTGGGCATGTTGGACGCTTTGGCCCGATCGACGGCAAGGCGTAGTGCGGAGTTCTCCTCGATCTTGGGACCGCCGGCGCGCACGGCGACCGCGATCTCGCGTCCCAGCTTGGTGAAGAGCTGACTGCGCTTGGCGTCGGTGACGCCTTTCTTGCGCTTGATCTGCGCCCACTTGGAATGGCCGGCCATACTCGAACTCCCGTGCGCACAAAAGCTCCGAGGTAGAGAGAGTCAGTCTATCGCTCAGCTCAACAGCGCGTCGGCATCGCCGAGGACACCGGCCGCATCGGTCAGCCTGGCATGGAACGTGAGATCGTTGTGCAGCGGCGTGACGGTGACCGAGCCCTCGAGGATGGCAGCAACATCCGTGTCGGGCGCGATTTCGGCGCCGGGACGGAGGACGAGCTGACGGTGTGTCGCGCCGTCCTCGTCGATCCGGTCAATGACGCGGGAGGGCGAGACATCGGCGACGGGTACGACGCGAATGCCGGTGTACTCGGCGAAGGGCAGGTCGGGCGCGTTGACGTTGAGGAATTGGACCTGGTCGCTGGCCAGCAATCGAGCAGCGATGCGTCCCGCCACCAACGCGGCGTCGCGCAGATGTTTCTCCTCGAACGACCAGAGCGAGGCGGCCACGCTTGGCAGGTTGCGCAGGTAACCCTGCATCGCGGCCATGACGGTGCCGGAGTGGAGGATGTCGCGGCCGACGTTGGGTCCGGGATTGACGCCTGAGACGATCATGTCGATGTGGCGAGGCGCGAGGTGACGGATGCCGTGGAGGACTGCGTCGGTCGGAGTGCCGTTGACCTGCCACGCATCGACGCCATCCAACTGCGAGTGGGCTCGTTCGGTCTCCAGGTCCCGCCGCAGGGTGACCGACGCGGACATGCCGGACTGGTTGAAGGCGGGCGCGACGACGAGGACATCGGCGAAGTCGGACACCGCCTCGGCCAGATGCCAGAGGCCGGGGGCTTCGATGCCGTCGTCGTTGGTGGCCAGCACCAAGGGTCGTTCGTTCATGGCGGGAGCGTATCAGCCGACTTCGCCGGTCCCGAGCCAGTCGTTGACCGAGGGGACACCGGCGAGCGATGTTGCTTCGCGCACGCTGCGCAGGGTGGCCGTGGCAACGGCTTCGGCGGCCATGGTGCCTGTGAGGGTGAGCATGGCGGGGATGCTGGTGACGTCCACCTCGCCGGTGGCGAGCGTGAAGACGGTGTCACCGTCGCCGGGCGTGAAGACGGGGTTGATCGTTCTCGCGAGTCCGGCCGAACCCATGATTGCGACTCGCTTGGCTGTGCCCTTGTGCAGTTTGGCGTTGGTCGCGATCACGGCCAGCGTGGTGTTCGTGCCGGGCGTGTCGCTGCTGAAGTTGGGACGCGATCGTTGGAGCTCTTCGAATTCCGCCAACGAGCGGTCGAGCAGCAGCTCGGCCGATCGTGACATTGCACCGGGCTGGTCAGCGCGAGAACCCGCGGCCAGCTCGCCGGTCGAAGGATCGACGATGTCGCCGACGGAGTTGGTCGCGACCAGCGCCCCGACGATCAGGCCGGACTCGTGGACCAGCGAGGCGGTGCCGACGCCGCCCTTGAGCAGGGTGTCGGGCCGCCCGGCCTTGGCGACGGTGCAGCCGGCGCCGACGCCGACGGAACCCTGTGCCTGGCGTCCGCTCGACGCAGTTGACGCGGCCGCGTAGCCACTGTCGCCCGATGGATGCACGGCGTTGCCGACGGCCAGGTCGAAGACGACGGCGCCCATGACCAGGGGCAGCGGCGCCAGGTCCGGCATCAGCGGTAGCCCGACTCCGGACTCTTTGAGGTATCGACGCACGCCTTCGGCGGCGTCGAGGCCGATGGTGCTGCCACCGGTCAGGAGCACGGCGTGGACTTCCTGAATCGCGTTCTCGGCGACGGCGAGGTCGGTGTCGAGCGTGCCCGGCGCGCCGCCCGGCTGGAACACGCCTGGCGTAACACCGGCGCGGGCCAGCACGACGGTGCAACCGGTGGCGTTCTGCAGATCGGTGTAGTGGCCGACCTCGATGCCCGGCACGTCCGAAATCGCTTCGTACCGACCCGTTTCAGTCATCGATTACGACCGGCGGTTTGGGCCGCTTGTCCCACTGGAGCTGGAACACGTCGGGTCGGGCGTAGTGACCGGCCGAATCGACCCAGCGCTTGGATTCGATGGTGTTCTCCAGGTCGATCTCGGCGTAGATGATCGTTTCCCGATCGGTGACCGGCTCGACCAGGTACTTGCCGCCCGGGGCGATGATCGCCGAACCGCCGGAGGCGTGCCAGAACGGTTCCTCGGCCAGCGGCGTGCCGGCGGGAAGGAGGTCGGGGGACATGGTCTCGCGCGCGACAATCACATAGCAGGCGTTTTCGTAGGCGAGGTGTCGGGTGGCGGCGTCGATGACGGGATGGAGCTGCTCCCAACCCGGCCAGACCGAGGCGTGGACCTGGATACCGAGCGTCGAGAGCGCGTAGCGGGCGGGGGCCATCTGGTGTTCGTAGCAGATCAGACCGCCGAGCCGGCCGACGCCGGTGTCGTAGACGTCGAGGTCGGAACCGTCGCCGTAGCCCCAGATCAGCCGCTCGGAGAGGGTCGGCACGAGCTTGCGGTGCTTGCCCAACAGCGCGCCGTCGGGACCGATGTAAGCGAGCGTGTTGTAGATCGTGCCGGCCTGCGGCTCGCGCTCGTTGACGCCGATGACGACATGGGCGTTGGCGTCAGCGGCGGCCTGCGCGATGCGATTCCAGTCGTCGCCGGGAATGGCGATGCTGTGTTCGAATGTGCGCTTGTAGAGGTCAGTGAAGGCCTGGCGATGGGTCGACTGACCGTGGTAGTAGGGGTAGGAGGGGATCCAGGTCTCGGGGAAGACGATCAGGCTCGCGCCCTCGCGTCCGGCTTCTTCAATCGCGGCGACGGCGTTGTCGACGCCTTGGTCGCGGGAGAGTCCGGGAGCGCGCTGGACGGCGGCGGCGAGATACGACATGGGTTACCTCGGATCGAGCGACCAGAGCCCGTAGCCGCCGGTTACAGGGACGACGGTGCCGGTAATGTAGCTGGCGGCATCGGAGAGCAGGAAGGCGACCGCTCCGGCGACCTCGTCGTCCGCGCCCAGGCGGCGCATCGCGGTGTGCGCTTCGACGCGGGCGCGGTACCAGCCGGGCATCGGCTCGGTGAGCGGCGTGTCGATGAAGGCCGGGGCGACGCAGTTGACGCGGATCGGGGCGGGTATCGAGTGGGCCCACTCGGCGGCGAGCGTCTTGGTCATCGCTTCGACCGCGGCTCGGGTCATCGAGTAGGCCGCTTGCCTGGGCAGCCCGAACTCTGCACCGACGCTGGAGATGGTGACGATCGAGCCGCCGCGTTCGGCGTCGATCAGGCGGGAGGCGAAGTTGCGGGTGAGAAAAAACGTGCCGCGCTGGTTGATGTTCTGGATCTGGTCGTAGTCCTCGGGCGTGATCCGCTCGCCGCGCTGGAGAATCGGGGAGACCCCTGCGACGTTGACCAGGCCGGTGATCGGGCCAATCGTGTCTTCGATGTCGTCGAGCAGCGATTCATGGTCCTCGATCGCAGAGATATCGGCGCGGAACGCCCAGGCCTGGCCGTTCTCTTCGCGGATGCTCTCGGCGACCTCTTCGACCTGCGCCACGGTGCGCGCGGTAACGGCGACCCTTGCGCCCATCTGCGCGATCAATTCGGCCGCGGCGCGTCCGATCCCGCGTCCCGCGCCGGAGACGAGCACGACCTGACCGTCGAGGGAGAACGGGGACTGGCTCATGCTCGCTGCCTCACTTCCCAGGCGCTCAGCGGCCGGACTGACGATCCTCGAGCGCGACGGTATCGCGCACGTGAAGATACAGCCAGATCAGATCGCGGGCAGCGGCGGTGATCTTGTCGATGGCGTCGATGAAGACTTCGAGCTGCGGCTCGTGGATTGCCAGGGCGTGAGTCATCAGTACGCGGCGGCGCTGATTGAGGACGACGAGTGCGACCTGATCCGGATTCATCGCGCGATCGGGCAACCAGTCCATCTTGTGGGTCAGGGCCGAAGACTGCTTGAGCCCGTCAGCGAGTTCGAGCAGCACGCCCTGGTCAACCTTCTGCACCCGCTCGATCCCGTTCGAGATCGCGAGCACGGCGCCGGCGAACTGTCGCCAGTCCTTGCGCGGGATCTCGCCGCGCGCGGCGTCGACATCGGCGAGCGTGGGGAGCTGTAGGTCGCGCAGCAGGTCGTCGGAATTGCGGCCTGAGGTGAGGATGCGAAATGCGGCGACCGATGCCGGGTTGAGCTCGAAGTTTGTGAACGTGGTCAGCAATGGCTGCTCGTGGCGGCGGCGCAAGGCGACGTAGAGCGCCATCAGATCCTGTGCAGCGTTGAGGTACTCCTCGACGATGCGCATGCCGATCACCTTGCGGTCGTCGGGATCGGCGAGCGCCTGCGAGCGGAACAGCGCCTCGGCGACCGTGCGATGCGCTTTGGCGCCGAACTTGGCGTAGTTGTCGAGGAAGGCGGTCTCGATCGCGTCCAGTGAGCGATCCCAGCACGGCGCGCAGACGCGAGTGCGCGGATCCGACACGGTCAGGTCGAACTCGTCGCCGCAGTCCTCGCAGTTGGCGATCGCGATGTCGTGGGGACGATCGGCGTCAGCTTGGTAGGGCTGTCGCGGATACGGCTCAGAGGGTGTTCGCCTGCTCATCTCGGCTTGATGGTACCGTCGGCACTACCGCGTCGGGCCGGGCGAGTGGACTTGATTTGCCTGGTGCGCTGGCGGACGGGCTGGCACCTGGGACAGAAGTGCGTGGCGCGGCCTCCGACGACGATGCGGCGGATTGTCGCATCGCAGTCGTCGCAGGGTTTGTCGGTGCGGCGGAAGACGCGTACGAAGTACTGCTGTTCGCCCTCTGCGCCGTCGACATCGGTGTAGTCGCGGAATGACGCGCCTCCGTGCGCGACACCGTCTTGCAGCGTCTGCTGTATCGCGGCGTGCAGGGCGCGGCGCTCGCCAGGACGCAGGGAGCCAGCGGGCGCTTCGGGATTGAGTCGCGACAGGAACAGCGCTTCGTCTGCGTAGATGTTGCCGATTCCGGCGACATTGCGCTGGTCGAGCAGAGCCGCCTTGATTGGCTGTGTGCGTCCACGCAGCGCTTGCCACAGGGCGTCGGGTGTGAACCCGTCAGACAACGGCTCGGGGCCAAGCTCGGGCAGGGCATCCTGCATTTGCTCAACCAGGTCGATGGTGCCGAACTTGCGCACGTCAATGAAGCGCAGTTGGTCGCCATGGTCGAGCTCGAAGACGGCGCGTGTGAATGGCTCTTCTTCGCAACCGGCGGCGCGAAAGCGGAGCGAGCCGGTCATGCGCAGGTGAACGACGACGACCTGGCCGTTGTCGAGGTTGAGTCCGAGGTATTTGCCGCGTCTGTCTACCGTCGTGAAGGCGCAGGCGGTGAGCTGATCGGCGATCTCTGTGCCCGAGCGGCCGCGGAGCAGGCGTTCCGCGCCGGGCATGACACGGAAGCCGAGAATCCGGCGTTCAGCGATCAGTGGTTCGAGTTGGCGTCGGACGGTCTCGACCTCGGGTAGTTCGGGCATGTCGCCGACTTCGCCGACTTAGCTGCGTGTCTCGTAGGCATTGGTCAGTAGCTGCTGGTCGAACCACTCGCTGCCCTTGCCTTCGGAGACCCACTCGTAGAGGGCGGCCTTGAAGATGCCCTCCATGGCCGCGACGGAAGCGATCGCGATGCCGCCGAGAATGACGCCCACGATGATCGCGGCGACAGGAGCGATGAACACGAGAATCACGACGGGGATCGCGACGATCAGCAAGGCCAGCAGGTAGATCAGGAAGAACGAGAAGCCTGCCGTGAGTTGCTCGCCCCAGGAGTTGCGCAGCAGACCTGCGGACCGGCGAATCGCGGTGATTGGTCCGACCCGTTCGACGACGAGCACGGGAATCACGAAGAACGTAATGTAGGCCCAGGCGGTCTGCAACAGGGCGATGAGGATCATCGCGACGATGCGCATGACGCCGTGGCTGTTCTCTCGGGCCATGCTCTGCAGCGCCTGGAGGATGAGTCCGACGGTGCCGGTGATGATCGTCCAGCCGAGGATCGCCAGCCACATGCCGCGCACGGCGCGGATGCCGGACATCACGTTGGGATCGCCGCCCTCGAGCCGTTCGCGGGCGGCCGCCACGAGCGCGGAGTTGAAGAAGATGACCATGTAGAGACCGCCGAAGTAGGCGATCAGGGCGATGATCAGGTCAACGACGTTGAACTCGGCCTGGTCCCCGCCGCCGAGCCGGTCGAAGGTGCCGGTGGCGCCGAACACCCCCGCCGCCACCGCCCCGACGAGCACCGCGCCCAGCGCGCCCATGATCGGGAAGAAGATCAGTTCGCGGTCAAGCTGCAGCACCTTCCAGGAAAGCTTGGTGATCTGCCAGGTGTTGCCGATGGTGCGGAACATAAGCGGGTCTTTCCAGGTTTGGGGGATACCCCCCTCTGCCTTCGGCATCTCCCCCCGCTTCGCGGGGGGAGATGGGATCTCGTGGTTAGCTCACTGCGAGAGGCTCCAGATCGCGCCAGTTGGGTGCGCTCTTGACTTCGATGTTGAGCGGGACGACGAGGTCGAGCGCGGCGGGCATGATCTCGCGCAGGAGGTCGGCCAGTGAGTCGATCTCCTCGCTCGGCGCCTCGAAGATCAGCTCATCATGCACCTGTAGCAGCATGCGCGACTTCAACTCCCGCGCGCGGAGCGCGTCGTCGAGTTCGATCATGGCTCGCTTCATCACATCGGCGGCAGTTCCCTGCACAGGCATGTTGACCGCCATGCGTTCGGCCGCATTGCGGCGCTGGAAGTTGCGCGAGTTGATCTCGGGCAGGTAGCGGCGGCGGCCCAACAGGGTCTCGGCGTATCCTCGTTCCTTGGTCGACTCCTTGGTCTCCTCGATCCACTGCGCCACCCGCTCGAAGCGGCCAAAGTACGCGTCGATGAACGCCTGCGCGTCGCGCCGCTCCATGCCGCTGCGCTGCGAGAGTCCGTGCGCGGAGAGTCCGTAGATCACGCCGAAGTTCATCATCTTGGCGACGCGGCGCATCTCCGGTTGGACGTCGTCGATCGAGACACCATATGCGCCCGACGCGGTCGCAGCGTGAATGTCCTCTCCATCGCGGAACGCGGTGAGCAGACCCTCGTCCTCGGAGAGGTGGGCGAGCACTCGCAGTTCGATCTGTGAGTAATCGGCGGAGACGAAGCTGACTTCGGCGTTGTGCGCGAGTTCGTCCCACGGTCGCGCGACGAATGCAGCGCGAATCTGGCGGCCTTGCGCGGTGCGAACCGGGATGTTCTGCAGGTTGGGCGACTCGGACGAGAGCCGCCCGGTGGCGGCGACGGTCTGGTTGTAGTCGGTATGCACTCGGCCGGTTGACTCGCGAACTTCGTGAGGCAGGGATTCGACGTAGGTGCTGCGCAGCTTGGTCAGCTCGCGCCATTGGAGGATGCGATTGACGATCGGATGCGCGTCGACGAGTCGCTCCATCTGTTGGGCGTCGGTCGAGTATCCCTGCGAGGTCTTGCGGGTCTTGGGCAGTTCGAGCTGGTCAAACAGTACGCCGCTGAGCTGCTTGGGTGAGCCGATGTTGAATTCATGCCCAGCGTCCTCATAGATCTGCGTCGTGACCGACTCGATCTCCACGTTGAGCTGTTGGTCAAGGTCATCCAGGATGTCGGTGTCGAGGGTGACTCCGGCCAGTTCCATGTCGACGAGGATCGGGATCAGCGGCAGTTCGAGCTCGCGGTAGAGCGTCTCCAACACCTCGTTGTCGGCCAACTGCGGCAGCAGTCGATTTGCCAGTTGAAGCGTGATGTCGGCGTCGGCGGCGGCGTACTTGCCCGCTTCATCGGCTGAGACATCAACCATCGAAAGCTGGTTGCGGCCCTTACCAATCAACTCCTCGATCGGCGTCATCTGGACGCCGAGTTCGCTCAGCGCGAGCGACTTGAGGCCGATGTGCGACTTGTTGAGTACGAAGGCGGCGACCATCGTGTCGTCGTGCAGGCCGCGCAGGTTGATGCCGTGCCGGCGAAGCACCTTCATGTCGAACTTGGCGTTGTGCAGCAGCTTGGGCACGCCGGAGTCTTCAAGCACCGGCCGCAGCGCCGACTTGACCACATCGTGGTCGAGTTGATTCTCGTCGTCGCGATGCCCAACCGGGATGTAGCAGCCCTGTCCTTCTTCGTCGGAGAGTGCGTATCCGGCGATTGAGCAATCGATCGTGTCGGTCGAGGAGGTTTCCAGATCGACGGCGAGCAGCTCCGCCCGTGCCGCACGCTCCACCCACGCCTGCAGCTTCGCCTCGTCGGTGACCAGCTCGTAGTGCTCAACCGATGGTTGTTGAATGGCGAGCTCGTCTTGGTCGTCGAGCCCGGGGATCTGGTCCATCAGGGTGCGGAACTCAAGCTCCTGGAACTTGGCGACGACAGTTTCTCGGTCGAACGCGGTGACATCGGCGGCCGCAAGATCGAGCGTCACGGGCGCGTCGTGCCGAATCGTGGCCAGCTCCTTGCTCATGAATGCGCTGTCTCGGTCGTCGAGCAACTTCTTCTGCGTGCCGGCCGGCGTGACTTCTTCGATGTGCTCGTAGATCTGCTCGACCGTGCCGTACTGGTTGAGCAGCTTGACCGCGCCGACCTTGCCCACACCCTTGACGCCGGGGATGTTGTCAGACTTATCGCCGACCAGTGCCTTGAAGTCGATGATCTGGATCGGGTCCACTTCATATCGTGCGCGCACAGCGTCCGGTCCGTCGTAAGCGGTGTACTCGCTCTTGTATGGGTTGTAGAGGTAGACCGAAATGTCGTCGGTGACGAGCTGGAGAATGTCGCTGTCGAGCGTGCAAATCCAGGTGTCGAAACCCTCCGCCACCGCCTGATCGGCGAGCGTGCCGAGCACATCGTCAGCCTCGAAGCCCGGCTCCTGGTAGATCGGTACCGAGAATGCTTCGGCGATCTCGCGGCAGCGCTGAATCTGCGACGGCAGATCCTCGGGAATCGGCTCGCGGTGCGCCTTGTAGTTGGGGTCAATCTCGCGACGGAAGACAGTCGCGTCGTCGACGTCGAAGGCGAATGCGGCGTGAGTTGGTTCCAGGGTCCGAAAGATGTGCAGCAGCGTGGCGGTGAAGCCGCGCACCGCACCGGTCGGCTCGCCGGCGGAGGTGCGCAGATTGGCACGCTGCATGGCGAAGTAGGCGCGGAAGATCAGCGCGTAGGCGTCGAATATGACGATCCGCTTCCACGAATCGTCGCGACCGCCCTCGTCGCCGGACGCCGTCATCAACGATGCCTGTTGCGCCGACTCGCTGTTGCTGGTGGTCATGAATCGAGTATAGGTAGCGGCAGACGGATCGAGCCCCGGCTCGCGGTTGGGCTACGCTGGACGAGCCGGGCCAGCCCGGGAGCTTGGAGAGCAACAGGTGCCGTCCGATCGGATTCTGGTTCGCGGGGCGCGGGAACACAACCTCAAGGACATCGACGTTGAACTGCCGCGTGACCGGCTGGTGGTGATCACCGGCCTGTCCGGATCGGGCAAGTCTTCGCTCGCCTTCGACACGATCTATGCCGAGGGCCAACGGCGTTACGTCGAGTCCCTGTCCGCGTACGCCCGTCAGTTCCTCGGCCGGATGGAGAAGCCCGACGTCGATTACATCGAGGGGCTCTCGCCGGCAATCTCCATTGATCAGAAGACCGGGTCGCGCAATCCTCGCTCGACCGTCGGCACGGTGACCGAGATTTACGACTACCTGCGCCTGCTCTTCGCACGTGCCGGGCGTCCGCATTGTCCGATCTGCGGCGACCCGATCGCCCAGCAGACGGTCCAACAGATGGTTGACGCTGTGGTGGGTTTAGGCGAGGGACGCCGGTTGATGATCATGGCGCCGGTGATTCGTGATCGCAAAGGCGAGCACAAGGGCGTGTTCGATGATGCGCGGGGGCGCGGATTCGTCCGCGTGCGGGTGGACGGGGAGGTGCGTTCGCTCGACGACGAGATTGAACTGGAGAAGAACAAGAACCACACAATCGACGTGGTCGTTGACCGCGTCGCGTTGCCGGACGGTCAGGTTGATGACGAAGAACGCAACACTCTCGCCAATCGGCTGGCCGATTCGATCGAGCAGGCGCTGGGTCTGGGCGACGGGATCGTGCGGGTACTCCCACTCGATTCCACGGATGACCTGATCTTTTCCGAGCAGCTCGCCTGTCCACGAGACATGTTTGCGCTGGGCGAAATCGAGCCGCGCTCGTTCTCGTTCAACTCGCCGCACGGCGCCTGTCCCGACTGCACCGGGCTGGGGATCACGATGCAAGTGGATCCGATGCTCGTACTCCCCGATCGGTCGAAGTCGCTCGATCAGGGCGCGATTGCGCCGTGGTCGCGCTCGACCACGCACACCGGCTGGCACCGGCGCATGCTGGAGGCGGTGTTCGAGCAGTTTGGGGCGAAGACCGACGCGGCGTTCGAGGAATTGCCGGAGGAGTTGATCGAGGCCGTGCTCTACGGGCTGCCGGAGCCGATCGTGGTCGACTTCGTCAACCATCGCGGACGGCATCGGCGCTATGAGACGCAGTTCGAGGGCGTGGTCAACAACCTGGACCGGCGCTACCGGGAGACCGACTCCGACTGGTCGCGATCGGAGATTGAGCGCTACATGACTGCGGTGCCATGCTCGTCCTGCGGCGGGGCGCGGCTCAAGGCGGAGTCACTGGCTGTGCGCGTGGACGAGCGTTCGGTGGTCGACGTGACGCGAATGTCGGTCTCGGAAGCGTCGCTATGGGCGCAACGACTGAGCGGGGAGCGAACCCCGCTGTCGCCGCGCGAGATGGCGATTGCGACGCAGATCCTCAAGGAGATCCGCGAGCGGCTGACGTTCCTCGTCGATGTGGGCCTCGACTATCTCACGCTCGACCGCGCGGCGGCGACGCTTTCGGGTGGGGAAGCTCAGCGCATTCGCCTAGCGACGCAGATCGGTTCGTCGCTGATGGGCGTGCTCTATGTCTGCGATGAACCATCGATTGGCCTGCATCCGCTCGATGACGAGCGGTTGATACGCACGCTCAAACGGCTGCGCGACCTGGGCAACACGGTGCTGATCGTCGAACACGACGAGGCGACGATGCGGGCCGCGGACTACATCGTCGACATGGGACCAGGCGCCGGCGAGGCGGGCGGGCGGATCGTGGCGGCCGGACCGCCTGCGGCGATCATGGACAGTCCCGATTCGATGACCGGCGCATACCTGAGTGGGCGGCGTAGCATCCCGATGCCTGCGCAGCGGCGCGAGGGCAGCGGCGAGGAACTGATCGTACTGGGCGCATCGGAACACAACCTGCGCGAAATCGACGCGACCTTCCCACTCGGCGCCTTCATTTGCGTGACCGGGGTGTCGGGTTCTGGCAAGAGCACGCTGGTCAACGACCTACTGCATGCATCGGCCGCGCAGCAACTGCATGGCGCGAGGCGACGTCCAGGTGCAATGCGCGGGCTGAAGGGCCTCGATGCGATTGACAAGGTGATCGACATCGACCAGTCGCCGATCGGTCGCACGCCGCGCTCCAATCCTGCGACCTACACCGGCCTGTTTACGCCGGTGCGCGAGCTGTTCGCCTCGGTGCCCGAGTCACGGATGCGCGGTTACAAGCCGGGCAGATTCTCATTCAACGTCAAGGGCGGGCGATGTGAAGCCTGCAAGGGCGACGGCTACAACACGATCGAGATGCAGTTCTTGCCCGATGTCACCGTCCCATGTGAAGTCTGCCACGGCGACCGCTACAACCGCGAGGCGTTGGAGATTCGCTACAAGAACCGGACAATCGCGGACGTACTCAATATGACCGTTGACGAGGCCGCGACACAGTTCGACGCCAATCCGACCGTGTCGCGCAAACTGCGCACCTTGCAGGCGGTCGGACTGGGCTACATCAAACTCGGGCAGCCTGCGACCACGTTGTCCGGTGGGGAAGCGCAACGAATCAAGCTCTCGACCGAACTGTCCAAGCGCTCCACCGGGCGCACGCTCTACCTGCTCGACGAGCCAACCACCGGGCTGTCGTTCTCCGATGTCGAAGCGCTGCTACAGGTGCTGCAGCAGCTCGTCGACGGCGGCAACACGGTTGTCGTGATCGAGCACCACCTCGACGTGATCAAGAACGCGGACTGGATCATCGACCTGGGACCGTTGGGCGGGGACCGCGGCGGACAGGTGGTGGCTGAGGGAACGCCGGAAGACGTTGCGCTGGTTGAGGCCTCTTACACGGGCAGATTCTTGCGCGGCGTCCTGGCCCAACATGGTTGGCGCGCGCCCGCTGAGGCGGTCGCGGCGTCGTAGCCGAACGCGCAACGGCTCATCGATCCGGCCTCATAAACTTCAGTGTGTGCAGCAAACTCACTCCCCTATTGCGAAGAGTGGGATGCCGTCCTATAAGTGGGGTAGTCGCGTTTGCACCAGCGTCGGCGCGGCGCAGGACGAGTGGACGAGAGGAAGATCTGATGACATACGTAATCGCGGAACCCTGCATCGACGTGAAGGACCAGTCCTGCGTCGAGGTCTGCCCGGTTGATTGCATCCATGCGGACGACGACGACCGCATGCTCTACATCTCGCCGGACGAGTGCATCGACTGCGGGGCCTGCGAACCGGCCTGCCCGGTGACCGCGATCTTCTCGGAGGACGACGTGCCGGACGAGTGGCAGGCATTCACAGAGATCAACGAGATCTGGTTCGAAGACAAGGACTCGGCCCGGGCCAAAGTCGCTGAACTCGCTCCATAGTTCGGGGCTATTCAGTCCGAACAAACTCGAGACGCTGCCGTATCCGGTCGCCCCTACAGCAACTGGTTGGGCACGTGTACCGCTAGAACCCGAGCCGATCGCGGAGCGCGTCAGTCAGTTCGTCAATCCTGACTCGGACCTGTTCCTGTGTATCGCGATCTCGGATCGTGACTGAATCATCTTCCAGAGAATCGAAATCAACCGTGACGCAGAGCGGGGTACCGATCTCGTCCTGGCGGCGGTAGCGGCGGCCGATTGACTGGGTGTCGTCGTACTGCGTCGTCCAATGCGGGCGCAGTCGGTCCCAGATGTCGCGGGCGAGGTTCGCGACCGGCTCCTTGCGCGAGAGCGGCAAGACTGCAACGGTGACCGGCGCGACGCGCGGGCTGAAAGCGAGCACGGTGCGGTCGTCGCCCTTCTCATCCTTGGTGACCGTGTAGGCGTCGCAGAGCAGAGCGAGCATGATCCGGTCGACGCCGGCGGCGGGTTCAATCACGTACGGCACGATATGCTCGTTGGTCTGCGGATCGAAGTACTCCAGCCGCTTGCCCGATGAATCGCCGTGCTGGGTCAGATCGAAGTTGGTCCGGTTGGCGATGCCCTCAAGCTCGTCCCAGCCCCACGGATAGCGGTACTGCAGGTCGGTCGTGCCAGCCGAATAGTGCGAGAGCTTCTCGGTCGGGTGAACGTCGCGGCGGAGGTTGGCTGGGTTGATACCAAGTCCTACGTACCACTCTTCGCGCAGGTCGATCCAGCGGCGGTACCACTCGTCCGACTCATCGGGCGCGACGAAGTACTCCATCTCCATCTGCTCGAATTCGCGCGTGCGGAAGATGAAGTTGCCCAGGGTGATCTCGTTGCGGAACGACTTGCCCTGCTGAGCGATGCCAAAGGGCAGCCGACGACGGGTCGACGTGAGCACGTTCTCGAAGTTGATGAAGATGCCCTGCGCGGTCTCGGGCCGCAGATAGGCCTGCGAGCCCGTCCCGGCAACCGGGCCAACCTGGGTACGGAACATGAGGTTGAACTCGCGCGCCTCGGTGAACTTGCCGATCACGCCACAAGTCGGGCATGCCGGACCCTTGAGATGGTCCGCACGGAAGCGCTCCTTGCACTCGAGGCAATCGACCATCGGGTCGTGAAAGTTCTGCACATGGCCGGACGCTTCCCAGACGCGCGGGGACTGGATGATCGCGGAGTCAAGGCCGACGACATCGGAGCGTTCACGCACGGTCGAGCGCCACCAGAGCTCTTTGACGTTGCGCTTCAGCTCGACGCCGAGCGGTCCGTAGTCGTAGGTCGATCCGAACCCGCCGTAGATCTCCGAGGCGGGAAACACGAACCCGCGCTGCTTACACAG
Organism: Chloroflexota bacterium; assembly: GCA_009838915.1. Classification (GTDB taxonomy): domain Bacteria; phylum Chloroflexota; class Dehalococcoidia; order Bin125; family Bin125; genus Bin125. Next base: position 628,970 of record VXQT01000013.1, read on the forward strand.
CGAAACGAGGGTGTCGAGGGAGACTTCTGTAGTGGTGGTCATCAACATCGCCTTTCTGGAGGGGCTATCGGCGGTCGTATCGTGGAAGCCGGGATTGCTGCCAGCGTATGTGGGAGAGATCTTATGCGGTTCCTGATCGGACTGATACTGGGATTACTAGTGGGAGCGGTGCTGACCGTCCTCGCTACAGGCAACGCCGGACGAGCGTTGCAGGAGCAGATTCGAGAACAGACGGAACGGGGAGATGGCTCGACCGGCGATGGCGCGCCAGCGAGATAGGGCGGAGCCCCCCTCTGCCTTCGGCATCTCCCCCCGCCTGACGGCGGGGGAGAGAGGACCTGGGTTAGAGGAACAGCGGGCCGAAGACGACGGCGACGATCGACATCAGCTTGAGCAGAATGTTGAGCGACGGCCCGGAGGTGTCCTTGAACGGATCCCCGACCGTGTCGCCGACCACCGCCGCGGAGTGGGCGTCGGAGCCCTTGCCGCCGAAGTTGCCCTCCTCGATGTACTTCTTGGCGTTGTCCCATGCGCCGCCGGCGTTGGCCATCATCAGCGCGAGCATGGCGCCGGCCGCGATTGAGCCGATCAACAAACCACCGAGCGCCTCGGCCGAGATCACCGCGCCGACGAAAATCGGCACGACCACGGCGATCAGGCCGGGGATGATCATCTCGCGCAGCGCGCCGTCGGTGGAGATCGAGATGGCTCGTTCGTAGTCGGGATCCTGTGTTCCGTCCATGATGCCCGGCATCTCGCGGAACTGGCGGCGGACTTCCTGGACCATCGCCTCGGCGGCTCGTCCCACGGCTCCCATCGAGAGCGCCGAGAACACGAACGGCATCAATGCGCCGATCAGCAACCCAATCAACACCTTGTAGTCGAGCAGGTTGAAGACGGCGTTGCCGATGTCGCCCCACACAGTGATCGCGTAGGTCGCGAGCAGGGCCAGTGCGGTCAGCGCGGCCGATCCGATGGCGAAGCCCTTGCCCGTCGCGGCGGTGGTGTTGCCGAGTTGGTCGAGCGCGTCGGTGCGCTCGCGCACCTCGGGGTCGAGACCGGCCTGCTCGGCGATGCCTCCAGCGTTGTCAGCGACCGGGCCATAGGCGTCGGTCGCGAGCGTCACGCCGAGCGGCGCCAGCATGCCGACAGCGGCCAGCGCGATGGCGTAGAACTCACCGAGTTCGTAGGCAATCACAATTGCCACGACGATGGTGATCAGGGGGATCAGTGTCGACATCATGCCGAGGCTCAGTCCGCCGATGATGATCGGTCCGGTGCCTGACTCGGCCTGTTGGCTGAGGTTCACCGTCGGCGAGTAGCGCCTGCCGCCGAGGTTGAAACCCTCTGACGACGTGTAACCCTCGGTCACGGTGCCGATTATCTGTCCGGCAATCAGTCCGACCAAAATGGCGAAGAAGAGATTCCACTTGCTGCCGTCGAGCGAGTCGAGGTCGAGCAAGGCAATGGCGACAATGCCACCGATGAGGACAAGCGCAGAAGCGCCGAATACTCCTGCTCGCAGCGCCCACAAGAGGCGGCCCTGATCGGCCTGTTCGCCGGTGCGAACGAAGAAGGTTCCAATCACAGCGGCGAGGATGCCAATGCCGGCAATCAGCATCGGCAGCACGACGAGACCGTCGTCCCATTCGAGGGTGATGTTGGCGGCCAACACCGTGGCGGCCAGCGCCATCGTGGCGACCATTGATCCGACGTAGGACTCGAACAGGTCGGCGCCCATGCCGGCGACATCGCCGACGTTGTCGCCCACGTTGTCGGCGATCGTGGCCGGGTTGCGCGGGTCGTCCTCGGGGATGCCGGCCTCGACCTTGCCGACGAGGTCGGCGCCGACGTCTGCGGCCTTGGTGTAGATGCCGCCGCCGACGCGGGCGAAGAGCGCGATTGAGGATGCGCCGAAGGCGAATCCGGCCAGCGGAGCGACATCCTGCCAGATCAGGTACATGATCACGAGGCCGAGCAGTCCCAGCCCGACAACGGTCATGCCCATCACGGTGCCTGAGCCAAAGGCGACGCGCAGGGCGGGGTTGAGTCCTTCACGCGCCTTGGCCGCCGTGCGCACGTTGGCTCGGACGGCGATCAGCATGCCTGCGTAGCCGGCCGAGGCGGAAAGAACCGCTCCGATGATGTAGGAGATCGAGGTCCAGCGATGGGCCGTGCCGCTGAACTTGTCGAGTACGTCGAGGTCGATGAAGATCAGCAGGATCACGAAGACGACGGCGACGAAGGCCGCGAGGAACGTGTACTCACGCCTCAGGAACGTCGCGGCCCCGGCCTGGATCGCGCGGGCGATCGTCTTCATCAGGTCGGTGCCCTCGTCTTCGGCGAGGACGTCGCGGACGCGCACTACAGCGAAGAGCAGCGCCACGACAGCGGCAATGATGGCGAAGATCAGGATTTCCATGCAGGTCCCCTCACGATCAGGTCACACTCGTCGAACAGAACAGACCCGTGCGGTACCGGTAGCGGCGGAACCGACCGCTCCGCCAGACGGCAGGCTACCGCTCAGGCCAGAACGCGGCAATTTCGTGATTTACAGGGTTAGAGGTCCTTGACGGGATCCGGTAGGTCGCCATCTCGGGCGGCGTCGATCATTTGTTTGGCTTCGGCGGGCATTTCGACGCCCATCTGATCGAAGCGCTCTTCCGCCCAGCGGCCGATCTGGCGCGGATCGCGGTAGGCGTCGGGTCCCGCGCCGGGGCCGGGCGTGCCGTACTGCTCCAGCACCTGGGATTCGGTCTTGGGCGTGGCGAAGCGAGAGATGACCCGCTCCATGTCCGTGGACGGGCAGGTCTCGCAGGACGGCACGACCGCCCGCTCCAGTGAGCGGTGGAACTGTTCCTGTACGTGTCCGCATTGCTGGCAGCGGTACTCGTAAATCGGCATCGGATAGCTCCTTCGATATCGGAGTTCAGGCCAGATCGGCGGGCAGTTCGGGCGCTGCGCCGGCCGACTCGCGCCAGGCCGCGACCGACTCAGGGTCGTCCGCGTCGACATCGTCCAGCGTGTCGAAGCCGGGGAAGGACAGCTCGGTGCGCGAGCGGAATCGCGAGAATCGCGTCTGCAGACTGGAGCCGAGGCACTCGGGACATCCCGGCAGCGCATCGGTCTCTGCGCGCACGCGGCGTTGGAACACCTCAACAGTGCGATCGCAGTCGGGACAGAAGTACTCGTAGATCGGCATGGCCACACGCTCCTGCCCAGCTTAGTCGTCCACTCAGGAGCCCTCGATCGCGTCAACGATATGTGCGACCACGGACAGCTGGCCGCTGCGATCGGGGGCGACGATCATCACGTCGATGCGCACGTCAAGCTCGGTCCCATGCTCTGCAATCAGGCCCTGCGCCATTCGCAGCAATTGGCGTTGCTTGCGCGGTCCAATGGATTGGGCCGCTTCGACGGCGTAACGCCGATTGCTGCGGGAACGGACTTCGACGATTACGTGCGTGCCGTCTTCGGCGAGCGCAATGATGTCCGCTTCGCCCCAGCGTCGGCGGTAGTTGCGCTCCACAATCTCGTATCCGCGGGCGGCCAGGTAGCGGGCGGCGACTTCCTCGCCTGCAGCGCCGAGTCGGCGCCGATGATCAGGCTCCGGCGGCATCGAGCGCCAGTCGTGGCCGCAGCAGAGCGGCGACCGGAGCGAAGCTGCGGCGATGCTCGGCACACGGGCCGAACGATTGCAAGGCGGCCAGATGCTGCGCCGTGCCGTAGCCCTTGTGTCGGGCAAAGCCGTAGCCCGGGATACGCGCGTCGAGTTCTACCATCCAGCGGTCGCGTGCGACCTTGGCGATGATCGACGCCGCGGCGATTGAGGCGACGGTCACATCTCCCTTCACAATCATCTCGGTCGCGCAGGACAGACGGAGGTCGTCGCGGCCGTCGGCGAGGACAACGTCCGGCGCTTGGGGGAGCTGCTCAAGCGCACGTCGGCAGGCCAGCCGCAGCGCGGCGCTCATGCCCAGCTCGTCCAGTTCTGCGGCGTGGACCCAGCCCAGGCCCCACTGCAACGCGCCGTCCTCTATCAGCAGCGCCAGGCACTCCCGTCTGGATGCAGTGAGTTGCTTGCTGTCGCGGAGCTCGCGCAACCACGACGGCCGACGGTCGAGCGGCAAAGTCACGGCGGCGGTCACGATCGGACCGGCCAGCGGGCCGCGACCGACCTCGTCCACGCCCGCGACGCAACCCGCGCCGTTGCGCCAGTGATGCAGTTCGCGTCGACGGGTGGGACGTTTCAGGTGCACAGCAGGAGGCTAGGGGTTCGACAGCGTTATGTCAGGTCCGTGCCGCTTCGAGACCGCCCTCGACCTGGACCGTGACGATGTCGACGCCGTGGAACTTCTGATGCCGGACCGCCGAAGCGTGGTACCAGAGCAGCCGAAGCGAAAGGTTGTCCGCCGCCGGGACCGGCGCCTCGTCCGTCAGGTAGGCGAGCTGATCCTCGATGTTCTCCTGGCGCGTGGTGGCGACGAACTCCAGCTCGATGATGCCCGTCTGAGGTCGGGCGTTGACGATTAGTCGCGGGACCTCCGAGTTCTCCGCTCCGTGGTCTTCTCGGCCCAACAAGGTGGCCAGCGTCTCCTCGCCGGCCGAGCGCAGGCGGAGCGCGGACGCCTCGTCCCATCCCAGCTTGATTGCCAGCGCAGCGAGGAAGTCGTCGATGGCCGGCAACGAGGCCATGTCCAGGGTCACCTCAAGCCGCGAGCGTCGGGAACCCATTGCTTCCATGAGCAGCGTCATCACGATTGCAACGATGGCTCCGATCGTCACGCCGTTGCCGATCAGTCCGCCGATCTCATCGCCGAACAGGTCCGACATCAGTGGATGGCCATGGAGTCCCAAACCCAGTGCGCTGGCGAGCGCGACGACGAGAACGCGGCGAGGATCTAGCCCATCACGCAATATGGTCTGCCAGCCGCTAACGAAGAGCATTCCCATGGCAAGCATCAGGAAGGCCCCGACCACCGGACCCGGGATCGTAAGCAGGACCGCGGCAAACTTGGAGAAGAAGGCGAGGAACAGGATGACCACCGCCACGCCAATCCCCACGCGCCGTGCGGCGACGCCGGTGAGTTGCATCAGCGACAGGCTGTACGAGCCGTTGGCCATCGGGGGCAGCGTGGTGGCGAATCCCGCGAGCAGCATGCCGATGCCATTGACACTGACAATGCCCTGAATCCGGCGGAAGTCGATCGCCCGCGGGCGACGCCGAGAGCTCTGCTGAATCACAATCCCATCGCTGATTGTCTTGAGTCCGAGCACGAGGGTGAGAATCGCGAACGAGGGCAACAGCGCCCAGAACTCACGGTCGGGCGAGAGATTGAGGCTCAACTCGGGGGGGGGGGGGGCCGGGCCCCCCCCCCCCACCCCCACACCTGCACACGCCGGCACACGGCATGCGGGAAATAATAAAAAACAGAAGCTGGCGC
>VXQT01000013.1:634423-664437 GCA_009838915.1 Chloroflexota bacterium
CCCCCCCCCCGCCCCCCCCCCCCCCCCCCCCCCCCCCCCCCCCCCCCCCCCCCGAACCAGCCGGCGTCGGCGATCCGTGCACCGTCGAGCACACCGAATGCGGCCGCGACGGCGCAGCCGATCGCCAGGCTGATGAACGGCGCGATCAACCGCCAGCGCCCCCTGGCCCGCAGGGTCACGACGACCGAAGCCAGCAGCGTGACGAGCGCGATCACGGGACCGGCGCTCGCCGACGCCTCGGCGGGCAGGTCCTGGACGCTGTCGAATGCAATCGGCAGAACGCTCACCGCGATCAGCATCGTCACCGTCCCCGAGACGACCGGCGTGACGATGCGCCGTAGTGTCGGCAGCCAGCGAGCCAGTGCAAACTGCACCAGGCTGCATAGAACCAGCAAACTGGCAAAGGTCTCGGGGCCTCCGGTCGAGACCGCGGCCACCATGATCGCAATGAACATGGCGGCTGGCCACGCGAGCACGATGTGCCCTGCGCCGAATCGGTGGAACTGAAACGCTTGCAGCGCAGTGATCGTGGCGCAGATCACCATGGCGGCGAAGACGCCCCAGGTCAGCCATGTGTCGTCGAGACCCGAGGCGCGAAACGCGATGACTACATTCAGTACCGTCGGCGCCAGAACAAGCGCTGCGCCCTGAAATCCCACCGCTAGTGCGATCGTCGGAGGACACGGCTCCTCGGGCTCGTACTGAATTTGCTGATCGGCGCTTCGGGAAGTCATCTGGCCAAGAGCCTACGGCGTGCAGGCCACTGCGACTTCTCGGTCTGTGCGACTGCCTACGCTTGTGACCCGGAGAATTCGCTTGCGATTCCCGAACAAGAGGTAGTCCATTACAGGGACGCAATGGAAGATTCGCGCTTCGGTCTCGAAGGAAAGTCGGCGTTGACTATCGGCTGCGGCGAGGGCATCAGCCGGAGCACAGCGCGGTTGCTGGCTCAGACCATGTGCGGGGTTACTGTCGCCGATATCGACGCCGGTCAGGCCATCCACGTGGTTGCGAAAGTCGATCTGCTCGGCGAGCCGTCCGTCTCGCTGGCCGCCCGATCAACGTTCGCGCGCGACGCGCCGGGCAGCATCGCCACACCGCGGATACCGGCGTCGCCCGAGCGCGTGAAGCGAACTGCGGCTAACGGTTAGCGGCCGCCCTCGACCTGCACGGTAACGATGTCGACACCGTGGAACTGCTGGTGCCTCACATTCGAGGCGAAGTGCCGCAACAGCCTGAGCGAAAGTTCGCCTTCACCGCTGTGAGCTGCCTCATTGGTCAGCACAGCCATTTGATCTTCGAGATTCTCCTGGCTGGTCGTCGCGACAAACTCCAGCTCCACCATTGCGGCCTGGGGCCGAGCGACGATGAGGAGGCGAGGAGCGTCCGCTTGATCGGTGGCCGCCTGTTCCGGCAGCAGGCTGGTCAGCGTCTCTTCACCAACGGAGCGCAGCCGATGGGTTGAGATTTCATTCCATTGCAAGCGCTGCGCCAGGCCCGCGAGAAACTCGTCGATCGCCGGCAGCGAGGCCATGTCGAGCGTGACGTCCAGGCGAGCGGGGCGGGCGCCCATCCGCTCAATCAGTGCGGTCATCGCAATCGCCACCAACGCGCCGATCATCACGCCGTTGCTGAGCAACGCGCCCAGCTCCTCGCCCAGAACGTCGCGCATTACCGAGTGTTCGTGCAGTCCCAGGCCGAGCGCGATGGCGAGCGCCACGATCAGCCCGCGCCGTGGATCGAGGCCGTCGCGCAGGATCGTCTGCACGCCGCCGACGAAGAAGAGGCCCATCGCGAGCATCAGGTAGGCGGCCAGGACAGGCCCGGGAATGCTCAGCAGGACGGCCGCAAACTTGGAGAAGAATGCGAGGAAGACGAAGACAACGGCGACGCCGATGCCGACGCGACGCGCTGCGACCCCAGTGAGTTGAATCAATGTCATGCTGAAGGACGAGTAGATCATGGTCGGCGGCGTCCCGGCGATACCGGCGAGCAGCATCCCGACGCCGTTCGCGCTGACCATGCCCTGGACCTGGCGAAAGTCGATCGCTCGCGGCCGACGCCAGGAAGCCTGTTGAATCACCACGCTGTCGGAGATCGATTTGATACCCATGGTCAGGGTGAGAATGGCGAAGGTCGGCAACAGCGCCCAGAACTCCTTGCCGGGCGTCAGATCGATGCCGAGGTCGGGGAGATCGGGCACCCCGAACCAACTCGCATCAGCGACGCGCCGGATATCGAACTCGCCGAATGCGACCGTGACCAGGCAACCAACGACGATGCTGATGAACGGCGCAATCAAGCGCCAACGGCCCGTCGCTCGCAGCGTCATGATCACCGAGACCAACAACGTGACCGCAGCGATTGCCGGACCGGCGCCGGCCGACGCGCCCGCGGGCAGGGTCTGGATGTTGTCAAAGGCAATCGGCAGGATCGTGAGTGAAAGCAGGATCATCACCGTGCCTGAGACGATCGGCGTCACGATTCGGCGCAGCATCGGCAGCCACCAGGCCAGGGCGACCTGGATGAGGAAGCTCACGACGAGCAGGCTCGCAAGCGTCTGCGGTCCGGCGGCCGAGACCGCGACCACCGTGATCCCGATGAACTGCGCCGTCGGGCCGGTGATGACGATGTGACCGCCGCCGAACCGCCACGCCTGGAAGGCCTGCAGGGCCGTCACGGCTGCATTGATCAGCAGCGCCGCAAAGACGCCCCAGGTGAGATAGGTGTCGTCGAGGCCGGAGGCGCGAATCGAGATGGCGACGATCAGGACCGTAGGGGCGAGGACCAGCGCGGCGCCCTGGAATCCGACCACGAGCGCGACCAGCGGTGGACAGGTCTGGTCGGCTTCGTACTGCACGGGCGCAGCGGGCGGCCCACGATTCAACGGTCTGCGCTCCCGTCGCGAGTCGCCGAACCCTGCGGCCGGCCCGCTATTGGCTGCGAGAATCGTAGCCGACAGGCGGCGCCGGGCCATGCAGGGAGCGGTCGGCAAGATTCACGTAACGCATACATTGGCCCATGCGCCATTGCGATATGCTCAACCTTGACTGAGGATGCATTCGGCGCGCGCCCGCGTCTTGTTGCGCGCTGCTTTTGAGGAATGGCGATGGGCGGCTCACGCTTCAAGCGCAGTTTCCTGATCTACCTGCTGATCTTCGTCGTCCTGATCATCGTCGTGTTCTCCGTGTTCCCACGCGGCGGCGGATCCAATGAGATCCCGCTGGCCGGCGGCACCGAATCGTTGCTCGGACGGATTGAGAACGGTACCGGGACCATCGAGACGATTGAAGTCTCGTCATCGAAGGTGACACTGGTCCAGCGAGACGGCGGTCAGTCGTACGAAACGAATCTGCCCGAGACCGGGTTCGATTTCTTTGAGTTCCTCGCCCGCGAGGGCATCGACGTAGGCGCGCAAGGCTTTCCCGATGTCGAGGTGTCGGGCGGCGGCGGATTCGGCTCGACGATTGCCGGCCTGTTCTTCAACCTGCTCCCGATCCTGCTGATCGTCGGGCTGATCTTCTTCTTCCTGCGCCAGGCGCAGGGACAGGGTTCACAGGCGATGTCATTCGGCAAGAGCAAGGCGCGGATGGTCACCGCCAATCGACCCTCGGTGACGTTCAACGACGTGGCCGGCTGCGACGAGGCCAAGGAAGAGCTGCAGGAAGTCGTCGAGTTCCTCAAGTTCCCCGAGCGCTTCGCCTCCTTGGGCGCGCGCATTCCGCGCGGCTGCCTGCTGGTCGGACCGCCCGGCACCGGCAAGACGCTGATCGCGCGCGCCGTTGCCGGCGAGGCCGGCGTGCCATTCTTCTCAATCTCCGGATCCGAGTTCGTCGAGATGTTCGTCGGCGTCGGCGCGAGCCGCGTCCGCGACCTCTTCGAGCAGGCCAAGCGCAACGCGCCCTGCATTGTCTTCGTCGACGAGATCGACGCGGTCGGCCGCCAGCGCGGCGCCGGCGTCGGCGGATCGCACGACGAGCGCGAACAGACGCTCAATCAGATCCTGGTCGAGATGGACGGCTTCGACACGAACACCAACGTGATCGTCGTCGCCGCCACCAACCGCCCCGACATTCTCGACCCGGCGTTGCTGCGGCCGGGCCGCTTCGACCGCCGCGTCGTGCTGGACGCACCCGACGTCAAGGGCCGCGTAGCGATTCTCGACGTCCACGTGCGCGGCAAACCGCTGGCCGAAGAGGTCGATCTGCACACCATCGCCAAGGAGACGCCTGGTTTCTCCGGGGCGGAGCTCGCCAACCTGCTCAACGAGGCGGCGATTCTGGCCGCCCGCCGCCAGAAGAAGCACATCACCCAGGCCGAGGTCGAAGAGGCGGTGGACCGCGTGATGGCGGGTCCGGAGCGCAAGTCGCGCCTGCTGGTCGGGCGCGAGAAGGAAGTCGTCGCCTTCCACGAGGCGGGACACGCGCTGGTCGCCTCGCACATCCCCGGCCACGATCCCGTGCACAAAGTGACGATCGTGCCGCGCGGCATGGCCGGCGGCTACACCCGCTACCTGCCGGAGTCTGAGCACCGCCTGGCCGGCAAGAGCTACTACGAGGGCTTCATGGCCTCGGCACTGGGCGGTCACGCAGCGGAGGAAGTGGTCTTCGGCGAGATGACCACCGGTGCGCACGACGACCTGAGCAAGGTTACCCAGATCGCGCGGGCGATGATCACCCAGTGGGGCATGTCCGAACGGCTCGGCGCCCGAACCTTCGGCAAGAAGGAGTCGATGGTCTTCCTCGGGCGCGACATCTCCGAGCAGCGCGACTACTCGGAGATGGTGGCCGAACAGATTGACGAAGAGCTGCGCGAGATTATCGACCGCGCGCGTGATCGCGCTCGCACGATTCTGCGCCGCAACCGGGAGCAACTCGACCTGCTCGCCACGCGACTGATGGAAGTCGAGACGCTCGAGGGCGACGACTTGCGCGCGATCCTGGCCTGGCAGCCCGGCGACGCGATCCCCGAGCCCACGCCGCCACCGCCGGCACCGGATCCGACCCCGCCTCCGGCCGCGCCGCCCAGTAGCGAGGCCGACGACGAGCGCGAACCGCTGATGCCGCCGAAGCCCGGCCTGGCTTGGGGCGGCAACCAGAACAGCTCGTCGCTCGACTCATAGCCGCGGGTGGTAGAGTGCGCTCTGTTCGCTGAGCGCTTGACGGCATAGCCGCGCTGATTACGCTGATTAACTCAGGAACCACGGACCGATCACGTCCGAGATCGATGCGAGACAGCCATGAGCACTGAACCGTCCGACGTGTATGCCGTGATCCGCAGCGGCGGCAAGCAGTACCGGGTGTCGCCCGGGCAGCGGCTCAAGCTGGAACGGTTTGACGGCGAGGCCGGCGATCGGGTCACGTTCAGCGATGTCCTCCTGGTCAGCGGCGGCGGTGAAGTCGCGGTGGGCGCGCCGACCGTTGAATCGGCCTCGGTAACGGGCGAGATCGTCGAGCAGGGGCGCGGGCGCAAGATTCGCGTCTTCAAGTACAAGAACAAGACCCGCTACCGCCGACTGCGCGGCCACCGCCAGCTGCACACTGACGTGCGCGTGGACGAGGTTTCGCTAGGCGACCAGACCTGGACGGCCCCGGTGGCGGAAGCCCCTGCGGCAACGGCTGCCGAAGAGGTTGAGGAAGCGGTCTCGCTCGACGAATCAACCGACGAGCCGATCGCCGAGGTCGAGGAGGACGACGCGCCGGAGGCCTCCGTCGATGAATCCGGCGGCGACGCCGAAGACACTGAGGATTAGGAGAGCGCCATGGCTCACAAGAAAGGCGTCGGATCGTCCCGCAACGGGCGTGACAGCAACTCGAAGCGCCTGGGCGTGAAGCTGTTCGACGGCGAAGTCGTACGCACCGGCGGGATCATCGTGCGTCAGCGTGGCACGCGGATTCACGCCGGCGAGAATGTCGGCGTCGGCCGCGACCACACGCTGTTTGCGTTGGCCGACGGAACCGTCAAGTTCTCACCCTACGCCCGCAATCGGCGCAAGAAGGTCTCGGTGATTCCGGCCGAACTCGAGGAGGTGGGCGCGTGAAGACCGAGACTCATCCCGAGTACGTCGACGCCACGATCAGTTGCGGCTGCGGCAACTCCTGGCAGACGCGAGCAACCAAGCCGGACATCCGAATCGAGATCTGCTCGACCTGCCACCCGTTCTTCACCGGCGAGCAGCGAATCGTCGACACCGCAGGCCGCGTCGAGCGCTTCCGTCGGCGCTATGGCATCAGCGAGGACGAGGACTGACTCCGGCAGCTCTTCGTCGTTGCCGCGATTGAGTCGGGTATCACTGTTCGGTGGCTGTAAATGCGACCGCCCTGGCGGGGTCTTCAGACGTCGTGGAGGTCGCGGTAGAAGCAGCTGCGGTTGCCCGTGTGACAGGTCGGGCCGTGGGGCACGGCTCGGACCAGCAGGGCGTCGACGTCGCAGTCCTTGCGAATGTCGACCAGCTCCAGCACATTGCCGCTGGTCTCGCCCTTGGTCCAGTACTCCTGCCGGCTGCGACTCCAGAACGTGACCAGTCTTTTCTCCAGCGTCAGTTCGAGCGAGCGCGCGTTCATGTAGCCGAGCATCAGGATCTCGTTCGTCGCGTCGTCCTGGACGATTGCGGGGATCAGTCCATTGGCGTCGTACTTGAGCTCGGGGAGCTGAGACTTGGCGGAATCAGAAGACATCGTCATAGTCCGCGTGCTCCATTCGCATGGCGATGCCGGCTGCCTGCATCTGCCGCTTGACATCCATGATTGGGTGCGTGCCGAAGTGGAAGATGGAAGCGGCCAGGACAGCGTCGGCCCGGCCCTCGGTGATTGCGTCGATCATGTGTTGCGCGTTGCCTGCGCCGCCCGAGGCGATCACCGGCACGCCGACCGCGTCTGACACCGCGCGGGTCAAAGGGATGTCGTAGCCGTCCTGGTGGCCGTCGGTGTTCATTGAGGTCAGCATGATCTCGCCTGCGCCGCGTTCGACCACCTCGCGCGCCCATTTGACGGCATCGATCCCCGTCGGACGTCGGCCGCCGTGCGTATAGACCTGCATCGAGCCGTCGGGCTCGGTGCGCGCGTCAATGGCGACGACGATGCACTGCGAACCGAAGCGATATGCGCCCTCCGAAATGAGCTCGGGCCGCTCAACCGCCGCGGTGTTGATCGTGATCTTGTCTGCACCCGACTCCAACATCAGCATCATGTCTCCGTCTGAACGTAGCCCTCCGCCAACCGTGAAGGGGATGAACACCCGGTCAGCGGTACGGCGCACCATGTCGACCACCGTACTGCGATCCTCGTGCGAGGCGGTGATGTCGAGGAAGACCAGCTCGTCAATGCCTTCGTGGTCGTAGAGCGTCGCGAGTTCCACCGGATCGCCTGCGTCCCGCAACTCGACGAAGGAGACACCCTTGACCACCCGGCCCTGGTCGACATCGAAGCAGGCGATGATTCGCTTGGTCAGCATCTGGTTAGCACTTGCTCAGCACGTTCGCTCGCGCAGGCCGGCCTCGGCCGCGTCGAGTGCGTCTGCGAGGGTGAGGCGGCCGTCGTACAGCGCCCGTCCAAGCACGACTCCGGCCGCACCGTTGGCCGCCAGCCGGCGAACCTGCATCGGATGCGCGATCCCGCCGGCGGCGATTACCGGCGACCGCCCAGCCGCGGCGACTCGGGCGAACTCGGCCTCGTCGTGTCCGCCCAGCATGCCGTCCGAGGCAATGTCTGTGTAAATGAAGCGGCGCACGCCAAGGTCTTCCAGTTGCGGAATCAGCGCGACCGCCGGCAGCTCGGAGGCCTCGGTCCAGCCGTTCAGCGCGACTCGCCCCCCACGTGCATCGACCGAGACGGTGAGCGCCGAACCGCACAACCCAATCGCCTCGCGCAGGAAATCTCGGTCGGTGACCGCGGCCGTGCCGACGATCACGCGGGCGACGCCAGCGTCGAGATAGCGCTGCAGCGTCTCCCGATTCCGAATCCCGCCGCCGACCTGCAGCGGCTTGCCCAGCGCGGCGATCTGCTCCACCACGCCGGCGTTGGCGGCGCGACCTTCGCGAGCGCCATCGAGGTCAATCACGTGCAGCATCTCCGCGCCTTCGTCGATCCAGCGCTGGGCGGGCGCAAGCGGGTCGTCGTCAAAGACCGTTTCGCGCTCATAGTCGCCCTGGACCAGGCGCACGCAGCGCCCGCCGCGGATGTCGATGGCGGGCAGCACGTCGATCATGTTGGCCGCTGCGTTGGCGCTCATCAGCCGGTTCCGTTCGCGCAGTGTTCGAGCAGGAAGTTGCGATAGATGCGAAGACCGTAGGCGCCGCTCTTCTCAGGGTGAAACTGGGTCGCGGCGAGCCGCCCCCGCTCGACTACCGCGGTGACATCGGTTCCGTACTCGGTCGAGGCCACAACTTCTTCGGGATTGGCCATATCGCAGTAGTAGGAGTGGACGAAGTAGAAGTGCGCCTCGTCGGGAATGCACTCGAACAGGGGGCTGAGGCGGTGTTGACGGACCCGATTCCAGCCCATGTGCGGGATCTTGCGGCCCTCGGGCAAGCGCACGACGCGACCCTTGAGTACGTCCAGGCAAGGATGCTCGCCGCCCTCTTCCGAGACCGTCATCAGCGCCTGCAGTCCCATGCAGACGCCGAGAAACGGGCGGTCGGCGTCGATGTACTCGCGGATTGGCTCGACCAGCCCGCGCTCGCGCAGGTTGCGCATGGTGTCGGCGGCCGCGCCCACGCCGGGCAGGATCACCACGTCTGCGTCGTCCATCGCGGCCGCGACCGAGGCCACTTCGGGCTTCGCGCCGACGCGCTCAACTGCGCGGATCACCGAGCGCAGGTTGCCCGCGCCGTAGTCGAGAATCATTACGTCAAGATCGGACAGCCGCGGATCACTCACAGGGCGAGCGTATCAGCAGGAACGGGCCAACTTCGTTCGTATAGTGAACTCGATGTCAACACAGTCGAGCGCAAGCGACAGCGAAATCATCGCCGCGCGCGATCGGGTCGAGCTGCTGCGCGCCGAGATCCTGCGCCACAATCACCTGTACCACACGCTCGACGCCCCGGAGATCTCGGATGCGGAGTACGACACGCTGTTCGATCAGCTACGCCGCCTGGAAGCCGACTTTCCAGAGCTGGCCTCGGCCGACAGTCCGACCCAGACCGTCGGCGCGGCGCCGGGACGCACGTTTGCCGTGATCGAGCATCGGCAGCGCATGCTGTCGCTGGGTAACGCCTTCAACGCCGAGGAACTGATCGCCTGGCAACAACGAGCCTCCGACCTGCTCGATCGCGAGCAGTGGACCTACGTCACCGAGCCCAAGATTGACGGCCTGGCGATCGCCCTGGTCTACGAGCGCGGGCGGCTGGTCCAGGCCGCCACACGCGGCGACGGGCGGGCCGGAGAGGACGTGACCGCCAACCTGCGCAAGATTGACGCCGTGCCCAACGAACTCTCGGGTTCTCCGCCGGCGCGCTTTGAGGTGCGCGGCGAGGTGTATATGCCCAAGGCTGGCTTCGAGGCCATGAATGCGGAAATCGCCGAGCAGAACCAGCGCCGGCGGGAGGCGGGCCGTTCACAACTCACGCTCTACGCCAACCCGCGCAACGCCGCCGCCGGTTCGGTGCGACAGAAGGACGCCGGGGTGACCGCGACCCGCCCGCTTAGCATCGGCATCTACCAACTTGGCTGGTGCGACGATGCGATCACGCCCGACAATCACTGGGAGACCCTGGGTTGGCTCTCGGAGTTTGGCTTCCCCACGACGCCCGAGGCGGCCCGCCACGAGGGCATCGAAGCGGCGCTCGACGCCTGTGAGCGCTGGACACAGCGCCGCGACTCCCAGCCCTTCGAAATGGACGGCGTCGTCGTCAAGGTTGACGATCTGGGCTTACAGGCCGATCTCGGCATCGTCGGACGCGAGCCGCGCTGGGCGATCGCCTGGAAGTTTCCGCCGCAAGAGGCCTCGACGGTGCTCGAGCGCATCCTGGTCAACGTCGGACGTACCGGCAGCATCAATCCGTACGCGCGGCTGCGTCCGGTGCGCGTTGGCGGGGTGCAGGTGACCAATGCAACCCTGCACAACCTCGACGACATTCGCCGCAAGGACATCCGCGAGGGCGACACGGTCGTGATCCGTCGAGCCGGCGAGGTCATTCCCCAGGTCGTGCGCCCGGTGCTCGAGCGCCGACCGGAAGACTCGGTTGAGTGGGAGATGCCGACAGTCTGTCCGGGCACGACCTGCGGCGAGGCGCTTTGCTCGAACCAGCACTGCGGAGGTGAGCGCGGCGTCAAGGACGTCTGCGAGGGTGCCTGGTGCGGCGCCGGGGTCTCTCGCAAGGACGAGGACGCTGATTTCTATTGCGACAATCATCGTTGCCCGGCGATCGTCCAGCGCGCGATCGAACACTTCGCCTCGCGCGGGGCGATGGACATCCGCGGGCTGGGCGAGAAAATGATCCGCCTGATGCTGAGAGAGGGCGTGATTGGCGACGCCGCCGACATCTACACGATTCCGGGCCGGCTCGAAGAGTTGGCGCGCGTGCCCGGCCTGGGACAGGTCAAACGGCGTAAGGGGGAAGACCACTTCGAGGTCGGCGATCGCCTCAGGAACCTGGCCGCTGCGATTGAGCGGTCCAAATCGCGCGGACTGGCTTCTGTGCTGGTCGGCCTCGGCATTCGTCACGTCGGCGGCGAGAACGCGTCCCTGCTCGCCGACCAGTTCGGCTCGCTCGACGCCATTCTGCTCGCTCCAGCCGAGACGCTGGCCGCGGTGGACGGCGTCGGACCGATCATCGCCGAGAGCATCGTGGAGTGGGCGCTCGACGGCGAGAGCTGGTCGTTGGTGCACCGACTCCAGGCAGCTGGTGTGGAAGACGAGAGCGAGCGAACAGAGGTCGAACCGATCGACACCCCTTTGGAAGGCCTGCGATTCGTCCTCACCGGACGATTCGCAGCGATGACTCGGCCCGAGGCCGAGGCCCAGCTCAAGTCGCTGGGGGCAGGCGTGGGATCCTCGGTGAGCAAGAACACCTCCGTCCTCTTTGCCGGCGAGGCCGCGGGCTCGAAGCGCCGCAAGGCGGAGTCGTTGGACCTGCCGATCTGGGACGAGGACCAACTCGTGCAGGTCCTTGCGCGCCCCCGGCTCGCCATCGACTGGCTTCGCGATGCGTCGGCGTTGGAACCCGACGCCCCGATTTGACGTTCTACTGTCATCGGCGCCAGGCGAATAACCGGTACGCTTGGCTATGTCGATTCGGTCCTGGCCGCAGGGCGTATCGTTGACGGACGGTCAACCGTGTTCGCGACGAGTACCGCAGGAGCTTGAGGAGACCTGATGCGTTGGTCGCCGTTTGGTTGGTTAGCCCGACGGTTCTCGCCCGATGTCGGTATCGATCTCGGCACCGCCAACACCCTGGTCTACGTGCGCGGCCGCGGCATCGTCGTGAACGAGCCCTCGGTCGTCGCGATCAACCGGATCGACAACTCCGTGCTCGCGATCGGCAAGCAGGCCAAGACCATGGTTGGCCGCACGCCGGCCCACATCGTGGCTACGCGGCCGCTGCGCGACGGCGTGATCTCTGACTTTGACGTGACTGCGCGGATGCTCAATCACTTCATCCACGAGGCGCTGCAGAAGAGCGGTATCGGCTTTGGACGACCGCGGGTCATGGTCGGGATTCCCGGAGGGGCGACCGAGGTCGAGAAACGCGCCATTTTCGAGGCCACTCGCTCCGCCGGCGCACGGGAGGTACATCTGATTGAAGAGCCGATGGCGGCCGCGATCGGCGCCGGTCTGCCGATCTTCGAATCTACCGGGAGCATCGTCGTCGACATCGGCGGCGGCACGACCGAGGTCGCCGTCTGTTCAATGGGAGGCATGGTCGTCAGCACCTCGACCCGAGTCGCCGGCGACGAGATCGACCACGCGATCATCGCCTACGCCCGGCAGGTCCACAACATCCAGATCGGCGAAGCGTCGGCCGAGAAGATCAAGATCGCCGGTGCGTCGGCATTCCCGCTGGAGCAGGAACGGGACGTGACAATCAGCGGCCGCGACCTGTCGACGTCGATGCCGAAGATCGTCAACGTGACGACAGTTGAGCTGCGCGACGCGGTCTCGAGCGCCGTCGCGTCGATCATGGAAGCCGTAGTACGCACGATGGAGATCACACCGCCCGAGTTGATACCCGACGTGATGCAACAGGGGATTGCGCTGGCCGGCGGCGGGGCGCACTTGCCCGGTCTCGATCGGCGCATGTCGCAGGAGACCAAGTTCCCCGTGTTCAAGGCCGACTCGCCGCTCACCTGCGTCGTTCGCGGCTGCGGCGAGGCGTTGACCGAGACCCGCGCGCTCGCGGCCGGCGATGGCCAGGTGCTGGCCGGCCGCCACTAGGACCGGGCGCTCACGATTGGTGGGTTCACGTGCCACTGCTTGGCGCTCTGGTTCGATTTCTCGGCGCGCGCACCCGCTGGCTGGTTGGCGTCACGCTGTTGACTGTGCTGCTCGCCCTGCTCGGACTTGTTGGCTGGGGAGCGACGATCGAAGACACCGCCGCCAACGCCCTCAACCCAGTCCAGCGGGTCTTCCGACAGGCCGGCGAACCGATTTCCAATCTGCTCAACGACTTGGACAACTTTGGCCGGCTCGATTCCGAGAATCGCGCGCTGCGGTCGCGAGTCGAACAGCTTGAGGCTGAGAATGCCCGCCTGCGCGAAGAACAGATCCAGGTCCGCGCGCGCCAGGCGCTGCTCGAAGTCCAGGCTGAAACCGACGCCGTCACACTCACCGCCTACGTCACCACGCGAGACCTGACCGGCTTGCGTACCATCATCGGCATTGATCGCGGCTCCAACGACGGTCTGCGCGTCGGTCTGCCGGTGCTCGCCGGGGGCGGCACGCTAATCGGCCAGGTGATCGAGGTCCGTCCGCACACCGCGTTCGTTCGCCTGATTACCGATCCCGACAGCGCCATCCGCGTCTTCCACCAGCCGTCACGGAGCGAGGTCGTGGCCACCGGCGACACCCTGGGCAACCTGGAGGTTCGGATTCCCTGGACATCAGAAGTCGAACTCGGCCACATCTTCGTGACCTCCGGACTCGACGGCGAGTTTCCGCAGGGGCTGCCGGTTGGCCGCGTCTCAGCCGCCGAGGGTACGGTGCAGGACGCGTTCCGGCATGTCGTGCTCGAGCCGATCGCCCCGCTCGGGCAGCTCGAGCAGGTGCTGATCCAGCTCACGATTCCTCCGCCCGAGCTGGACATCCTCGAGCCCGAAGTCAGCGCAGCGGGAGGAGGCTGACAATGTCGATCCTGCGCTGGCCGCTGCTGTTGAGTGGACTGTTCATCCTGGTCATCTTCCAGACGTCAACGAGCGAAGCGTTCGCCATCTTCGGCGTCGGCCCGCAGCTCGTGCTGATCGTGCTTTGCTGCTGGGCGATCGTGCGCCCGCCGGTTGAGACGCTGACGATGATTCCGCTGGCCGGCGTGGGTCTGGGCTTGCTGGCTTATCAGGGGATGGCAGAGTCGGTGGCGGCACTGGCGCCGATCGGCTTCGTCGCGCTGACCTGGAACTCGCACTCCGAGTCGCCCAGGTCGACTGCTGTTGCGATTGAGTGGGCTCGGGCGATCCTGCTGATTGCCGTCGCTACCCTGCTTCACTTCGCGGCGCACGCCATCGCCGTGGAAATCTCGACGACCGGCGTCAACTGGATCGCGGCACTGCGCACCGTGATGCTGGGCAGCTTGCTTGAGAACGTGCTGGTCGGCGCAGTCATCTACTGGTTCGTGCGCATCCCCACATCCGGATCGGCTTCGCTTGGAGCTTCCACACGATCGGTGTCCTACTGATGGAGCGGCGGCCACGACCAGGCAAGTCCGAGGGCGTCGCCCGCGAGTACGCACAACATCCCGATCACGGCGAGGGATCTCCCGTCCGCTTCAAGATTTGGCTGCTCGCCGGATTTATTCTCCTGCTGTTCGGCATCCTCACGGTCCAACTCGTGCGCCTGCAGATCCTGCAACACGACCAGTACGTCGCACGAGCGGCCAGCAACCGAGTGCGCACAATCTCCCTGCCGCCGGCCCGCGGTCTGATCTACGACGCCGACCGCAACCTGCTGGTCGAGAATGCGCCCGCCTATCGAATCACGCTGGTCGCCGCCGAGATTCCCGACGAGGAGGTCGGCAACGTCTCGGCTGAACTCGCCGAACTGTTCGACCT
Organism: Chloroflexota bacterium; assembly: GCA_009838915.1. Classification (GTDB taxonomy): domain Bacteria; phylum Chloroflexota; class Dehalococcoidia; order Bin125; family Bin125; genus Bin125. Next base: position 648,625 of record VXQT01000013.1, read on the forward strand.
GCAAGCGTGGCGCATTGAACAGCAGATCTGGGAGCGCAAGTACTCCAACGATCCATTCCTGCCGCTCCTCGTCCACGAGGAGCCAACACCGGCCCAGGTGATCGACGTCACTTCCAGTCGATCCACGCTGCCGGGCGTCAGTGTCGATACTGTTTCGGTTCGACGCTACGAACACGGGCAGTTGCTGGGGCACATTCTCGGCTATGTGGGGAAAATCACCGAGGCGGAGTACGAAGAACTCTCGGGTGAGCGCTATCTGTACAGCGACCAGATTGGGAGAGCGGGCGTCGAAGCGGCTTATGAGCGCCAGCTGCGCGGCACCGCCGGTCGAGACATCGTCGAAGTCGACGCAATCGGCAACGTCCTGCGCACGCTCGATCACTCGCCGCCGAGGCCGGGGTTGAGCGCCGTCTTGACTATCGACATCGAACTGCAGCAGCGAATCGAGGAGATTCTCAACAACCATCTCGGCGCGTCGCTCTACGCCTCCGCGGTCGTGCTCGACGTTCACAGCGGCCAGGTCATGGCGATGGTCTCGGTGCCCAGCTACGACGTCAACGTCTATTCGGAGATCACGACCAAGGAGTACCAGGACCTACTTGACAACCCGGGGCAGCCGCTCAAGAATCACGCCGTCCAGGATCAGTTCCCGCCCGGCTCGATCTTCAAAGTGGTCACCGCAATCGCCGGACTCGCGGAAGATGCGGTTGACCCAGAGACTCGGATCTACTCCCCCGGGATGCTCGAGGTCCACCATGAGCTTTCGCCGGGCATCATTTACCGCTTCGGCGACACCACGCAGGGCGTCTTCAACATCCGCACCGCCCTGGCCGAGTCTTCCAATGTCTATTTCTACTACGTGGCCGGCGGCGATCCTTATCGCAACCCTGAGAATCCTCCGCGACATCCGTCGGAGCAGGAACGGGTCGACGAGTTGGCCGAGGACGGGATCGTCGCCGGCGACGTCGAGTTCGACGGGGTCGGCAACCAGGCGTTGGCGCATTGGGCTCGAGAGATAGGGTTCGACTCGCCGACAGGCGTCGACCTCGCCGGCGAGGCGGCGGGCCTGATCACCTCGGCCGAGCAAAAGCTGCAGGCGTTCGGCGAAGAGTGGCGCGACGGCGACACCTACAACATGGCGATCGGCCAGGGGTTCACCACGGTGACGCCGCTGCAGATGGCGGTGGCAACCGCGGCGATCGCCAACGGCGGCACGGTCTACGAGCCGCGCGTCGTCAAGGAGCTGATCGACAGCGAAGGCCGAGTGATTCAGCCCTGGCAACCGGTGGTCCGCAACCAGCTTGACATCGATCCCGAGATCCTGCGCATCGTCCGCGAGGGTATGGCGCTTTGCACCTTGATGGGTACCTGCCACGACGCACTCGTGGCACTGCCCGAGATGCTCGTTGGCGGCAAGACCGGCACCGCCGAGTTCAATCAGACCGGAACTGCGGTATCCGGCGCGGAAGAGGGTCCCACACACGGCTGGTTCATCGCCTTCGCTCCGTTCGACGATCCGCAGATTGCCATGGTCGTCTTCTTCGAGTTCTCGGCCGGCTACCTGGCGGCCGGCGCCGGCGGCGAGATTCTTCGAGCCTGGGCGGAGACCAGCGGCGCCATCGCTTCGGCGATTCCGCCGCCGCACGCGCGCGTCGCTATCACGGACGAGGAGTACGAGCGTCTCTACTCCGCGGTCCGCGAACGTTCGAACTAGGGACGGGACATGATCGGTCACTCCTGGCGCCACTTCGATCCGTTGATCTTGATCGCCGCTCTGGCGCTGGCCGGCTACGGTGCGCTGGTGATCTACTCCGCCTCGCTGCCACGAGGCGCGGAAGGCGTTGTGCTCTCCAGCGCCGTGCAACGACACATCATCTTCGCCCTCGTCGGCGCGCTGGCGATGATCGCGCTGACCCGAGTGGACTACCGGCTCATCGACGCACTGGGTTGGCTCGCCTATGGGTTCGGGATCATCGTGCTGATCGCGGTGCTTTTCCTGGGTAGCGACGAATTCGGCTCGCGGCGTTGGTTCGATCTTGGATTCACCGTCGTCCAGGCGTCTGAGATCGGCAAGCTGATGACGATCATCGGACTGGGCAAGTTTCTGACCGACTACCGCGATCGGCTCGCGGAGTTTCGCATTTTCCTGCTCTCGCTCGGGATCGCGGCGTTGCCGTCTGGGCTGGTCTTTATCGAGCCCGACGCCGGCTCGGCTGTGGTCTTCATGGCGCTCTGGCTGGTCATGACACTGTTCGCCGGCGCGCGGCTGCGTCACTACGTGACCCTGGCCGCGATTGGCCTTTGCCTGGTTCCTGTCGGACTCGCCGCCGGCGTCCAGGACTACCAGCGCGATCGCATCCGGGCGTTCATCGATCCCGAGTCGGACCCCCAGGGTGCAGGCTTCAATGTGATCCAGGCTGAGACTTCGGTGGGTTCCGGTGGCCTTTGGGGACAGGGTCTAACCGAGGGCACGCAGACCCAGCTCGATTTCGTCCGAATCCAGACGACCGACTTCATCTTTAGCGTGCTCAGCGAGGAGCTAGGTTTCGTGGGCGCAATAGCGCTCTTCCTGCTCTTCCTTCTGCTTCTTTTGCGAATGCTGCGAGTCGTTTCCAAGGCAGGAGAACCCCTGGGACAGTTGCTGGCTGTCGGCATGATCACTGTGATCGCGATCCAGGTCTTCATCAACGTAGCGATCAACATCCGCCTGATCCCGGTCACAGGCCTGCCGCTGCCGTTCATTAGCACGGGCAACTCGTCGCTCTTGGTATTCTTCTTTGGCCTGGGCATGCTGCAAAGCGTGCTTGCCTGGCAGGACGACACCCGCCGGGGCCCCGTTCATTGACCTGAAACACGAGCGGTCGACCAAGCGAAAGGCGATCCCATGTCCGTTCGACTCTCGATCGTGCCAATCCAGGTGTCCGATCAGCAGGCAGCGCTGCACTGGTACACGGAGAAGCTGGGCATGGAGAAGATCATGGACGATCCGATGGGGCCCGAGCTTCGCTGGATCACGGTCAAACTGCCCGAGGACGAGGTCCAGTTCGTGCTCGCCAACTTCGGCGCGTTCGACCCCGACGGCGCGCAGCCCGGATCGACTAGCGGCTACGTGCTCTGGAGCGACGACATCCAGGCCACCTATGAGGAATGGTCGGCCAAGGGCGTAGAGTTCTCTGAGCCCCCAACCCAACAGATGTGGGGTCACCAGGCCCTCTTCCGGGACCCCGACGGCAACGGCTGGGTCCTGGTCCAACGTCCATCCGGCGGGTAGAACGCAGAGGCGGCCCCGGTGGAGCCGCCTCTGAGAGTGATGTGCCGAGATTCTATGAGGTGGCGACCGCTTCGCCCTCTTCCTCGCCTTCCTCGGATTCTTCGGATTCCGTGGCTTCCTTGGCAGCCTCAACTTCGGCCGCCAACTCCTCGGCGCGCGAGAGACCCTCGATGCGCTCGTAGTGCAGCATCTCCTCCTCGACGCCGTTCTCGTTGAGCTCCTTGACCAGATCCACGCGAATCGTGTCTCCGGCCTCAAAGTCTCCGCGAAGCAGCGCCTCGGAAAGCGAGTCTTCCAGCCGCTCCTGGATCACGCGGCGCAACGGCCTCGCTCCAAAGACCGGGTCGTAGCCCTTCTCGCCCAGCCAGTCGCGAGCCGCCTCGGTTACATCGAGTTCGACCTGCTTCTCCTTTACGCGAGAATCAACCTCGGTCAGCATCATGTCGACAATGCTGCGGATGTGCGCCCTGCTCAGCGGGTGGAAGACAAGTGTCGTGTCGACGCGGTTGAGGAACTCAGGGCGGAAGACACGCTTCATCTCCTGGAGCACCTTGTCCTTCATCTTCTCGTAGCGCTGCTTCTCCGACTGCTCTTCGTCGTTGACCGTCGAGAATCCGATCGCCGACTCTCGCCGAATCAGGTCGGAGCCGACGTTGGAGGTCATGATGATGATCGTGTTGCGGAAGTCGACCTGGCGGCCCTTGGCGTCGGTCAGGTGACCGTCGTCGAAGACCTGCAGCAGCATGTTGAAGACTTCCGGGTGCGCCTTCTCGATCTCGTCGAGCAGGATCAGGCAGTATGACTTGCGCCGCACCGTGTCGGTGAGCTGGCCGCCGTCGTCGTAGCCGACGTAGCCGGGAGGCGCCCCGACTAATCGCGCGACCGTGTGACGCTCCATGAACTCCGACATGTCAAGCCGGACCATGTTGTCGTCGGAACCGAACATGAAGTCGGCCAGCGCACGGGCGAGCTCGGTCTTGCCAACGCCGGTCGGTCCGAGGAACATGAAGACGCCGATCGGTCGGCGCGGATCCTTGAGTCCAGCCCGCGCACGGCGCACGGCCTTCGCGAGCGCGACGATTGGCTCTTCCTGGCCGACGATTCGCTCGTGCAAGTCCTCTTCCATGCGCAACAGGCGCTGCGACTCCTCGGTCGCGATCTGGACCAGGGGAATCCCGGTCCACATCGAGACGACCTCGGCAATGTCCTCGGCAAGCACATCGGTAGAGTCGCGTTCACGCTGCTGGTCGAGGTCCTGCTCCAGCTCCGCAATCCGTTGCGTCAGCTTCAGCTCGCGGTCCCGCAGGTCGGCCGCGTACTCATACTGCTGCTGATTGATCGCCTGTTCTTTCTCTTTGCGAATGCCCTCCAGTCCGACCGTGGCTTCCTTGAGCGACGGCGGCGTGTAGGAGCGGCGAATCCGCACCCGCGAGGCCGACTCGTCGATCAGGTCAATCGCCTTGTCGGGCAGCGCGCGGTCGGAGATGTAGCGCGCGGACATCTCGGCCGCCGCGACCAGCGCGTCGTCCGTAATGGCGAGCTTGTGATGCTCTTCGTAGCGGTCCTTGATCCCGCGCAGGATGTCGACCGTCTCCTCAATTGACGGTTCCTCGACCACGATCGGTTGGAAGCGCCGCTCCAGCGCGGCGTCTCGCTCGATGTGCTTGCGATAGTCGTCGAGCGTCGTTGCGCCGATCGTCTGTAGCTCCCCGCGCGCCAGTGATGGCTTGAGAATGTTCGCGGCGTCGACCGCGCCCTCGGCCGCGCCCGCGCCGACCAGCATGTGCAACTCGTCAATGAACAGCACGCAGTTTCCCGCGCCCTTGATCTCTTCGACGACTTTCTTCAGGCGTTCCTCGAACTCGCCGCGGTACTTCGTGCCCGCGACGAGCGAGCCGATGTCTAGGGTCAGCAGGCGCTTTCCCTGCAGCGTCTCGGGCACGTCGCCCGAAGCGATGTGCTGCGCCAACCCCTCGACGACCGCCGTTTTGCCCACGCCCGGCTCGCCAATCAGCACCGGATTGTTCTTCGTCCGCCGCGAGAGAATCTGCACGACGCGCTGGATCTCCTTCGAGCGCCCAATCACGGGGTCGAGCGTGCCTGCCCGAGCGGCGGCAGTGAGGTCGAATCCGAGCTGATCGATCGTCGGCGTCCGGGTCGCCGAGCGAGAGCCCGAGCCGCTGCTCGCGCCAGCCCCGGCCCCGGCGGTTGCGGGCCCGCTCTGCGAGAGAATACGCGTTGTCTCGGCCCGCACCCGCTCGAGGTTGACGCCCAGTGACTCGAGCACACCCGCCGCGATACCTTCGCCCTCGCGCACGAGTCCGAGCAGCAGGTGCTCGGTGCCGATGTAGTGGTGATTCAGCCGTCGAGCCTCATCGACGGCCAGCTCGATGACCTTCTTGGCTCGCGGCGTCAGCCCGATCTCACCCAGCACTGCTCGGTCGCCTCGGCCGATAATGAACTCCACCGCTGAACGCACCTTGGTCAGTTCGACGCCGAGGTTGGAGAGCACCTTGGCGGCGACTCCATCGCCCTCGCGCACCAACCCGAGCAGCAAGTGCTCGGTGCCGATGTAGTTGTGGTTGAAGCGCTGGGCCTCTTCCTGGGCGAGAGTCAAGACCCGCCGAGCGCGCTCAGTGAACTTGTCAAATCGGTCTGCCATGGCAGTCTCCAGTGCGCAGTGCGGCCAACGCTCGGCCGCTCGCCGGATAGTCAAAGCCTATCAGAGCTTTAGTCGGTCTCACCCACATGTTCCCCAGTCCCTGCGCCAACGATGCGCCCCGCAACGCGGCGCAGTCTCTCTCCTCCCGCTTCGCGGGGGGAGATGTCCCGTAGGGACAGAGGGGGGCACTCCGAGAGGAGCAACGATCCCTAGCGCTCGTCGCCGAAGTCCTGCTCCGTAACGCCGGCGCGTTCCAGCGCTTCTTGCATCGCAGAGACGGCGCGGACCGGTTCCTCGGGTGCTTCGTGAGGTTGCGCGTCATCGCTTCCTCGGGATGGTTCTGAACTCGGCTCGGGGGCGGGCGGCTGCTCGGGCATTGGCTCCTGTGAGATACCGAATCGCTCCGCGATCTCCTCGGGCAGCCGAGCGATGCCGCCTTCGTTGTTGAACATCCAGCCAGCCCGCTCGGCGTCCGAGCGCGCCTGCCGCAACGACAGACCCAGCCGGTGTCGATCCCGTTCGATGCGCACGATCTTGGCCGGGATGATGTCGTTCTCCAGCACCACCTCGCGCGGATGCGTGATCCGCCGGTCGGCGAGCTCGGACACGTGAACCAGGCCCTCTACCGGTCCTTCAAGCCGCGCAAACGCGCCAAACGTGACCAGCTTGGTCACGACCGACGGCACGATGTCGCCGACCTCGAACTTTGCCACGACTTCGTCCCACTGCTCGGGGGAGGCGCGGCGCACGGAGAGGCCGATCTTCTTGGATTCCTTGTCGATCTTGGTGATGTACACATCAATCGTCTGGCCGATGCTGAACATCGTCTCGGGATCGACATCTCGCTCCCAGCTCAGCTCGGACAGGTGGGCCAGGCCGTCGGCCCCGCCCAGATCGACGAAAATGCCGAACGAGCGAATGCTGGTGATTCGACCGGTGCGAATCTCGCCCTCCTGGAGTTCCTCCAGCAGGCGATCCTTCTGCTCGGCGCGCCATTCCTGCACCGCGGCGCGCTCCGAGAGAATCACGCGGTTGCGGCGGCGGTTAATCTCAATCACCTTGAACCGCAACGAGCGGCCCTCGTACTCGGAGAGTTGCGCGATCGCCTGTTCACGGTCGCCCGTGATCTCGACAATCTGAGAGAGCGGCACGAAGGCGTTGACACCTTCGACATTGACCAACAAACCGCCCTTGTTGGAGCCGGTTACGCGCGCGTCGAAGACCTCGTTCTCGTCAAAGCGGCGCTGTAGCTCGTGCCAGCCCTGCTCACCGCGGGCCCGGTCGATGGACAACTCCAACGAGCCGCCCTCCGACTCGGAATCGGTCACGAACACGTGGACCGGATCGCCGGTTTTCAGCGCGTCGCGCTCGGAATCGGTCAGTGAGCGCATCTCCTCGAAGTGAACGACGCCCTCGGACTTGGCGCCCACGTCGACGATCAGGGCCGAACCGGACCAGTGCACGACGATGCCTTCGACTATGTCGCCGCGTCTGGGGTTCAGCGGCTCGCGGCCGGGTTCGGCCAGGAGCTCGTCCATGGTGGTGGGCTCGCCGGTGGACGGCGGTGTCACCGCCTCGGGCGCGTCGGCCTGGGCGGCAGTTGGGTCAATCTCGGTGCTGGAAGTCGTCAAGGGTGAGGTGGTTTGGGACCGTCCCACGTGCGCGCGGCACTTGCGCCGGCCCCTCTCCTTTCAGGGGTTTGCCGAATCGTATCACAGCCCTCAACCAGGTCAGCTCGGCAGTCCCTGCTTCACACCGGGACCCGCTTGGCTCCCACTTCTCCACTCCGCGCAGGCAGTCGCTTTCCTCTCTCCGCCCGCACCGCGAAGGGAGATGCCGAAGGCAGAGGGGGGCTCCGCCCACCGCGTGGCAACGAAAACCGCCCGACACCAGGTCGGGCGGCGATTGTGCTGAGAGCGAGCTGGCAATGGCCTATTTTCCGCAGGGGGTTGCCCCCCCAGTATCGTCAGCGCTGCGGCGTTTCACTTCCGTGTTCGGGATGGGAACGGGTGGTCCCACCGCGCTCTAATCACCAGCTCACCGAGAACCCTAACACGGAAACCGTGGCCCACGCGTATCTCCCGCCTCACATCGTCCACCCCGGTCCTCTCGACACGAGTGCCCGCCCTGAGTTCAGCTCCTGAGCAACGCACAAGCGCGTTGGCCGCTACCAAGCGACCCGACCGCCGGCCGAGACTGAAGCTGAAGGCGAGAACAACGCTGGTGGAGCCGAGGGGATTCGAACCCCTGACCTCTGCCGTGCAAGGGCAGCGCTCTCCCGGCTGAGCTACGGCCCCGGGAGATACAGCGTATCGCCTCTTCTCGATGAGGCCGATCGACCATGCGCGAGCGCATTCCGTCGGCGCGTCGTCCAGCGGACATGACACTCACCGATGTTGAATGGCATAATGGGGCCACGCTTCGTTACGTCAACTATCGTGCACCGGAGGCATGGCCATGCTGGGTGCGGCGGCAACTCTGTTCGCCTTCTGGTTCCTGGCCAACCTGTGGGCGCCGGCGGCCGGCACCGACTTTCCGAGCACGGGCCGCTTCCCCACCGCCCATGCCCTTGCCGCTGCCGACGTGGACGCTCGCACGGAGATTCCCGTGCGCTCCCCCGCCCAGTCTGCAGCGCAGAGCGGCCAACTGCCTCTGTTCTCCGACGAGAATTCTGCGGCGATCGTTTCAAGCTTGCCGAGCACTCAATCTACGCCCCCCGTCAGGATTGCGGCATCGCCCGCGCGGCACGACGGCGTTGAGTTCGAGATTGCGATTCGCTTCGCCGAGCCGGTGCGGGGTACCGGTTTTCTTGACTGGCCATTCTCCCTGTTGGTTGAGTCGGGTGAGATTCGGGCGCTGTCCCAGGTCGATCGGGACGGTTTCGAATGGAGCGCGCGGATCGCTCCGCAAGGTCGACGCAGCGTCAGTGTCTCGCTTGCGCAACGAAGCTCCTGTCCTGGAGCGGAACTGTCCTGTCTCGCCGTCCGATCCGCGTCTGGACCCGAGACACGGGTCGTTGTTGCGGGCCCTCCGGTTAGCGCTCACGTCGTGGAACACCCGACACATCACATGACCGGGCAACCGGTCGAAGTCCTGATCGAGTTGAGCGAGCCGGTCTGGGCCGGCCTGCGCGAGATTCGCGACCGCGCCATACAGGTCACTAATGGACGCGTGCTCGGTGTCAACCGGGTCGATGGACGCCACGACCTCTGGCGAGTCAGCCTGCTGCCTGAACTCGGCGCCGACCTCGAAGTGGCTTTCAGCCCACGGATCGGCTGCGGCCCGGACGGTCTGCGCTGTACTGGCGATCTCCATCGAATCGTGGACGAGTTCGGACTCACGATTCCTGCTGCCCGGCTCCATCTCACGTTTGACGACGGACCCCACCCCCGGTACACGCCGCAGGTTCTCGATGTGCTGGCCCGCTACCAGGCAAGAGCGACGTTCTTCGTTGTCGGCTCAAGCGTCGCTGCGTTTCCCGAGCTGATCGAGCGGATCGTCCGCGAGGGACACACCCTCGCCAACCACACCTGGAATCACGAATCCCTGGACGGCATCTCCGAGCAGGACTTCAACACGACCCTCAACCGCACGCAGGATTTGCTGGGCGAGCACGCCACGGCCTGCATGCGCCCGCCTTACTACGCCATGGACGAGCACACCGTCTCGCGAGCCGAGAAGCTGGGACTGCGGGTCGTCCTGGGCGAGATTCGTCCGCGCGACTGGACAAAACCCGGCGCGCTTGAGATCGCCAATCGCCTCGTCGCCAGCGCGGCCCATGGACGCATCGCCATCCTGCACGACGGCGGAGGGGATCGCACGCAGACGATCGAAGGACTCGAGCTGGCGCTGGCCTACCTGGAACAGTTCGGCTACGCCTATGAGCCGATTTGCAGGTAGTTCCGCTTGCGAATCAATCTGCGGCTTGCATGCCGCTACAAGAGGATGCGTTTCGGCGCACCGGACGGCTGGCGGCGGAATCCATCGATCAGCAGCCGCTGGCGGCCCTGGTCGATCACCCATGCGGCTCTGCAGCGACGCTGGTCCTGGAGGATGCTTTCGCTCTGCCGATGTAGACGCTGATACTCTTGGCGGTCTTCCGCTTCGACGCCGAACAGCCCGCTGCCGATGGCGAAGCGGCACTGCCGATCCTGGATCGTGATCAGCCATCCGAGCAGCAGTTGGGCCCAGCCAAGATGAAACGCTTCGTCGGCCCAGTTGACCAGGAATCGCTTGTCGTGCGAACCGTCGGCGGTCAACAGCGCCGATGCGCCGAAGTGTGAGCGCGAGAGTTCCGAGACGGCTCGATAGGCGTCCGCGGTTTCAGGCGCCATGGCGATATGCTGGCCGGCCATGTATTGGCCCATACCGATCTCCGTGGCGTGATGCTCGGCGTTGTTGGACCACGCGTCCCGCAGCCAATCCTCGAATTCGACCTGTTCCTCACCAACCACAGCCTGCTCCGCACCGAGCCACTCCATCGAAGCCCGCAGCAAGGCCAGGGCTGAGGAGTACGACGCTCGCGCGGTCAGTGCCCGAGCTTCGATGCCGGCACCGTAGACGCGCGACCAGAACATTAACGCGGAGGCATAACGGCGATTGCGGAACGACGAGCCATAAGACTGTTCGACGACCTTGCGTTGCAGGCGAAATGCGGCCCGCAACCACTGCAGATCGAGCGCCAGCGCGAAGCCGGTCTCGCGCAGTGCATCGCGTTGACTCTGCGGCACGTCCTCTCCGGCGCGGGGCAGCTCCGGCGTCTCGGTGGGAAAGCTGATCGGGGAGATGCGCTGGCGGGGCGGTTCGGAGCTCATGACTGCGACGACTCGGGCTGCGGCGTAGCGAGCAACATCTCCAGCCAACTCAACAGCCGCTCCGACTGCACCGCGATGTAGGGATGGTCGGGATGCCAGTCCCAGAGTTCGCGAACCACTTCAAGCGTCGACCACATACTGCCCTCGCCGCCGGAAGCTATCTGCACCAGGCGCGACGCCACATGGTCGGCAGTCCAGATCAGTGGGCGCTCGTACTCCAGCATTCGCGTGGTCTGGGTCAAGGCGCGGATCCAGCGCTCGACCGTGTCGAAGGCGACTCGCCGGTCCATGAGCAGCGCGCGCAGCGCCAACACTTCGGGCAGATCCACCACGCGCGCGGGCGGACGATCCGGCGGTGGCACCGGCTCGGGACCGTCATCTTCGGGCAGCCGTGCCAGGGCCTCCGTCCAGGCCTCTGACGGCACTCGGCGCAACTCGTTGTACACCAATGCACCGCCGGAACCCGCTTCCCACCACGCGCGCAATCGCTCGTGGCGCGGATTCGCAGACTCGCTGACGCCGGAGTCGGGTGAGATTGAAGAGGCCACTGGCCAAGGTTATCGCAGCAATTCTGTTCATCGCCTTCCCGAGAGAAATGTTGTCCCAACGTAAGCAGGAACAACTGATAACGGCCGTTACCGAACCCCCACGCGGTCGCCCGTAGCCGATTGCTAGAGCGGAAACAGCGCCGACGCCTGTTGTCGGCGCCGCCACTACCTACGCATCGCAGGCCGTGATGCGTGTGAAGGAGACGACCCAGCGACATGGAACACGAAATCCAGCAGTTTCTGACCTACATGGCGGCCGAGCGGGGCGCATCGGCCAACACGATCTCGGCCTATCGCAACGACCTGGCCCAACTCCGCTCCTACTTCGTCGAGCAAGCGCACAGCGGCGGCGACGACCTGTCGCCAAGCATGACGATCGGTCGGATCGACACCGAACAGTTGCAGGGCTACATCGTTCACCTGCGCGAGCAGCAGTACGCGGCCGCGACCGTCGCGCGTAAGGTGGCCGCGGTCAAGAGCCTGTTCAGCTATCTCCACGGCGAAGGCTTGATTCCGGACAACCCCGCCGAGCAGCTCACGTCGCCCAGGGTCGGTCGGAGTCTGCCGCGAACGCTGACGATCCAGGAGGTCGATGCCCTGCTGGAACAGCCCAGCCGGTGGAACACGCCCGAGGCGGCGCGCGACCAGGCGATGCTCGAGATGCTCTACGCCACCGGAATGCGCGTCTCCGAATTCGTTTCGCTCGACTTGTCGTCGATCGAACTTCAGGGCCAGCGCGCCTCGGTCCGCTGCGTCGGCAAGGGTCGGCGCGAGCGGCTGATTCCGATTCACTCGGCGGCCGTGGCGGCGTTGCACCACTATCTGCAGGAGGCGCGGCCGAAGCTGGCGCGCGGCCGACGCGAGGTGGCACTGTTCATCAACCGACGCGGCGAGCGGCTGACCCGCCAGGGAGTCTGGCTAATCATCAAGCACTACGCCGAAGAGGCGGGAATCAAGGGCGTGACGCCGCACACGCTGCGCCACAGCTTTGCCACGCACCTGCTGCGCGGCTCGGCGCCGCTGCGCAACGTGCAGGAGCTGATGGGACACGCCAACATCTCGACAACCCAGCTCTACACCCAGCTCACTAACGAACACCTCCGCGACGTCTACGATCGAGCACATCCCCGCGCCAGTTGACGGGGCGGCTCGACCGGAGGTGAGCGTGGCGTCAACCAGCATCGTGTCGATTCGCGCGCGAGAGATTCTCGACTCGCGCGGCAATCCCACCGTGGAAGCGGATGTGCACCTGGAGGGCGGCACGCTCGGCCGCGCCGCTGTGCCTTCTGGAGCGAGTACCGGCTCGCATGAGGCGGTCGAGCGGCGGGATCGCGACTCGGACCGCTATCGCGGCCGAGGCGTGTTGAGCGCCGTGCGTGCAGTCAACGACGAGATCCCTGATGCGCTCGCCGGGCGGGATGTGTCAGATCAATCGGCCATCGACCGCGCGTTGATCGCGCTGGACGGCACGGAACAAAAGTCGAGGCTGGGCGCGAACGCACTGCTCGCGGTGTCGATGGCGGCAGCCAAGGCCGCGGCCGCTGCAGCGAGGCAGCCGCTCTACCGTTCGCTCGGCGGCGAGGATGCGCTGCTGCTACCGGTGCCGCTGGCCAACATCCTGAACGGAGGCGCGCACGCCGACAACGGCGCGGACTTCCAGGAGTTCATGATCGCTCCAATCGGCGCGCCCACGTTCGCCGAAGGTTTGCGGATGGTGGTCGAGGTCTACCACGCGCTCGCCGATGAGCTGCGCGCGCGCGGACTGGCGACCGGTCTAGGCGACGAAGGCGGTTTCGCCCCGGCGCTGCCATCCAATGAGTCGGCGCTCGACATGATCGTCACTGCGATCCGCACGGCCGGCTACGAGCCGGGACGCGAGATAGCGATCGCGCTGGATCCGGCCGCGAGCGAACTCTGGTCAAGCGAGCGTTACGAACTGCACACCGAGGATCGATCCTTGAGCAGCGAGGAAATGGTCTCACTCTGGCGCGACTGGTGCGAGCGCTATCCGATCGTCTCGATCGAAGATGGGATGCACGAGGACGACTGGAGTGGCTGGCAGTCGTTGACGGCCGAGATTGGTTCGTTGGCACAGACTGTCGGCGACGATCTGCTTGTTACGAATCCGGCGCGACTGGAGCGGGCGATTGATCTGAAGGCGGCAAACAGCATCCTGATCAAGGTGAATCAGATCGGCACGTTGACGGAGACGTTGGAGGCGGTGCGGATCGCGCAGGAGGCTGGCTGGACGGCGATCATCAGTCACCGCTCCGGCGAAACCGAGGACACGACCATCGCCGACCTCGCGGTCGCAACCAACGCCGGGCTGATCAAAACCGGCGCCCCGGCTCGGGGAGAGCGAACGGCAAAGTACAACCGCCTGCTCAGGATTGAAGAAGAACTGGGTCAGCGGGCCCGATTCGCCGGGGTGCAGGCGATCCCGCAGGCGGCTCGCCTTGCGTAAGGGGCGTAGGGCACGGCTCAGAGCTCGGCTTTGAGTTGCTCGGCCAGGCGGCGGGTCATGCCTGGCGTCGCGGCGAGATCGTTGACTTCGGCCTCGCGCATGGCCTGGAGCGAACCGAACTTCTTCAGTAGCGATTTCTTGCGGCGGGGCCCGATGCCCTTGATTCGGTCCAAGGTGCTCTGCGAGGACTGGCGGGCGCGCAAGCGGCGGTGATACGAAATCGCGAAGCGGTGCGCTTCGTCACGGATGCGCTGAACCAGGTAGAGACCCTGCGAACGGCGATCAAGTCTGACCGGGTCCGACGAATCGACCAAGTAGAGCAGCTCTTCCCGCTTGGCCAGCCCGGCCAAGGGGATGTCATCGACGGCGAGATTTCGCATCACGTCGTGGGCGGCTGAAACCTGGCCCTTGCCTCCGTCAACGATCACGAGATCGGGGATCGCGCCCCAGCCCTCAGACTCGGATTGTTCATCTTCTGGCCCGGTCGCAACCTGCGGTTCGTCTGGTACGACGTATCCCTGGGCTCGCTCGGCGCGACGTTCTTCGCCGAGCCGTTTGAAGCGGCGCTGGATGACTTCGGCCATGGAGGCGAAGTCGTTTGGACCCTCCGATGTGTCAACTGTCTTGATCCGGAAGCGGCGGTACTCGCTGGTGGCGGGGCGGCCCTCGAGGAAGACGACCATCGAGGCGACCACATTCGATCCCTGTGTGTTGGAGATGTCGTAGCACTCGATCCGGTTCGGCGGTGCAGGCAGGCTGAGCGCCTCTTCGAGCTCGGTCAGCGCGGCGTCGGTGCGGCCGCGATCGGCCAGCCAGCGCACGCGCGACATGGCCAGCGTCTCCGACGCGTTCTCGGTCGCCATCTCAACCAGGCGGCGCTTGTCGCCGCGACGCGGGTGGCGGACCTCGACCCGGGTCCCGCGCTTCTCCGTGAGCCAGTCCTGCACCAAATCGAGGTCGTCGATCTCGGAAGGGATCAGCACGAGCTTGGGCGGCTGCAGTCCGCTCTCATAGTGCTGGCGCAGGAACGAGGCGATCACCGAGCCGGTGGTCTCTTCCTTGACGCCGGCCAATGTGAAGTGGTCCGATCCGGCCATCTTCTGACCGCGAATGAACAGCACCTGGACCACCGCTTCATCGCCGTCAACGGCCAGACCGAACACATCAATCTCTGCCGCAGCGGTTGCGGCGGTGAGTTGCGTCTCCGTCACCTGCTCGACCGCGCTGATCTGATCGCGAAGCTGCGCGGCGCGTTCGAAGTTGAGCTCCTCCGCCGCGTCGGTCATGGCAGTCTTGAGTTGCTTGACGACCGTTTCGCTCTTCCCTTCGAGGAACAGCATGGTCTGGTCGATCACCTCGCGGTACTCGTCCGGCGTGCAGAACGAGGTGCAGGGCGCGATGCAGCGGCGAATGTAGTACTCCAGGCAGGGTCTCGGATCGGAGCCGGTGATGACCTTGTCACAGGATCGCCAGGGAAAGAGCTTCTTGACCAGGTCGAGGGTCGTACGCACCGACTTGGCCGATGCGTACGGTCCGAAGTAGCGGCTGCCGTCCTTGGCCACGCGGCGGGTGATCGTCACGCGGGGCCATGGCGCATCGACATCGATCTTCAGGTATGGATAGTGCTTGTCGTCCTTGAGTCGGACGTTGAAGAAGGGCTGGTGACGTTTGACAAGGGTCGCCTCAAGGTGGAGGGCGTCCTGCTCGGTGTGAGTGGTGACGTACTCGAGCGCCGCGATGCGGCGGGCGAGTACGCGAGTCTTGCCCTCAAGCGAGCGCGGCGAGCCGAAGTAACTGCGCACGCGCGACTTGAGATTGGCAGCCTTGCCGATGTAGATGACGCGGTCATTAGCGTCGCGAAAGGTGTAAACGCCGGGCCGCGCCGGCAACGCCGACACCTGCGCCTGGAGCTGGGCGCGGGCGTCTTCGGGTGAAGTCGGTGCGGTCTGGTCGGTAGCGTCGGTGGTCACGATTTCAGACTAGCGAAGGGCGCGGGGTGGGGAGCCCCCCCTCTGTCCCTGCGGGACATCTCCCCCCGCTGTGCGGGGGGAGAG
>VXQT01000009.1 GCA_009838915.1 Chloroflexota bacterium
CCGCTCATACACCTGTCGCGCCATCGTTCGCTCTCCTGCCTGTCCTGTCGTTCGTAGCCAAGTCCCACCCAGCGGCGGATGGAGCCCGCATCCAGATTTGAACTGGAGACCTCGTTCTTACCAAGAACGCGCTCTACCGACTGAGCTATGCGGGCCCGATGCTGCAGTGCTGCTCCGCTTCGATGATCTGGCCGATTCAACGCCAGAACCGCCGACGGCATCTCTGATTGCCGCGGCGGCTGCTCGTCAATGCTGGTGCCGGGGGCAGGATTCGAACCTGCGAAGCCTTTCGGCGCCGGTTTTACAGACCGGTGGTATTAGCCACTCACCCACCCCGACACTCTCAACATCTTACCCCCCATGGCCCAGGCTCACATCTACGCTCAGCGTGCAGTCCACCCGCTGATCTGTTGACCAGCACGCAAACTGGATCTCTACCGAGATAGCTTCTGGTGGAGCCCAAGGGGGGATTCGAACCCCCAACCTGCCGATTACAAATCGGCTGCGCTGCCAATTGCGCCACCTGGGCACTCTTCGATCCTAAGGCGAATCGTGCGCGACATCCGTATCCCCGCATTTTTTGCACTTGACGACACAAACTCAGTCTCTATCCTCGCAGGTGCACTGATCCATCGCTTCTCGCGCAACGATTGGCATCCTCATGACTCGTCTCCTCACCGCTGCGATCGCCGCAGCGCTGATCTTCGGCGCTGCCGGACTCACGACGTCGCAGCCGGCCGCCGCCCAGCCGGGCGGACCTTCCGTCTGTCTCAACCTTGCGCCTGGCGACCACACCTTCACTGCCCCCGCCCGCGACCGAGAGGGCGAGGTCACCTTCAGCCTGACCGTAGGCGAAGGCGGCGTCGTCACCAGCTTTACGGAACCTGGTGGGCAATCGATCCCGCCCGTCGCCATGCTCGACATCTTCACCGGCGCCGACGCCTACCCACTGCCCGACGGCGTCGCGATCATCGAATGCGAAGCCGGCGGCGACGGTATGGGTGAGGATGGGGCGGCAGCCGAACTCTGCCTCAACCTCGAGCCGGGAAGCTACGAGGAATCCGTCAGCGCCAGCGGTCAGACCTACAGCATCACCATCAACGTCGGACAGAACGGGCGCCTGACCAGCGTCGAAGTCCTGGGCCAGACCTACGCTCCAGCCGACGCGCTGGCCCTGTTGGCCCAGTTCGGGGCCGCCGTCCCGCCGCACATCCAGATTCTGCCCTGTGAACCGGTACGCGGCGCCGCGTACCCAGCGACCGGCAGCGGCGGTCTGGCGGACTCCAGCGATCTCACGGGACTCTGGATCGGCCTGGGTTCACTCGCTGCGCTCGCGATTGGCGTGGCCGCCGTGGCGCAGCGCCGTCGGGTGCGAATCCGAAATCGTGAATAATCGCTAGAAGCGCAACGCGCTTTCGACCAACGGATCGGCGCCGGGCGCCTCCTCGGCCTCCTCCGGCTCGGGCAGGACCCGGCGCCATCTCGTGCCGTCGCGGGTGTCCTCCAGCGCGACGCCGAGATCCGTTAGCCGATCGCGCAGCGAGTCGGCCAACTCGTACTGCTTCGCACCGCGCAGCTCCTGGCGGATCGACACCAGCAGATCGATAAACGGCTCCGCATCCGAATCAGTCGAGGCGGAGACCCCGGCGAATCCCAGCCCCAGCACGCCGCCCAGTTCGACCAGCGCATCGCGCGCCGCGCCCGCCGGTCTATCCTCGGCGCGCGCCCGATTGACCTCGCGCGCCAGGTCGAAGAGCGCCGCCAGCGCCTGCGGCGTGTTGAGGTCGTCCTCGAGCGAAGCGATGAACGTCTCCCGCGCCTCGCTCGGATCGATCTCGCCCTCTCCGTCCACCAGCGGCAACGTCGCCGCCGTCCGCAACCGCTCCGCCCCCCGCGCCGCCGACGTCAACGACTCCTCCGAGTACGTCAGCGGCGACCGATAGTGACCGCCAAGCACGAACATCCGCAGACCATCCGCCCCGTACCGATCCAGGCCCTCGCGCAGCGCCACTATCTTGCCCGTCGACTTCGACATCTTCTCTCCGCCGACCTGCATCATCGCGTTGTGCATCCAGTGACGGACGAATGGATCCAGTCCCGAGAATCCCTCAGACTGCGCAATCTCGTTCTCGTGATGCGGGAAAATCAGGTCCATCCCGCCGCCGTGCAAATCGATCTGCTCACCCAGATAACGAATCGACATCGCCGAGCACTCGATGTGCCAGCCAGGACGCCCCGGACCCCACGGACTCTCCCACTGCGGCTCGCCCGGCTTGGCGCCCTTCCACAGGGTGAAGTCCATCGCGTGCTCTTTCTCGGCCCCGATGTCCGTCGGCTCGGCGGAGATCATGTCGTCCAACGAGCGGCCCGAGAGCTTGCCGTAGCCCGGCATTTCCCGCACCCGGTAGTACACGTCGCCGCCGGCGGAATAGGCCATGCCCTTCTCAATCAGCCCGCCAATCAGGTCAATCATCTGCGGAATCTCTTCGGTCGCCCGAGGATGCACGTCGGCCGGCGCGATCCCCAGCTCGCGCCACTCGCCCATGAACGAGGAGATCTGCCGCTCGGCCAATTCCGTGACCGTCATCCCCTCCTGCGCCGCCCGCGCGATTAGCTTGTCGTCCACGTCGGTGAAGTTGTACACCAGCCGCACCCGCCGCCCGCGCCACTCGAGGAACCGGCGCAGCGTGTCGAAGATGATGATCGACATCGCGTGGCCCAGGTGCGCATCGTCGTACGGCGTGATCCCGCAGACGTACATCGAGATCGGATCATCGACCGGCTCAAACGGCTGCTTGCGGCGCGTCAACGTGTTGTACAACTCCACGGACCAACTCCCAAACGCAATCGGATCACAGTGCGGCTATCCAACAAAGCCTAATCAACCCCCAGCCCAATCCCTCTCCCCCTGCTCCGCGGATGGGAGCACCGCGTGATTCATTACCACTCTCCCCCCGCTCTGCGGGGGGAGATGCCGAAGGCAGAGGGGGGCTCCCGTTGTGGACGCCCGGCGCCTACCCCGCCGCCGTCTCTCCCGCCCGCGACTCCGCGGCCGCCGCCTGTTCCCGCATCCGCAGCAACTCGACGCGCAACTCCGACACCGCCTGCTCTAGCGCCTCGATCCGGTCATGCTCGGGATCGGGCAAGCGCAGCACTGTGTCGTCGCCCGGATCGTAGTAGGCCACGACGTGTCCCGGTACGCCGACCACCGTGGAGTGCTGCGGCACATTCGAGACCACGACCGCTCCGGCGCCGATTCGAGCGCCGGTGCCGACTGTCACCGCTCCGACGATTGACGCGTTGGCGCCGACCAGCACCTCATCGCCGAATGTCGGATGCCGGCGCTTGCGCATCGTTGATGTGCCACCGAGCGTCACGCCCTGGTGCAGGTGGCAGCGCCGGCCGATCCGCGCCGTCTCGCCGATCACCACGCCCATGCCGTGGTCGATCAGGCAGGGCGCCGCGATCTGCGCGCCCGGGTGAATCTCGATCCCGGTCAGGTTGCGTCCCAGGTGCGACAGCAGTCTCGGCAGCACCGGCACGCCGAGGCGCAGCAACGCGCCCGAAACCCGGTGCAGCATCAACGCATGGATGCCGGGATAAGCGAGCAGCACCTCGAGCCAGAACGTGGCCGCCGGATCGCGCTCAATCGCAAACTGGATATCCGTCCAGGTGTCGTCGACGAACGACCAGTACCAGTTCACGACGTCTGAGATGCGTTGCAGCAGAACCATGAGAGCAGCCTATACGTCCGCGCCGGCATCTACGGGGACTCCGCGGCGCATACGCACCGTGGCGACCGCATGCGCCGCGATGCCCTCTGCTCGACCCAGCGCGCCCATCCCCTCGGCCGTCGTCGCCGCGACATTGACCGCTGATATGTCAAGTTGCAGCGCTTCGGAAAGACGCATCCGCATTCGCTCGATGTACGGACGCAGACGTGGACGCTCTGCGATCACCGTGGCGTCGACCGACTGGGGACGCGCGCCCGCCTCGGCCAGTTTCGAGACCGCTTCGACGAGCATCAGCGTCGAGTCTCCATCGCTCCAGCGCGGATCTCCGGTCCCGAACTGCGCGCCGATATCACCGAGACCGGCCGCGCCCAGCAACGCGTCGATGATCGCGTGGGTCAACACATCTGCGTCCGAGTGCCCGGCCAGGCCGACCTCGCCCAGAATCTCAGCCCCGCCGAGCACCAACCGCCGACCTTCGCCGAATCGGTGCGAGTCGATCCCGATGCCCGTACGCACTTCGGACCGCGCTCCGAGCAACGCTTCGGCAATCGACAGGTCCTCGGGCGATGTGATCTTCGGATTCGGCGCGCCCAGATCGTGCACCACGACCGGCTCGCCTAGACGCTCGACCAGCGCCGCGTCGTCCGTCGCGAGCACGCCGTCTCGCTGGGCGGCTTCGTGCGCCTGGCGCAGCGTGGCCGTCAGGAACACCTGCGGCGTCGCCACCGCGCGCAGCGGTTGGCGATCCGGGGTCGCCTGGACGCGCTCGCCTTCGTCGACCACCTTGATCGTGTCAACCGCCGGACCTCCGGCGATCACACTGGTTCCTTCCTGCGCCCGCTCAATGCACGCGGCGATGCCGCCGGGCGTGATCAGCGGCCGCGCGCCGTCGTGGACGGCAACGATGTCTGCCGCACGCAGCGTTGACAGACCCGCCCAGACCGAATCCTGCCGTTCCCGTCCGCCGTTGACCAGCGCGCGAACCTTGCTCAGGCCGCGGCACAGTTCGGTCACCGCCGCGCGATTCGCTGGCGACGTCACGACCACCATGTCGTCTATTGCATCGCACTCTTCGAACGCGGACAGCGTGCGGCTCAGCACCGGCCGACCGGCCAGGTCGGCCAGCAGTTTGTCGCCTCCGCCCATCCGTCTGCTGCTGCCCGCCGCCAGCACGATCGCGCCGACTCTCACGCGACCTCCTCCTCGGCCGCGAGCTGCGCGAAGATCATCCGCCCGGCCTGCGTCTGGATCACCCGCTTGACCACCAGGTGACGCAACTCACCGATCGCCGACGCGCCCTCCTCGACCACGACCATCGTCCCGTCCGGCAGATAGCCCACGCCCTGGTTCTCGCCCCGACCCGCTTCGATCACCTCAATGCTCAGGCTTTCACCGGGCAGCGCCACCGTTTTGACCGCATTGGCCAGGACATTCACGTTCAGTGTCCGCACGCCCTCCAGCTCGGCGACCCGGGCCAGGTTCGAGTCCGTCAGCGCCAGCGCCGCGCCGCGCTCCTTCGCCAACCGCACCAGCCGCGCGTCGACATCGCCGTCCGCCTCGGTCGACTCGTCGTCGATCACCTGCGTCGCCACTCGCTCCTCCGTCTGCAGCCGAGTCAGCAACTCCAGACCGGTCCGGCCCCGACCTCGACGCAACGGGTCCGAGCTGTCGGCGACCCGGCGCAGCTCGTCCAGCACGAAGCGGGGCACGATGATGTCGGCCAGCAGGAAGCCGCTCGCCGCCACATCGACGATTCGCCCGTCGATGATCGCCGAGGTATCGAGAATCACCTCGGAGGGCGCGGGCGGACGCGCCAGCGCGACCGACTCCGCCACCTCGTCGGCCCGGCCCCGGACCGTGTTGACGAAGCGTTCGACTTCGGCGCGACGGCCCAGCGCCACGCCGACGCCGATCGGCGCCAGCAGGATCGCGACCCCGATCGGCGCAAACTCTCCCGCCGCGCCGGGCAGCGCGCCCAGCACCGGCGACAACAGCGCCGCCGCCACCAATGCGGCGACCAGGCCGAAGCCGCCCAGCAGGATCTCCAGGGTCGAGAGTGAGCGCCAGATGCCCTGGCGCAGCCACCACAGCGGCCGCAACGACCAGTCCCACATTCGCCGGAGCGTCTCCATAGCCCCAGGCCTCAATCGTCCCAAATGGAAATGGCGGCCATGCGGCCGCCAATCAGTCCAGAGCGGTCAACCGCCCAATAACTC
>VXQT01000033.1:0-22383 GCA_009838915.1 Chloroflexota bacterium
CGGCTTGCCATATCTGTTCTCCCTCACCTACGGCAAGTATACCATATAATCCCCACCGCAGAGGTCATCGAAGTGAGTCTGCGCAGAAGCTCGCTCGCGACGGGCGCTTTATCGCCACTTGGAGGCGAACTCGGCGCCGAAGAGCGTCGGAGGCATGGGCGCAATCTATATCGCTGTCCGATGGGGACGAGGCGGCTGGGGGAATCGGCGCAAGGCTGGATGGTCACGCCGCCTCCGTCGTGGGCCTCGGCGCAGAGTCTGTATCTCTCCAGCAGCCGCATCCCGACCAGCGGCGTAGTGTCCGCAGCCTCCACGTCGTCGGTGACGGATTGGTCGTCCCAGAGCACGACGGTGGAATGGACCAGAAACCGGGGTTCGCTGCCATCCGCCAGGATCGCACGACCTATCATCAGGAACGGCAGCGCCAGTTCGGTGACGATGGCGGGAGTTACGGTCAGAAACCCGCTTAAGCCCGTGTCGACGACTGCCTCAAGCCGTCGCGTCTCGCCCCTGCGCCCGTGCAGGTTGTCCACGACGATCGCCTCGTAGTCGGCGTTCACGTGACCGGTGATCACCGATCACCTCGGATCGGGCACCCGCCGAAGTGGTGCAGCGCGCAATGGCCGATTCGCACACCCCACACGTCCGTGACGCCGGCGCGCTGCCGGTCGAACTGCTCCCGCGCCTCCGTCGCCGTCTGGCCGAGCCCCCAGCAGCCGCTCTCGACATCGATGGCAACGATCTCGCCGTGGTGCTCAGCCCCGACCTGAGCGCGGATATCGCGCTCGTAGATTTCGTCGGCGAGCCGGGCGACTTCGTCGGCAGGCCTAGTCAGTGTCATGGCGGCGTCCTCGTCGGTGAGTGTGTCGTCAGTGTCAGGATACCGCTCTGAACGCGCCGAACCCGACGCCCGCGCCATGGTCAACCTGCTGAACGGGAGGCACACTAGAACTGACGTGCGTCCGTTAACCCTCTTCGCGCGCGCAGCCGCCTCAACCGCTGCGTCACGCGCCAACTCCAATGTACGAACAGTAGATCGCTCACCTGCGCGCCAGGCGCGCAGGTGCGATTATGTCTGCACCCTATCAGCACGGTTTCGGCCTCCCAAGTGCTGTTGTCATATAGTGACGGCATCCGGCGTGGTTGACGACTTGAGTTGTGTCGTGCTGGAAATGCGTGACTCCGTGCGAAGGTTCTGAGCATGACGATGGGGACTGCTGACGCAGAGGTGGGGCAGCTGAGCCTGCCTCAGGAGTTGGTGTTGATGCTGCTCAATGAAGAGAGCGGCTACTTTCGCCAGGTGCGCGGTTGGAACTTGAACTGCGCTATGGTCGGCGCCGGGCTGGCAGAGCTCTCTCTGATCGGTCGCATCGACACGGATATGGACTCTCTGCAACTGCTTGACTCGACGCCGACGGGTCACGCGGCATTGGACCCCATCCTTGAGGCAATCGTCGCCGACCCGGACCAACACAACGCGCAGTACTGGGTCGAGGTCCTCGCTCCTCGGGCCGACACGTCTATTGATGTTGCGCTCGAGCGGCTTGCCGAGATGGATATCCTGCAGCATCACGAGGGCGAGTTCTGGACGCTGACGCACTCAGCCTGGCAATCCGATCAGCCAGGCGAAGGCGGGGTAGTGACTGCAGCCGGATTCGTCAGATCGCGCATAACGCGGGTCATCTTCGAAGACGAGATTCCCGACCCGCGCGACGCGATCCTGATTTCGCTTCTCAACACCTGCGATGTGTTGCGCTTCATCTTCCAACTGGAGCCAGAGGCGGAGGCGCGGATCGCGCTGGTTTGCAGGATGGACCTGATCGGACAGGCCATCGCCGAAGCAGTCGCTCAGAACCTGGCCGGTCCGTTGGTGCGACAGAGCGGCCTGAAGCGGAACATCCCCAGGGTCAAGGCACTGCGGATACTGCGCAATCCGCACATTCGTGACGGGAATCTGCCTGCGCTGATGGCGGACCTGTACCGGGAGTACGGTCCGGTCTTTGAGGTTCACCAGCCGTTCCAGCAGCCGATCACGGTCCTGGCCGGGCCCGAGTCAAATCGTTGGGCGCAACGCGAGGGGCGCTTGCATTTGACTTCGACAAGGTATCTCGACAACTTTGAGCGGGCGTACGGCTCGCACGGAATCATCCACGCGCTGGACAACTCGGACCACTTCAGGATGCGAAAGGCGCTTCAGTCGAGCTTTGCCCCGTCGAGGCTTGAAGAGCACCTCGGCTCGCTCTACGCCCATGCGCGGGCGCACATGGCGGAATGGGTCGTCGGCGAAACGTATCAGGCAAAGGCGATGACGCGGCTATTGGCAAACTCTCAGATTTCGCCGATCATCGCCAGCATTGAGTCCCAGGACATCGTCCAGAGCCTCATGGATTACAAGGAACGCGCGTTGTCCACGCTCGTCGCCAAGCTGCTGCCGAAGTTCCTCCTGCACACCCCGGCAATGCGGCGCGCCGCGAAGCGCATGGACACCTACTTGGGACGGATTGAACGCTCGCATACGGCGACGCAGCGCGCTGGCGGTCCGCGCGACCTTATTGACGACCTGCTCAGCCTGCACGCGAGTGACCCGCAGCTGCTGCCTGAGTCGTCGCTCAGGTTCGCGCTCTCGACACCGGTCATCTTCAGCCTGTACACCGGTGACGAGCTCGGTTTCGCCCTCTACACGATGGCTACGAAGCCCGATCTGTACGAACGTATTCGCGCCGAAGCCGAAGCTATCTTCGCCGACGGCGATCCAGCCAGCGAAGTCTTTAACAGCGAGCAGACAGAAGTCACGAGACGGTTCGTTTTGGAAGTGCTGCGGATGCATCCGGTCGCCACCTCTTCGGTTCGCGATGTGATGAACAGCTGCGCTTTTGCTGACTTTGAGCTGCCGCTGGGCGCGCGCGTGCTGGTGATGCAGACAGCCTCGCACTATGTGGAAGAATGCTTCCCGGAGCCGTTCAAGTTCGACATCGATCGCTATCTGCCAGGTCGCGACGAACATCGCAGCACCGCCTACGCGCCGTTCGGCCTCGGTACGCACTCGTGTATGGGTCAGCGCTGGGTGGAACTACAGATGGCAATCAACCTGCTCATGGTCGCCTACTACTTCGACATCGGAGCCCGACCATCGAACGGCAAGATGCGTATCAGCCCGTTACCAGCGATGTCGGTGAGCAATGGCGTGAAGCTCCGTATCGCCGCCAAGCGGCGCGAGATCCCTACCGTGGGCCCGGCGAATCTGTCAGCGCCTGCGATGGTCTGCCCAGTCGCGCACTAGTCTCCGTCGCCGTCTGTCGCAGCGGGCGATTCCCGCTCGTGCCGCTCCTGGATGTCGTCAATGGCCTCATCCAGTTCGTCCCACATGCGCTGCAGGTTCGAGCGCAGCCGCATGTTCTGGAACGCGCCCCAGACGGTCATCGCTGGCGGCACCACCAGGATCGCCGCGATCAACGAGTATGCGATCGTGATTGCAGCGGTGATCCCGAACTGCTGAGACCCCGCGAGCGGAGAGGCGATCAGCACGCCGAGACCGAGCGCGGTGGTCATCGCCGAGCCCAAGAGCGCGGAGCCGGTGGTGGCTAGAGTCCGAATCGCTGCCTGCTCCGGATCGCGCACGCGGGAAAACTCCTCGCGGTAACGATGGATCAGGTGGATCGTGTAGTCGATGCCGATACCAATCGATAGCGCGGCGATGATCGATGTGATCAACGAGTATGGGATGCCGAGCAGCGCCATCGTTCCAAGCACCCAGATCAGGACGAACACGAGCGGCACGACAGCTACCAGGCCCAGCACCGGCTGACGCTGCGTGACCCAGTAGAAGATCACAAGTAAGCCCAACGCCACGGCAATGGTGATGCTGATCGCCTCGGTCTGCCGCTCTGTGATCGAGTCCGTCACACTAACAGCGACGAGGCTTTCAGAGGTGGCTGTAATGCTCGCATCGACGCCCGGCCAGAGTGATTCGAGCGTCTGCTGGACTTGCTGTGCCCCTTCCGAGTCGTTGAGATACGTCGGGAACTGCACGAGGATCGTATCGATGCCGGTCGGGTCGTTGTCAAGATACTGCGAGAGCTGCGGCTCTCGTTGTTCGAGTTGGTCAAGGACTTGCTGCATCAAGGCAGCGTCCAACTGGAGGCTGGCGGTCGCTTCAGCAAAGAGCATCGCGAGCTCTGGGTCGTAGCGATCACCAGGCTCGCCGCTGTCAGAGACCCAATCAGTGAGCGTGCGCTCGAATGAGGTTTGCAGCGCCCCGGCCGCGAACAGCGGTCGGCTCGCGTCGGTATCGAAGGTCTCGGCGAGCGTGCGCAGATTCAACAGCGTCGAGGTTTCAGTCGCCTCGGCCTTGATCAGAACCGAGGTCACTTCGGTTGAACCGCCGACAGAGGCCTCCAATGTGTTCAAGTCTCGAATCGCCTCTCCGCTTTGAGGCAGGACGTCGCGGATGCTGAACTTCGCTTCCAGGCTGGCTGCGGCGAACCCGAGAACAATCGTCAATGCCACGACCACGAGCAGAAAGGGCGCGGGCCGCAAGGAGACGCTCTCGCCGAGCCGCTCCGCTGCGCGTTCAATGCCGGGCAGCGCGTGCGCGACGAGTCGCGGTTGCCGTAGCGTGCCCCGAGCTTCGCGCCGCCGATCAATGATCACGCGGCCGGCGGGAAGTAGAGTCAACATCACGATCAAACTCAGACCCACGCCGAGCGCCGCTACCACGCCAAAGTCTCGGGACGCCCCGACGGGCGAGAGAAGATTGGCGAGCAGCGAGACCATCGTGGTGACGGCCGCAAGCAAGAGTGGGAGCACGACAGTTCGCCAACCGGTCTGTACTGCGCTGAGCACCGCCGCTCCGCCGGCGCGCTGTTCGCGGAAGTGGGACACGACCTGGATGGCGTAATCGACCGTGAGCGCGATAACGATGATCGGCACCAGGGCGCTCAACGAACTTGGCGGTCCAATAGCGCTGAGTGCGTCCGGCCCCAGCCAACCCTCGATCCCCACAACCCAGATCAACGAGATCAGGAGGCCGACCAGCGTGAGGGCAAGATCCGACGCTGAACGCAAGAAGAGCAGAATTAAGAGCATGATCAGCAGCAGCGCGGCGCCGATCAGTGGCGCCATGCCTTCGTTGAGCGCCTGCCGGTACTCATCCTCAACAGTCGCAGGCGAGACGCTGCTCACGGCGAGCGGGCCCTCTTGATCCGCGGCAAGCGTGTTGATCAAACGCTCAGCCTCTTCGACCTGCTCGTCATCCGTGTCGAGCAGGCGGATCGTGGCGATAGCAACGCCGGTGCCGTCCGCGTCGGTGCCCGTGAGCGCCGCCATGGCGGCTCCCAGCCGAGGCGACTCGCGGACAGCGTCGATTTCGTCCTGCGTCACCGCCGACAAATCGTCGACCGCCAGCGCAGCTCGGGCGAGGAATGACGGGGAAAGAATCGCATCATCAGTCGTGAGCAGCGCTCCGACATTGGGTTGCGAGACAATCTCGTCGATCATCTCGTTCATCTGGGCGAGACCCGAAGGCGTCAGCGCGTCGCCACGGAACACAAGCGTCACTACCCGAATGTCGCCTGTCTCGCGAAAGACCTCGTCGAGATCTGTGAGCGCGGCCACAAGCTCGCTGTCCGGAGGCAACAGCGCCACATCGGCGCCGTCGATGATCGGCGCCCGCCGCCCCGCCCCTGCAGCCATGACAACGGTGATTACGAGCAACACGCCGATTGTGATCCAGGGCCGCTTCGTGATCAGGATGCTCAGTCTGGCCAGCAGGTCGTTCATCATCAGCCTCAAGTCCCGTAGTCAGAGATTATCGCCTGTCATCGCCGGGAACGGTGAGAAGGTGGGCCCTAGCGTCCTACGCAGAAGTGCCTGACGCGGAGCCGACGCGATGCCGCCTTCGATTCGGATCGATAGCTGGGACGATTGGACCAGGGCCTGCAACCATGTCTCAGTCTGGCGTGGTCTGATCGATGAGATCTGCCTGAGAGAGGAAATCAGCTATCGCCGGCTCCATCCAGCCAGTGCCAACACCAACGCCGTCTTCCTGCCTGATCACCGATTTGTCCTGAAGATCTACAGTCCATTCTGGGACGATTTCGACTTCGAACGGACGCTCATGGAGGCGCTCTGGACCGAGCAGCAGACTCCCGTCGTCGAAGCCGCAGGCTGTGGGCAAGTCAACGACGCCGACGGCACTTCCAGGGACTACCTGATCACCCGCTATTGCCCGGCTCGGCCATTCTCGGAGTTGCGGCCGGAACTCAGCGACGCAGAGGCCGCATCTCGCGCCGAGCAGCTGGGTCGAATCGTGCGGTCACTGCACGAGCTCGACGTGAGCCACTCAACCAGCCCCTCGACAGACCAGATCTGGAGCGGTGTCCTGACGAATCGCCGTCGAACCCGCCGAGCTCGGCCGGCATTCACTCCGACGCTGGACGGGGCAACAATCCGCCCGAGCGCTGTTTGCTCGATCCGGCTGATTCCGCCCAAGGTTCCTCCTGAGACGCCAACCCAAGCACGGCTCCGCGGCACGCATTCGCTCTCCAGTCATCCATTCAGCGACATGCACGCTTCGGATCATGTCGGTGATCGGCGACGGGCGGCTCGATCGGGCCCGCACCCACCTGAAAGGACACGCCCAGCAGTAGGGCCAGCTGGTCAAGCTGAGCCGGCGCAGGCTGAGCGACGCCTGACCATACCGGCTCGACGCACTGGGACCGCGGCCGCATCGAGGCTACTTCCTCACCACTGCGGGCATCCGGCCGGTCGGTATCGACGGCGACGGACTGTTGCCCGCCTACCCCGTCCCGAATCAGTGGTGCAAGCTCCTGGCCGGGCGTCTCGACTGGGTCGCCATGCTGTACCACGTCGCTGCGCTGGTCGCCGGGGCCAACCCGGAGCGGCGGCCGGACCAGTCCGACCACTACCGCCATGGTCCCTACGACGCGCTGCTCACGCCCTCCTGCGGATGGACGGTCAGCCCGCTGTGCCTGGGTCCGATGCTCTCCGCCGCCAACCTGCGCTTCCGGCTCAGAGATGACGATTGAACGGTGCGGGCGCAGATCACCCAGAACTGCCCCCCAGGGGATGTTGATGGCGCGCTCAGTCGTTATCGACATGGAGGCGGTCTATGTCGGGGTCCGATAGGGAAGATGCGGGATGGAGGTATCAGGGCAGACGTTCGATGGTCAGGCGACCGCCGTCGTACACATCGGCGCAGAGTCGATAGCCATGGAGCAACCGCATCCCGACCAATGGGGTCGTCTCAGCGGCGTCAATCTCGATCGCCAGATAGTGATCATCCCACATCACCCCACCGGCGAAGTAGGGGAAGTGAGTGATCCTGCCGTAGGCAAGCAACGATTCTCCAATGCCTTGTTGTGGCAGGGCAAGCGCTGACGCCAAGCCAGGCGGGTTAGTGAGATATCCGCTGAAGCCCGTGTCCACAATCACATCGACTTCACGGATGATCCCGCTGGGGCCACGCAACGTCAGAGCGAAACCAGCTTCCAAATCGGAGCCGACCACACCCTCCATCACTGCTGACCTCGAGGCGACCGGCCGCCGAAGCGGTGGATCACCTTTTCGCCCACCCGCACAAGAAAGACATCGTTTGCCTCGGGCAGAGCGCTGTCGAGCCGCTCTCTCGCTTCAAGGATGTTCTTACCCAACCCCCAGGATCCACTGTCAACATCAATGGCGACGATCTCGCCGTGGTGCTCAGCCTCGATCAGGGCGCGGATATCGCGCTCGTAGATCTCGTCGCCAATGCGGGCGACTTCGTACGGGGTTCTGGTGAGGGTCATGGCGGCGTCCTCGCTGGTGTGTGTCGATGACCACCGATTATCGCGCTAAACGTGCGCCGAACCTGACGCCCGCGCCATGGTCAGGCGGCTGACCGGTGGGCGCAATCGAACCGATGTCCACCCAAGAGAGGTTCGATCCGCCGTGCGGCGACCGCCATCGGCCGAGCAGATTCACGCAGTGCGCGAGTACCTGCGCACTCGCGCGTGGCGGCGCGGCGCGCAGCCCACCGCTGATGAGTACGGCGTGTCGCGCTCCACGCTGTGGCGATTCCTATGGACGGAGCACGTCAGCCCGAAGCTGGTCGCCGCCGTGACCGCCGACATCGGCGCATCGACCTGGGAGTTGCGTCAGGCGGCCGAACGATTGCATCCGCCGAGAGGGACGGCCGGGGTGAACCGGCTGCGCCTGACGAGCGCGGACAAGCAGACCATCGAGCTGCTCTGCCACACCCCGCTGGCCACGGTCGACGAGATGGCGGCGCTGATCAAGCTGCCGGCCAACACGCTGCGGGAACGGCTCGCACGGCTTGCGAAGCGCGGACTCGCCGACTCGCGTCCGCACCGCCTGCAGCTGCTGAGCGTGCGGCCGCAGCGGCGGTTCTTCCCGACGCGGGAGGGCATCGTCGCCCTGGCAGGCGGGAGTCAGGCGGGGATCGAGCGGCTAATGCGGCTCTACCCCGTGTCGCGGCGGTGGTTCCGGGCCCTGGCCGAGCGTCTGGACGCCGTGGCGGCGCTGTACCGCGTCGCCTCCATCATCGCGACCATGGACGCGGACGCGAGCGATGCGCCGGTCGTCGTCACCCATTGCCGCACGGGCCCCTACGACCTCTTGCTGCGCCTGCCGAGTGGAGGAACAGTGGGTCTCGTGCGCCAGGGCCCGATGCTGACCAACGCCAGCCTGCGCTACCGCATCCGCACGATCGAGCGGATGAACGCTGCCCAGCGTGCATCGCTCACGCTGATCCTGACTGACTCGGAGCAGGACATGCGCCGCGTCCTGCGCGCCATCGCCGACCCGTCCGCGCACACCGAGACGCTGGTCGCGGTCACGGGCGATGTGATCGCCGTCGGGGTCGGGGGCGAGCGGCAGGTCTGGCAGCAGGGCGGATACGGGTTCGCCTCGACCCCGACGCTGGAACCGGACATCCCGCTGTCCACCATCGTTGCCCACGCGCACCGGCTCGCGGGTGCCTATCCCCATCTCGGCCGCACGCCGACGCGGCAACCAGTAAACGCGTCCCGCACCGACCTGCCCGACCCGGCTGAGCAGTTCGACCAGGCCCTGTCGCTCACGCTCAGCCGCGCCGAGAAGCGCGCGCTCGACCTGCTCGCCGGCTGGCCCTTCTGCTCGCCCGCGCAGTTGGCCGGACTGATGGACGGGGTCTCAGAGCGCCGCGCCAACCAGGTCCTCCGTGACTTGCGGGAGCACGGGCTGGTTCAGCGCGAGGAGCTGGGCTACCTGCTCTCAGACGCCGGTCTGACCTATCTCGCCCGCCGCGACCGCGCCGCCGTCGGCCCCACCCTGGACCGCTGGACGCCCCTGCGCGACGAAGAGGGCTACATCGGCTCCCTGGTGCAGACCGCGGCCAACCAGCACCGGCACCAGGGCGGGGTCACCGAGTTCTGCGCCCGGCTCAGCGCCGAAGCCGCCCGATCCCCCGAACACGAGCTGCTCGACCTGCTGCCCACCCAGCGCTCGCAGATCAGCTACGAGCATCGGTGGACCCGTTACCCGCTCTACCCCGACGCCTCATTTCAGCTCCGCGCCCATGACGACTGGCACTGGTGCCTCGTCGAGTTCGAACGCCGCGCCACGACGCCCCGGCGCGTCCCCGAGCGGCTGCGCGCCTACCGACGCTACTTCGGGAGCGGCTACGTCCGGCCCGACCACGGCGGGCAACTGCCGCTCGTGCTCTTCCTGTTCGAGACCGAGCGGGCCGAATCGACCTTCCTCGACACGGCCGAACAGGTCAGTCCCGCCCCCTTCCTGAGCAGCAACCTCGACGCCATCTGTGAACAGGGCGTGCTGGGCCGTAGCTGGCGCGCCTGGGGCGCCCGGGTCCCAGACCGCCACCGACTAGAGCAGTACGGACAGCTGCTCGGACAGCAGTCCACTGCCCCAACCACCCGTGCCCAGCAGTTCCGGTAGGGCCGGCCCCGCCCCACCCTGCCCGCCGCCCGTTGACACAACGAAAGCCTGTGCTGGATACCGCCGGAGCATCGAGCGCCATCCCGGATGCTGCTCGATTGCAGTGTCGCAACTCCTGTCAGGGCTCCCTTGCCGATCGCGGGACAAATGTTGCAGCAGCCGGCCGGACCTCTGACGCGGCCGCTCCTGCCGATGGGCGCGGGCCGAGCGCGAGTACAGGGGCCGAGGATCGTCGCCTGTGTCTCGAAATGCGCCGATCGGACGCCCGCGACACTGCCGAGGCCGGCAAGACTGGAAAGCTCCAGGCGCAACTCGGCGTATCTTGCAGAGAGCACTATTCGTCATGCCACCTATCCTGCGCGCGCTCTGCTTCCTCTTCATCTTCACCTCCGTTGCTGTGTCCCCCGCCTGCGGCGGCGATGAGCTGCGGCCGCGTCTGCCCGAGGGCGTCACGGCCGCCGTCGCCTACAACGAACCTGAGGATCGATGGCATCTGGGGGCGATCGCTCAGGGCAGCCGCGACGGCTCGAATCTGCGGTTGCTGTGCATCGTCAAGGGCGAGCGCGAACCCGAGTTTGAGTCCAACAACCGCGTCGGGCTGAGCGTTCAGGTCTGGCTGAGTGAAGACGACGGACAGGGCGCGCGCGCCGGCATCTGGCACCTAGATGGCCGCCGCTGGCCGGGCGATGACTGGGTTCGCCTGCGAGACCATGTCCCGCCAAGCTTTGAGCCCGGCACGGCGGACGGAGCCGAGTCGTTTATCGCCGACCTGGCCAACGCGAAGCAGGCGCGCTTCACTTCGATGATCGACGATCAGCCCCTTCTCTCCACAAGCTTCGACACTGAGGCCTTGCTCTCTACGCCGCTACAGTCGGCGCTACACGACTGCCGCCCTGAGACCGTGAGCGGATGGCAGAAGACCGGGGCCAACATCTACGCCTACTGGCGCGACGACCTGCAGACCCACTGGTACGCCGCGTCCCTGCCTGATGCCAACGGGGAGTTCGGCGTGTTCCTGTACTGCGGTACGCTCGAGTTCCTCGATTCTTGGCCGGTCTGGCTCGATGACACTCCTGCTGACCGGAGGGTGCTGGTGATCGGCTTGGCCACACCCGATCGAGAACTTGTCTGGACACCCGCACGCGTCTCGTGGATCGCCGATGGGGTGAACGCGGAGCCATCGCAGTGGCAGCTCGGCGACGACTCGCTGGCGCCACCCAGCCGTGCCGTGCAGATGGAGTTCTACGGCGCGTTGCGGCGTGCCACCATCGTGCAACTGCTGGTCGAGCCGGAAGCCGGAGACGCCATCGAAGCTGAGCTACGAACCGCGGGACTATGGCGCTTGCCACTCAGCGAGGAGCTCCACGGATGCGCGGCGGAGTACGCGGCGTTGTCGGAGTGACGATCGGCGGTGGGCGGAAGGGGATGCTGGCTGCGCCCGTCGGCGAAGTGCTGAGCACCTGCGATCACGAGCGCGGAGGCGGGTTGCTTGTGCATGACATTCGCGACGAACGGACGCCCGCGACACTGCCGTGACCGACAAGATTGGGTACGATGTTTCGAACATGGAACGCCGTATGACGCAGTCGCAAGAGGAGCCTCCCATGCAACAGTCACAGCCCATGAACCCCGTCGCGCTCTACGCCCGCGTCTCCTCGGACCGACAGGACGTGGACCTCTCCGTCGCGGCGCAGCTCAGGGCCCTGCGCGACTACGCCGAGCGCAACGGTTACGTCGTCTCCCGCGAGTACATCGACGATGCCGAGTCTGGTCGCGTCGCCGACCGGCCTCAGTTCACCAAGATGCTGGACGAGGCCGCGCAGCCGGACGCACCCTTCCAAGAGATCCTGGTCTGGAAGTTCTCCCGCTTCACGCGCAAGCGCGAGCACGCCGTCGCCTTCAAGTCGATGCTCAGGCGGCGCGGCATCCGCGTCACCTCGATCACCGAGCACGCCGACGACACCCCGACCGGCAAGCTGATGGAGGCGATCATCGAGTCGGTTGACGAGTTCTACTCCGAGAACCTGGCCCAGGAGGTCACCCGCGGTATGCGCGAAGCTGCATCGCGCGGGTTCTGGGTGGCCAGCCGCCCACCCTACGGCTATCGGCGGGTCAAGGTCGCCGACGGCGGCAAAGAGCGCCCCACGCTGGTGCTCAATCCGCCCGTGGACGAGGTCGTGCGGCGCATCTTCGACATGGCCTCCTCGGGTCAGAGCGTGCTCGACATCACCCGCACGCTCAATGCCGACGGCATCCCCACGACGACGGGCAAGCCCTGGCTCAAGACGACCGTGCACCGGCTCTTGAGCAACGAGGCCTACACCGGCACCCTCGTCTGGGGACACAACGCCAAAGACGGCTCGGAGCCCGTGCGGGTTGAGGACGCCTTCCCGGCCATCGTCACGCGCGACGAGTATCAGTACGTACAGCGGCTGCTCAAGTCGCGGGCGCCGAGGAAAGTCAACCCGCGTCGCGTCTCCAGCCCCTACCTGCTCTCGGGCCTCGTCGGCTGCGAGCCCTGCGGCGTGAGCATGTCGGCGGCCGAGGCCAAGGGCGGCCGCTACAGCTACTACGTCTGCCAGTCGAAGATCAAGAAGGGCTCGGAGACCTGCCTCACGCCCAGGCTCAACGCGCGCGACTTCGAACGCACGATCATCGAGCAGCTGCGAGTCCACATCCTGACCGAACGCAACATCCGTGAACTGGTCAAGATGGTCGATGAGGAGATGGACGGCCTGGCCCATGAGCAGTGGCGAAAGCTGGAGACGGTCGAGCATGAGCTGGCGGAGGTCAACCGGGCGCTCGACCGCATCTGGCGGCTGGTCGAGACCACCGACCTGGAGATGGCCGACGCCGCCGACCGCATCCGCGAGCACAAGCAGCGCAAACAGCAACTTGAGCAGGCCGTGGATGAATCGCGGCGGATGCTGGCGGAACGGCGCGAGCTGCTCGACTCAGCCGAGCTGGTCGCGGAGTTCGCCGCGGAGATGGGCGAGTTCCTGCTCACCAGTGAGCTGACCGAGACCCGCGCCTTCCTGCGCACGTTCATCCAGGCCATCGAGGTGAGGCCCGGCCGGGCTCTGATCCGCTACGCGATCCCCATGCCCGAAGACAGCCCAATCGGGCGCTCGGACCGCGCCGAGGTGGGGTTGGAGAGCGGAGTTCGTAAATCCGTACGTGTTGGTGGGCCGGACTGGACGAAATCAAGAACCGATTCCCGATCATGGGTCGCGCCGTCGGAGGGCATGGGAATGGTGTACCGGATCGACACCTCATCGCCGTCGACATTGACGCCCTGGACGAAGTTGCGGATCAGCGCCTTGCGCTCCGGGATCGTGCCGGCCTCGATGAACTCGCGGAACTCGGCGACGTACCGCTTGATCTCGGGCGTCGAGGGCAGGTCGGCGCGTCGCTGTTCCAACTGACGAGCGGCGTCGTCCCTGGCCGCGGCCAACTGATCCTCCTGCTGGCGCAGCTTGAGGATGCGCGGTGAGAGCGCTTCGTAGGTCAGGTCGCTGTTCTCGATGGCGTCGTAGAGCTTCTCCAGCCGGCGGCGGACGCCGTCCAGGTCCGACTCAACGATTGCCAGGTCCGAGGCCCGCTCCTCGGCCAGCGCGTCGACCTCCTCGGCCACCAGTTGGACCAGTTCGGTGATCGTCTCCTCGTTGAGGATGCGCTGCATGATCTTGCCGACCACCTGATCCTCCATCCGAGCGGCGTTGAGGTAACGGCCGTCGCAGGCGCCCGCGCCTTCGCGCAGCAGCTTGTTGCAGACGTAGTAGGCGAACTGACCGCTCTTGGCGCTCTGGCCGGTGTAGGGCTTGCCGCAGACGCCGCAGCACAGGAGGCCCGAGAGCAGGAACCTGCTACCCACGCGCGCCGGCGCCTGGATCTTCGGAGCCCTGGCACGGAGTCCGGCCTGGACCGCGTCGTACAGCTCGCGCGAAACGACCGCGGGCCAGGCGTCTGCAACGCGAACGGGATCGGGAGTTTGCCCGTCCTTGGCCGTCTTGCCCCAGACCGCCGTGCCGGTGTAGGCCTCGTTGGTCAGCACGTAGTGCAGCATGTTCTTCTGCCAGCGCTTGCTGTTCTTCGTGATGCCGCGCTCGTGTAGGTCCTGGCAGATCTCCTTGAGTCCCTGGCCTCTGGCCGAGCGCTCGAACATCTCCTTGACGATCGGTGCGGTCGCCGGGTCGATCTCCAGGGTGGGCCTCTCCTTGCCGCCGTCCTGCACCTTGACTCGCTTGTAGCCGTAGGGCGCGCGCGAGCCGAGGAAGAACCCGCGGGCAGCCGCTTCGCGCATCCCGCGCGTGACCTCCTGCGCGAGGTTCTCGGAGTAGAACTCGTCCACGCTCTCGATGATCGCCTCCATCAGCTTGCCGGTCGGCGTGTCGTCGGCGTGCTCGGTGATCGAGGTGACCCTGATGCCGCGCCGGCGCAGCATCGACTTGAAGGCGACCGCGTGTTCGCGCTTGCGCGTGAAGCGGGAGAATTTCCAGACCAGTATCTCCTGGAAGGGCGCGTTCGGCTGTGCCGCCTCGTCCAGCATCTTAGTGAACTGGGGTCTGTCGGCGACGCGGCCCGACTCGGCTTCGTCGATGTATTCCCGGGCCACCATGTAGCCGTTGCGCTCGGCGAAGTCGCGCAGGGCTCTGAGCTGGGCCGCGACGGAGAGGTCGACATCCTGGCGGTCTGAGGAGACTCGGGCGTAGAGTGCAGCCGGCATTGGTTGTCTTGAGTCGTTCATTGGAGTCTCTCCCACGCTTACTGCGCTTCAACTCCACACCTGCTTGTGGGCTCAGCCGAACGAAGTCAGCCTCGTCAGGTGCGGTTCCGTGTTCGAAACATCGTACCCGATGCGAGCCTTGCGTAAATGCCTGCATGACAACACTGATGACCAACAGACTGCGACCTTCCCCATTAGGCTCACCCAACTGGAGATGGAGCTATTGCCCTGCCAAGCACGGGACCGCGACCGCTGCACTGGAACTCGGAGGCGCTGCGGACAGCAGCGATCGGCGAATGGCGGGCAACAGTGTCGACGCCGGCGGATCGAGGTACGCTCAAGCACAGCTGATCGGACCAGGACTATGTCAACAAGCACTCCGCCTTTATCCAGGCAGGCTGGCCTACTACGAGCGAGTCAAACCTCTGAACTTCGCCGCGACTGACGGCACGGGGCGTTTCGACGTGGACACTCTGCAATCGTCGAGTGTCGCGAGCCAATCATGCCGGACGCTGCTCGGCACCAGGGCCCACTCTTTGGTACCACGATCCACGCGCTCTGCAGATGCAGACCGCGCGCGACCGCAACCAATCCATGAGATGTCAGCCGAATCTGTGGCTAACCACAAACCTTGCGCAAACGGGGCACAACAGTGACTACCGGCCAGCCAGACGATCGTGATCACGCCACCTGGCTACGTGACCTGTTGGATTCCCAACGAGAGGTGACGTCGACAACACCGCAACTGATCGCCGACATTCGCTCGTTCATTGCACGTTTTGAACCCGAGTATCTTCTCCGGGCAAGCTTCTTCGAGCGTCTCCATGCTATGCGGCGCCATAAGACTGACCTGGACCTCACTTCCAAACACATCACCACACAACGAATGATCGACTACGTGCAAAGCGTGATCGCCGCAACACCTCCTCCTCCAAGCCAATGTCCCATCATCACAGAGGACGAATGGCGCGAACTCCACGCTTTGTTGCACCTCTTATTCGAGACGCATATGGAGGCACATCACACCGTCCTATTTGAGAAGCGACTGGAAACTCAGATAACGGCGTCCAACATACCGCATCTCAGCACTTCTCTCGAAAGCCAGCTAATCCGCTACTGGTACACGGTGTGGCGGCGATTCCATTACGCTCATGTAGGGCAATATCTGGACGACATCCTGCTGCCCCACTCCAAGACATTCGAAGCCCTATATTCGGTTTCCTCTGCCGATGTCTCGCGTGGCTTGCGGCGAGCTTATGCGCAGCTCGTGTACGGTGTCCACAATGCTGCCCAAGCCTTCGAATCCCTAGCGCGTTCTGTCGTCACGGCAACAGGGACAGCCTCGGACATCGACGAACTCAGGGGTAACCCCGACCACCTGATCGAACTCGCCAAATCCGTAGGTTGGGGAGCCCATGCAGAGCACATAGTCGACCGCACTCACGGCCCTGGAGTCTTCGATATCGGGGAGAACACCACGCTGCCAGAGTCGCTCCTGCGAGACCTAAGTTGGACTCCAGGCGAAGACTCGGAATTCTTCGGCTCTGGCGACGAACACCCGGGATCACCGCTGCGCAGCTGGCCGATCTTCAGGCGTCCCTTCATTCACATCGGTGGCCGCTATCTCTGTTACGACGGAGCCAGGATGATCGACCACCTCCATCACAGCCTCTATGACATCGTACGTCGCCGCGATCCCCAACTCGCGACCCGGTGGCACGCCACAGAGTCGCACCAAATGGAGCACCATGCCACCAGATATCTAAAGCGGCTGTTGCCGGGAGGCACCTTCTACACCAATGTCCACTTCAGCGGTTCCGGCTCAACCGGAGAAGTCGATATCATCGCCATCTACGACGACCACATGCTCGTCGTTGAAGTGAAGAGCGGACACTACACCTCTATACCTCCGGCGTTGGACTTCAACGCGCATCTCGACTCTGTGAAGAAGCTCGGAATAGCGTCCGCTCGGCAAGGACAGAAGTTCTTAGACTATCTGCGATCCTCTGACACGGTCATGGTCTATGACAGCAATCGCAAGCGCACTCGCCGCAGAGTTGCCCAATTGCGCCATGCAGATTACCGACATGTGACAATCTGCGTCATCACGCTCGAACAATTCACAGAGTTCGCCGCTCAGATTGACCACTTGTCGCCAATCGGCCTTCATGTTGGCGACGTCCCGATATGGATTTTGTCCCTCGCTGACTTGTACATGTATCTCGACATCTTTGACAACCCTCTGCTGTTCTTGCACTATCTCGAACAGCGCCATTCCGCAGCACAGCTGGAAGTGCTAATGCTAGACGATGAGCTTTACCACATAGGCTTGTACCTTCGGGAAAACAACTATCGGCACTATGTTGAAGAGCTAACGCGGGGCGAGAACGTAGCGGCAATGAGTTTTGCTGGGTATCGCGAACCGGTCGACAGGTTCTTCCATGAGCGGTCCAAGAATCCGCGAACGCCTCGTCGCTTGCGCCAACAGATGCCCAGGCGGCTTGGGGATATTATCGATCAGATGGCCATCAAGCCACGGAGGGGCAATGCACGTGTCTCCAGTCACTTACTAGATCAGAGCGGGGATACTCGGCGAATGGTTGCAGACATGATTGATCAGGAGCTCGCGCAACAGCCTGAAACCCAGCGATCGCTAGCTCTTACATTCATTACGAACATCGACGAGGACAACACAGCCGTACCACTTACCATCTTTTGCTGGAGTCCGTTTACCGGTCCGCGCAGACCCGATGTCGCCCGTAGAACTGCGCAGGTTCAGCTTGTCATGGGAGGCGACCAGGAAAGATTGTTGTTGGAACTGACGTACTCGCGTCGAGGCGGCATCCGTGATGTCAGTTGGACTTGGATTGAGCGGAGAGAGATTCCGTCGTCCGAGATTCCGTCGTTGGAGAGGGAAGCGGAACAGAAGCGCCGCGAACGGAAGGGTGCAAAGATCAACGACTTGAGCAGAAGGAGAGGGCAGGGCAACGAACAGTCCTTACGGAGAATTGGACGAAACTCACCTTGCCCCTGTGGTAGTGGCAAGAAGTACAAACGCTGTTGCATTGGCATCACGCCAGCTAATCCCGGTGCAGGACGACCTATGGAATATCTGCAGTAACCCCATTGCGACGGGCTGGGAGTGACTGCCTGAAGTGGCCCCAGCAGGCGGTGATGTGGAACTCGGCGCATTGCGTCGGTCAGGCCGCCAGTGGTCGTGGGCTTGGGGAGGTGGGTGAGGAGATCGCTGACATCGCGTCGGCCCCGCTGTCGTGCATTCGGGCAAGTCGTTGGCCTCGGGCGGCGCAATGGGCGAAGTCGGCAGGGTTGTGGAGCGAAGGGATGACCTGGTGGACGGGGGGCTTCGGGCGAGACGTCAACCGAGTTGAGCTTGAGGTCTTGGGTGAAGACGATGTAGCCCCGTTGGGTGAGCCCAGTTCATGATCTCCGGAACCGTTGCTCGCGGGTCGCCGACAGAGGGGAGTTGATGGCCTCCCAGCCCTGCGGTTGGAAGCGCGGCATCTAACAGGGTGACGGATCGGTGTCGAGGAAGATGGAACACGCCAAATGGCGAGTCGTAGGGCGTCCGGTCACTGAGAGGTCGCTTCGGGCTGGTCAGTCCGTGGTCCGGGGAAGGGGTTGATCACGCGGACGCTGCCATAGGACTGTCCATGATTAAGGTCCTCGGAGTAGACGGCATCGCAGCCGGAGATTTCGGCGGCGGCGATGATTGCGGCGTCCCAATAGGAGATCTGGAAGCGCTGGGCGATCGTGGTGGCTCGGCGGAAGAGGTCGACGGTCATGCCCTGCACCCTATCGACTGCGAGATCGTTTAGGAAATCCATCGCGTCTTCGTGGCTGAGTCGGTGGGTACGACTTGGTCGCGTCGCTTGGTGATAGAACTCCTGAAGCACCTGGACTGACAGGGTGATGTCCTCTGTCTCCAGCAGCTCCTGAGCGATCGCTTGCTTGTGCATCTCTGCTGCTCCCGAGAGGACCGCATAGACCAGCACATTCGTGTCAGCAAGTCGCGGCATGTGATTCAGTCCAGACCGCGATGTCGGAAGAAGTCCCGCTCCGCATACAGCTCTTCACGGGAGAGATTGTCGGCCGCGCTGAGTCCGGGATTGCTGGCCCGAATCCGCTCGACAGTCTCCCGGAATCGGCGAGCCCGCGCGTCTCTGTCCGGACTGGACTGGGCGCGTTCCACGTCAGCGCTGGTTGTTTCGCCTCCGGCGACAGACGCAGTTAGCGCTTCCGCGACCAACTCCGGGAGGGAGAGGCCACGTTGCTTGGCGGCGGAGCAGGCACGGCGGTGCGTGTCCTCGTCCACCGTGAAGGTGATCGTGCGAGTTGTGGTGGTCATGACTGACTCCTCTTCAGCAGCCTAAGCCGATTCTCCGGCGTCTGCGTACTGGTTGTAGCCGAGGCCGCGGACGTGCGGCTCGCGGTGCAGCAGCAGGCGCAGGCGGGTGAGCTCGTCAGGATCCCAGCCCATCGCCTCGGCCACGGCCTCGTCCCACAGTTGCCGAACCTTGCACTCGCCGTCGCGGAACTGCGGCACGATCTCGCCCTTGGTCCGTCCCCAGCAATCCGCTAGGACTCGGCGGATTC
Source organism: Chloroflexota bacterium (assembly GCA_009838915.1). Taxonomy (GTDB): domain Bacteria; phylum Chloroflexota; class Dehalococcoidia; order Bin125; family Bin125; genus Bin125. The sequence goes on from VXQT01000033.1 coordinate 19,295, forward strand.
GGCCATCGCGGATATCGGGAATGCGGACTGCATCGTAAGCTGCTGGCATATACATTGGGAACTCAAGCTTCCGTCCGGCGTTTCGCATGAGTTGCAACCGCCCCGGAGTTGAATTAAGGAACACGGACAGTGCCTTTGCCTCTTCTGGCGTGAAGCCTGCCAAGGGCATCCATCCTTCTCCTACGTATCTCGTGTCGCTCGCGACCGCTGTTAGTCGCGCACTACTACTGTCCTGGCCATCTGTAATGAGCAGGTACTCTGCTCTAGCCTTCAGGTTCTGGACGCCGCGCAAGCACCTCCTATTAGTCGGTTCCTTCGGACGGTAGTGGCTGTCTGGCATGGCATGAATCGTGGTTTGGCCATCTGCTCCCTTGGATTTGAGTAGAGGGAAGCTGTCAATGTCGCTGTCCGAGGCCTTGCGGCAGAACTCCCTGACCCTTCGACCTGCTTGGTAAATGTCATCGCTCTCAATGCTCTGCATTTCAACGTCGGTCGCAAAGTGCGATGCTGCTTCCGCGAGTTCCGGAGAGCGCCAGATAGCCGGTGTCCAGTCCCCCTCCGCGACGCGTGTTGCCGGCCACTCCGAGACCTCGCCCCAGCCGTTATCGATCGCTCCGATGTCGCAGCGGGCCAGCGATTCGTGGAGGTCTGTCACTTGGTCGTCGGTGGCGGGGAACCGATCGAGGTTGATGAATCGTGTGGGTGGCTGTGGCTCTGGGTGTCGCCTTGCAATGATAAGGCTCTCGTTGATGTTGACGATCTGACTCAGGTTTATCTGTCCGGGTTGGTGGCAAGTAACGATAGTATGTATGTGGAAACGCTCTGCAAGTACCAACCGCTCCTGCAATCCTGACGGATTACTGAGCGCAATCGTTGGGTGGACCACCGTAAGGACGCTGTCATGGCTTCGTAGGATGCGATCGGCAAGTCCGACGAATGGAGGGGCAACAGTGTTCTTATCCACAAAGCCCCCAAGCCTGGAGTCTCCACGTACAAGCATCTCTGCCATAGCGTCGATTCTGGCAAGTAACAAGATCCTGTCCGAGGACTGAAACTTCTCACCCACCTTAGAGCGATTTGTGAACGGCGGATTCATGATCACAATGCGAGCTTCCTTGACCGCGCCGACCGCGTCCTCTAACTCCGCGTCGTCTGGCTGGTCCCAGACGAGCTGCGATGAGATTCGGTCGTCGCCCAGGCCCAACTCGGTGTCGCGCGCGACGATAGCCTCCTGGCCCAGCAACTCCAAGGTGCCCGCTTGCACCACCGCGGGGTTGTCGGGCGATGGTCCGTAGGGCATCAAATGCAGGCCCATCTGCCGATAGCGGATTTCGCGGTTACCTGCGGTTAGTTGCGAAGCGGCCAACTGCAGCGAGACGGGGTTAATGTCGAGCCCCTTGATCGTCTCCTCGACCGCTAGTTTCTGCAGGTCGACCAACTCGTCCTCGTTTGCGCCCTGTTCGCGGGCGCGACGCTTCATCTCGGTCAGAATCGCCGCCAACAGTGTGCCTGAGCCGCAGGCGAGGTCGACGGTCTTGTGCTCGCGCCATACCTGCGGGTCGGTCCAGTCGACGTCACCGCAGGCGTCTAGCGTGAGCCGCGCCGCCAATGAGGCCGCGGTCGGGCGAGTGAAGTATGCGCCGTCGGAGGCCTGGTTGCCCATCACCTTGTTGAACAGCGGCCCCGCGTGGTCGGCGCCCATGTCGGCGTAGGTTTCGGCGATCCGCTCGGCCTCCGCCGCGATGTGGCGCAGGGCGCGCTCGAGTCCTGAGAGCTTGCCCTGTGTATCTACCGTCTCGATCACGGCGACGGCCGGTTCGAGCACTGGCCGGAAGTCGTGCCGCATGATGCGGTTCCACTCGCGCTCGACCCGCCGGACCACGTTGACGTCGTTCTTGACCTGGTCGAGGTCACTGACGCCGGTCAGCCAGCGCCCATGCGCGATGCGCTGGTGCAGCATGGCGGCGTTCATCATCAGCAGGGCGGCGATGGTGCAACCGTCGGCCTGCTTCTTGGCGTCGTCCTGCTTGAGGTTGTGTAGCCCGAAGTGTCGATCCAGCGTGGGACCGAGTTCGTCCTGACGCAGATGGAAAGCAGCCTCTTTGACCGAAGATTCGAGGATGTTGAGATCGCGCACGACGCGGTTGTCGGTCAGTCCGGACTTGGAGAGCAGGTTCATGCGGATCGCGTTGCCGTGTTCGCCGAGTCCGATCTCTCTGAGCGTGTGCATCATGGACTGTTCGGCCGCCTCTTCGGGCGATCGACGCTGGCGCTTCTCTTTGGGGTTCTGCACGGGCGTCTTGACGCGCTTGCCGGTACCGTCGTTGATCATCTTGCGGGCTTTAGTTTTGGTCTTGGGAACATCGACCTTGCCGCGCGGATCACCGGCCTTGGGCTTGGACCTCGCTGGTGAGCCGAGACGCATCTCGATGCTGCCGTCCTCGTGACGCTTGGCGGCGAGCACCTGCGTTGGTTCAAGCGGCGCAGCGGCGTCGTAGGCATTCGTCTTGGGCTCGCCGACGCGCTGCTCGAGAGGATCCGAGTGATCGTCCTGCTCAGCAATGGACATGAACTCGCGGCTGAGCGTCGACTTGCCTTCGATCACTTGCTGCAGGGCATACTCGGCTTCGCCGACAGGTCCGATGTGCTCTCGGTACTCAACCCGCTTCTTCTCGTGGTCGGCGATCGCAACTATCGTGCGCACTTCTACCGGCGTGGGCGGGATGTGCAGCTCCATCAGGTCTGCGAGATTGTCTTCGATGCGGCTGTCGTGGGCGCGGAGCGCGCGAAGGATTTGCCCGAGTTCCTGCCAGCCCTCTTCGGGTCCGCTAGAGGCGAGCCAATTTTCGGGGTCAGCGTTAGGCGGTATGACAATCGGGCAGATGATGTAGCCGACCTCTTTACCCGGGGATGTACGCATGGCGCGGCCCACGGCCTGGATGACGTCAATCGGGCTCCTGCGAGCCTCAAGGAACGCGACGGCGCTGAGCGAGGGCGAGTCGGTGCCTTCCCCGAAGATGCCGACGTTGAAAATTCCCTGCGGGGTCTCGGGCGTGCCTTTGGCCAGGTTGTCCTTGGCGTTGTCGCGA
>VXQT01000033.1:22483-52121 GCA_009838915.1 Chloroflexota bacterium
GTCGCGATTCTCTTGCAACCAATTGTTCAACCAAGTCCTGACTGCGTTCGTTTGTAGGTCCCGCGCCATGTTCTTGGACTTGTCGACGGTGTTCATGAAGGCGATGCAGGACTGGATAGGCACCGCGTTGCCACCGGTCGTGTGAGTCGCGCCGCCCATGGCGAGGGTGAAGGCCAGACCGCGCAAGTAGTCGGACGCGGTCAGCTTTCGTCGGCCTTTGCTCCTCGTGTCCTGGGCCAACTGATTGACAAGGGCATAGGAGTCGGGATCGTTGATGCCTAGCGCGATGATCCGATAGTCGGAAAGCCAGTCGTTGTTGACCGCTTCGACGTAGCTCTTGCGGTAGAGCTCGACGCCGAAGACCTGTTCGTCGTCCATGGTACGCACGACCCAGTCGGACGGCTTGTCGGTGTTGCTCTGCGGTTTCACGTCGTAGATGCGCGGCGTTGCGGTCTGGTAGACGCGGTAGACAGCGGGAAACTTGTCGTTGTCGTGGCAGAGCGTGAAGTCGCGCAGGCGTTGTTCTTCGTCGGTCTTGGGCTTGGACTTGCGCTTCAGGCCCGCGGTGCGATGCGCTTCGTCGGCGATCATTACCTGGGCCTTGGAGTTAGTGAGTTGGAGCGCCTCGGCGATCCTGCTGCCGCTCTGGTAGGTACCGAAGATCACATTGACATGTTCGGCGCCTTGTTCCGACTGAATCCACTCGGCAATCACGTCGGGGTTGGTCGTGACCAGGCCCTTGACGGCGGAGGCGCGGACGTTGCTCTTGTCCAGGGTTGGGTCGTCGGAACTGACCTTCTTGTCTTCCTGCTTGGGGTCATAGCCGGCGGTCTGGTCGGAGCACACCGCGAGCACCCGCAGCGGCTGTTCGGCATGCTGTAGATACTCGCGTCGGATCTGGGCGACCAGCGCGATTGAGGGGCAGAGGACGATTGAGAGTTCGCCTGGCTCGGTGAGTCGTTCGACGATGCGCAGGGAGATGCGTGTCTTGCCTGTGCCGCAGGGAAGCACGATTCGACCGCGCGCCTGGCCTTTGGGCAGGCCGCCGGAGTCCGAGTCGACGTGTTCCTGCAGGATGCGGACGGAGCTGTCGATCGCCTCGTCCTGCATGCATGACTTGGTCTGTTTAGCGCTGGAGTCGTCGCAATGAGGGCAATCTTCCTGGGATACGCCAGCCTGCTGGTTACGCATATCGCTGACGATGTTGACCAGCTTGATCGGTTTGACGCCGTACTCATGGATGGCGATGGCGTTCTCGGTTGCAGGGTTGGCGCCGTTGGTCACGAGCCAACGCTCGGCAAAGTGCTCGATTGAGGACGAACTGGCGAAACTGTCGATTTCGTCCTTAGGGATCGAACCACCAATGCCCTGCTCGTCCAGCTTCCGGGACTTGCATTGAATGGCGACGGCGCGGCCGTCGCTGCGGCGACGGCCTACCGCGTCGATGCCGACGTCTCGCTTACTGAGTCCGGGGAAGAAAGCCTCGCGCTGTTCCCACTCGTCCCAGAGGTCGCAGTCGCTCAGATCCCATTCACGGAGATGCTCGCCGACTACGGCAGTCATTCCTTCAAGCCACTTGCCGTCGGTCTCCTGGCGTGACAGTCGGTCTGCCGTTGCAAGATTCTCGGCAATGACTGATTGAGGGTCTTCAGTCGTCATGTCAGAGGCCCCCTCGACTCAGCGGAGACCAGTCTACGACTACGTCCGGCATACACCGCCTGCTCCTCGCCAGCGTCGCAGATGCGACGGATGCTGCTGTCGAACTGCTCCACCGGGTTCATCCGGTGCAGGATCCTGAACAGCAGCGGATTGTGTGGGACGCTCTCGCTGTCGAGGTCTTCCCTTCGCATTCCAGTAGGTAGGCCGAGCCGGCTATCGCGATGGTGATTGACCTCGAAGACCCACTGACTACCCTGCCTCTCAGGGATCTGCAATGTCTTCAGCTGCGACGCTGAGAATCGAACGCTGAACCAGATCCCTCTTCAGGGCGGCCGTACGGCCTTCTTCATGAAGAACACTCCAGCCCATACCTGAGCGCAGTGACTCAGGCAATGACCTCCCAGGACGTCTTGTGGAGCCTCTTACCTCGAATCCAACGTCTGCAACTGCGTCCGACTTCGCCGCGTCCCTTGTCTCGATATCCGAGCCGGCAGAAACGGGGCTTGATTGGGCACTTGCCATCGGCATTGCCGCGCTTGTGCTAAGTATCTTCGCAAACTACGGGAGCTTTCGTTCTACGCTCATTCAAGCGAAGGGAGATGTTGAGTCGATGATGTGGTCGTGTCGCACTTGTTGGTCGGCATGGCGCGTGAGGAAGATGGGGGACACAGTCTCGGCTGCAAACTACCTAAAGGGTAAGGGTCCGAGATTGACAGTCGAGGTTCTATCTCGCATGTGCGATTCTCCGCCGGATGTCCCAGCGCTGAAGGGAGGGGTCAATCGCATTTTCTTCGAAATAGTAGATGAGCGTGTGAAGGACATCGCCTGCCATGCCTATCAGTACTATCAGGCCGTTTCTCACGGCGCCAAGGCCGAAATGGACTTGGAGCTTAATGTGCTCTCTTTCACCATCTGTAATCTCTACGCACGCTACTACGAGCTATTGAAGATTCCGTGTGCAATGAGCATGTCCGTCGAGAAACAGGTTGAAGGCCACTTCGTGGAGGTGTGGATACCACCTGTAGGGGGTGATCAGGCGACACTACATTGGACGATCTTCCCCGAGGCCGGTAGGCGAGGAACTCCAATGATGGTGGGTGAACTCACCGCACGACCGAAGAACTCAGTGTTCTGGGAGCGCATCGACTTCAAGATCCTCCGTTAGCGAAAGTCGAGGGACGAAAGCGCATTTCAGTGGAAGTGTGCCCTTGGCGACGAATGGGTGGTTAACAGGGTTTAGCTGTGATGCACCGAGTCCAGCGCGCCAATCTGGCACTGACTCTTGTCCCGAAGCGTCGAGACGTAGGCGGTGCACGGTGAATTCGCTTGGCGACGCAACGCTCTCCTTAGTGTCCTGAGTCGGGAAATCGGTTGAGATATCCGGCGAGGTTGTCGAAGATCTGGTCGGCGGCCTTGCGCCAGACGACGGGACGCGGAGTGGCGTTCCAGTCGGCCACCCTGCGTTCGACGGCGCAGGTCAGCTCGGCCACGCCGCGGTGGGAGCCGCGCCGCAGCCACTTCGTGGTCAGCTCCGCGAACCAGCGCTCGATCAGGTTCATCCATGAACTGTGTATCGGGGTGAAGTGAAAGCGGAAGCGGGGGTGGCGCTGCAGCCAGCGCTGGATCTCCGCTGTGCGGTGGGCGGAGACGTTGTCCAAGACGACATGCACGGCGAGTTGATCGGGCACACGCTGGTCGATCAGGTCGAGGAGGCGGCGAAACTCGCGCGTGCGGCGCCTGGGGGTCATGTCGGCGATCAGACGGCCGGAGGCCACATGAGCGCGGCGTAGAGGTTGGTGGCTCCGTGACGCACGTAGCCGTCCGCCTCGGTCAGCTCGACGTCGACGACCAGGCCGTGGCGATGCACGAACGCAGCAGCCTGCCCCGCACTTGATGCGGGGTCACCGGGCCAGCCACGGTCGGTGCCGACCGGGCCTACGACACGCGCGACTTCGTCTGGGCCCTGCGCGCGCTGGGCCTGACGCCCCATGTGGCCCAGAACCAGCGCGGCCGGCGCAGCGCGATCGACCGTCGCACGACCCGACGCCCCGGCTACCGCCACAGCCAGCGCCGGCGCAACCTGGTCGAGGAGGTCCCCCGCCTACGCGGGGGCAGGCGTATGGTTGGATCAAGACCGTGGGCGCCGGCGGCAATCTGCGATGCCTGGGTCGGGCCCGCAACAAGTTGTGGCTCGCACTGACCGCCGCCGCCTACAACCTCACTCGTCTGGCCAACCTCGAGGCGGCCGCCGCATAGCCGAATCGCCTGCGACCGGCCTCGGACGCCGGAACCAGGGCTCCCAGGCCCACCCTCCCACTTACCGGACGCAGTCGCAGACGCGGCAGCGACAGCGCTCAGCCGTCGTTCAACAACCGGTCTGGCTCCTGCTATCCGAAGTTCAGCAGCCTGCTAATGTCAAGTTGTGCTATCAAGTCCTGATTGCGAGCGGCTGTGATGGATCCTGAGCAGGTCACGCAACAGATCCGCTTTGCGCTTGCAGAACTGCCGACGCAGAACGCTCACCACACCTTCGAACACATCTGCCGCCGCCTAACCGAGCAGTTCATTTGCTCGAATGTACTACCGGCCACGGGGCCCGTCTCGGCAGGTGGAGACCAGGGACGCGACTTCGAGACCTTCCGGTCCTTTCTGAAAGAGGAGTTAGGACCTTCGGGAGGATTCCTCGGCTTGATTAGCGACGGTCCAATTGTGTTCATCTGCACGACACAGGCGGACAACATTTTTTCAAAGCTTCAAAGCGACATCGACAAAGTCCTGCAACAAGGAAGTTCTGTATCCGCGATTCGAGCGTTCACCCTCAATTCGCTCCCCGTGGGCGCGCGCCACCGCCTGCAAGACGAGGTACGGGAACAATGGGGCATTGAACTCGAGGTCCACGACGCAGAATCGATAGCAGACCTACTTTCAAGGCATGAAGGATTTTGGATCGCCGAAAGATATCTATCGATGCCGTCGGAAGTCCGGCCCTCCCGAACGGCTCCCGAGGGAACTCTGGACGAGGACTATGTGAAGCTTCGCAACAGGTGGCACAAGAGCCCGACGCCCCAGCCGACGATAGGCGATTTCATTAGCCTAAAGGCCGGAGTGCGGGAAGCCACCTCTCAAGAGGAGGCCCGACCTGACTTACCATTCTGGTTGGGCCGACTACGAGAATTCCTCTCTCATTCGTCACTATCAGAGTCCCTCAGGCAACGTGCGAGATATGAACTCGTTGTGGCGAGTTTGCGAGGTGCCGGTGATTTGCGGTCGGTCGACGACGTCGTACGCCACTTTCTGTTCGCCTCCTTGGACGAATCAGAGCCGGCTCGCCTAGAGGACGCTGCGGTACTGTTACAGTACGCCACGGGAGCCGTGGGGCACGACGTATCCGCTATCACTCTCGATGAGCTACGCGATTGGCATATCAAGATCACGGCCAGAGTTCAAGAACTGCTGCCTCATTCACTGGGACACCGCCGGGCAGCGCTGCTCGATGTACTCGGCTTTCTTGGTATGTGCCGTCGAATATCAGAAGAACACATTGCCCAGGTGCAAGCTGCATGGGACGATACGCCTCCGCAAGCGAATGTCATATTCGCAGATCCATCGATTCCCCCTCCAGTGCGACTGACCGAACACGACTTCATGGACCTTCAATCCGCTGTCTCCGCATGGACCGAACTTGCTGAGATGCTCAAGGACACACCCCTATTCCCGGTGGACCACCTTTCTAAGCTATTGGGCATTCTCGCTCCCGCCCTCATTGATGTGCCGGAATGGCGCACTCTCGCCGATCTAGTCGACCAAGCTGTCGAGCGAACATCAGGCAAGTCGGCGGTGGCGGCTAGAGCGCGAGATCGCGCATTTGCGCTGTTGAAGGCAGATCGACGACTCGACGCCATCGAAGAGTTTCACAAGGTCAAGCTCGACTGGTGGTCCGGAGACACGATCCGCGGCTCTCTGTTGGCCATGCTCATGTTGTCTAAGACCTATCTGGAACTGCGTTTGCCGTTGGCTGCGAAATCGCATGCGCTCGGCGCAGCATTCGTTGCGGCAACGCATAATGACAGCGAGCACGCGGACCTCGTGGCACAGGGTCTGAGCATGGCTGCGTGTGCTGACGTGATGTCGGGTGCATGGTGTGGAGCGACTGAGCTATACCAACGTGCGATCGAAGTGCAGTACGCCGTCGGCGATTCAACCCCAGATTCTGAGAGCATCGGCTGGTTCGCAGAGCCCGACTTGCACCTGACTTACATTACGGAATGTGCTGGGGTGATAGATGGGCAGCTTCTTGAGTCCGTCCAGGCAATCACGACTGCTGTCGGTGTTGACGATGTGGTCGACATGGTCCTGAGTACAGCCTCACCTGACCACGAAAGGCGTTGGGCGTCATTTGGAGGGAAAGACTTGACGGGCCCACCTTTCTCAGATCTGGGGGTCACGAGGCACATCCGCTTCTCGGGACTGGGCACTGACTGGCTCGTTGTGGCCGCTAATGATGCCAAAACGAACCGAATGGCCGAGCGCTTCGCCGCAGGTGCGCAAGTGATGCTCGCCGCGCTTGCGAGTCAAGATCTGTGTCTCGTCCCCACCCAAATCTCTGTGAATGTGGAGCGGAGACGACTACGTTCAGCTGCGACAGGGGCCGTCGAGTCGCTCCCGAGCAATGACGGTCGGAAGTGGACTGTCCGTTTGACTCCATTCGTAGACGCGACGGATGTGAGCGCAGAGGAACTCACTGATGAGCTTGTCAGTGTCCTCGCGGTGATCTTCCGCGAAGCATCTCTCCTGCCTGACGACGACTTTGCCACTGCCATCAAGCGCGCCTTCCAACGCGGGCTCACCCACAAGCTCTTCCCGCCGCGTCCGTACGATGAACTCGCTGCGGCGTTCGCCGCCGAGGACAAGACAGAAATACGCCGAGGCGTTTGGGAAACGCCGTGGAGCGCCCGTGAAGGCGACTACGGGGCGCACATGGAGCTTGCGTGGAATGACGGACTCGGTCCAACCTACTCCGAAGAGAAGGCCCAGGATCTCCTCAAGACCCGATATCAGAATCTTGCACAGAGTCTTCGCACGACCATCCCCAAGCTGAGGAATTCAGCCGGCTTCCTCAGAACAGTTAACCGACTACGGTCGGAAGAGGGCTGGCTCGACTGGCATGTGCTCACGGCAGTTCTGAATGCGACCATGTCTTACCGTTTCCCAGTGCAGACGAGTCAGTACCCTTCGGACACTTTGCTTGCGCAGATGCAAGATGCCGCTTACAGTCCAGAGCCTGAAGACGCGAGGGTCATACCTGCCTATCGACTCACCCCTCGTGTTCTCCGTGAGGCGCGGCAGTTTTCGATGCTAGCCCTTGTACAGATTTGGGGATTGGAGATACATCAAAACGCCCCTGACTTACCTGCCATTGAGCGCTTGTTGGCCGCTCGTTACGGCTACTGGACTGACGATTTGCCGCATGACGATCCCTTCCCCAATACCAGTCCTGAGGCGTAGTCGAACAAGTTCGTCCTAAGCCGAGTTCTCATTGGGTGGGTTGTGCGCGCTTGTCGGACAGATACAGATGTCTCGATCGAGATTCGGGCCTTTGCGGATTTCCGCGATGGCTCGGATGGTCTTGTGGCGTTCAGGGCGATGGTGGCGGCGAGATCGTGGCCTGTGGGTTCGAGGTCTTCGCGGGAGGTGATGCGGTTGACGAGGCGCCAGTGGGCGGCGTCAGCGGCCGGGAAGCGCTTGCCAGTGAGCAGGGTTTCCTGTGCCGCACGCCGCCTTAGTCGAGGACGAGGCGGGCGGCGGGGACGCCGAACTGGGAGTCGTCGGAGCCGATGCGGAGGTCGGCGCGGAGGGCAGTGAGCAGTCCGCCGCTCATGTAGAAGCCCTAGATCATGGCGATGATAGGTTTGTTGAGCTCGCCGTATGCTCGGCCGGCGACCATGGCGTCCCCGCCGGGCGGACCTGTTCGACAGGAGGAATAGACCCGAGCCACGGGACAAGGCTGAAGGAATGCTCAGTTGCGCGCTCGACGAGCCGGCGTTCGTGTTGGCTTGGTCGGCCTACGAAGCGCTGACCGGGCTGCTGCTCGACGACTACGACGGTTCCAGCGAGCTCATCGCGGGTGCGCTCCAGACGATTGAACAGGCGGCCTTTGAGGGCGTGATCTCCGCCGCGGAACAGGGATGCATGACCGAGCCGCAGAAGCTGTGCTCAGCGATCGTCCATGGCTGCAACGCGCCTGAGCTCAATCACAGTCGGTCAGGTAGCTTGTCAACGTTCTCACTGTCACCTCGTTGCGACCAGTTAAGGCAAGCCGAACAGGAATGGCTGCGGACGCCCGTCGCCGAAGGTCGAGCGGTGAACGCGAGCTGCGGGTTTGTGTGAGACAGGGTTGGTGGTGGCGGCAGCGGACGGCGAATCCCCCACAAAGACCCTTCACTGCGCGGGCATGCTCGTCTGCGGCAGATTCCGCTGCCGTACATCGCACTGCGACGCCCGAATCACGTGCCAGTCTGCGGAATTCGATCGTCCGGCTTCTTGCGCTTGCTGCGCTGCTTACGCGGTTTCTTCTTGGCTGGCGGGTGCACGGGCGTCTGCGCCTGTTCCCGCTCTTGCTCGGCCTGGGCGGCCTCCCGCGCAAGCCGTTCGAGCTGCTCCAGCCGCTTCCGGCGTTCGGCCTGCTGGGCGGCGATGTCGTCAGCAGAGGTCAGGTAGGCCTCCGCCTCCTGGCGGATCCGCGCCGCGATTTCGGGCGAGCCGTCCTGCGGCTTGCGCACGGTCATCGAGAACGCCGGAATGGTGTCCATGCCGACCGAGGCGCGGACGTAGCAGTGGTGCCTGGGCTGTCCGACGAGGTCGTCCTCCGAGAGCCGCTGACGGCCCAGTTCCCAGGTCAGCTCCCGCGCGTCCGGGCTGGAGACCTGGAAGGCGGCCAGGCAGCCGATGTTGGCCAGCAGGGTGTCGCGCATCGTCGGCGAGAGCGCGTCGAGCTTGCTCAGGCTCTGGGTGGCGAGCAGGAACGCGGCGCCGTACTTGCCCAGCTCGGAGAGCATCGATTCGAACTCCACTCCGGGGATGGTCTGCATTTCGTCGACCACGACCAGCGCTCCGCGGCGCCGGTCCTGGTGCAGCCGCTCCTGCTCACGGATCACCGAGTCGAGCAGGTTGAGCACGGAGGCCCCGACCAGCGCGGCGACATCGCGGCCGACCGCGCCCTGTGCGGTGGAGACCAGCAGGATGCCGCCCTCAAGGATGGTCCGCCTGAGGTCGACGGTCGAGCGCGGCTGGCTCAGGATCGCCCGGGCCCGCTCGGAGGAGGCATAGTAGGTCAGCCGGGTCTGGACCGGGGCCAGCGCCTCGGCCTGGTACTCGGTCCGCCAGCCGCCAAAGTCGCGCGCCCACCATTCAAGCAGGAAGGGGTCGCGCACCTTCTTGAGCACGTCCAAGCGGAACTCTCTGTGCGAGAGCAGCTTGAGCGCGTCGAGCATCGTGTACTGCTCGTGTTCCTCGGTGGCCGGATGCTGGTTGGCCTCGTGCAGGGTCTTGACGGTTTGCTCGAGGATCGACTGCATTCGCGGCCCCCACTGCTCCCACAGCCCGCGGGCGACGCGAACGACCGAGTCGGCGGTCCGGTCGCGGTCGGAGAACACGCGTGCGTCGAGCAGGTTGATCCCGACCGCCCCGCGCTCGTCGGCCAGGTCTATGAGGCGGACCTCGGAGACAAGCGATTCGGGGACCTGCTCCAGGATCGCCGAGACCAGGTCGGCGTGCGGGTCGACCACGACCAGCGCGTCCGTGTCGCGGCCGGCCGCCTTCTCCTGCAGCTTGTGCGCGACGATGTGGCGCATCAGGGTCGATTTGCCCATCCGCGTGCGGGCCACGTAGAGGTGGTGGCGGCGCAGCAGGTCGTCGGGGAAGAGGATCTCGCGCGGCATGTCCGCGGTCGTGTCGCCGACCAGGGCGCCCTCGTGCAGGGCCTGGCGCGGGGGCAGCAGCACCTTGGCCCGGGCGCGCTCCAGCTCGTGCGTCTCGTCCGAGGGTCCGGGCGGATGCCAGAGCGCCGCCGCCTCGCGCACGCCGAGCACGCTGTTCGAGCCGAACAAGCCCGCCGGGGCCGGCTGCAGGACAACCGCCTGGGGCGGCAGCGGGCGGACCTTGCCGCGCCGGAACTCGGCCCCGCCGGGATGGTTGTAATGGGCATAGGCCGCGGCGACCCGTTCCAGCAGCTCGTGCGCCCGCGAGCGGCGCTGGTCGTCCGGCTGGTCCGGCTTGCGCGGCAGCACGGCGATGAGTTCGACCTCGCCCAGGAAGGCCGAGCGCTCGACCTTCTCGCGGATCAGCTGCGGGTCGAAGACGCGGTTGCGCGAGCGATTCCAGCGCGCCTTGAACCAGCCGCCCCCAATCAGCGCGACGGCGGCGGCAGCGCACAGCCCGGCCAGGTTCCAGAGCTGGCCCGCCTCGAGCCAGTTGTAGCCCAGGGCGAAGCCGCCGAGGCCCAGCACGCCCACGGTCAGGGCCAGGGGGTCGGGGCCGCCCTGGCCGCTCTCGCGGCCGGCGGCAGGCGGCTGCGGTGGCTGGCCCGGACGTTCGTAGAGCCGGGCCAGATGTGGGCGCGACCAGCCGGGACCGAGCGCGCGCAGCTTGAGCCGGGCCACCAGGCGTTCCTCCGGCTTGGCCGCCCCGAGTGCGCCGACCAGGGCGAGCAGCGGATCCGAGCCGGGATCGAGCAGGTCGCGGTCCTGGAACGTGCGCAGGGGCACGTAGTCGGGACCCGAGGCGCGCAGCGTCAGCGACCAGGCCTCTTCACTCGCGCCGAACGCGAGCGGGTCCTCGGCCGCCGCCAATTCACGCACCCGCGCCTGGGGATAGTGGGCCGCCACCTGGCTGCGCACCGCCTCGCTGCGGTGGCAGCGGACCATCAGCCCGACGCCGGTCTCGCCGGCGGCCAGTTCGAGCGAGAACGGTTCGGGTACGGCGATCGAACCGAGCAGGTTCTCGACGCCCAGCAGGGTGCGCTCGCCCGTGCGCGGCGGGGTGACCTGGAGCAGCACGGGCGGGTCCGGCGCCGGGCGGCGGAAGGGATTGGGGACGGTTGGTTTCATGGTGGGTTTGCTGTTCAGCGACTGCAGGCCGTGGTCGTGCTCGCCGCTCAGGGGATCGGGATCAGGCCGCCCGCGCTGAGCAGCAGGAAGGCCAGCGCGGCCACTGAGCCGGCGAAGCCGCCGGCCGCGGCGGCCAGGGCGACCCGCAGTTCCGCTGTGCCGCCCTGTGGGCGCCAGCCGCGGGAGAACAAGCCGGCCCAGAGCAGCGCCAGCACGGCCGCGCCGGCGGCGATTGCGGCGACGACGACCATCAGCTCACTGAAGGCCTTGGCGGCGCCCACGGTCCCAGCGTGATCGGCGGCGAACGCCGCCAGCGTGACCCAGGCCGCAATTGCGAGGCCGCTCAGGGCCAGGTCGCGGACCCAGATCCAGGTCCGGCGGCCCGGACGCAGCCGATCGCGCCAGCCGCCGCGCTGCGGCGGCCAAGGCGCCCCGCCGAGTTCGTCGGCCCGATCGGGATTGCGGCCGGCCGGCAGGAAGAGCCAGATCAGGGCGCCCCGCTCGGGCTCGTCTTGGTGCAGGGGTCGTTGTGGTTGCATGCTGATGCTGCGTTCTGATGGGTGGTTATCTGCCGATATGCAGCGGCTGGGCGTCAAGCAAGGCTGGTGGGGCCGGCAGGGCGGCGTCCGGTTCGACCAGCAGGTCGGCCGCGCCGAACGCGACCAGCGCCAGCGCGAACGCCGCGAACGCGTAACGCATCGCCGCCCGGCCGCGCTGCAGTTGCCCGACGTCGTCGGCCGCGTTCAGATAGAGCGCGGCGCCGTAGACGAAGAACCCGGCGCCCGCGGCGCCGATCAGGCCGACCAGCATGCCGGTGATGAGGGGGATGGATGGGATCAGTTCAGACACGACAGTTGCTCCGTTCGCAAGTGTTCCGGGGTTGAAGGTCCCGGAGGGTACCGATCGCTTATCAGGTCACAGCCTTCCTCCATTCCTCGCTGAGCGGCCGCCTCGATCCGTGGATCCTGTGCGACCGCTTCCTCATCAGCACACTTGTGCTTGTGGGTGCGCCAGTGTTCACTATTCAAAGCGCGATTACAACGGCGCGCGCGCCACCATGTGCCGGCTTATGTCGTACATCCGTGCTCGCTCTGTGGCGCAGGTTGCAGTTTTGGCGCCCGCCAGAGCGGCTATCCACAGCGCCGAGGCTGGGCGGCGCCGGGTTCAGCCCGTCGCGAGCGGTTCGCGCCAGTCCCAGCCGTCTGTCCCGCGCCAGGCCGCGCCCAAGGGGCCGAGCTCCGCGATCCGCTCGCGATCGGAGACCACGAGCGGCAGTTCGACCCGCGTCCTGCGCAGCTCGGCCCGGGCGACCGTGAGGAAGCGGTTGGCCGCCAGCGGGTCGTCGAACACCAGCCAGAGCTGGGGCCGGACGCCGTGATCGTCGGTCGGCCGCCTGGTCGCGAAGTAGCGCAGGTAGGGTGCGAGCCGGGCCCGCATCGTCTTCGGCCGGATCGCGCGGCGCTCCCACTCGAGGAAGGCCGGCCTCCGCTCGCCCTCCGAGCGGAGCATGACGAAGGCGTCGGGGTGAATCGAGCGCAGCACGCCCTCGGAGCGGAAGTAGCGCGAGGCGCGCTGCGGCGGATCGAGCTGGAGCAGTTCCCAGCCCAGGCCGCGTGCCTGCCCGGCCAGTGCGGCCCCGAAGCGGTGCACGGCCGCCGTGTGGCCGATGTGGCGCAGCAGCTGGCGGGTTTGGCGGCCGGGCACGTCTCGCCAATGCGGCGCTCGCTCCGGGCCGATCGGCCCTGCGCTCCAGCGCCGGCGCGCCAGGTGCGGACTGGCCCGGTCGCGCCTAGCCAGCAGCGCCAGCGACCGGTCGGTGAGCGTGAGCCTGCGTTGGCACTCGACGCGGGCCTCGGCGATCAGTTCCAGTTCGCGCAGCGAGCCCGTGAGCTGCGAGACGCGCCGGCGGCCGACCCCCATCAGCCCCACCAGATCCCCGGGCGCGAGCCAGGGCCAGTCGCCGATCAGGTCCAGGGTCCGCTTCTCGGCCGCTCCCAGCAGGCTGGACATCCGAGCGTCGCGGTCCTCATCGGTGCTCACCGAGCGCGGCATCGAGCGGCGGGCCGGAGTCCGCTCTCGGCCCCACTCGCCCGGACCCGAGACGTAGCCGAGCGCGTCCTCGATGCTCAGCGCCGGCCCGCCCGCGCGCGCGATCCATACCGCGTCGTCGGCTGAGGCGGCCAGCGCGTGGCGCTCGAGCGCGAGGAAACAGCCGAACGGCAGACCGCGCGCGAGGCGGCGCATCTGCCTGAGACGCGTCTCGTCCTGGACCAGGACCAACGCCGCCGAGTAGCCCGGGCCTGCGCCCAGGCGGCGCATCCGCTGCGAGGCCGCCGAGCGTTCGACTGTCCGTCCCAGGCGCACGACGGCCAGCGTGCGGCCGTCGGCCAGCGCGATCCCGGCGTCGGCCGGTGCCGCGCGGTACCAGCGCAGGCGCAGCGGGTAGGAGACCTCAGCCAGCCCCGAGGCGAGCCGGTAGACGGCGCCGACCCCGTCCAGCCGGCGCAGGAGGCTGCGCCGCCACTGCTCCGAGACCGGCCGGGCCCGAAGCAACTCCGCCGTGCTCACGCCCTGTTCTCCGGCGAGACGGGCCAGGCCGCTGGCCGTGAGCAAGAACCGGCTCGTGCGAGGCATGAGTTCGGTCGCGTGCGGGACCGCTTCGACCAGACCGTGCTCGGAGAGCCTCTCGATCCCCCGGTACACCGTCGCGGTCGAGCGGCCCGAGAGCGCCGCCAACTCGATCCTGTCGGCCAGGGGGGTCTGGGCCAGCTGCTCGAGCAGCTCCACCACGGCAAGGCTCAGATCGGGCTCCATCGTCGTCTCCAGGTGCGCTGCAGCGGCCTCGGCTGATCGGTCCTCCTCGACCCACCCCGGTACAGGAACACATGTACTACGATGGCCCTATGTCCGGGAGTTGTCCAGCGAATGTCCGGCGGTCGACCCCGGACCCGTGTACAGGAGAAGGCAGATGACAACTCCTGGACAGGTATGCGCCGCGCCCGGTGTTTTGCAGGGCGCACGTGGTTCGCGGGCGGGTGCAGGGCGGGCAAGATCTGCGCGTGCTGGTTCTCACAAGGTTGGAGAGCGGGAAGCGGGCGGCAGACAGTGAGTGACGGGCAACAGCCGGGTGGGGAGGACGCGGCCAGGGCCAACGGGGTCCGGTCTGCATCCCTGGGCGGGGAGCCGGCGGCCGGCGACCGGGCGGGGCGGCTGGGCGGCCTCCTACAGGACCTGCTGCGCACCCACGGGAGGCGGCGGACGGCGGAGCTGCTGGGCCTGAGCGAACGCACGCTGCAGCGCCTGCAGGGGGTGGAGCGGATGGAAGGGTCGGAGGCGGGCGAGCAACTGAGCGAGCAGTTCCTGCGGGCGCTGGAGGACTACGAGGCAAAGCAGTCGGGACCGGAGGCCTTGCCCACCGAGACGGCGGCGGAGCTGGCGCAACTGAGGCGGCGCATGGACAGGCTGGAGCACGCAGTGCCCGAGGACATCGGCGATCTGCCTGGGGCTGTGGAGCGGCTCGCGTCCACTGTGGAACAACTGCAGCAACAGGTGACGGCGCTGCAGCAGGGCGGGGGTGACGAAGACACGGTCGCGTCGGTCGAGTCGGTCGGCGAGGTGACAAGGGCGACAAGCATCAGGACGGCGGACTCCCCGCTCCGCCAGTATCCGGAGCTTGTCACCGTGGAGGCGGAACCGGGCGAGCGGCGGTTCTACGGCGAGTCGATGCCGACCGTCGCCGCCTGGCGCCGGGCGAGGGTGAGACGGGAGCAGGCCACTACCACCCTCGACAGACTCCTGACCGACGAGCGGCTGCTGGAGCTGGAGCTCGAACTGGTCGGCCAGCACCGGCTAACCTTGCCGCCCGCCGAGCGCCCCTGGGACGGGCTCAGGCGGCAGACCGAACTGCGGGTGACGCGGGAGGCGCTCCGGCGGGTGCGGCGCGACCGGCGCCGGGCCTGGCTCAGGCACTGGGGGCTGCGGCTGCTGACGTTGGGGCTGTGGGGCCGCGGGCGCGGTTGACCGATCTGCTCAGGGGGTCGTGGGAACCGCAACGCCGGACGCGGGTCAGGTGTCTGCGGCGGGTCGTCAGCCGCCGCTTCCGCTTGAGCACGCGCCCGGGGACGTGCCCCGGAGCGTCCAGCCCAACGCGTTGACCGTGTTGATCATGTTGATCGGGGCGGAACGGCTCGACGACGACCGACCGCGGCCGACCCCGACCGATGCAGGCGGTCGGCGCCGGATGGAGCCGGGCAAGAGCATGAACAGGGGCGCAAGCGGGAGCAGGGGCGGGGCGCGGGAACGCTATTCGTGCGTGTGGGAAGCCCCCTCGTTCCCGCGCCGGCGCAGCCGCCCGAATGTCTGCGTTCGTGCGGCTGCGTGCCCGCCGGCAGGGTGCTTCATGAGTCGCGGTTGCCGCCCTGCATCACCACTGTAAGGAATCGGTAGGGAATCAGTAGGGATTCGATTCGGGGTTCAGACGGGAGAACTCTGGCCGCACCCCTTGACCGGCGACATGGCTGGACCGGCCGATCGCGAACCGAGCTGGAGAACGCAGAGGCGGCACTCGCGCGTATCTGTTGGCGCGGGATCGCAGCGTGCTTCGTTTGGGGTTGCTGGCCGTTCGGCCTCTACCACGTACTCAGCTGAACAGACCCCAAGACCGCCCTCGACGCCCGCTCTGATTGAGCGGGTCCCCTGAACGGGGCGCTGGTCCCGGCCCCTGCGTGGTCTGTGTCCGCCGTCCTATGCTGGCCTAGCGACGCCGGCGAGCTCAGGTTGATCGCTCAACTGCCTGTGCAGCAAGGGTGCCGCGACCGAGAGGACCACAGATGGCCGACTCCTTCGCCGAACAACTGCGTTCCGAGCTCGACGGCATCGAAACCCAGCTGGCGCGGCTCGCCGCAAAACGGCGGTTGGTCGAGGAACTGCTGAGCCTGGAGTCGGGTGCCGCACCGTCGTCCGCTCCCGCCGCCAAGCGCACCCGGCGGACGGGGACGGCGGCGACCAAGCGTCCGCGCCTGCCGCGCGGGCAAATCACGAACAAGATTCGCGAGTTCCTGGGCCAGCAGCGCGCACCGGCGCACGCGACCGCGATCCTGGCATACCTGGAAGAGCAGGATTCCGCGCCGCGCTCGGCCAAGCCGATGGCCACCCTGCAGTCGAACTTGCAGCGGCTCAAGGAACAGGGCGAACTGGAGAACACGGGCCGCAACCACTGGCGGCTGCGTCCAGCCGAGACTGCGCCGCCTGCTCCGGCGGCTCCGCGTGCTGCAGCGCCGGCATCTCCATCATCTGAGGCTGCTGCTGCGCCCGCCACTCCGCTTCCCACCGCTAGCCCGCCGGTGGTCAGGTCGACCACGACGTTCGGGAGGCGCCCCGGCGCCGGAGCGTGATGGCGCTCCCGGGACCGGTCATCGGCCCTCGGGAGCGCCGGTGCGACCGTGCGGTGGGACAAGCGGCTCCCGACGGTCGCCGACGGATTCCGCGCTGCACGGTGGCAGACTAGCCGGAGCGCGCCGGGCGTGTCGGCCGCTGCAGGCGTTCCCCAGCTCGGCGTCGGCACCGGACCAAACGCTTGGTCGTTCTGACTGACCCCAAGCACCGTTCCGGAGCCTGCCCCGTGTAAGGCGCGCTGCGCCCCGGCCCGCGGCCGCCGCGCTCGTTCCTATCGGACTCGGGATTGGTCCAGCACCAGCAGCTGGGCGACGTGGCAGCTTTCGCACCAGAACCAGCAGGTCAGGGCGCCGGAGCCGGGCGACCGCTGGACGCGCTCCAGCGTCAGTTCGTGAGCCTCGTGTCCCCAGCGGTTCAGCTCGCGCTGGGCCTCGCGGGCCAAGCCCTGCGCCCGCCCCTCGGCCGCCGAGAGTTGCGGCTGCTCACGCTCCAGCGCACCGACCAGCTGCTCGACCGTCGGCATCGGTCGCTCCCGTCCGCCCTGTGTCGACGATAGCCAACGAGGATCCGGGGTCGCGCGGGGCACCGCTGTTATCCACAACACAGCCGGGCCCAAACGACCGAACCCGACGCCCGCGCCCTGTTCAGCCCTCCTGGACGGGCGTACTACTGGAGATGGTTTCCGGCTTTTGCCAGCTCTTCCTCCTGAGAAAGCTGGCGGGTTCGTCCCCGACCCGGAACCGCGCCTCGGGATCAGAGCCTGGCTCTCCCGGGGAACGGCGCCACTGAGGGACCAGCGCTCTCCGCAGCGCGAACCGGTCCGGTGATTGAGCCTTGCTCTCCAGCGACCGGCTTCGAGACGCGGAATGACCCGGACGGCGGCCGCCAGCCTGAGAAGCGCCCGCCGACCACGGATTTGAGACCTGACCGAGCCGCGCTCAGCGCCGTTCGGTTGCTTCGTGTCCGCCTCCGCGTCCCGAACAGGATGGATTGAGCGCCACCGCTCGCCGCAGCGCTTCGGCTCAACCGCCCCACCCCTTCTCATCGCACCCCGACCCCCGCTGCACCGAGCATCCCGCAGCGGGCGGAGTGCGTCCATCACCCAGTCCCAACTGCCCACCGCGAAGACCTGCGCCCCCCGGATGCCGGCGCCGGACGCCACCCACCAACCCCGATCAGCACACGCCCCAGACCGGAACAGGAAAGGAGTTCCCGATGGAGAACGCCAAACACACCACAAGCACCAGAGGCCGTTACGTCGGTCCCACAGGCGCCCGGATCGCCGAACTGATCGCGCCCAAGCAGCGGGTTCGCTTCGAGCGCGGCTGGTTCTGGACCGCCGCCTTTTGTCACGGCTCGGAGCAGGATCTCGCTGCCTTCCGCCAGCGGCCGGACGGAGAAGGCATTGATGTCCGCTGCACGCCCGCCGGTTGCTCACGCGAGCGAGTGATCCGCTCGCTGGAGCAACTGGCCGGCGAATCGATCTGGTCGGCCTACACGACCGAGCTTCGGGCCTCGACGCCGGTCCAAGCGTCGGCCGAGTGGTCAGGCGCGACCGGAGGGGCCGACAGGACCGAAGCCATCGGAGGGCGCTTATGGATCATTCCCCTGGCGCCGTTCATCACGCTGCTCCTGGCTGCGCCGCTCGTCTTCGGCTACGACCTCCAGCTCGCCCTGCTGAATGCGGGCGGCCTCGCCTGGGCCGCTTGGCTCGGGCGGCGTGTCCTGGTCAGCCGCCGCCGCGCCGCCGTGAAGGGAGGCCGGCCGCGCTGAACCATCCGCACACAGTCCATCCACCTCAAGGGCCGCTCTCCGGAGCGGCCCTTCTTCGTTGCCTCAGGGCAACGCCGATTCGGACGCAGTCGCACGTCCTCAACGAAAGGAGACCCCAATGACTGCAGCCACCACAACGATGACCGCCCCCCGGCCGACGCTGGAGGAACTGGTCGACCGGGTCATCGACGCCATCTTCGGCCTGGACGACACGATCCAGCCGCTGACCTCACCGGCCCGGGCCATCCACGAGGCGCGCCGCCTCAGACAGTCGGGCGACCTCGACCGAGCGCTCGCCGTCTTCACCGACCTCGACCTGTCCGTGGCGACCGAAGGCGAACGGCGCTGGGCCCATGCCGAGTTC
Source organism: Chloroflexota bacterium (assembly GCA_009838915.1). Taxonomy (GTDB): domain Bacteria; phylum Chloroflexota; class Dehalococcoidia; order Bin125; family Bin125; genus Bin125. The sequence goes on from VXQT01000033.1 coordinate 40,778, forward strand.
CTCGACCTGTGCCGGCGACGGTTCCACGGTGAGGACGCGGTCGTCTACCGCCCCGGCACGGGCCGCGCCGCCGTCCTGACCGATCACGTGGAGGTCGACGCCGGAACGCTCGAAGTCCGAGCCGTCCTGGGCATGCGCTGGCGGCCGGGCAAGCTCGTCTCACAACGCAGCCTCAGAGGGCTCAGACCTCTGGCGAAGGATGCTGCGCCGTGAACGCCGCCCGCATCACGGTCGACATCGCCGCGCTCAAGCAACGCCATCCGCTCGGCGACGTGGTCGAAGCGGCCGGCGTCAAGCTGCGTGGGCGGGGCCGGGTACGCCAGGGCGTGTGCCCGTTCCATGAGGAATCGGAAGGAAGCTTCACCGTCTACGCCGACACGCAGAAGTTCTATTGCTTCGGCTGCGGGGAGGGCGGCGACGTGCTGGATTTCATCCAGCGTACGGACGGCGTCGACCTGCCCGAGGCGATCCGGCGGCTGGAGAACGCCGCTCCGGCTCGGCGACCCAGCAGTCCGGCAGGACCGGCCGGTCCGGCTTCGGCCCCTCACACGTTGCCGACCGACCGGGACGCGACGCTGCTGGGCGCGGCGATGCGCTGCTACCAGCGCCAGCTGCACCACAGCGAGGCCGCCCAACGGTACCTCGCCGCTCGCGGAATCGACGCGCCCGCGGCGCACCGCCTGGGGCTGGGCTACGCCAGCGGGCACGGCTTGCGCGATTGGCTCACGCAGGCCGGGTTCGACGACCGGCGGATCCTACGGAGCGGCCTCATCTGCGACGGCCGCGATCGCTTCGGCGGGATGATCGTCGTCCCCGACCTGGTCGGGAATCGCGTCCACTGGCTCGCCGGCCGCGCCGTCTGGCCCGAGGTTCTGCCGCGCTTCCAGGCCCTGCCCGGCCCCAAGCCAGTGCTCGGTCTCTCGCGGCTGGCCGCTCCCACGCCTTGGGTCGTCGTCGCCGAGGGGCTGTTCGACTGGCTCGTGCTGAGTGCCTGGGGCCTGCCCGCCGTGGCCGCGCTCGGAACGCAAGGGATGGACAAGCTGGCTTCCTCCCTACAGGGAAGGCAGCGCGTCTTCCTCGCCTTCGACGCCGACCAGGCCGGCTCGGACGCCGCACGCCAACTCGGCGCACTGCTCGGTCCGCACCGGGCCCGCGTCGTGACGCTGCCCGCAGGGGTGGGCGATGTCGCCGAACTCGGCACCCGACCGGACGGGCGCTCCATCTTCCTCGACTCGCTGCAGCGTGCGGCGCGACTCGCTCGCTAGCAGGTCCAACCGGCGGGATGCGTCCTGCCCCACCCATCAACCACCCCATTCAACGAACGGAGGGTCAGCAACTGGCCTCTAAACGACCGTGCCTCAAGCACGGCTCACGGCCGACCGATTCGGCGGCCGCAACCACCGGAACCCACCACTTGAACAGGAGCACGAGATGAACAACGGCAGGAATCAGAACGGAAACGGGACCGCCACGGCCGTCCGCTCCAACCGGAGCGGTCGCACGCCCTCGCAGTCCGGGAGCAACGGAACCGGCGGGCGAACACCGCGCAACCGGCCGACAGGCGTTGACCGCAGTCCGGCCCCAACCGCGCCGGAGACGCTGCACTGGGACGCGCTCGCGCCGCGCGTGACCGAGGCGCTGGCCCAGCCGCTCGACCCGCAGCTGGTCTCGCAGCGCAAGGGCCGCGGCGGCAGGAAGTTCGACTACATCGAAGGGCACACGGCGATCGACCAGGCGAACAAGATCTTCGGCTTTGGCGGCTGGGGATACGAGTTGATCGGCGACGTGAGCCTGCGCACGATCGAGCAGACCGACTCCCGCACGGGCGAGGTGACCCGCACAGCGGCATACTCGGCGGTCGTCAAGGTCACAGTCCCCGGAGCGCCCTCGCGCACCGACGTCGGCTTCCAGCCGGTCGCGGACGAGACGCCCGAGGGCCACGAGACCGCCTACAAGGGCTGTGTGACCGACGCGCTCAAGCGCGCGCTGCGCAGCTTCGGCGACTGCTTCGGCAACGGCCTCTACGGCGATCCGCCGACCCATGCCCGCACCGACCCAGCCCGCGAGCGGGACCCGCAACCTCGACCGCAACCGGCAGCGGAACGCAACCCTGCCCAGCAGCCGAGACGACGGGTCGTGCAACCGGCTGCGCCGGCGGACGACGACCAACGCGATGCCGCCAACCTGCGCAGCCAGCTGATCGAGCTGAGCACCGAACAGGGCTTCACCGAGGAGCAGGTCCGCTCGGCCGTCCAGGCCAAGACCGGCCGCGCGCTGGACGAGCTCGGCCCAGCCGAACTCAACCCGCTGATCGCCTCGGCCGCCGACAAGCTCGAACAGCGGCGACAGGCCGAATCTGGCTGAGCTGTCGCGCTCTTCCCTACCGGACCCCTGAAAGGAATCCGACATGACCACATCCGCACCCGCGTCGAGAGACCTGTACAGCCGCCCCGCCGCCCTCTTCACGGACGACGGGCTCGACATCCGCGCCTCGTCTCTGGGCCAGTGCCGCCGCGCGCTCTGGTACACGGCGACAGAGCAGCCCGTCACCAATCCGCCCGATCCCGGGTCGATGACCCTGCTCGAAGCGGGCAACGCGCTCGAACCGGTCGTCGTGCGGGCCATGCGCCGCGACGGCTGGAGCGTCTCGCCCGCCGACCGCGACCGACCCGTGTCCGTCACGGTGGTGGCCGCGCCCGGGCTGACCGTGACCGGCCATCCCGACGCCACCGGCTGCCCGCCTCCTGCAGGCGGAACCGCGGCCGCCGTCGAACAGTTCCTGTTCGGCGACGACGAACCCTCCGCGCAAACGGACGACCTCGTGATCGAGGTCAAGACGCGCGGACCGGAGGCGTTCAAGCGCTGGCGGACGCTGGGCGCCGAACGCAGCCATCCCGAGTCGGTCGCCCAGGCCGCCTGCTACTCCCTGGGTCTCTATGGCGAGTGCCGCGACGTGGTGATCGCCACGCTCGACACCGGCTCGCGCAGCTGGGACTACGAAGTGATCCCGGCCGACCGGGCGGAACGCGCCTGGCGCAACGCCTCGGGGCGTCTCGAGACGCTGGTTGAGCATCACGCGCTCAACGGACCGGATCCCGAGGCGCTGCCCGAGAGAGACTTCGCCGCCTCGGACTGGCAGTGCCAGCGCTGTCCCTTCCTCAACCTCTGCCAGCCCGGCGGGGCGGGAGAGGCCGAAGACGATGCCGAGCCCGCCGAGCCGGTCTCGGACGAGCAGGCGCGAGCGGCGCTGCGCGAGTACGAGCAGGCCCAGGCACGGATCAAGTCGCTCGAATCCGACAAGCGCGGCTCGCTCCAGACGCTCCAGCACTGGCTCCAAGGGAGAGGAGTAGAGAAAGCCAGGTTGGATGGATCGACCAAGACCCGCACGGTCGGAATCGTCCAGAGCCGCCGCTACTCGGTCGACCACACGCGGCTCAACGCGCTGCTCGAACCTGAACAGCGCGCCGAAGTCGTGACCGAACAGGTCAGCGAGTATCTCCGGGTCAGCTGACCACACCACTTGTCGAATCGACGCCCGTTCAACCGGGCGCTACTCAGCCCTGCGTCCCCCAATAGGGACGCGGGGCTGCCTCGTCTAACGGGCGCGGCTCGCCTCGGCTTGAGCGGAGGGAGATCTGCGCCCACACACGCTCTCTGAAAGGAGCAACACCGATGTCACGCACGATCAACCGAGTCGAACTGCTGGGCCGGGTCGGCGCCGACCCCGAACTGCGCCGCACCCAGAACGGCACCGCCGTCGTCCAGCTCAGGCTGGCGACCGACCGCCGCACCCAGAACGGCGAGGGCGAGAGCCAGACCGACTGGCACACCGTCGTCTGCTGGGCCAAGCAGGCCGAGGCCGTGGCCGAGTACGTCAAGAAGGGCGAGCGGGTCTACGTCGCCGGACGGCTCCAGCAGCAGAGCTGGGAGACCGACGCGGGCGAGCGCCGCAGCCGCACCGAGATCCACGCCCAGGAGGTGATCTTCCTCGGCACGGGCAACGGCAACGGTCGCAGCGCTTCAGGCGACAGCGACCAGCCCTTCTAACCCTCCATCGTTCATCGACGCCTCAACAGAGGCGCATTTCGGGGCCGCGCTCCTTCCTGGAACGCGGCCCCGCTTCGCATCCCACGCAAGAGAAAGGACCCCGAGATGACCACTGCACACCAACCTCCCCTCATCCCGTCCACCGACGACCCGGAACGCCAGGCGCTGCTCGACGCGCTGCGGCAGAACCTCCGCGTCCTGGGCGAACTCGCGATCCGCTACGAGGTCGAGACCAGGCCGGAGCGGCCCCTCGACATGCCCATCATCTACCGGCCCGAGTCGGTCGTCGACCTGCTCTCCGATGAGATGAGCGGCCTGGCCCAGGAACAGGTGCGGGTGCTGCTGCTGGACCGCAAGAACAGGGTCGTCGGACAGCGGACCATCTACCAGGGGAATGCCTATGCGGCGCTGGTCCGCCCGGCCGAGGTCTTTCGCCCCGCCGTGATCGAGGCCGTGCCGCACATCGTTGTCGTCCACTGCCATCCCTCCGGCGACCCGGAACCGAGCCGCGACGACATCAAGTTGACCAAGGATCTCGCCGAGGTCGGCAATCTCCTGGGCATCGAACTCCTGGACCACGTCGTGATCGGCGCGGACGGCTGGGTCTCGATCAAGCAGCAGGGCCTCGCCTGAGCCCGCTCACCAACACGCCGCATCCAATGAAAGGACGAGCGATGCTCGACACCCCCAACACGTCTTCCCCGGAAGACGAGCATGCCGGACAGCTCTACACGATCACGGCCGGCGGCTTCTCCGCCACCTGCGACGCCTTCGCCTCCGATCCCGAGCAGAACCAGCTCTGGTTCTGCTCGATGGTCGGCGCCCAGACCTCGCTCAAGGCGATCTGGGCGGCGCTGCTCAACTCGCCGCCTTCGCCCGCGTTCCTGATCAAGGGCGCCGTTGACGAGCTGCACGAAGGCGGCTACGAGCGCTGCCAGATCCCCGAGACCAGCATCGGCACCTGGAAGACGAAGATCGCCCGGCTGCCGCAAGCTGGCGCATTTCACGCCATGGTCTACACGCAGATGGCGGAGCTCTCGTTCGAGCGCGACGCCTTCCTGCTGCTCACCCCGGACGCCCGAGAAGCGCCGGCCCTGCATTTGCGCTTTCTCAACCAGCGCACCGAGCTGCCCATTCACCGCAGCTGGGCCGGCTGGCTCTGGGAGCAGGGATTGGAGAACGAGGCAGTGCGGCCGCTCAAGTCGGCGGGCCTGCAGGCCTGGTACTGCCACCACGACCCGCAGCAGCTGGAAACGGAACTCTCGGCGGCCGTCAGGTACGGCGCGCTCCGGCTGCCGCGCCAACTGAACGGAGCGGCCGCGTGAGCCACCGCTACGTCACGGTCACGGTCGAGACCCGGGCCGGCGAGGACGACGTCCTGGGTGAAGAGATCACCGCGATCTACAACCTCGACCTGGAGGAAGACGCCTCTTACATCGACGGCCAGGTCCACGAGGACCTGCACGACCACATGCTCAACCTGCTGGCGCAGTACGGGGGAGGCGGCGAGTGACCGAATCCCCGGACGACCAGATCATCGTCGCGGTCCGCCGTGGCTCGGACGAGACAGCCCGCTGGTGGCTCCAGCGGCAGCAGTCCTCCTGGCAGATCGCGCAGATCGCGGAAGACCTCGAAGAACACCTGATCACCCTCATTGAGGGCCAACGGAAAGAAGACAACCAATGAGACTCGCCGGACAAGCCAAGGGAGGGTTTTACCCGACCCCGCCGCGCGTGGTCGAATACGTCCGCTCGCTGCTGTTCGCGCCCATTCGCTACGGCCGCAACCGGAACGACATCGTGCGCTTGATCGATCCGTGCTGCGGCCCGGGCGACGCGCTCAGGCAGCTGGCGGACTCGATCAACCGCCAGGTGAAGGTGGAGACCTACGGGGTGGAGCTGCACACGGAGCGGGCGCAAGAGGCCGCGGAGCAGCTCGACCACGCGCTCTCCAGCGACCCCTTCCGCTGTTCGATCGCCAACCGCACGTTCAACCTCTTGTGGCTCAACCCGCCCTACGACTGGGACCGCGAGGACAAGCGGGTGGAGCAGGCGTTCTTGACCCACTGCTCGCGTTACCTGGAGCCCGACGGGGTGCTGGTCTACATCATCCCGCGCAACCAGCTCCCGACCTCGGCCCGCTTCCTGACCACCAACTACCGGCGCGTCCGGGCCTGGGCGTTCCCCGAGCCCGAGGTCGAAGCATTCGACCAGGTCGTCGTGCTGGGCGTGCGCAAGCCGCAGCCGCGGCCCGATGCGCGGGCCATGCGCGACCTGGTCGAGAGCATCGACGAGCTCACGCCGCTCGGCAACAGCCTGACGCCGGAGTACGACGTTGGCATCTCGCCGCCGGGCCCCGTGATGTTCACGACCCGGGTGATCGACTTCCGGAAGGCGGTGGCCGAGGCGCGCAAGCGCGGGCTCTGGACCCAGGACGAGATCACCGAAGCGTTCTGGCCGCCGACCGACCTGACCGCGCGCCCGCTGATGCCGCTGCGCAAGGGGCACCTGGCCATGCTCGTCGCGGCCGGCTTCCTCGACAACCTGGAACTGGAGACGCCCGACCCCGGATCGGGGTCCGGGACAGGGTCGCGCGTGCTGGTCAAGGGCCAGACCAAGAAGGAGATGGTCCTGGTCGAGGAGGGCGAGACGCACGACGTCTACCGCGAGCAGCTGCGCACCAGCGTGGTCACGCTCGACCTCGACTCGGGCCGGATCGAACGGATCGAGGCCTAGCAGGCACGTGCCTCACCAAGCCCCCCACACCCTGCGGCCCATCGCCGCTGAGAGAGAACCTGAAAGGAACCCGTGACCACCGAGACCACCACCTGCCCCGACTACCAGCCCTACACGGACTGGCACTGCGATCACCACCGGGACGAGACCTACGCGGGTCCCGTCCTCTACGTCCTGATCGACGAGACCGAGACGACGGCGACCCCGCTCTGCACGGACTGCGTAGGGAGCTTGCTGCTCGCCTTCGCCGCGCAGCAGGAGGCCGAGGCCGGCAGGCGGCCGCGTTCGTTCGAAGTGCTGACCATCGCCGCCTACATCGAGGCGCTCAGGGGCCTGCCGCCGATCGGTTGCCCCTGGCCCGGCTACGGCGAGGACGAAACGGGAGCATTGGCGCCCTCGGGAGACGAGGAGTGCGATCACCACTTCTACCTCCCGGCGCGTCCGACCCATGAGCAGCTGGCCTCGCTGGTCGAGGACGCGATGGGCCACGCCTGCGCACACCCGCGCGAGCATCGCGAATTCTAATCGTCCGCCCGGACACGCCCAGGCAGGAACAGGAGATCCACCATGCCCCGACTCAGAGTCCACTACGCCTGCGACCGCTGCGGACACACGTCCACGGCCGAGTATTTCGACTACCGCTACCACGAGACCGAAGTCGTCCGCGCTCCCTGCGACGGCTGCGGCTTCATGACCGAGCACACGCCCCAGAGCGCCGAGCGGATTCTGGACGACGACCGATGAGCGAACCAGCTTCCCACGGAACCACGCAAGCGGGCGAGGGGCGTAATCCCTCGCCCGCTCTCGTCAGATACGGAGACCTGACATGACCCAGACTACCCAGTGCGGCTTCTGCCGCGAGACCTACGAGGTCGGTGACCAGAGCTACACGCCCGACGCTCTCGCGGCGCCGCTCAACCAGTGCGCGACCTGTGCTCGCCAGGATGCCCGCGGCTGCCGCGAGCGCGACTACCCGATGTTCGACCGGCCGACCGCGGACCGCGCGGCAATCGAGCGCCAGGTGCTGGCCGAGAGCACAACCCCGGACGGGCTCTACATCGAGCGCTGGCGGCCCGACGATCGGGTCGAACTGCTTGACTGGCAGCCCGACGATCTGGTCTGGCTGGTGAGCGATGCCTGAGCCGGCATCGGCCCTGCCAGACTTCAACGCCTACGTCACGGTCGGCCAGGTCGTCAGCGAGCTGTTCGAGCTCGGCTGGCTCGACCTGGACGACTTCGCCGACCGCGACTTCGCCCGGCTCTTGGCCGAACGGCTCGCGGTCGCCGCCCCCGTGCGCCAGTTGCCGCTCGCGCTCACCGCCTAAACCATCATTCCGCCTGACCCACCTTGACCAGTGGGTCGGGCGGGTCGGGCTAGAACTGAACCCGACCATGAACCACTGGAAGAACGACCACGGCTGCGAGATCTTCTTCGAGGAACTCGTCGCCATCGACGAACACGGCGAACGGACCGTGGGCAGCAGCTTCAGCTGGTGGTGCCGCTGCGGCCTCAACCGCGACGAATACGAACGACTGCCCGACTGCGTCCAAGCGGCGCGGTCCCACATCGAGGAGGAGCCCCAACCATGAACCTGTCCGAGTTCAGCGACACCTACCGCGAGGCGATCACCAAGCGGATCGTCCACAGCTACCCGCCCCGCTACCGGCCCCAGGCCGACCAACGCCCGATGCCCCAACTCAAGCGCCGGCCGATGGGCGCCCAGGAGACCGCGATCCGCGGCGCCGCGCTGAGCCTCACGGAGCAGCGCGGCACGACCGTGGTCGGCGAGATGGGGGTGGGCAAGACGTTCATCGCCATCGCCGCCGCCCAGCTGGCCGGTTTCCGCCGCGTGCTCGTGCTCTGCCCGCCGCACTTGGTGGGCAAGTGGCAGCGGGAGATCGAGGAGACCATCCCCCTGGTCCGCACCGGCATCGCCGACTCGATCACAGATCTGGAGCAACTGCGCCGGCAGGAGGGCTCCGCCCCCCAGTACGTCGTGATGTCGCACTCACGGGCCAAGCTGGGCCACCGCTTCCGCCCCGCCTACTGGATGCGCCGCCTGCAGGACGAGAACGGCCAGCCCGTCCGCGACGAGCAGACCGGCGAGTTCATCATGACCCCGGCCTGCCCCGACTGCACCCAGCAGATCGTGGATGCGGAAGGGGTGCCCGTCACGCACCGGCAGCTGGACAAGAAGCGCCACAACTGCCCGCGGTGCGGGACACCCCTCTGGACGGCGGAGGCGCGGCCGGTCGAGACCGAGACGGCCGGTTACAACGCCGGTCTCATGGTTCGCCGGACGCCCGGCCAGGGACCGCGCAAGTACCCGCTGGCCGACTACGTCAAGCAGCACATGCGCGGCTACTTCGATCTTCTGATCGTCGACGAGGTTCATGAGCACAAGGGGCGCGGTTCGGCCCAGGGCCTTTCGGCCGGCATCCTGGCCGACGCCTGCGGCAAGTCGCTGGCGCTGAGTGGAACCTTGATGGGTGGATATGCTTCCACGCTCTTCCACCTGCTCTTCCGGTTCTCGCCCGAGATCCGCTCAGAGTTCGGCCGCTCGGACGAGCGCAAGTGGGTCGAGCGCTACGGCTTCCTCGAGCAACGCGTCCGCAATGACCGCGATGACGACCCGACCGAGGACGGCTCGCTCTCGCGCCGGCGCCATTACCGCAAGCAGGAGAAGGAACGTCCGGGGATGGCGCCGGCGGCGCTCTTCCACCTCATCGGCCATTCGCTGTTCCTCAGGCTCGCCGATGTCGCTTCGGAACTGCCGCCCTACGAGGAGCAGATCCAGGTGGCCAGCATGGACACGGAGGAGGGCATCCACGGGCTCTCGCAGGCCTCGGCCTACCGCATCCTCGCCGCCGACCTCAAGCGGGCGCTCTTACGGGCGATCGAGCGCGGCTCGCAGCGGCTGCTCTCGACCTACCTGCAGGCGCTCCTGGCCTATCCCGAGGGCTGCACCCGGGGCGAGTCCGTGTTCGACCCGGACACGGGCGACCTGATCGTCCAGCTGCCGCCGCTCGACCCAGAGCGCGTCTATCCCAAGGAACAGCAGCTGATCGACCTGGTCGCCCAGGAGCGCCTGGCCGGCCGCCGGGTGCTGGTCTACGCCACCCACACGGGGACGCGCGACATCACCGGTCGGTTGGAGACGCTGCTGACTAGGCACGGGTTCAAGACGGCGGTGATGAAGGCCGACCGCGTCGCGCCCTCACGTCGCGAGGCCTGGGTCGCGAAGCGGGTCGAGGAGGGCGTTGATGTGCTCATCTGCCACCCCCGCCTGGTCCAGACCGGGCTTGATCTGATCCAGTTCCCAACGCTGGTTTGGTACGAGACCGACTACTCGGTCTACACCATGCGCCAGGCCTCGCGACGCTCGTGGCGGATCGGCCAGCACCGGCCGGTCAAGGTCGTGTTCATGGCCTACCGCAACACGCTGCAGGCCGACGCGCTCAAGCTGGTCGCACAGAAGCTGCAGTCATCCCTGGCGGTCGAGGGCGACCTGCCCGAGGACGGGCTCGCCGCCTACGGCGATACCGGCGACGACCTGATGATGGCCCTGGCCCGCAAGCTGGTCTCGGGCGAGACGGAGTCGGAACCGGTCGAGGACATCTTCCGGCAAGCGCAGCAGGTGGCGGCCGAGGCGGACCACTTGCTGGTCGACGCCGACTGGGAGCGGATGGAGCCGGCAGCGGAGCCGCTGGTCCTTCCAGCTCCTTCGGACGCCGCCGACCAACCAGTGGTCGACCTGGTTCCCTGCGCAAGCCACCACGGCCAGGGCGAGCAGCAGACCCCCGATCAGAGTCGGGGGCAGACGCTGTTCAGCTGGGCCGAGTTCCTGGCCGACGGGCCCGACGAGCCGAAGCCCCGGGGGCGGAATCAGCGCCCCTCAGGACCGTCGCTGTTCGACTGGGCGCTGGAACGCGAGCAGGAGGCCGGACTGGCCGCTGCCGGCGGCTGAGCGGACCGCGCCCACGGAGGAGGTCATCGTCGCCTGGGCGATGACCTCCTCCGGCCCTCTCTGTGCGGGCCGTTCTGCGTTTAACGGACGGCTCAGAACCTATGGCCATCGCTCCGCCGAAGGCGACGCGGTCCCGCTCAGCTCAACCAGCGCAGCTCGCAGCGGCCCGGCTCGTCCTTGAGCGCCTCGTACTCGGCCAGCTCGAACTCCGGCAGGCCCTCGCTGTCGGGCAGCCAGACGAACCGGATCGGCGCCTCGCTCAGGGGCCGGCGGGGACAGCCGTGCTCCCGCAGCCAGCCCTCGGAGACCCACCAGGGCATCGAGTCTTCCCCGCCCGCTCCCGCCGAGGGCAGGTGGAACCGGCGGCAGCGCGGACAGCGGCGCGCGAACCCGCCGCACGACTCGCAGAACCGGATCAGATCCTGGTCCAGCCCGCCCGCGTGTCCGACCTCAGCGGGCTCCTCCCAGATGTGCCGGCAGGAATCCGGCCGCTCGCGCCGCTCGGGTGGGCGGGGCAGGACGCTCGTCGCTGGCACCCGCCGGGCCCGGCGTTCCTTCGCTTCGCGTGCCGCTCGGCGCTTGCGGACGCCGCGG
>VXQT01000034.1:0-37885 GCA_009838915.1 Chloroflexota bacterium
CCCCCCCCCCCCCCCCCCCGCGGGGGGGGGAGATGCCGAAGGCAGAGGGGGGCACGCAAACAACGAAGGGCGGCGCGAATGCGCCGCCCTTCGCCGTATCATTGACCCTATGACTCGCCCGATCCTGGCCGTCGCGTTCGGCGTATGCGCGATGGCTGTAGCAGTGCTGGCGCTGGTCGGCAGCGCCTCGATCTCCGTCGCCCAGGACGCGGACACCGTCCAGGTCCGAGCCAGGCTCCAGGCTTCTGGTTCGATTGAGTTTGCCCTGCGCGCCGACGGGAAGAACCTGGTGCCCAGGGCGCGCCGATTTCCTGCCGGCGACCGAGCCACAGGATGGCTGTTCAGCTCCCCGTTGAAGCTGGGCAACGGCGCAGAGGTGCAGATCATGGCGCGACGGCACGAGAACCGCCGCGTCGAGTTCGCTGTTCGCACCGTCGAGCCGCGCAAGGTGTTTGCGCCGCGCGGTCGATTCTTCCCCGCCAACGCCAGGGTCGGTGTCTGGCTGATCAGCACTCCCGTGAGCATCCCGCCCCCGCCCGAGCCCGTGGCCGAGTCGCAGACCCCAGAGAGTCCCGAACAGTCAGGCGACTCCAGTGAGAGCGTCGAACGAATCTCAGGCGGGAAGCGTGACGGCGTCATCGTGAATGGCAGCATCCTTGGCGATCCTGACGCGCCGGTCCTAATCGTCGAGTACGGTGATCCGTTTTGACCGAACTGCAGAACCATCGCGACTCAGGTTGAGCCGCGACTGATCGACGAGTACGTCCGCACAGGAATCGCCAGGTTCCAGTTTGTCAACATCGCCTATGTCGGAGTCGCCTCCGAACGGGTTGGCTACGCAATGGTCTGCGCGACTCAGCAGAGCGGCGCATCGTTCTGGCGCTTTCACGACCGCTTCCTGGTCGAGAACAGCCGCGCCGCATCGCGAGCGCAACTGATCGAGTATGCAGGTGAGATCGGTCTCGACTCCGACGACTTCACTGAGTGCTACGACGATCCCGAGACCCGCCGGACGCACGATCAGATCGTCAACGACGCTCGGGACATCGGTATCACCTACGGTCCACGAGTTCATGTCAACGGAGCCAGCGCAGGCACTTCGTTTGAGGCGATCCGACGCGCCGTCGAAGCCGCGACTCCCTGATCCGGCGTACTCTGACTGCATGAAACCCAAGATCAGCATCATCACACTCGGCGTGTCCGACCTTGACGCCTCCGTCCGCTTCTACCGCGATGGACTCGGCCTTCCCGCGCCCAACTACAACGACGGCGACAGCATTTGCTTCCTCGAGCTTGAAGGCGCCTGGCTCTCGCTGTACCCCCGAGACAGGTTTCCGGACGAAGCCGACGTACCCTTCGCCGATCCGGCGTCGGGCACGCCGACAATCACGCTCGCCCACAACCTGCCGTCGCGCGAAGCCGTAGACGCCGCCATGCAGGAAGCAGTCGACGCCGGCGCCACGCTGGTCAAGCAACCGGAAGAGGTCTTCTGGGGCGGCTACAGCGGGTACTTCAGCGATCCCGACGGCTACCTCTGGGAACTCGCGTACAACCCGTTCACGGACCTGACCTGACATGGCGCAGGTCACGGCACTGAGCGCCGTCACGCTCGCCACCGCCGACATGGCTGCGGCAACGGCATTCTACGAAGCGCTCGGCTTCGAGAAGCTCTACGGCGGACCGCAGGCCGGCTTCACCTCGTATCGAGCCGGCGATAGCTATCTCAACCTGATCGCCGCCGAACCGGCGTCCGGATTCTGGGGCCGCCCGATCTTCTATGTCGACGATGTCGACGGCTTCCACGCCAACGCCGTCCAGGCCGGCCTGAAGCCAGAGTTCGAACCCCGCGACGCTCCGTGGCGGGAACGGTACTTCCACATCGTCGACCCCGACGGCCACGAAATCTCGTTCGCCAAGCCGCTGGAGCGTTCTTCCCCTAGCGGTTGAGGTTGCTGGACGCGGTCAGGCCGCCGTCGACGATGAACTCGGATCCCGTGCTGTAGGTCGCGTCGGCTGCGATGAAGAGCATCATCTTGGCAATCTCGTCGGCTCGGCCCATGCGGCTGATCGGAATCCTCATCGGGCGGTCGCCGTGCTCGTCGCGCTTCGCGTCGGGATTGAACAGCATCGGCGTGTCAATAGGACCCGGGTGGACCGAGTTAACGCGGATGTTGTCCCCGCCCAGTTCGACTGCAGCGACCTTGGTCAGTCCGCGCACGGCGAACTTGCTCGACGCGTATGCGCCCAGACCGGGATAGCCCTGAATGCCTGCCGTCGACGAGGTGTTGATGATGCAGCCGCCGCCTGCCTCGCGCATCGCCGCAATCACTGCGCGGATGCCGAGGAACACGCCGACGAGGTTCACGTCCACGACTTCGCGGAAGTGTTCGAGCGTGGCGTGCTCGATCGTGGCCACAGGCAGAATCCCGGCGTTGTTGAGCAGCAGGTCCACGCGACCAAACTCGGCCACGGCCTTGTCGACAATGTCGCTCCAGTCGGTCTCGCTGGTCACGTCGAGATGGACGTAGGCGGCCTGTCCGCCGGCGTCGATGATGCTCTCCGCGACGCGCTGACCGTCCTCGTCGAGAATGTCGCCGAGCACCACCGCCGCACCCTCGCGGGCGAACAGGCGGGCCTCAGCCTCGCCCTGTCCACGCGCGCCGCCTGAGATGATGGCGACCTGGCCGTCGAGCTGTCCCATGTGGTTCTCCGTGTCTAGTTCGTAGAGTTGCGATTGGGCTACTCGATCAGCTGGCCGATATTGCCGCCGATCGTCAACCCGCCGTCGATCACGAATTCGGCCCCCGTGCTGTAAGAGGCGTCGGAGGCGATGAAGAGCATCATCTTGGCCACCTCGTCGGCTGTGCCAATACGCGGGATAGGACCGGCGAAGCTGAAATCGTCGTCCGCGCGCTGAGAAAGCTCCGGGTCGCGAATCATCGGCGTGTCAATTGGGCCGGGATGCACCGAGTTGACCCGGATGTTGTACGGACCGAACTCGACGGCGGCCGACTTGGTCATCCCGCGCACGGCGAATTTGGAGGAGACGTAGGCGCTGAGCCCGGCATACCCCTCGAGCCCCGCGGTCGACGACGTGTTGATGATGCAGCCGCCGCCGGCTTCCTTCATCGGCTTGACCGCCGCTCGCATGCCCAGCCAGACGCCAACCTGGTTGATGCGAATGACCTCCAGGTACTCTTGCAGCGAAGAGTCTTCAATCATCTTGACACGCGCGATGCCGGCGTTGTTGATCAGGATGTCCAGGCGACCATACTGCTCGACGGTCAGGTCGACCAGCTCCGCCCAGTTGGACTGATCCGACACGTCGAGCTTGGCGAACGTGGCCTGTCCGCCGGTGTCGATGATGCTCTCGGCGACGCGCCTGCCCTCTTCCTCAAGGACGTCGCCGAGCACGACGGCTGCACCCTCTCGGGCAAACAGCCGTGCCTCCGCCTCGCCCTGTCCTCGCGCGCCGCCTGAAATCAGCGCGACCTGTCCGTCCAGCTTGCCCATGTTGCCGCTCCTCTGTTTCTAGTGCTGCAGCAGGGAGACTACTTGCCGCTCAGGTCGCGGCGGGTGCGCATGGCGAATGGTTCGACGCGGCCGGTCTCGAGGTCAAAGCGATAGCGCCACTGGCGCAGCAGGTCTAGTCCGTAGACGTGAATTGCGAGCGTCTTGCCCTCGTTGATCTCCACCGCGTGGATGTCAGCCGGCGGTTCGGAGATTACCGTGGTCGTACCCGTTGGCACCCGCGTCGGCTCCATCTCTTCCAGCTCCGCGAACCAGGGCGTCGATCCATCGTCCACGCGCTGGAAGTTGCGGTTGTACTCGACGCCCGAGATCACGCCCTCCATCGCCCAGCCGTTGTGGTTGTGCACCGGAGCGCCGACATCGGGCTGCCAGACCACCGCCATCACGGTCAGGTTGTCGGATCGGTGAATGACGAACCCTTTGTCCGGATCCGGATCGTCGTTCTCGGGTAGGTCGAGCAAGACGTCCCGGCGCTGGATGATCCGCTCCAGCGGATCCGCGATCTGCGCAATCTGCCGCTCGGCCGAGTCGCCCCGGTCGGCGATCCGCTGGGCTTCCTCGACAAAGTCCATCAACGTATACGTGGCGGTCGTCATCTCTCGACCCTTTCGTTGTGCCGTCGCACTGGCAACGATTATAGGTCGGTCGCGCCGGCATTCGAGGTTGTCGGCTAGCCTGCGCAGACGAGGAAACACGACCGATGGAGCGCGTCCATGGCGTCTCAACAAGCGGAATTCGGCCTCTTCTATCAGCTGCCCCAGGCCGACGGACAGGACGTGCCCCAGCGCTACCGCGATACCATCGCCCAGGTCGTGCATGGCGACCGGATCGGCTGGGATACCGCCTGGCTCGCCGAGATGCACTTTGTGCGCGAATTCTCGGTCCTGCCCTCACCGATGCTCACGATGGCCGCGATCGCCGCACAGACCGAACGCATCCGGCTCGGTACCGGCGTCGCGCTCCTGCCGCTCGCCGATCCGATCCGCAGCGCCGAGGACGCAGCGACGCTGGACATCATCTCCAACGGCCGCGTCGATTTCGGCGTTGGGCGCGGCAGCATTGGCGAACACTTCGCAGGCTTCAACATCGACATCGCCGAGCGAGCCAGCCGCTTCGAAGAAGCGCTGACCGTCATTCGCCAAGCCTGGCTCGACGGACCGGTCAACTTCGAGGGCGACCACTTCCGTTACCGCAACGTCCAGGTCGTGCCCAAGCCGATCCAGCGCCCGGGCCCGCCGATCCGCATCGCCGCCAACAGCGATGAGTCCTTCGACCGCGCCGCGACGGATGGCTGGCGCGTCTTCGCCAGCCCAATCACCGCGTTCGCCGAGGACCTTGATCGCCGCTTCGCCACGTACCACGAGGCGCGACCCGATGCGCCCGCCGCCGATGCCGGCATCCTGCTGCCCGTTCACGTCCACGAGTCATCCGAGACGGCCAAGGAAGAGGCGCGCGCCAGCCTGCAGAGCTATCTCAGGGTGGTTACCGATACCGGCATGCGGAGCTGGACGCGTCGCGGCGGCGATCCGGACGACCTCCCGCCGCTATTGAATCGCAATCGCAACTCCAGCTACGAAGAAGTCCTGGATCAGATGTGCGCGATTGGCAACCCGGACGAAGTCACAGCCAAGCTCAACGCCGTCGGCGAGCGCTATGGCGTCGGCCACTTCATTACCTGGTGCAACGCCGGCGGCATCATCCCCCACGACCAGGTCACGCGCTCGATGAGCCTGTTCATGGAGCAGTGCGCGCCCAACATCACGGCTGGCTGACTTCGGCCTGTGGCAACCTGGCCCGCATGACCTCCACCGCTTCAGGGTTGTCATCGATCAACAGATAGCGCCGACCCAGCCGCTCAGCCGCCGCGCCGACCGTACCGCTGCCCGCGAATGGATCCAGGACCAGCTCGCCCTCATCGCTCGACGCGCGGATGATCCGTTCGGCCAGCGCGACGGGCTTCTGCGTCGGATAGCCGGTCCGCTCTTTCGCGTTCGTGCCCACTATCGTCTGCCACCAGACATCGGTCGGCAGTTTGCCGCGTTCCGCTTTCTCCTTGCTCACCAGGCCGGGCGCGAGATAAGGCACGCGGTCAATCGCCTCACGATTGAACACGTAGCTCTCGCGGTCTTTGACGTACACGAGAATGTTGTCATGCTTGGCCGGCCAGCGACGCCTGGGGCGTCCGCCGTAGTCGTATGCCCAGATGATCTCGTTCAAGAAGCAGTCGCGACCGAACATCTCGTCCAGCGCCACTTTGACGTAGTGCACTTCGCGCGCATCCAGGTGCAGATACAGGCTGCCGTCGGCCCGCAGCACCTTCCAGATCTCCATCAGCCGTGGCGCCAGGAACCCCAGGTACTCTTCGAACGCATCGCCATACGAGTAGGACACATCTGTTTCGGAACGGTACCGTCGACCGCCGAACCCGACGCGATCACCGGACTCGTCTTGTGTCGTGCGCAGCCGTTGATACGTCCGCACGTTGCCGGTGTTGAACGGCGGATCGGTATAGACGAGCTGCACACTCTCCGCTTGCAGCGATCGCAGAACTGACAGGTTGTCGCCTTCGACGATCCGACCGTACGGCGGTGAACTCACGCTTCCGGCAACTCACGCGGCAGGCTCGAAGTCGTCGGTTCGACTTCGCCTCGCCGTTCCTCTTCCTCGCGGCGTTCGGCCTCTTCCTCGCGCTTGATCCGCCGCTCCGCCTCGGCCTCTTCCAGTTCGCGGCCGATGCCTTCCTCGATCATTTGCTCGACCGGGCGCTGCTCAACCGTGGCATCGAATCCGTCGTCGAGGACGCTGTAGCTTCGACCGCCCATGTACATCAGCGGCTTGTACTCGTCGTCGTCCAGCGACCACATGCCGGTGTTGAAATCGAACCCGTCCGTGTCGGCCTGGGCGGACACGACCTTGCCGATAAACAACGTGTGATCGCCCATCGTGTAGAAGTCGTGCAGCGTGCATTCGATCCAACCGATACAGCCTTCCAGCAGGGGCGAATCGATCTCCTTGCCCTTGAACGTCGGGACCCCCGATGCTTCCAGCTTGTCGCCGATCGTGTTCGAGACCATGCCCAGCCACTGCGTGTGATTGAGCAGCACCTTGGACGGGATGTTGATCGCGAACTCTTCGCCGAACTTGATCATGTCGTGTGTGCGGCGTGAGGGATGCACGGCGATCGCGACCAGAGGCGGATTGACCGAGACCGGCATCGACCATGCGATCGGCGCCGCATTACCCACGCCGCGCCAATTCGTACTCACGATCGCCACCGGGGAGCCGCCCAACAGCCGACGCGCGTCGTCCTCGAGCATGCGTTTGCGAACCATGCCGAAAGTCTATCCCGCAGGTGGAGTACGCTGCGATCCAGTGATCCAGATGGAGACGCAAGATGGTTGACTTTCACGACAACAACGAAGAAGCCGCCTTTCGCACTGAGGTGAAGTCGTTCATCGAGAACGAGTTCCAGCCTCGCCGCAACAAGATGCGCGAAGAGGCTCGCTCCGCCCAACCGTTCGACCGACCGCCGACCCAGCGCGAGTGGGAGAAGGAACTGGCCAACCGCGGTTGGGTCGCTCCCGCCTGGCCCAAGCAGTACGGCGGCGCCGGCCTCTCGGTGATGCAGCAGTTCATCTTCAACGAGGAGATGGCTGAAGCGCGCGCGCCGAGGCCGGGCGGCATCGCGATCGGCATGGCCGGCCCGACGATCATCACGATCGGCACTGATGAGCAGCAAGAGGAACACCTGCCGCCGATCCTCAGCGGGGAGGCCATCTGGTGCCAGGGCTACTCCGAGCCCGGCTCCGGTTCCGACCTCGCCTCGCTGCAGACCCGCGCCGTCAAGGACGGCGACGACTTCGTGGTCAACGGCCAGAAAATCTGGACCTCGGGCGCACACAAGTCGGACTGGATGATCCTGCTCGCCCGAACCGACCCCGACGCGCCCAAGCACCGGGGCATCACCTACTTCGTGCTCGACATGCACTCGCCCGGCGTCTCGACCCGCCCACTGGTCAACATGGCCGGCACGCACGAGTTCAACGAGGTGTTCTTCGAGGATGTCCGAATTCCCCAGCGCAACGTGCTCGGCGAGGTCAACCGAGGCTGGTATGGCGCGGTCACCACGCTCGATTTCGAGCGCTCCAGCATCGGCTCCGCCGTCGGCATGCAGCAGTCGGTTGAAGACGTCATCCGCTATGCCAAGGACAACCGCGGCACTGGACTCTCCTCAATCGACCGGCGAGAGACCCAGCTCGCGCTCACCGATCGCTACATCGAGACCCAGACCGCGCGGATGATCTCATACCGCATCGTCTCGATGCAGAACCAGGGCCTGATCCCCAATCACGAGGCCTCCATGGCCAAGCTGTTCGCCATGGAACTCAACCAGCGCATTACCGCCACCGCCGTCAAGGTGCTCGGCCTGCACGGCCAGCTCCAGGGCAAGAACGCCCCGCGCCGGGGCCGCCACGCCTACGGCTTCATCCGCTCGATCGCCAACACGATCGAGGGCGGCACCTCCGAGATCCAGCGGAACATCATCGCCACCCGAGGCCTCGGTCTGCCTCGCGGGTAGCACCGGTCTCTCCGATCTCCTCCCGGTTTTCAGGGCGGAGCGGAGGATCACTCACCGAGCAGCAACGTCGCGTGGAGATCTTCCGGACTCAACGTCTCCCGCGGATTGAACCAACCGCTGAGGCCCTCAACCAGGACCAGCGGGTCACCGCACGCGATGCGCACACTTGCCGACTGCCACTCCGCGTTCAGATAGATTCCACCGCGCCGTTGACCGGGTTGTCTGCGCTGAAAGATCAGCCCGTCGGGCTCAGTCCGGTCGTGAAGTGTGAGCGGAGACGGACCGACTGCGGCAGCGAGCGCCGCGGCGATCCGCGCCGTGTGTAGGTCGTCGGCGCCCGAGGCGATGATCCATGTCCGCTGATTGAACGGGACGCCGGCGTCGTCGAGCATTTGCGCCGCCTCTCGCGCGAGGGCCTCAGCTCGCCGACGGGTCAGTGTCGAAGCGACGGCGATTGCCGCCTGATCGTCGTGATTCACCGCGTCACCTCCGCAATCCGCATGGCCTGGACAGCCTCCGCGATCCGCGCTGCCAAACCCTCACCGGCGGACAGGCTGACCGCGTTCCCGCAGGACGCCGCCGGTCCGACCACAACGACGCGCTCCCAGTCATCGCACAGTCTCCGAATTGGCGCGCCATCAAAGGCGGCCAGGACCGACAGCTCCACGGGCACATGATCGACCACCCGCTCAACAAGGGACGACAACACGACCGCGTCTTCAACTCCGGGCGCGATCAGCAGCGCCAGCAAGTACGGCTCCACCTGCTCGAGCAGGCCGAGGTCTTGTACCGCGCTCCAGATGTGCCGCTGATCATCGGCGAGGATGACGACAACGGCGGCCGACTCGGGCGGTTCGTCGGGCACGACCAGCGCCGCGTCGGGATCGTCGCTCAGACGCAGGACCGTGTGGTCGACCGCGAGCTGCTGTGAGCCTGCGTCGAACGTCGGCGCCGACGTGCCAAAGGCGAACAGGTAGATCAGAGCACCGATGATCGCGACCAACGGCGTCGCAAGACCAACCATGGCCAGTCTGCGCAGCATCGCGACTCAGTTCGTCCGCGAACCATTGAAGAGCCAACCCAACAGGTGATCGGGCCAATCACTGTTGAAGAAGGGATAGTGGTCGGCGCCTGCGATTGACCAGAGTTCGACCGTGTTCCCATCTGCGCATCCGTCACGGTGGCGCCGCACTTCGGTCTCTACGCCTTCGAGCACGTCATCAAGGTCGATTGCCGGCAACACTGACGTGTGTTCGAGGTCGCAGCCGGCTCGCTCTGCCCACCGTTCAGTCACCTCAACTGCCCCGGGATATCCGCCCTCGTACTCCAGCGTGCCCGCGTAGGGAATGTCGAGGTCGGCCGTGCCGTGGATCTGCAGCACCGAGACCGGCGGCGCATCAGCGCAGCGATCGGGGTCGCCGAATGATGAGCCGGCCAGGCTCACGATCGAGACCAGGCCCTTCAACCCGTCGCATGCCAGCCGATAGGCCATGAATCCGCCGTTGGAGTAGCCGACTACGTGGACGCCCGAGATGTCCACGATCTCGCTCGCTTCCGTAACCAGCGCGCTCAACCAGCCGGCGTCGTCCACATCGCTGCCATCGAAGTTGCAGCAGGCGTCGGTCGCGTTCCAGAAGGCGTTGCCGCGCGAGTCGGTCGTGCCCTGCGGCGTGATCAATGCGAAGCGATACTCAAGAATCCGCTCAGAGAGTCCGAAGTACCAATCGTGGGCCGCTGCCTCACCCGAGTAGCCGTGCAGCGACAGCACCAACGAGATCGCGTCACCTTCGGTCTCTGGCGGGTACTGCAGACGCGCGGTGCGCTCGCCGCCAATCACGCGCTCCTGGACCTCCAGCGCCGACTGCGTCGCTGCCGCGTACCGATCTTCAATCCAGTGGAGGATCCCGGGCGTGAAGTCTGTGTCCCAGACCAGCGGTATGTGACCGCCGCCCTCGATCGTCCACAGCTCCATCACCGTTCGATTCACGCAGCCCTGCTCGTAGCGCTCGATCGTGGTCTCATCGCCCTCCACGGCCATGTCGGTGTCCAGCGGTTCAAGCTCCACGACTGCCGACGGATCGCACCCGGCCCGTTCGGCCCAGCGCGTCACCGATGCCCACGCGCCCGGCACGGGCTGCCGATCCGGATCCGGGTGCGTCGGTAGTCGCCCGCCCTCGTACAGGACGATTTCGTCGTTGGTCCCATGGATTTGCAGGACCGAGAGCGGTGTCGGCACGCGGCAGTCATCAGGGTTGGAGAATGCCCCGCCGGCCAGGCTGACGATCGCCGTCAGACCGGGCACGTCCTCGCAGGCCAGCCGGTACGACATGAACCCCCCGTTGGAGTGTCCCACGGCAATCACCTGGTCGAACACGGCTATCTCGCGCGCCTCTGCGATCAGCGACGTGAGATAGCCGACATCGTCGATCTCGACGTCGAAGATGTCGCAGCACTCGTCCGTGCCGTTCCAGTGCCGTGCGCCAAACTGGTCGACTGTTCCTTCGGGATAGAGCACGCCGAACCCGCGCTCGTCAATCCAGCGCGACAGCTGGAAGTACTCGTCCACCTGTCGCGCGAAGCTGCCGTAGCCGTGCAGCAGCACGATCAACGGCCTCGGAGCTGCCAGGTCTGCTTCGGCCGGAACGACCAGCGACGCCGGCCGCCCGCCGCCGAGTACGAACTTGTTCTGCGGCAGATCGTTCTCCTCGGGAGTCTCCTCTTCCGCTTGCAGGGACTCCTGCTGGGACGAATCCTGCTGCTGCGCCGGCGTTTCTTCCTGGGCCGCGGCGGACGCTTCTTCGTCCTGATCCGGCTCCACGGCAACCGCCTCATGCACTTCTGCCTGCTCCTGCTGCGCGACTGAAGGTTGAGGGTCGGCCTCCTGCGTCTGAGGAAGCGGCTGCTGCGAGTCGCCGCTGCAGGCGAGCGCCAGCGCGCCAAGCACTGATACCACGACGGCGAACAACAAGAGTCGGCGCATGGCTGCCAGCCTATCGCGAGAGCCGATCGCGGCATGTCCCGACTGTTAGCCTTGCCGCGAATCCGACCCTTACCTGTGGCAGCCGATTGGAGCCGACCGATGCGACGCGCCGCCTGGAATGCCGACCGCACCCTGAGCGTCCACGACGATCCCTATCGCGCGCCCGCCGAGGGCGAAGTGCGAGTACAGGTAGTCAACGCCGGCATCTGCGGCTCCGACCTGCACTGGTACCGCGGCGACTTCCAGCCCGAAGCGCTCCGAACGCCCGGACACGAGATCGGCGGCATCGTCGCCGCGGTCGGGCCCGGCGTCGAGCACGTCAAGGAAGGCGACGTCGTCGGCGTTGAGCCGCTCTTGCGTTGCGGCGAGTGCGGGCACTGCATCTCGGGCCACTACAACCAGTGCCAGGTCGCAGGCGGGCTAATCGGCATCGCCGTGGACGGCGGCATGGCCCAGGATGTGTTCGCCCCTGGCGTCGCTGTGTTCAAGGCGCCGCCCGGCATTGACGGTGAAGTCGCCGCTCTCGCCGAGCCACTCGCCTGCGGGGTCCACGGCTACAACATGGCCACGCTGGGACAGGGTGAGACTGTCCTCGTGATCGGGGCGGGGACGATCGGCCTCACCGCTCAGCTCGCCGCCCAGGCCGCCGGGGCCGACGTGATCGTCTTGGCAAGGCACTCGCACCAGCAGCAGGCCGCACGCAACCTCGGCGCCGCTGAAGTGATCGGCGAGGACGAAGCCGGCCAACAGCGGCTCAAAGAACTGACCGACGACGACGCCATCGACGTCGTCGCGGAGTGCGTCGGCGGCCATGCCGACACGATCCGCCAATCCGTCGACGTCGTCCGCCGACTGGGTCGCGTGATCGTGCTCGGCGTCTTCGCCATCGACAACGCAGGTCTCAACCCGCTCACGCTACTGGGCAAGGAGATCACGATCGTCGGCGCCGTCACCTACGGTAAGCTCGGCGGTCGCCCCGCTGACTACCAGCAGGCCCTCGATGTCCTCACCGGCTGCAGCGAACAGGCACGCTCCTTGATTACGCACCGTTACGGCCTCGACAACGTGAACGACGCCTTCGACACCGCACTGGACAAGTCCTCGAAGTCGATCAAGGTCCACATCACGCCGAACGCGTAGTACGCAAGAGACGGAGCCGACCATGCGTCGCGCAGCCTGGAATGCGGACGCCACCCTGAGCCTGATCGAAGATCCCGATCTGACGCCCGCGGCGGGCGAAGTCGTTGTTCGGGTGATGAGCGAAGGCATCTGCGGCACGGATCTGCACTCCTACCGCGGTCATCTGCCGCCAGAGGCCGGGCGAACTCCGGGACACGAGATGGGCGGAGTCGTCAGCGCTGTCGGGCCTGGCGTCGCTCATGTCCAAGAAGGCGACACAGTCGGAGTGGAGCCGCTGCTGCGTTGCGGCGGGTGCCGACTCTGCACAGCCGGACACTACAACCAGTGCCAGATAGCCGGCGGGTTGATCGGTCTCCACGTTGACGGCGGCATGGCGCAGGAGGTGCTCGCGCCGGCACCGGCGGTCTTCAAGTCACCACCGGGCGTCGACGCGGAAATCACCGCCCTCGCCGAACCGCTGGCCTGCGCCGTCCACGGTTTCAACCAGATCACAGTCGGCCAGGATGAAACCGTGCTCATCATCGGCGCCGGCACAATCGGCCTGACCGCGCAGCTCGCAGCCCAGGCCGCCGGCGCCGCCACAATCGTGCTCGCACGCCATCCACATCAGCAAGAGGCGGCGCGGCGACTGGGGGCCGCCGAAGTCCTGGGTGAGGAAGAAGCAAGCCAGCAACGGCTGGCTGATCTAGCCGTCCAGGACTCCATCGATCTGGTTGCGGAATGCGTCGGTGGTCATGCCAACACGATCGGGCAGTCGATCGACGTCGTGCGGCGCTTGGGCCGCGTCCTCGTCCTGGGTCTGTTCGCCATCGAGAGCGTGCCAATCAACCCGGTCAACCTCATGCTGCACGAGGTCACGGTTGTCGGATCGGTCACCTACGGAGCGCCCGGCGGGCGGCCCGCCGACTACCAACAAGCTCTCGATGTTCTGGCCAGCTATCAGGCAGAAGCGCGTTCGCTGATCACCCACCGATTCGCGCTCGACGATGTCAATGCCGCATTCGAGACGGCGCAAGACAAGGGCTCAAAGTCGATCAAGGTTCAGCTCACGCCGAACAACTGACCGAGACTAGAAGATCGCCAACGGATTTGCCGGACTGCCTGTCCCGCCGATGATCCGCAGCGGACTGAGCACGAACTGAAACTCGTGCCGACCGAATCGACTCGCCGCCTCGGCGACATCCTCGAGCTGCATGTTGTCCATAAGCCACAGCCCCATGTGGACGATCCCGACGGCGTGAATCGGGATTCGCAGCGTCTCGTAGCCCGAAGGATTGACATCGGTCGCTGTGTCCGCGCCGATCACTGCGACGCCGCGCTCATGCAGCCAGGGCAAGCAGGCCACGTGCCAGCCCGGAAAGCCGGTCTCCAGCAGCGGCTCGCGACCAACCTCCCGCTTGCGCTTGCCGTAACCGGTGCGCAGCAGCACCGCGTCGCCCTCACGGACATGAACGCCCTGGCGAGCTTCCGCCGCTTCGAGGTCTTCGGGGAAGACCCCCTCGCCCGGCTCCATCCAGTCGACGCCCTTGACCGCCGCGACATCGAGCAACACGCCGCGAGTCACGATGCCGTCGCGCAGCTCCGTAATCGGCAGGTGCGTGGCGCCGGCCGTCGCATTGACCAGCCGCGCTGGGTTGCCGTTGTACATCTTGCCGTCCCAGAAGATGTGGCAGAGGCCATCCAGATGCGTGATCGCGTAGCCGTGGTAAACGAGGCCGAAGAACTCCATCGCGCCGCCCATTCGCGACACACCCGCCTCGGCGATCGCCGCCGCCGACTCGCCGGTCGCGACCATGTAGCGCTGCGGCGTGCCCATCGCGTGGTCGGGCTCGTGCACGTTTTCGATGTCCCAGGCGCAGGACACCGACACTCCCTCCGAGACCAACGCCGCGGCCGCCCTGCGGACCTCGGGCGTCACATGGTTCAGCGTCCCCAACTGATCGTCGTCGCCCCAGCGTCCCCAGTTGGACAGCGAGTCCATCATCGCCATCACCTCAGCTTCAGTCGGAATGTTTGGCATCGGAGGGTCCTCTCTAGGTCATCCTGTCAGGCCGGATTGACGCCGACAGGCTACTCGCTGAGTCCGGCGCTCGACCTGTTAGCGTTGCCTGCGAACGACAACGTCAGCAGCTCCCGGCAAGGAACCACCAATGACCGACGCCCCGATTCATGGTTGGAACGATCCCAGGTTTGACGCGGTCCGCGACGCGTTCGCGGCCAACTTCGCCGAGCACGGCGAGGTCGGCGCAGCCGTCTCGATCTACCACCACGGCGAGCCCGTCGTCGACCTCTGGGGCGGCTGGTATGACACCGACCGCGAGCGCGAGTGGGACCGCAACACACTGGTCAACGTGTTCTCGACGACCAAGGGTTTGGCCGCCTTCTGCGCGCACCGATTGGCGGAAGAGGGCCGCCTCGACTTCGACGCGCCGGTCTCGCAGTACTGGCCTGAGTTTGGCCAGGCGGGCAAGGGCGAGTTGCCGGTCCGCTGGCTGATGTCACACCGCGCCGGTATGGCCGCCGTCCGTCGTCCACTGGTCATGGAAGACCTCTACAACTGGGACACCATGTGCGAAGCCCTGGCCGAGCAGGAACCGTGGTGGACACCGGGTGAGCAGCACGGTTACCACGCCCTGACCTACGGCTGGCTTGTGGGAGAAGTCGTGCGTCGGATCGACGGACGCTCGATCGGTCTCTATTGGTGGGACGAGTTCGCTGCGCCGCTCGGCCTCGACGCGCACATCGGCACCGGTCCCGAGTTCGACGGCCGCATCTCGACGCTGATCAACGCGCCGGCGGACCCGAACGCACCGAGTCTGGTTGATCTGCTGGGCGAGGACAGCGTCGGCGCGGCGGCATTCTCGAATCCCCCGATCGGAGGTCCTGATGAGGACAACATCACCTCCAGCAGAGGCTGGCGCGGCGCCGAGATCCCCGCTGCCAACGGCCACGCCACGGCGCGTTCGCTGGCACGGCTCTACGGAGGAGCCGCCAACGGGGGCCAGATCGACGGCATTCACATCATCGACCCCGACACGCTCGACACCGCGATCATCGAGCAGTCCAACGGCCCCGACACCTGCTTGATGATCCCGACCCGCTTCGGACTCGGCTTCATGCTCACCGGCGAGTTCCTCCCGCTGGGACCCAACCCGCGCGCCTTCGGACACCCCGGCGCGGGCGGCTCGCTTGGCTACGGCGACCTCGATGCCAACATCGGCTTCGGCTACACGATGAACCAGATGCAAAACAATCTCAGCGGAGACCCCCGAGTCCAGGGCCTGCTCAACGCCGTCTACGCCTCGCTGTAGTTTCTCTCCCCCCGCTCCGCGGGGGGAGATGCCGAAGGCAGAAGGGGGCTCCCCCCGAGCACGGAGATCACCAATGATCACCCCAATCCACGGTTGGAACGACCCGCGATTCGATGCCGTCCGACAGGCCTTCGAAAGCAACTTCGCCGAGCGCGGCGATATCGGCGCGGCGGTCAGCATCTACCTGCACGGCGAACCCGTCGTCGACCTCTGGGGCGGCTTCTACGACGAATCCCGCGAGCGCGAGTGGGACCGCAACACGCTGGTAAACGTCTACTCCTCGACCAAGGGCCTGGTCGCCTTCTGCGCTCACCGGCTGGTCGAGCAGGGCAAGCTCGACCTCGACGCTCCCGTCGCCGAGTATTGGCCCGAGTTCGCCGCCTCGGGCAAGCAGGACATCCCCGTCCGCTGGCTGCTCTGCCACAAGGCCGGTATGGCTGCTGTCAAGCGCGAGCTGGTCACCGAGGACATGTTCGACTGGGAGACCATGACCTCGGCCCTGGCCGAGCAGGAACCGTGGTGGACGCCGGGTGAGAAGCACGGCTACCACGCGATGACCTTCGGCTGGCTGGTCGGCGAAGTCATCCGCCGCATCGACGGCCGCTCGGTCGGCACGTACTTCCGCGAGGAGTTCGCGGCGCCGCTCGGTCTCGACGCCCACGTCGGCACCGGACCGGAGTTCGACGCGCGCATCTCTACCGTGATCGAGCCGCAGATCGCCGCCGAGTTCCCGCCCACCAGCGACCTCTTCGGTGACCCCGACAGCGTCGGCATCGTCGCCGTGATCAATCCGCCCGTCTTCAATCCCGGCGGCCCGGCCATGGCCTCGCGCCGCGACTGGCGCGCCGCCGAGATCCCGGCTGCCAATGGTCACGCCACCGCCCGGGCGCTCGCCCGCATCTACGGAGGCGCAGCCAACGGCGGCCGGATCGACGGCGTCCACGTGCTTGATCCGGAGACCATCGAGCGAGGAATCGAAGAGCAGACCAACGGCCCCGACACCTGCATCGGCATCAACACCCGCTTCGGTCTCGGCTGGGCCCTGACCGGCGAGTCAACGCCCTACGGCCCAAACCCCCGAGCCTTTGGACATCCCGGCGCCGGAGGCTCCCTCGGCTACGCCGACCTCGACGCCGGCATCGGCTTCGGCTACGCCATGAACCAGATGGGCACGGAAGTCGCCCACGATCCCCGATGCGCGGTCTTGATCGACGCGCTCTACGAGTCGCTGTAGATGGCCGTCCTCATCGAACCAAGACAGCACTCATGTGCTAGTCTCCGATTAGGAGGCCCCGTACAGCATGCCCGACTGTGGTCGCATCGTTGAGATTCGTTCGAATCGATCGGCCGGCGAGTGGACATTGATCGTCACGACCCGTCCATCTTCGATGCTTGACCACTTCAGCACCCTGTTGAAGCGTGCGCTGCCGGCAGGGGTGGACGTTCGGGTGGGCACGCCGCAGGGGACGATTCTGTTCACGTCCAGTCGTGCCGAACAACTTGAATCTACCCGCGCATTCATGGAACTCCTTCGGGACAGTGTGACGATCGATGACGAGGCCGTCATGTCTCATGCACTGGGAGTGCACTGGTTCGCGGACATCAAGGAACGCTCACAACTTGGGGACCTCGTCGAACGGGCCAAAGACTACGGAAGTAGCAACCCTTCCGATCCGGCAGCAGTGGAGCAGATCCAGAACGCCACCTTGAGCTGGCTGGCAAGGCACCCAGTGATTCGGTCAGTGGACGCGGTCGCCGCGATTCCAGGAACGCAGCCGAAGGACGTCGACTTGCCCGCTACGCTCGCGGACACAATCAGCGGGAGGCTTGGATTACGACGGCTTAGTTTGCGGTCGCGAAATCAGAGGCCACAGAAGGGCCAATCCGGCTCCACTGCTTCCCGCGCCCGGTCGCTCGGAGCATTGATGAATGCCGACAGAGACGCCTTCGGGCGTCGCGTGCTGCTGGTCGATGACATCTATCGCAGCGGCAATTCGATGATGGCGGGACTCAGAGCGCTCCGACGTGCGGGAGCGAGCACAATCATCTGTCTCGCCATCACGAAGACCGCCCGAGACTGCAACGGACTACCGGCCAGTGTGGACAACTGGCCGGACGAGTTGCCGGAGACGCTCGAAGCCGAATCTTTCGACGTACCATTCTGCTGACAGGCGGAGCAATGACCACAACGCAATCTGCGGCTTCAGGAGTCGAGCCCACCTTCAATAGTCTGGCAGTGCGCGGCCACAGGAATCGGCTTCGCGAGCCCGGCATCGCCCTATGCGGCTCACGGGCCGCAGGAGTTCAAGGGATTGCGTTTGCGAACGCAGTGGGCACGTTCGCCGCTCAGGCCAACCTGTCGCTCGTGAGCGGCTACGCGAAGGGCGTTGACATTGCTGGCCATGTGGCCTGCGTCGAGGCGGGCGGACACACGGTCGCCGTGTTGGCCGAAGGACTGGGGCGTTTCCGACTGCGACGCGAACTCCAAGCGGCGATCGAGCCGTGGGATGAGCTTGAGCGGCACTTGACTGTCGTTTCCCAGTTCGAGTCGAACGCCGGCTGGACAGTTTGGCGGGCAATGCAACGCAACGACCTCATTTGCGCGCTCGGTGTTGTGCTCGTCGCCATCGACCCGGGAGACAGCGGCGGAACCTACGACGCCGTCAACAAAGCGTTCAAGCGTGAGATGCCAGTCGTGATTGGCTGGTCCGACCCTGAGCGTGAGCGCGATCATGTCGACTTGTGGCTCTCGAAGCCGCGCGTGAGATTGGCATCGTCTGAAGGCGAGTTGATCGCGGCGATCGACGGGGCCATGACGAGCGAAGCTCCGACGCCGGAGATTAGCCAACCGACGTTGTTGTAGCGCTCACACCGAAGTCAAACCCTCCGCGATCACGCCTTCATCGGCCAGGCGCGAAATCTCCGACGTGCTCATGCCCAGCAGCTCGCCGAGGACGTAGTGGTTGTCCTCTCCGTAGCAGGGGGCGCCGCGATCGATGGGGCCGCCCATGAACGGCGGGGTCTGGCTCCACTTGACCGGGACTTCCTTGGTTGGCCAGGCGCCCATCTCCGAGTGCTCGACCTCGGTCAGCCAGTTGAGGTGGGCGAGCTGTGGGTCGACCTCGAGCCGGTCCTGCGCGTCCTGGCAGACGCCAGCGGCGATTCCCGCTTCCTGTAGGCGCTGCATCAGGTCCCAGCGGTCGTGCTGGAGAGTCCACTCGCTGATTCGCTCGTCCAGCTCGTCCTGGTTGGCCAGGCGGTCGGCGAGGCTGGCGAACCTGTCCAAGGACGCCCACTCGGGGTCGCCCATCACCCGCCGCAAGGCCTGCCAGTCCGACTCGTCGAAACAGGCAAGCGCCATCCAGCGGTCGTTGGACTCGATGTCGTCGCGGCAGCGGTAGGCGCCATGCGGCGCGGCCGGCTTGTAGGGCGAGCGGTTGCCGTAACGCTGCCAGATTGTTCCGTTGGCCGACCACTCGAGCACTGAGGTGCCGTTCAGGTAGATGCCGGCGTCGACCTGGGAGGAGTCAATCCACTGGCCCTTGCCGGTGCGATCGCGGTAGTAGAGCGCGGCCATCATTGCATTGGCCAGGTTGTAGGCCCCGAACCAGTCGAGGTAGCTGTAGCCCCAGCCCGCCGGCGCGTACGGCTCCGGCAGGCCCGACAGCTCGGACACGCCGGCGAACGACGCGGCGATCGGCCCGACCGTGCGGTAGCGTCCGTACACGCCGACCTGACCCATGCCCGACTGCGAGAGGTAGATGATGTCCGGCTTGATCTCATTCATCACCTCGTAGCCCAGCCCCCAGCGCTCCATCACGCCGGGCGAGAAGCCCTCGGCCACGATGTCGGAAACCGCGACAAGCCGCTTGGCGATCTCCAGCCCGCGCGGGTCGCGCAGGTTGAGCGAGAGTCCGCGATGCCCGGCGTGGAAGTCGTTGAACTGTCCCGAGCGATTGATCGTCGAGTTGTCGGGCGGCAGCGGCGCATCGCCAACGCCCAACTCCTGTCGCGCCGCCTTGCCGCCCTCCGGGAACTGCGCCATACCCATGCGCAGATCCATGTTCTGGTGCCACTCGACCTTGATGTCCTCCGCCCCCAGCGCCGACAAGAATCGCGGCGCACCGCCCGACGCCAACCACCAGGTGAAGTCGAGAATCCGCACGCCCTCCAACGGAAACGCCGTCCCCCAGCGCGACCTTGCGTTCCCCTCTCCCCCACCCTGCGGAGAGGCTGCGTTTCCATTCCCATCTCCCCCCGCTCCGCGGGGGGAGATGCCGAAGGCAGAGGGGGGCTTCCGTTCAGCCAACTCCGCCAAAATCTCCTCATTGTGCTCACCGAGCAGCGGAGCGCGAGGCCCCACCTTCCACGACGTCTCCGACGACACCCACTTGCTCGATGTGTAGACGAACTCCTTCTGGTGCTCGGGATGCTCGACGTTGGCGAAGCTGCCGCGCTCCCACCAATGAGGGTCAAGCGCGTTCTCGTGTGGCTTGCGCAGCGGCGCCCAGAGATGGCCCAGGTCCTGCGCATCGCGCCAGGGCACGTCCTCGAAGCGGAACTTGCGGATCAGCCGCTGCGACACCTCCTGCAGGTGCGCCGCAGTCTCGCCGCGAGACCGAGTGCCCGCGCCGCCCGCCTCCGGCGGCGTCTCCTTGAGATCGGCCGACATGTCGTAACGGTCGAGAAAGTCGATCAGCGACTGCGAGCGCCCGCGCGGCAGCGCCATCACCCAGCGGCCGTCCTTGGTCGGACCGATCATCGGCAGCGGCGAGACCTGCTCCATCGCGTGCCGGCAGGTCTGCCGATAGAACCGCGCCCGCCGGTAGACCCAGCTCATCAGGTCCAGCTCGGTGTTCTTGGCGACCGCGTCGTGAACCGCGGTATGCAGCGTCTGCGCCCGGCCGGAACGTCCGCGATCGATCAACGCGCCAATTGCGTTCATCACCGTAAGCTCGCCCGCGATGTGGTAGGCCTGCCACATCTGGGGCGCGATCGGTGGCGTGTCGTAGGTCCCGTCGGGCTGCGGGTCGTAGCCGCAGTTCATCATCGGCCCGCCCAGCGCCAGGTGAACCAGGTCGGAACCGCGAAAGTCAGCCCACGGCCCCGAGTCGCCGAACGGCGACATCCGCGCAATCACGATCTCCGGATTGGCTTCGCGGATCGCGTCTTCGTCGGAACCACGTTCGTCGATATCGGACTTCGGCCGCGCGTCCAGGAACAGATCGGCCGTGGCCATCAGTTGCAGCAAATTCGAGCGGCCGTCTTCACTGGCGAGATCGAGAGTCAGCGAGCGCTTGCCGATGCTGTAGTGCCACCAGAACAGCGACCGCTCGGGCCCGGGCTCATCCTCATAGAACGGTCCAATCTGCCGAGTCGAGCAGCCCTCGAGCGGCTCAACCTTGATCACATCCGCCCCAAGCCCCGCCAGCAGCTTGCCCGCGTAGGCCGAGATCTCGTCGCCAACCTCGATCACGCGAACGCCATCGAGGAGGTGTTCTTCGTTGCTCATGGAGACACCCTGCACTGTTGCATCTCAGTGGAGGATACGTGCAGGTGGGTCGGCGCTCGAAAGTTCGCTAAGCCCTCGGCAGACCCAGACCCCGCGTCGCTATCACGTTGCGCTGGACCTCGGAGGTGCCTCCGCGGATTGTTGCGGGCACCATGCCGACGTAACTGCGGGTGAACGTGCTGGCCGGGGGAGCGTCGCTCCAGTGCTGGGCGTGGAGCCCGAAAACCTTGGTTGCGGTCAACGCCAGCCGCTGGCTCAGTTCAGAGGCGAACAGCTTCGCCGTCGACGCTTCGTAGTTGGGCACCAGGCCGGCCGACTGCATCGAGATGATGCGGAAACTGAACTGATAGAGCGTCTCGGTTTCGACGTAGCGGTCGACGATCTCCTGGCGCAGCTCCGGCGTGACCCGCTCCCGCGCGCCTTGATCGTTGTTATGGATGTGCGTGATCAGTTGCCGCAACTGACGCCGCGCCGCCACAGCGCCGCCGATGTTGGAGCGCTCGAAGTCGAGCAGTGTCATCCCCACGTACCAGCCGCGATTGAGCTCGCCGACCAGGTTGCTGGCCGGAATCCGCACGTCCTCGAAGAAGACCTCGTTGAAGTAGTGGTCGCCGTTGATATTGATCAGCGGACGCACCGTGATGCCCGGCGTCTTGATGTCGTCGATCATGACGAACGAGATCCCGCGATGCTTGGGCGCGTCGGGGTCGGTGCGGACCAGCGCAAACATCGCGTCGGCCGTGTGCGCGGCCGAGGTCCAGATCTTCTGTCCGTTGATGATGAAGTCGTCGCCGTCGCGCACGGCGCGAGTGGTCAGCGAAGCCAAATCGGAGCCGGAGCCGGGCTCGCTGTAGCCCTGCGCCCAGGTCACTTCTGCGCCCAGAATCGGCGGCAGGTACTTCTCCTTTTGCTCCTCCGAACCATGCACGATCAGCGTTGGCCCGAGCATGTTGACGCCCGAGCCGCCGACGCCTGGCGCGCCCGACTCGGCCAGTTCCTGATTGAAGATGAACTGCTCCATCGACGAGAGTCCGCCGCCGCCGTACTCGGTCGGCCAGTGCGGGGCGACCCAGTGCCGCTCGGCTAGCGCGGCGTGCCAGTCGATGGCGGCTTGCAGCGCGACTGGATCGTCCGACTTGCGATCGTTTTCCCAGGCTCGCTCGGGCATCGCGCCGCGCGCAGCCAACTCGCGGTATCGCTGCGGCAGCCGCTGCTCAATCAGGGTCGAGACTTCGTTGCGAAAGGCCGCCTGTTCCGCTGAGTCGCGCCAGTCCATCGTCGCCTCCGGTCGGGGATGCGTTCAGTCTTGCTCAGCAACCCG
The DNA here is from genome assembly GCA_009838915.1 of Chloroflexota bacterium. Taxonomy (GTDB): domain Bacteria; phylum Chloroflexota; class Dehalococcoidia; order Bin125; family Bin125; genus Bin125. The sequence goes on from VXQT01000034.1 coordinate 22,375, forward strand.
CTAGAGACCTGGAACCGCCAGTGCCACCGCGGCCTGGATCTCGTCGAGCGTGCGATTGACGCTCATACCGATCAGGTCCATCCGTGCGAGCTGTTCGATGCGCGGCTCCACGCGGTCGAGGTACTCGCGCGGCAGCAGCAGCTCCAGCAATCGGCTCGCGCGCGCGAGGCCAATCAAGGCCACCGTCTCAGGATCGGGAATCTCGTCCGAGAGCAACACATCGATCAGCTTGCGCTGCACATCGCGGACCACCTGTGGATCGGTAGGCGGGAACTTCTCGGACTTCAGCACGATCAGTCGGCGACCGGCCTCGCGATGGATGATGTTGCGCTCCGAGAGATCCTCGATGATCTGCTGCCGTAGCACCAGCGCATAGCGTGCGATCTCGGAGATCCAGTACGAGATCGGCTGATTCGGCGGGCCCGAGTTGATCTGGTGCAGGACGCTGTCGAGCAGCGGGTTGCCGGTCGCGTCGGCCGAAATGATGAACAGCCGATTGGGATCGGTGTCGATGCGGTCCATGAACGAAAGATCGAGCAGCGAGGCGCCGGCGATCGCGTAGTCCAGCCTGCCGTCGTATGGACGCTCCAACACGCCGTCTTCACCGAGGCCCAGAAGCACTACCTGATCGCTGATTGAGAGTTCAGTCACGTGTTGGACCCTTCCGATCTGTGTCAAGACGGCAATCGCCGCATGGATGTGTTGATGCGCCGGTACTCAATACTCCTGGCACAATCCTACTCGACCGTCTCATCGAAGATTCGCCGAGTCTGACGAACGTGCGTCACAGCCACGGTTCGATCGTCACGTTGATCGCCGGCTCCGCCGTTTCGCCCGCCAGCGTGTCGATCGCTGCTGCCGCCTCGTCAAGCGCAAAGGCGTGGCTGTGCAGCCGATCCAGCGGAAATCGCCCCGAGCGAATCGTGTCGATCGCCTGGACAAAGGACTCATGGTCGACGCCGAGTACTCCACGAACCGTGAGATGACGGGTGACGATGTCGTCGGAGTCAAACTCGGCAACGCGCCGGCCGCCCTTGAGCCCGGCCAAGATCACGTTGCCGCCGCGCCGCGCCATCTTCATCGCATCCGAGACCGGATCAGTCGCATACGGCGTCACGTCCACCACCACGTCGGCGCCGCGCCCGTCGGTCGCCTCAAGCACACGCTCGACGACCGGATCGACATCCGCGACCAGCGTGAGGTCGGCGCCAAACTCACGTGCCAGCGACAGCTTGTGCTCGTCGCGCGCGAGTCCGGTCGCAATAATCATGCCTGCGCCCGCGGCGCGGGCCGCGATGATCGAGCACAACCCTCGCTGACCCGATCCAAGCACGACCACCGTCTGGCCGACCTGCAGCTCCGCGGCGTTGACCGCCCAGGCGAATCCTGCGCCCAACGGGTTGTACAGCGCCGCCAGCCGGGGCGGCATGTCGTCGGGCATTCGGTGCATCACGGTCGCCGGATGCAGGTACAGGTACTCGGCGTATCCGCCCCAGAGCGACGGCGCGCGCGAGGTCAGGGTGTAGCCGATGCCTGCGCCGTCGCTGCATTGCCGACCCTCGAGGCACTGCTTGCAGCGGCCGCAGCGCACGCCGGGCTCGACCGCGACCAGGTCCCCTGCGTCGACGCCCCAGCGCTCACGCGCTCGCTGGCCCAGGGCCGCAATCCGGCCGACCGGTTCGTGGCCGGGGATGACTGGGACGCGCGGCGAAAAGTCGCCGTTGTATTGCTCGTAGTCGGACCCGCAGATACCGCAGACTTCCATCCGCAGCAGGCCGTCGTCAGGGCCGAGCTCAGGGATGGGGAACGTCTGCATCTCCAGCTCGCGCACACCAGTCAGGACCATCGCGCGGGCGGAGTCGGGAAGATCTGCCATGTCGGGCATGCTCAGCGTCCTAGCGCTCATCGATCAGCGGCTGCAGCCGCGCGGTGCGCTCCATGCCGGCCTGCATGTGACGCGCCCGCTCCTGGCCGATCTCCGACTCCGGATCCTCCATCAGCCGTCCCCCGGCCGCGTTGCGGATGCCGCCGTCCATCAGCAGGTAGCTGCCGGTCATGAAGTCGGCGTCGGGGCCGACCAGGAACGAGATTAGACCGGCGATGTCGGACGGCCGTCCTTCACGTCCCAGTGGTGTCGAGGCTTCCAGCGCCGTGCGAATCGGTCCGCCTTCATCACCGGCAAGGGCATGCGCCAGCGGCGTGTCGATTACCCCCGGACCGATCGCGTTGATGTTGATCCCGTGCGGTCCGAGGTCGGCGGCCCAGCCGCGGACCATCATCGCCACGCCGGCCTTGGTCGCCGAGTAGCTCCACATCAACTCGTTGGTGCTCAGCGCGGCGAGCGACGAGATACAAACAATGCGGCCGCCGCTGCCGGCCGAAACCATCCGTTGCGCGGCGGCCTGCACGGTCAGGAAGACGCCGGTCAGGTTGATGTCGACCTGGTCCTGCCAGTCCTTGAGCTCCATCTCCAGCACCGAGCCGCCGCGACCGATGCCGGCGTTGGCCACCGCGATGTCGAGGCTGCCCAGCTCGGCGACACAGGCGTCGGCAGCGCTCTGGACTTGCTCTTTCGAGGCGACGTTGCAGCGGACGATGTGGGCCGAGCGGCCAAACTCGCGGACCATCGAGGCGGTCTCCTCTGCCCCGTTGATGTCGATCTCGGCGATGCAGATGTCGGCGCCGTCGCGAGCCAGACGCACTGCCGTCCCCTGCCCGATGCCGCTGCCCGAACCGGTGATCAGCGCGACCTTGCCGGATAGATCGGCCATGCGTGCCTCCAATGCTCCGTCGCCGTGCCTCGGAGTAGAAGGTAGCGAAATCGCTGCCGACGCGAGGTTCAGACCAGCTCGTGTTCGTCCGACCACTCGAAACTGTCGGTGGAGTCCTCCGGCGCACCCGCAGGAGAGTCGGAACTCGGGCCGTGAGGCGTCAGCAGGTTCTTCAACCCACTGCCGAAGGCGTAGTGGCCCAACAACAGAGAAGTGAGCGCCAGACCAGACATCAGCGTCATCCAGGGCGCAGCGAGCATCCACTGCCGCCCGTACGCGATCAGCACTCCCCAGCTGCCGGGCTCCGCTCCCAGACCGAGGAAGCTCAGCACCGCCTCGAAGAGCAGGGCGAGGATCATCACGTCGCGGAACACGCGCACCAACGATGGCGCCCGTTCGCGCAGGAACGTCGGCAGCGAAGATGCGGCATCTGTCTCGGATCCTCGTTCGACCAGTTCACGCCAGACCAGAGGCAACGCGATCGCAGCCAACGGCAGCGTCAGTGCCCAGGTGCCTCCGTCGTGACCGAGCAGCACGAGCAGCAGCAGCACGATCGGAGGCAAGGCGAGCAGACCGTCGAGGACGCTCTTGATCGCCGCGCTGACTGCGCCGCCATGCCGCATTGGCGCCAGGACTCGACCCACTACCGCAACCAGCGCGCCGCCCGAGACGCCGAGCAGCGCAGCCAGAAGTCCGATCAACCAGCCCTGCCAGGCGAAGTCGACCACGGCGGCGTAGATGTCGTGGCCAACGCGATCGGTGCCGAACCAGTGATTCCACGAAGGCGGCTTCAGCGCGGCTGGCATCAGGGGTCTTCTGCTGTCGCGAATCAGCCCGGTGTCGGCCTCGCGGAAGACTCCATCCACCTCCTCGAGCCAGGGCCGTCTGCCCTCCAGGAGCAGCGGAATCAGCGTCTCGTCCCCGACCAGTGGTTGCACGAACTGCTGGATCAGCTCTTGCGCGCCGACGGCATCGGCGACGCCGCCGTAGACTTCCGGCGCGGCGAGCAACTCGCGCAACTCCCGGTTGGGGACGTCGGACGGCACGCCGTCTAGCGCCAGCGAGACCCGATAGTAGACAAACTCCGGATTGAGTTCCTGGAACACGTCAGCGCGGTCGTAACGGCCGACGCCGAGCCAGCCGCCGCCCGAGCCGATTGCGCCGATGGCGAGCACCGACCAGAACAGCAGGACGAGCAGGCCCAACGCGCCGACCGGCTCACGACGAGCCAATCTCCACGCCCAGCGCAGCCGGGCATTCATGCCGCCTGCTCCCGTCTTTCGAGCAACGCGCGCACGCCGTCGAGCATCAGGAACGACCAGACCAGGAACAGTGCGGTCACCGCGACGATTGCAACGATTACCGGCGAGTCGGCCTGGTAGATGCGCTGCAACAGGAGCAGGCCGAGTCCGTTGATGTTGAAGAGCAGTTCCAGCACCAGGTTCAGGCCGACAAACGCCGGCAGGTATATGCGCAGCGAGTCGACCAGGGCGCGCAATAGCGAACTCAGTTGGACCGGATCGGCGGCCTGGGTGAGCTGCCGCCGGATCGCCGTTGCGAACAGCCCGGCCAGCAGCAGACCGCCTGACAGCGCCGGAATCGAATACAGCGCGAAGAACTGTGACGCCGAGTCGGTGATGTTGCGGGCGTCCGGATCCGTGATCGGAATGGTCCAGATACCGCCGTCGAACAGTCCATCCGGCGTGACCACGATGATCAGCAGTAAGGCGAGCCAAAACGAGGGCACGACAAATGCCACAGCAGACAACAACCGTCCAATACGTCTTGACTTGAATCCGGCGCGGCCAGCCGCAACGAGTCCCAATGGAATCCCGATGACGAGCGCCACGATCAGCGCAAACAGATTCAGTTGCGCGGTCTTGGCAAGTCCAGAGCGGAGCACTGCAAGCGACGGTTCCTGCGTCTGGAAGGATGCGCCAAAATCGAACCGGACCGTGTCCCAGAGGAAGGTCGCGTAGCGCTCGCCGAGCGATGCGGCGATGCCCAGTCTGTGCCGAATCGCCGCTTCGGTTATGCGCCCGATGGGCAAGATGATCGGATCGCCGTGCCGCAGGATCGATTCAGCCGCCAGGCGGCCATCGGGATTGCCGACCGAACCCGGCGGATTGACTTCGAGCAGGTCCTCGGCCGTGAGCCGTCGAAGCGTCGCAAACTCGGCCACGCTGACTCCCTCGTGCAGCGTGAGCGTCGTTCCTTCGCGGGCATACGCGCGGCCGCCGATCGATGAGAACGTGACGTCGGGATTTCGCGAGCGCAGCAGCGCAACTCCGTCATCTGCGTCCTCCCGCAGGACCACTCGATAGCGAACGGCCAGTTCGTCCAGCCATTCGCCGTCGAGCAGCACGACTCTCAGGTTCCGCGTCAGCGGCTCGTGAGCATCGAGGTTTGGATTGAGCGAGGCCAGGAGTCCAAGCGGCACTCCCTCGCGCTCAGCCACCTCGGCCAGGGTTGTTCCCAAGCCCGCGGACTTGGTGGTCGTTGTGACCGTGGCCTGACCGATCACCTCGTCAACTCGCTGGCCCGCGCCCTGGTTCTCCAGGTTGGCCAGTTTGACGGTCAGAAAGTCGGCGGGCGCGACCTTGGCGAGCAGGAAGAGGATCGAGAGCGCAACCCAAAGAGAGACCAGCGCCAGCGCGAGACGTGCCAGCAGCCTGCGCCGATCCTGGGCGGAGAGCCGCATCCGCGAGCCTTATCGGCTGCCTCTGAGCCTGGGATCGAGCACGTCACGCAGGGCGTCGCCGAGCACATTGAAGCCGAACACCAACGAGGTCAAGGCCAGACCCGCCCACAGCGAAGTCCAGGGCGAGTAGACGATGAACTGCCGACCATCGGCGATCATCTTGCCCCAGGACACGTCGAGCGTGCCCAGGCCGAGGAAACTCAGCGCCGCCTCGGCGAGGATGAACGCGCCGATGGTGATGGAGAAGATCACGATTAGGGGCGCGAAGATGTTGGGCAGGATGTGAAATCCCATGATCCGTGTCGAGGTCGCGCCGATCGTCCGCGCCGCCTCGACATACGGCATCTCGCGAATCTGGATCACGCTGCCGCGCACAATCCGGTTGGTGGGTGCCACTCCGAGCACCGAGAGCGCGATCGTCACCCACAGCGCAGAGGGATCGGTCGCCGCGGCCATCAGCAACAGGAACACGATCGGCGGATAGGACTGGATTGCGTCCATGACGCGGTTAACGGCAAGGTCAACGGTGCCGCCCAGGGATCCGGCGATCAGGCCGACCAACGTACCCACGCCGACGCCGATCAAGGTGGCGAAGAAACCGATGTAGAGCGAGAGCCGCGCGCCCTCAAAGACTCGGGCAAAGAGATCGTGGCCGGCGCGATCGGTCCCGAACCAGTGTTGGCTCGACGGACCCAGCAACGACGAGGTGATCAAGGGATTGTCGGTGCCTGCGGCGAGCAGACTGTCGACGTCGGCGATCACACCGTCGTTGATCTCGATCTGTTCGGCCTCCAGCAAGGTGTCGAGCACCGTGCCTGCTTCGATCTCCGCCAGCGCGTACTCGACCATCTCGTGTTCGACGCCGGCGACGACGGCCGCGTCGCCGTAGGCCTCAGGGACTGCGATCAGGCTACGCAGCTCGGAATCGGAGAGATTGGCAGGTTGGCCGTCCAGCGCATTGGCGATCTTGTCGTCGGCGTACTTGACCGACGCGATCTCGAAGACGGTGCGGGAATCGTAGCGTCCAACGCCGAGCCAGCCGCCGCCGTCGCCGACGGTACCGACCGCGATGAAGCTCCAGAAGAAGACGATGATCACGCCGGCCGCGCCCAGCCGCTTGCGCACCATGAAGTCGCGGAAGCCGCGCGTCAACCGGCGTGCGCCGGCACCGCGCTCGGGGCCGACCGCGGCCAATGAGTCGAGAGGGGCGCTGACGGCCGTTGGGTCCGGAGGCAGCTCACTCATCGCGGTTCCATTATCCCGATCAGCTATAGCGGATGCGCGGGTCGATCAGCGCGTAGCTGATGTCGATGAGGATGTTGATCACGATCACGAACAGCGCCAGGAAAAACACCATCGTCTGGATTACCGGGTTGTCGGCCTGGTAGATCCGCTGCAGCAGCGCCAGGCCGATTCCGGGAATGTTGAACAGCACCTCAAGGATGATGTTGCCGCCGACCAATGCGGCGAGCTGGAGCCCAAACACGCTGAGCACCGGAACCATTGCGTTGCGCAACGCATGGCGGCGGATCACCGCGCGCTCACGCAGGCCCTTGGACCAGGCGGTGCGCACGTAGTCCTGACGCAGCACCTCGAGCAGCTCGGAGCGCGTGATCCGCATCAGGCCGGCGCCGGCGGCAATCCCACCGGCGACAGCGGGGATCGTGTAGAGCGCAAAGAACCCTTCAACAGACGAGAAGATGCTGCGCGCCTCCTCTTCCGCGAGCGGAATCGACCACAGCCCTCCTTCGAACAGCGATCCGGGCGAAACGACGAAGATCAGCATCGTCGCGATCCAGAACGGCGGCGCGGCGAGGGCGAAGATCGCGAATCCGCGCAACAAGTAGTCGGGCGCCTGGTCCTGGCGCATCGCCGAGAAAATGCCCACCGGAAGCGCCACAATGATCGCAACGATCAACGCATAGATGTTCAGGTGCAGGGTCCGCGGCAGCGTCCGCAGGAAGATGTCCATGGACGGTTCGTTGGTCTGGAACGAGGGGCGGAACTGGAAGCGGATCGTGTCCCAGAGAAACTCCACGTACTGAACGCCGAGGGCTTTGTCGATTCCGAGCCGGTTCTTGATGCTGGCTTCGGTGATCTCACGCGTCGGCGAGATGAACGTCTCACCCGGGAACAGCGGCGTGTCCGGAGTCAGGTTGCCATCCTCGTTCGCCGGTGTGCCCTGGAGGTTGACGTTCATGTAGTCCTCTGGGCTTACCCGATTCACCGCCGCAAGCTCGCGCAACGTCGTGCTATCGCGCAACGTGAGCGTGATGCCCGAGGGTGCATACGGCGCGCCTGCGTACGTGCCAAACTCGACGTCAGGATTGCGTTCCTGCAGCAACGCGACGCCGTCGTCAGTGTTCTCGGGTAACGCCAGCCTCGCCGTGCGCGAGATGCTGGACAGGAGCTGACCATCGATCACGATGATGGTCGAGCCCGGTCGAAGCTCTGAATCGGCGTTGAGATTGGGATTGACCGCGAGTAACTCGTCGACGGTGCCGCCGTAGTTCATCGCGACCGACGCCAGCGAGTCGCCGCCAACGACTCGGTGCAGCGTTTTCTCCACTTCATGCTCGCCGACGACGTCCGCCTCGATCTTGGTCGCGCCCGATGCCTCAAGGTTGGCCAGCTTGATCGTGACGTAGTCGCCGGGCAACAGATTGAGCCCGATAAACAGAAGTGAAATCACCAACCACAACGTCGGAATGACGAGCAGAATGCGGCGAATGATGTACTTCTGCATGGTCGGCGCTTACGCGATCAACGAATGGGCGGAGCGAGGGGGCATCTGCGGTTCGCAGATGCCCCCTCTCCGCGTTGATTGAGCTTCCCGGAACGAGGCCCTGTCCTAGGCCGAGTACTCCGGGTGGCTGGTGTCGACCCAGGCCTTGTCGAAGTTGTGCGAATCGTGCGCGAACTGCCAGGTGTGGTCCGGGCGGTTCACGTACGGCCACCAGATCGTCGGGGAGATGCCGTTCATCACGCCGAACCATCCGAAGATGCCGTCCAGTCCGTGCTCTTCGTCGACGCCGAGGCCGATGCGCTGCACGCGGAGACCCATATCGCGGCGCTGTTCCGTGTCCAGGGTGACCGCCATCTCGTCGACGATTTCCTCGGTCGGCGCGTAGTTGTACTGGGTCAGGTTGGACGCGCCGCCGACTTTGAGCGAGAGCGTGAACTGCGCCGTCGGGTCGAGGTCGGCCGGCGGGTTCGTCCACGTCGGCGCGCGGCCGGGGAACGTCTGGTTGTCGTAGCGGTCCTGCATCACCGTGTAGGGCTGAATGTCCAGCTCGACGTTGATGCCGGTCGCCTCGGCGTACATGTTCCGGGTCGTCTCGGTGATGCCCGGGTAGGTCTGCTCCCAGAGGTCCGGAATGTAGATCGTCACCGTGCGATCGGTGTCGAAACCGGACGCGGCGATCAGTTCCCTGCACAGCGCGATGTCGTCGTCGCGGTTGAGGCGGAAGCCCGGAACCGTGCGCAGTTCCTCCGGCGGAACAGTCCAGTAGGTCGAGAACCAGGGGCAGAAGTGGGTCGCCGACGGCTTGGCCGCGCCCAGGTAGACCGCATCGATGAGCAGGTCGCGGTCGACCGCGACCTGCATCGCGTAGGCGAAGCGGCGGTCCAGGTAGGGGTTGCCCAGGCCGTCGGAGCCTTCCCAGCCTGGCTGGTAGGTGCCCATCACGGTGACAATGGTGAACCCGAACGCGGCCTCGCGGACCTCGTGGTCGGGGAAGTCGCCGGCCAGCTCCTCCACCTGCACGGCCGAGAGCGGGAACGCGCCGATGTCGATGCCCTTGCCGCGATAGGCGGCGTCGACGGCGGTCGCGTCGGTCAGGTTGACGAACTCCACGGCGTCCATGAACGGCAGCTGGCTACCGTCGTCGGCGTTCTTCCAGTAGTTGGGGTTGCGGTCCAGGTAGATGCCGATGTCCGGGTCGTACGACTGTGGAATGTACGGTCCGGTGCCGGACGACAGCGAGACGTTGGCAGTCTCGTCGCGCCAGCGGGTGCCAAACTCCTGGATGCCCTCTGGCGAGGTGATCCAGGAGAACGGGCGGAGGATCGTGCCGCCGAGGTAGGTCGCATCCGGACCATCGGTGCGCGCCAGGAACGTGGACTCGTCGACCGCCTCGTGGAAGGCAGTCTTCTTGAACGCGTCCTGTCCGCGGAAGCGCGCGTCGGGGTTGCCCTCAGCGTCAAGCGCCGCGATCTGACGGTCGAAGTTGATCACGATGTCGCTGGCGGTCACATTGCGGCCGCCCTCGGTCGGGTACTGATCCCAGAAACGGGCGCCGCGGTCGACGCTGAAGATGTAGGTCTCGGCGTCGGGCAGCTCAGGCAACGAGGTGATGTCTTCCTCGATGATCCCGCCCTCCTTCGAGGCCCAGCGGATCATGTAGTTCATGTAGAACCCCATCCAGTACTGGGTGGGGCCGAACACGCCGCGGTGCGGGTCGAAGAAGTCGTGCGTGGCCGCAGGGGTGGAGAAGCGCAAGGTCCCGCCGTAACGGTCGACGCCGGCCGGCTGCGCCTGCTGCGCGGCCTGCTGCTGCTCCTGATCCTCCTGTTGCGCAGCGGCGACGGCCTGTTGCTCCGCCTGCTGCTCATCCTGCTGCATCGTCTGTTGCTGCTGCTGCATGGCCTGCTGCTGTTGCTGCATCGCCTGCTGCTGCGGTTGGTCTTGCTGCTGCACCTGGGCGGCCGCCTGGCCGTCGTCGTCATCGTCGCCGCAGCCAACCAGCGCCAGACCGGCGGCGCCGACGCCGGCGCGACCCGATGCGCGAAGCAGCGCGCGCCTGCTCATCCGGTTGCGCTTCATCCGCTGCCAATAGTTGCGTTCGCTCATGGAAGTCGCTCCTTCATCTCGCGCGTGCTCTCGCGTCGAGTGTCTGCGCAGTCTAGCGCACAGTTGATAGCCGGTTGCCAACCAGTGTCGGGAGAGGTTTGGAGATGATTGCCGCTAGCGACTGCCCCGCAGCCTGGGATCGAAGACGTCGCGCAGTGCGTCGCCCAGGACGTTGAAGCCGAAGACGAGGCTGGTAAGCGCGAGTCCGGCGAACAACGAAGTCCACGGCGACTGCACGATGAACTGCCGGCCGTCGGCGATCATCTTGCCCCAGGATACGTCGAGCGTGCCCAGGCCGAGGAAGCTGAGCGCCGCCTCGGCAAGGATGAACGCGCCGATCGTGATTGAGAAGATCACGATCAACGGGGCGATGATGTTGGGCAGAATGTGCATCAACATGATCCGCGCGTTGGTCGCGCCGAGCGTTCGCGCCGCCTCGACAAACGGCATCTCGCGCAGTGCGATCACCGCGCCGCGCGTGATCCGCTGCACCGGAGCGACTGCCAGCACCGACAGGGCGAGCGTCACCCAGATCGCCGAAGGCTCCGTGACTGAGCGCAGGAGCAGCAGCAACACGATCGGCGGGAAGGAGAGCAAGGCGTCGATTAGCCGGCTGATGGCCAGGTCGATGTTGCCGCCCAGACCGCCGGCAGTGAGCCCTAGCGCCGTGCCCGCAACCACGCCAATGAGCGTGGCAAAGAACCCAATGTAAAGCGACAGCCGCGCGCCCTCGGTCACTCGGGAGAAAAGGTCATGACCGGCTCGGTCGGTGCCGAACCAGTGCTTGCCCGATGGTCCTTGCAGAGACGACGTCGTCAGCGGGGTGTTTGTACCTGTCGCTAACAGATCATCGACATCGACGATTGTGCCGCCTCGAATCTCAATCTGCGCGGGATCCAGTGTTTCCAGGTGCGTCAGCACCGAACCAGTTGCAATCAGGTCCTCGACGTACTCCAGCATCTGCGGGAGTACTCCCGACTCTTCCGCCAGGGCCCCATAGACCTCTGGGTCGAGCAGTAGTGTGCGCAGATCGGCATCGGAGATATCCGCCGATTCACCGTCCAACACGTTCGCCATCTTGTCGTCGACAAAGTTTGGGTTGGCGATCTTGAACACTTCCTGCGAGTCGTAACGGCCGAGGCCCAGCCAGCCGCCGCCGGAGCCGACCGTGCCCACGGCAATCGCCGACCAGACGACAACCAGAACCAGGCCGAACGCGCCCAGAGGCTTGGTGCGAAAGAAGCTAAGGAGCGCCTTGCCAATCATCGAGAGCGTCGTGCGCTCTTCAATCCGCAGACCCTGTGCCTGCGCGAACTCTTCCAGTTCCTGGGAGGTCGTTTGACGAGCGTCGCTCACGATGCGTCTCCTCAGTCAACCCGGTTAGGTGTAACGAATGCGCGGGTCGATCACCGCGTAAGCGATGTCGATCACGATGTTGACAATGATGATGAACAGCGCGAAGAAGAACACCATCGTCTGCACAACCGGCAGGTCGGCCTGGTTGATTCGCTGAATCAGCAGGAGGCCGATGCCGGGGATGTTGAACAGCAGCTCGAGGATGATGTTGCCGCCCAACAGGGCCGCGATCTGCAGGCCGAGCACGCTCATGACGTTGACCAGCGCGTTTCGCATTGCGTGGCGCCGAATCACGGTCCGCTCGCGCAGACCCTTCGACCATGCGGTGCGCACGTAGTCCTGCCGCAAGACCTCAAGCAGCTCCGAGCGGGTGATCCGCATCAGACCAGCCCCCGCTGCGATGCCACCGGCCACTGCCGGAATCGAATACAGCGCCAGCGCTCCTGTGAATGAGGTGAAGACCGAGCGCGCGTCCTCGGACGTCAGCGGGATCGACCAAATGCCGCCCTCGGAGATGCCGCCCGGTGTGACGACGAAGATCATCATCGTCGCGATCCAGAACGACGGCGCGGCCAGCGCCAGGATGGCGAATCCGCGCAACGCGTAGTCCAGCGGGCGGTCCTGCCGCATTGCCGAGAGGATGCCGACCGGGATCGCGATCACCAACGCCACGACCAGCGCGTATATGTTCAGATGCAGCGTGCGCGGCAGCGCCCGCAGGAAGATATCGAGCGATCCCTCTTGCGTCTGGAACGAGGGACGGAACTTGAGCCGCACCGTTTCCCAGAGGAAGTCGATGTACTGCTGACCCAGCGGTTTGTCGATCCCAAGCCGGTTGCGAATGTTGGCCTCGGTGATCTTGGTCGTCGGCGTGACGATCTTGTCAGAGGGGATGTGAATCTGTGTGCCCGCCTCCAACGGCACCGAAGGATCGACACCTCGATTCGCCGATGTCAACGCTTCGATGTCGCGACTGAGTGCGGTCGCGTAGCCCTCCAGCGTGTCGCCCTCCTCGGCGACCACCAGCGCAGTCGGCAGGAGTTGCGTCTGCGCGGTCAACTCCCCATCCGGGTTGCTGGGGCTGCCGGTCGGGTTGACCGCCAGGATGTCGCTCGCCTCAATTCGATTGACATGTGCCAACTCGTCGAGCGTCTGGCTCGTGCGAATCGTCAGGATCGACCCCGACTCCGCATACGGTTTCCCCTGGTACAGGGGGAAGTTGGTATCGGGGTTGCGATCAATCAGGAGCTGAACGCCCACATCCGCTTCTTCAGGCAGCGACACCTTCTGGCTGACCGCCACCTGCTCGAGCAACGTCCCGGGGATGACGATGATCCTGGTACCGGGGCGTAAATCTGCCGACGTATCCAGGTCGGGATTCTGCGCGAGCAACTCGGACACTGTCGTCTCGTTCGCCAGGGCGATCGATTCCAGCGTGTCGCCGGTGATCACGCGGTGGGTGGTGTCTTCGACCTCGATGTAGCCGATGATCTCCGACTCACGCTGCTCGGCGCCCTGGTTCTCCAGGTTCGAGAGCTTGCGGGTGACGAAGTCGCCCGGCAGCGCGCGCAACGCCAGGAACAGCAGCGACACCACCAACCAGATCGTCGGGATCACAAGGATCAAACGTTGGATGAGGTATCGCTGCATCGCTGCTCCTGGTCAGGTCGGCCGCTACTCCTGCACCGGCACCGGCTCAGACTCGGATTGGCAGAGTGTAAGCGATTTGACACGACACGCGCCAATCGGCCCGCCACCAGATAGTGGATCACCCGGCCGCCAGACCCGTCCAGGACGGGTCACAGGCGGGCCGGGCATCCACATGTCCCGGTTTGACTAGGCCGGGTAATCCGGGTGGTTGACGTCGATCCAGGTGTCGTCGTAGCGATGGCTGGCGTGGGCGAACTGCAACGAATCCTCACCGTGGTGCACGAATGGCCACCAGAGCACCGGCGAGATGCCGTTCATGACCGCCGGCGCGTTCGCGAGGCCTTCGATCCCGTGGTCGGGGTGCGTACCGAGCAAGATTCTCTGCGCCTCGTGGGCCATGTCACGGCGCTGCTCGCGGTCGAGCGTTACGCGCATAGTCTTGGCCAGCTCCTCCATTGGAGGGAAGTCGTACTTGAGGTTGTTGCCACTTCCGCCGACGACGTACCCGTTGTTGAATCCAGTCGTCGGGTCCAGGTCGTCCGGAGGATTGGTCCACTGCGGCCCGCCGCCCGGATAGGTCCCTTCGATCCATCGCTGGAGCAGCACGGTGTAGGGCTGGATGTTGAAGTCGACGGTGATGCCGAGCGCCTCCTCGTACATGCTCTTCTCGGTCTCGAGGATGCCCGGGTAGGTCTGCTCCCAGATGTCGGGCGCATACAGCAACAAGGGGCGGTCCTTGTCCCAGCCTGAGGCGTCGATGTACTGGCGGGCCTCCGCGATGTCCGCCTCGCGGTCCGGGCGGTAGCCGGGCGTCTGCAGCAGCTCCTCATCGGAAATGGACCAGTAGGCGTTGTACCACGGAGTGGCGCCCAGGCCTGAGGGCTTCCCGGATCCGAGGTACACCGCATCGATCATCAGATAGCGGTCGACCGCGACGTGCAGCGCGTAACAGAATCGCCGGTCCAGGTAGGGGTTGCCCAAGCCGTCTTCACCATCCCAGTCCGGGTTGTAGTTGAAGACTCCGGTAATGATGGTGAAGCCGAAGGCAATGTCGCCATTGCCGTGGTCGGGGAAGTCGTTCAAGATCGCTTCCGCCTGCACGGACGACAGCGGGAACCTGCCGTTGACAATCTCCTTGCCGCGATAGGCCGCCTCGACCGCGGTGGGGTCGGTGAGGTTGGACAGCGTCACGGTGTCGTAGTACGGAAGCGGCAATCCGTCTGCGCCCATCTTCCAGTAGTTGTCGTTGCGAATCATGTCGATCCCGATGTCGGGATCGAACGTCTGCGGGATAAACATGCCCGTGCCCGACGAGAGCTCGACGTTGGCCGCTTCGTCGCGCCAACGGTCGCCGAACTCATCGATTGCCTCGGGACTTGTGATCCAGCTAAAGGGACGCAAGGGGACCCCCAACCAGGTGGCGTCGGGTCCATCGGTTCTGGCTACCCACGTCGTCTCGTCCGGCACATCCATTGATGCCGTCTGACGAAACGCGGATGCGCCAAGGAACGTACCGTCTTCCGCGCCGCTGGCGTCAACCGCAGCGATCTGTCGCTGGTAGTTGACGAGAATGTCTTCAGCGGTGACGAGTCGCCCGCCCTCCGTCGGGTAGCGGTCCCAGTATCTCGCGCCTTGATCGATGCTGAAGATGTAGGTCTCCTCGTCCGGAGTCTCCGGCAATGAAGCGACATCGGCCTCGAGGATGCCTTGTTCCTTGTTGCGCCAGCGGATCAGATAGTTCATGTAGAAGCCCATCCAGAACTGGGTGGGCCCGAACACGGCGCGATGCGGATCGAAGTAGTCATGGGTCGCGGCGGGCGTAGAGAAGCTCAGGTCGCCGCCACGCACTATGTTGGACGCCGATGCCTGCTGCTGTTGTTGCTCGACAGCCTCCGCGACAGTCTGTTCTTGCTGCTCCGCCTGTGCTGCCTGCTGGTCGGCCACCTGTTCCTGGGCCTGCGGCTGATCTGCTTGCTGCCGGGCCGGCTGCGCGGCCTGTTGCTGTTGCTGCTGGGCTGCCTGCGCCGCCGCTTGCGGCTGTGCGTCGTCGTCATCGTCGCCGCAGCCGACCAAGGCCAGACCCGCCCCCCCGACGCCCGCGCCGCCCCACGCACCCAGCCACCACCGCCGGCGAATCTTCTTTCGGCGCATCCGAGGGCGATATTTCAAGGCGTGTGGGCG
>VXQT01000034.1:37895-189111 GCA_009838915.1 Chloroflexota bacterium
CCCCCCCCCCCCCCACCCCCCCCCCCCCCCCCCCCCCCCCCCCCCCCCCCCCCCGACGCACGCAGCAACGCGCGCCTGCTCATCTGCTTGCGGCGCATCCGCTGCCAATAGTTCCTGCCGTCTGCTCGTGTGCTCATTCCGCGACTCACTTTCCATTCGTGGAATCGTGACGCGAGGCTAACGAAATCAGACCCGCGCCGTACGGCGCGGGTCTGATTGTGGAAGAGCGAACGACGGACGCGGCTAGGCCGGGTACTCCTCGTGCGCGGTGTCGATCCACAACTCCTCGACGATCTTGTGCCCCTGGTGGGCGAACTGGTAGCCGTCGGGAATCACGTGGTACCACGGCCAAGCTGCCTCGTTTGAGACCGGGTTCATCACGCCCGGACCCGGCGAAATGCCCTCCCAGCCCCAGTCGGGGTGGATGCCGAGCTGGATCTCGATCATCTCGTCGGCCAGACCCTTCTTGGCTTCGAGATCGAGCGTGACCTTCATCTCGTTCGCGATTTCGGTCGCGCGCGGGTTCTCGTAGCTGTAGAAGTTGAGCGAGCCGCCGGGAATCAGACCGGCGAGCCATCGAGTGGTGGGGTCCAGATCGTCGGGTGGGTTGGTCCAGCAGGGGATCTGGCCCTGGAACGTGCCCTCCACCAGGCGTTGCAGCAGGACCGTGTACGGGTCGATGCCGATGTCGAACGTGATCCCCATCGCCGACTCGTACATGTTCTTCGACGTCTCGACGATGCCCGGGTAGCGCTGCTCCCAGACATCGGGCGCGAACAGCCCAATCGAGCGGCCGGTGTCGCGGAAGCCGGTCGCGTCGACCAGCTCGTTGACCATCTGCAGCTCCGCCTGGCGGTCGGGGCGGAAGCCGGGAATCTGCGACATATCCTCCTGGCTCGGCGTGAAGAACGTCGAGAACCAGGGAATCTCCGGCAGCACCGACGGCTTGGCCGAGCCGAGGTAGACGGTGTCGATCATCAGATAACGGTCCGTCGCGATGTGGTAGGCGGCCCAGAGTCGGCGGTCCACCCACGGATTGCCGAGCCCATCCTCGCCCGGCCAGTCCGGGTTGAAGTTGCCGCGGATCATGATCGTGAATCCGCCGCCGACCGTGTTGCGCTGCATCTGCGGGAAGTCGTTGAGCAGCGATTCCACGCGGCTGATGTTCAGCCAGGCGCCGTCCAGCTCCTTCGAGCGCACCGCGGTCTCGATCGCGGTCTCGTCGAACAGGTTGTAGTACTCCATCCGATCGACGTACGGAAGCTGCCGACCCCACTGGTCGTCCTTCCAGTAGTTGGGGTTGCGGTTGGCGATGAAGACTTCGGTTGGCTCGTAGCTCTCGGCGATGAACGGACCCGACCCGGCGACGCGCAAGGTTGACGGATCGTCTCGCCAGACATCGGAGTCGAGGCCCCATTCGCGGATCGCCTCCGGCGCCGCCATCCAACCGAACGGACGCAGGAAGGTCGCGCCCAGATAGGTCGAATCGATGCCGTCGGACGTGGTCTTCAAGGTCAACTCGTCGACCGCCTCGGCGGTAGCGATCTTCTGCCAACTGGTCTGGCCGAGGAACGTACCGTCTTCCGCGCCGGTCGAGTCGACGCCGGCCTTGTTGCGGTCGATGTTCGCAATGATGTCCTCGGCCGTGATGTTGCGACCACCCTCGGTCGGGTAGGCATCGTGCCAGGCCGCGCGCGGGTTGATCTGGAAGATGTACGTGGTCGCGTCGGGAATCTCCGGCAGGGCGGCGATGTCCGCCTCCATCTCAGAGTTTTCCTTGTTCTTCCAACGTATGAAGTTGTTGTAGAGCATCGAGTGCATGAACTGGGTCGGCCCGAACACGCCGCGGTGCGGGTCCCAATAGTCATGCGTCTCGATCGTCGACGCTCGCCGCATCACGCCGCCATACTGCGGCGCGCTGTCCGGCGGACCGGCCGAGACCTGTTGTTGCTCCTGTTGGTCCTGCTGGGCCGCAGCGACGGTCTGTTCTTGCTCGTCCGCTTGCTGCGCCGCCTGGTCGGCGGCCTGCTGCTGCGCCTCTTGCTGCATCGCCTGTTGTTGCGCAGCCTGTTGCTGCTGATCCTGCGGCTGGGCAACCTGCGCGACGGAGTCGTCGTCATCGTCGCCGCAGCCGACCAGCGCCAGGCCAGCCGCGCCAACGCCGGCGCGGCCCGACGCGCGCAACAGCGCTCGTCTGCTCATCTGCTTGCGCTTCATGCGCTGCCAGTAGTTTCGGCCATCGTGTCGCTCTGTCATCGGTGTCCTCCAAGAAACTGCATCGACCGTCCAGAGGTGCAAGAAAGCTAGCGCTTCTATCACGCGATTGCAAAGCGGATTACCGGCCGGCGAACTCACACGGAATAGTCGGGATGTCGAACGTCGATCCAGGTGTCATCGTGGCGGTGCGAGTCGTGGGCGAACTGCAGCGAATCTTCGCCCCGGTGCAGGAACGGCCACCAGATCGAGGGCGCGATGCCGTTCATCACGCCCGGCGTGGGTGAGATGCCAGCCAGCCCGTGCTCGGGGTGAGTGCCGAGCGCGATGCGCTGGGCCTCGTGCGCCAGGTCGCGGCGCGTCTCAAGGTCGAGTGTGACCCTCATGCGACGCGCAATCTCGGCCATCGGCTCGTAGTCGTAGAAGAAGTAGTTCCAACTACCGCCGGGCAAGAATCGGTTGCCATAGGCGGTCGTCGGATCGAGCTCGACCGGCGCATTCGTCCATTGCGGACCGGAGCCGGGGTATGAGCCTTCGATCATCCGCTGCAGGATGACCGGGAACGGCTCCAGGTCGAACTGCACCTCGATGCCCAGCGCTTCTTGATACATGGCGCGTTCCGTCTCAATCACACCGGGATAGGTCACTTCCCAGAATTCGGGAGCGATCAGCCTGACCGGTCGGTCCTGGTCGTATCCCGACGCGGTCAGCAGCGCGCGTGCCTCGGCGACGTCGGCCGCTCGATCAGGCCGGAAGCCAGGCGTAGCAAGCAACTCATCCTCGGGAATCGCCCAGTATGCGTTAAACCACGGGGTGTCTTCCTGGCCGGTCGGCTTGCCCGATCCGAGGTACACCGTGTCGATCATCTGATAGCGATCCACCGCTACGTGCATCGCCTGGGCAAATCGACGATCGAGGTATGGGTTACCCAGTCCATCCCATCCGCTCCAGGCGGGATTGAAGTTGAACCAGCCGGTGATCACGGTGAAGCCGAATGGCACGCTGCCGGTTGGATGGTCAGGAAAGTCGGAGCTCAAGCCTTCGACTTGCACCGATGTCAATGGAAACCCACCGATCGATATCCCGCGTCCTCGATACGCCGTCTCAATCGCCGTTGGATCCTCCATGCTGGCCAGACTGACAGACTCGAGGTACGGCAGCGGCAGCCCGTCCAGGCCCGGCTTCCAGAAGCTCGAATTGCGTTTCATTTCAATGCCGATGTCAGGGTCATAGGACAGAGGGATCATCATTCCGGTGCCGCTGGACAGATCGATGTTGGTCGGTTCATCGCGCCAGCGGTCGCCGAACACGGAAATCGCCTCGGGGGATGTGATCCAGCCAAACGGCCCTGACGGAATCGCCAGCCAGGTCGCGTCGGGACCGTCGGTGCGGGCAATGAAGGTAGCGTCGTCCGGCGCCTCCATTGAGGTGGTCTTGGCGAAGGAATCGCGATGCGGGAAGGTTCCGTCCTCCTCGCCAAGTGCGTCGCGGCCGTCGATGTGCCGCTGGAAGTTGACCCGAAGGTCCTCTGAGGTCACCGCGCGACCGCCCTCTGTCGGGTACTGATCCCAGAAACGCGCACCCTGATCGACCCGGAACAGGTAGGTCTGCTCGTCGGGTAACTCGGGCAAGCTGCAGATATCGGCCTCCATCACCGCGTCGGCTTTGTTGCGCCAACGCACGATGTTGTTCATGTAGAAGCCCATCCAATACTGCGTGCTGCCGAATACCGCGCGATGTGGATCGAAGTAGTCATGCGCCCGAGCCGGAGTGGACAGACGCATGTTGCCGCCGCGAACAACCCGGCTGACCAGGGCGGTTTGCGCGCCCTGCTCCTGCTCCTGTGTCTGGGTCGGATCGGTATCCCGTTCTTGCTGTTCCGCCTGCGTCGCGGCGTCTTCGGCCTGCGACTGCCGCGGTCCAGCGACCGCGACGCGAACCGCCGCGGGCTCCTCGCGCTCAGCCTCTTCCTGCTCGACCACCAATTCGGCAACGGCCTCGTCCTCGTCCTGCCCATCACCGCAACCCACCAGCGGCAACGCGGCCGCACCCACGCCGGCGCGTCCGGCGGTACGGAGCAGCGAGCGACGGCTGATCCGTCCTGCCTGAAGTCCCCGCCAGGCGCCTGACGCTGCCACGCTGTGCTCCGATCGGAAGTGGCGCGAGTATACGGAGTTCTGCGTCCACGACGGCGCTCTCATCCGTTCAGTAGAGGAGAGCGCACGTAGCGAACGTGTTCATCCGGCACGCTCGCCGACTACTCTGTTCGCATGACGCAGCAATCACCCGAAATGCCCAGCGACCCTGAGGCGTACCTGGCCGACCTCAAACAACAGGTCCTGGATGGATGGGAGAACGGCGCAGACTTCTTCGATGAGCGCTGGGGCGACCAGGGCGACGAGTTTCATCACGGCGTGTTCGCGCCCGCGGCTGAGGGCATGCTGGGACTCGAACATGGCGCGCGGGTGCTCGAGCTGGCCTGCGGCAACGGCGGCTTCGCCCGGCGCCTCGGCCGCCAGGGCATACGCGTCCTCGCCACCGACCTGTCCCCCGCGCTGATCGCTCATGCAGAGCGGCGCACTGAGACGATTGCCGATCAACAGGTGGATGTCAGCTACCAGGTCGTGGACGCGACGGTCGAGCGCGAGATCGTGAACTGCGGCGGCCCGTTTGACGCCGCCGTCTGCATCATGGGCGCGATGTCGATGCTCTCGCTGCGACCGATGTTCGGCGGCGTCTGGCGCGTGCTCAAGCCGCGCGGCATCTTCGTGCTCGTCACGCTGCATCCCAGCTTCGCTACTTCCGGCTACAAGTTTGCGAAGTCGGAGAACGAAAACGAGCCGCACGGACTCACCGTCAGCCGTTATCTCTCTCGTTACGTCACGCACGGCGTGACTAACACCGCGCAGAAGGAACCGCAAATCTACTTCCACCGCCCAATGCACGAACTCCTGACCGACGCCTTCGCTTCCGGCCTCGTGCTCGACGGCATGGCAGAGCTGGCCGCGCCCGAGCAGCCCATGGAAGATTCGCGGCTGATGTGGAACGTGCTGCCCGACATCCCTATGGCGGTCGCCCTGCGCTTCCGCCGACCGTAGATGGAGATGCCGACATGATCCTGGTGGCGATGGGCGAGATTGTGGTTGTCGTGTTCCTGCGACCGCTTCGTTTGCTCTCGGGCGGCGATCGGACGCCGATCGGCCGAGCATTGCACCGGTTTGAGGGCTGGGTACTGCATCACCTGCATGTGATCCACTCGGAGTCTCGAATGCGGCAAGAGCTGAGTCTGCACGGCGGCGCGACCGCCTCGCTCGCTTCAGGTCTGACCGAGCAATCGAACCTCGCAGAAAGCACCAGCGACACGATTGAGCGAATGCGCAACCAGACCGGCGCTACGGTTGAAGACCGCGCCCGCGCATCCAAGTTGCAGGGCTCGGGAAGTATCGGTGCAGGCCGGCGTCGAGTCGACTCCAGCGGCGGCGCCCGATCGGACGACATACAGCAAGCGCTCCTCGAAGCCCAGCGCCGCCAAAATCAGGAAGCCGAGCAAGCCCGCCGGCGCAGGTCCTAGCCCGACCGATCCCACTGGAACGTCAGCACTGCAAGTCCCAGGCCGACCACTATCCAGACCGCCAGTACGACTGCCGCCACCTCCAACTGCCAGCTCATCCCCGGCTCGGCGAACTTGTAGGCGTCGGGCAGGAAGACTGAGCGCAGACCCTGGGCCAACCAGCGCAGCGGGAACAGGCCGGAAACCCATTGCAGCCACGTCGGCAGCGACGCGAGCGTGAAAAAGACGCCCGATATGAACTGCAGGATGATGAACGGCAGCTGGATCACTGCAGGCGCCGCGTTTGCCGACGGCATCACCCTGGTAATGGCGATGCCGAGCACGCAGCCGGCCGGGACTCCCAAGAGGATGATCCAGATCAGCGTGAGCCAGCCGCCGGCATCCGGCAGCTCGATCCCATACGCCGCGACCCCCAGGGCAATCATGATCACCATCTGCATGATCGTGTAGGCGAGCGCCGTTCCCACCAGACCGATAAAGAACGACGCCTTGGGCAGCGGCGTGGCTGCCAGTTGCTTCAGCGTGCCGTCGAACTGCTGGAAGGCCAGCGATGTGCCCAGCAGGTTGAATGATGTGCCGAAGATGGCGGACGCCGTGATCCCGGCGACGAAGTACTGGCTGAACTTGATCGCCGGCACGCTGCCCTCCGCCTCGGGAGGGAGCCCAATCTCAAACGTCAGCAGCGACGAGAAGATGACCAGGAAAAGAATCGGAAAGAGCAGCACAAACAGGACTGCGGCCGGCTGCCGGAAGACCGTCCGCATGTTGAGCAACATGTAGGCCCAGCCGAGCCTGATCGTGCGGATCGTCACGGCGGCGCTCACTGCGGCCTTGCCTGTTCCTGCGCCTCGCTATCGTCAATCAGCTCCAGGTACATCTCCTCCAGATCGGGACGTTCAACCTGCAACTCGGGAATCTCTCCCATCCCGCGACCCCGTGCCCAGTCAATCAACTGCGCCAGGTGCGCCGTCGGCTGCTGCGTCGGCAGCGACAGCCGACCATCCGCGCCTGCCTGCAGCGCGGCCCACTCGTCGAGAAGGTCCGACGGATCGAATCCAGGCGGCGGCTGCCAGGAGATGCGCGTGTCCGACTCCATCTCCCTGCGCAGCCCGGCAATGTCGCCCTCGTAGATGATCCGCCCGCCCTTGATCAGTCCGATCCGCTGCGAGAGGTGTTCCGCCTCGTCCAGGTAGTGCGTCGTCAGGATCACGGTCGCGCCGCGCGCCGTCAGACCGCGGACAATCTCCCATGCCTGCCGCCGCGCGGTCGCGTCGAAGCCTGTCGTCGGTTCGTCGAGAAAGATCAGATCCGGGTTGCCGATCACGCTGATTGCCAGATCGAGTCTTCGCTTCTGCCCGCCGGACAGCTTCGAACCCCGTTGATTCGCCTGGTCCGTCAACCCAACCAGTTCCAGCGCCTCATGTGTCGACATCGGCGCGTCGTACAGCTTGGCGGTGAAGTCGAGCATCTCCCGTGGAGTCACGCCCTCCATCGGCGTGCTGCGCTGCAGCACTATCCCCACCCTGCGATTCAGCTCGCTGCGCTGGCGTTGCGGGTCCATTCCCAGCACCGACACCTCGCCCGCATCGCGCCGGCGATAGCCCTCAAGAATCTCGACCAGTGTCGTCTTGCCCGCCCCGTTCGGACCGAGCAGCGCATAGACCTGCCCCGACTCGATCTCCAGATCGACCCCGTCAACCGCCGTCACCGGCCCGTACCGCTTGGTCACGCCGCGAATGCTGATCGCCATTGACATCCGCACCAGCTTAGGTGAGCACCCTAGACTTGCCTCATCTCAACACGGGAGCAGGCAACGATGACTTCAATCAACCAGGACAAACTCAGCGAACTCTTCGACTACGTCGAGGGGATTGTCAGCGAGGAGAAGGTGCCGGCCGCGCAGATCGCCATTGGGCACGACGGCAAGCTCGTCGGCATGCGGACGTTCGGCAAAGCGCACAACGGCACCTCGGTCGAGCCCGCATCCGACGACACGCTCTTCTGCATGTTCTCCGCAACCAAGGCCATCGTGGGCGTCGGCGTCTGGAAGCTGCTCGACGAGGGCCTGCTCGACCTCGACGAGCGCGTCGTCGACATCATTCCCGGCTGGTGCGCCGAGGGCGGCGGCGACGCCTCCTACGTCGACGTGACCGTCCGCCAGGTGATGCTGCACACCGGAGGATTCCCCTTCGCGCCGATGAACCCGCGGCTCTGGGAAGACCGCGACGCGCGCCTGCGGCGGATGATGGGTTGGCGGCTCAACTGGACGCCCGATTCACAGTTCGAGTACCACGCGACCTCCGCCCACTGGGTGCTCGCCGAGATCATCCAACAGAAGACCGGCGAGGACTTCCGCGACTGGCTGCGCGCGAACCTGCTCGACCCCATGGGACTCGACAACCTCTACGTCGGCCTGCCCAATGAGGAACACGACCGCGCTGCGGGCATCGTCTACACCGAGGAGCCGCTGCCCGTCGCCGGCGGCGAGGTCTTCCCCCAGACCATCCTGCACTTCAACCTCGCCTCGCAGCGACGCGCCGGATGCCCCGGCGGCGGCGCATTCGCCAACGCCGCCGATGTCGCCATGTTCTACCAGGGCCTGGTCAAGCCGGCCGACGACGGACCGCTCAGCGCCAACGCCATCGAGCTCGGCACCACGGTCGGCACCAACCCGGACCGGCACGTCGACCTGCTCAGCGGCATCCACGTCAACCGGGCGCTCACGGTCGTGCTCGCCGGGGACGACGGTCTGACCGCGGAGCGCGGATTCGGCAGGGGCGCATCTCCGCGAGCCTTCGGCCACGCGGGCGCCGGCGGCCAGATCGCCTGGGGCGATCCCGAGACCGGCCTCTCGGTCGGCTTCCTCACCAACGGCTTCCAGCAGGACGAGAACGTCTACGCACGCACGCACACGATCGGCACAATGGCCGCCGCCTGCGTCGAGTAGGCCACTATCTTCGCCCCCCGCTCTGCGGGCGGAGATGCCGCAGGCAGAGGGGGCCTACTCCGACTCAGTCCCCGGCAGCAGCGGACCGTCCGAGATGGCCGGAAACGCACGGGTCACCGCGAGCGCCGCGTCGGTGTCGACGAAGCTCAGCCGCTGGATCACGGTCCAGGCGTCTGATTCCCAGCGCTGGCGCAGTTGGTCGCCGTCGATCGCTCGCTCGCAGACCACCTCAATCAGGTGATCGAGCAGCGCGTCGAGCCAGGTGAACATGCCCTGCAGCGAGTCGTCAATCGCCTCGGCCGCCGCGATCGTCTGATTCGCCGACGCTTTCAGCGCCGACAACTTCTGCTCAGGGTTAGCCCCGTCGAAGTTGGGATGATTCGTGACCAGGTAGATGTTTGGGTCGTTGGCCATCGGCAGCGCTGTGAAATCAGGATCCTCGCCGATAGACGAACTCGTCAGCGTCTCCGCCCAATCCGGCAAGGATCCGCCCGGCGCGACGATCTCGGCCAGCGCCGTATCGACCTCCGACAACCCACAGCTCGCCAGTCGTCGCAGGCCGCCGCGTCCGGTGTTCAGTTGGGCGCCGTCGGCGCCGTAGCAGCTGGGAATG
The DNA here is from genome assembly GCA_009838915.1 of Chloroflexota bacterium. Lineage (GTDB taxonomy): Bacteria > Chloroflexota > Dehalococcoidia > Bin125 > Bin125 > Bin125. The sequence goes on from VXQT01000034.1 coordinate 47,241, forward strand.
ATCGTCGCGACGTGATCCAGCAACTCAGCCAGATAGGACGCGACCTGGTCGACCGCGAGCGGCGTCCGTTCGACCAGCTCAAGCGTCAGTTCTTCCTCGATCGCGCCAACCGTGCGATTCTTCAGGTCTTCAAGCGGCACCTGCATCTGCTGCAGCGCCGCGACGATCTTTGGTCCCAGCTGCCGCAGACGCACCGCCGCGTCGGTGAACGCGTCATCGACTTCGATGTACGCCATCAGCTCCGACGGCCAGAGGCAGATGCCGAAGCGGATATCGGGATTCGGCATCCTCGACACGTCGCGATCTCGCCCGGCCGCGACGAATGTGCCCCGCGCGGGCATGTAGATCCCGTGGCGGCGCAGCTGCGATATCGCCTGCGCAGCGTCAGTAGCCGGCATTGCGATCCACGATGTCGAGCAACGGTTCGTTGTCCAAGAAGCGCCGCAGGTTGTCGGCGAAGCGGTGCGCCGCCTTGCCGAAGTAGTCAGGCTGCAGACCGCTGTTGTGCGGCGTGATGAAGAGGTTCGGCGCGTTCCAGAGCGGGTGTCCATCGGGCAACGGCTCCGGGTAGGTCACGTCCGTGTACGAGGCGCGCAACTGGCCGCTCTCCAGCGCCGCCACCTGCGCATCCCAATCCACCACCTCGCCGCGCGCGATGTTGATCAGCGCCGCGCCCGGTTTCATCTGCGCCAATTCCTTCTCTCCGATCAGGCGATGCGTCTCGTCGGTCAGGGGGACGGCCAGGACCACGTAGTCGGACTCGGACAGGACATCATTCAGACGCTCCGGGGGCCAGATCAGCGCCACGCAATCGGGCGCGCCGGCTGGAGGCGTCCCGTCGCCCGAGGCCCGGCGCCGAATCCCCACTACCCGCATCCCAAAGCCCTCCGTCAGCCTGGCGATCTCGGCCCCAATCGCTCCATAGCCGACAATGCCGATCGTCTTGCCCTCCAGCGTGTCGGGCTCGGAACGCTCCCAGGTGCCCATCCGGTGCGAGTCGAGATGAAAGATCATCCGCTTCGCGTCCATCAGCATGAATGCGATCACCCACTCGCCAATCACCCGCGCCGCCAGCCCGGGCATCTTCGTGATCACTACATTTTCGCCGATCGGGTGATCGAGAATCTGGTTCGCGCCCGCTGACGCCAGCGAGATCCACTCCAGCGCCGACGCCTCCCTGGCCAGGTCTCCGCTGAAGAACGTGAACCAGATCCGGTCACGACCCTGGATCTCCGTACGCTCCGCCTCCGCCTCCGTTCGGTCGACACCCGGGTGATTCGGTTCCCGCATCCAGCGGATCAAGTTCTGAGAGACGTTGTGGATCTCAACTCTGCTATCGACGGCGCGCACCACATCGAGCGCATCTTCTGGGACCGGCAAGAAATTGGCGATGTGAATCTTGTCCATGGATTCAGAATACCCCGCTGGCGGTAAGCTGGACCCATGCCCGAGCACTCCTCCACATACCGCACCACCTGTGCCGACGCGGAAGCGACGCGCGAACTCGGAGCGGCGCTGGGGCGCAACGCGTCGCCCGGCACGACCGTCCTGCTGCAGGGCGACCTGGGCGCCGGCAAGACGGTCTTCGCCCAGGGCGTCGGCCGAGGACTGGACGCGCCGACGGTGGTCAACTCGCCCACATTCGTGCTTGTCAACGAGCATCTCGGGGGGCGCTTGCCGATGCGTCACGCCGACCTCTACCGTCTCGACGATCTCGACCTGATCGCCGAACTCGGCCTCGACCAGGCCGCCGAGGGCGGCGTCCTGCTGGTCGAGTGGCCGGAGCGTGGACAGGCCGCGCTGCCCGCGGACCACATCCGCGTACAGATCACTCCGCTCGAGGAGGACCCCTCCGAAGACGCGCTCGACGCCTCGCCGCGCGAGCTGCTGCTGACCGCCTCAGGCGAACAGGCCGAGTCGCTGTTGCAACTCTTGACCGAGCAGTTCGCCCTGGCAACCGCCTGATGGAACTCTCAATCGACACCGTCGGCGAGCAGTCCAGCGTCGCGGTCAGCGATCAGGGCCGCGTGCTCACCGAGATCAACTGGGAGTCCGGTCGTCGGCACACGCCCTCATTGACGCCGATGATCGACTTCGTCTGCCGTCAGACCGGCAATGCCGAGATCGTGAGACAGGAACTCGAAGCGGTCTTCGTTGACGTCGGACCCGGCGCGTACGGCGGTATCCGTTCAGGGATGGCGGCCGCGGAGGGCCTGGCGGTTGCCCTGGACCTGCAGTGCGTCGGCGTCGGCCGGTTCGAACTCGAGGCCTACCAGCACGTCGCCTCCGGTCTCGCAGCCGCGATCCATCGAGCCGCGCGGAGCACCTGGGCCTGGCAGATCTTCTGGGGACCGCTCGACCGCTGGCGCGAACTCGGACCGCCGGGCACCGGCGCCGAGTTTGAGCTGCTCCGAGCCCTCGGCGACGCCAGGCGCTTCGTCGGGCGGGCAGGCGTGATCTGCGGGGAGCCGGAGCGGCTCGACGAGGACGCCGCGGCCTCGGTCCGCGACGCGGGTTGGACGTTTGCCCCGCCTTCCCTCAACGTGAGACGGGCCGGAGTCCTCGCCGAACTCGGTTGGCGCAAGCTCCAGGCCGGCCAGGGTGTGCCTCCCGCCGCGCTCGAGCCTCTCTACCTCCGAGAACCCGCCATCGGCCCCCAATCGCCTCAGTAGATCTGGAGCAGCCTGTGTCCACCGAACGCACCCTCGTCCTCGTCAAGCCCGACGGTGTCCAACGCGGTCTGATCGGCCAGGTGCTTGCTCGCCTCGAACGGCGCGGCCTCAAACTGATCGGCCTCAAGCTGATGCAGATGGACGAGGCGCTCGCCAATCGGCACTACGCCGAGCACGTCGAGAAGCCCTTCTTCCCCGGCCTGCGCGACTTCATCACCTCGGGTCCGCTCGTGGCGGCCGCCTTCGAGGGCGCCAACGCGGTCCAGCTTGTGCGCAACACAATGGGCGCCACCAACCCGCTCGACGCCACACCGGGCAGCATCCGCGCCGACTTCGGCGTCGACCTCGGCCGTAACGTGATCCACGGCTCCGACTCCCCCGAGTCAGGCGAGCGCGAACTCGCCCTCTTCTTCCAGCCATCGGAACTTGTCAACTGGACCCGCGACGTCGAGGGCTGGATGTACGAGTAGTCCCAACCCCTCTCTCCCCCCGCCCTGCGGGGGGAGATGCCGAAGGCAGAGGGGGGCAAGGGAACGTACACACGCAGTGCGACTGGAAACCGACTACTCCACCCGCAACAATGTGTCCGCCTGCGACCAGAGACCGTCCAGGTCGTAGTAGTCGCGGGTCTCTCGATCGAAGATGTGCACGACCACTGAGCCGTAGTCGCAGAGCAGCCAGCCGCCCTCCGAGCCGCCCTCGCGGCGGGGGAAGTCGGCGTCGGGCACGTGCCGCAGCGCGTCCTCGAGTGCGCCGAACTGACGCCGCGAGGTTGCCGAGGCGATCACGAAAAAGTCGGCCAGGTCGGTATGCGGTCCCACGTCGAGCAACACGATCGCCTCGGCCTGCCGCTCGTCGAGTTGCTCAACGATTGCGCGGGCAAGCCGCTCTGCGTCTGCCTTGGTGGTACGAGTTGGCCTCGACGCGGATAGGCTGAGATCCGTCGAGGAGGTCGTCACGTAGAAATGGTAGCGGGTCGCGCCCATGACTGAACGAGTTGTTGTTGCCATGAGCGGTGGAGTTGACTCCTCCGTTGCTGCAGCGCTGCTGGTTGAGCAGGGCTACGAGGTGATCGGGATCACCATGCGGCTGTGGACCGAGGCGCGACCCGAGGATTACACCGGCCGCAGCCAGTGCTGCGCGATCGAGGACATCGGCGACGCCCGCCGCGTTGCGCAGCGACTCGGCATCCCGCACTACACCCTCAACCTCGAAAGTCCCTTCCGCAAGTTCGTGGTTGATCAGTTCATCGACGAATACGCCCACGGCCGCACGCCCAACCCCTGCCTCAACTGCAACACCTACATCAAGTTCGACGCCTTCCTCGAACGCGCCCGCGCGCTCGGCGCGGACTGGATCGCCACCGGACACTATGCCCGCTCGGTCGCCGGCGAAGACGGACGCGCCCAACTCCTGCGCGGCGTCGACCGCGACAAGGACCAGTCCTACTTCCTCTACACGCTCAACCCCGAGGCCCTGGCGATGACCCGGTTCCCCGTCGGCGGACTGCAGAAGCCTGAGGTTCGCGCTGTCGCCGAGCGCCACAATCTCGCCGTCGCCGACAAGCCGGAGAGCGCCGACATCTGCTTCGTCCCAGGCGGCGACTACCGCGCCGTCGTCGCGACCCAGGTCGCCGATCGTCCCGGCCTCGTGCTCGACACCGAAGGCCGCGAGGTTGGCCGTCACCGGGGCATCCAGCACTTCACCATCGGTCAGCGCAAAGGACTGGAACTCGGCGGCGGCGAGCGCCGCTTCGTCACTGCGATCGATGCTGCAACGAATGTCGTGACCGTTGGCAACGCGGACGACTTGCAGGTGAGCCGCATCGGACTGAGCGACATTCGCTGGCTCGCGAAGCCGACCACCCGACTCGAAGCCCAGCTCCGCTACCGCTCAGACCCCGTCCTGGCAACGCTCGCCGGCGGCTCACTCCAGCTCGACACGCCAGCCCGCGCAGTCGCGCCGGGACAGGCAGCCGTCTTCTACGACGGCGACCGCGTGCTTGGCGGCGGCACCGTGGAATCGACTGCGTAGGTTACGCTCACCCCATGCCGTTGAGCACGATCACCGACATCCGCGACATCGTCATCGTGATCGCCGGCCTGCTCAGCGTGATCGCACTGTTCGTCATCATCGTCGCCACGATCGTCATCGGCTTTCTCTCGTTCCGCCTCCTGCGCGCTGCGCGCAAGACCTTCCAGGACGGCGTCCCGCCGCTGCTCGAACATGCCCAGGAGACGGTCAAGACGGTCAAGGGTACGGCCGAGTACCTCGGCGACTCCGCCGCCGAACCGGTGATCCGCGCCTACGCCACCGTCTCTCGGGTTCAGCGGATGCTCGACGTACTCAGCGGCAGCTTCCGCGCGAAAGGCGATTGAGATGGGCTTTTGGCGAGGACTGCGCTGGGGGCTGTTCCTGGGCGTGGTCGCCGCGCTCGTCGGGCGCATCCTCAGCGGTCCCGACAACGAGGCCAACTGGGACCAGGCCAAGATCGCGGGAGACCTCGCCGCCGCCCAGACCGAAGCCGAACAGCGAGAGAAGTTCAACCGCTCCCGCAGTGGCGAGAGCGGCGACTGAGCCTGCGCTGCTACAGACTCCGAACGTCGACGAAGTGGCCGGCGATTGCGGCGGCGGCTGCCATTGCCGGGCTGACCAGGTGCGTGCGACCGCCGGGGCCCTGCCGACCCTCGAAGTTGCGATTGCTGGTCGAGGCGCAGCGCTCCTGCGGGCTGAGGATGTCGGGGTTCATGCCCAGGCACATCGAGCAACCGGCGTCGCGCCACTCGAAACCGGCGTCACGGAAGATGTCGGCCAGCCCCTCTTGCTCGGCCTGGACCTTCACCAGCCCTGAGCCCGGAACTACCATCGCGCTGACGCCCTCGGCCACGCGGCCGCCGGCGATTGCGGCGGCGGCGGCGCGCAGGTCTTCGATCCGCCCATTAGTGCAGGAACCGATGAACACCCGGTCGATCGCTATATCCGAGATCGGCGTGCCCGCGGTGAGGCCCTGGTAGGCGAGCGCCCGCTCCGCCGACTCCTGCGCCGACGCCGTGGCCAGGCTGGCCGGGTCGGGAATCGCGCCTGTCACCGGCGCGCTCTGCGCGGGATTGGTGCCCCAGGTCACGAACGGCGCGATCTCTGCGCCTTCGATTACGACCTCGGTGTCGAAGACGGCATCGTCGTCGCTGACCAGCTCGGTCCAGCGTTCCACTGCCGCGTCCCAGTCCTTGCCGGACGGCGCGTGCGGACGGCCCTTGACGTAGTTGATCGTCGTCTCGTCGGGCGCGACCAGGCCGGCGCGGGCGCCGCCCTCGATCGTCATGTTGCAGACGGTCATCCGCCCTTCCATCGAAAGGTTGCGGATCACGTCGCCGCGGTACTCAATCACGTGTCCGACGCCGCCGCCGGTACCGATCGTGTTGAGGATGGTGAGGATCACATCCTTGGCCGAGCATGCGTCCGGGAGTTCACCCGTGACTTCGACCGACATCTGCTTGAGCGGGGCCTGCGGCAAGGTCTGCGTGGCGAGCACGTGCTCGACCTCCGAGGTGCCGATGCCGAACGCGAGCGCGCCCAGCGCGCCGTGCGTCGAGGTGTGGCTGTCGCCGCAGACGATGGTCAGTCCCGGCTGAGTCAGACCCTGCTCGGGGCCGATGATGTGGACGATGCCCTGGCGCGGGTCGAGCGTGTCATACAGCGGCACGCCAAACTCCTCGCAGTTGGCGCGCAGCGACTCGACCTGCTGTTGCGAGAGCGGGTCTGCGTACGGCTCGATCCGCGTATCGGTGGGGACGTTGTGGTCCTGCGTCGCCAGGGTCAGGTCGGGACGACGCACGCTGCGACCGCTCAGACGCAGACCTTCGAACGCCTGCGGCGAGGTCACCTCGTGCACGAGATGCAGGTCGATGTAAAGCAGGTCGGGCTGGCCCTCCGCGCTGCGGATCATGTGCTCGTCCCAGATTTTCTGCGCAACAGTGCGTCCAGCCATGGCTGTCTCCTCAACTTCGATAGCGGCCGTCGGTCGCCGGGGCTCTACGGCGTTCGCTCTTGGGTCGCCGCTGCGGTCGCGCCGGTCTGACCGCTGACGTGGCGGTTGATCGCGTTGATGTACGCCCGCGCCGAGGCGACGAGGATGTCCTGGTCGGCCGCCCGACCCGTGTGCGTGGCGCCGTCGACGAGGATGCGGATTGTGACATCACCCTGGGCGTCCAGTCCTTCGGTGATACTGGAGACGCTGTACTCCTCGAGCTCGTCGGCGACGCCGGTCAGCTCGCGGATGGTTTGGTAGATCGCGTCCACAGGACCGGTGCCGGTCTTCGTGCCGCCGCATTCTTCGCCGTCGGGTGAGCGCAACGAGACCGTCGCCGACGGCGTCGACGTCGTGCCAGCAGAGATGTCAATCGAGACGAGCTGCCATCCTTCGGTGGGCTGACCGAGTCGGTCCATCACGATCGCCTCAAGGTCGCGGTCGTCGACGACCGTCTTGCGGTCGGCAAGCTGCTGGAACCGCTCGAACGCGGCCTTCAACTCGTCGGCGTCCAGTTCGTACCCCAGGTCTTCCAGCCGCGAGCGGAAGCCCGCGCGGCCGGAGAGCTTGGACAGCACGAACTGCGATCCCTCGACCCAGCCGACCTCCTTGGGGTCCATGATCTCGTAGGTCTCGCGCATCTTGACCACGCCGTCCTGGTGGATGCCGGACTGGTGGCGGAACGCGTTCAGCCCGACGATCGCCTTGTTCGGCTGGACGTGCATACCGGCGAACTCCTGGACCATGCGCGACGCGGGAACCAGGTACTGCGGGTCGACGCCGATCTCGACGCCCAGGTGGTCGGCGCGCGTGCGGATCGACATCACGGTCTCCTCGAGCGAGGTGTTGCCCGCTCGCTCGCCCAGACCATTGATCGTGCATTCGACCTGACGCGCGCCGGCGCGCACGGCGGCCAGCGAGTTGGCGGTCGAGAGTCCGAGGTCGTTGTGGCAATGCACCGAGACGACGACGTTGTCGGCGCCCGGCACGTCCTCGAGGATGCCGGTGATGAAGCGGGCGAACTCGTCGGGAATCGCGTAGCCGACGGTGTCGGGGATGTTGATCGTGGTCGCGCCGGCCTCGATCACCTCGCGCAGCATGCGGCGGACGAAGTCGACATCCGAGCGCGTCGCGTCCATTGGCGAGAACTCGACGTCAGACGTGTATTGCTTGGCCCGGGCGACCATCTCGCGGGCCTGCTGCAGCACCGACTCGCGGTCCTTGCGCAACTGGTGTGCGATGTGGATGTCGGAGGAGGAGAGGAAGACGTGGATGCGCGGATTCTCGGCGTCGCGGATCGCTTCCCAGCCCTGGTCGACGTCGTTGGGCACAGCGCGGCAGAGCGTCGCGATCTGGGTCCCCCGCACTTCGCGGGCGATGCGGTTGACGGCGTCGAAGTCGGCCGGCGAGGCGGCGGCGAAGCCGGCCTCGATGCAGTCGACGCCCATGCGCTCGAGCAGCTTGGCGATCTGCAGCTTCTCCTCGGCGGAGAAGGAGACGCCGGCGGCCTGTTCGCCGTCGCGCAGGGTGGTGTCAAAGATTCGGACTCGATCAGCCATGAGAGGCACTCCAAGGGTCAGAGCAAGGGATGAAGGTGAAAGACGACGCGGCCGCCGGCGCGAGGGTCTCGGGGCGGCCTCCGATCAGGCCACGAGCACGCCGCGGGCTGTTGCCCGCGGTTCAGCTCCTCCAAGCACACACTGCGTCATGCTGTGCAGTATAGGGCCGTCACCGCGTGTTGAGGGCGGCGTAGGGAACGTTCAGGCCTCCCAAGGCGGATCTGGCCCGATTCCAGACAAGGACCGGCTGCAGACGACTCCTAACGACACTGCTGATCACAGGACTGGCAGGCGAGCGTCGCATAGGTGACACTGTGGTGACATCGACCGCCACAGGCGTGTTCGTTCTGCGATAATCGGCGTGACGACGAGGAAGACGAAGTGGAGGGGATGATGCCTGACCTGACCGATCTGATCGCGAACGCTCCCTGGCGGGAAGCAGTGACCTACCGCAAGACCTGGCCGCACGAGTAGGTGATGAGCACGAGCCACCATCAGCGGGAGCTGCTGGCGGCGATCTGCGAGCGCTTCCACAAGGGGGAAGGCGTGGCCGGCCGCTTCTTCCGCATGGAGAACACCTACCTGTTCATCGGCGAGTACAAGTACTGGCTGATGACCCACTACGAGAGGATCGACCCCTACTTCGACCAGGACAACTACGCGATCAACCGAGCCCCGCTCTACCGCGATCGTCGGGACTTCGTGATCCAGGATGGCGATACCGGCCGTCGGGAGGATTACCCGTCGGAGCCGGCGCGGCTGGCAGAGTCTGAACCTAAGGAGGAGACAATGAGCGAGAGTGATTCCTTACTGGCGTATCTGCTCCCCAGCTACACAAGCCTGCTGGAGGATGCTGCGACCGACGCGCTGGCATTCATTCTGAGCAAGTCCGAGGCCTGTCGGATGGCACTGGACGAACTGCTTCAAGACGATGAGGCAAGCATGGCACCATCAGTGAGATTTGCCACCCAGGTGTCGTTCAGCGACGGCTCGCGACCAGACATGGTCGGATATGACGACCAAGGCCAGAAGCACCTCATGGTCGAGTCGAAGTTCTGGGCAGGACTACAACCAGACCAAGCGGGGCGTTATCTCAGGTTGCTCGATGAGCCGGGCGTGCTCATGTTCATTTGTCCTGCATCCCGCGTCGATGCCTTGTGGCCAGCAGTTCGCTCTCAGTTGAAGCACGGAGAGGCATCGCACGAACTTGAAAACATCGAAACGACAGAGGACATTTGCCGAGCGCAAGTTGTCGGCAGCAAAAAGTGTGTCATCCTGTTGAGTTGGAACTCGCTGCTCGCTCGAATGCAGGAGACTGAACCAGACGACTCAGTCCAATCGGATCTTCGCCAACTTCGAGGTTTGACTCGACGCCAGAATGACGGAACCCTCCAGATTCCAGAAGCAGGCAAGGACAAACCTGACTTCGACGCACGCCACGCCTACTACCGCAGCCTGATTGGTGCTGCTGTCCGACAAGGCATAGGCAAAGGCTGGCTAGTCTCGAACGGTCTCACGTGGGGCAACAGCCCGCGCCTCTACAGTCGCCGATATGTACACGTAGCCGACGCTCTTCCGGTCTGGTTAGGGCTGGGCGTCGAGTACCGGACTAAGCTGTTTGATCAAACTCCGCTTTGGGTTTCGGTGCCAAATCGCTTCAGGCCGGTTGGAGCGAAGATGCCGGAGGACGCCGTGTCGACCCGGGACTACTGGATGCTGCCGATGATTCTGAAGGACAGTGATGCTTTTGAGGTTGTCCTCAATGATCTAGTTGACAAGTTCAAGAACATCACTGATCTGTTCGTCGCCGCCAAGCAAACTGATGGGGTCGAAGACAAGCAGTAGGGAAGCCTGCTCCCGTCATTCCCGCGCAGGCGGGAATCCATCCAGGATCAGGTTCGATACCAGCAGCGAAGACTGAGCCTTCCTCCCCGCCTGTGTAGCCGCGACCAGGCCAAGTCCTCGCCCAGGACTCGCCAAGCCGAAGCAGCCGCCTGCCCGATTCGCGGCTTCAACGGGTACTCCCACCTTTTCGGTTGTTTCGCACGGAGAGTCGTGGACGGACGTCTTCCTGGATGGGTTCCCGCCTGCGCGGGAACGACGGGGTGAGGGGCGCGGGAACGACGAAATCGGCGTCAGGCCTTGACAACGGGGGCGTTCTGGTTTCCCTATCCTCCGAACAACCGTAGGGGCCGCTTCCGACGCCCTGGATTGCTTGGAGACTGAGATGGCGAAGTTTGACGTTTTGATTCGCGGCGGGACCGTCGTGGATGGGACGCGCGTGCCGCGATTTGTGGCCGACGTGGGGATCAAGGATGGGGTCGTCGCCCAGGTGGGCGGCAGGATGGACCCCGCCGACGCCGACCAGGTGCTCGACGCCGACGGCCTCGTTGTCGCGCCGGGATTCGTCGACCTGCACACGCACTACGACGCGCAGATCCAGTGGGACCCCTATTGCACGATCTCGGGCTGGCACGGCGTCACCTCGGTCGTGCTGGGCAACTGCGGATTCGGCTTCGCGCCGGTGCGCGAGGAAGAACGCGACCGCGCCATGCTGACCATGTCGCGGACCGAGGCGATTCCCTTCGACTCGATGAAGGAAGGCATGATCTGGGACTGGATTTCGTTCCCCGAGTTCCTCGACACGCTGGAGCGGATTCCCAAGGGCGTCAACTGCATCTCCTACATGCCGCTGGCGCCGCTGATGACCTGGGTGATGGGCTTGGAGGCGGCCAAGTCGCGCAGGGCGACCGACGAGGAGATCGCCGAGATGCAGCGTCTGCTGCACGAGGCGATGGACGCCGGCGCCTGCGGTTGGTCGACGCAGCGGCTGGGCGAGCACTCGGTGCAAGCCGACTACGACGGCACGCCGATGGTGACCGACATCATGTCGGACAACGAATGCCTCGCCCTGGCTGAGGTGCTGGCCGAGCGCGACGAGGGCTTCATCCAGATCACCCAGTTCACTGGCGACCTGCAGAAGGACCTCGAGTTCCAGTCGGAGCTCGCCGCCACAGCCAAGCGGCCGATCCTGCACAACCTGGTCGCGGTCAACCGCAACAACCCCAGCATCCACCGCGACCGACTGCAGTGGCTGGAGGAGTGCAACGCGCGGGGTGAGCGCGTCTTCGGACAGGCGGCGACGATCCGCGCCTCGTTCACCTTCACGCTCGAGGACTGGAACCTATACGACTCGTCGCCGGCCTGGAACTACGCGACTACCGGCACGCACGACGAGAAGAAGACCAAGATGTCCGACCCGGACGTGCGCCAGCGGATCATCGACGAGATCGACGAGGCGATCAAGAAGCTCGGCCAGACCCAGGCGCTGGGCGGGCCGATCGAGGAGCTGATGATCCAGGACCTCGCCCACATGGACGAGCTGGAGCAGTACGTCGGCATGACCGTTGGTCAGGTCGCCGAGATTCGTGGCTATCACCCGGTCGAGGCGATGCTCGACCTCGCCGTCGAGACCGACCTGGCGGCCGAGTTCCTGACCCCGATGCGCGAACAGAACGACGAATGGATGACGGAGATGATCACGTCTCCGTACTGCATCCCCGGCGTCTCCGACGGCGGCGCGCACACCAAGTTCCTCACTGCAGGTTCGTACCCGACCGACTTCCTGATGTGGCTGGTCCGCGACACCGGACGCCTCTCGCTCGAGGAAGCGCACTACCGGCTGAGCTACCTGCCGGCCCGAGCGGCCGGATTCCGCAACCGCGGCACGCTGACCGAGGGCGCGCCGGCGGACGTGGTCGTCTACGACCTGGACGCGCTCAACCTGACCCCGGAGTGGGCCGGTGAGATCGTCCACGACTTCCCCGGCGGCGAGTGGCGCCGGGTCCAGCGACCCGAGGGCTACCGCTGGATCCTGGTCAACGGAGAAGTCACGTTCCAGGATGGCGAAGCCACCGGCAGCACGCCGGGGAAGCTACTGCGTCACGGTCGGGGGTAGGAACGGAATCCCGCTTCCCCCTCTGGGGGAAGCTGTCGCGGAGCGACTGAAGGGGGCTCCCGTCGACCACTGACGACAGAGGAGCCCCCCTCTGCCTTCGGCATCTCCCCCCGCTCTGCGGGGGGAGAAGGAGGAGGCAGACATTCGGCCTCTCCCCCCGCTCTGCGGGGGGAGAGGGGAAACACAGGAATCGGCGACCAAGGAGAACAATCATGGCCAAGTACGACGTACTGATTCGCGGCGGGACCGTCGTTGACGGAACCCGCGTCCCGCGGTTTGTCGCGGATGTCGGGATCAAGGACGGACGCATCACGCAGATTGGCGGGAGGATGGACCCGGCCGACGCCGACCAGGTGCTCGAAGCCGAGGGCAAGATCGTGGCTCCCGGATTCGTCGACCTGCACACGCACTATGACGCGCAGATCCAGTGGGATCCGTACTGCACGATTTCCGGTTGGCACGGCGTCACGTCGGTGGTGCTGGGCAACTGCGGATTTGGCTTCGCGCCGGTGCGCGAGGAGGAGCGCGACCGCGCCATGCTGACGATGTCGCGCACCGAGGCGATCCCGTTCGACTCGATGAAGGAAGGCATGATCTGGGACTGGATCTCCTTCCCCGAGTGGTTGGACACGCTCGACCGCATCCCCAAGGGCGTCAACTGCCTGTCCTACATGCCGATCGCGCCGCTGATGGTCTGGGTGATGGGACTGGAGGCGGCCAAGTCGCGGCGGGCGACGGACGACGAGATCGCGGAGATGCAGCGTCTCTTGCACGAGGCGATGGACGCCGGCGCCTGCGGCTGGTCGACCCAGCGGCTGGGCGAGAACTCGGTCCAGGCCGACTACGACGGCACGCCGATGGTAACGGACATCATGTCGGACAACGAATGCCTCGCCCTGGCCGAGGTCCTGCGCGACCGCGACGAGGGCTTCATCCAGATCACCCAGGCAACGGGCGACATCAAGTCCGACCTCGCCTTCGAGGCGGAACTTGCGCGGGCCTCGGGACGACCAATCCTGCACAACGTGATTGCGCCCTCCAACTTCCGACCCGACGCGCACCGCAAGTCGGTCAAGTGGCTGCAGGAGCGCAACGACGCCGGCGAGCGCATCTTCGGTCAGGCGTTCACGATCCGCTCGGCCTTCGCCTACACCCTCGAGGACTGGAATCTCTACGACTCCTCGCCCGCCTGGAACTACGCCACGACCGGCACGATCGAGGAGAAGATGGTGAAGTTCGCCGACCCCGAGGTCCGCGAGCGGCTCAAGGCGGAGATGGACGACGCGATCGAGAAGCTCGGTCAGACCCAGGCAATCGGCGGCTCGATCGAAAAGGTCATGATCCAGCACCTCGAGGCCAAGCCGGAGCTGGAGCAGTACGTCGGCCTGACGCTCGAGGAAGTCGGCGAGATGATGGGCACGCACCCGATCGACGCGATGCTCGACCTGGCGCTGGCGACCGACCTCAAGGCCGAGTTCCTGACCGAAGTCTCATCGGAGAATCCCGAAGCGGTGGCTGAGATCATGGAGTCGCCCTACACGATTCCCGGCGTCTCCGACGGCGGGGCGCACACCAAGTTCCTGACCGCGGGTTCGTATCCGACCGACTTCCTCATGTGGATGGTCCGCGATTCGGAGATGATGACGCTCGAGGAAGCCCACTACCGACTCAGCTACCTGCCGGCGCGCGCAGCCGGCTTCCGCGACCGCGGCTCATTGGTCGAGGGCGCGCCCGCCGATGTGGTCGTCTACGACCTCGACGAACTGAAGCTCGATCCGGAGTTCCAGGGCGAGATCGTCTACGACTTCCCCGGAGGCGAATGGCGCAGAGTCCAAAAGCCGCACGGCTACAAGTGGATCCTCGTGAACGGCGAAGTCACGATGCAGGACGGCCAGGAGACGGGCGCCACTCCCGGGAAACTGCTGCGTCACGGTCGGGGGTAGACGGGCCTTCCCCACCTGGTCGGGAGACCGTAGGGGCGCTGGCGCCTCTACGGTCGAATGATTCGCTTCGGGCGCTGCGCGATGCGGCGGAGCATGGGTTGGGCGGCGTCAATGAACCTGAACGCGATGCGGCGCGTGTCCCTGGGATCGATCAGGTCGATCACGTCGAAGTTGTGAGCCGCCTTCATTGGGCTGCGTAGCCGCAGCAGGCGGTTCTCGATCATCTCGCGGTGGGCTTCAGGATTTTCTGCCGCCTCGATCTCGCGTCGGTACGCGGCGGCGACGCCGCCCTCGATCGGGATGCCGCCCCACTCGCCCGCCGGCCAGCCGAAGCGCATGTTGACGCCGACCGGCTCGCCCATGCTGTTGGGCGCGTCGGCGGCGACGCCGTAGCTTTTGCGGATATTGAACTCGACCTTGGGCACCTGGGCTTCGTAAGCGGCGATCAGCGCGCGAGTGCCGCGCCGCATGGTCTGGTTCAGCTCGGCTTGCGAGCCCAGCATGAAACCGGGCATATCGAGGAACACGACCATCGGCAGATTGAACCCGTCGCAAAGGTCGACGAAGTGGGCGAACTTGTCCGCGGCGTCGCCGTTCATCGCGCCGGCCATGACATACGGATCGCTGGCCACGACTCCCACGGCATATCCGCCGATCCGGGCGAATCCGGTAATGATTGCGCCGCCCCAGTGCGGGCGCATCTCGAAGAACTCGCCATTGTCGACGACCAGCTTGACGAGCTTGCGCGGGTTGTAGCCGCGCTTGCGGTTCTCGGGGATGATCCTCAGCAGCTCTTCGACGCGCCGATTCGGATCGTCGCCGGTGTCGATCCGCTCCGTGACCTCGCTCGTCGTGTTGGGCAAGTAGGAAAGAAACTGCTTGATCTGGTTGAAGGCGTCCTCTTCCGACTCCGCCTCGTTGTCGACCTGCCCGCTCTTGTAGACGTGGACTTGCGAGCCGCCCAGCTCTTCCTTGGTAAAGGTCTCACCGATGGCCCGGCGCACAACCGGCGGTCCCGAGGGGAAGATCTGCGACTGTCCCTTGATCATCACTGTGAAGTGGGAGAGCAGGGCAAAGGCCGCCGGCGCGCCCGCGACGGAGCCCATAATCCCCGCCGCGACCGGCACCTTGTCGAGCAGGTTGAGATGCCGCCACCAGGTCTGGCCGCCGGGCAGCGCCATGCGGCCCTCTTCTTCGTCCCGCTTGGCGCTGTGTCCGACGCCCTCAATCAGTTGGACGTACGGCAGTCCGTACTGCGCCGCAAGCGGCGTGGCGAACTGCGATGCGCCCTTGGAGACATTGTGCGGTGACCCACCCGAGATCGTGAAGTCGTCGCCGCCGATCACGATGTTGCGGCCGTCGATCTGTCCCATGCCCATCACGAACGCGCCCGGCGTGAACTCGCGCAGGTCGCCGTTCTCGTCGTACTCGTAGCCGCCGACCAGCGGTCCCGCCTCGAAGAACGAATCCGGGTCGAGGAACTGGTCAATCCGCTCGCGGATCGTCAGGCGGCCGCCGCGATGCTGTCGTGCGACGCCGTACTCGCCGCCCATTTCCTGGGCCAGTCCCTTGATGTAGTTGATTTCGTCAATCGCGCCCTGCCAGTCCTGGCCCGGCTTCCACGATTCGCGATTCTGATCAACGGGCATGATCGTGCTTTCCGTAGGCGCTTGAGTTGAAGATGATCCGCAGGCAGTCTATCGGCAGGCCTGCTCGAGCGAACGCTGGTCAGCGTGTCCTGGAACCTGCGGGTTCACGGCAGGCGTCACGAGAAGGCGGGAATCACCTCTGACGCGAAGGCGCGCAGCGCGTCCCAGTCCCAGGGTGGGCGCAGCGTGATGTTGACTCGGTTGACGCCAGCCTCGGCGAACGGCATCAGCAAATCGATCGCCTCGTCCGGCGTGCCGAGGATGGCACCGCGCTGACGGAACGCGTCGCCGGCGGGACCGAAGACCTCCTCGAAGTGCGCGATCGCCCTGGGTCGGTCGGCCTCGGTCGCGGCGAGATGGAAGGAGAGGTTGACATCCCGCTTAATCGTCAACGGGTCGCGGTCGACCCGCTCGCACCATTCGTCGAGCACACTTGAGAGTCGGTGGTACTGATCGATGGTCAGATAGGGCGCGTTCCAACCCTGGGCGTAGCGGGCGACCAGTTGCAGCGTGCGTTTCTCGCCGACGCCGCCGATCCAGATCGGCAGCGGCGATTGCAGCGGCTTGGGCTCGCACAGTGCGTCGGTCAGAGTGAAGAACCGACCCTCCAGATTCGCGCGCGGTTCCTCCCACAGCGCCCGCAGCACCTGGATGCCCTCTTCCAACTTGTCGAGCCGCTTGCCCAGGCGCTCGAACGGAATGCCGTAGGCCGTGTACTCCTGCTCGTTCCATCCGGCGCCGAGTCCGACATCGAGCCGACCGTTTGAGAGCTGGTCAATCGTCGCCAGGGCATTGGCCAGCACCGCCGGATGCCGGTAGTCCATCGCGATCACACAGGTTCCGACGCGGACGTGCTCCGTGTCCGCCGCCAGCGCCGCGAGTCCGGCCAGGCATTCGAGATACGGACCCTGCTTCTCGGT
The DNA here is from genome assembly GCA_009838915.1 of Chloroflexota bacterium. Taxonomy (GTDB): domain Bacteria; phylum Chloroflexota; class Dehalococcoidia; order Bin125; family Bin125; genus Bin125. Next base: position 63,969 of record VXQT01000034.1, read on the forward strand.
CATCGGCGACTCGTAGAAGTGGTCCGAGACATCGACCCAGGTGAATCCCGCCGTATCAGCCCAACGCCACAGCTCGCGGCACTCGCCAATCGTCACGTTCTGCTGCACCAGGTGGATCCCGAACTCCATGGCCGTGCTTCTTTCGAGTGAGGGCGACGCTGTCCGACGACCGATGCGCTACTCCGCCAGGCCGAGCTTCTCGGCCAGGCCGATTCGCTGGACTTTGCCGGTGGCGCCTTTGGGAATCTCGTCGAGGATCACGATCCTCCGCGGAGTCTTGAAGTCGGCAATTCGCTCGCCGACGAAGCGGCGGATGGCCCGCTCGTCCGAGTCTTCGCCGTCGCGCAGGACCACGGCGGCGGCGATCTCTTCACCCAGCCGGTTGTGGGGCATGGCGAACGTGACCGCCTGGGCGACGGCGGGATGCTGGAGCAGCGCTTCGTCCACCTCGCGGGGGGAAATCTTCTCGCCGCCGCGATTGATGATCTCCTTGAGCCGGCCCGTGATCGTCAGGTAGCCGTCGCCGTCGAGCACGCCCTGATCGCCGGTGCGGAACCAGCCTCGCGTGTACGCCGTAGCGTTGGCCTCGGGGTTGTTGCGGTAGCCGTCGGTGACGTTCGGGCCGCGGATTACGACCTCACCGCGCTGACCCATGGCCAACAGCGCGCCGTCCTCGTCCATGATTGCGATCTCGGGACCGGCCGGCAGACCGACGCTGCCCGGCTTGCGTTCCTGCGGCGGCAGCGGATTCGAACTCATCTGATGCGCCGCCTCGGTCATCCCATACGACTCGATCACCGGCGCGCCGAAGGTGTCTTCCAACTCCGCCATCACGGTCGGCGGCAGCGAGGACGAGGATGAGCGGATCAGGCGGAGGTCGGTCTCGTCCAGCGCATCGGCATTGCGGGAGGCACGGGTGAGGATGAGCTGATGCATGGTCGGAACGGCGGTGTACCAGGACGGCGTCGACTCACGCAGCCAGCCGAACACCTGCATCGCGTTGAACCCGGGCGAGCACCAGGTGCTGCCGCCCGCACCGACGCTGGCGAGAATGCCGGCCATGATCCCGTGAATGTGGAACAGCGGCATGATGTTGAGACAGCGGTCCTCTGAAGTGAGCTGCAGTGTGTCGCGAATGTGGTGCGCGGTGGCAATCAGGTTTCGCTGTCGCAGTGGGACGATCTTCGGTCGCGACGTCGTGCCCGACGTATGTAAAACCAGGCCGACATCGTCCGCTCCGGCCTCGCCCGGCCGTTCTGCTGAGCCGCCGATCTCGGCCGACAGCGTGAAGCTCCCGGCAGGACCGTCGGCATCGGGCTGCAGCTCGATCAACGGGATGCCGAGCTTCCCCGTTACTTCGCGGACAGGCGAGTCGACGCCCTCCTGCACGACGACGGCGCGGGCGTCAAGGTCGGCGAGGTAGAACTCGAATTCGTCCGTGCGGTAGCCGGGATTGAGCGGCGCGGCGGTCGCCGCATTGGCGACGCCGAGGAAGGCAGCCGCCATTTCGGCGCCGTTGGGCAGGACGATCGCGATCCCGTCCTCGCGCCCCAGACCGAAGCTGTTGAGCTGCTCGCCTGTGCGCGCGATCTGTTCGCGCAGACCGTCGAAGCTGAGGTCGGGTCGGCCCGGTGAGCCGAGAGCGGATGCGTCACCGTCGAGCGGAGCGAGCAGCTCGGAGATGGTCCTGGCATTGACATGAGGCTTGACTGGGGGCTGGGTCACGGGGTCTCCCGACGAAACAACAGGTGCGCGAGCGGCGGTCAAATGCGCCACATGGCACACAGCCTATTGCGGGATCAGGTCCAGGCGCTGCGTATACTTCAACGTGGAGAGGTGTCCGAGTGGCCGAAGGAGCCGATCTCGAAAATCGGTAGGTGCGGCGACGTGCCTCGTGGGTTCGAATCCCACCCTCTCCGCCAGTTTGCATATCGGCCACCGTCTCCGGAGAGGTGCTGGAGTGGACGATCAGGCACGCCTGGAAAGCGTGTAGGGCTGCAAGGCCCTCGTGGGTTCGAATCCCACCCTCTCCGCCAGCTCAATCCTGTTCATCACTCTACGGCTGGCAGCGTGAGCGTAATCGTGGCGCCCTGGCCGGGGCCGTCGCTTTCGGCTGTGACTGTGCCTCCGTGCGCTTCGACGATGGCGCGGGTGATGGCCAAACCCAGTCCGGATCCCGATACCCCCCGGTCTCTCGATTGCGCGGTGCGGTAGAGCCGATCAAAGAGGTGCGGCAGATCGTCGGCGCTGATGCCGACGCCGTCATCGATCACCGAGATCGACGCGGATTGTTCCGGTCCCAACGCCGCCCTGACTACTACGTCGCCTCCGGGCTCCGTGCTCTGGATCGCGTTGTTCAAGACGTTGCCGAGCGCCTGGCTGATACGCATCCGATCGACAGGTATCTCGGGCAGATCGGCGACCGGCTCGAGCGAGAGCGCCACGCCACGCGCGTCCGCGCGCGGCTGCCAGCGGGTGACCTCTCTGGAGAGCAGATCGGAGACTGCAACCTGCTCGGAGTCCAGGCGCAGTTCGCCGCTGTCGGTCTCGGCGAGCGCGTTGAGGTCGGTCAGCAGCCCGCGCAGACGGTCAACCTCCTGAACGATCTGTTCGGCCGCCTGCTCGGGAGACTGCAGACCATCGCGCAGTCCCGCAGCTTCAAGCTGCACGACGCTCAGTGGTGTGTTGAGTTCGTGGGACAGATCGTGAATCAACCGGCGCCGCAGCTCTCGTTGCGTTTCCAGAGTGTCGGCCATCTGGTTGAAGGCTGCGCTCATGCGGCCCAGTTCGTCGTTGGTGGTGATGTCAAGTGGCGTCGAATCACCGCGAGCGATGGCCTGGGTCGCCTCGGTCAACGCCTTGACCGGGGCGGTGATCCGCTTGGCCAACCAGTTCGACAGCAGGATCGCCGCGGCAACCGTGCCGAGTCCGGCGAACAGGATGATGTAAAGCAGCGTGCTCAGAAACCCGTGCGACTCGCTGGAGAGCAACTCCTGGTCGACATCCACAAAGAGGCGACCAACCGGTTGGTTGGTCGATAGGTCGTACACCGTCCGGCGCGAGCCGTCCAGGTCGGTCGCGTCCGCGCCGCTGGCCAGCACGGACATGTTGTCGGTGACGACGCGTCCGTTGACATCGGTGATCACGACGCGCACCTGCTCGAGGTGGAAACTCTCTCCTGCCTCATCGCCTCGCGAGTCCTCACCCTCATCGTGCGAGGCCTCGGCATTGAGATATCCGGCCCGTTCCAGGGCATCGCCGATCGTGTGCCACCCGCCGACCGCCGTGTACTCCTCGCTCACGCTTCGGGCCAGGTAGGCCGCCTGGTCATCGGCGATCTCGGAGACGAACACGTTCAGCCGCGACTCGGTGGCCCAGTAGCCGACGCCGACGCTGATGGCGACCGTCAGCGCGGCCAACAGTACAAGCGATCCCATGATCCGCCAGCGCAACGACATCAGGCTTCATCCACCACAAACTTGTAGCCCGCGCCGTACACGGTCTGGATCGGCTGCCGACCGCCGCGGTCGATCTGCTTGCGCAAGCGCGCAATCTGGCTGTCGATGGCGCGATCGTATCCCTCGAACTCATGATGGAACGCCAGGTTGATCAGCTGCTCTCGGCTCAGCACCTGGTTGGGATGCCGCATCAGCACGGCGAGCAGGGTGATCTGGGCATGGGTCAAGTTCACCGGCTGACCGTCGATCGTGACGCGGCGCGATGTCTCGTTCACGCTGATGTCGCCGTGGGTAATGACTTGCTGGACTTTGCCCTGCACCCTGCGCAACACCGCTTCGGCCCGAGCGATGACTTCCTGAGGATCGAATGGTTTGATGATGTAGTCGTCCGCCCCGCTGTCGAGACCAAGAATCCGCTCGGCCGGCGCTTCCCGAGCGGTCAGCATGATGATCGGAACATCGGACTCGCGGCGCAAGATGCGACAGAGTTCGATGCCATCCAACCGGGGCAGCATCAGGTCGAGGATGATCAAGTCCGGCGCCATGCTGCGGGCACGGGCGAGGCCGGACTCCCCGTCGTGAGCGACCTCAGGGGAGTATCCGGCCTGTTCGAAGTAGCGCTTGACCCAGTGAGCGATCCGCGTGTCGTCTTCGACGATCAGAACGGTGTCGCTCATCTTGCAATCCCTACTTCTGTTTGCCCTGCGCAAACTCGGTCTTGCCGAAGGCTAGTCCTGTCCGGACTCGCCCCGCCCGCCGTGTTCGCCACCGGACTCGCTGCCCGATTCGCCGGAGCTGCCGTGCTCGCCGCCGGACTCGTGGCCCGACTCGCCCGAGCCGCCCTGGCCGCTCTCGCCTTCACCGCTACCGACTTCGGCGTGAGCAACCCATCCGTCGAACGGTTCGACCGTGGCCGGCAGGGTGATGGCGATCATCTCGCCGGGAGCCAGGTCAGTCGGCGTAGTCGGACCGAGTTCCGTCTCGTTCGAGAGGTGGACCTCGACCCGTACGCGAGTCAGCACCTGGTTGGTGGTGTTCTCGGCGGTGCCGACGAACGAGTTGCTGCCGGCGTCGTAGCTGAGGATCAGCCGCGCGCCGCGGCGTACCTCGTCGTAGACCTCGTCGAGCGGCATCATCGGCGCGTTGGCGCCGTCTTCGTCGCCCGCTCCAGCAGAACCTTCACCAGCTTCGCCCGAGTGCGGCTGCGGTCCGGGGCCGGCGCAGTCGAAGACTTCCATGTGCACGACGTAGCCGTCGAACGACACACCTGCGAGCCCCGGCTCGCTGCTGACGGACAGGCTGGAGACGACTTCCTCGCCCGGTTGCAGATCGCCCAGCTTCTGCGGACCAAGCTCACCGACGGTCGTCGTGCCCGACTTCAGGTGAGGTTCGGCCTGCACGAAGCAGAGGACCTCGGACGTGGTGTTGCGCACCGTGCCGAACACCGTCTGCGTGGCGTCGTCGTACTGCATGGAGACGGCCAATCCGCCCAGGTTCCCAGACCATGACTGGTCGAGCGGGATGATGGGACTGGACATCTCGGCTTCGCGGCTCTCGCCGCCCTCGCCTTCAGGGCCGTGACCTTCGCCTCCGGTGCCTTCGTTGCCGCCTTCGCCGCCGGAGCCTTCGTTGGACTCACCGCGTTCGCGGCTGCCCTCGCCTCCGGCGCCGTGTTGGTTCTCGCCTTGCCTGCCTTCCTGGGCGTTCTCCGCGCCTTCGCGCGCGCCGTGTTGGCCTTCAGACCCGCCTTCGCGGCTCTCGCTGGTCGTCTGGCTGATCGTGCGTTCCGCGTCCCCGTTGTGATCGGAGCCGCCGCTGGCGCATCCGAGGAGGATGGCTCCAGACAGGGCGACGCCCAACACCGGCGCGAACAGCAATGCCGCCGACTTCTTGAAACTGCGCTTCATTTCGCCACTCCTTTCGTCTGTGTTTCTGTGGCAATGCCCAGAGTGACGAGCAAATGTCGCAGAAATATGTCGGCAGAGCGTGCATTCCCGAGCGCGGTGGGGACACGGAGATCTCGCGCGGCCGCGGACCGCCTCGTTCACTGACCAAAGACGTGAGCAGGGTGTGTCAGCGCCAGAGCGCGAACTCTTCTTGGCGATCGGCAGTCGTAGATCTGACGTCCGGTCCGATGTCCACCGTGTACGGCTGGTCGCTGCGGTACTGCGGCCAGCCGGGAAGCGCGGTCGTGCCGGGATTGCCGCTGCACATGCGAGCGAAGAACAGCCTAATCAAGTCAATCGCAGAAACTGCTTGATCAGCGGCACGATGATCTCCGGAGCATCCTCCTGGCAGAAGTGCCCTGCGTGAGGCAGGATCGTGATCGGCGCGTCGGGATAGAGTGCGCGGAAACTACCGATCGCCACGTCCGGGTTGATGGCGTGGTCCTGCATGCCTTCAACCATCATCGCCGGCATTGAGCCCAGTTCCGGCACCTGGCTAACTCGTTCGAGGACGTAGTCGCGCGTCCGACCCAGGTACGCGTCAAGCGGGAACTCAATCGCGCCGATGCATGACTCTTTGTCCGGGAACGGCGCAGAGTATGCACGAATCCAGGTGTCATCAACGGCAGCCGAATTCTCGAAGCCAATGATCTTCATCACGCTAAGGACATTGCTGCCCAAATGACCGAGCGTCTCATTCAGCGAGCCGGCCTCGTGATGTTTGCCGATCCACTGGAACCACGGCATTAGCGGCGCGCTTGGCGGCACCCGTTGGGCGCCGGGAATGACAGTGTTCAAGACACACATCCGTTTGACACGGTCGAGGTTGCGCACCGCGTACTGCGAGCCCATTGGACCGCCCCAGTCCTGCATGATCAATGTGATGTCGTGCAGGTCGAGTTCGTCGATCAGCGACGACAGATTCTCGACATGGGTCCTGAGCGTGTACTCGCGGTCTTGCGGAGTCTCACTCTTGCCGAATCCCATGTGGTCGGGCACGACCACGCGGTTCGACTCGGCGACGGCCGGAATGAAACGACGGTACAGGTACCCCCAGGTTGGCTCACCGTGCAACATGACGACGGGTTCGCCCTCACCTTCGTCGACATAGTGCATTCGGAACCCGGGAGCCTCGCTGAAGTGCGGCTCGAACGGAAAGGTGCCATCAAACGTCTCATCGGCGGGGATCATGGCGTCGTCTTTCGTCGTAGTTGAGAGTCCGGTTACGTGGCGATCTTGCACCACCCCAGCGCTCATCGCCAGAGCGCGAGCTCTTCCTCACGATCCGCTGTGGTGGTTCTGACGTCGGGGCCGAAGATCATCGTGTAGGGCTGATCGCTTCGGTATTGCGGCCAGCCGGGGAGCGCCTGCGTACCCGGATTGCCTGTTCGGGCGAAGTTGAGCCAGACATCCATCATGAATCGGCTGAGCTGATCGACCTGTGGGTCGCTGCCGACGAAGTCGCGCATCAGGTCGTTGGTTCCCCAGATCAAGGGCACGTCGAGCGCATGGGGCGAACCCAGCCGACCCTCGAACATCGGCGATTGCTGCTCGACGAGGTAGGCGTAGGTACCGCCCGATGCTCCCTCGCGGACGTCGAGCAGACGGCGGGTAGAGCCCCGGTACTGACGGTCGGTCATGACCGCGTTGTAGACATCGAGAGGATCGGTCGGTTCGCCGCGCCCGATGCGCAGGGCGCGGTACGTCTCGTAGCATTCGCCGGCGCGTTCGCTTCCTCCGACCAACGGCGATAACAGCTCCAGCGCGCGCTCCTCGTTGAGGTCGCTCAATCCTGCCATCGCGGAGAGCAGCGTGAACTCGTTGCGCATCGTGCCGGCGAGCAGGTCGACTCCTGAGCCTCGACCCTCTCGCACCGCGTCGATCGGGATCGCGTCGAGGAGCTCGTCCTCGATTACGGCATTGAAGACGCCGTGTAGTCCGGCGGCGGGATTAGCCGCTGGATCGGCCGCTGCCAGCGCGCTCTGGGCATTGAGGATGTCCTCCGCGGGCAACCGACGCAGCTCGTCGGCGGATGGGTGATCGAGCCCAAGTTCGCGGTAGTAGTAGGGAAGCATCTCGGCGACGGAGCCGCGCGAGTGGATACGGTCGGCTGCACCGCTCTGGATGATTGCGCGATGGAATAGACCTTCCGCGCGAGGCGACGCGAGCAAGATGCCGACCGCGATGCCACCGGCCGACTCACCGAAGATCGTCACGTTACCCGGGTCGCCGCCGAACGTCGCGATCTCGTCTCGCACCCACTCCAGCGCCGCGACCATGTCGTGGAAGCCGAAGTTGCCCTCGGCCTCGCCATCTGTTGCGAGCACGGGGTCCGGTAGGAAGCCGAGTGAGCCGAGACGGTAGTTGATCGTGACGATCACTGCGTTTCCACGTGCAGCCAGATGCGATCCGTCGTAGGCCGGCGACGAACCGGAACCGCTGGACAAGCCGCCGCCGTGAATCCAGAGCATCACTGGTCGGCGGGCGTCGTCGAGTCCTGGAGTCCAGACGTTGAGGTAGAGACAGTCTTCCGAGGTTCGCTCCTGGCTGTGGCCCATGATCCCCGCGAACGGACCGGCCGCCGGTCGCGGCGGCTGGATCGAGATTGGACCGAACTCGAGGGCATCCCGGACTCCATCCCACCTCTCGAGCGGCTGCGGCCGGCGCCAACGCAGGTCGCCGACGGGCGGCTGGGCATAGGGCACTCCGCGGAAGACGTGCAGACCGCTCTCAACCTGGCCTCTCAGGTCTCCCCGGCGGGTTTCGACAGTGCTTGTGTTCGAAGCCATCGCTCGCTCCTATTCGAGCAGGTCCGAGCTCCAGATCTCGCGCTCGACCTCGCGGTCCTCGCGGACCGTCTTCACGTCCGGGCCGAGGACCATCGTGTAGCGCTGATCGGCGCGGTACTCGGGCCAACCCGGCAGCGCGTTGGTGCTGGGATTGCCGTTGCGAGCGAAGCTGATCCAGGCGTCCATGACGAAGCCCGAGAGCTGATCGGTCTGCGGATCTTCGCCGATGAACGCTCGCATCTGGTCGCCGGTGCCCCAGACGAAGGGGATGTCGATCGCGTGCGGGGCGCGCAGCCGACCATCCATCGCCGGCGACTGCTGATTGAACATGTACCCGTACGTTTTCCCCGAACCACCGAGAGCGCTGTGCGCGTCGAGCAGGCGGTCGGATGGAATCCGGAACACGTAGTCGGTCATCACCGAGTCGTAGACGGTGAGCGCGTCCGAGGCGGCGCCGCGAGCAGTTCGCGCATCTCGGTAGTGGTCATAGAGTTGGTTCGCCACATCGGCGTCACCGGCGGTGACGGCGAGGGCTCCGCGAGCGCTCGTCTCGTCCATCTCGTTGACGCCCTGGATCGCGGCCAGCAGGGTCCACTCGTCCTCGATCGTGCCGCAGAGCAGGTCGACATCCTTGCTGCGACCGTTGCGCACGGATTCGATCGGCAGTGTCTCAAGGAATCCACCTTCAACAACCGGCGAGAAGGCCATCAGGTAGCGGCCGGTCAGTGCCGAGGTCTGCGGATCCGCTGCCAGCGCATTCTGCGCGTCGAGCATGTCCTGGGCGGGAATGCTGCGCAGCGAGTCGGCATCCTCCGGGCTGACCTCGAGGATGGCGCAGTAGCGTCGACAGACTTCCTCGGCGACCTCGGTCGGCAGTGAGTGATGTCCAGCGCCCGACTGGGGGATTGCTCGGTGGAAGAGACCCTCGGCTTCGGCCGCGCCCATCAGCACGCCAACGCTCATGCCGCCGGCCGACTCGCCGAAGATCGTCACGTTCTCGGGGTCGCCGCCGAACGCGCCGATGTGATCGCGCACCCACTCCAGCGCGGCGACCTGATCGCGCATCCCGTAGTTGCCGGAGGTCGGGTCGTCGCCGTCGGTCAGCGCCTGGTTGTAGAGATAGCCCAGCGCGCCGAGCCGGTAGTTGATCGTGACGACCACCACGTCGCCGCGATTGGCCAGGTGCTGCCCGTTGTAGATCGGCGTCGCCCCCGAGCCGCCGGCGAAGCCGCCCCCGTGGATCCAGAACATCACCGGACGTTTGGCATCGTCGAGCCCGGGCGTCCAGATGTTGAGCGTGAGGCAGTCTTCGTCTACCGGCATCTCCCAGGCGCCCAGCAGCTCAAGTCCGCGCACGAAGGTCTGCATCGAGCCATAGCCGACTTCGTTCGCCTCGCGGACGCCGTCCCAGGACTCGGGCGGACGCGGCGCGCGGAAGCGCAACTCGCCGACCGGCGGCGCGGCGAAGGGGACGCCGCGGAACACGTGCAGGTCATCCTCTGTCTGTCCCTGGAGTTTGCCGTATCTGGTGTCGACGATGGGAGGCATGAATGCGTCCTTTCCGAAGCAGTCCAACCTGGCGATAGCCTGCGAGGGCAATCTGGGACGCATGATAGGCGGGACGCGATGGCAATCGGACAGGTCGGGCTGGGACTGGACTTCTCGTTGGGGATGACGTTTGAAGATCAGCAGACGCTGGCGCGGGAGGCCGCTGAGTTGGGCTACCAGTCGCTCTGGACGCCGGAGGGCGCCGGGCTCGACTCGTTCCACCTCTGCTCGATCCGCCATCAGGCCAGCGGTCTGGCGACGGGCATCGGCGTCTGTCCCATCGCGTATCGCTCGCCGGTGGCGTTCGCGATGTCTGCGGGGACGGTCTCAGCGATGAGCGGGGGCACGTTTTCGCTGGGGATCGGTTCGGGCGGCATCTATCGGGCCGACGCACGCCGCCAGCTTGGCCTGCCCCGGCGGTCCACGCTCGGCGTCATGCGCGAATACACCGCTGCCGTGAAGGGCTTGCTGGCCGGGGAGTCCGTGACGATCCAGGGGGAGTCGGTTCAGTACGACGGCGTGCAGCTCGGCTTCCGACCGCCGACGACGCCGGTGCTGGTAGGCGCACTGGGGCCGCAAATGATCCAGCTCGGCGCCGAAGTCGGCGACGGCGTGGTGCTCAACTGGTGCGATCCGGAGCGCGTGAGCTGGAGCCGCGAGCGGCTCAACGAGGGCGCGGCCAAGGCAGGCAAGCGTCCCGAAGACGTGCGCCTGGTCGAGTACATTCGCATCTGCGTGGACGAGGATGTCGAAGCGGCGCGGATGTCGTACGCCAAGTCGATGCTCGGCTACGCGCTGGGACAGGGAGTGCCGTCGGAGCGGCTGCGCAAGTTCGCGTATCGCGCGCACTTCGAGCGGATGGGTTTCACCGACGAGCTGGCGTCGCTGGACGACATGCGGCGCAGCGGCGCCTCGGCGGACGAGGTGGCATCGGCGGCCTCAGAGGAGCTGCTGACGCGGGTCGGCTACTACGGCAACGCGTCGGGTGCCAAGGCGGCCTTCGAGGCGCTCGCCGACGGTCTCGACACCGCGATCGTACGAGTCGTGGCGGCGAAGCCGGGATTGGAGTCGGTCAGAGCGGTGATGCGCGCCTGCGCGCCGAATCGCTAACCGCGCGCCTCTCCGAGCGCAATCGCCAGTATGTCCATCGCCAGATCGATCTGAGCCTCAGTTGTGCTGGCGGGCGGGACGAAGCGCAGGACAGAGCCTTCGCGCCGGACGCTGAAGATCAAGCCCTCGTGCAGGCAGCGCTCTGCGATCGCCTTGCCCTCGGTCGTCGCCGGTTCCTTCGTCCGACGATTTCGGACGAGTTCGATTCCCTGCAGCAAGCCGCGACCGCGCACGTCGCCGACGATCTCGAACCGCTCGGCGATCTCGTTGAGTTTCGACTTCAAGTGCCCGCCCAGCCGTCTCGCCCTGCCGGCGAGGTCTTCATATTCGAGGACATTGAGCGTCGCCGTACCGGCGGCGCAGGCGAGCGGATCGTTGGAGTGTGAGTGAGTAACGATGAACTCCTCGGCGACGACTTGTTCCTCGATCTCGGCGGATGTCGACACGGAAGAGATGCAGATGCCGCCGCCGAAGTGCTTGGCCAGGGTCATGATGTCGGGGACGACGCCGTCTTGCTCGAAGGCAAACGTGTCCCCGGTCTTGCCCAGACCGGTCTGCTCTTCGTCCAGGACCAGCAGCATCCCGCGATCCTCGCAGCGCCGCTTGAGTTCCGCCAGCCAACCGGATGGAGGCTCAATCACGCCGCCGGCCGAGAAGATCGGCTCAGTCAAGACTGCTGCCGGCCGAGAAGTAGTCTGCGCGTCGATCAGTTCGAAGGAGGCGTCCAGGCAGGCGAGATCACAGGTCTCGGGCTCGAGGTTGATCGGACAGCGGTAGCAATAGGGCGCCAACATCGCCATCATCCCGGGTTGCGGCGGGCCGTAGCCGCGATGCCAACCGGCGAACGTCAACGAACGCGTGGTGTCCGACATGCCGTGGAATGAAGCGTGCGGACTGACGATCTCGAAACCGCCGGTGTACTTCCTGGCGATGTTGATTGCCGCCTCGTTCGCGTCGGCTCCGGATTGCAGGAACATACTCTTCTGCAGCGGATCCGGAAGCAGATTGCCGAGCCGCTCGGCGAGCTCAATCTCCTTGTCGTTGTAGTAGCTGCTGTGGGAGTGAATCAGTACGTCGCAGGCGTCGCGCACTGCCTCCGTGATGGCGGGATGATTGTGTCCCAGCCAGGCGCACATCTGGCCGGAGTTGAAGTCGAGGTACCGCTTGCCGCTTGTGTCTTCAACTTCGGAACCGGAGCCACGCACAAAGATCGGACCCGTACCCGACTTGTCCATCCGTCCGCCGAAGGAGAAGCGGCGTGCGGATTCGAGCAGTTCGGCTTCGCTGTTCATCTCTCCGGCCAATGGAGGAGTCCCTATGCGCAGGCTTCGTCGTCGAGCGACCAGCGGTTGTAGTCGGGGTCCGGCTGATCGGCGAGCGCGGCGCGGGCGTCGAGCCACAACCGGCGCCAGCGGCTGGCGTCGGAGAGGACGGCGTCCGGGTCTCGGCGGCTGCGGGCGATGAAGCCGGGGAAGGCCTCGCGTCCGGTCGGCTGGCCGGGCGGGTGGTAGCGCAGATCGAAGCTCCAGCGGATGCGATCGCTGAGGTTGGGCAGTGCGCCGTGGACGGTCTTGCGATGCAGGAAGAGGCATCCGCCGGCGGGCAGCGGCACGGCGCGCGCCGAGTCTTCGCCGGGCAGGATCGACGACGGGATGGTCAGGCCCTGCACGCTGGAGCAATGGGTCAGCACCTCGCCGCGGTGCGAGCCGGGGATCACCTGCAAACAGCCGTTCTCGGCGTCGGTGTCCATCAGCGGGAACCAGACGGTGAGCATGTCGGTCTCGTCAGCCGAAGCGTTGATCACGCCCGAGTCCTGGTGCCAGGGCGTCGCGCCGTAGATCACGTTGCCGTCGGCGTCGCGCGGCGCGATCGACTCGGGCACCTTGACCCGCACGTGCTGGACCGGGTTGGAGTAGATCTCGGGACCGATGAATGACTCGACCGTGTCGAGCAGGCTGGGATTGGTCAGCGCGTTGAAGACGGCGGGGCCGGCCCAGAACGGCGTGTCGGCCGTGATCCCCTTCTGCGGCAGCGAGAAGTCGAAGTACTGCGCATGCACCTTCTGCGACTCGACGTAGACCTTGCAGACCCGCTCGGCGAAGGGCAGGTCCTCGTAGGTGTCGGTGATCGTTCCCTGCTCAACCAGCTCGCGCGCCAGCGTGTCAAGCACGCCGGCGTACTCGTCCATGACCGGCGCGATCACTTCCTCAGGATCGAAGACCTCGTCGACGGAGAGGAATCCAAAGGTCTCGAAGTGGTCAAGCTGTTCAGCGGTCATGGTAGTCACGGCAGTGCTCCGCCTGTTCGGTTCCGTCAATGCACCTGCTCAGGCTAACGGCCTGGAGCAGATACCTACCAGCTATCGATGTACGGCCGTCGGCCTTCACGGATCGGCTCGGAGTTGGGTACGGCGTCCAACAGGCGCAAGATCCACTGCCGCGTCTCGGCCGGGTCAATCACATCGTCCGACTCCAACACGGTGGCGGCGTTGACTGCGTTGCCGCGCTCATAGGCGTCGGCGACCATCTCTTCGTAGACCCGAGTGCGTTCCTCGAGGTCTTCAATCTGTTCGAGCTGCGCCCTCGCGCCGAGCTTGACGCCCGCCTCGAGGTTCATGCCGCCGTACTCCGACGTGGGCCAGCCGACGTTGAACAGTCCCGCCTCGGTGCTGCCGGCGAGCATCGCCAGTCCCCCGAGTCCATAACACTTGCGCAGCGTGATCGTCATTTTCGGCGTGGTCAGATTGGCCAACGAGACGAATACACGGTGGCAGTGACGGACCAGTGCCGTTTTCTCGACCTCCGGTCCGACCATCATGCCGGGAGTATCAACCAGCGTCAGCACAGGGATGTTCCAGCAATCGCAGATCTGGGCGAAGCGAGCCAGCTTGTCCGAGCCATCGCTGTCGACAGCGCCGCCGAGATGCATGTTGTTGTTGGCGATCACACCGACGGACCGGCCTTCGATGCGAATCAGCGCGGTGACAACCCCAATGCCGAACTCCGGCCGCAGCTCAAGCACGGAGTCATGGTCGGCCAAGAGTTCAATAACCTTGCGCACGTCGTAGGTTCGAAGGCGATTCTCGGGGATCACGTGGCGCAGCAGTCGCTGATCGGGCACGCTCCACTCCTTGAGCCGGCCCTGGAAGTACGAGAGGTACCTTTTGACCGCCGCCATCGCTTCTTCTTCGTCCTTGACGAAGATGTCAACGACGCCATTCGGTACTTGCTGCGACATCGGACCGAGCTCCTCGGGCAGGAACAAGCCGAGCCCGCCGCCTTCGATCACCGCAGGACCGCCCATGGCGATGTTGGATCCCTCGGTGGCAACGATGATGTCGCACATGCCGAGCATCGAGGCGTTGCCGGCGAAGCAGCGCCCGGCGGTGATTGAGATCATCGGCACGCGGCCGGAGAGTTCGGCCAGGCGCTCGAAGGTGCGCACGTTGCGTGCCGCGACGCGGGTGTAGGCCGCATCGGTATCACCCGAACGTCCGCCGGCGCCTTCAGCGATGAAGACCAGCGGCGTCAGCAGTCGGTGCGCGGTCTCGACCATGCGATCGGTCTTCTCGTGACCACGCAAGCCCTGCGTCCCAGCCCAGACAGTCTCGTCGTAGGAGATGATCGCCGTCGTGGCGGTGGAGTTGTCAAAGAGATCGGCGTTGACCGTGCCGAGCCCGCAGATCAGACCGTCGGCGGGCGATACGCGGCGCAACTCTTCCCACGACCGAACGCGCCGCTGCGCGGCGACGCCGAGCGGCATGTACTCGGTCCAGGTGCCGCCCTCGACGAGCTGGGCGATGTTCTCGCGAGCCGTGCGCTTGCCCTTGGCATGCCGCCGAGCGACAGGCCCTTCGCGATTGTGGTCAAGCAACGCCTCGTGCAGGTCGATGCTGTGTTGCAGGTCGGGGCGGATGTGGTCGGGGTCTATGTCACCGGACGCGCCATCGAGCGCCGAGCCGACGTCGGCCGGCTCGATGAACACGAGCGGGTGGCCCTCCCAGATGATGTCGCCGATCGAAACGGTGATCTCCTGCACAATCCCGCCGACGTCTACCTGGAGGACGTGCTCCATCTTCATCGCGTTCATGATGATCACGTCCTGGCCGGCGGCGACGCTGTCGCCGTCGCCGACAAGAATCTCGATGATCGTGCCCTGGATCGGCGCGCGCAGCGGTTCCGTGCCGGGCGGGCCGATGATCTCGGGCGCGGGGAATCCGGAACGGTCCTCTTCCAGGCCGCGATTGACATCGAGCGAAGCCGCCCCGGCGCCCTGGCGGAAGAAGTCGAGCGCAGCCAACGGATCGGTGACCTGGTTCTCGACTCGCCCGCCGGCCCAGGCAGACTGACTCCCCGAGGCGGCGCCGTTGTCCGAACTGACCGCCAACTCACCGATTCGCTCATCGATCCAGCGAGTGTGCAGGTCTCCGGCAATGAAATCAGGGTGACCCAGGATGTTGCGCAAGAAGCCAATGTTTGAGTCGGGGCCTTCGAGCTGAAATTCGTCCAGCGCGCGGCGCGCGCGGCGCACTGCGTCCTTGAAATCGCTGCTGGGATGTCGGGTCACGACCTTGGCAATCAATGAGTCAAAGCTCGGATTGGCCGCAAATCCGACGAAGCCGTAGGTGTCGACGCGGATGCCAGGTCCGGCGGGCGGCCGGAAGGTACCCAACGTTCCGGCGGCCGGACGGACATCGCCGTCCTCGCGCATCCGCTCGAGATTGACTCGCGACTGAATGGCGAATCCGCGCAGCGGCGGCGGGGACTCCATGCCGAGGTCGTCGAGTGTTGCCCCTTCGGCGATCCGAAGCTGGCACTCGACCAGATCGAGCCCGGTCACCTCCTCGGTCACGGTGTGTTCAACCTGTAGACGGGCATTGGCCTCGATGAAGGCGTACTCGTCGTTGGTGTCGGCATCCACCAGGAACTCGAACGTTCCCAGATTGGAGTAACCGCCGGCCTCGGCCAACTCAACCGCAGCTCCGGTGATTCGCTCGCGAAGACTTTCGCTGAGCGTTGGCGAGGGAGCAATCTCGATCAGCTTCTGATAGCGCCGCTGAATGGTGCATTCCCGTTCACCCATGTGAGTGACATTGCCGTGCTGGTCACACACAATCTGGACTTCGATGTGTCGGGCGCGAGGAATAAACCGCTCGACGAACAGCGCGCCATTGCCAAATGCGGCCTGGGCCTCGCGTGTACAGCGTTCAAACGCGTCTTCGATCTCGGATGCCTCGTTGATCGCACGCATTCCTCGACCACCGCCGCCTCCGATTGCCTTGATCACCATCGGCCGGCCGTCTAACTGCTCGAAGAACGCGCGGGCGCCGGCCAGGTCAACCGCGTGGTCCGATCCCGTCAAGATGGGAACGCTGCGCTCGCCCGCAAGTATGCGGGCGCGGGCTTTGTCTCCGAACAGCGCCAACGCAGCCGGCGAGGGTCCAATGAACGTGATGCCAGCCGCTTCGCAGGCTCCTGCGAAGTCGGAGTTCTCGGACAGGAATCCGTAGCCGGGATGTATTGCATCGCAGTCGTCGGCTTGCGCGCGCTCGATGATCTGCTCGATGTCGAGATACGCCGACGGTCCCATTCCCTCGAGCGCAATAGCCGAGTCCGCATGCCGCAGATGATCCGACGTTGCATCGTCGGATGAGTGAATCGCTGTGGTGGCGATCCCGAGTTCGGACGCAGTCCGCAGAATCCGCACGGCGATTTCTCCGCGATTCGCGACGAGTAGGCGTTGGATGGTCATGGTCGGGCTCGATGAACTACACGGACACAGGGCATGCAAACCAGGTCAGCCGCCGGCAACGGCGCTGCTGATCAGGCCGCCCAGGGCCTCGGTGCCGAGGGGTGCGTCGGCATCGGCGGCGAGGTCGGCGGGGCGGTGGCCGGCGGCGAGGATGTCGATCACGGCTTGCTCGATGGTGGCGGCTTCCTCTTCGAGGCCGAAGGAGTAGCGCAGCATCAGGGCGGCGCTGAGGATCATGGCCATCGGATTGGCGACGCCCTGGCCGGCGATGTCGGGCGCGGTGCCGTGGATCGGTTCGAAGAGGCCGAGCGTCGAGCCGTCGTCGGCCGCGCCGAGCGAGGCGGAGGGCAGCATGCCCATCGAACCGGCGAGCATCGAGGCTTCGTCGGTGAGGATGTCGCCGAACATGTTCTCGGTCACGATCACGTCGAAGTAAGACGGATGGCGGATCAGGTCCATGGCGCAGGCGTCGACGAGCCGGTGCTCGAGCGTCACGTCGGGGTAGTCTTTGGCGATCTCCTCCGTGATCTCACGCCACATACGCGAGGTGTCGAGGATGTTGGCCTTGTCGACCGAAGTGAGCAGCTTGCGCCGCCCGCGGGCGGTCTCGAATCCGAGCCGGACGATGCGTTCGACCTCTTCCTCGGAGTAGGCGAGCGTGTCAACCGCCTTGCGCTGGCCGGCTTCCTCCCAGCGTCGCTGCGGTTCGCCGAAGTAGATGCCGCCGGTCAGCTCGCGCAGGACGACCATGTCGACCGCCTCGACGGTCTCGCGCTTGAGCGGCGTGGCGTCGGCGAGGATGGGCAGCATCTTGACCGGCCGGATGTTGGCGAACAGGCCCAGTCCCTTGCGCAGCCCGAGGATCGCCTGCTCCGGTCGGACCGTGGCTTTCGGGTCGTCCCACTTGGGGCCGCCGACCGCACCGAACAAGACGGCGTCCTGGGCTCGGCACATGTCCAGCGTCTGGTCGCGCAGGGCGGTGCCGTGGGCATCGATTGATGCGCCGCCGACGAGATCCTCGGTGTACTCGAAGGAGTGGTCGAAGCGTCCGCCGAGGGCGTCGAGCACGCGAACCGCTTGCCCGATCACTTCGACGCCAATGCCGTCACCGGGCAAGAGCGCAATCCTGTAGTGGGCCATGTAGTGCCGATCCTCGTCGTGGGCTAATCGTGGGCTAGTCGTCGCTTTGGCGCTCCTCCGGAGCGCGTTCGGGAGAAACTCAACAGCCGGGCGCGCCGTAGTCGCCGCAGCACGTCTGTCGCTCGGTCAGCCTATTCCACCAGATCGCCAGCACGCCGGTGACCAGGCGTAGACCGTGACGGCCGTCCCTGCGCAGGTTCTCAACAGCGTCCAGGAAGGAGGGGCGTGGTCGCTTGTTCATCGTTGCACTAGTCCTCTTCCGCCTTGAGGCGCTCGTCCCGAGCGCGTTCTCCGGACACTCAACAGCCGGGATCGCCATAGTTGCCGCAGCAGTTCTCGACGTTTTTCATTTTGATCAAGGTGTTCTTGATCAAGCCATAGAGCGCATGGCGCCGGCCGATCGAGCGGCGCAAATTGGTGATGCTCTCGCGGACGGACGGGGTCGGGTGCTGCTGCCTGGGCATGTGCTCAACCTGACGCTCACGCTCGGAAGACGACTGCGGACAGGATAGGGCTACTGGGTCGGACTCAGGTCCGGACGCGAGAAGTGACGAGAGCGTCTAATCAGGCCCAGTCCTAGACGGTTGCCGGCTTTGTCGAAGGTCGATTGGACTCGTACTCGGCGATCAGGTCGTCGTGCTCCAGCGTGAGCGAGATATCGTCGAGGCCGTTGAGCAGACAGTGCTTGACGAACGGCGCGATCTCGAACGAGCGTGACCAACCGCCCGGCGCGGCGACGGTCTGCTCTTCGAGATTGACCGTGATCGGCGTGTTCGACTCTGCCTCGACCATGCGCATCAGCTCTTCGACATCGGGCTGCGAAAGCTGAATCGTGAGCAGGCCCATCTTGGCCGAGTTGTTGCGGAAAATGTCGGCGAAGCTGGGCGCAATCACGGCCCGGACGCCCATGCCCTGGATCGCCCAGACGGCGTGCTCGCGTGAGGAACCGCAGCCGAAGTTGGGCCCCGCCAGCATCACGCTGGCGCCGTCGTACTGCGGCTGGTTGGTGACGAACTCGGGATCCCTGGCCCAGGCCTCGAAGGCGAACGGACCGTAACCGGTACGCTCGATCCGCTTGAGGTACTTGGCCGGGATGATCTGGTCGGTGTCGACATCGGCGCGGTCGAGCGGCAATCCGGTGCCGCTGAAGGTCGTGACGGGTTCCATGGGTTGCTCCAATCCTTGGCTTGGGAGTGCCCCCCTCTGTCACTACGTGACATCTCCCCCCGCTGCGCGGGGGAAGAGGGGAACTAGATGAAGAATTCGCGCAGGGCGGCCTCGGTTTCGGCGGGGAGTTCTTCGGGGAGGAAGTGTCCGCAGGGAAGGCCGACACCTGTGACATCAGTAGCCCAGCGATGCCAGGTGGCCATGAATCGGCCGCGCCGGTTGGTCTGCCGTCCCGCGCCCCAGATCACGAAGAGCGGACAGGTGATCTTCCTGTTCTCCGAGCGGTCGGCGCGATCGAGCCGCAGATCGAAGCGCGCGCCCGAGCGGTAGTCCTCGCACCAGCTTCGGACCGTCTCGCGGTCCTGGGCGGCGGCGAGGTACTCAGCCATTGCCGCCTCGGTGAAGACATCGCCCTCATCGTCTCCCGCCCAGGAGCCGAGCATGCGCTTGAGGAAGAACTCGGGCTCGGCGTTGATCAGCGTTTCCGGTAATGGCGCCGGCTGGGCGAGAAAGTACCAGTGGAACCCGCCGAGTCCGCCGGCGATCCCCATCTGCTCGAATTGCTCGGCGGTGGGGATGATATCCAGCAGCGAGAGGCGCTCGACGCGTTCGGGATGATCCAGCGCGAGCCGATAGGAGACGCGGCCGCCGCGGTCGTGCCCGGCGAGCGAGAACGTGTCGAAGCCGAGATCGGACATCAGCTCGACCATGTAGCCGGCCATCGCGCGCTTGGAGTAGGCCTCGCCGCCGCCGTCGCCAGGCGGAGAGTCGCTGGCGCCGTAGCCCAACAGGTCGGCGACGACCACGGTGTGTTCTTCGGCCAGGCCGGGCGCCATCTTGTGCCACATCGCACCGGTCTGCGGGTAGCCGTGCAGCAGCAGCAGGGGGGGACCAGATCCACCGACGCGGGCGAAGATCGGGCCGGTTCTGTGCTCGCGGAAGCCGGGGAACAGGGTCTCGGTATTGGGCATCGGCCCCCTCTGCCTTCGGCATCTCCCCCCGCTGTGCGGGGGGAGATGAAATGTGGTTACTTCGGCCTCTCCCTCCGCTGCGCGGGGGGAGAGAATTGTTCGTTATAGCGCGACGGTTCCGCTGATCGCGGGCTGCATGGGGTCGCAGATATAGCGGATGCGGGGCAGCGTAATGTTGGCCGTCGTGTAGCTGGCGACGATGGGGTAGACCGGGCGCAGATCGGGCGCGTCCCAGAAGACGCTGTCGAAGGCGTCAATCTGGGCCTGGCCGCGGTCGGCGCGGCTGACCTCGAACTCGGGATCGACCTGCACCAGCCACGGCTTGGACTCGCGCTCGCGCTCGACCGTGGCGATGTGCATCCCAGCGGTGTAAAGCAGGTCGCCGTTGCCGATTGGCACCGGATCGATGAGCTGGGCCGAGAGCACCGCGACGTTGCCGTCGTTAACTTCGATCGACTGGCGGTCGTAGCGCTCGCGCAGGACCGGCTCGCCGACAGTAATCGGGAATCCCCAGCGCTGCTCCAGCGCGGCGGCGGCATCGCCTGCGGTGCAGACGGCGCGCGTGGGCAGGCCGCGCGGTCGGACGGCGGCGCGGCAGCCGACACGAACAACGGCCAGCGTGAACGCGCCCAGCGGCCCGTCATCGGCGCGCAGACCGATCACATGCAACGTCGGCGGAATCGTTGGGTGCAAGGCGGGTGGCAGCAAATCGGCCATGACCGAGTCATCGATTTCGTAGATCACCTGCAGCACCTTGACGCTCGGCAGGGTCAGCGCCTCGGTGTCGAGGCTCGCCATCGTCGGCGCATAGCGGGTCAGTTGGCCGGGGTCGGCATTGCCATTGATTGGCATCTGATGCCTTTCTCCGATGATTCATCTCCCCCCGCCCTGCGAGGGGAGAAGTCCCACAGGGACAGAGGGGGCGCGGCTGGCCCGACTAGTCGCCGCCGGCGGCCGCGGCCGCGGCCTCGCGCGGTTGGGAAGTAGTCGCTGGCTTGTCGTCGGCGAAGTGCGGCATCACCTCTTCGCCGAACAGGCGCAGGCTCTCCAGCACCTCTTCCTGGGGAATGGTCTCCAGTGCGTTGAGCAGGAAGTTGATCTGGTCGACGCCGCAGGACTCCCACTTCTTGATCTCCTCGACCAGCCGGTCGGGGTTGCCGATGCAGACGCCCTCGGGCGCGGAGACGCCCTCGCCCGGGTTCTGCGCGGCCTGCTGGCGGGTCGCTGCGAGCAAGCCGGGGTTGGGGTAGCTGCGGGTCGGGTGCACTTCGCGGACCGGCAGGAGCTGGGCGGCGAGGTAACCGAAGGAGCCGGTCAGGCGGCTGCCGGTCTTGATTCCGGTCTCGTTGTCCGGGTGGCAGTAGAGGAAGTTGACCGTGGCGACGCGCTCGTTGACGAAGGCGCCGGCGGGTTCGCAGTTGCGGATGATGCTGCGGTAGCGCTGGACCTTCTCCTCCTGCTCGGCGAAGCCGCCGAAGGTCAGGCCCAGTGAGCCCATGCCGCGCTCGGCGGCGTCGATCTCCGTGCCCGGCGAGGAGACGGCGACCCACATCGGCGGGTGCGGCTTCTGGTAGGGCTTGGGCAGCACGGCGCGGGTGGGCATGCGGAAGGCGCGGCCCTCATAGCCGTAGCGCTCGTTGGTCCACATCTGCGGGATCGTGCGGGTGTACTCGTCCCAGGTTTCCTTGGTCTCGTCCGGGTTGGCGTCCATGCCGCCCAGCTCGGTCCAGGTCGCGGAGCGGCCGGTGCCGAACTCCAGGCGTCCGTCGGAGAGGATGTCGAGCACCGCCGCGCGCTCGGCGGCGCGGATCGGATGGTTGAACTGCGGCACGCAGACGACGATGCCGTGTCCGACGCGAATCTGCTTGGTCTGCATCGCGCAAGCAGTCAGGAACAGCTCGGGCGCGGAGCAGTGTGAGTACTCCTCGAGGAAGTGGTGCTCGACCGCCCAGACCGAGTGGAAGCCCATCTCGTCGGCGAGGCGCACCTGCTCCAGGCAACGGTGATAGACCGTGTGCTCGATGTCGTTCTCCCATGGTCTGGGCACGGAGATTTCGTAGAAGATGCCGAATCTCATGGCGTACGTCCTCGCTGGCGCACAGGCGCGCTGGTTCGATCAGATGGTAACGGACGCGGGCGGAGCTTCGATCTGCCCGCCCCCCTGCAGGGGGAGCTGCCGAAGGCTGAGGGGGTCCCTCTGCGCCTAACTCAACGCTGCTTCTATCATCGGCTCATGGTCTTGGAAGATCTCCACGAGCTGATTGAGACGCTGCAGGCGCGAATCGACGCGCACGGTCCGGCGTTGCAGCAGAGCGAGGCGTTGACTCGGTATGCGCTGATCGACCCGCTGCTGCGCAGACTGGGGTGGGATACGGGGGATCCTTCGCAGGTGATGCCGGAGTATCGCTCTGCCGCGGGCTCCGCTGACTGCGCCTTGCTTGGTACGACGGGTAAACCGCAGATCATCGTCGAAGCCAAGAAGCTCGGCGCTCAACTGGACTTCAAGGTGCGCCAGCAGGTCACGGGGTACTGCCAGGAAGAGGGCATTCCCTATGCGGTCATCACCGATGGCCGGCTCTGGGAGCTGTACGACGTGTTCAAGCCGGTTGCGATGAAGGACTCGATCATCACTACACTTGACCTTAGCGATTCACCCGCAACGACGGCGCTCAAGGCTTTGGCCCTCTGGCGGGCGAGCGCTACCAAGGGAACAACCACAGTTGGTGCCACGCCTCTTGTCAACGAGTCCGAGGCTCCGCCTATCTCGACACAATCAACCAAGTTGGCTGCTCAGCCGTTGGGACCTGAGTGGCAACCGCTCTCTGAATTCAAGCCGCAGGCTGGATCAAAGCCTGCCGAAGTGTCTTTTCCTGACGCGACCATAGTAGTCACGCCCAGTTGGGCAAGCCTTAGCACCGAGATTGTCAGATGGTTGAAGTCAACTGGGCATGTCACGGAGCACGATCTGCCGATCAGGCTTGGCAACGCGCAGGCTTACTTCGTCAACACCATAGACGCTAACGGTATGGGGGCACAGTTCAAGACATACCGACAAGTCGAAACGTGGTTCGTCAACGCGAACTACAACGCAAAGCAACAAGCGAACAACGCAAGAGGCATCCTCCAAAGAGTAGGACTGAATCCCGCCGACTTCGCGGTGAAGTTGCAGTAGGCGGAGGCCGAGCTGGTCCCTGCGTGAAGCAGGGACTGTGGCGTGCCCCCCTCTGCCTTCGGCATCTCCCCCCGCTGCGCGGAGGGAGAGGGGAACTCTAGGTGCGTTGACCGAACTCTCGGCTGGTGTCGACGACGGCGATGGCGGCGATGCCTTCGTCGGAGGACATGACCTTGACTCCCTTGGAGGAGCGGCCGACCTGGCGGATTTGCTGGACCTCGGTGCGCAGGATTTTGCCTCCGCCGGAGATCACGACCAGTTCCTCGTCGCCGCGGACGACGGCCATGCCGACTACCGGGCCGGTCTCGTCGGAGACCTTATGGCCGATCATGCCCTTGCCGCCGCGACCCTTGGTCGGGTACTCGGCTTCCGGCGTACGCTTGCCGAAGCCTCGGCTGGTCACGGTGAGCACTTCAGCCTCTGGATCGACGGTCTGCAGACCGACCAGCGCGCCTTCGTTGGGGATGTTGATGCCACGCACGCCGCCGCTGATCCGCGAGGCTTCCCGCAGCGAGTCGATGGCGAAGCGTACGGTGCGTCCGTCGGAACCGGTGACAATCACGTCGTCGCCGCTGTGCGCGAAGGTCGCCTCGACCAGCTCGTCGTCGTCGCGCAGGTTGAACGCCAACAACCCGCTGCGGCGTACGTTCTGGAAGTTCTTGAGCTCGGTCTTCTTCACGTAGCCCTGGCGCGTGCCGAGGATGATGTAGTCGCCCTCGAACGACTCGACCGGAATGATCGTGGTGACCTGCTCGTCGAGTTGGAGCTCGACCACGTTGCGGACGGGCAGTCCGCGCCATTCGCGGGATCGGGCTTCGACTTCGTGGGCCTGGAGTCCGTAAACGCGTCCTCGCGAGGTGAATAGCAACAGGTGGTCGTGAGTGTCGCACGCGATCAGGCGGTGCGGCGCCTCAACTTCAGTGGCGCCGTTCTTGCGCTCGATGCCCTTGACTCCCTTGCCGCCGCGCCGCTGCGAGCGGAAGGCGTCGACCGGCTGGCGCTTGATGTACCCGTGGCGGGTGAGCGTGACGACTGAGGACTGGTGGGGGACGAGATCGGCCGGGCTGAAGTCGTCGACGGAACGGTGAATCACGCGGGTCTTGCGCTCCTCGCCGAAGGTCTCGACCAGCTCGTCCATATCCTCGGCGATCAGGCCGTCGATTTTCTTGGGGTCGGCGAGCAGACCCTCGAGGTACTCGATCGTCTCGGTCAGCTCCTGGTACTCCTCCTCGAGCTTGGTCCGCTCAAGCTGGGCGAGGCGGCGGAGCTGCATCTCGAGCACGGCCTGGGCCTGCCGCTGAGAGAGATCGAAAGGGTCTTCCTGCAGGCGGTCGCGGGCGGCCTCGGCCGATTCGGCGGCGCGGATGGCGGCGATGATCGCGTCGATGCTGTCGATCGCCTTGAGCAGGCCCTCGACGATGTGATGCCGGTCGCGCGCCTTCTCCAGGTCGAACTCGGTGCGCCGGGTGATGATCGTCTGGCGGTGGCGGATGAACTCGCGCAGCAGTTGGAAGAGCGTCAGCGTCCGCGGTCGATTGTCGACCAGGGCGACGAAGTTGCCGCTGTACTGAGACTGCAGTCCGGTCGACTTGTAGAGCTGGGCGAGAATCGTCTGCACGTGCCCGTCGCGGGTGAGTTCGACAACCAGACGCATGCCATGGCGATCCGACTCGTCGCGCAGGTCGCGAATACCCTCGATCTTCTTGTCGCGAACCAACGCGGCGATCTGCTCGATGATGCGGACCTTGTTGGCCTGGTATGGGATCTCCGTGAACACGATTTGCAGGCGATTACCGGTCGTGGTCTCTTCCAGGTGGTGATGCGCGCGAACGGTGAAGCCACCGCGTCCGGTTCCATACATGCGCCGCAGATGCTCATCGTTCTCACCGGCGAAGAGGCTGCCGGCGGTGGGGAAGTCGGGACCCTGAATGTGCTGCAGCACATCGTCCAGCGTCGCCTGATCGTTTACCAGGATGGTCTTGATCGCGCCGCCCAGCTCGATCAGGTTGTGCGGCGGGATGTCGCAGGCCATGGCAACCGCGATTCCGGCTGCGCCGTTCAGCAACAGGTTAGGCGCGCGACCTGGTAGTACTGTCGGTTCGTTCAACGACTCATCGAAGTTCGGTGCAAAGTCGACAGTGTTCTTGTCGAGGTCGGCAAGCATCTCCTCGGCGATACGTGAGAGCCGCGCTTCCGTATAACGCATCGCCGCCGGCGGGTCGTTATCTATAGAACCAAAGTTGCCCTGACCATCGACCAACGTGTGACGCAAGGAGAAGTCCTGCGCCATTCTTACCATGGCGTCGTACACCGGTTGGTCGGAGTGCGGATGATACTTACCGAGTACTTCACCAACAATACGCGCGGACTTTCGGTGGGGCTGGTTGGCGCGCATGCCGAGATCGTCCATTGCATAGAGAATGCGCCGTTGAACCGGCTTGAGTCCGTCTCGCGCGTCAGGCAACGCACGCGAGATGATTACGCTCATGGCGTAGTCGAGATACGACGAACTCATCTCATCGACGAGCGTCCGCGTCGGAAGATCGGGGGCAGTTTGCTCAGTAACCAAGCGTCAACTCCGCAGAAGGCTTCTGATCAAACATTCTAGCACAGAGCAGACATAAATTCAGGATCAGTGCGATACTGCACCGCCTCACGTGGTATCACTCGCCAATCCGTGGGAACTGGATTCAGGCGCGAGGAAGAGCGCTCGATCTGCAGTCCCGATTGCTGACTGCCAGGCGGCCGATACACGTCAAACCACGCCACCGATTCGCTGTCGCAGAGCAACGCATCGAACCACCAGGCGAAGATGCCGGCCGGCTTCCGCCACTGCGCCGGCATCAGCGATGCGTCGGCGAGCGGCTTGCCGCCGACGAGCGCGTACCGCGGGCCCTCGCTCGCCGAGATGAGGTTGAGCTGATCGATCGTCAACCACTGCATCCAGGTGAGACAGACCGCTCCCGGTCGGCTGGCGAGCGTGACCGGCACGTAGCCCTTGCGCGAGCGCACGGGACAGTAGGCGACGTCGAAGCCGCGCATGATTGTTGGGAGGAGCGGGAGTCCCTGCAGATCCGCAATCGTTCCAACGAGCTTGTCGGCAAGTTGCCGAGGGTACGCGTTGCTGCCAACCGCGAGCAGAGGAATGCGTCCGCTGGTGTCGATGGGACGCCTCAACGGGAAACACTTGCCGGCGCGGTAGAGCAGCGGTCCCCGATTGATTCGGTTGCGGGCGTCGGGATAGAGCGCCGGAACCACTGCCAGACTCGGCCAGGTCCGTGTGTGACTCGGTTGAGGCATGAGCACACGCTAACGCTCGATGCCGCTAGTCAAAGTCGGCGCTAGGCTCACCTGCGGAGGCGGAGAGCGAGGATCTGATCATGATGCGATATCGCAAGCTGGGCCGAACGGGACTGGTGGTATCGGAGATTGGCGTGGGCGGCGGCGGGATCGGTCACGTCTGGGGCGAGACGACCGATGAGGCGATTGCAGAAACGATCGCGCTGGCCATGTCGGAGGGGATCAATTTCTTCGATGTCGCGCCGAGCTATGGCAACGGTGCGGCGGAGCGCAATCTGGGCCGTGCGCTAGTGGAGGCGCTGCAGGGAGTGGGCCGCGACATGCTGGTCGCGACCAAGGTCGCGCTGAGCAAGGAGGACCTGGACGACGTACCGGGCGCCGTTGAGCGTGGGATCCATGAGTCGCTCGAGCGTCTGCGCCGCGAAAGGATCGACATCTTCCAGTTGCACAACACAATCACGTCCGAGCGGGGGCGCTATCGCCGCTCGATTTCGGTGGACGATGCGATGCTCGCCGTCGAGACGCTGCACAGGCTCAAGCAGGACGGACTGACGCGCTTCATCGGCATTACCGGCATGGGCGAGGCTGAGCGCGTGCGCGAAGTTCTGGGCCGCGCCGAGCTGGACACGGTGCAGTGCTACTACAACCTGCTCAACGACTCGAACGCGCGACCGCTGCCGCCAGGATCCAGCTTGCACGATCACGGTCAACTGCTGCCGCTGGCCGCTGAGTTGGGTCTAGGCGTGATTGGCATTCGCAACCTCTCGGGCGGCGCGCTGTCGAACGGTCTCGATCGTGGAGTCGAACCACAGTCACTGGTCGCCATGGACGCGAGGCGGGCGGAGACATTGCGATTTCTCGAAGACGACGGCATTCCGCTGTCGCGCTGGTCGGCCAGGTTCGCGTTGCAGCAGGCAGCGATCTCCAGTGTCGTGCCAGGCGTGAAGAACAGCGACGAACTCGCCGATCAGATCGCGGCTGTGAACATGCCGGACATCGATCACGATCAACTCGCCCGGATCGACGCGCTGCGGGCCCAGGATTTCGGATTGCCGCAACCCGACGATCGCGTGTTGTAGGCGTAACAGGCGTCCGCACCGTTGACGCCCTCGTAACGTGATTCCGCCAAGCGGTTGTAGCCTGATTGCACAGTGAAAGGGCGATCTGTGAGCGAGACCGAGATCCCGGACATCGTGATCCGCCGCTTGCCGCTCTATGCGCGCGAACTGGGCCTGCTGGCGGGAGAGGGACGCGACTTCATCTCGTCCCAGGAGTTGGGACAGCGCCTGGGGGTGACGCCCGCGCAGATTCGCAAGGACCTGTCATACTTCGGTCGCTTCGGCAAACGAGGCCGCGGTTACGAGGTCGTCGGTCTTCGTGAACGGCTGCGCACCATCCTGGGGCTGAACGGACGGGTGAAGGAGATGGTGCTCGTGGGCGTGGGGCGGCTGGGACGCGCCGTGCTGGGCTACGCCGGGTTTCGGCGCGGCGGCTTTGAGGTCGTGCGCGTCTTCGATTCCGATCCGAATCAGATCGGCCGAATGATCGACAATCACCACGTGGCCGATGTCGCGACCCTGCCTCAGTATCTGCAGAGCAGCCGAGTCGCTATGGGCATCGTCGCTGTGCCGGCAGAGGCCGCGCCCTCGGTGATCGAGATGCTGGTCTCAGGCGGCGTCCGTGCGATTCTCAGTTACGCGCCGATCACGACCAGCGTGCCGAGCGGCGTTCACCTGCGCCAGATCGATCCGGTCATGGAGCTGGAAAGCATGGCCTACTACCTCGAAGCGCCGTTCGACGGCTATGTCGAAGATCCGCAGTAGCTGGCGCTCGCCAAGCTAACGAGCGTCGGCGCCGGCGAGCGCACTCTCCGGTGCGAGCAGGTTGGGTCCGACGATGTCGAGGTTGTCCAACGCTTCGGCTGCGCCGAGCGCGACAGCGTCCTCGGCGTTGTCGGCGATCGTGACTGGTATGCCAATCTGGTCGGAGAGGTAGATGTCGAGGCCCTGGAGTCGCGCGGCGGCGCCGGTCAGCAACATGCCGCGGTCGATGATGTCGGCGGTCAGTTCCGGCGGGGTGCGCTCGAGCGTGCTGCGCGTAACCTCGACGAACGTCTGCAGCACTTGCTGAATCGAAGGCACCAGCTCGTTGGACGTGATCGCGACACTGCGTGGCATGCCCGTGGCCTGGTCGCGGCCTCGAATCTCGGCGCGTGCCGGTTCGTCGACCGGCACGGCCGAACCGGAAGCAAACTTGAGCTCCTCGGACGTTGGTTCGCCGATCAGCAGACTGTGTCGGCGCTTGACGTGCTCGGCGATGGTCTCGGTCATCATCTGACCGCCGACGCGTGCGGACTCCCAGACGACGACGCCGTACAGCGAAAGCACGGCGGCCTCGGACCGCCCGGCTCCGAGGTTGCCAATCAGCGTGCCTCGCGCGTCACCCATTGGCACGCCGGCGCCGATGGCCGCGGCCAGCGGATTGGCGATCAGGTGCGCCGGACGCCGCGCCCCGGCCTGCTCCGCCGCGTCGCGCACGGCCCGCCGCTCGACATTGGTGACGCCGGCCGGCGTCGCAATCATCACTTCAGGACGAACGAGGTTGAAGCGTCCGGTGACCTGGCCCATGTAGTAGCGCAGCAGGGCTTCGACGATGCGGTAGTCGTCGATCACGCCCTCTCGCATCGGATTGACCACGGTGACGGACTCGGGCGTACGACCAATCATGTTGGCGGCGTCGTTACCGGCGGCCAGCACAGCGTTCTCGGCGCTGGAGAGCGTCACCACGGTCGGCTCGTCGACCACGATGGTTCCACCGCGACCGGGTACGGCGATGCGCAGTCTGGACGTGCCGAGGTCAATCCCGAGTCGCTTGGTGAAGAGCATGGCGTCCTATGGCTCGATTGGTCTGCTACCGGGTGACGGTCCGTCGCGGGAACGGTCAGGGACTCAGTGTATCGAGGCCCGGCAGTTGCTCAATGTCTGCGCCCAGAGCGCGCAACTGTCCCGGTAGGTCCGCGTAGCCTCTGGCCAGATGCTCGACACCGTAGATGCGGCTCTCGCCCGCAGCCGCCAGCGCCGCGACGATCAGGGCGGCGGTCCCGCGAATATCGCTGCCCCGCACCATCGCCCCCGAGAAGGGGGTCGGTCCGATGATTACCGGGGCAGCGCCGCCGGCGATGATGTTTGCGCCGAACTTGCGCAGCTCGTCCAGGTGTTGCATCCGATTCTCAAAGACGCGTTCGTGCACGATCGACGTGCCCTGGACCTGGGTTAGCAGCGCCGTGATCGGTGCCTGGAGGTCGGTAGCGAAGCCGGGAAACGGGAGCGCCTGAACGTTAGTGGCATACAGCGCCGCGTCCGCATCGACGCGGATGTCGAGCTGATTGGGGCCGAGCCGGACGTCAACGCCGATTTCGGCAAGTTTGGCGAGAAGCGCCTCATTATGTTCGGGATGTACGCCCCGCAGGCAGACATCGCCGCGCGTCGCCGCGGCCGAAATCAACAGCGTGCCCGTCTCGATCCGGTCGGGAATCAGCTCGTGCTCGGCGCCCGAGAGCCGCTCGACGCCGTCGATCGTGATTGTGTGTTGTCCGGCATTCGAGATCCGTGCTCCCATCCCATTCAGCATGTCGGCCAGGCAGGTGATCTCCGGCTCCATCGCGGCGTTGACGATCTGCGTGCGTCCTTCCGCCAGCACGGCGGCGAGCAGCAGATTCTCGGTGCCCAGCACACTCGGATAGTCAAGCACGATCGTTGCGCCGCACAACCCACGCGGCGCCCTGGCGATGGTGCGGCCGCCGACCGTCTCGATTTGCGCGCCCAGGGCGCGGAACCCGGCGAGATGCACGTCCAATGGTCTCGCGCCGATTACATCGCCACCCGGCGCGCCGCAACTGGCCTGACCGGTGCGGGCCAGGAGCGGACCCATGATCAGGAATGAGGCGCGCAGCGCAGCCGCCAACTCGTCGGGCGGCGCGCCGCCACACTCCCTCGTGTGACTGATGAACACTTCGCCGCCGGCGAACTCGGAATCAACGCCGACGAAGGTCAGGATGTCGATCAGCCGTCGAACGTCTTCGATGTCCGGGACGCGAGTGAGTCGGGAGGGTTCGTCGGACAGCAGCGCAGCGGCGAGGCAGGGCAGCGCGGCGTTCTTCGCCCCATTGACGGTGACTTCACCGGTCAGGCGGCGCAGGCCCGTGATACGCAGGAACGATTCGGCGACGGCGCTCATAAGGTGACTGTAGAGGGTGGCGGACGAGAGCTTGCCGCGAGTCCAGACCCGGTGAGGCCTGAATCAAGCGCCGTGACCGCGGACGAGTAACGCTAGCGAGACATCTCGCGGCCACCACCGCCTCGACGGCGGCGGTGTTCGAGGACTCGCAGTCGCTGGAGCGAACGGGCGAGCGCTGCCTGAGCGCGGGCTCGGTCGGCGTCGGAGGCCTGCTCGAGGCGTTCCTGCGCTCGTTGACGAGCGGCTTCGGCGCGTTCGGCGTCAATCTCCGAGCCGTGCTCGGCGGCGTCGGCGAGGACAGTGACTTCATCCGAGTGCACCTCGAGGAAGCCGCCGCTGACGAAGAATTCTTCGACATCATTGCCGGTCTTGACGCGCAGTTCTCCCGGCGCCAGCGACGTGATCAGCGGGGCGTGGTTCGGCAGGATGCCGAGTTCGCCGAGCGAACCGGGCGCTACGACCTCGTCGACATCCTCCTGTCGCAGGAGGCGTCGCTCGCCGGTGATGATCTCGAGCGTGAGCGGCATCGGGAGCCCCCTCTGTCCCTCCGGGACATCTCCCCCCGCGCTGCGGGAGGAGAGTTGTGTATTGTCTCGCCGCATCTCCCCCCGCGCTGCGGGGGGAGAGTTGTGTTATGCGGCGGTCTCGGCGGCGATCTGCGCGCCCTTCTCCACGGCCTGCTCGATCGTGCCGACGTTGAAGAAGGCCTGCTCGGGCAGTCCGTCGTGGGTGCCGTCGAGGATCTCGCGGAAGCCGCGAACGGTGTCGCGAACCGAGACGTACTCGCCGCTCAGACCGGTGAACTGCTCGGCGACGAAGAACGGCTGGGTCAGGTAGCGCTGGATGCGCCGTGCGCGGGCCACGGTCTGCTTGTCTTCCTCGGAGAGTTCATCAACGCCGAGGATGGCGATGATGTCCTGCAGGTCCTTGAAGCGCTGCAGCACGCGCTGGACCTCGCGGGCGACGTCGTAATGCTCCTGGCCGACGATCTTGGGGTCGAGCGCGCGGCTGAACGAGGTCAGCGGATCGACAGCGGGGTAGAAGCCCTGCGAGGCGATCGCGCGCTCGAGCGCGACCACGGCGTCGAGGTGGCCGAACGTCGTGGCCACGCCGGGGTCTGTGTAGTCGTCGGCGGGCACGTAGATCGCCTGGAACGAAGTGATCGATCCCTTGTTCGTCGAGGTGATGCGCTCTTCCAGCTCGCCCATCTCGGTCGAGAGGGTCGGCTGGTAGCCGACGGCCGAAGGCATCCGGCCAAGCAGCGCGGAGACTTCCTGGCCGGCGAGCGTGTAGCGGTAGATGTTGTCGATGAAGAGCAGGACGTCCTGGCCCTGCTCGTCGCGGAAGTGCTCGGCGAAGGTGAGGCCGGTCAGCGCCACACGCAGGCGCACGCCGGGCGGCTCGTTCATCTGGCCGAAAACGAGCACGGTCTTGTCGAGCACGCCCGATTCGCGCATCTCGTGCCAGAGGTCGTTGCCCTCGCGGGAGCGCTCGCCGACCCCGGCAAAGACGGAGTAACCCCCGTGCTCGGTAGCGATGTTGCGAATCAGTTCCTGGATGACGACGGTCTTGCCGACGCCGGCGCCGCCGTAGGCGCCAATCTTGCCGCCTCGGGTGAAGGGGCAGATCAGGTCGACGACCTTGATCCCGGTCTCGAGTATCGTCGTCTCCGAGGCCTGTTCTTCGAAGGTTGGCGGGTTGCGGTGAATCGGCGAGCGGACGCCGCCGTCGGGCATGTCGCCGAGGCCGTCCAGCGGCTCGCCAAGCACGTTGAAGAGGCGGCCCAGCGCCACCTCGCCGACAGGAACAGCGATTGGCTGGCCGAGGTCGGCGGCGTTGTCGCCACGCTTCATGCCGTCGGTCGAGTCCATGGCCAGGCAGCGGGCGCGGTTGTTGCCCAGGTGCTGCTGCACTTCGGTCACAACCTGGGTGCCGCTGCCCATTGTGATCGTCACACCGCTGAACAGCGCCGGCAGGCTGTCGGGAGGGAACTCGACATCGACGACGGTGCCGATCACCTGAACTACTGATCCATCAGCCATGCTCTGCTCCCATCTGCAAGCTGTCTAGGCCGCGCCGACCAGGTCGGCGGACGGCTCGGACAGCCACGTGAGTTTGAATTCGGTCAGGTCATTGACCTGCCAGTCGGATGTCAGATTGAGGTCATGGGTGAGTTCGCTGCGCACGAGGACAACCTTCATCCCGGCGGCGCTCGCGGACTCTACGCCGGCGGGCGCGTCCTCGATGGCGATGCAGCGCGCGGGGTCGACGCCCAGCTTCTCGGTGGCCTTGAGGTAGATCTCGGGCGAGGGCTTGCCCATCGAGACCTCGTCCCCGGCGGTGGTCTGGTCGAAGTAGTCGCTCAATCCCGCGCCCTTGAGCGCGGCGTCGACCCACATCCGGTGCGACGAACTGGCGACCGCAATCGGCACACCAGCTTCGCGCAGCTGCTCGACCAGCTCGCGCGCTCCGCGAATGAGCGGCGCGCCGGCCCGGTAATGTGCGAGCACATCGGCGTTGTAGCGCGCTTCGAACTGCGCGAACGGCATCGTGATCGGGTAGCGATCGCAGAGGTCGTCCCAGGTGCTGGTCAGCGTGGTACCGAGGTAGCGGAAGTAGTCCTCAAGCGGGAAGTCGACGCCCTGTTCGGCGAGGATGATGCGCACTGCTTCGTAGTGCAGCGGCTCGGAGTCGAGCAGCACGCCGTCCATGTCGAAGATGACTGCTGAGGACTGCGGCGACGTGGTCGACATGAGTTAGCCCTTGAGCGCCTCGACGCCGCCGGTGATGTCGAGCAGTTCGGAGGTGATCTGCTCCTGGCGGGCCTTGTTGTAGACGAGCGTGAGGTCGGCGATCATGTCGTTCGCCGCGTCGGTCGCGTTGCGCATGGCGACCATGCGGGCCGACTGCTCCGAGGCGGCCGCCTCGAGCACTGCCTGGTAAACCAGCAGGTCGACGTAGCGCGGCAACAGATCGGCCAACACCTCTTGCGGTGACGGCTCGAAGATGTACTGCGTCTCTCCCGACGATTCCTCGCCGCTGGGAGGCGGCTCGACTGGGAGGATCGGTACCGTGACCGGAACCTGCGAGACGGTGTTGATGAATGAGGCGTAGACGAGCAGGACCTGGTCGACGCGGCCTTCGGTGTAGTCGTCGATGGCGATGCGAGAGATCGGCTGAGTCTCGGCCAGTCCGGGGTAGTCGCCGAGTTCCTGGAAGCTGGCGCGGAAGTTGATTCCGAAGCGCTGGAAGTAATCGCCGCCCTTGCGGCCTACCGGAATCATCGAGATGTCGCCCGAGCCGCCGGCCTCGGGTCCGAGCACGATCTCGCCGGTGTGGCGTTCGAGATTGGCGATCAATCCGCCGCAGAGCCCGCGGTCGGGCGTGATCAGGATGACGGTGGTCTCGTTGATCTCGCGCCGTTCCAGCAACGGATGTGCGGTGTCGGGATCGCCGGCGACACCGGAGAGATGTCCGAGGACGGCCTGCATCTTTTCGGCGTAGGGACGCGCCTGGAGCGCGCGGTCCTGCGCGCGGCGCATCTTGGACGCCGCCACGAGCTGGATCGCATTGGTGATCTTGGCCGTGTTCTCGACCGAACGGATGCGCCGTCGGATTTCTCGGGTGTTGGCCATCGACCGTTCCCGCTCTCTCTATGCCTCTGTGCTGGTACCGCGCCGCCGGTTGCCTAGAAGGGCACGGTGTCCTTGAACGTTTGCAGCGCGGTTGAGAGCGCTGTCTGGTCGTCGTCGGAAAGCTGTCCGGAGTCGCCGATGCCGCTGAGCAAGTCACGATGCGAGGTGTTGAGAAACTCGCTCGCGCCAACGGCGAAGTCGTTGACCTTGTTGACGGGCACGTCGTCGAGCACGCCCGAGTTGGCGGCGTAGAGCAGCGCCACCTGGGTCGACATCGGCAGCGGCTGTTGCTCGGGCTGGACCAGGAGCGCCGAGAGGCGCTGGCCGCGCTCGAGCTGACGGCGGGTGGCGGCGTCGAGGTCGGAGGTGCCGAACTGGGCGAACGCCTGCAGTTCGCGGAACTGTGCCATGTCGATGCGGAGCTGACCGGCGACCGAGCGCATCGCGCGGCGCTGGGCCGAGCCGCCGACGCGCGAGACCGAGATGCCGGCATTGACGGCCGGTCGCTGACCGGCGTTGAACAGGTCGGCCTCGAGGAAGATCTGGCCGTCGGTGATCGAAATCACGTTGGTCGGGATGTAGGCGGAGACGTCGCCGGCCTGGGTCTCGATGATCGGCAGCGCCGTGATCGAGCCGCCTCCGTACTCGTCTGAGAGCTTGGCCGCGCGCTCGAGCAGTCGAGAGTGCAGGTAGAAGACGTCGCCGGGGTATGCCTCGCGGCCCGGCGGGCGGCGCAGCAGCAGGGAAATCTGGCGGTAGGCCCAGGCGTGCTTGGAGAGGTCGTCGTAGATGATCAGCGCGTCCTGGCCGCGCTCCATGAAGTACTCGGCCATGGCAACGCCGGAGTAGGGGGCGAGATACTGCTGCGCTGCGGACTCAGCCGAGGCGGCGTTGACCACGATCGTGTGGTCCATTGCGCCGTGTTCCTCAAGGGTCGCCACGACGTTCGTCACCTTGGCCTGCTTCTGGCCGATGGCGACGTAGATGCAGATCAGGTCCTGACCCTTCTGGTTGATGATGGTGTCGATGGCAATCGACGACTTGCCGGTCTGACGGTCGCCGATGATCAACTCGCGCTGACCGCGGCCGATGGGAATCTGGGAGTCGATTGCGAGGATGCCAGTCTGCACGGGGGTGTCGACCGAGGCGCGGGTCACCACGTTGGGGGCAATGCGCTCGACCGGGCGGGTCTCGCTGGCGCCGATCGGGCCCTTGCCGTCAATCGGCTCGCCGAGCGCGTTGACCACGCGGCCGATGAGCTGCTCGCCGACGGGGACCTCGGCGACGGTACCGGTGGAGCGAACTTCGTCGCCCTCCTCGATCACGCGGTAGTCGCCCATGATCACGGCGCCGACGATTTCCTCTTCGAGGTTCAGGGCCATGCCCATGACCGGGTCGGAGCCGTCCTTGGGACGGAACTCGAGCAGCTCGCCGGAGAGCGCGCCGGCAAGTCCGTAGACGCGCGCGATCCCGTCGCCGGCTTCGACGACGGTGCCGACCTCGGCGGAGACGACCTGGCTTTCGAAGCCTTCGATATGCTGCCGGATGATGGCGGCGACTTCTTCTGGTCGGACAGCCATGATGCTGACTCCTTCGGTGTGCTTAGCCCTGGGCAAGCGAGCGGCGCATGGTGGCGAGCCGCGTGCGAACGGATCCGTCGATGATGCGGTCGCCGATCTGTACGACGGCCCCGCCAATGATCTGACTGTCGACCGTCTCGTTGAGCGAGACGGTCTCCGCGTCGGTGTAGCTGCGCACGGCGGCCTCGACGGCGGCGCGCGCGTCGTCCGAGAGCGGCACGGCCGTGGTGACCGTCGCCTCGGCGATGCCGCGTACCTCATTCAGACGGTCGCGGAAAGCCTCGGCGATCTGCGCCGTCAGGTTGGCCCGACGCTTGCGCACGAGCAGCTTGGCGAAGTTGCCCGCGGCGGTCTGCACGTCGGGCAGCGCCTGGTCGAGCACCTGTTCCTTTTGCTCCTGCGTGACGCGGGTCGAGATCAGGAACCCGTAGATGGTCTGATCCGCGAAGAGCTGGGCGATGTCGCCGAGATCGGACAGCCAGCGCTCGTGCGACGCGGTGTCGTGTGCGATACCGAAGACGGCATCGGCGTAGCGTCGGGCGGCTGGGTCGCTCTGCGGCACGCGGGACTCCTCGTCTTGCTCTTCTCGGGTTCGGTCAGTTCTGTGACGACTCGGCGAGCACGTCGGCGATCAGGCGTTGGTGGTCGTCGGCGTCGAGCGACTGGCCGATCACGCGCTCGGCGGCGGCGATCGCCATGCCGGCGAACTCGTTGCGCAGTTGCTGGACGGCCTGATCGCGTTCCTGCTCGATCTCCGAGCGGGCGCGTTCGATTAGCTGATCCGCCTGGACCGAGGCGTTGTCTCGCGCTTCCGATTCGATCCGCTGGGCGAGTTCCTGCGCCTGAGCGACGAGTCGCTGCGCTTCCTCGCGTCCCTGTTGGATCTCGGCGAGCGCTTCGGTGCGCGCCTCTTCAGCCGCTTCCTGGGCTCGCTCCGAGGCCGTGAGGCCTTCCTCGATGCGCTTGCGGCGCTCGTCGAGGACGCGGCCCAACGGCTTGTAGAGCAGGAAGACCAGGAGGGCGAACAGGATGCCGAAACTGATGAAGTGGGTGATCAGTCCGGCGAGGTTGAGACCGAGTGCGTCCATACGGTCCTGCCAATCAATCTGTTCCCGCGGATGTTCGTCTCAACGCGGCGCAGCAGACTTGTGCTGTGCGAGCCGAGCCGAGACGAGTAGCGGGTGCTTCCGGCTCTCGGCGTCTGCCGAGAGGCTAGAAGACGAAGCCGACCATGACCGCCACGACCAGCGAGTAAATCGCGATGGCTTCGGTGAACGCGATGCCAAGGATCATGTTGGTCTGGATCACGGGCGCGGCGTCGGGGTTGCGGCCGAGCGCCTCGAGGGCGCGGCCGGCGAGCATGCCGATGCCGAGCGCGGGCCCGATGGCGCCGAGGCCCATGGCCAGGGCGGCGCCAATGTACTTCATCCCGTCGTCGCCGATCTGCAGAATCAGGTCGAGCATTCCGTGTCCTCTCCGAGCGGTCCTCCGCGACCGCGCTTCACGCTGGATTGATTCAGGCGGTGACCGATGCCGGCTCCGCCGTCATGCCTCAGTTTCCAAGCGGCTAGTGTTCCGCCGCCTCATCGTGGTGCTCGTCGTGGTCGCCGACCGCGGTCGAAGCGAAGACGAGCGTCAACATGGCGAAGACGAAGGCCTGGATGAATCCGACGAAGACCTCGAGTCCGAAGAAGACCGTGGGCACGACGAACGCAACCAGGAACATCGAGATGAATAGCACCACTTCGCCGGCGAAGATGTTTCCGAACAGACGGAAGGTGAACGAGATCACGCGTCCGACCTCGGAGACGATTTCGAGTATGCCGACAAAGACGCCCATCGGCCCCTTGACGATGGCGTGCGAACCGACGCCGATGTACTTGCCGAAGTTGGCGCCGATGCCGACGCCGCGCATGCCGAAGTACTGCACGGCGAGGAACGACCAGAGCGCCAGCGCCAGCGGCAGGTTCACGTCGGAGGCCAGGGCCCTGAAGATCGGGAAGATGTGGCCGACGGTCTCGCCGGCGAAGCCCTGATCTTCGAGCTCAATCACGAAGCCGATATGCGCCGTGTTGACGGTCGTCAGCGCGGCCTGACCGGAGCAACTGCGGTCGTCGGAGGGCAGGCAAATCTCGTTGCCTGCGTCGATGTAGACGGGCTCGGCGAAACCGTCGTAGGAGAAATCGCGCGGCGTGTCGAACAGGGTGCGCGGTGGGACGATCTTGAAGCCGGAACCGCTCAGAATCGGACCGGTCGCGCGGACGAGCTCCGCGTCGGCGGCGGCCAGCGGCAGGTTGTAGAAGATCGCGTCGTGGACGTACTTCACCGCCACGCCGGCATGTTCGAGCCGCTCGGCCAGCGCGTGCTCCAGATCCGCGCCGGAGAGGTCGGAGGGCAGCGGGTCCTCGGTGAAGGCCGCGCGAACGGCGAGTTCCACGTCGCTCAGATGTCCTTCGCGCAACTCGTCGATATGCACGTCCGATTGCGCGTGGGTCTCCTGGAAGCTGCCCGTCTCGTAGTCGCTGAAGTGAATCGGCATGAAGAAGGCGTTCTGGAATGTGTCGTTGATCGCGTCGATTTCGCCGCCCGACAGTTCGCGTTCGCCCGCTTCAAGGTCCTCGACTACCTCGACGACCGAGATTTCCATTTCGTGCAGGTAGTGGTAGCGGTAGTTCTCGACCGGGCCGATCACGTTGTTCCAGGGGAACAGGGCGAACCAGTTACCGATCAGCAGGAAGATGAAGATGGTGAAGACGAAGGGGAAGAACTTCTTGCCGTTGCGCTCGCCGCCGACCTGCTGGGAGATTCCCATGAAGGCCTCGTAGATCGCCTCGACCAGATTCTGGAAGCCTGAGGGCACGAGCGCCGCCTCGACGTCGCGGGTGCGCCGGTAAACGACAAAGGCGGCGAGGGCGAGCAGGACGATCACGACCCAGGCGGAGAGGATGGTGTTCGTGACCTCGTAGGAGCCGATCGAGAAGACGGGCTCGGCGGCGAGGGCGATCACCGGCGAGGGGGCGCGGACAACGAAGAAGCCGAAGACGGCGAACGCGAGGGTGGCGAAGATGATCAGGCGTCTTCGGCTCACGCGCGCTCCTCCTCTTCCTGTTCATCGTCGGCCGGCGCGTCGTCGGAAGGGCGCCGTTCGGCATCGCGTTGCTTCGCCTGAGCAGCGAAGAGGTCTTGCAACATTCGGTATCCGCCCCAGCCGGCTGCTGCCAGGCCGAGGCCGAGTCCGACGAGCGTGAGCACGAAATCGGTGCCAAACTCGTCGTCCAGCAGAACCCCCCCGACAACGCCCAACACGATGCACGTGGCAACGTACCAGCCGATGCCCATGAGCTGCATGGCCGCCGGCCACTGTCTCACGGGAGACCCCTTACTGGAGCAATGCGAAGATTATCACAAACTTCACTTGCAACAACCGGCCTGTGCCAACTCTTTTGCCCTCTCCCCCGCTGCGCGGGGGAAGATGCCGCAGGCAGAAGGGGGCAGACGCCGGCTACTCGAAGTCGTCCATATCGAGTGACTCGATGAAATCGCGGAAGGCGGACATCTTCTCAAGCTCTTCCGGCTTCACCGGCTCCGGTCGGTCG
Organism: Chloroflexota bacterium; assembly: GCA_009838915.1. GTDB lineage: Bacteria > Chloroflexota > Dehalococcoidia > Bin125 > Bin125 > Bin125. The sequence continues at coordinate 103,368 of VXQT01000034.1, forward strand.
GCGTCCTCACTCGCGATCAACCCTTCGTCGTCGAGCAGTACCCCGGCCTGGTCGATCACGGCGTCCTCGACAAAGATTGGCGCTTCGGCCCGAACCGCGAGCGCGATCGCGTCGGAGGGACGCGAGTCGATCTCAACCTGTTCGTTGTTCACGTCCAGGAACACCCGCGCGTAGTAGGTGTCGTTACGCACTTCGGTGACGACCACCCGGGTCACGCTCGCGCCGAGCTCTTGCATCACATTCGTCATCAGGTCGTGGGTCATTGGCCGCTGCACCGAGACATCCTGCAGACGGATCGCGATCGCATCCGCCTCGGCCGCGCCGATGTAGATCGTCAGGTAACGGTCGGCGTCCTTTTCCTTCAGCACGACGACTCGGTTGTAGTTCATCAGGGAGACGCGAAGCGCTTCGATCGTGACTTCTTTCATGTCGCGTTTCCCTTCCTGTAGCTCATGCGGTGTCAGATTAGCGTAGGCCGTCACCGGCGGGCGCAGGCGGCGCGGGGCCGGATCGACCCAGCCAGATGGAAGCAACGGTGACTGCAAACAGACCGCCGCCAAGCAGGAAGAGTCCCTGGCGCACGCCTGCAGCGTCGGAGACGCCGCCGACGAGCAGCAAGGCCAGCATCGAGACCGCATTGGCGAGCATCATCTGGGTCGAGAACAGCCGTCCGCGCATCGCCGGCGGCGCGCGCTCCTGGAGCAGGGTCTGGGCCGGTGCGTTGACCATGGCGTAGGCGAGGCCCAGCGGAAACGCCATGATCAGGGTCGCGGCCAGCAGCCAATCCTGGGTCGAGCCGGTTGAGCGCAGGAAGTCGAGCACGCCGAACATCGTCACGATCACGGTGATGACGGCGAGACCAACAGAGGCCATCGCGGCGATCCGGAATCTACGGCCCAACCAGGGCACGCAGACCAGCGCCAGCAGCGCGCCGAATCCGGTCGGCCAAAAGACGAAGACGGCGTCCTCCTCGGCCCGGCCCAGCACGTCGTGCACGAACTGCGGCACCAGCACCGCAAACATGAACAGCATCATCACGCCAGAGATGAGCTGGATCAGCGCCAGCGCCGTGAGTCGATCCTGCCAGACGAGCGCGCCGGTCGCCCTGATGTCGGCCAGTGTGGCGGCAAAGGCCGCGCGAATCTGGCCCACATCCTCCGAGACTCGGTGGGGCACGCGGTCGAACGGCGTCAGCGCCGGCAGGCAAGCCAGCAGCACTGCCGAGCACGCCAGGGCCACCGCGCTGAGGATGTACGACACATCGAAGCCGATCACCTTGAGCATGATCGGCGCGAGCACGACCAGTCCGATGAGCTGCATCGAGGTCGCCGTGAACTGGAAAGCAGAGTTCGCGGAGAGGAGCTGTTGACGCGCGACGAAGCGTGGCAACGCCGCCGCGCCGGCAGGCACGGCGAACTGCCCCGCGAGCGCGGTGCCGAAGGCGACGGCGTAGACCGCGCCGACCGAGACGTTGTCGGCCAGCAAGAGCAGCGCCGTCAGGCCGGCACGGATGATCACGGCGACGATCAGTACTCGGCGCTTGTCCAGGCGGTCGAGCAACACGCCTGCGATTGCACCGGTTGCGACGGGCGGGGCGGCCAGGCAGATCACCAGCAGGGTCGAGGCGAATGGCGAGCCGGTCTGTTCCAGCACCCAGATCAGCAGGACGAACTGCAGAGCCGAGTTGATGATTAACTGGATGCTGGTCGCGGACCAGAGCGCGAGGAAGGGTCGGTTGCGCAGGAGCGGCGCGACGGGCGGATCGGGCGGTGCGCCCGACCCAGTCCTGGAGTCGGATGTCACGACGAGAGTCGGGCAGGCTTGGCCGCGTTGGCCGCGGCGCGCAAGTCCTGAGCCGCTTCGCGGATGTCCTCCTCGTCACCCGCATAGATCACTGACCGCGAAACCGAGACCAGTAGTCCTTGACCGTCGGCGTCGACGCCGGCGGCGACGGACGCCTCCAGGTCGCCGCCCTGCGCGCCGACTCCGGGCAGCAGGATGGGCAGGTCGGGACAACGCGCGCGGACCTGTGCCAGTTCGTCGGGCCAGGTCGCGCCGACGACCAATCCCAGGTTGTCGTGGTTGGCCGCCGCCCAGTCGCGAGCCAGCGAGGCGACGGAGAGGTACAGCGGTTCGCCCTCGCCTACTTGCAGGGACTGCAGTTCGCCGGCGCCCAGATTCGACGTCCGGCACAGCGCGAACGCGCCGCGTTCGGGACGTTGGAGGAATGGCGCGACGGCATCGCCGCCCAGATACGGATTGATCGTCAGCGCGTCGACACCGAACCAGTCGAAGGCCGCCTGCGCATATGCCTCGGCGGTGTTGCCGATGTCGTTGCGCTTGGCGTCGAGAATCACAAACGCATGCGGGGCGACTCGGCGGACGGTCTCGATGGTGTCCTTGAGCGCCTGCCATCCGGCGAAGCCCGCCGCTTCGTAGAAGGCCGATTGCGGCTTGTAGGCGCAGACCAGGTCAGCGGTCGCTTCGATCACGCGAGTGTTGAAACTCAGAATCTCGTCCGCCGCCGTTCGGTTCGGTTGCGGGTCGAGACCGACGCAGATCAGCGAGTCCGCAGACTCCATGGCGCTGGCAAGTCGTTCGCGGAATGGCAGCTCCGGCATGTCGATAGCGTATCCCGCAGATCGCCCCGGCGTAGGCTGCGGACGTGTCACACGACGAATCCCTTGAGGTCGAGGTCTACCTGCAACCGCCGCCCGCCGACGCGCTCGCGGGCGCATCGGCGATCGTGCTGGACATCTTCCGCGCGACGACCGTCCATGCCGCCCTGTTTGCCGGCGGTGCGGAGGCCATCTATCCGGTCGCGGATTTCGCTGCCGGCGTCGCACTGCGCGAGATGTTGCCCGGCAGTGTGCTGATCGGCGAAGTCGGCGCCTTACCTCCGGCAGAGGCCGCGTTCGGCAACTCGCCGACCGAGTTCACCGCAATGGAGGTCTCGGGCTGGACCGTCGTCCATGTGACCAGCAACGGGACTCGCGCGCTGAGCGAAGCCCGGCAAGCGGACATCGCGCTGTCGGGCTGTCTGCGCAACGTGAGCGCGACGCTGAGTGCTGTCCTGGAGCGCAGGCCCGAGCGGATTGCCATCGTCTGCAGCGGCGACGGCGGCGGCACAGCGCCGTCGGTGGAGGACAGTTTCGCCGCCGGCGCGTACGTCGCGGCGCTCAAACGCATGCGACCCGACATCCGCCTGCGCGGCGGCGCGAGACTGGCGCTCAAGCTCTACGACGCCTACGGACGCGCCCCCGCTCGCGCCTTCGCCGACTCTCCTCACGGCGACCATCTGCGCAAGCTGGGATTCGACGCCGACTTCGGGTTTGCCGGCGCGCTGGATGCCAGTTCCGACGTGATCGAACTGGCCGCCGATGCCGCAGGACGACCGGTGTTGCGGGTCCGCTAGTCGGTCGGGACGCGGCGACGCGCTCGCACGCGGAAGACTATCCTCTGCCCAGCAATTCCAGAGACCGGAGGCTGTCATGGTCAGCGCCAATCCCACCGTCCACGAGAACCCGATGCTCAACGCGATCCAGGGCATCAACGTGATCGACTGCGACTCGCATGTGACCGAGCCGCCCGACCTCTGGACCTCGCGCGCGCCGGCGACGCTGCGCGACCGCATGCCGCAACTGCGCAAAGTGGACGGTGAGCACTTCTGGTTCGTCGACGGCGATGTGCCGCTCGGACCGGTCGGCCTCTCGGTCGTCGAAAGCAGCGGCGACAAGGTGCTCGGCATCCTCGGCGTGCATGACTTCGAGCGCCTTGATGCGGCGGCCTACGAGGTTCCTGCACGTCTGGAACTGATGGAGCGGCTGGGACTGTATGCACAGATCGTCTACCCAAACATCTCCGGCTTCGCCTCGGCCAACTTCCTCAACATCCCCGACCAGGAACTGCGCAACGCCTGCGTGACGACCTACAACGACGCGATGGGCGAGTGGCAGACGACCTCGAGCGGCCGCCTGTTCCCGCAGGCGCTGCTGCCCTTCTGGGACCTCGACGCGACGCTGGCCGAGATGCGCCGCACGGTCGAGGAGTACGGCACGCGGGGCTACACGATCTGCGACACGCCGGAGAAATTCGACCTGCCCGACTACGGCACCTCGCACTGGGACCCGTTCTTTGAGCTGGCTCAGGACCTCGACGTGGTGCTCAACTTCCACATCGGCTCCGGCGGGGCCAAGGGCGCGCCCTCCCCGTTCGTCTCCTCGCCCTGGGAATCGATGGGTCCCGAGCGCAAGTTGGCGATCGGCGCGGCCAACATCTACATCGACAACGCGCGGATGATCTCCAACTTGCTCTACAGCGACGTGCTCGAGCGCTTCCCGAAGCTCAAGTTCGTCTCGGTCGAGAGCGGCATCGGCTGGATCCCCTTCCTGCTCGAGGCCTGCGAGTACCAGTGGGACGAGATGGTCCCGACCGAGGTCAAGCACCACGAGTTGCGCCCCACTGAGAAGTTCCGGCGCAACATCTGGGCCTGCTTCTGGTTCGAGGACTTCGGTCCGCGCAAGGTGATCGAGCAGATCGGCGTCAAGAACGTTCTCTTCGAGACCGACTTCCCCCACCCGACCTGTCTCTACCCGCGCAGCCAGGAGCACATCGCCAACGTCCTCGGCGACCTTGACCCCGAGGTGCGCACGGCGGTCCTGGAGCGCAACGCGTCGGAGCTGTATCGGATCGAGACGGGTTAGAGGCAGTGCCGAGCGCGTGGCTCTGGACCTGAATCCCAAGTCATCTCACGCCTGGCTCGTTATCCTCGCACGAAACCTGAGACCGACTGGGAGAGTGGAACATGCACGACATCGTGATTCGCAATGGACGCATCGTCGACGGGACGGGCGCGGCCGAGTTCGTCGGCGACATCGCGATCGACGGCGACCGCATCACGGCGGTTGTCCGCGAGGGCGAGGGCATCATTGGCGAGGGGCTCCGGGAGATCGACGCCTCGGGGAAGCTGGTCACGCCCGGTTGGATCGACATCCACACGCACATGGACGCGCAAGTCTCGTGGGACCCGTATCTTACGCCGTCCTGTTACAACGGCGTGACCACCGTGGTGATGGGCAACTGCGGCGTGGGCTTCGCTCCCGTCCGTCCGGACGACCGTGCATGGCTGATGGATTTGATGGACGCGGTAGAGGACATTCCCGCGACGGCGATGGCGGCGGGGATTACCTGGGAATGGGAGTCGTTCCCCGAGTACCTCGACGCGATCGACGGCAAGCCGCGGGTGATGGACATCGCCGCGCAGTTCCCGCATTGCGCCTTGCGGACCTACGTCATGGGACCACGCGGGGCCGAGGACGTGCAGCCCACGGACGAGGAACTGGCCCACATGCGGCGCCTCGTCCGCGAGGGCATCGAGGCCGGCGCGGTCGGATTCTCCTCGAACCGCTTGCTCGCGCACCGAACCAAGGAAGGCGAACTGATCCCCGGCACGCTGGCTCAATACCCGGAGCTGGAAGCGGTCGCCGAGGGCATCGCGCAGGGAGGTGGCGGCGTCTTCCAGTTGGTTGGTCCCTTCGAGCGCGACTGGGTCGAGAAGATGGCGCTCGAACACGACCTGACCATCACGTATCTCTCCGGCGAGGGTTCGGTCACGGCCGGATCGGGCTGGAAGCAGGGCCTCGAGAGCGTCGAGGAAGCGACAGAGCGCGGGGTGCGCATCTTCCCGCAGGTGCGCGGCCGCGGCACGACGCTGCTGATGAATCTCGAAGGTTCGATTCACCCGTACTCGCTGAACAACGCCTACCGAGAGCTGGTCGAGCACTTGCCGCTCGCGGAACGCCTGGAGAAGATGCGCGACCCGGAAATCAAGGCGCGGATCCTGGCCAGCGACTGGGACCTGACCAACGACGTGCGCAAGAAGGTGGCCAACGCCGAGGACCACCCGTTCCTGGTCGATACCACGCCCGGCAACCTGATGCCTGGGATGCTGGAGATGGTTACCAACTGGCCCGAGGGCGTCTACATCCTCGGCGACCCGCCGGTCTACGAACCGGAGCCCGAGCGCTCGGTCGCGGCTTTCGCCGAACGTCACGGGCTGAGCACTGAAGAGGCCTTCTACGACCTAATGACGCAGGGCGACGGTGGGACCCTGCTGCTCGTCTACCTCGAGGGTTACTCGCAGGGCAACTTCGACTATCAGCGCGAGCTGATGCTGCACCCGCTGACCCGCAACGGCCTCTCCGACGCCGGGGCCCACGTGGCTGCAGTTTCCGACGCGCACATGGTCTCCTGGAACCTCTCCTACTGGGGCCGCGACCGCGAGCGCGGTGAGCGAGTGCCGCTGGAGACGATCGTGCACAAGCAAAGCGGGGCCAACGCCGACCTGTACAGCCTGCGCGACCGCGGCGAACTGGTCGTCGGCAAGCGGGCCGATGTCAACGTGATCGACTTCGAACGGCTTGACACGGACGCGCCGCACATGGTTTACGACCTGCCCGAAAGTGCGAAGCGTTTCATGCAGCGTCCGACCGGCTACGTCGCGACAATCTGTGCCGGCGAGGTCGTGCTCGAAGACGACGAACTGACCGGCGCGCTGCCCGGCCGCCTGGTGCGCGGCGCGCAGAGCGCCTAGGCCTTGAGTCGCCGCTGAGGTCGACTCCCTCTCCCTCTGGGAGAGGGCTGGGGTGAGGGACCGACTACTAACCAGGAGCGCCTTGATGCCGACGATTACCGCTGTCCGCTCGCGGATGCTGCGCATCCCGCTCGACCATCCGACTTCGTTCTCCAACCGCACCGTCTATCACCGCGACCATCCGGTGGTCGAAGTCGAGTGCGACGACGGACATGTCGGGATCGGCTTCTGCTACGCGGGCAACTCCAACGGACAGCTCGTGACCTCGGCGGTTGACCAGCTCTTCGCGCCGCTGCTGCTGGGGCAGGATCCGTTTCGCGTCGAGGGTCTGTGGGCGGCGATGTACCAGGAGTCGCTGCTGCACGGCCGCGCCGGGTCGACGATGCGGGCGCTCTCGGCGCTCGACATCGCGCTCTGGGATCACAACGCGAAGGCGGCCGGGCTGCCCCTGTACCGGCTGCTCGGCGGCTACTACGAGGACACCGTGCCTGCCTACGCCTCAGGCGGCTACTACCTCGACGGCAAAGGCCACGAGGGTCTGCAACAGGAGCTGCTGGGTTATGTCGAGATGGGCTTCGACGCGGTCAAGATCAAGGTCGGTCGGCTATCGGTGCGCGAGGAGGCCTCGCGGATGCAGGCGGCGCGCGAGGCGGTCGGACCCGATGTGCACATCATGCTCGACGCCAACAACGCCTGGTCGAATCTCGAAGATGCGCTGCGCTACATGGCGGCCTACGAGCCATCCAGCCCGTACTGGATCGAGGAGCCGTTCTCGCCCGACGCGATCGGGCTGCACGCGAAGCTGGCCCAGCGCACCGGCGTGCCGGTGGCGACCGGCGAGATCGAGGTCGGACGCTGGCGCTTCAAGGAGCTGATGGACCAGGACGCCGCGATGATCCTGCAGCCCGACGCCGCCGTGCTGGGCGGCGTGACCGAGTTCCGACGGATCGCCAATACGGCCGCCTCCTACGGCGTCTCAATCTGCCCGCACTGGTTCCACGACCTGCACCGGCATCTGGTCGCCTCGTCGCCCAACGCCACCTATGTCGAGTTCTTCCCCGACGACCAGGTCCACAACTTCCGCAACATCATTGATCGGCAGACAGAGGTCCGCGACGGCCGCCTGGTGCTGCCCGACACGCCGGGTCTGGGCTTCGAGTTCCTGCCCGAGGCGCTGGAGCGGTACGCAGTCAGCTCGCAATGACGACGCCGTTGGCGATGGCCAGCTCGCCGAGGTGGTTGCGCATCTCGTAGAAGATGACCTCTCGGTCGCCCTCGTCGCGAGCTTCAAGTGCATTGACGGTCACGTCTTTGCCGGGGATGACCATGCCTCGGAACTGGCCGGCGAAGCGGCGGAGTCGAGTGGGGTCGCCGTCCAGATTCCGGTTGATCACCTCGCGCAGCGCGATCAAGATGTTGGCCGAGCCGTGCAGGATGATGTCGGGCAGGCCGGCGGCTAGCGCGACTTTGCGCTCGGTGTGAATCGGGTTCCAGATGTCGGCGCACTCGGTGTAGACGTGCGGCGCCTGCGGATCGATCGCAAACGTGGTCGACCAGACCAAGTCGCCGTTGTCGGAGGAGCGCTGCGGCAGCGGTGGAGCAGAAGCGAGTTCGATCTCTTCACCGTCCAGCTCGGCCCCGCGGGTGATGCCGCCGGTGTCCATGATCGCGACGGTGCCGCCCTGGCTCTCCCTGAACGTGAAGCGCTGCGCGCTGAGGACACCGGGCCGCACCTGTTTCACTGCGACGCTCTGACCCTGGCTGGTGATCACGTCGCCCTCGCGGGCGTGGCGCTCGAACTGGACGTCGACCCAGGCGTGGACCCCGCGCCGCACCAGCTCCAGGGGATACTCCTGATCCGGCGTGAAGCGGCTGTTCCATTGCCAGCTAAAGACCATACCGGGATGCGCGATCAGCCCGCCGGGGCGGTCGTCTTCAAAGTAGACGGGATTGAAATCGTTGACGCCGCCGGCGAACGCGGTGATTGAGCGGGCCGTCACTTCAAATGTCTTCGCGATCGTGTAGCGGCCGACCTCGGCCTGGATTCGCAGTTCGGATGGCTCGGTGTCGGTGGTCATACTCGCGCTCGCTCAGTCGATTCCGCCTTGTGCTCGTAGCGATCCCAGTGCATGACCTCGTCCAGCGGTCGCCGGCGGATCGGTCCGAAGTTGCCGGTCGGCCAGCCCAGCGGGATCAGGACCATGGGCAGAATGTGGTCGGGCAGATTGAGCAGCTCCTGCGCCTTGTCGCGGCCGTCGCCGATGAAGGCGAGCGTGGTCGGCACGCTGCCGACTTCCAGCGCTCTCGCGGCCAGCAGCAGATTCTGCACCGAGCCCCAGACCTCGGTCGCGGCCGCGGCGCCCTCGCCGAACGTGCCCTGCGGCGCGCGCACGATGTCGGCGCAGGCGATCACGATCGCCGGGGCTTCGTGCAGGTGGTTCATCTGGTGCTCGACTGCGGCGAGGAAGCGCTCGCGGCGGCCGGCGTCAACGTGCGGATTGGCCAGGTCGCGGTTGTTGGCGAGATACGTGGAGACGCCGGCACGGTTGAGATCGGCGAGCCCCTGCTTGACCTCTGGATCGCGGACGACGATCCAGTGGCGCGACTGCCGATTCGAGCCGCTCGGACCCAGGTGCGCGGCTTCGATCAGTTGGACCAACACATCTTCAGGGATTGGGTCGGGCTTGTAGCGCCGCATCGCACGGGCGCTGCTGATGACGTCGAAGAACTCCATCTGTGACTCCTCTTGCTGTTAGCTGTCGTACGAGATCAGTTCGACCAGGTTGCCGTCGGGATCGCGGGTGTAGACGCTGACACCCTCGGCGGTGCCGGCGGCGCGGCCGCCGACGCGGCTCGCGGGGCCTTCGATCACTTCCGCGCCCGCCGCCTCGATCGCTGCCGAGGCGGATTCTGGTGTCCCCTCCCAGACGAAGCAGAAGTCGCCGCAGCCGGGCTCGGCGGTCGGGCCGCGCAGCTCGAACCTCGGGTTCTGCCAGAGCTTCGGGTCGTGCACGTTGATCTTCTGGTCGCCGCAAGCAATGGCGAAGATCGGGAAGTCGCCTGAGCGCCACTCCTCCTCATGCACAATCTCGAGTCCGAGCGCGCGGTAGAAGCGCAACAACGCCTCCGGGTCGCCCGCCGGAATCGCCACATGGTCCATTCCAGTTACTGCCACATCTGCCCCTCTTCGCCGCTGAGTTCAACCTGCTCCACTGAGCGAAGACTAACCGCTCGCGCTGTTATCCTTGCCTCGCTCGCAACTGAATTCCCAACCACTCCTGCAATCACTGGAGCGACCATGCCCGACATTTCCGCCGACGACCCGTTTCCGCGCAAGCGTCTGACCATCGGCGAGACGACGATGGCGTACGTCGACGAGGGCAATCCCGACGGCGATCCGATTGTCTTCCTGCACGGCAACCCAACTTCGTCCTACCTGTGGCGCAACATCATGCCGCACCTGTTCGACTCGGCGCGCTGTCTGGCGCCCGACCTGATCGGCATGGGCGTCTCGGGATCGTCGCCTTCAGGCTCGTACCGCTTCGTCGACCACGCCGGATGGCTGGATGCCTGGATCGAGGGAATGGACCTCGGCAACCGGATCACGTTCGTGATCCACGACTGGGGCTCGGCGCTGGGATTCCACTGGACCAACCGACACCGCGATCGGGTCAAGGGGTTGGTCTACATGGAAGCGATCGTCAGGCCGGTCACTTGGGACGAGTGGCCCGAAGCGGCCGCCCGCATCTTCCAGGGCATGCGCTCGGAGGCGGGCGAGGACATGGTGCTGGAGAAGAACGTCTTCGTCGAGCGCATCCTGCCGGGCAGCGTCCTGCGCGGTCTCACGGAGGAGGAGATGGAAGTCTACCGCCTGCCTTACCGCGAAGCGGGCGAGTCTCGGCGTCCGACGCTCACCTGGCCGCGCGAGATTCCGATCAGTGGCGAGCCGCCGGATGTCGTCGAAATCGTGCAGAGCTATGCCGACTTCCTCGCTTCGGACGAGTCTGCACAGGTCGCGAAGTTGTTCATCAACGCCGAGCCGGGAGCGATCCTGCAAGGCGCGCAGCGTGAGTTCTGCCGCGCCTGGCCCAACCAGACCGAGGTGACCATACCCGGCAACCACTTCATACAAGAGGACTCGCCGCATGAGATCGGCGCAGCCATCCGCGACTGGTACGCCGGGCTGTAGCGAGGATGCGAAGCGATGCTCGAAATCACCAACGCTGAAGAGGCGCACGCCGAGCTGGACCAGGCTCGGGAAGAGTTCCGAGAGCTCGTGCTGGGTCTGTCCAGCGAGGAATGGAACCGCAACAGCGATAACGCCGGCTGGACCAATACGCAGCTCTGCTGGCACCTCGCGCTCACCGCGAGCGGCGGCACGTTGAGGGTGTCACGGCTGCGCCAGAACAAGGACTTTGAGCCGCCCGCTCCGTTGATGGCGGTCCTCAATCCCCTCAGCATGTGGATGGTGCGCATCCGCTCACGAGGCGCGACGCCCGACTCGGTGCTGGAGTTGTTCGACGAGCGCCTGGCAATGACGCGCGCACTGATCGATACAGTCGCCGACGACGAGTGGAACAATGGCGGCGTGTTCCTGGGCGAACAAACGACCGTCGGTAACTCGTTCGGATTCCTGCGCCAGCACGTCAGCGACCACGCGGCGGAAATGCGTCGCAACTAAGCCACCGGCCCGGCGCAGGCGTCAATGTCGGCGGATCGGTTGAACGCAATTCGCAGGTACGAGCAACGAACAGGATTGAACCATGTCAGAGATCACCAACGCCGACGAAGCACGCGGCGCATTGGAACAGGCGCGTGAGGAGTTCCGCGAACTCGTGCTCGGACTGTCCGAGGACGAGTGGAATCGCGACAGCAACAACGCGGGCTGGACGAACGGTCAGCTCTGCTGGCACATCGCGTTCGGCGCGGGAGCCGGCGGGCAGACAATCTCCAGATTGCGCCGGAACAAGAGCATGAACCCGCCCGGACCGATCATGGCCGTGTTCAACCTCGCCAGCCTGTGGATGGTCAGGATTCGCTCACGGGGAGCCACGCCCGAGTCTGTACTCGCATTCTTCGACGAAGGCCACGGAAAGTCGGTGAAGCTCACCGACACTGTGGGCGACGATGAATGGGGCAATAGCGGCGTGGTGTTGGGCCAACCGATGACGGTCGGAAGTGCGTTCGAATTCATGGGCGAGCACATGCGCGAACACGCCGCCGAAATGCGCAGAGACTGAGCCGTCTGCACTGCGATGCCGCTCAGTTCCGACGAGATCTTCGAGCGCTATCCGCCGCTCCGCGACATGGAGGCGGTGGCGCTGTTCCAGGAACTGGGCTACCGCTTCACCGACGCCGGCGACGGCTGGTGCGAGATCACGCTGAACGCATCCTCCAAGACGCACAACCTGTACGGCATCGTGCATGGCGGCGTCTGGCTGTTGGTCGCCGACTCGGCAATGGGCGGCGCGCTGGGGACGATCCAGGCCGAGGGCGAGCGAGTGATCACCGCGCAGTCGGAGTTCCGCTGGCTGCGCGGTCTGGACGGCGACGTGATTCGCGCGCGTGCCGAGGTGATCCGGCGGGGCCGGACGCTGAGCCACTGTTCGGTCGATCTCTACGACGAGCAGGGCCGTCACATCGGCCATGGCAACGGCACCTATGTGATGCTTCCACCCGAGTAGCACCACTCTGCCACCAGCATCTCCTCCTAAAGGGGGAAGCAGGGTGAACCAGAAGCACTACCCTAGGCGTCCAACGTGAAGCGGAAAGGCGTGCATAGATGGCCGGACGACTCGAGGGCAAGACCGCATTGATCACGGGCGGAGCTCGAGGACAGGGGGCGGCCGAGGCGGTGCTGTTTGCAGAAGAAGGCGCCACGGTCGTGATCACGGACGTGCTCGACTCGGACGGCGAAGCGACCGCCGCCACCAGCGGGAGCATTCGCTACCTGCATCACGACGTGACCAATGAGGACGAGTGGATCGCGGTGGTTCAGGACGTGCTCGAGGACCACGGCAAGATCGACGCGTTCATCAACAACGCCGGCATCTACCGGCAATCGCCGATCGCCACGCTCTCCGTTGAGGAGTACATGGAGGTGATCAACATTAACCAGGTCGGGGTATTCCTGGGGCTCAAGCACGTGGGACCGGTGATGTGCGAGGCAGGCTCGGGGTCGATCATCAACATCTCGTCGATCGCCGGCATGCGCGGCGGGCCAGGGTCACTGGCCTACTCGGCCTCGAAGTGGGCGGTGCGCGGGATGACCAAGGTGGCGATGGGGGAGTTCGCACCATCCGGCGTGCGTGTGAACTCGATCCATCCGGGTTTGATCGAGACGCCAATGCTTCACCAGCTGCCCGCGATTGAGCAGGGTCTCACCGACCAGATAGTTCGCAGGATTCCATACGGCCGTATCGCCGAGGCGGTTGAAGTGGCGCGCCTGGCGCTGTTCCTCGCCTCGGACGACTCTGAATACATGAACGGCACCGAGTTCATCATCGACGGCGGCATGATCCAGGGCATCTGATCAGCGAATGTCGAGCACAGCATGAGTCCGCCTCCCGTCCAGTACACGCGCACCGAGGACGACATCGACATCGCCTGGGTCGAGCGCGGCGTCGGCAAGCCATTGGTGGTGTCAACCGGACCAATGATCCCGCTCAGCACGGGCTGGGAACCGGGCGGGATCTGGGAGCGGCTGTCGCACTCGTTCCGGGTGATTCGATTCGATCCGCGAGGTTGTGGACTTTCGGAGCGCGACGGGGTGTTCGGATCGTTCCATGACGAGGCGATGGATCTGGCAGCGGTCGTCAACGAAGTAGCCGAGCCCCGCGTCGCGCTGATGGGGCACTACATCGGCACGCCGGCCGCGGTGATCGCGATGCTGAACGAGCCGGAGCGTTACACGCACCTGATGCTGCACCTGCCGATCCCGATGGGCGGCGAACGATCAGGAATGTCCCAACAGAGCGAAATCAACGATCTCATCGACGGCACGGTGGAGAACCTGTTGCGGCTGGGATGGCAGCATCACGACGAAGCGGCGCGGCGGGCGTTGTTGACGATGATCGCGCCCACGGCCGACGAACACACTCTGCGCGATCTGTCGCAGACGATGCATCACTATCCATCGATGAATCGGCTGTTCGGCCTGGTGCGGGAGATGCGCGATCTTGATCTGCGGGATCAGTTGCGTGACGTCGAGATACCGACGCTGATCTCCATCCCATATGAAGGAGAAGGCACCGAGGCGGGGTACAGTTCGACCTCGCGCGAATGGGCGCGGATCATTCGGGGCGCGCGTCTGGTCGTTGCGCAGGACGACACGCCGGTACTGGTTGACGGCGCGCCGATCATCACCCAGATCGCCGAAGCGCTTGAAGAGTTCATCGGGGTCGAGCAGTCGATCGAAACGGCCGGCCAGGCGACCCGCACCATCCTGTTTACGGACATCGAAGGCTCGACATCGCTGGTTGACCGGCTCGGCGACACCCGAGCGAGATCGATCACCAGGGAAATCGAGCAACTGACACTGAGCGCCATCAGGGAGCATGACGGCGTACAGGTCAAGACGATGGGCGATGGCGTACTCGCCTGGTTCGGCGCCGCATCGGCGGCGGTCGAGACGGCGGTGCAGGTCCAGCACGGGCTCGCCAATCATGAGCGCTACAGCGATGTCTTTGTGCGAATCGGCATCAGCGCGGGCGAACCGATCGCCGAGTCGGATGACCTGTATGGCACGACCGTGAACCAGGCTGCGCGAATCATGTCGATCGCGCGCGGCGGAGAGATCCTGGTGTCGGACCTGCTGCGTGGTCTGCTCCAGGGTCGTGGATTCAGCTTTGAGGATCAGGGCCGGCACGAGTTGCGCGGATTCCGTGAGTCGGTGCAGCTCTTTAAGGTCGACTGGCGCGCGGAGGCGTCCACTCCAGCCGCGACGGAAGGGTCGGAGACATGATCGAAATGACGAAGCGTGAACGAGTCCGAGCCGCAATCTTGGGCGAACCGGTCGACCGAGCACCCGCATCCCTCTGGGGGCACGATTTCCTGCGTGAATGGAGCAACGACGAACTGGTCGGCGCGACCTGCGAACAGTACGAGACCTACGACTGGGACTTCATCAAGATCAATCCACGCTGGTCGATGTTCCCGGAGGCCTGGGGCGCGGTCTACTCGCCGCCCTCGGATCAGTCCAATCCAACGATGGTCAGTTCGGCGCTGGAAGAACTCGACGAGCTGCATGACGTGGTCTCGGTCCACGCCGAGCGCGGCGTCCTGGGCGAGCACATCGAGTCAACACGATTGGTAGTCGAACGCACCCGAGGAGAGGTCGATGTCGTACAGACCGTGTTCTCCCCGATGGCGACGTTGGGCTTGATGTTCGGCCATCCGAGAGCGTTCAAGCAGGCCGCGCGCGAGGCGCCGGCGGCCGTGCATGCGGCGATCGCGCGGATCACCGACACGATCATCCACTACAGCCGAGCCAACATGAACGCAGGTGCATCGGGCGTGTTCTACGCGCCGCTGCAATGGGCCAGCTACGCCAACTCCACGGCCGAGTTCTACCGGGAGTTCGGCCGGCCGTATGACATGCAGGTGCTCGACGCAATCCGAGACGCAGAATTCAACATCCTCCACGTCTGCTTCACCAACAACATGCTGGCCGACGTGCTCGACTATCCCGTCCACGCCTTCAACTGGGATGACCGCGACGAAACCAACTCCGGTCTCGCCGATATCTGGTCCCAGACCGACAAGGCAGTGATGGGCGGCGTCAGCCGGAGCGGATTGGGAGAGCTGAACGCTGACGAGATTCGGGCGCAGGCATCGCAAGCGGCAGGCGTAGCCAACACCCGTGTGTTCGTCACCGGAGGCTGCTCGATTCCCCCGCACACGCCGCACGAAAATCGTGCGGCAGTGGCAGCCGGAGCTCGGGGGAACTGACGTCTGCGTTTACGCGCCTAGCGTCGATTCGCCGTAAAGCCAGGGCCGCGGCCCTGTTCCCAGACCATCTTGCGCGCGACATCCTCGTCGAAGTCGATGCCCCAGCCGGGCCTGGTCGGCAGTTCCAGATGACCGTCGACGATCTCCAGCGGACCGCCGCCGAGGTCGTCCTTCCAGGGCACGTCGTCGATGTCGATCTCCATGATCCGCACATTCGGCACCGTCGCGCAGAGGTGCAGCGCGTGCATCGTGGCCAGGTGCGAGTAGTAGTTGTGCGGCGCGCAGTTGAGCTCGTAGCTCTCGGCCAGCAGGGCCACGTCGCGCGAGCGGGCGAAGCCCTGCCAGGGCACGTCGATCATCACGTTGTCCATCGAGCGGTGCTCGAAGTAGGGTCGGTAGTCGCGGATTGTGTAGAGGTTCTCGCCCGACGTGATCGGCACGGTGGTCTGACGGCGGACGTCAGCCAGCGCATCGGGTTCGTACATGTCGATTTCGACCCACATCATCTCGAGCTGTTCGAGCGACTGGCAGATCTGACGCGCGACCAGTGGGGTGCAGTTGAAGTTGAGGTCGAGCGCGATCTGCACGTCGGGTCCCGCGCCCTGCTTGAGTGCGCCGATGTACTCGGGAATGTGGCGCAGGAGTGATGGGACGGCGTTGCGGTCGATATTGCTCGTACCTCCCCAACCCGGTCCGTAGACGCCGGTCGGGTCGCCGGGGAAGACGATGTTCGTCTTGAGCGCATGGAATCCCTTCCCACGGACTTCCTCGCCCAGCGCTACCACGTCGTCCATCGACCGCAGCGGCGGCGCGCCGACGACCCACTCGGAGCCGTTGTCCCAGAGGATCTGGTCGTAGCTTCGCGCTCGCGATGAACCGCAGTGGGACCAGTAGATCATCTGGCGCTCGCGCGTCGGACCGCCGAAGAGCGCGTAGACGGGCACGCCCAGGGCCTTGCCCTTGATGTCCCAGAGCGCCAGCTCGACGCCGGCGATCGCTTTGGCCGCGATTCCGCCGGGCGACTGCCGCGCCAGCCGGTACATGTCCCAGTAGCGGGCCTCGACCGCCAGCGGGTCCGCGCCGATCAGGATCGGTTCCATGTCGGCGATCGTGCCGACGATGCCGTACGGGTTGCGCCCGTCGGACATCTCGCCGTAGCCGGTGAGCCCGTCGGAGGTGCGCACGGCGACGAACTGCCAGGGCCGCCAGCCGGCGTCAACGACGAAGGTCTCGATCTCGGTAATCTTCATGGTCTGTTCCAACCCTTCCGCGCCTCAGGCGCAGGCTAGAGCCTGGCAACATGGTTGCGATGATCCCGCGGAGCGTCCATCCCCTGCCCGTCACCTCTGCGAAGACGCCATCCTCGCACTAGCCTGAGCTACCCGACACCGAGGAGATCCCCATGCCTGATCCACTCTGGAGACGCACCGCCGTCGAACTGGCCGGATTGATTCGAGATCGCGAGGTCTCCAGCCGTGAAGTGGTTGAAGCTCACCTCGACCGGATCGTCGAGGTCAACGGCCAGGTCAACGCAGTCACACTCGTGCTCGAAGACACCGCGCTGGCAGCCGCCGACGCCGCCGACGGCGGCGAGAACCTGGGCCCATTGCACGGCGTTCCCTTCACGATCAAAGAGAACATCGACTGCGTCGGCTCGCCAACCACTCAGGGCGTACCCGCGCTCGCCGACGCCATGCCGCCGAGCGACGCGCCCGTCGTGCAGCGAATGAAACGCGCCGGCGCGATTCCCCTCGCGCGCACCAATCTCCCCGAGCTGGGCGGCCGCCTCGATACCGACAACCTACTCCGCGGCCGCACCTTCAATCCCTGGAATCCAGCCCTGACTCCCGGCGGCTCGAGCGGCGGCGAGGCCGCAGCACTGGCCACCGGCATGTCACCGATTGGTCTGGGCAACGACATCCTCGGCTCGCTGCGTAACCCTGCGTACTGCTGCGGCATCACCTCACTCAAGCCGTCGGCGGGCCGTATCCCCTGCGTGCTCCCGATGGGCGTCGACGCCGGGATGGCGGTGCAGGCGATGCTGGTCGAAGGCCCCATGGCGCGCTCAGTCGCCGACCTGCGCCTCGGCCTCTCAATTCTTGCCGGCCGCGACGTTCGCGATCCGCGCTCGGTCGACGCCCCGCTCGAAGGCCCCGAACCGACGCAGCGCCGGGCCGCGCTGGTCACCGAGATCCCCGGCTTTGATCTGCCTGCCGTGACGGTCGCCGAGATCCGCCGCGCGGGCGAGGTACTCGCCGCCGACGGTTGGCGCGTGGAAGAAGTCCAGCCGCCCGAGCTGGACCGCGTCAATGAGATCTGGAACTACGTCATCGTCGCCGACCAGGACGAGGAATCGCTCCGGGAGCAGGAGGAGCTGATCACACCGCAGCTCGCCACCGTCTTCCGACAGATCGGTGAACGAATCGCCTCCGCACCGCTGTCCAATGCCGCCATCCACGCCGAGCGATCGCGTCTCAGCCGGGTCTGGTCGGACTTCTTCGGCGCATACCCGGTCGCCATCGGACCCACCTGGACCTGCCTGCCGTGGCCGATTGACTCGGACCTCGATCCCGAGACCGGCATGGACCTGACGCTCGGTACCGCGCACTTCATCAGTCCGGGCAACGTGCTGGGACTGCCCGCCGTTGCGCTGGCCACCGGCGTTGCCGACGGTCTCCCGACCGGCGTGCAGGTCTACGCCGACCGTTGGCGCGAGGATCTCTGCCTCGCCGCGGCCGAACAGATCGAGGCGGCAAGCCGGACGCCAACGCCGATCGATCCCGTGCCGCCGGCCTGAGGCGCCGGCCGTTGAAGCATCCGGCAACGCCTTCACACTGTTCACGACCAGGCATTGAAACGACCTTGACTGGCAACGCAATGACCGATTGCTGCGCAGCATCGAGAAGCTCTGCTCTCCCCCCGTTCGGGACAGGTACCGGCGGCAACGAAGGGCGCTGGCAAGTGCCGCCCCGCCGTCCCAGGGGACCTGCGCGAGCGACGGCGAGGACAGAACATGTCACGGCCAAGATCCCGGACGGCAGATTTGTCATGGGCGCGGTTGACGAGCTCTCCTATCCCGGAGACGGCGAGGGTCCGCTGCGAGAGGTGGAACTCAGCGGGTTCGAGATCGACGCCTGCGCGGTGACGAACGAGCAGTTCGCTGCGTTTGTCGAAGCGACGGGCTTTCTGACCGAGTCGGAGCGAACGGGTTGGTCATTCGTCTTTGCCGGACTGCTACCGGACGACTTCCCGCCGACCCGCGGGGCCGCGGACGCGCCCTGGTGGCGTCAGGCCGAGGGCGCGTCCTGGCAGAGTCCGGAAGGACCAGGCAGCGACATCGATGCGCGGCTCGATCATCCGGTCGTGCATGTCAGCTGGAACGACGCCCTGGCGTATGCGGAGTGGGCTGGGAAGTCACTGCCGAGTGAAGCTCAATGGGAGCGGGCGGCTCGCGGCGAGCTCGATTCGCAGCCCTATCCCTGGGGCGACGAACTGACGCCCGGGGGCGAGCACCGGATGAACGTCTGGCAGGGCGTGTTCCCGAACGCGAACACGTTCGACGACGGTTGGTACGGGACCTGTCCGGTCGACAGCTACGAACCCAACGGATTCGGCCTGTTCAACGCGACAGGCAACGTCTGGGAGTGGTGTCACGACTGGTTCGACGTGTTCCACGACCCATCGCCACCACGAGATCCGACGGGTCCGCCGGACGGCGATCTCAAGGTGCTCAAGGGCGGCAGCTTCCTCTGTCACGAGAGCTACTGCCTGCGCTATCGTACCGCGGCGCGTCAGGGGCTGACTCCGGACAGCGCCACGAGCAATACCGGCTTCCGCTGCGTGCGCGCAACCTGACGGTAGCCTTCGTTCAATACTTGGATACACCGATGGCGAGCGGAGGCTGCAGATGACCACCGACGAACAATTCCAGGGCAAGATTGGCCGCACGTTTCGCGAATCGGAGCCGTGGTGGCCGCCGATGACCACCGCGCCGCAGGATCGGCCCAACGTGCTGATCGTGCTGTTCGACGACCTCGGGTTTGCGCACCTCAACTGCTACGGCGGCCTGACGCCGACACCGAACATCGACCGCCTGGCCCAGAACGGGCTGCGCTACACCAACTTCCACGTCACGCCGCTCTGTTCGCCGACGCGGGCGGCATTGCTCACGGGGCGCAATCACCACACGGTCGGGATGCGCTCGGTGACCAACTTCAACAACGGCTACCCCAACACGCGCGGACGGATCACTCAACACGCGGCGACGATGGCCGAGCTGCTGCGCGACGAGCGCTACGCCACATTTGCGCTGGGCAAGTGGCATCTCTGCCCGGGCGAAGAACTGAGCCAGGCCGGTCCCTACCACGACTGGCCGCTGCAGCGCGGATTCGACCGCTACTACGGCTTCCTGCCCGGCGAGACCGACCAGTTCTACCCCGAGCTGACACGCGACAACACGCTGATCGAGCCGCCGAGCTCACCCGAGGACGGCTACCACCTGACCGAGGACCTGGTTGACCAGGCGCAGCAGTTCCTGCGCGACCAGCATTCGATCTATCCCGATCAGCCGTTTTTCATGTACTTCGCGCTGGGCGCCACACACGCGCCGCACCAGGCGCCGCCGGAGTACATCGAGCGCCAGCGCGGACGCTGGGACATCGGCTGGGACGCCGTCCGCGAGCAAGTCTTTGCGCGCCAGCTCGAACTGGGCATCGTGCCCGAGGGCACGCAGCTCGCGCCGCGCAACCGCGGCGTCGAGGCCTGGGACGAGATGGAACCGAACACGCAGCGCTTCGCGGTTGCGCTGCAGGAGGCCTTCGCCGGCTTCCTCGAGCACACCGACACGCAGCTCGGACGTCTCTTCGACCACCTCGAGGAGTCGGGACAGATGGACAACACGCTGATCCTGCTGATGGCCGACAACGGCGCGTCGCAGGAGGGCGGTCCGACCGGCGTCTCCGACGAGCCGCGCCTGTTCGGTCCCCGTGACGACCTGGAAGAAGTGCAGTCGCGTCTGCATGAGATCGGCGGGCCGCGCTCGGCCTCGAACTATCCCTGGGGCTGGGCGCAGGCCGGCAACACGCCGCTGCGCTGGTACAAGCAGAACACGCACGGCGGGGGCGTCCGCGTGCCGCTGATCGCTCATTGGCCGCAGGGCATCCGCGAGCGCGGCGGCATCCGAGGCCAGTTCCACCACGTCTCCGATGTGCTACCAACAGTGTTGGACACGCTCGGTACCGAAGCCCCCGACACCTACCAGGGCCACGGCCAGTTGCCGGTCGCCGGCACCAGCTTCCAGTACACCTTCAACGACCCCGATGCGGCCACCACCAAGGACACGCAGTACTTCGAGATGCTGGGTCACCGCGGGCTCTGGGACCACGGTTGGAAGGCCGTCACCTGGCACCGGATGGGCAACGAGTGGTCCGACGACGAATGGGAGCTCTACCACGTCGACGAGGACTTCTCCGAGACCAACAACCTCGCCGAGGAGGAGCCCGAGCGCCTGCGCGCCCTGATCGACCGCTGGTGGATCGAGGCGGGCAAGCACGGCGTGCTGCCGCTCGACGACCGCACCCTGGAGATCAACCAGCCCTCGCAGGCGCCTGGCAGCCCGCACACCGACTTCCGCTACCGCTACACGCCGCCGATCACCCACTTGCAGCGCGACGTCTCCCCTGCGCTCGATGTCGGTAGTTGGACGGTTACCGCGCAATGCGCCCGCGACTCGACCGGGCAGCAGGGCGTGATCTTCAATCGCGGCTCGATCCATAGCGGCTGCACGCTCTACATCCAGGACAACCGGCTGCACTTCGACTACCACGCCTACGACGACTGGTTCCGCTTCCGCAGCGAGGGGCAGGTCCCCGATGGCGAAGTCGAGATTGGCGTCTCATTGCAGAGCGACGGTCCGCGCGGACCGGCGACGCTGACGCTCACGATCAACGGCGGCACGGTCGGCTCCGGTGAGATCACCACGCTCCAGCGCCAGAACCTGTTCGGACACGGCGAGTTCGACATCGGCGCCGACCGCCGCTCGCCCGTCGGCGACCGCTATGAGCCGCCGTTCGAGTTCGAGGGTGAGATCCGGCTGGTGGACGTGGTCGTCACCCCATTCGACGGCCCCGCCGCCGAGTGGGTGGCCCGGGAACGCGCGCGTCGCGAGTTGGCGAGCCAATAGCGGCGGCTAGTCTGACCGGCAACGGCGGCAACACGACAGGGAGCAACATCATGCGCGGCGTAGGAGTGATCGAGTTCGGCGGACCGGAGGCGCTTCAGGTCGTCGATCTGCCCGAGGTTCACGCGGGCGCGGGCGAAGTGCGGCTGCGCGTTCATGCGGCGACCGTCAATCCGACCGATACGTTCATTCGCGGCGGCGCGCGGGCCGACGCCCTGCGCGACTCCGGCCCGCCGCCATACATCCCGGGCATGGACGCGGCCGGTGTGGTGGACGAGATCGGCCCCGACACCGAGACCGACCTCGCGGTCGGCGACGCCGTCATGGCCATGGTGATCCCGCGCGGCAGTCACGGCGCCTACCGCGAGAGCATCGTGCTCAAGGCGGACGCCGTATCGCGAGCGCCGGCCGGCGCCAGCCACGCCGAGGCGTCGACGCTGCCGATGAACGCGCTCACCGCGCGACTTTCACTCGACCAGATGGGTTTGCGGCCCGGACAGACGCTGGCCGTGACCGGCGCGGCCGGCTGCTACGGCGGTTACATGGTCGAGCTGGGCAAGGCCGACGGCCTGACCGTGATCGGCGACGCTGCGGAGAAGGACATCCAACTCGTCAAGGACCTCGGCGCGGACATCGTCGTCCCGCGCGGCGATGACATCTCCGAGCAGATTCGCCAGGTCATGCCCGAGGGCGTGGACGGACTGGCCGACGGCGCGGTGCAGAACGAGCTCGCCGTCGGCGCGATCAAGGACGGCGGCCAGTATGCCAGCGTGCGCGGCTGGCGCGGTGAGCCGGAGCGCGACATCACGTTCCACGTGACCATGGTCTTCAGCTACGACCGCCGCGCCGACCTGCTCGACACGCTGCGCCAACAGGTCGAGGACGGCCAGGTCACGCTGCGGGTCAACTCCACCTACCCGGCCGAACAAGCCTCCGAAACCCACCGCCTGTTCAAGCAGGGAGGCCACCGAGGCCGTTTCGTGATCACGTTCGACTAGCCGCGCCAGTCGGCGCAGCGGCTAGGCGCGCGCCGCCTCTGCGACTGCCTTCGCCACAGTCTGCGCGTTGACCACTCCGTGCTCGAGGAAGTCGGTCAGGACTCGCGCGTAGGCGGAGGGGACCTCGCGGGGGACGCCGTGGCCGACTCGGCTGAAGACGTGCAGCGTGGCGTTGCCGAGCCGGGCGAAGTCCGCGAGGTTCGAGGTGAGCAGCGAGTCGGCGGCGCCGGCGAGCATCAGCGTCGGGGTCTTGATCTCGCCGAGCCGGTCGCCCTTGTGGTAGTCGACCATCGCGTCCCAGCAGCCGTCGTAGTGTCCGATCGACACCGAGAGCTGACGGTCGACCTGGTTGGGCACGTCGTCGTGCGCGCTCTCGCGCGGGACGCCGGCGAGCGTGGTGCGGATCAGAAGGTCCCGCTCCTTGTTGACCCAGCGCTCGCGCATCGTGTCGCGGGCTGACTGCGGCATCGCGATACCGTCGGCGGGCGCGGGCGCGGAAAGCGACAGGCTGAGTAGCCGCTCGGCGTGCGACAGTCCCAGCTCGAATCCGATCAGTCCGCCCATGCTCTGGCCTGCGTAGTGGAAGCGGTCGAAGCCGTGGTAATCGGCCATGCCGACCACATCGGCGGCGAGCTGCTCGATCGTGTAGCCGTTCTCGGGGTGCGCCGAGTCGCCCGCGCCGCGGCAGTCCATGGCGATACAGCGGTAGCTGTTGCTCATCCGCTCGATCACGCCGGACCAGCCGTCGTGCGAAGCGGTGTAGCCGTGTTGGAAGATGATCGGATCGCCGATGCCCGTGTCCTCGTAGTAGAGGTCGACGCCGTTGACGTTCGCAATAGCCATGCTGAACTCCTAGCGAGCGGTGTAGCCGCCGTCGACCGGGAGGGCGATGCCGTTGACGAAGCTGGCGTCGTCGGAGGCGAGGAAGGCGGCGGCGGCGGCGATCTCCTCGGGCTGGCCCAACCTGCCCATCGGATGCAGCGAGGCAAGGAAGTCTTCGGCCCCCTCCATCTCGCGGATCTGGGCGGTCATCGGCGTGTGGATGTAGCCGGGGCAAATCGCGTTAACCCGCACCCCGCGCGGGCCGTAGGTCACGGCGAACTGTCGGGTGATTCCGACCACGCCATGCTTGGCGGCGACGTACGCGCCCGCGCCCTCTTCGACTTCGAGGTCAATGTCGCGTGTCGAGGCGCTGCTGAGCAGGCCGTTGAGACCAGCGATCGAGGCGGTGTTGATGATCGAGCCGCCGCCGCGCTCGGCGAGCATCGCCGCGCCGTGGAAGGTGCCGTAGTAGACGCCCGAGAGGTTGACCGAGATCGTTCGGTCCCAGCCGTACTGACTGCCGCCGATGCCGGCGTTGTTGAACAGCACGTCGAGCCCGCCGAGCACCTGGACGGTCTGCGACAGCGCGTCCTTGACCGCATCCTCGGAGGTCACGTCCAGCTCCATCGTCGCGGAGCGACCGCCGTGCTCGGCGATCTGCGCCGCCGTGGTCTGCGCGCCTTCGGCGTCGATGTCGGCGCACATCACCGCCGCGCCCTCGGACGCCATCCGCAGCGCCGACGAGCGCCCAATTCCCGAGCCCGCGCCGGTAATCAGCGCAACGCGTCCCTCAAGTCGATCGATGGCCATAGGTGATACTCCCGTTCTCGCACCGCCAGTCTAGGCCGAGCTACGGGATTGATGAGCTAGCCTCTGCCGACGCGCCGGCGGGTTGACGGGGGAGAGAGGAGTTGGTGATGAGATGTATCCAGACCGCTTCGAGCGGAGTCGGGAAGGGGGTGATGGCCCTGTTGGCCGAGACCTGGGCGATGTTGTGCTGGTTGGCGTCGCAGTTCCATCCGAGTGCAGAACGACGCGGACCGAGGGCATCGAGTCCGTCCGGCTGGCGCGGCCTGATTGCGTACGCCGGGTACTTCGGCATCTACGCGCTGATTTTCCTTGGCATCGGGGAGGCTGCTCGCAGCTTGCCCGAACTGCAAGCGATCGGTCTGCAACTGGCGGGCGTGTTCGTCGCGTACATGATTGCGACGTACTCGCGACATCTGGGGACTGATATTCGCTTGCTTCGCTCCATGGCAATGAAGCTCAGGATGCCGTGGCTCGTACCGCTCGCACTGGTTGTGAGCGTCGCCGTCGCCGTGGTTCTGGCAACCGATTCGGCTGATGCGCATCCGCCAAGCGAAGCGAATCAGTCGACGGACACCGTTCCGCATCCCGATATCTCTTAGCACACGTTGGCTGCCCAATAGCACCGGCTTTGCGGCTTCGCTCCCTCCTTGACAACCGATCCTCTCGAACGTCTCCTTGCGTTAGCCTCTGGCGACGCGCCGGCGGGTTGCCAGCGGGGAACGGAGCTGGTGATGAGATGGATCCAGACCGCTTCGAGCGGACTCGGGAAGGGGGTGATGGCGCTGTTGGCCGAGACCTGGGCGATGCTGCGCTGGTTTGCGTTGCAGTTCCACCCCAGGGCGGAGCGACGCAGCCCGAAGGCGGTGTCCCCGGACGGGTGGCGCGGGTGGGCTGCGAGGGTCCTGTACTTGGGTTGGTACTTGCTGATCTTCTTTGGCATAGAGGCGGCGGCGAGCAGCTTGCCGGAGTCGCCGACGTTCGCGCTGCAAATGGCGGGCCTATTCGTCGGATTTATCGTCGTGTGTTACTCGCGCTATCGGGAAGCCGACGTGCGTTTGCTTCGCCCGGTGGCGAGGGCGATCAGGATGCCGTGGCTGCTCGAGGGCGACCGTGGGGAGTCGGCGGAGCGGGAGAGCGACTGATCAGGTCGCTTCCCGTGGTTGACGTCGCCTGAGTTCCTCCGCCATCTCCTTCAGGATGAGGTCCCGTACCCAGTTGCTCAGCGGGCGCCGGTCCCGCTTCGCCAGTCGTCGCGCCGCTTCCTTCTCCGCCACCGTCAATCGAACGTGAACACTCTCTGTCAGCATTCCAACCCCTCCCGTTCATCGAAGGGATTGTGACCCGGGGTGCGCCTGCTGGAAACTGAACCGATCCCGATCAGGAGACAATCGATCCTCCACTCGTCATCTGACCTCTCCAAGCCGACACCGGCGCTGCGGACGCGCCGCTCAGCAAAGGAGAGAACGGATGACACAACGAACTGTGGCAATCGGGTTGGCGGTGGTCGCGCTATTGGTGGGCGTCATCGCCGGAGGGGTCTTGGGAACGGGCGTGGCGAGCGCTCATCCGCCGTCAGAAGAGAATGAGTCGACCGACACCGTCCCCCATCCGAAGGCGGGCGAGAATGTGCTGCCGGAGAACGTGATCAACTGGGTGGCAAAGCTGACTGGCGATCGAGCCGAGGGTGTCTGTGTGCGTTTGGCCCTCGCTGGGCTGGTGTGGTCGAGCATCAATCCCCCGCCGGGGATTACGACGTTTGCGATCGGCGTTGGATGTTGGGCCGCGGGCGATAGGACGAAGTTCTCGGCAAAGGAGTTGATGGCTGCTGTCAAGTTTCCGCAGACGATGCACTCTCGAGGCGGCGGCGCCTACAACGTGAGCGCGTCGTGTGTGGCGGCGCTTGGCGCGACCAGCGAAGCAGGCGAGCCATCGCCGGCGATCATCAAGCAGTGCGGGATTGACCGTCACATCGGCCAACACCACAACTTCGAGCAGGGTCCGGCGAAGCACGCCGCCGAGCGAGCGGCAGGGCTGGCGAAGGCGAAGAAGGACCTGGCCGAGCACGTCGCCGTCTACCAGGACTACATCGGCCCCAGGCTGATCCGGGGGCAGTATCACGCCAACGCAGACGTGCTCGCGGCCCAACGGCTGGCGCTCGAGCTGGCCTATCCGAACAATCGTCAACCGCTCGAAATCACCCTCGACTACCAGGAACCGCACTACACGTGGGACAGCGACGCCCAGGCGTGGCGTAAGACTGAGACGACGAACACGCTCAGTCACACGCTGATTGTCACGGGCCCAGGCTGTCCCGTCACGTACGTCAACCGAATGGTCGAGGAGTACTACCTCGAACCGGTCGAGCGGACACGCCAGGTTCCCTACACGGTCGAGGTGGAGAAGACCCGCCGGCTTCCGTACACCGTGGAGGAGACGCGCACCCGGCGCGTGCCCTATAGCGTCGGGATGCCGCGCACCCGCCAGGTGCCCTACGACGTACAGGTGACCAAGTACCGCGACGAGACGTACACGGTCCAGGTGCAGAAGACGCGGCGCGAGGCATACCAGGTGCCGGTAACTCGATACCGGACCCGAACTGTCACCGTCACCGAGTACCGGCAAGAAGGCTACAGAGTCTGGGTCGATGTGCCGGTGCAGGTCACCAAGACCCGCTACCGGACTGAGACTCGCTATCGCTGGGTACACGACGGACTGGGCGGTCGCCTGGAGAGTTACACGGTCCGAGTTCCTTACACGGTCACCGTGACCGAGTACAGGCGAACCCCGGTGGACCGCGTGCGGACCGTTCCGGTGCAGGTCCAACGTACGATCACTGAGCCGTACCTCACCACGGAAACTCGTTATCGGAACGTTACATACACGGTGGCCGAACAGCGAACCCGCAGGGTTCCATACACGGTCACTGAGACCCGCTACCGGACGGAGCATTACATCCATCGGGTGACCAAATATCGAACCGAGGAGTACACGGTCGAGGTGACAAAGTACCGAGAGGAGACCTACACGGAGACCGAGACGCGCTACCGAGAGGAGACCTACACCGAGAACGTGCGCCGATCGCGGATGGTGGAGCGCAGGATGCCGCAGGAGCAGTGTCCTCCGCACATCGCAGATGCGCGCGCGCTTTACGACCGGAGGGCGAGCGAGCAAGACTAACCCACACGCCCGGCGGACCCGTGGGTCCGCCGGGCGCTGCTTCGTTGCTTCGAGGCGCGGGCAAGGTCGCGCTAGCATGGTCGGAGTGACCTGAAGCCGCCAATCCAAGGAGCCCGACATGCCGCCGACTGCTGGAGACAACCTGCCCGACGCGAACGGAACGACCATGACTGACGGCCGGCCTGGGCCGGCCAACCTGCGCGAGCTGGTGGGTGACAAGAAGACCGTGATCTTTGGCGTGCCGGGGGCGTTCACGCCGACCTGCACCAACGACCACTTGCCGACATTTGCGGTAGGCAAGGACCAGCTCGACGCTGCCGGGATCGAGCAGACGATCTGCATGTCGACCAACGACATCTTCGTGCTGCAGGCCTGGAACGCGGCGCACGGCGCCGAGCACATCACCATGCTGGCCGACGGCTCGGGCGACATCACCCGCGCGCTGGACATCGGGCTCGACCTGTCGGGACTGGGCCTGGGATTCCGCTGCACACGCTTCGCCATGCTGGTCGACGGCGGCGTGGTCAAGGCGTTCCAGACCGAGGAGAACCCGGGGACCTGCGCGCTGACCTCGGCGGCGGCCATCCTCGAGCACGCCTAACGGAGAGCGGGCGATGGGCGCCCCCCCTCAATCACCACATGACAGCTCCCCCCCAGAGGGTGGGAGCGAAACGGATTTACGCCGCAAGGACGCGGAGGCGCTGTTGCGCTACTCGGGGGTGCGCAGCGCGCATACCTACGAGGCCTCCTGGTACCACAACGCGACTTTCGTCTTTCCGCTGCTTGCGGTGATCATCGCCGGAATCGTCTGGCTGGCGACCGGCACCGGTGAGGCCGGAGGCGCGGCAATCTTCTTCCTCGTCGTCACGGCGGCGATGCTGCCTGTGGTGTTCATCACCTGGCAGCGGCAGACCACGGCGGTGATCGTGCACGAAGACGGCGTCACGGCGTTGCACTCGGGGTTGGAGCAACTGACGATTGCGTGGCATGAGCTGCGCAGCGTGCGGCGAGTCGAGACGATGGGCAACGTGCGCTGGTACCTCGACGGCCAGGGCGAGGAGCACATCGTGGTCGAGGGTGAGATTGCCGAGCGGGAACAGCTACTGGAAGCCGTGCGATACGCGTTGGAGGGCCGAAACAGCGGGCCCTCACCCTAGCCCTCTCCCTCGGGGAGAGGGGATCACTGGCCGGGCGGGCCAGGTGTGTTCAGCGTGGGGCGCGAATCGGCCGGGAGGGCGAGGGCGGCAATCGCGGTCTCTCCGTCCTCGTCGAGGATGATCGTGACCGCCGCGCCCGAGCCGATTGCCGCGGGCGAGACGCGCTGCATCCGCAGCAGGAACGTGGTCTCATCCGTGAGCTGAATCGCCGCCTGTCCGGTCTGCGTCTCGATCAGGATGTAGCCGTCGGAAGCGGAGATCACGCGCCCGGTCATCACCTGCCTGCCCTGTAGACCTTCGGAGTTTCCAAACGGGCTCAGGCCGCTGGCGCCAAGCACGAGCGAGGTGTTGGGGAATGCAGTCTCGTCAATCTCGATCTGGAGCCGTCCGGCGACCACGCTCTCGGCAACGACCACATCCTCGGCGGTCGGCTGTGGCGCGACGACGTCGGACCCGACGAACCAGCCGCCGAGACCGACGCCGCCGAGCGCGGCGAGGAGCGAGAACCAGCGAAGTGTTCGTCGCATCATTGGGCGGCATCCGAGCGGATGGCGTTGATCACGCCGTCACCGCTGATTGCCTGATCGGCGGGGATGATCACGATGCCGGTTGTGATGAAGCTGTTGACGTTGTCGTCTGCGCCGCCGACGACGACGAAGTCGCCAGGCTCAATGCCGTCCGTCCAGATCGGCAGCATCGCTTCAACAACGGCATCGCCGCGGAACTGGACGGTGCGCAGGTTGTCGCCGACGCGCACGATCCAGTCGTTGCCGGATCGCTCGGTGACGAAGCCGCTCAGACCACCGCGGGGCGCGCCGTCGCCGCCAATACGTCCCTGCAGGCTCCCGTCGTAGACGCGGATCACTTCCTGGCGGTCGGGGGCTCCCCACTGGAAGCCCGCACCGAGCGCAGCACCGAAGACGACGGCGGCGATCGGGATGATCAGGAGCCTGGATGTGAAGCCGCTAAGTCGTTGTCGCACGGGTGGAATCTGGTCCTGTTCGTGCTTGCCTGGGCGTGCCGCCCTCTGTCCCTACGGGACATCTCCCCCGCTCCGCGGGGGGAGAGGGAGACAGCTCTGCTACGAACCCTCCCGCCGTTGGAGGAGAGGGATATCAGAGAGGGCGGACCGGAGTCCGCCCTCTCTGGTTGCATCGCAGACTGCGCCGTTAGACGGCGAGCGCGTCGGCCACGTCGCTGAGGCCGATCGACTCGAGCTTCTCGCGGCTGGGGAGACAGGTCTCGGTGTCCCAGTCGCAAGCGTTGAGGAAGTCGGTCTCCAGGGTTTCGATGTCGAGGATGACATCGGCCAACGGGCCGGTCTTCTGGACCGTGCCTTCGCCGCCCCACAGGCGCGGCGGGGCGAAACGCTGGCGCGGATTGTCGCCCTCGCGCACGGTGAAGGCCATGCGCAGGTTGGCGATCCGCTCGCCGGCGAGCTGCAGGTCGTCACCGCTCAGGTCCCAGCCGGTGACGGCGTTGATCCACTGCGGGAAGCGGTCGGTCGGCGCGGCCATCATGATGAACTGGCACATGCCGGTCGAGTTGGAGATGTGCATGTACTCCGAGGCGCCCTTGTGGTGCTCGCCGCGGTTGGCGTAGTCCTTGAAGTCACGCGGAGCCGCCGGGTACTCGGGGCCGCCGAAGCGGGAGTTGCCCTCGTACTGCGTGTGGCGGGCCGGGGTCGGATCGAGCTTGTAGGTCGTCCAGTACTCCGGCTGCAGCTTGGCGTCGTGCATCGGCAGTTCCTGGCCACCGACGTCGGTGCGGAACTCCTGCGCGCGGTTGTCGCCGTTCTTGGCGTCAATCTTCTCGGCCGCGACCTTCATGCCGTCGGCGAGCAGGTCGCCAAAGCCTTCGCGCTTGCCGATCAGGTGGAGCATATCCATGATGCCGTCGTCGTTGCTCCAGGTCAGCTCGACGCCGCCGGTGTCCTCGAGGTCGATCAGGCCGTTCTCGAAGCACTCGATGGCGAACGAGATCGTCGTCCCGGCGCCGATCGTGTCGAGGCCGTACTCGTTACACCAGTGGTTGGCGGCCTGCATCATGTCGATGTTGGCCGACAGGTTCATGGTGCCGAAGGAGGCCACGGTCTCGTACTCGGCGCGGTGCGTGTTGACCGGATACTTGAACGAGCCCTTCTCGTGCTCTGCCTCTGCGAGGCCGGGCGTGACGGTGCCAAACGGCGACTCGATTGATTCGGCGCCGCAGGCCATCGGGCAGCGCCAGCAGCCGTAGCTCTTGGCCGACTTGGGCACCATTTCGCCCTGGCGGTTCTTGCGCATGGCGACCGGACCCTGGTCGGTCATCTGGATCTCGTCGTAGTCGTGGGTCATGCGGGTGGCGTTAAAGACCGGCCCGGCCATGGAGTTGACTTCCGGGAAGACATCGACGCCGACACCGCCCCAGTTGCGCACGGGCGAGTCGCCGTTGTGCGCGGAACCGGTGCTGATTCCGGTGGTGCCGAAGGTGGCGAAGAAGTCGCGCAGGGGAGCGATGAACTCGTCGCGGGACTGTCGGGCCAGCGCACGAATCTCGGTGTCTTGCGACTGCAGGTTCTCGCGCGGGGTACCGCCGGCCTTGACCACGACGGCCTTGACCTTCTTCGAGCCCATCACCGCGCCCACGCCCGAGCGGGCGGCCAGGCGGCCGTGCTCGTTGCAGATGCCGGCGAGGTACGAGAGCTGCTCACCGGACGGGCCGATGCAGGCAACCGACGTCTTCTTGCCGTACTGCTCCTTGAAGGCGTTCTCGACCTCGATCGCGCCCATGCCCCAGTACTCTGAGGCGTCCTCGATCGAGACGTCATCTCCGTCGATCAGGATGTAGACGGGCTTGTCGGCCTGGCCGTAGAAGAGGATGCCATCCCAGCCGGCGAACTTGAGGTAGGGACCGAAGTCACCGCCGCAGTTGGCGTCGCCCCAGCCGCCGGTTGAAGGACTCTTGCAGACGGCCTGGAAGCGGTTTCCGAAAATCGGCGTGCCAGTCAGCAGACCGGGAAGCAGGCCGAGCACATTGTCGGGGCCGAGCGGGTCGGCGCCGGCAGGGATGCGGTCGAAGAGCAGGCGCGCGCCGATCCCATAGCCGCCGAGGTAGTCCTTGTACATCTGCTCAGGGATGTCCTCCCGCTCGACGCTGCCGTCGCCCAGGCGGACGTTGATGATTTTGCCGTTGTAGGCGACCTCGTCAGGACTCCATTGCTTGTCGGCGAACGGGTCGGTCGCTTCCGGGGCGTCGCCGTTCTCGGCGCCGGGAACATTGGCCATGTGTCACTTCCTTCTTCTGGGTTGCTTGCTGCGCGCCGTGCGCATTCACACGCTGGGTCCGATCGTTCCGCCAGGTGCGACGCAGTCCACGCAGAACTGCCGCCGACCACTGCAGAATCTCCAACAGAGTAGCGACTCCCTGCTTTGAGCGCTACGCAACACAGCAGGCTGCGCTTTGAGCGGTCCGGCGGGCATTGAGATATTTCGCGTAGCGCGAAGCGTTATCTGGGCGTAGCCTTGGCCTGGTTGCCGTGAGGATGCGGCTGCGCTCCAGTGTTCGCGGAGCAGCCTGTCTTGCAGGTGGTATGAGACAGATACGCCAGACATTCGCCGCGTTCGTCGTGCGCGACTTCCGCTTCATGTGGGGCGGATCGCTGTTGTCGGTGACGGCGTTCATGACGTCGTTCTCCCTGATCCCCTCGGTCGCCTACGAGCTCACCGGCAGCTATGCGGCGGCGGGCATCGCGATGCTAGGTTCAGGTATCTCGCAGACGCTGCTGGGACCGATCGGCGGCGTGATCGCCGACCGCTATCGCAAAAAACCGCTGGTCGTCGCGGGGCAGGCGATGCCGGGGGTGCTGCTCGGTGCGCTGGGCGCGCTAATCGTGACGGACCTGATTTCGATCCCGCTGCTGGTCCTGGCGACGCTGGTGATGGGCGCGGGCTTCTCGCTGATGGGTCCCGCGCGTCAGGCCTGGACCGGATTCATCGTGCCGCGCCGGCTGCTCCCCAACGCCGTCGCGTTGCAGCAAATGTCGATGAACACCGGCCAGGTGCTCGGGCCGACGTTGATCGCGCTGTTCGCCACGTTCATGGTGCTCGAGGGACGCAACACGGGCATTCTCTTCCTGCTTGTGGCGTCGTTCTTCGCGATCGTCGTGCCGCTGACCGCGTCGATCCGCACCGAGGGTCCGGCCACACCCGTCGAGCAGCGGCGGGCCATGCGGGTGGAACTGGCCGAGGGGTTCCGCTACCTGCGCAGCAATCCGCGGCTGCGCATCCTGTGGGCCTACTTCCTCCTGATCGTCGCCTGCGGATGGGGCTTTCAGACGTTGCTGCCCGGCGTCCTGGCCCAGGAGTTTGGACGCGCGCCTACAGATGTTGGGCCGACGTTCCTGATCTTCGGCGTGTCCTCGCTGGCAATCAACATCGTGTTGGCCGGCGCGGTGTCCGGGCGCTGGGCCTGGCCGCTGTTGATGATCATGGGTCTGGTCATGGCGATCGGGTTCTGGCTCGTCGCGATCGCGCCGAGTTACGGCGCATTCCTGATCCTCGGCGCATTCATCGGCACCGGACGCTCCGGCACGATGCTGGTCAACCAGTCGCTGATGATGGGCAACACGAAGCCCGCCTACTTCGGCCGGGTGATGTCGTTCGCGATGATGGCGTTCGGCTTCCAGGCGCTGTTTGGACCGGTCTGGGGCGCGATCGCCGATGCAATTGGCGGGCCCGAGACGATGGCGCTGATCGGCTTCATGGCGGCCGGCGCCACCGTCTTCATGCTGTTGGGCTGGCTGCGGACCCGAAACCTGCCGCTCGAAGCGGGCACCGCCGCCGCGAGCATGGGCCGACGAACGGGTGTGGACGTGCAGCGGCCCGAGCCGTCGGCGGGCGAATCACCGAACGGCATTCAGTCGCAACCGGCCTTCGCCGCCCAGCTCGCCCCGGTGGTGCTGATGGAGGGCCAGAAGCCGCGTCAGGTGGTCGCCGGAGGAGATTAAGCTCGAACGATGGGACACCTACGGGCCAGCTTTGAGGCGCTCGGAGAACGCGAGTTTCGGCTGCTCTGGTCCGGGTCGCTGTTGGCTACGACCGCGTTCATGACGACCTTCATCCTCGTCCCGATCGTGGCCTACGAAATCACAGGTTCCTATGCGGCGTCGGGTCTGGCGCAAGCCGGGATGGTGTCACAGCTGATCTTCGGGCCGTTTGGAGGCGTGCTGGCCGATCGCTACAAGAAGAAACCGTTGGTGTTGGGCAGCCAGATCATCCCGTGCATGATCATCGTGGCGACGGGCGCCCTGATCGTGGCCGATGCGATCACCATTCCCATGCTGTTCGCGTCAACGTTCCTGATGGGCGCGACGTTCTCGCTGATGGGTCCGGCGCGCCAGTCGTGGGTAGTGGAACTGGTGCCGCCGCGTCTCCTGCCAAATGCAGTGGCGCTGCAAAACATGTCGATCAACGTGGCGGCGGTACTGGGTCCTCTGGCAGCGTCGATCCTGGTGCTGTCCATGGGGCTGAACTCAGGCGTCCTGTATCTGCTTGTCGCCGCGCTGTTTGTGGTGGTCGTGCCCTTGACGTTGATGATCCGCGGCTCCGGTGCCGCGACGCCGAAGGAACAGCGCAAGGCGGTGTTCTCGGAGATGGCGGCCGGCCTGAGCTACATCACGAGCCGTCCGCAGTTACGCAGTTTGTGGCTGCTGTTCATCGTGGTCGTGGTGACCGGATTTGCGCTGCAAACGCTGATTCCGGGGCTGTTGAGTCAGGAATTCAACCGATCGGAGCAGGAGGCGACGCTGATCGCGACGATCTGGGGGGTCACCGCGTTGCCGATCAACATCGTGCTCGCGGGCATGGTCGGAGGACGCTTTGCCTGGCCGTTGCTGTTCCTTTCGTCGGCGTCTCTGGCAGGCGGCATCTGGCTGACAGCGGCTGCGCCGAGCTTCGCGGTGCTGCTGATCGTCTCCGGCGTCGCGGGCGGCGCGCGCTCAGCGGTCATGCTGCTGAATCAGGCGATCCTCATGGCCAACACGCGGCCAGAGTACTTCGGCCGGGTGATGAGCTGGGTATTCATGGCCTTCGGCGTGCAAGGCCTGCTGGCGCCCGTCTGGGGGATCGTGGCAGATAGCATTGGCGGTCGGGAGACGCTGTACGTCGTCGGGCTGGCGCTCTTGGCGGCCACGGTGCTGATGATGCTCTCGCGGGCGCGTACCCGCCATATCCCACTCGAGGTCGGCACCGCCGCCGCCTCCATCGCCGCCGAACAGCCGCCCGAACCCGAGGCCGCCGCACGCGGGCCGCTCACAGCCCCCAGCCCCGCCGTCAGCCCCCTCTTCGCCGCCAGACTCGCCCCTGTTGTGTTGATGGAGGGGCAGAAGCCTCGGTGACTACCGAACATAGGCAGTCAGTCGCCTGGTCTCCAACGCCACCAGTAGAGCCATCGGCTGAGCAAGGCTTGTGGGCGACTCGCGGCTATCGCTGGCTCTGGTTGGTGTCATTGTTGCTTGGAGCGGGATACGGACTAACGATGTCGACCCAGAGTCAATTCTGGGATGAGATTGATTTCTCATACTCCACAATCGCCTGGATTGGTCTCGCCAACGGACTGGGGATTATTTTGGGTTATCTCGCGGCGGGCTTGCTCGCAGACCGGCGCTCGAAGCGGATTCTGACTTGTTGGTGCGCGCTGGGCTTGACTGCGATGTCGGCAGTGGTCGCTCTGCTTGCGTTTGGCGACCTGTTGCGAGGCGATTGGTTCTACTTCGTCGCCGCCTTGTTCGGGATGATCCATGGTGTTGCCACGGCCGTGGTGTTGGGTTGGATCGGTGAGCTCCTACCTCGCAAGCTGATTGCCAAGGGCGTGGTGGTGTTGAGCTTCTCAAGTATCGCGCATGGAATCTTGCTCTCGTTTCCCGCAGTGCTATTGATGGATCAGCAACACGCTACGCTCGCTCTCTTTACGATTGCATCTCTGCTGTATCTGTCCGCGGCCCTTTCCACCAGAAGAGTACCCACCGCATCTGTGCCCAGCCTTCAAATCGACTCGGCACTGGAGGGATTGAAGTCAGCGGCTGCTTACATGTGGCGAGATACCAGGATCCAGACTCTCTGGATCTACTTCCTGTTCGCAGGGATACTCTCGATCATCCTGCACTTCGCGTTGACCGACTTGCTGTTGACAGAGAGTGACACTGGTCAGCTCACGTTTTCTTTAGGCCTCATTGCCAGGGGTTTGGCGGCTGTGGTTGCGACAATATGCCTGGTGTACGCGATTAGCGGTCGCAATCGCTGGAGAGTGTATCTCGCCGCTTCTGCTATCGCCGGCGTCACTGTTGTGATTACGTCCTTTGTATCGAGCTACTTGTTGCTGATTCTCTTGTTCATCCCGCAGAGCGCGGCAATGTCAGCGGCGGTGTTGGCAAGCGAGGCCCTTGCCATGTCCGCAACACGTAGGGAGTACTTCGGGCGAGTTGCCGCGTTGCTGTTGTTCGCCGGCAACATACTGTTCTTCGCTTCGGGATTCATCGGCGGGTTCCTCCGTGACTGGTTCGATGGTCGCTGGCTGGCCTTGGCTATCGGTGTCATCCTGAGCCTCGCTGCTGTGTGGCTTTACCGCCGCTGGCGAGGCTTCCGTCACCTGCCGGACGACCCTGATGAGCCTCAGGTTAAGTACGGGAACCTGTCTCCGATTGCGGCTCACCTGACCGGCCACTTGGCGCCGCAGAAGCTCGGTACCCCTGACACATCCTCCTTCCCGACGAGTGGGAACCGCGATGGGCAACTCTCGGGCTCAAGCCCGGAATGAAGCTTCGTTCACTTCCTGCATTTGCCGACTAGTCCGCCTGGGCGAGTTCTCCGAGGAAGGCGCGGGTTCGGGCGATGTGGGACTCCGCGTCTTCCTCGAGCACGACGATGGCGGCGAGGAGTTCGTCGACCCCGTAGTCGTCGTGCATGGCGCGGACGCGGTCGCCGACCTCGGACTCGGAGCCGGAGACGATCAGCGCGTCGGCCATGCGGTCGGTGAAGTCGGTACCGGCGGCCTCGTCGTAGCCGGCGTCTTGCAGCATCTGCGAGTAGTAGGGCAGCCGCTGGTAGAAGCCGAATTGTCGCTTGGCGGCGGAGCGGATGGCGTCCTCGTCCTCGCTGAGGATGATCGGCGTGTGCACGACCATCGCGGGACGGTCGCGGCCGGCCAGGTCCGCGCCGGCCTGCTGCGCCGGCAGCGCGACGTCGCGGATGTATGGCAGGGGCGACATCCAGGAGATGCCGCCGGAGGTGATCTCGCCGCTCAGCGACCAGGCCTTTTCGCGCAGGGCGGAGATCATCGTCGAGACCTGGGTCGGGCCGCCGGGCAGTTGGGCTCGGGCAGTGATCAGCTCGCCTTCGTGGTTGACCTGGCCCTCTTCGAGCAGCGCCCGGCAGACGGTCACGTACTCGCGCAGGTGCGAGAGCGGCTTGTGGAACGGGATGCCCCAGGTGCCCTCGATGGCCGGCTTGTGCGAGGGGCCGAGGCCGAGAATCAGGCGTCCCGGCGCGAGCTGGTCGACGGAGGCCGCGCCCTGGACCATGGAGATCGGGTGCCGCGGGTAGGTCGGCACGATCGAGGTGCCGAACGTGATCCGTTCCGCGCCGGACAGCGCCGCGCCGACAAAGACGGCGAACGGATCTGGGGCCGGTCCGCCGACGGTCAGCCAGGCGGTGTCGAGGCCGTCGCGGTCGGCGGCGACGATGCCGTCGATCAGCGCGGGCGCGCCCATCATCTGGATGTTCTGCAGGGCGATGTGGACGCCAATGCGCATGTTGTTCATGGGGTGGTACTCCTGTTGCTGCGTCTGTGCATGGCAGGGTAGTCGTAGGCGGGGAGCCCCCCTCTGCCTTGGGCATCTCCCCCCGCTTCGCGGGGGGAGAGAGGATCCGTGGAAGCCTACGCGTAGACCGAGCCGGGGGTGTACTCGATCCGCTTGGCGCCTCGTACGCCGTCGACGAACTGGGCGCCTGTAGTGTCGTGACCAGGAAGCAGCCAGGCGTCGCGGTCGGCGGCGATGCTGCCGATCCTGGCGATCGAGTTGTTCCAGGCTTCCTTGTCCATATCGATGGGCGAGTTGGCCGGCGGCGGGCCCAGCGTGTCGTGGAAGAACATCGCGTCCGAAGTGAGCAAGACCCAGCCGGTCTCGTCCAGCCTGGCCAGGATGCCCATCGTGCCGGGCGTGTGACCGGGCAGCGAGATGCACCACAGATCCTTCGCAATCTCCTGCTCGCCGTACATCAGCATCTGCGGGGCGCGCGAGACGAAGTTCCAGTCCGCGCGGATGAAGAACTCATCGGCGTCGGAGACGTTGCTGACGACGTGCCGCCACTCGTCCTCGTGCACGACGATCGTCGCGCCGGCATCCTCGAACAGTCGCAAGCCTCCCGCGTGGTCGGCGTGCAGGTGACCCTGGATGACGTGGGAGAAGTCCTCGGGGCCGAGGTTGCGCTCTCTCAGCACCGCCTCGAGGCAGACCTCCGGCGTGACGGCGCCGAGGTTGAGCATCTGCAACCACTCCGGCAGCCACTCTTCCGCCCACGTGGGAGCGATCCCGGTCTCGAAGAGGATCCGCCCCGAGTCGGGATGTTCGATCACGTAGGACAGCGCGGGACACTGGTACATCCCGTCGACGACGTCGCCTTCAAACCGCTCCGGCTCGCGTCCCAGGGAGGGATCGAACAGCGCCGCCATCGGCATGGGAAAGGTGCCGAGCTGGAGACCGTAGAGTTTGATGCCCATCGTGGCGCTCCGTTCCGGCCGGGAGGGACCCCCTCCGCCTTCGGCACCTCCCTTCCCGCCTGCGCGGGAACAGGCTCTGCGAGGGGGAGGGATGACTCCTCGAACCCTAGCCGTTGTCGTAGCCCTTCGTAATCGGATCGTCGCTGCGCTGGCCGGCCTGGCCATCGGGGGCGAAGTCGTCCACGGTCCGGCCCAGGTCACTGCGTTCACGCGGCGCGGGGACCTCCTGCGCGCCGTCGACCGCACTGGCGATGTGCAGGGTCTGCGTGGGGAAGGCGAACTCGACCTGCAACTCGTGGGCGAGGCGAATGATGTCGAGATTGAACACGTGCCGCGTGCGCAGCTCTTCGTTCCAGTTGGATGCGCCGATGAAGGTATAGACCATGATGTTGAGCGAAGACGCACCGAAGCTGTGCAACTCGACGATGTAATAGTCGTGCCGCATTTGCTGGTTGGAACGGACAGTCGCGCGGATGCCCTCGACGAACGCCTGAATTCGGTCCGGATCCGTGTGATAGGCGATGCCGACCGTCGTGTAGTAGCGACGCCAGGTGCGCTGTCCCATGTTGTTGACGGCGGTGTCGGTCATCCGCGCGTTGGGCACGGTGATCAACGAGTCGGCGAACGTGCGCACCCGGGTCGAGCGGAAGCCGACCTGTTCGACCGTTCCCTCGATGTCGCCGACGATCACCCAGTCGCCGACCTGGAACGGCTTGTCGGCCAGGATGGTCGCGCCGCCGAGCAGGTTCTTGAGGGTGTCCTGAGCGGCCAGCGCAACGGCGAGGCCGCCCAGGCCGAGTCCGGCGATTAGGGAGGTGATGTTGACGTCGAGGTTCTGCAGCACAAAGACCGCCCCGATGGCGCCGACGAAAATCTTGCCCGAGGTGCGGGCGAGCGGAACGAGCTGGTCGTCGAGCTTGGAGTCGGTCTCTTCCGCGACCTGTTTCCAGTAGTCAGCGCCTGCGTCGACGAGTCGGAAGCTGACCAGCACCCCGGCGAACGTCGAAGCGAAGTTGGAGAAGATCTCAACGACGTTCTCGACATCCGGGTCGAAGTCGAGAACGGGAAAGCCGATTGCGAGGGTGATGGCGCCAAGCATGAGCAGCAGCGGACGTTGCAGCCGTCTGACCTCGTGATGCCAGAATTCGTGGCGGTCTGGCGGAGTGCGGCGCGTGATCGCCTGGTTCAGGGCGAAGATGATGGCGAAACGCGCGACGACGATGATCAGCGCCATCACGCCGATGCCGATGAACTGCCAGATTTCGATCCCGATCACCGACTCGTTCAGCCAATTGAGTACGAGGTTGCTAGGCATGTCTGGGTCCGGCATCGGTTACGTGGCGGCGCCCTCACCCTAGCCCTCTCCCAGAGGGAGCGGGGACCTTAAGGGTGCTTCTTGGCTCGACTCCCTCTCCCTGAGGGAGAGGGCTGGGGTGAGGGCCTCCCGGGATGCGGCGGGGAAGCGGATTGGACTCACCTATGCCGTCGAGGGGTCGTGCTCGAAGCCGCAGGCCTTGTGTGAGCCGTCACAGAACGGCTTCATGTCGGACTGGCCGCAGCGGCAGAGGGCGACCATTGAGCCCTTTGGATTGGGGATGGTCGAGCCGTCGTTCGCCTTCAAGGTGAGATTCTCGGTCGAGATCAGGATCGGTCCGTTCGCGTTGATCGTGACTTCCGCCATGCTGCGCTCCGATGCTCCGGCTGCGTGCTCTGGATGACTGTGGGTCACGGCTAGCATAACTGTCGAACGCTGCGGCGACGGCTCGCGGCGATGCCGTGGAGGATCGGAGCGCGACCGATGAAGCTGACCGTTGAGTTTCCCTCTGTGATCCATCGCGACGGCCCGGACGAAATCGCTCGGTTGGCGACGGCGATCGAGGAGATCGGCTACGACGAGATCGACATCTTCGACCACGTGATCAACGGCTATCCGAGCGAGGGTCGAGCGCCCGCCCCCTACCCGGCAAACATGCCGCTGCTGGAGGCGCTGGTCACGCTGGGATACATCGCAGCGGTGACGGAGCGGGTCGGTCTGGGAACCGAAGTGCTGGTCCTGCCGCAGCGACAACCCGTGTTGGCGGCCAAGCAGTTCAGCACCATCGACACGCTCTCGGGCGGCAGACTGCGCGTCGGCGTCGGCGTGGGCTGGCAGGAGTCGGAGTACGACGCGCTGGGGATGGACTTCCACACGCGCGGGCGCGCGATGGACGAAGCCATTGCGCTGATGCAGGCCTGCTGGCGCGATGAGACGATTGACTTTGCGGGCGATCACTTCAGCGCCGAGTCGATGGCGATGGAGCCGAAGCCGCCCCAGGGCGGCGGCATCCCGCTGTGGATTGGCGGCGGCTCGAAGGCGGCGCTGCGCCGCGCCGGACGGGTCGGCGACGGCTGGATGGCCTCTGGGATGCTGGGCTCGCAGGGTGCCGACGCGATCGCCGAAGTCAAACGAGAGGCCGAACAGGCCGGTCGCGATCCCGACGCGCTGGGTTTCCAGTGCCAGCTCGCGACTCCGCCGCGCGCCGGCGATCCATCGACCCGCGAGTACTGGGCTCGCACAGCGGAGGTCGCCGCGACCGCAGCCGCCGCGCAAGAAGCCGGCTTCGGCTGGGCGGCCGTCAACGTGACCGGCGTGTTCGTCGCCGGGGCGCGATCGATCGACGCCATGATCGAGCAGCTCGGCCTGCTGCACGACGCGATCCGGTCAGAGACGGCATAGGGCCTGTCCAACGTGGTCGACGCAAGCATTCAGGAGTCGATGATCACTGAGCACGGGGTGCTGCCCATTGCGCTGGGCGACAACTGGGCCTACGCGCTGCCGACCTCGCACGGCGTGATCATGATCGACGCGGGACCGGACTACGACGGCGCGTGGGAGGCGCTGTCGGCGCAGCTCGACGCGGCCGGGCTGAGCATCGGCGACGTGAGATACGTAGCCATCACCCACGCGCACATCGACCACTGCGGCCTCGCCTTTCGCTGGCAGGAAGCAGGCGTGACGGTCGTCGCGTCGGAGCTGGAGACGCAATCGTTCCTGCACGGTCGCAACATCATCGGCTACCAGACGCAGTACGTGTTTGAGCACATGCGCCGAGTCGGCGTGCCCGAGGAGCGGATCGCCGGGTTCATTGAGTCTCGGGAACGGATGCGCCAGGCCTTCCGCTCGGGCGACAACACAGGCGGCGGCGTGCGCCGCGAACGCTGGCCGGGGTTGATCCGCGGAACGCCGTTCCGCGCCGACGAGCCCCTGCCGGACGGGGCGGAGATCCGCCTGGGCGACCGACGCGTACTACTGATCTCGGCGCCGGGTCACACGCCGGGCAACTGCGTCTTCTATGAGCCGGAGACGGGCGTGCTGTTCAGCGGTGACCAGGTGATTCCCGGTCTCAACTCGAACCCCGGCTGGCACTGGGACATCTCGGTCGAGCCGCCCGAGCGCTTCCGCAGCCTGCCGGCGTTCGCCGAGTCGTTGGACCGGATCGAAGCGCTCAACGTCGAGCATCTCTATCCCGGTCACCGCGAGCCGTCCGACGAAGTGGCAGAGGAGATCGAGCGGGTGCGGCGGCATCATCGCAAGCGCCAGGGCCAGTTGCGGGAGATGCTCGCGGAGGGACCGATGTCGCCCTACGAGCTGCTGATGACGATGTTCAAGCGTCTGCCCGATCGTCGGCTGTGGCAGGCGCTGGCGGAGGTGACGGGACACATCGACGCGCTGGTGGTCCGCGGCGAGGCCGTGGAAGAGGACGTCGACGGGTCGCTAACTATCCGTCTCGCGTAGAGCGCTAGAGCCGCCGGTAGACGCCCGACGATCCGGTCATCAACTCTCCCAGGGCGGCTCGACGGACCAGTGTGAGCGCCGAGGTGACTGCTCTTGCTTTGATCGCCGCGCGCGTCTGGGCGAAGGTGTAGCCCGTGGCGTAGCTCTCGCTGGCGGTCTCGATCCCGAGGCAGACGGCGCCCACCGGCTGGCCGCCGTGCGGCTCGGGGCCGGCGACGCCGGTGATGCCCACGCCGATGTCGGCGTCGAACTGTCGCCGCACCGCGCCTGCCATGGCGGCGGCCGTTTCGTTCGATACGACGCCGTGCTCGTCGATGATGTCGGCGTCGACCCCGTACTGGACTTTGGCCTCGGCGGTGTAGGTGACGAGTCCACCGCGGAAGTAGCCGCTTGCGCCGGGGACATCGGTGATCGTGCTGGCCAGTAGACCTCCGGTGCAGGACTCCATCACGGCGATCGACAGGCCGCGATCCTTGAGCAGCGCAGCGACCGCTTCCTGGAAGGTATCCTCGTCCGCGCCCCAGATTGCGTCGCCCAGCATCGAGCGAATTTGCTGCTCTGCCGGCGCGATGCGCTCGCGTGCAATGTCCTCATAGATCGCCTTCGAGGCGAGCCGCACGTGTACGCCGTCGGCCTTGTGATAGACACCGACGGTCGGATCCTCCGCATGCCGCAGATCTCCGAGCAGTTCGTCGAGCATTGACTCTCCGAGTCCGGTGGTCTTCAGCGTGCGGGAAATCAGGACGGTGCCGTCGGAGCGAGACTTGAGCCGCGGCGCTACATCGTTCTCCCACATCCCGGTCATCTCCGCCGGCGGTCCGGGCATGGCGATGATGATCGCGCCGTCCTTGTCCACCCACCAGCCGGGCGCGGTGCCGCGCGGATTGGGGATCGACTCGCCCGAGGGGATGATCGTTGCCTGCTTGACGTTTTGCTCCGGCATCCGACCGCCGCGACGCTCGAAGAAGTTGCGTAGATGCGCCTCCAGCTCCGGCACGACATACGGCTCCTCACCCACCGACTCGGCAATCGCATCTCGCGTGATGTCGTCTTCGGTCGGGCCAAGTCCGCCGGTCAGAATGACGACATCCGAACGGCTTCTCGCGGTCTGAATCAGTTCGACCAGTCGCTCGCGGTTGTCGCCGATCTGGTGCATGAAGTAGAGGTCGATGCCCATCGCGGGCAGCCGCTGGGCCATGTAGTTGGCGTTGGTGTCGAGGATCTCGCCCATCAGGATTTCGGTGCCGATGCTGATGATTTCCGCCCGCATGTCGCGTTCTCCTGCCTGATTTGCACAGCCGGTGCTCGCTTCGATGCTACTTGCCGTGTCTGCGCGGTTCGCCAACGGCCTGCTGGTACGCTTCCCGAATGACTACTGCTATAACGCCTCCGACCCTGGCCGATGTCGCCGAGATGGCCGCCCGTGTGCGCGAGAACGTCGGCCGCGTGATTGTTGGGCGCGAGCAAGTGCTCGACTACACGTTGGCTGCGATCCTCTCCGAGGGTCACATCCTGCTCGACGATGTGCCCGGATTGGGCAAGACGATGCTGGCCAAGTCGTTCGCGCGCTCGATCGGCTGCTCGTTTCGGCGCATCCAGTTCACTCCGGATCTGCTGCCCTCCGACGTAACCGGCGTCAACATCTACAACCAGAAGTCGGCTGAGTTCGAGTTCCGCGCCGGTCCGCTGCTGGCTCAACTGGTGCTGGCTGACGAGATCAACCGCGCTTCTCCGCGTACGCAGGCGGCGCTGCTCGAGGCGATGGAGGAGCGCCAGCTCACGGTGGAAGGCGAGACGATGGCGATGCCGCGTCCGTTCCTCGTGATCGCCACTCAGAATCCGGTGGAACTCGAAGGCACATTCCCGCTGCCCGAAGCGCAGCTCGACCGCTTCTTGCTGCGCCTGCGCATGGGCTATCCCGACGCCGAAGAGGAAGACGCGATCCTCCTGCGCTTCGAGCGCGCGCAACCACTGGAGGAGCTCGATCCCGTGGTCGAATCGGAACATCTGCGGCTGATGGTCAAGACCGTCGAGCAGGTCCGGGTGAGCGAGGCCGTGCGCGGCTACATCGTCGCGATTGTCCAGGCTTCCAGGCAGGAACAGGCCTTTGAGCTCGGCGCATCGCCTCGCGCCTCGCTGGCGCTGTTGCGCACGACCCGAGCCCTGGCCGCGATTCGCGGACGCGACTTCGTCCTGCCTGACGATGTGCAGGAAATGGCGCGCGTCGTGTTGCCGCACCGACTGATGCTCTCGGCCGACGCGAGGTTGCGCTCGTCGACGCCGGAGTCGCTGCTTGAGCAAATGTTGAGCCGAGTGCCGGTCCCAATCGAGGCGGCCGCCGCCGGCAGCTAGTCCATCACCCTGTACGAATGATCGAGAGACACCGCCATGACGATGATGGATGGCGGCATGATGATGGAGGTCGAGGCCGCCGGTCGGCGCGACGAGCGTGAGCGGAAAATCCAGACGGGCCAGTTCGGCCTGCGC
This sequence comes from Chloroflexota bacterium, assembly GCA_009838915.1. Lineage (GTDB taxonomy): Bacteria > Chloroflexota > Dehalococcoidia > Bin125 > Bin125 > Bin125. Next base: position 148,069 of record VXQT01000034.1, read on the forward strand.
CACGACAACCGCATCATCCGCGCGATCTGGGCGCCGGCAACGATCATCGTCGTGCTGCTGGGCGTCGCCTTCAGCGAAATCATTGTCTCACTCGTCGCCGCGACCGTGCTGGTGGCTGGTTGGGCCGCGTGGACCTGGGCTCGGTATGCCTTGCACCGGCTCGCTACCGAGATCGATATCTCACAGACACATGCGTTTGTCGGGGAGAGCTTGACCCTCAGCTTGCGCCTGGAGAACCGCAAGATCATCCCGCTCTCCGCGCTCCAGGTGCGGATCAACCTGCCCGAGATCCTGGAGCCGGACAACCAGGCCTTCAGCAGGTTGCACGAGTCCGAACCGCAGGAAGGCGTAGTCGTGCGGTCCACGTCGATGCGTTGGTACGAGCGGCTGACCTGGAACTTCGAGATTCCGCTAGTCGCTCGCGGGTACTATCGGCTCGCCCGGGTTGACCTGAAATCAGGCGACTTCTTCGGCGTCTACAGGCGTGAGCGGACCGACGAGGCGCAGCACACGTTGTGGGTCTATCCCGAGGTGCTCGCGCTCGACCGTCTGGGGCTGCCCAGGCTGCGCCCGCAGGGCGATCAACGCGGCGGTCAACGGCTGTTCGAAGACCCGACCCGACTACAGACGATTCGCGATTACCGACCTGGCGATCCGTTGAAGAAGGTTGACTGGAAGGCGACCGCGCGTCGACAGGCGCTGCAGTCGCGTGTGTACGACCCTTCCAGCGACCTGATTGCCGTTGTGGCGCTTAACGTCTCGACACTGCCACACGCCTGGCAGGGATTCTTCGGCGACATCTTCGAACGGGCTGTCTCGGTGGCGGCGTCGCTGGCCAATGGCTACTCCGAGGAACGCGTGCCGGTCGGCCTGCTCGCCAACTGCACCTGGCCCGGTCACGACACGGCGATTCGCGTGCCGCCCTCAAGATCACCAGGACAGATGACGCGCATTCTCGAAGCGCTGGCCATGGCCGACGTCTTCACCCTGGTGCGAATCGAACGGATGTTGAGCGAGGAGCGGCTGACGTATGGGTCGACCCTGGCCCTGGTTACGGCAGTCCTGACGCCGGGACTCGAAACCGCCCTGTTGCGACTAAAGCGTCACGGCGCTCAGGTTGGACTGATCTACGTCGGCATCGACGATCCACCGGCCACCTTCGCCGAGTCGCCCGTGTACGACATTCGTCCGGGGCTGGCTGGGCTGCACTACGAGCGGGTTGGCGAGGCTGGACCGTGGGCCCGCACCGACCGCCTGTACGCCAACAAGCGCCCACCGGAACCGACCGATGAAGTCGACCTGCCGACGTTCGTGGGCGGGGATGACACCATGCGCGACGAAGAAGTGACCGATAGCATCGCGACCGCGCAAGGCGACCCACGTGACACTCCGCTGGTGGTGTCCGCCGCGAGGCCGGTTCCTTCACGCGAGCCGCAGAGTCCGTGGGCTCGCCCGACGGAACGAGACGGTTCCTGATGAGCGCCGCAGTCGCACTGGTCTCACCCAGTTCCACGCGGCGGATTGAGGTTGCCTACACGGCAGCGCTGCTCCTGGGTGAGATCGTCATATGGATCATCCTGGCCAAGCTGATCCCGCGGGTCGTCGCCTACGACGCCGGAGAGACGCTCTCGGTCTGGGCGGTGGCCGGGACGGTGCTGCTCGGATTTGGCGTCTCGCGCTGGCTGGGCAGCCGCGAACGGTCGAAGAGGCGCAGATTCTGGTTGGGTCTGCTGACCACCCTGATCGCGCTGCAGATCATCGGCTCGGCCGACCTCTCCGAATCGGCGCGCGTGTGGAACATGTCCTGGCTGTTGGAGCTGGGACGCCCCTCCAGCCCGGTCTGGCGCGAGGCAATCGTGTTGGCCGACGGCCGGACGGTTCCCGGTGAAATCGACCAACTCTTCGCCGCGATGATGCTGATTCCGATCTGGTTCCGCGGCGTCTCGCTCGGCTCGGCCGACCTGATGGAGCGTTCGTTCAGCAACTACGCAGTCTGGGGATTGATCGTGATCGCGATCTCTCTCGCCCTGGCCGACAACGGCGGAGTCGTCGATCACGTGCGCGGACTCGGCATTCTCTGGGTCTTGGTTGGGTTGCTGACCGTAGTGCTCAAGAACGCGGCAAGCACCGACCAGGTCGAGGGGCTGGGCGCGGTGCAAACCGGAGCGTCCGTTGCGGCGACCATGATCGCACTTGTGGTCGGCGTCGCACTGTTTCTGCTTGTCGTCACCGGCGTGGTTGCCGCGATCGCCGGTACGGGCGTGGTTGAGCCGGTGCTGGATGCGATCGGCACGGTGATTCGCGCCATCATCACGGTTGTCTCGTACATTCTCTGGCCGTTGTTCTGGGTCTTTGAGCAGATCAGGGATGCAATCGGCACGCCCAGCCAGGAGACCATCGAGAGACTCTCCGAAGGCGTGGGCCGACCGGCGGAGCCGATCGAGCAACACACGTCCGATCCCGATCCCACACCCGGCATCGTGCTCTCCCGCGTCTTCGGAGGCATCGCCGCGGTGCTCGTCTTTGCGATTGCCGCCTTCTACTTCTTCCGGCGCTTCGTCAATCGCGAGACGCGGACCGAGGAAGTGCGCGAATCGCTCTGGTCCGAAGCGAACCTGCTCGACGACCTGTTCGGCGGACTGCGAGGGCTGGGCGACCGCTTCCGCCGCCGCGGCCCCGATCGTCCGCCCGACGCGCCGATCGCCGAGCTGTACTACGAGGTCCTCAATCACGCAGAGGGCAAGGGTCAGATCCGCGCCCTGCACCGCACCCCGCTGCAGTTCGCCGACGCGCTCGAACGCGCCTATCACAGCGCTACGCCGAAGCGCATCTCCGAAGCGTTCAGCACCTTCCGCTACGGGGGACATCAGCCCAATCAGGCTGAGTTGAACTCAATGCGCCAGAGCTGGGACGCACTCAAGGACAACTGACCGCGCCTTACGGCGCGTTGCGCTCGAATAGCGCGGTCACTCGAGGCGCAACCAGGCCGGCGCCCGCTGAGAGTCCGACCGTGAACACAAGCCAGGGCCAGTACAGCTCCTGGAGACCCCACGGATCGGCGCCTATTCCGGAGATGTCGACTCCGTACTCGAGCCACCAGGCGAGGAAGATGTAGATGGCCAGCGCCACATTGAGTGGACTGGTCACAACTCCGCCCAGGCCGCGTCCCGCGATCCAGCGGCAGATGATCGCGAGGAATGTCAGCGCGACGCCCCAGGTGAAGGGCGGCTCGACGAGCTCAGCCTGCGCCTCCCAGGTCGCAATGTGCAGCCAGAAGACGAAAAAGTTGAACAGCAGCCACCAGCAGACCAGCGGCCGGGCCGCATACGGCGCGATCGCCCGTGCGGCGAGCACCACGCCGCCGAGCAGCAGCGAGAACGGCCAGTAGATCGGCTCGGCGGCGAAAGTTGATCCCAGGCTGGCATAAGTGACCAACACTTCCGCAGTTAGCAAGCCTCCGAGACCCAGCAACAAGCTCAGGTTTTCGGTATCGAGCAAGTCGCCGCGCAGCGGCCTGAACGTCAGCACCCTGCCGATCAACAGCAGCGACACGAGGATGGCGGTCCAGCCCACCGAACCGCCGGGCTCGCCGTTGCCGATCTCCATGAACGTCTCCAGCAGGAATATCAGCAGCGCGCCAAGCAGCGCTGCCCGCCAACCAGTGTCGTTCCACAGCCCCCGCAACGTGCCGACCGGGTCGTCGAGCAACGCTTGATGATGCGGCATATCGCTCTCCGTTTCACTCGGGAACCAGTACCTGCAACGTAGAGATTTGCAATCGGCGATGACTTAGGTTGCAAGCAAACTGCAACATAGAGAGGAACTCGGCATGAGCCAACTGGACGGCAAGGTCGCGTTGATCACCGGAGCCGCGTCGGGCATCGGCCTGGCGACGGCGCAGCTCTTTGCCCGGGAGGGCGCCCAAGTGGCCATGTTCGATCGCAATGCCGACCTGGTCAACGAAACCGCCAGAGAGTTCGGCGCCAGCGCAGTGGCCATCAGCGGCGATGTGACCAGTGAGGAAGATGTGGCGAGCGCGGTTGCAACTTGCGTCGAGCGCTTCGGCCGGCTCGACGTTGGCTTCAACAACGCCGGTATCGCGGGAAGCGCGGCGATTCACGAGCAGGAGCTCTCGCAATTCCGGCACGTCGTCGAAGTCTGCCTGACCGGTGTGTTCCTCTGTCTCAAGCACCAGTCCAAGCAACTCATCGAGCAGGGCCAGGGTGGTTCGTTGATCAACACGGCCAGCATCAATGCGACGCAGGCGACGAAGGGTCTGAGCGCGTATTGCTCGGCCAAGGCCGGCGTGGCGATGCTGACCAAAGTCTCGGCGCTGGAACTGGGCGAGCACGGCATTCGTGTGAATGCGATCGGTCCAGGGCACACACAGACGCCGATGACCGCCCGCGCTCGGGACGTGGATGGCTTTGACGAGGCGATGATCGGCGCGACGCCGCTGGGACGGCTGGGCGAACCGGAAGACATCGCGCAGATGGCGCTCTTCCTGGCCGGCGACGCGAGTCCGTGGGTCTCGGGACAGCTCCTCTACGTCGACGGGGGCATCACCGTCAACGAACTGCCGCCCGGCTTCAATCCACTGGAAGCTCGACTCAGGCAAGCCCGTGACGATTGACCAGCGTCGCCGTCCGACTAGCCTGCCTGTGGCATCGATGACCAAAACTGAGGCACAGGAGGCGGCGAACATGGGACTGCTCGACGGCAAGGCGGCACTGGTGACGGGTGGGGCATCGGGAATCGGACTGGCGGCGGCGCGACGGTTCGCGGAAGAAGGCGCGCAGGTGGCGATCGCCGACCGCAACGCCGATGGCGCGGCCGAGGCCGCCCGCGAGATCGGCTCGGAGGCCGTCGCCGTCAGCGCCGACGTGACGAACGAGGACGATGTCGCCAACATGGTGCGGTCCTGCATCGACCGCTTCGGCAGGCTCGACATCGCCTTCAACAACGCCGGAATCGGCGGGTTCTCGCCGATCCAGGACTACCCGCTGGCCCAGTTCCAGCAGGTGATCGACGTCTGCTTGACAGGCGTCTTCCTCTGCATCAAGCACGAGTCCAAGCATCTGATCGAGCAAGGGTCGGGCGGGTCGATCATCAACACCGCCTCGCTGAACAGCATCCAGGCGACCGAGGGGTTGTCCGCCTACTGCTCGGCCAAGGCCGGCGTGGCCATGCTGACCAAGGTCTCGGCGCTCGAACTCGGTCGCTACGGGATCCGCGTCAACAGCATTGGACCGGGTCTGATCCGCACACCGCTGACGCAGGGTCTGCGCGACATTCCGGAGTTGGAAGATGCGTTCGCGCACGAGGCGCCGCTGGGCAGAATCGGCGAGCCGGAAGACGTGGCCCAGCTCGCGCTCTGGCTCGCCTCCGATGCCTCCTCGCTGATGACCGGCCAGACCGTCCAACTCAACGGCGGCGCCGACATCAACAAGTACCCGCCGTTGTTTGAGTTCTTCGGCCAGCGGGCGCTGTAGTCACTAGACTTCCAGCCGTCTGAGGGGCATCAATCGTCTGAAGATCAATCAGGAGACGACCATGCGAGAGTTCGCGGGCAAGACGGCAGTCGTGACTGGAGCGGCCAGCGGAATGGGGCTCGCCTTCGCCCGGCGGTTCGCCGCCGAGGGCATGAACGTCGTCCTCGCCGACATCGAGGAAGACGCGCTCAACGCCCAAGTGGTACGACTGCAGCAGGAAGAGCGGAATGTGCTGGGCGTCGTGGTCAACACGATGCGCCGCGATGCGGTAGAAGACCTGCGCGACCGGACGATCGCCGAATACGGCAACGTCCACATCCTGGTCAACAACGCCGGCGTCGCCGGGGGCGAGGACTCCGGCGTCCGCCCCGACGGATCCGTGATTGGTTCGTGGGAAATCTCGGACGAGACCTGGAACTGGATCATGGGCGTCAACTTCTGGGGCGTGCTCTACGGCATCCAGGTCTTCGTGCCGCACATGCTGGAGCACGGCGAGGAGGGCCACATCGTTAACACCGCGTCGCTCGCGGGACTAATGCCGGGCGGCTCGGCCTACAGCGTCTCCAAGCACGCCGTGCTAACGCTGACCGAGGGTCTCTATCAGCAGTTCCAGGCGATGGGTGCGAATCTCAGCGCGTCGGTGCTCTGTCCCGGATTCGTCAACACCAACATCGCCTATGCCGAGCGCAACAAGCCCGAAGAGTTCGGCGCCGCTTCCGAGCGCACGGCCGAGCAGGAAGCGGCGATCGACCTGATGCTCGGCGGCGGCATGGACCCCGACCAGGTGGCGGACATCGTGTTCGACTCGATCGTCGAGCAGCGCTGTTACATCCTGCCGCATCCGGCCTGGGATGACGTAGTGCGCGGGCGGGTCGAGCATGTCCTCGCCCGCGGCGCGCCGGTCTCGGTGGACATGGAAGAGATGCTGCGTCGCCGCGCAGCCGGCCAGGAAGTCTAGGGAGCAGGAGGACGGGGTCATGCGTGAGTTTGCAGGCAAGACGGCCTTCGTCACCGGCGGGGCGAGCGGGATCGGCCTGGCGATGGTCGAACGCTTCGCCTCGGAGGGCATGAACGTCGTGCTCGCCGACATCCAGGAGGACGCGCTCCAGGCCCAGGTCCGTCGGCTGGAGCAGGAAGAGCGCTCGGTCATGGGGGTGGTGGTCGACACGATGCAGCGCGACGCGCTGGAACGGGCGCGCGACGAAACGATCGAGCGCTACGGCAACATTCACATCCTCTGCAACAATGCCGGCGTGTTCAGCTTCCAGGACGCGATGGGGCTGGGCCCCGAGACGACCAACGTTTGGGATGTGAGAGATCGAGTGTGGGAGTGGGTGATCGGCGTCAACTTCTGGGGCGTGCTGTACGGGGTGCAGACCTTCCTGCCGCACATGGTCGGGCACGGAGAGGAGGGTCATGTCGTCAACACGTCCTCGGTCGCCGGACTGACTCCGGGCGGCAGCGCGTACAGCGTCTCCAAGCACGGCGTGCTCACCCTGACCGAGGGGCTGCACCAGAATCTCGAGCGGATCGGCTCGAAGATCGGCGCGTCCGTGCTCTGTCCGGGCGCAGTCCAGACCCAGATCATGCTCGCCGACCGTAATCGGCCCGACGAGTACGGCGGCGCCGGCGAACGCACGGAAGGGGAGACCGCGGCGTTCGACGCGTTCCTCGCATCCGGGATCAAGCCGGCCGACGTGGCCGACCTGGTAGTCCAGTCGATTGTCGAGGAGCGCTGCTACATCCTGCCCCATCCCGACTGGGACGACATCGTCCGCCAGCGGGTCGAGAACATCATTGCCCGCACCGTGCCGGCGCCGCGGCTCCCGAGAGAGCAGATACGTCGGAGCTAAACGGCAATCGTTGCCGCCCATAGACTGCGCGGACACCACACGAGATTAACCGACAAATCGAAGCTCTCCGAGAGGATCGACTATGCGCGACTTTACAGGCAAGACGGCGGTAGTGACCGGAGCAGCCAGCGGCATGGGCTACGCATTCGCCGAACGGTTCGCGGCCGAGGGCATGAACGTGGTCCTCGCCGACATCGAGTCGGGCGCCCTTCAGACGGCCGTCACGCGGCTGGAACAGCAGGAACGCAACGTCGTTGGCTTCCAAGTCAACACGATGCGCCGCGAAACGCTGGAACAGGTCCGCGACCAGGCGATCGAGCGCTACGGCAAGATTCACGTGCTCTGCAACAACGCCGGCGTGACATCGCGGCGCGACGGCGGACTCGGGGCCGGCACAGGAGCTGTCCCGGTCTGGGAAGTTCCGGACTCGACCTGGGATTGGGTCATGGGCGTCAACTTCTGGGGCGTGCTCTACGGGCTGCAAGTGTTCGTTCCCTCGATGATCGAGCACGGCGAGGACGGGCACATCGTCAACACGGCGTCGGTGGCCGGACTGATCCCGGGCGCGTCGGCTTACAGCGTCTCCAAGCACGGCGTGCTGACCCTGACCGAAGGCCTCTGGCATCACCTGCGTGCGGCCGAATCGAACATCTCCGCCTCGGTGCTCTGCCCGGGATTCGTCAACACCCAGATCAACGAGGCAGAGCGCAATCGGCCCAGTGAGTTCGGGCAGTCGATCGAAGCCACCGAAGCGCAACGCATGGCCTCGCGCGTGTTCCTCGGCGGCGGCATGGATCCCTCAGACGTCGCTGAACTCGTCTGGCAGGCGATGGTCAACGACCGGCTCTACATCCTCCCCCACGATGGGTGGCGAGACATCATCCGCGGCAGGATCGAGTCAGTCCTCGACGGCCAGCAGCCGGTTGAGATTGACTTCGAACAGATGATGGTGCGCCGGGCCGGCGGCGAAGACGTTTAGGCCAAGACCGAGCCGCTACTCGTCGTTACCGGACTCGAGCTGCGCGGCGAACTCCTTGCGGCCGACGCGTTCCTTCTCGGTCTTGGCAAGGATGGTCTCAGGAATCCAGAACGGCAGATTGGTGTCGGCGCGGCTGGGGGCGAGCAGGTCGTCAAGGTCCATGACCAGCTCACGGCGGTCGTACTTGCTCTGCTCGTGACCTTCCCACAACGGCAGCATGGCGATCGCGTCGAAGGGGCAGACCTCGACGCAGATGTTGCAGCGCATGCAGCGGCCGAAGTCGATGTAGAAGTCGTCGATCACCGACTTGTGGTTACTCTTGCCTGCCGCGCTGGCCGGATTCTTCATCAGCGTCGTGGTCATGCAGTCGACCGGGCAGGCGGCGGCGCACTTACCGCAGCCGGTGCAGTTGGGCTCTTCCAGCTCGTGGTTCCAGATCAGGTATGGGAACGTGCGGGCCCGCTTCGGGAGTTGCTTCTTCTCGAAGGGGTAATGGACTGTCACCGGCCCACGACCGACGATCTTTGCGCCCCGACTCATGACCTTGAACACACCGCGCATGGCCCGATCCCAATCCGCTAGCGCTACCCCATCAGGATAGCGCACGCTCCCGTCGGCTTAGCGAGTCAGAGTGTCATCTCTCTCACCGGCTCCGATACCACCAGAGCGGCAGCGGTCCAGGCGACGACTTGCTCGATGCTGACGCCCGGAGCTGTCTCGCGCAGTCTCAGTCCCGACGTCGTCACATCGATCACCGCCAGGTCGGAAATGATCACGTCGACACAGCGTTCGGCGGTGAGCGGATAGTCGCAGACCTCGACGATCCGCGGCTCTCCCTCGCGGGTGACGTGCGCCATGGCAACGATCAGCTTGCGCGCCCCCACGGCCAGGTCCATCGCCCCGCCGACGCTGCCGCCGCCACGCGCGGGCACGTACCAGTTGGCCAGGTCGCCCTGCGCCGACACCTGCAAGCCGCCCAGGATCGCCGCATCGATGTGACCGCCGCGAATCATCGCGAACGAGTCCGCGGTGTCGAAGAAGCTGGCGCCGGCCACCAGGTCGACCGGTTGCCCGCCTGCGTTGATCAGGTCCGAATCGAAGGCCGACTCAGAGATCCCGGCATATCCGAGGATGCCGTTCTCGGCCTGAAAGAGGATCTGGTCCGTCGGCTCGACAAACCCGGCCACCAGCGTGGGCAGCCCGATGCCGAGATTGACGACCGAACCCGGCTCGAGTTCTCGTGCCGCGCGGAGTGCGATCAACTCGCGGCTCAGACCGACGGGAGGAGAGGCGCCCTGCATGGTCAGCCGTCCCAGCGCACGGCGATCGGCTCGCACTGAACGATCCGATCGACATACAGCGCCGGCGTACCTACGTGCTCGACTGGAATCTCGCCGGGTTCGACAATCTCTTCAACTTCCGCGATCACCAGGTCGGCCGCCGTGGCCATCACCGGATTGAAGTTGCGGCCGGCGAGACGGTACTGCAGGTTGCCGAGCCGGTCGGCGCGCCAGGCCTTGATCAACGCAACGTGCCCGCGCAGAGGACGTTCGAGCAACCATCGCTCGCCGTCCAGTTCGAGGACCTGCTTGCCGTCCTGCATCATCGTGCCCAGACCGGTCCTGGTCAGCACGCCGCCGAGTCCCGCGCCGGCAGCGCGCAGCCGTTCGATCAGCGTGCCCTGGGGCACCAGTTCCAGCTCCACTTCGCCGGCGCGATAGAGCGACTCGAATCGAGAATTGCGTCCGCCCGATGCGCGGATCGCGAAGGTCGCGATCACCCTGGCCAGTTGCCGGTCTTCGCACAACTCGTCGAGCAGATCACCGAGCCCGATGTTGTTGGCGACCGCGGTGAGATTGGTCTGGCCGCTGCGCTTCAGGGCGAGAATCAGGTTGGACGGCGTGCCGGCGGAGACAAAGCCGCCGACAAGGATGGTTGAGCCGTCGCAGATATCGGAAACGGCGTCGTCGGGTGAGTCGAAGACCACGGCGATCATACGATGATCCTATGCGCTGCCCCGCCGGAGGAGTGGGCGGAGGGATCAATCAGATATCTTGCTCCTATCCGCGCATGTTTGCGCGACCCCGTCCGAAGGAGTTGGATTATGCCCGCGCCGCTTGAAGGAATCCTCGTCGTCGACTTTACCCGCTACCAGAACGGCCCCCACGCGACCGCGATGCTGGCCGACATGGGCGCTGACGTGCTCAAGGTGGAGATGCCCGGCAACGGCGACCCGGGACGGCAGCTCGGAGTGGGTCAGGACGGCTTCTGCTCCTACTTCGAGGCGCTCAACCGAGGCAAGCGCTCGATGACGCTCGATCTCCGCGCCGAGGGCGCGATCGAGGTCGTGCACAAGCTGATCGAGGACGCCGACGTGTTGGCCGAGAACTTCCGGCCCGGCTATCTCGACTCGATCGGGCTCGGCTACGACGACCTCAAGGGCATCAATCCGCAACTGATCTACGCGACGAACTCGGGCTTCGGGCCCGAAGGCGAGTGGGCGCGACGGGGATCCTTCGACGTCGTGGCGCAGGGCATGTCGGGCGCGATGGTCGCGCTCGGCGGCGGACCCGGCGAGCGGCCGATCACCGCACCCTGGGGACTGGCCGACCAGACCGGCTCGCTGCTCTTCGCTTACGGCATCGTGACTGCGCTGTTCGCTCGCGCCCAGCACGGGGTGGGACAGAAAATCGATGTCTCCCAGCTCGGCGCGATGCTGACCATGCAGGCGCTCTCGTTGCAGGCCTACTTGCACAGCGGCTTCCAGCCGGTGCTCAAGCCGGGACGCTCCTTCTCGGCCACCTTTAGCTGGTACCAGGCGAGCGATGGCGAGTGGCTGACGCTCGGCATCCTCGATCCCAAGAGTTGGGCCGGCCTCTGCGTCGCGCTCGAGCGGCCCGACCTGTTCGAGGATTCGCGTTCCGCCGACCCGTTCTCGCGACGCGACAACGAGGAATGGCTGCGCTCCGAGCTCGAAGCCGCGTTCATGACTCGCCCGCGAGACGAGTGGATCACGCGGCTGATCGAGCAGCGCATCCCCTGCGGACCGGTCTACGACTACCAGCAGGTGGCCGAGGACAATCACTTCTGGCTCAACGGCTACTTGCAGCAGGTCCCGCATCCGCACTTCGACGAGCACAAGGTCGTGGGCATCCCGGTCAGCTTCAGCGAAACCAAGACCGAGGTGCGCGGCGCGGCGCCCGAGCTGGGCCAGGACACTGAGCTGGAACTGCTCAACCTGGGCTTCGACTGGCCCGACATCGAGCGCTTGCACGACTCAGGGATCACGGCGGTCAAGCAGCAAGGCGCAGCGGCTGCGGGGGACTAGCTGTCTAACAACCGAGGCAACGCCGAGGTCCAGGCTTCTGACGCCTCGGTCAGCGGCACGCTCATCGGGCCGAGTTCCAACCGCGCTGCGGTGACTCTGCCAATCCTGGCGGCCCGAACGCCGTGTTGAACCGCAAGCGCCGCAAGTTGTTCCCCCTGATCAGGGGCGATGCTGACCACCGCTCTGCCTCCGGCCTCGCCGAAGAGGGCGGCGTCGAGGCGGCCCGGGATCTCTGCGTCGATGCTCGCTCCGATTCCGCCGGCAATCGCCGACTCGCAGACGGCGACGGCGAGGCCGCCATCGGAGCAGTCGTGGGCGGACTTGAGCAGCCCTGCCTCGGCCGCCTCCACCAGCACGTCAACCAGGGCTGCCTCGGCATCCAGGTCGATGGCAACCGGACCGGCTTCCTTGCCGTACAGCAGCGACAGGTACTCGCTACCGCCAAGGGTCGACGCTTCCTGTTCGAGTCCCGCGCCGAGCAGCCAGATCTCGTCGCTCTCGTCCTGGAACGCCATACGGACGACATTGGTCACATCGGAGATGATTCCCAGCATCCCGACGACCGGCGTCGGCGTGACCGGGCCGTCCTCCGACTCGTTGTAGAGGCTGGCGTTGCCCGAGACGACGGGCGTGCGGAAGGCGCGGCTGGCGTCGGCCATGCCTCGGATCGACTCGCGAAGCTGGTAGTAGATCGGCGCGCGCTCGGGATTGGCGAAGTTGAGACAGTCGGTGACTGCGACCGGGCGAGCGCCCGTGCAGGCGACGTTGCGCGCCGCCTCGGCGACCGCCCGGGCCGCGCCCGAGTACGGGTCCAGTTCGACCGCACGGCCGGGGCCGTCGGTGCAGAGCGCCAGCCCCTGCTGCAATCCGCGAATGCGCAGCACCGCGGCATCGGAGCCCGGCGTGATCACGGTGTTGGTGCCCACCATATGGTCGTACTGCCGGTAGACCCAGCGCTTGGAGGCGACGTTGGGCGATGCCAGCAGCCGAAGCAGCGCATCGTTGGCCTGCATCGGTTCGAGGTCGGCCAGCGTTCCGGGATCCCAACCGGCGCGCGACGCGGCGTCCGGGTCACGCTTCGCATCGGGTTCGTATGCGGGCGGTCCTGTCAGCAGTGATACCGGGGCTGCCGCCACTTCCCGCTCGCCGTCGTAGACCTTTGCCAACCCGTCGTCCGTCACGTCTCCGATCACCTCGGCGTGCAGGTCCCAGTGCTCGAACCAGTCCTGGACGTCGCCGACGTGCGCGGGCTTGACCGCGGCGATCATCCGCTCCTGCGACTCGGACAGCATCACTTCGTAGGGCGTCATGCCCGATTCGCGGCGCGGGACCTGCTGCGTCTGGATTCGGATGCCGGCGCCGGCGCGCTCGGCCATCTCGACGGTCGAGGATGTGATCCCGGCCGCGCCGCAGTCCTGCAAGCCTTCGAGCCAGTCGCGATGCTTGCGCACCAGCCCGACGCAGGCGTCCATCAGCGACTTTTCGAGGAAGGGGTTGCCGACCTGGACGGCCGGACGCCGTTCCGCCGACGCTTCATCCAGTTCGACCGAGGCGAATGTCGCTCCGTGCAAGCCGTCGCGGCCGGTATCGGCGCCGACGATCATGAGTTGTGTGCCGGGCGGCCCGGCTGTGGCGGAGATTAGCGATCCGCGCGGCGCGATGCCGAGACACATCGCATTGACCAGCGGGTTGCCGCTGTATGACTCGCCGACGACCAGCTCACCGCCGACTGTGGGAATCCCCAGGCAGTTGCCGTAGCCGCCGATCCCGGCGACGACGCCGCTGCACAATCTTCGATTGCGACGATCGTCCAGCGGACCGAAGCGCAGGGAATCGAGCAGCGCGATCGGCTGCGCGCCCATCGCGAAGATGTCGCGGACGATCCCGCCGACGCCGGTCGCCGCGCCCTCGTACGGCTCAATCGCCGAGGGGTGATTGTGCGACTCGATTTTCATCACCGCGACCCAGCCATCGCCGATGTCGATGGCGCCGGCGTTCTCTTCGCCGAGATTGGTCAGGATGCGCTCATCCTCGGTGGGGAAGTGATGGAACAGCGGACGCGAGTGCTTGTAGCCGCAATGTTCGCTCCACAGCGCGCCGAGCATACCCAGCTCGACGTCGCTCGGCGCGCGGCCCAGCATGTCGCAGGCGCGTTCGTACTCATCGCGGCTCAGGGCAATCTGTGCCAGGACATCGTCGTCCACTTGGGCAGGCCGCGCGTCGCCGGGCGGCGGATAGCTCGTCACGTCAGCCCCAGTGCTCGATGATCGACCGCCAGATGTAGTTCCCGTCTGTCCCGCCGAGCAGCGCGTCGGAGGCACGCTCGGGATGCGGCATCATGCCCAGCACGTTGCCAGTCGGATTCACGATCCCGGCGATGTCGCGCAGCGAGCCGTTGGGGTTCTCGCCGTGGTAGCGGAACAGCACGCGACCTGCGTCCTCCAACTCGTCCAGTACCTGCGGCGATGCGAAGTACTGCCCTTCGCCATGCGAAACAGGCAGTTGCACGATCTGGCCGGATTCGCAGGCGCCGGTGAAGCCGCTGTCGATGCGCTCGACGCTCAGTGCTTGCGGCTGGCAGCGAAACTGCATCGACGCGTTGCGCTGCAGGATGCCGGGCAAGAGTCCCGCTTCGCAGAGAATCTGAAATCCGTTGCAGGAGCCGAACACCGGCCGTCCGGTTGCGGCGAATCGATCGAGTGCGGACATGACCGGGGAGAAGCGCGCGATCGCCCCGCAGCGCAGGTGGTCGCCGTAAGAGAAGCCGCCGGGCAGGATTACGCCGTCGTAGTCGTCGAGCGATGTCTCGCGGTGCCAGACGCGTTCCGCCGTTTGTCCCAGGTCCTCCAGCGCATAGACGCAGTCCCAGTCGCTCCAGGTTCCGGGGAAGACGAGCACGGCAAACCGCATGAAGTGAGCGTATCGGCAGGGATCGTTATGGTCAGTCGGCCCCAGGGCCTGGCGGATCCCGTTGTGCAGCTACTGTCTCGGGTTCGGACGCAGCTCGTCCTCGCCGGCCGGCGGGTAGGCAATGCGCTGGTGATGCACCCCGGTCAGTGTCTGCTTGAAACTGCCTGAGATGACCCGCAACTCGTTGAGCGTCAGATCGCAGTGATCGAGCTGACGCTCGCGCAATCGCTCGTCAAACACACCGTCGACCAGCAAGCCGATGCGCTCAGCCTCATGCTCCCCGCTGGCCCGCACGACGGCTTCGCAACTGTCGGCCAGCATCACAATCGCCGTCTCCCGAGACTGAGGCGGGGGTCCGGGATAGGTGAAGTCCTGCGGGTCGATACGCGGGTCGGACATGGCCGCCTTGCGATAGAAGAAGGCCACGCGGCGCGAGCCGTGATGTTGCAGGATGAAGTCGCGAATCCGCGGAGGCAGCCGATCCCGACGCGCCAGATCGTCGCCGCCGGTCACGTGCGACATGATGATCTGGGCGCTCTCGCGCGGTTCCAGTTCATCGTGCGGGTTCGTGCCTTCCTGGTTCTCGATGAACATCGCGGGACGGTGCAGCTTGCCGATGTCGTGGTAGTAGGCGCCGACGCGCACGAGCAGCGGGTCCGCGCCGATCAGGGCAGCGGCTCGCTCGGACAGCGTGGCGACCAACAACGAGTGGTGGAATGTGCCCGGCGCTTCCTCCTGGAGGCGGCGGAGCAGCGGTCGCTGGAGCTGCGCGAGTTCCAGCAGCCGCATGGGGGTCGTGATACCGAACAGCGCGCCGAGCAGGGAGAACGCGCCGATCGTGATCACCGAAACCAGCGCCGCGGTGACCAACGATGCGAGAGCCAGCCAGCCCAGGTCGTTGTTGACGCGGTCGGCGTCGAGCAGCCAGAGCGCCGCGCCGGCCAGGAATCCGGCGAGACCGGCCGCCAACCCCGCCAGCCCGTACTGTGCGAGCGCCTGGGCCCGCGAAGCGACGATCACGCCACCCAGCGAACTGGCAAGGAAGTAGGCCAGCGGTCGCAACGCCGATGCGCCGTCGGGCGCCGACGCATATTCGGGCAGGACGATCGCTGCCAGGCCGGCCAGCACCGATATCAACACACCCGTCGCCACGCCGAGGCCAGTGCTGAGCAAGGCGGCGACGAGCACCGGCCCGGCCGCGAGCGGCAGCATCAGATCGAGCGACTCGTCGAGGCCGTCCGGCAGCACCAGCTCGAACCAGAGTCGGGCCGCAAGGATTGAGAGCAGGACCAAGAGTGCAAGCAGTAACAGTCTGCGGTCGCCAGCGGCCTGCACCGGACGCCAGATCTTGAGAAAGACGGCAAATGAGGCCGATGCGATGGCCGCGACGATGGCAATCGCACCGAGCGACGCCAGTTCGATCCCGTCCGAGCGCGGCGTCAGCACCGCCAGCACTTCCGCCGCCGCTGGGTCCACAGTCTCACCTGCGGCGATAATCAGCTCCCCCTCGGCGACAGTCCTCGACACATCCGGTGCCGCGCTAGCGGCGCGGTCCTGCGTCGCCTGCGTGAGCGACGCCGATTCGACCATGGTTGGCCGTAGGTAGGCGGCGACCAGGGACGAGATCAGTGAAGTCTCGTTCAACGACAGGGCCGGATCCACGCGATCGTGGAGCGTGAGTCGGACACCGTCGAGGTCTGCCTCGAACAGTTCTTCGCGCAGCAGTTCCTCGAGCAGCGCGGGCGACAGTCGGCGGATGCTGTTGAACAGTGCGTCCGAGACCGCTATCAAGAACGCCTCGTCCCGCTGGGCGATCCGCGAGCCGGGCACGGGGGCCGGTTCGCGCGCGTCCTCCGACTCGTCAGCGGCGGTGGTCGATTCGTCCTCGGTCACCACCGGGGCGTTGCGCGCCTCACGCTCCAGGGCGACGGCTTCGAGATAGCGGCCCAGCGCCTCGAGCTGGGCGGGACGTACATCGGGGTTGAACTCGTACTGCGGCTCGACCGACGCGCGCGCCGCCTCCCGCGACTCCGCGGTCCGCGTCTCGCTGACGAACGTGATCGCCTCGTTGGCGACGATGTCCCGCTCGGCGACCGCGCCCGTCGCCGGGAACTCTTCGGCAGGACGAAAGGGAGTCAGAGCGAGCACGATCCCGATGGTCAGCCCGACGCCAAAGAGGCCCAGCCGCCACGGAGTGAAATAGCTGTCTTGGCTCATCTCGGCTTCATTTGAGCAAGATCATGGCGCTCCGGTCCGGGAACGTGGTCCCGAACGACCGCGATCCAAGCATACAGCTCTCGTTACGTCACCTATTGATCCGAGTCAGCACGCAGGAGGCGCCGGTTTGCCGCCGGTGCTAGGCGTCAAGCAGCTCGCCCACTACCGCATTGACGATTGAGCCGTCGGCCTCGCCGCGCAGTTCGCGCATCAGCATGCCCATCACCTTGCCGCGATCTCCGGGACCCGCTGCGCCCACCTGCTCGATCACCGCGCGCGCCCTCGCCTCGATTTCGTCCCGCGAGAGCTGCGCCGGCAGGTAGTGCTCGATGATCCCGATCTCCAACTCTTCCTGTTCGGCCAGATCTTCGCGGCCGCCCTGGCGAAACTGCTCGATCGACTCGCGCCGCTGCTTGACCTGCCGCTGCAGGATCGCCAGGATGTCGGCCTCGGCGAGCGCCTGGCCGCGCTTGTCGATCTCGGCGTTCTTGATCGCCGCCTCGAGCATGCGGATCGTGTTGCGGCGCATCACATCTCGCGCTCGCATAGCGTCGCGTAGATCCGACCGCAGCTGTTCGCGCACACCCGCCATAGGATCACACCAACCCGGCGCGCCCTTGCGGCGCGCTGTTGCTTGCCGTCCCCCGAACGCGTCGGGGTTGAGACGCGGCTAGTCGGCCGAAGGCAGCACCTTGGGCTGCATCAGTTCCATCTCGCGCTCGTCGACCTTGAGATCGCACTCGCCCGGCTTGATGCAGAGCACCTCGATGCCCGACTCCTCGTCCCGGTACCGCTTGCCCAGTTGAACCGCCATCTTCGAGTCTCCTGGATTCGTTCGTCTGTGGGTCTCTCCGCCGACCGATGCTTCCGCCAGTCGGCTGCGTGCCGTGGCCCTCGGGCTCGGCGTTACTTTTTCTCCTCGAGCGGTGTATCGCCGCACTTGAGTTCCGCCTCGCCGCCGCGCGTCACGATGAACTCCGCGCCGCAACTGGGACAGAAGTAACGCTTGCCGGTCTGTGCTGCTGCCATCAGGGTTTCTCTCCTCCCCGCCGATCGTCCGGCGGGCAAGCCATCACGCTGAAACTGGAATGTCACTCAGCGTAGCAATGACGAACGATTCGTTCAGCGCCGTCCGCCAAAGCGGGCGGCGAGCAAACCTCGGGTTATGACGAACCGCTGTGCGCGCTCAGCCAACCGGCCAGCTCGGCGGAGACCTGGCCGCAGGTGTCCGCCGTGACCTGGGTCGCCGGCACCGGGATTGGGAGGCCGGCGGCGAATCGCTCCTCGGCCGTATCGAGGTCGCTGACCGCGGCCAGGTAGTCGCTGACTACCTTGAGCCAGGCGCGGTTGACCGCGACTTCCTGCTGGGCGCCCGAGGCGGCATCGAACGCCGCCTGCGCGTCGGCGACCGCTGCCGAGTCGTCCGACGTCCTCAGGGTCACCACAGCCAACACCAGGGCCGTGTAGCCCTTTTCGTACGCGGCCAGGGCGTCCTGCGCTTCCTGAAGACCTTCTTCCGACTCCTCAGCGGCCGTGACGGCGTCTCGCAAGGCCAGGAGCTCGGCATCGCCGGACTCACTGCGTGCGACGGCGCCCGCGGCGGCCTCGACATCAGCGAACCAGCCGGAAGCCTGCAGCGTCTGCTTGGCCGCATCGAGCGCGATGTTGAGGTTGTCGATCGTGACTTCGTCCAGGTGAACTGCGTGCTCCACCGCCTTGTCCCAGGCGTTCCCCGCGTTGGTGGTGATTAGCGTGACGAGGTTGTCAATCTTGAAGCCGTCGAGCGAGCCGCCCTGATCGATGCTCCAGGGAGGCATCGGCGTACCGTTTCGGCCGCAGGTGATGGTGTAGCGGTAGTCATTCTGCAGGGTGGAGAGCTGTCCCTGGTTATCCGTCAGGAATGCGTAGGTGTTGTTCGGCGTATTCAACGCGGGACCGACGAGCGACGCATCCGACTCAGAGCCGCGGCCGTCATTGCCGTGGCACTCGCGGCAGTTGTTGGCAAATGTCCATGCGGCGCGTTCGGCGTCCTTGGTCAAGATTTCCGAGCGGGCTTCGGTGCGGCGACCATTGTCGAACCAGGTGTAGGCGCCCAACGAGGCCACCGACAATACCAACAGGATCACCATGGCGAGAATCTGCTTCTCGGTGTTCTGTCCGCTCATCGCGTTGTGTCCCCTGCCTGCTCTCTTGCCTGATCCCCCGGCGAGTGAAACGTCGGTCGGTTAGCCGTAGGGAATGGTGCGCTGAGGATTGTCCTCGCCGCCCTTTTTGATGCTCCCGGTGTTGACCGTCAACGAGCCGTCGCTGTTGACGGTGATGTCCATCGTGTCCATCGGACGCGGCGCCGGCCCGAAGACGCGGATTCCGCCTTTGGTGTAGGTCGAGCCGTGGCACGGGCAGCGGAACCAGCCCGTGACGCCCTCGAACGGGAATCCGGCGCGCCAGGGAATCGTGCAGCCGAGATGCGGGCACTTCCACCACAGGGCCAGCAAACCCTCGTCACCTTCTTGCCCGAAGCCTGCGTGTGTGCCGTCGCCGGCCCGCAGGTGAGTGAGATAGAACTTGCCGATCTGAATCGGCTCGGGGTCCGCGCCGGGTGGGGGGACCTGTGCGGCGGATACGGGGATTCGTCCACCGAACCCAGTCACGCCGCGCGGCCAGAAGTTGGAAAGGAAGGCGCCCAGTCCGCCGGTCAGACCGAACGTGAAGAAGCCCCAGAACGACACGCGAAGCAGTTGGCGCCGGGTCACCTGTCCCTGTCGCGCTCGCCGGCGCTGCGCACGTGTGACCATCGCCCGCGCGCCCTCGCCGCCCTGGACAACTCCGGGCCGGGTCTCAGAGCGCATATGCGGCGCTCGTTGCGGTCGTGAACCGCCCGATGGCTCGGCGGCCTGGGGCAGTCGACGCTGCCTCCCGCCTTCGCTCGTTTGCTGTTCGTTACCGTTCGCCACCGGTTACTCCTCCAGCACCACGATGTCCCAGGGCGGCTTGAGGTCCTGGCCCTGGCCACGGAAGGCGGTACCGACAATCGTTGTGGTCAGGTAGACGCCGATGAAGGCGGAGAAAATCAGCAGGGCGATGTCGCGACGCGAGTGAATCCAGCCGAGTCCCTTACAGAACACGACGAACAGCACCGGCAGCCCGACCATCGTGGCCACGGGAATGATCTGTTGCGAGAGGAACGAGGGGAAGTTGAGGTTCAGCAACCACGGATCCGTGGTCGTGCCGGGGATGCCCAGCGGAATCGCCCGCCAATCCTCAAACATCGTGAATCCACCGATGGTGAAGCCTAGGGACTCCCATGGAATGCCGGTATCGAAGCCGCGCAGGTTGCGGAACCAGTCCAGACCGCCCGGCCAGGAGAAGTCGCTGTTCAGGCCCAGACCGCGAATGACATTCTCGGTCCAGACGACGTGCAGCGACCCGTCCCAGATGATCAGCAGGCTGGTGACCAGGGTCGCGGCGGTGAATCCGAAGACCGTCAGCCGCCCGGCGAACTTGGTTCCGAACCAGACACCCTGACCTTCGGTATCGCGGTCCCAGTAGGGGATCGCGGCGAGCAGCACGAGCGCGATTGTCGGCACGATCACGCCGGCCCAGGCCGGCTCCATGTGCAACAGCAGTTCCTGCAGATTGAGGAAGTACCAGGGCGCCTTGGACGGATTGGGGGTCGTGTCGGGGTCGGCACGGTTCAGCAACGGCGCGTTGACCATCGCCGAGAGCACCATCAGCGCGATTGAAAAGATCAGCGCCGAGATGAACTCGATGAAGACCAGGTCGGGCCAGACCAGGACCTCGGCCTCACGCTCTCGGCGCGGGCGCGTTCGAATTGCGGCAGCGGCGCGGCTGACCATCGAATCGTCCTCCCCCGCTACAGCGGCCGCGCGAGGCCGCCGTCACGGCGGACTCGCCAGAAGTGCACGGCCATGAAGATCGAGATCACTAGCGGCAGACCGATTACGTGCAGCGTGTAGAAGCGAATCAGGGCGTTCGGGCCGACTGAGAAACCGCCCAGCAGCAGGAACTTCGACTCGTCACCAAGCACCGGGGCCGAGCCGACCATCGTTGTACCGACCGTGATCGCCCAGAACGCGAGTTGGTCCCAGGGCAACAGGTAGCCGGTGAACGAGAGCAGCAGCGTGAGGATGAAGAGCACCACGCCGACGACCCAGTTGAACTCGCGCGGCGGCTTGTAGGCGCCGGTGTAGAAGACGCGCATCATGTGCAGCAGCACGAGGATGATCATCGCGTGCGCCATCCAGCGGTGCATGTTGCGCAGCAACTGGCCGAAGCGCACGTTGGCCTCGAGCTCCTGGATGTCCTGGTACGCGCGCTCGATTGACGGCACGTAATAGAACATCAGCAGCACGCCGGTGACGGTCAGGCCGAGGAACATGAAGAACGACAACCCGCCAAGGCAATAGGTGTGGGTGATCTTGACATGGGTGCGGTGAATCCGCGTGGGGTGCAGGTGGAGGAAGACATTGGTCGCCACGGCGAGCATCTGGTTGCGCGGCGTGTTCGGGTAGCCGGTGCGGAAGATCGACTGCCAGACGTAGTTCTTGAAGATCAGGTCGTAGATCAGGTCGTTGAACGATCTGCGCGGCGCGCGCTCGAGGTTGGCCATGGTCGATTACCGCTCCCACCAGCGGCCGAGGATCACCAGTGCGCCGAAGCAGAAGAGCATCGTCAGCCCGACCAGCGGCAGCTCCATGATCTCGGAACGGAAGGGAATCGTCACAAGGGCGGCTGTTAGCAGTTCCACCAGCTACCTCTCCCCACGCTTAGTCCGCACGCCCTGTGGTGGCGCGCTCAAGAAATGTACGACCGCTCCGAATTGTGGTCAAGATCGGGGCCACCCGTTCCCCTCCACATCTCAATCTGGTGCAGCACTTGCACCTAGGCGTCGATCCCACTAACGCGACACGTGCCACCAAGCGCTCCGGTCGCAGGAATGACTTCACCGAGCCTGGCTGCACTTGGGAGAAGGTCCAGCAGTTCTTCGGCGTCTCTAGGCGAGGCCATGAATGCCATGCCGATACCCATGTTGAACACTCTGTACATTTCCTGGTTGGATACCTTGCCTCGCTCTTGAATCAAATCAAAGATTGGAGGAATCTCCCAAAGCTCCTGCCACAAACTGGGCTCCAAGGCGACAGTGACGTCGCTGGGCAGGATCCTCTCAATGTTCCCTTGAACTCCTCCCCCTGTGATGTGGGCCATTCCCTTGATCATCGCCAAGTGTGGCCCAAGCTCCTTCCAGTATGCCTTGTGCGGCTCCAAGAGCGCGTCAGCGAGCGAAGGACCGGTAGAGCCCCAAGGACGCTCCTGCAATCTCGCTGCGCATTCTGTGTGGTACACCTCATCATTGGGATCACGTCCCCGGAGCTCAAGCACCTCCCTGGCAAGGGAGTAGCCATTGGTGTGCAATCCGCTTGAGGGAAGGCCAAGTACGCAGTCGCCTGGCCTGATGCGCTGGCCAGTGATCTGCCGGTCCTTTTCGAGGACTCCAACAATGGTTCCCGCTAAATCGAAGTAGCCGTTCATGTAAAGGTCCGGCATGTCTGCCGTTTCTCCGCCGATCAATGCCATGCCATTCTCTTGACAAGCCGACGCAACTCCGTCAACGATCTTTGATTTCTGGTCCTCTGAGACGCCATTGGAGGCCAAGTAGTCCACGAAGAAGAGCGGCTCCGCGCCAACGGCAAGAATGTCATTGACACAGTGATTCACCAGGTCGTGACCAACTCCAGCGAAGCGATCTTCGGCTTCGCCCTTCTGTCCTTTTGCCTCCCACGAGGCCAAACTGGCAACAATCACTTTGGTGCCGACGCCGTCTGTCGAAGACGCCAGAACAGGTTGCCGATACTGGGACAGTGCAGAAATGTCAAAGAGCCCCCCGAATCCGCCAATGTTGTCGAGTTGTTCACTTCGGCGAGCTCTGGCAGCGGATTGGCGATAACGCGGAATCAGTCTGTCATTCGCATCCACATCAACGCCCACTGCGGCATAGGTCCCCGCGGTTTGAGTTGCCATAACGTCGCCTCTCGGTGGGTCGGCTAAGGCTAGGCCGCCCGCATCCAAAGCTCAAGCGTACTAGCGACGTATTCGGGAGTCTGTCTATTGCCCAACCTGCGTCATCGCTCAGCGACGCTCCGGGGCCAGCGCGACCATCGTCTCGTCCGAGCGGGCGCCGCGCCGTGTCCCGTTCCCGCCGCTGTTTCCGTTGCTTGCGCCGTTGCCGTTGGTTGACGTCGGTACCGGCGCGGTGACCAGCGGGACGGTCAGCGTGTCTATCTCGAAGTCGGTCTGCACCGAGACGGGGTAGTCGCCGGTGAAGCAGGCCAGGCAGGTTGGCTTACCCAGACCGAGGGCGCGCTGTAGCCCGTCCAGGCTGAGGTAACCCAGCGAGTCCGCGCCCAGGTGTTGACGAATCTCCTCGACCGACTGCCGCGCCGCAATCAACTCCTGTCTGGTCGCCATGTCGACCCCGAAGTGACAGGGATGGCGGATCGGCGGCGCGGCGATGCGCATGTGAATCTCGGCCGCTCCGGCTTCGCGCAGCAGCTTGACGATTCGCGGGGTCGTCGTCCCGCGCACGATCGTGTCGTCAACCACCACCACGCGCCGACCGGCGAGCACCGACGGCATCGGGTTGTACTTCAGGTGCGCGCCCAGGTCTCGCAGGCGCTGATCGGGCGAGATGAACGTGCGGCCCACGTAGCGGTTCTTGACCAGACCCTCCGAGTAGGGAATCCCCGACTCGGAGGAGTAGCCGATCGCGTGCGCCGTGGCCGAGTCGGGCACGCCAATCACGACGTCGGCGTCGGCCGGATGCTCGCGGGCCAGCTCCACCCCGAGCTGGCTGCGCGAGTGCCAGGCGGCCTGGCCGTCGAGGATCGAGTCGGGCCGCGCAAAGTAGATGTGCTCAAACACGCATCCCGCCGGCTGCGCCGGCACGACGGCCTGGTACGAACGCATCCCGCTCTCGTCGATCGTGATCAACTCGCCGGGACGCACGTCGCGCAGAAACTCCGCGCCGAGCTGGTCCAGTGCGCAGGATTCGGAAGCGACGACATAGCGTCCACCGACCTGCCCGATGCAGAGCGGGCGCACGCCGTAGGGATCGCGCGCCGCCATCAGCCGGCCCGGCGTCAACAGCACCAGGGAGTAGGCCACCTCGATGTGGTGCATCAGCGCCGTGAAGCGCGACTCCCACAGTTCGTTCTCGTCGTCTTCACCCTCGCCCTGTCGGAGCAGGTACTTGGCCAGCACCTCGGTGTCCGTCGAGGTCTCAAACACTTCGCCGGACTCGGTCAGCTCGGCGCGCACCTGGGCGGCGTTGACCACGTTGCCATTGTGCGCGACCGCAACGGTCTCGCTCGTTGCCGGATCTTCGAGCAGAATCGGCTGCGCATTGCGGAAGCGGCTGGCGCCCGTGGTCGAGTACCGGGTGTGGCCAATGGCCGCGATCCCCTCGAGTTCGGCCGCGCTCTCCTCGTCGAATACCTGCGCAACCAGACCCATGCCGGTTTTGACCGACAGCTTGCGGCCGTCGGTCGTGCAGATGCCGGCGCTCTCCTGGCCGCGGTGCTGCAGGGTATGAATTCCGTAGAAGGTCTCGACCGCCACATCGAGCTCGGGCGCCCAGATACCAAAGACCCCGCAGGCCTCGCGGGGTCGGTCGTCAGTCTCGCGTTCGGGTACGTGCGTATGCGGGAACAGAGAGTCGGCGTTGGCAATCGGCTGTACCACGCGCCCGCCTCGCGTTAGTCGATCACACTGGATGCGTTCACCTTAACGCACCTGATCCGTGGATACCAGACGCCGGTGTTCAACCATCAGACAGCGGTCCTCGATGGCGCGCAATCCTGCCTCCCGCGCCGCACGCAGGCCATCGCGGTTGACGATGCCCAACTGAAGCCAGACAGTGCGAACTCCGCCGTCGCGAGCCGCAATCGCGTCCGCGATCGGTCGGTCGGTATCGACCGACCGACGGAACACATTGACGGTGTCAATCTCCAGATCGGGCCTGGCTGCCTGCGCCTCGGCGACGGATGCGTAGACCCGTTCACCGAGAATCTCTTCACCGGCGGCGACGGGATTGATCGGAACGATTCGATATCCGTGTTGCTGCATGTAGGCGGTGACGCGGTGCGAAGTGCGCTCGGGGTTCGGTGAGAGGCCAACGACGGCGATCGTCGCCATGTCCGCGAGCGATGACTCGACGTCGGCATCAATCTGGTCGTCCCAGGACGGCTGGGGGGGTTGCCGATCGGACATGGCTGCTCCTCTACCAGATGGGGCCGCGAATCGGGGCCTCGGTCAGCGCGGAGAACGCCTCCGCGACTTCAAAGATTTGCTGCAATCCCTCTTCTTCGTGCTGCCTCGGTGTCGACACGGTGCCTAGCACGTGGCGGGTACCGCTCTTCTTGACCAGCACGAGCTGCCACTGCGCGATCTCCTCGGCCGGCAGCGCACCGCCGGCGCGCGCGATCTCGCGGCCCTCATCTTCCACCAGGAACTCTCGGATCTTCCACACCGGGATCAGCTCGTTCGTGCCAATCCCGAGCCCCAGGAAGCGTTGCTTCATCGACACGTTCTGTCCGCGCCGGTCGGCGACGATGTTCGCGCCCAGCAGCGCATAAACCAGCGAAATGCCCGACAGCGGCAGCAACACGACCGCAAACAACAACAGGATGCCCATCAGCCAGAAGGGGAAGGAATCCACCGATGTGCCCAGGAGGGCCAGCAGCCCGGCCGTCAGCGCCACACCGACCAGCGGCACGACCACCGCCGAACGAGGCGGGCGGACCTCGATCCGATCCGGCGTGATCGTCACGACCCGTCGGTGCAGGAACACGGTGCGCGGCGCCAACGGCTCGTCCACCGCCTGCGGACGTTCGAGCAGGCGCTCAGCGGCCGCCTCATCAGCGTCGCCCAACTCGACGAGCGGTGTCGATTCGCTGGTCTCGGTCGTCACATTGGCAGCCTAGCAACGCCGTAAGTAGGGATATGCTCGCGGTATGGATCGCACTCGCCTCACCGGACTCACGTTGATGTTTGCCGCCGCCTGCCAGGCGCTCTGGTTTCTGCTCGGCGTTCGCCGCCGCAGCTATGCCGCCGTGGCCATTCCGGCTGCTGCAATCACGTTAACGGCGGCGGTGCTCATCTTCTGGGTCGGCTGGACGACGTACGAACTCGAAGACGACCTCGAGGGCCTCAACTTCCGCTCGGAACCGCTCGACGATATCTAACCCAGCAGTCGAGTATGGCTCAGTCCGCCCACGACGGTCCTTCGATCCGCCGCAGTTCGTCCTGCGAGACCGTTGTCAGCCACTCGCCGACCAGCGACCCGTCCGGCAGCGTCAGTCCCGCCGCCAGGTCGGCCAGGGGACGCAGGACAAAACTGCGTTGCGTCATGTACGGGTGCGGCACGACCAGTCGCGGCTCATCGATCGACTCCGCGCCGTAGAGCAGGATGTCAATGTCGATCGCGCGCGGGCCCCAGCGCGCGTTGCGCACACGGCCGAGCTCTGTCTCTATCGACTGCATGGCTTCGAGCAGTTCGAGCGGCTGGAGATCGGTGAGTCCGCGCGCCACGGCGTTCAGAAACATCGGCTGGTCGGTCACGCCCCAGGCTTCCGATTCGTACAGCGACGACACCCGGACATCCGTGACGACCTCGCGGATGCGCTGCGCGGCGGCGCGCATCGTGGCCCGGCGGTTGCCGAGATTGGCCCCCAGACCCAGGAAGATGCTGACCTTGGTGCTCATCGCCCCACGCTTCGCACGATGTCGTCCGCCATCCGCACCACGCGCGACATCGCCGCCACGTCGTGAACACGCACCAGGTCTGCGCCGTTGGCGATCGCGATCGCCGTCACCGCCGCCGAGCCTTCGAAGCGCGCGCCCACATCCCAGCCGAACTGCTCGCCGGTCATCCGTTTGCGCGACATGCCCACCAGCAGCGGTCGACCCGGCGCGCGAAGCTCCGTCAGGCGGCGCAGAATCTGCGCATTCTCGTCGCTGCGCCAACCAAATCCGAATCCAGGATCAAGCAAGATCCGTTCGCGCTGCACGCCATGTCGCGCGCCGGTCTCCAGAGATGTGCAGAATCCTGCCAGGATCGTTTCGACCGGATCGGTTGCGGCGGGACGAGCGCGTTGATTATGCATCGCGATCACCCAGGCATCGCGTTCCGCTGCCAGGCAGGCAAGCTGAGAGTCGCCGCGCAGCCCGTTGATGTCGTTGAGGATGGTCGCGCCGGCGTCGAAGGCCGCTGCGGCGACCGCCGCCTTGGTCGTATCGACCGACAGTGGTGTGCCCGGCAACCGCGAAGCAAGCCGCGCGAGCACCGGAACCACGCGTCGGCACTCCTCGTCGGCGGAGACGGCTTCGAATCCAGGTCGCGTCGATTGACCTCCGACATCGATGATGTCGGCGCCCTCGCTCGCCAACTGCTCGCCGCGGGCGACAGCGGCGTCGGCGTCGAGCAATCCGTCCCCGGCGAAGGAGTCCGGCGTGACGTTGAGAATGCCCACGATCAGCGTGCGCGAACCCCAGGCAAAGTCGTCAAGCTTCACAGCAGCCCCGCTTCGCTACAGCGGCGTCTCCAGCACCCTGGGTCGGCCGTCGACCTCGGTCATGTCCAGCCGTTTCCGCTCCGCCGAGTCGTCGCTGATCAGGAGGTCGATCTCCTTGGGCGTGACGCTGTCCGCATCGTCGCCTTCATCAATGCGCCAGGCCCGCACCGAGGGGGGCTCCTCGGCCAGCGAGACCAATACCCAGTAGGGCCACTCAGCCGCGCCTTTGTGCAGGCGCGCGATGCGTAGATCGGTCGGCGAGGGCCTCGCCTCCGACGCCACGTGCGAGTGATAGATCACCAGCCAATCGCCCTCGTCGATGGCGAGATCCATGTGCATCACCTGTTGCGGCGGGATGTTGAACCGCCAGGGCGACGCCTCGTCGTTGGTCGCGCGCCAGAGTGTCAAGCTGCCGTCCGCCGCGCGGCCGATGACGCCGCAGCACTCGTTGGGCAAGTCCTCACGCGCATGCGCAACCATCTCGTCGACTAGCACCTGGGGCAACTCAAGCTTGCTCATGATCCCGCCGCCTCCTGCGTCTGCTTCCGGAATCTTCGCTCGGTCTGGGGATGCGAAATCTCCTCGCCCCACGTATCCCAGCCCGGGATGTCCGTGTCCCGCGCAAACAGCTCAATCTTGCGCTGCTCCGGGAACATCGCTTCGATCCTACGCCGAACCTCAGCCGGTTTGCGCGAATGCTCTGCGCGAGGCTCGGAGACGAGTTGTCGCACGTTACGCGCGCCGCGCGGCGCCGGAATCCGCCCTCGCTTGAAGACTAGGCAGAGTTCGCACTGGGACATCGTGTAGAAACCAGGATTGACGCGCTGCTTGTCCCATACAAATGCGACGGTCGCCCACTCGAATGCCCAGGCGTTGCCAAGCCCAACTGCCTGATCGAGATGGGGAGAGGTCGCCCACAGGAACAACAGCGAATCCGCCGCCGCGATGGACGCGACATCAAGCTCCATCAGATCCTGGAGCCGCAGCGTGTTGTAGTGGCGAATCGCGCCGCCCGAGTCGCCGCTGCCCGGTCCGGAGTGTTGGAGCTGCCCCTTGTAGTCCCAGGGAGGGTCGGCGTAGATGATCGGGTAGCGCCCGCCGGGGTCAAGGGCTGGAAGCGGTGGGAACTCGACCGGCACGGCTAATCCTCGGGAACCCATTGGCGCAGCTCGCCGTCGTCGTGGCAGGCGCCGGGCTGCAGCGTCATCTGCAGGTACGGACGACTCGTCGCCGGCGCGACGAGGTGGTCGAGCCAGTGCTCGCGCTCCGACTCGGGGATCAGCGAGCCGATGTCGCCGAATCGTAGGTGGATGACTGTGTCGTCCTCGACGATGCCGAAATCGATCACTGCCTTGCCCGGCTGTAGCAATCGTCCGACGGTATCCGTGCGCAGGATCTTCGCGCCGCGATCGATGTAGCGCGACAGCACGGACACCGAGAAATGCACCGGCAGCGCTGAGGCGTCGCTTGTACTCACGGCTCTGGCGACGGTGCGTCTCCAGACGGCGTCACTGGGCAAGGGAGCCCCCTCTGCCTTCGGCATCTCCCCCTGCTTCGCGGGGGGAGAGGGGAAAGTGATCGGCATCTTCCCCCCCGGTTGAGGAGGGAGAGAGCACCGAGTCAGGCCGAGGGATTGTCGATCGGCACGCCGACGACGGAGCCGTACTCGGTCCAGGAGCCGTCGTAGTTGGAGGTGCTGTCGATGCCCAGCAGGTAGCGCAGCGCGAACCAGCTATGCGACGAGCGCTCGCCGATGCGGCAGTAGGCGATCACCGGCTGGTCGCCCGTGATGCCCTGCGCCTGGTAGATGCTGCTGAGCTCGTCGGCCGACTTGAACGTGCCGTCCTCGGCGACCGCGGTAGCCCAGGGGATGTTCGACGCGCCGGGGACATGGCCCTTGCGCTGCGCGGTCTCGGGCAAGCCCGGAGGCGCCATGATCACGCCGTTGAACTCGTCCGGCGAGCGCACATCAACCAGTTGGCCGCCGGCCTCCACGTGGGCCAACACGTCGGGCAGCTTGGCGCGCAGCGACTCGTCGCGATCGGCGACGGAGATGCTGCCCGATCCGGCCGCCGGCGCGTCCGTGGTGGTGACACGGCCCTCGGCCAGCCACTTGACGCGGCCGCCGTCCATCAGCGCGGTGTTGGTCACGCCGTAGAGCTCGAGCATCCACAGCGCGTAGGCGGCGAACCAGTTGTTGTTGTCGCCGAACAGCACGATCTGCGAATCGTCGTTCGCGCCGGCGCTGCGCAGCAGGTCGGTCACAATCTCGCGCGAGGCGACATCACGCGAGACCTGATCCTGGAGCTGCGAAGTCCAGTTCCAGGCCACGGCGCCGGGCGGATGCCCCTCGTCGTAAGCCGAGGTGTCGACATCGACCTCGATCAGGACGACGTTGGGATCGTCGAGGTTGTCAGCGACCCAGTCGGTAGATACGAGCTTCTCGGGGTGTGCGTAGTCAGCCATGTTGCTGTCCTTTCTTCGGGCGGTGGTGCATCACCACCAGATTTTGCCTTCGATCTCTTCGTCGCCGGCGATGTCCTCGTACTCGCGATTCCAGAGGCCGGTGGAGAGGTACTTCCAGCCGCCGTCGGCGAGGAGGACGACGATGTTGCCGGAGTCGATGCGTTCGGCGGCTCGCTGCGCGGCTCGGATCGCCGCGCCGCAGGAGATCCCGGCGAATATGCCCTCCTCTTCGAGCAGCCGCTTGACCACGGCGAACGAGGTTCGCGAATCGACCATGATCCGACCGTCCAGCACCGACTCATCCAGCACCGGCGGGATGTAGCCCTCTTCGAGCGAGCGCAAGCCCTGCACCAGATCACCGGGATGCGGCGCTGCGGCGACGATCTTGATGTTCGGGTCCCGCTCCTTGAGGTATCGCCCCACTCCGGTCAAGGTGCCTCCGGTGCCGAGCCCGGCCACGAAGTGCGTGATCTCCGGACAGTCGCGGTAGATCTCCGGGCCGGTGGTCTCGTAGTGCGCGCCGGGATTGGCGGCGTTCTCGTACTGCATCGGCATAAACACGGACGGATCGGCCTCGTACATCTCCTTGGCCATTCTGACCGCGCCGTTGGAGCCGGTCTCGCCCGGCGAGAGGACGACCTCCGCGCCGAAGAAGGAGAGCAGGTCGCGCCGCTCGACCGAGACCGACTCGGGCATCACGCAGCGCACAGGGTGGCCGGTCAGTCGACCGATCAGCGCGATGGCGAGTCCCGTGTTGCCCGAGGTCGGTTCCAGGATCGTCTGACCCGGCTTGAGCGAGCCGTCGGCATGCGCCGCGTCGATCATTGCCCTGGCGATCCGGTCCTTGACCGATCCGGTCGGATTCTGACCCTCCAGCTTGACCCAGATCGCCACATCGGGATTGGGCGACATCCGCTGCAGCCTGACCAGCGGGGTATCGCCGATCGTGTCCAGCAGCGACTGGTAGCGGGCTGACTTCATCGTCGCAGATGTGGCCGTGACCATCAGGCGGAGCCTCCCGCCAGGGCCGGCAGAATGGCGAGCACATCGCCGTCGGAAAGCGAGGTGTCCATGCCGTCGAGGAAGCGGATGTCCTCGTCGTTCAGGTAGATGTTGACGAAGCGGCGTAGCTCCCCGTCCTCCATCAGTTGTTCGCCGATGCCTGGGTAGGAGGACTCCAGCGTGGTCAATAGTTCGCCGATATTGGCGGATTCGACCTGCACACGCTTCTCGCCGTCGGTGAACTTCTGCAGCATCGACGGAACCCGAACTTCAACAGCCATATGGTCGATTCCTCTCGCCGGGGGCGGCCCCCCTCTGCCTTCGGCATCTCCCCCCGATGCGCGGGGGGAGAGTGTTGGTTGTCTGAGGTCATTCCTCGCTTCGCGGGGGGAGAGAATCAGTTCTCGTGGAAGGGGGAACCGCAGAACTCCTCGTAGTCGATCAGCTCGGTCACGGTCGGGGCATCGCCGCAGAGCGGGCACTGCGGATCGCGGCGAATCTTGACCGTGCGGAAGTCCATCGCAAGCGCGTCGTAGAGCAGCAGGCGATTCTTGAGCGGTTCGCCCTGTTCCAGCAACACCTTGATCGCCTCGGTCGCCTGGATCGCGCCCACGGTGCCCGGCAGCACGCCGAGCACGCCGGCCTCGGAGCAGGAGGGCACCATGCCCGGCGGCGGCGGCGACGGGTACAGGCAGCGGTAGCAGCCCTCGCCGGGGTAGAACGTCGTCACCTGGCCTTCGAACAGGAAGATCGATCCGTCCACCAGGATCTTCTCGGCCAGGAAGGCGGCGTCGTTGACCAGGTAGCGGGTGGCGAAGTTGTCCGCGCCGTTGATGATCACGTCGTACTCGGGGATGATCTCCATCGCGTTGTCGGAGGTCAGCGGCGAGGTGTGGGTGATCACGTCGATGTTCGGATTCATGTCCAGAATCCGGTCCTTGGCCGAGTCGACCTTCAGCCGTCCGATGTCGGACGTGCCATGGATGATCTGGCGCTGCAGGTTGGAGCGGTCGACCACGTCGAAGTCGGCGATCCCGATCGTCCCGATCCCGGCGGCGGCGAGGTAGACGAGCACGGGCGAACCGAGTCCTCCCGCGCCGACGGCAAGAATCTTGCCGTCGATCAACTTGCGCTGACCAAGCGGACCGACCTGGTCCATGATCAGGTGCCGAGAGTAGCGCTCGACCATTTCCGGGGTCATCGCAGAGCCTGCGCCTCCGGCCAGAGCGGGGATCACGGCCAGCTCGTCGCCGTCGGCGACCGGCGTCTCGGCGCCGTTCAGCGAAGTGATCTCGTGGTTGTTCACGAAGACGTTGACGTGTTCCAGCAGTTCCTGGTCGCCGTCGAAGACCATCTCGCCGAAACCGGGAAAGCGCTGATCGAGGTCGCGCAGCACGCCGTTCACGTCGATCCCCTCGGCGTCGACAAAGGTGCGATTCCCGGTGATCTTCCGAAACGGCGTTGGAATGTAGACCTTCACGCTCATTTGCTCGTCCTCTCAGCTCTCTGTTCAGCCGTCCGCGAGCGGCATCGACAGATACCGCTCGCCTGTGTCGCAGATTGTGGTCACCACACGGCAACCCGGTCCGAGACGCTCAGCGACGATGTTCGCCGCGTACACGTTTGCGCCCGATGAAACCCCGCAGAGAATGCCCTCTTCGCGCGTCAGCCGCAGCATCATCTGCTCTGCGTCTCGATCCGAGACGCCAATCACTTCGTCGTACACCTCGCGGTTGAGCACGCCGGGTACGAACGATGCGCCGATGCCCTGGATTGCGTGAACCGAGAAGCGGCCGCCCTGAAGGACGGGCGACCGTTCGGGTTCGACCGCTGTCACCGCCAGGTTGGGCTGTCGGTCGCGCAGCACTTCGCCGACACCGGTAATCGTTCCACCCGTACCAACGCCGGTGACAAAGGCATGCAGCCGTTTGCCGTCGGGCATCTCACGGTCTTCCAGCGCCGACCAGATTTCCAGCGCGGTCGTGCGCCGGTGGATTTCGGGATTGGACAGATTCTGGAACTGCTGCGGCATGAAGCAGCCGTCCTCCGAGGCCAGCTCCTCGGCCGCGAACACGGCGCCGGTCATGCCTTCAATCGCCGGCGTCAGCACAACCTCCGCGCCGAACCGCTCAAGCAGTCGCCTTCGCTCGTGCGACATATCTTCCGGCATCGTCAGGATCAGCCGGTAGCCCTTGACCGCGGCGACCAGCGCGAGTCCGACGCCGGTATTGCCCGATGTCGGTTCCACAATCACGTCTCCTGGGCGCAGCGCACCCCGGCACTCCGCGTCCTCGATCATCGAGCGCGCGATCCGGTCCTTGACCGAGCCGCCGGGATTCAGCGACTCCATCTTGACGACAACCTCAGCAGCGTCGGTCGGCGCGACGCGGTGCAGCGTGATCATCGGGGTGGCGCCGATCAGGTCAAGCACGGAATCTGCCAACTGCGGTCGGATCAGGCTCAAGGTCGGTGTCTTCTCGTGGAGGCGGGGCTAGATCTGATAGCGCCCGCCGGTGGGGGAACCGAGCCGGGCCGATTCCGCGGCCAGGTCGGCGATGGTGCGGTCGGCCAACACATCCAAGATGGCGGCGCGCACGTCGTCCCACAGGCGGACTTGCGCGGCCGCCCCGGTACAGCGCTCCGAGGCCCGCCCATTCTGCGCGCCCCGCTCCAGGCAGTCTGCCAGCGTCAGCGGTCCCTCCAGCGCCTCAACGACGCGATCCAGCTGAATCTCCTCCGGCGGGAGGGCGAGTTGGTGTCCGCCCTGCGCGCCGCGCGCCGACGAAATGAACCCCGCCGCCCGCAGCCGACCCAGCACCTGACCGGCGAGCGAACCCGGAATCCCCTGGCGCTCGGCGATCTCGGCGGAGGGAATCGGCGCGCCTGCGTCATGCTGCGCAAGATCGACCAGGGCGCGAATCCCATAGTCGCTGGTGGAAGACAGCTTCATCATCTGGAGTACATCCCGCCGCCCGGTCACTCGAACGATATCGGTAATCTTGACCAAAATAGTAACATTTCTCCCCAACCAGCCAACCGGTCGACCCAGGACGCAATGGAGTAACGCCGTGAGCACCGCCGCAAGTGCATTCGACGCGACAGAGATCTCGGCCTCGGCTCGTCGACTCGCCGGCGAGCACCCGGCCGACATCATCGCCGAGGCGCTGCGCAGCTTCGACAGGATCACCACTTCCTTCAGCGGCGCGGAGGATATCGTCCTGATCGATCTCGCCGCCCGCGAGGCGGAGAAACTCGGCCGTAGGTTCGGCGTGTTCACGCTCGACACCGGCCGCCTGCATCCTGAGACGCTCGAATACATCGAGCGTGTGCGCACCCACTACGACATCGCGATCGAGGCCTACGCCCCGCAGGCCGATTCGGTGGAGGCGCTGGTGCGGGAGAAGGGTCTGTTCAGCTTTCGCGTCGACGGCCACCAGGAGTGCTGCGGAATCCGCAAGGTCGAGCCGCTCGGTCGAGCGCTGGCGAACGTCGATGCCTACATCACCGGACAGCGCCGCGATCAATCGCCGGGCACCCGCGCCGAGATCCCCGTCGTCCAGCTTGATCCCGGCTTCGGGCGTGCCGACAATCCGTTGGTCAAGTTCAATCCGCTGGCCAACTGGACCTCAGCCCAGGTCTGGCAGCACATCATGAGCTACCAGGTGCCCTACAACCCGCTGCACGACCAGGGATTCAAATCGATCGGCTGCGCGCCCTGCACCCGCGCCACTCATCCCGGCGAACACGAACGCGCCGGCCGCTGGTGGTGGGAAGAGGCAACGCAGAAAGAGTGCGGTCTGCACGCCATCAATCTGGAGGATTGAGCGCGAGGATCGCATCTACCAGTTCGCTCGCGACAATCGGCGCCTCAGCCAGAACCTGACCGTCGGCCGTCGCAACCACCGGCACTGAGTCGCCGTATTCGCCTTCATCGGTTGACCACTCGAACTGCATGGCCGCCGAGAGCGACGCCATGAGTTCCCGCGCCCGTTCGCAAGCCGAGCACTCGGACTTGACCCAGAGCACCAGCTCTGGCGTCTCAGCCACGACCCATGCCTCCACGTCGGCTGCCGCGATGCGTGTGACGTTCGAGGACGGCGCCGGTCGGCACCGGCGCCTGTCGATGGCGCCGCAGATGCAGCGCCATCCAGACCGCAGCGGCGCCGGTCAGGATGGCCAACAGTTGCGGGACCGAGAGCGCGCCGGCGATCGCCGCCTCGTCTGTTCGCAGCAGTGACAGCAACCCCCGCACCGCCGCGTAGCCAAAGACGTAGAAGGTGAAACCCCAGCCCGCGCCGACGCCCATCCGCCGCAGCAGGAACAGGCCGCCCAGGATCATGAAGTCCAGAATCGGTTCGTATCCCCCTGCCACGGGATGAATGGCCACCGGTTCTTCGCCCTCGAGTCCGCGCGAGCCGCGATACCAGTCGTCGATACCGGGCGCCGACCAGGGACCGTCGGTCAACGGATGCGTGTAGCGGAACGCCCAGGGCAGATCCGATGCGTTGGCGAAGTGCTCGCCGTTGATCGTGTCACCGAAGCGGCCCACCGCCTGCCCCAGGATCATCCCCGGCGCGGCCACGTCCAATGCCACCCACTTGGGAAAGTCGGGCTTGAAGAAGGTGACGTAGAGGAACCCGCCCAGTACGCCGCCGATCATTGCGCCGTAGATCGAGATGCCGCCGTCGGTCAGCGCGAAGATGTGGCCGACCGAGCCGATCTGATCGGTGTGCTCGATCACCCACAGCAGCCGCGCGCCGATGATTCCGGACAGCACCGAGACCACCGCGATCGACATGGCGTCGTCCTCCGAGATCCGCGCTCGTCGCGCCAGCCGTACCGAGAGCCAGACGCCCAGTGCGATCCCCACTGCCGTGAACAGTCCGTGCCAGGTCAGCTCGAATCCACCCGTGTCGATCAACACGGGGTTGATATTGATGTTGATGATGCCAACCAGGTCAACCAGAGCAAGCATCGTCCCGCCTCCCGTCATCCCGTTGAGCGTAGTCGCCACCGAACATCCCGCGACGCGGTGTCAGCCGGATTCGTCGGCGCTGCTGAACCTCGCTGCCAAGCAGTCGCTCCAGCTCGCCGCTCATGTCGATCCCGTGTCCGGCCTGCCCGGCAAGCTGTACCCGATCCGCGGTCACTCGCGCCCAGACTCGCCGCCGAGGCGCGAAGAACGTCGTCGTCATCCCCACGATCCCCAGACCAATCCCGATCCAGAACGCGATCCCACCTGGATCTCGACGAACATTGAGGCCGGTGAACTCGCGCGGTCCGGCGAACTGATAGCGCAACCCGCCCTGGACGATCTCCTGTCCCTCGTCCAGCTCGAGCCTGCCCGCATCGCCGCCCAGACCGAGCACGAGCCGAGACGGCCGCCCGACCTGTCCGCCGGCCGAGGTCGTGTTGGTCGCGCCCACCGCCAGTTCCACGCCTTCGCCTCCGAGCGCGTTGAACTGCCCCGCCGTGCGCGCTTCGCCGAACCGCTCGAGCGCGACCAGCGCATCGCCGCTCGAGCCAGGCAGTTCCGCGGCGATCTCGAAGAACACCGACTCGGCGCCCAGCCACGTCAATTCGATCGAGCCGACCGTCCGCGTCTCCCCGACGCTCAGCATGCCTTGCGCTCCGGCGTCCGGCTCAGCGCCCAGGTACGTGAGCGACACGCCGCCCGTCAACTCAACCACTCCGCCCGGCGACAACTCGCCTCGGTCCGCTTCCCGCTGCGCCGAGTAGTAGAAGAAGCCCCGACCTGTGGATCCCTCGCGGAATCCGACCCAGAGCGCCTCCGACTCGCTCAACGGCACTGCCGTCAACCGCGCCTCTCCCTCGGATTGCTCCAACGAGACCACGCCGTCGAACATCGTCTCGCCCTCGAACTCCAACAGCACTCGTGCGCCCAGCGGCGGCTCCTCGCCCACGCCCAGCTCGGCGAACGTCATCCCCGAAGCGTCCTCCGGCGTCGGCATCACCCGATACCAGAACTCGTAGCCCGCATCGCCGGGAATCATCGTCAACGCCAGCGAGCGCACGCCATCGAGCGGGACCAGGGTGTAGCCCGAGATCGGCGGACTCTCCAGTTCGGGATCGACCACCTCGTCTGCGACTCGGTGCTGCAACGAGATCACCTCTTCCGAGACCGAGATCCCGCTGCGCTCAACCCGGATACGAGGGCCAACAATCTGTTGGTCCAGGAAATGCGTCTCGGCGTACAACAACTGACCTGATGAGTGGTCAAACACGCGCAGTTCCGCCCCGTGCTCCCAGTACGCCGCCTGGTGCACCCGATAGCCCGCCGCGTGGACCGGACCGTTAACGGTCACCTCGCCGCCGCCGACATCCTGTCCCGCTTCGGCGACACGGACGAAGCTGCGAAAGTCGAGGGCCTGGCCGTCGTCGGCGAACTGCGCGACCGCGTCGTCGACGATGATCTGCACTTGCGCCCGATCATCGCCGGGCGGGAAGAGGATGTGCGATTCGCCCTCGGCGACCCAGAACTGGTACTCCTCGCCGGCGAACTTGGTTACCAGCGTCGCGCCAAGCAACAGCAGCAACGCCAGGTGGGTGACGAACGTGGCCAGCTGCGCCCAGCCGTAGCGGTCGGCGAACAGCAGCGTCTCGCCGTCGCCCGACTCCACTTCCTCTACCCGGTAGCGTGACGCCCGCAGCCTCCCCATCAGCCGTTCCCGCGCCGACTGCGCGTCGTCCCCCTCGAGCAGCGCCGCCGAGGCTCGATGCCGTGCCCGATCGAAGTAGGCCGCGCCGACGCGCTTCGGCGGACGCCGCACGGTCCGCCAGATCGGCGGCGCGCGGCTGACCGTGCAGACCGAGATCGCCAGCGCCACCAGCGCCACGACCGCGTACCAGTAGGGCTGCTTGTAGAGATTAAAGACGCCGCCCCGGGTGTCGTAGAACCAGGGGAACTCGGCCAGCACGTCGGTGAACCCGCCCCAGGTCGGACGCTGCGCCTCGATGTGCAACTCGACCTGCTCCGGGATGTCGGCCAGTTGCGGCGGCACCTGCGGAATCAGGACGCCGACGGCGGAGAACAGCGCCGCCGACAGGATCAGGCCAATCGCCCACTTGACCGACGTCAACCGACGCCAGATCCACCAGGCGGGGTCAGGCCACGTATCACGCCGGGTATCACGCCGCATGAATCTCAGCGTATCGGCGGACTCTTCAATCCCGAACCCGTCAGCGGGACCAGCACACGCTCATCGTCCGCGAGCATCCCGCGCTCCACGAGCCGCTGCAGCGCCGCCAACGGCACGGCCGAGGTCGGCTCGACGTAGAGGCCGCGCCGCGCAATCGTCGTCCACGCCGACCTAATCTCCGCCTCCGACACGACAGCCGCCGCCCCGCCGCTCTCGCGCACGGCAGCCAGCATCTGCGCCAGGCGCGGCGGCTGCGAGATCGCGATGCCGTCGGCGATCGTTGGCTGCGACTCGCGCGGATCATGATTGCGGAACGCCGAGGCGAGTGGATTGACATTCATCGCCTGGATCGCGTACAGGCGGGGCATCCGCTCGATCCGCCTGAGCTGGACCAGCTCCTGGAAACCGCGGTGCAGTCCAATCAGCAGCGAGCCGTTGCCGACCGGCAGCACGATCGCGTCGGGCAGACCGTGCTCGGCAATCTCCTCGGCGGCCGATTTCATTCCCTCGCTGAAGTAGGGGCTGCGATTGTGCGACAGGTAGGGAATGCCCTGTTCGCGCGCACATTGATCGGCGGCAGCGGCGACCGCTTCACGGTCGCCGTCGATCGGATGCAGACGGCCGCCGACAGCGGTGATCTGCGCCTGCTTGCTCTCTGGGGCATCGGCCGGAACGAAGATTTCGGCAGACATCTGCGCCGCCGCGCCGTAAGCCGCGAGCGAAGCGCCCGCATTGCCGGAGGAATCCTCGACGAACCCGGTCGCGCCGCCGCTCCAGGCGGCCGAGATCAGCATCGCCGCGCCGCGATCCTTGAACGATCCGGTCGGCGACAGGTACTCCAGCTTCAACTCCAGCCGCAGCCGCCGCGCGTCGGGCCAGTCGAAGCTGATCGTCGGCGTCCCGCCCTGGCCCAGCGGCAGCGCCGTGAGCGGCAGGCGCAGGCCACCTTCGGGCAATCGCGGATAGGCAACCTCGAACAGCCCGCCGCACTCGCCGCACGCCAGCTCCAGCGACGCCGCCGTTTCGGCGCCGCAATCGAGACAACGGAAGTGGTGTCGTACGACCGGCATCAGGCATCGCGGCGGATGACGACGCTCCAGAGGATGAGCAGGGTGAGCGCCGCTGCAATGAATCCGGCCGGTGCTGGAACTCCGACCGTCGGCGTTAGCACGAAGTGAGTGCCCACGCCGATCAGCCCCCAGGTGATCGCCAGGGTGATCAAGTTCCATCTTGTGAGCGGGACCGGCGTCAAGAGTCCGCTGAACACACGTTGCCTCAAATGCTTCAGATCACACCTGCTCTCGATCCGGCCGTTGTCGCACGCCTGCGAAGCTACCATCCGCGACACTCGACGACATCCGAACCTGCCTGCCCGTTCTGTCGGTGAGGCATCAGGCAAAGAACGCTCTCAAGTCGTCGAGCAGCAGCTCCGGCGTCTCCATCGCCGGGAAGTGACCGCCCTCGGGGAATTCGCTCCAGTGGACCACGTTGAAAGCGCGCTCGCACCATGAGCGCGGCGGCAGCGGCGTGCCTCGCTTGAGCTTGACGAACCCGGCCGGCACTTCGCTTCGCTCTCCCTCGCGCAGCCTGACCCGTCCGCCGACCTCGGACTCAATCTCCGCCGGCGATCGCGTCGCCTCGTGGTAGATGCGCATCGCCGACGACTGCGTCCGCGTGAACCAGTAGATCGCGACCGTCGCCAGTAGCTCGTCCCTCTTGAAGCGCCGATACAGATCGCCGCCGCGCGGACGCTCTTCCTCGCGCATGATGTCTGCCAGAAGCCACCACTTGTCCACGATCCAGGCCATCAGCGCGACCGGCGAGTCCTCCAGGTGAAACGCCATCGTCTGGAACTTGGTCCCGTGAATCCCGCGATGCGCCGCGTCGTCGCGGACGTACGGTTCCTGCTCCTCGACGAAGAATCGGCGTTCCTCTTCGGTCTGCGGCCTCGCCGCCGAGCCGCCCGGCGGCAAGGCGGCCATGGTCAGGTGAATGCGCGCAATCCGCTCGGGATGGCGCAGCGCCAGCTGGCCGC
The DNA here is from genome assembly GCA_009838915.1 of Chloroflexota bacterium. Lineage (GTDB taxonomy): Bacteria > Chloroflexota > Dehalococcoidia > Bin125 > Bin125 > Bin125. The sequence continues at coordinate 188,100 of VXQT01000034.1, forward strand.
CGATCGCCGCGCCCCAGTCGCCGCCGTGATAGAGAAACTCGTCGTAGCCCAGCCCCGACATCAACTCGAGCCACATGTCGGCGATCGCGGCGGGACCGTAACCCATCCTGGCGGGAATGTCGGACCAGCCATAGCCGGGCAGCGACGGCGCGATCACGTGGAAGGCGGGCGCGCCCGGAGCGGACGGCTCGGCCAGCTGGTCGATGATCTTGTGGAAGTCGTAGACCGACGACGGCCAGCCGTGCTGGATCATCAGCGGACGGGCATCCGCGCGCGAACTGGGACGATGAATGAAGTGGATGCCAAGCGACTCGCCGTTCCAGGCGGTCAGCGATGTCTTGAACTGCGGAAACCCGTTCAGCAGGGACTCGATCGCGCGCCAGTCGAACTCGTCCGCCCAGTAGGACGCCAGGTCCTGGGTGAACGCGAGATCAATGCCGTAAAGCCAGCCCGAGCCGGGAACTTCCGGCAGCCAGCGGGTGTCACGCAGGCGGCCGCGCAGCTCCGTGATTTCGGACTCGGGCACGTGGATCTGGAACGGTTCCATGCGCTCCCCCGGCCCTCACCCTAGCCCTCGCATCGAATGCAGGCGTGCGCTCTCTCAGGAGACGGGGATCGGAGCCGGGACGACTATAGGCACGATCTCCGGTGCGTTGCGGGAGATCCGAGAGCATTGGTGGTTCCCCACCGTTCAGCTGTGTGCATTGACGTGGCGGATCACAGAAGATCATGTAGGTTGGACGAAAGATCACATATCTATCATTGAATGGCCCGTAGCATGCAACTTGGTAACATCCATGATGTAAGGAGAGGCGGTCTACGTATGCGCATCCAGGTCATTCAACGAGTGAACGAACGCCCGGTCCGGGCGAGCGTGGTCTCGTCGGCTTGCGAACGCACTCGCGTTCTAATTCGGGGGGGGGGGGACAGGTAGAAGAACTGCCTGGCCGGGGCGAGCGGGGGGGGGGGGTTTAGCGCCCCCGGGGGGCGGAGGGGGGGGGCGGGCCACACC
>VXQT01000030.1 GCA_009838915.1 Chloroflexota bacterium
AGGGCGGTCGCACGGTGGGCGCCGGCGCGGTCACCTCGATCCTGGAATAGCGCCGAGAGCGCAATTCGTGCGAAGATGAAGCTATCCAGCCGCACCGGGACGTCCGGTCGGTGCCGGAGGAGAGGAACTGGCCATGGCGAAGGGTGATCGCGTGTTCATCACGCTGCGCTGCCGAGAGTGCCAGTCGCACACGTACCACACGTCGAAGAATCGTCGGAACAACGCGGACCGGCTTGAGTTGACGAAGTACTGTCCGCACTGCCGCGGGCGGCGCGAGTACCGGGAGACGCGGTGATTCGTGGCCCGAACGCGTGACAACCGTCGTCGCCGGGGTCGGAGAAGCGGTCAACCGCGTGCTGCGGCGACGCCGCGCCCGACCCGCTCAAGTGCATCGCGCGCCGAGCCGCAGGCGGAGGCGGCCGAGGGAGCGGAGGGTTTCGACGGCGCGGCTGCGGAAGCGGCTTCGCTGCCGGCGCGGCCGAGGCGTGAGATCGCCTCGTCGCGCCCGACGACCTCAGATGCGCCACGTGTACAAAGCCTGTTCTATCGGCTGACCCATCCGCGCGCGATCATGGCGATCATCGACGAGTTGCGCCGCGTGGTCTGGCCTACGCGACAGGAAACGGCGAACCTGACCGTGGTAGTGCTGGTTGTCGCGATCGCGGTTGGCATCTTCCTGGGCGTGATTGACTTTGGCTTGAATCGAGTAGTCGAGGAAACGCTGCTACCGCGATGACCACATCACAAGACACGCCCGACACCACAGAAGGCGCCGGATTCGATCGGCGCGAGATGACGGCGGCCGAACGCGAGCTGCAGGACGTCCTGGCTGCGGCCAGGACGTTGGGAATTGAGACCGAGACCGAGTCGGAAGCCCCTGACTTTGATGCGACTGCGGCCGAGGCCCTGGTCGAACTCGGTCTGGACCGACCGGTCGAAGAGGCTCCCACGCCGATACCGACATTCCTGCGCGGCGACGAGGCGGATGACGACGAATCGGAGCCGCAAGTTTCGCTCGAGGGAATCCAGGAGTTGGACGCGGCCTGGTTCGCGATCAATACCTACACCGGTCACGAGAACCGGGTGATGGAAGCGCTCGATCAGCGGATCCGCAACATGGATGTCGAGGACCAGTTCGTCGAGCTGTCGCCGGAGCGCGCGGGCAAGGCGAAGAAGGGCGCGGCGGAGAAGCGCTACGTGCTGGTTCCGACCCAGCAAGAGGTGGAGATTCGTGGCGGAAAGCGGCGCGAAGTGGAGCGCAAGCTGCTGCCCGGCTACGTGCTGCTGCAGATTCGCCTCGACCAAATCACCGGTCAGCCCTCGGACGAGTCCTGGCACGTGGTCAACGGCACTGCCGGGGTAACGGGATTCGTGGGCACACGGGAAGAGCTGCGAGACCGCGCGACGCCGCTGCCGCCGGCCGAAATCGCGAAGATCATCGGCCAGACGCAGGTCGAGGAGCCGCGCGTGCGTGTCGGCTTTGCGATCGGGGACTCGGTCCGGCTGACGGACGGTCCATTCCTCGACATGGTGGCCGAGGTTGAAGAAATCAACGTCGAAAAGGGCAAGGTTCGCGTGCGGATTTCGATGTTTGGACGCGAAACTCCGCTGGAGCTGGACTTCGACCAGGTGGAGAAGCAGTAGGCTGGCCACTTGTGCGTTGATCGAGTGCGCTGAACACGGCAACTGAGCATCTGGCCGGATGCATCGGCCGGCGATGTAGGGAGACGGTTGGATGGCGAAGCGAGTGCGAGCAGTGTTGACACTGCAACTGGAGGCGGGCAAGGCCAGCCCGGCCCCGCCGGTCGGCCCGGCGCTGGGTCAGCACGGCGTGGGCATCATGGAGTTCGTCAAGAGCTACAACGAACGCACGGCGTCGAGCGCCGGCGAGCTGATTCCCGCACAGATCACGATCTACGAGGATCGCTCGTTCAGCTTCGAGCTGCGCACGCCGCCTGCGTCCGACCTGATCCGCCGCGCGGCGGGCCTGGAAAAGGGGGCCTCGGAGCCGCGCCGCGAGGTCGCGGGCTCGATCACGTCTGACCAGGTGCGGACGATCGCCGAGCAGAAGATGCAGGATCTGAACGCGAACGACATCGAGGCGGCGATGCGAATGGTCGCAGGCACCGCGCGTTCGATGGGCGTGGAAGTCGAGGGCTAGCAATGCCGAAGCGAGGCAAGCGCTATCGCACAGCGCTGGAGTCGTACAACAAGGAGCAGCATTACCCGCCGCCCGAGGCGGTGGCGCTGATCAAGCAGATGGCAACCGCGAAGTTCGATGAGACGATCGAGCTGCACATCCGTACCGGGCTGGACGTGCGCCACGCCGATCAGCAGCTGCGCGGCACCGCGCGCCTGCCGCACGGTCTGGGCAAGGAAGTTCGCGTAGCCGTGTTTGCCGAGGGCGACGCAGCGACAGCGGCGACGGAGGCGGGAGCCGAGGTCGTCGGCGCCGACGATCTGATCGAGCGCGTGCAGGACGGCTTCACCGACTTCGATGTGGCTGTCGCGCAGCGTGAGCTGATGGGCAAGGTCGGCCGACTGGGGCGCGTGCTAGGACCACGCGGCTTGATGCCGAATCCGCGCGCAGGCACGGTGGTCGACCGGGATGACATCGCCAAAGCGGTGGGCGAGGCCAAGGCAGGCCGGGTCGAGTTCCGCACCGACCGCGAAGCGTCGGTCCACGTCCCGCTGGGCAAGGCGAGCTTTGGCGAGGACCAGCTGCTGGACAACCTGACGACGATGGTCTCGGAGATTGTCAAGGCCAGGCCGTCGGGTTCAAAAGGCAGCTACATTCGCTCCCTGAGCATCACGTCGACGATGGGGCCCGGCGTCAAGCTGGAGCAGCAGTCGGCGTTGGCGCTGAAAGCGGACTGACACTGAGACACGAGGACCGTCAACAGTTGCCTGGGCGGCTGACGTAGACGCGCAACGTGGAATAGGCTGAATAGCGAAGCAGAGTTTCTTGCAGCCGAAGACCGCCGGCGGACCCGACTGGGTCCTGAAATGACCAGCGCAGGCCGCAGCCGAGTGATGCGCCGCCAGGCGGCGAAACTCCGAGTGGTTGCAGGTCTGGAGGTCGGGCGGAAGGCGGCGGAGGAAGCGACAGACTTGCGGGGGCGTATGGCGACTGAACGTAAGCGGGAGCAGGTAGCGCTGCTTGAGGAGCGCCTGGGCCGCGCGTCGATCACGATTGGGATCGACTATCGCGGGTTGAGCGTGAAGGACATGCAGCAGTTGCGTCGCGGTCTGCGGTCGGAAGCGCCGGATACCGAGCTGCGCGTGATTAAGAACACGCTCTGGCGGCGCGCGGCCGAGGACGCCGGCGAGCCGGGTGCGGCTGAGTTGGCGGAGGAAGCCACGGCGCTGCTGTTCGGCTTCGGCGACCTGACTGAAGCGCCCCGGGCGTTGCAGAAGTACACGCGCGACGCACGCCTCGAGTTGCCGATCCGCGGCGTCTACGTCGAGGGACAACTCCAGGACGGCTCGCAGGTCTCGGCGCTGGCCGATGTGCCCAGCCGCCCCGAGTTGATGGCCAAGGTCGCGGGCGGACTGAACAGCCCGGTCGCCGGCCTCGCCGGAGCGCTAAGCGCCATGTTCCGCGATGTCGCAGCGATCATCGAAGCGCGAGCGGAGCAGTTGGAGTCGGCCGAAGCCGGCGCGGAGTAACGAACGTTCGACCGGCCGGAAATCGGTTCGGACGCGCAAGACGAGACAAGCGGCCATCGGGGCCGGGATTGAGTGGAGACCAAGATGTCGAAAGTAGACGAAGCGTTTGAGCTGATCAGCGCGATGACGATTCTCGAAGCGCGAGACCTGGTCAAGCGCATCGAGGAGGAGTTCGGTGTTTCGGCTGCCGCGCCGGTCGCGGTCGCTGCGCCGGGTCCAAACGGCGCTGCCGCTGCCGAGGAGTCATCTGAGGAGCAGACCGAGTTCGACGTGGTGCTGTCGGAGTTCGGCGACAAGAAGATCAACGTGATCAAGGCCGTGCGCTCGGTGACCGACCTGGGCTTGCGAGAGGCGAAGGAGTTCGTCGAGTCCGCGCCGCAGACGCTGAAGGAAGCGGTGACCAAGGACGAGGCCGACTCGATCAAGGCGGCGCTTGAAGAGGCCGGCGCGACTGTCGAGATCAAGTAGCCGACCAACCGCTCGCTGGATCGGCTTCAGGAAGCTACCGTCCGGGACCTTCTGTCGCCGGATATGCGCTATCGTTAACGCGCTTTACGGGTTGACGGCGCTCCGACGTCCCCTACGGATCGCTGTATCATCCGTAACCGGGGGTTGCGATGGCGCTTGATAACCCGGTGCTTCCGAACGGCGTTCCCAAGATCTGGTTGAGTTCGCGGTGGTTCGAGCTGAGCGTGGTGGTGCTGTTGACCGTAGCGGTCGTCGCGTTCGCGGCGCTATGGGGACGAACTTCCGAATCGGAGAGTCCGAGCGCCGTGGGGCAGGCTGAGGCGGTCGAGTCGGGGAGGACAGCAGTTCCGGCCGCGGCCGCCGTTACGCCGGGGGCAGAACAGACAGCGGAGGTCGAGTCGGCGGGGAGCCGGTCGGAAGCTGTGTCGGTCGCAGAGTCGACCGCGCTGTCGGATGCGGGTGCAAGCGCCCAACTTGCCATACCGGACCAGACGGGGGTCGTACCCGGGCGGCCCGATCCTGCGGCGCCTGCGCTGCCCAGTTCATTCGAGCGTTACCAGGTGCAGCGAGGGGAGTCGCTGTTCTCGATTGCGACCACGCGGGGACTGTCGGTGGCCGAGCTGGTGAGTTGGAACTGGCAGTTGGACGTCGATTCAGTCTTGATTCGCGGTGAGTGGCTCTGGATTCCGCTATGGGGTCCGACCAGCGTCGCCGATGAGGGAGTTGGCTCGGCGGAGGATGGGAAGAGCGGTCGTGGCGGAGGCTAGGTATCGCGATTGGCGCAGCAGCCAGGAGCCGGACGAACAGCGCGCGCGTCGGGCGCTGCTGCGTTCCATGGGGATCTGGACGCCTGCGTTCGCGTTGCTGACCGTGGGCGCGGTCTACATGATGGTCGAGGCGCTGAACGGCAACAGCGGCTCCTGGTTCGGATTTTCATTGTTTGCTCTGATTGGCGTGCTGTCGGGCTTCTCCGCGTTGTCGGCGTTCCGTGACTGGTTCTCCGAACCGATGGAGACGACGGGACAGATGGCCCGCAAGTGGCGCAAGTTCGACCTGTTGATCTTCTTCCGCGCCCACTACGTGCTGGTTTCTCGGCGGGTGTTTCGGGTACCGCGCCTGGTCTTCGAGGAGATGCCAGAATCCGGCGGCTGGGTTTACTTGTTGCACTATCCGCACACGAACGCGCTGGTCGCCTGGAGGCCGCTGGGCGAGGATGAAGCGCCGCCCCATGAGGAGCACGAAGGGCAGGGGGACGCGGGTGGCGATGAGGCGTGGGCTCAGCGTCGACGGGAGCGTGAAGCGGAATCGGCGCAGGCTCGCGAGCGCGTGGAGCTGCCCAGCTTTGGCGAGAGCCGCGACGACTAGGGGCGAACAGCCAGATGCGCGACCACGAGGCCGAGCTACGGGCGGCGTGGGCGTCCGAGGACGCCGGAGAGTCTTCGGCCGTCGCCGAGACGCTGGCTGATCGGACGGCGACGAACAACCGTCGAGGGCTCGGCGGCACGATCAAGGACATGGATCCGGCCGACCGTCCGCGCGAGCGGCTGATTCGGCTCGGCGCAGACGCACTCTCGAACGCTGAGCTGGTGGCGATCCTGTTAAGCACGGGCGACAGGGAGGAGAACGCGCTGGAGAAGTCGCGCGGCTTGCTGCAGGAGCGCGGACTGGTGGGGCTGCTGCGATCAGACGTGCAAGACCTGAAGCGCGTGACCGGCCTGGGTGAGGCGAAGGTGACTCGGATCAAGGCGGCAGTCGAGCTGGCGGCACGGGGTCTGGCCGACGACGAGTGGCCAGCGCGGGAACCGTTCCAGACCTCGAAGCAGGTGTTCGACCGCTACCGGGGACTGTTGGGTGACCTGACCCACGAGGAAGTGTGGGTGCTGGTGCTGGATCAGCAGCACTGTCTAATCCGTGAGGAGCGCCTGTACAAGGGCACAGTGCACGGCGTAACTGTGCGCGTCTCGGAGATGTTGCGCCCGGTGATTTTGCATCAAGGAGCGGCGATGATAGTAGTGCACAATCATCCCTCCGGATCTCCCTCGCCTTCGCGGGCGGACCGCAAGCTGACATCCGAACTGGTCGCCGGCACGCGGATGATGAGCATCGACTTTCTCGACCACGTGATCGTCGCGCGTTCGCAGTTCGCCTCGATGGCTGAACTGGGACTGATGGATGCGCGCTTCCATGAGGAGGCAGGCGAGGAACAGGGTTCGGGATAGCACTCTCACTGCAGTCGGTGAGAGGGCTCTGAGTGGTCGCCTGTGTACAGTGGCCTGGTGACGGACTCCGCGCTGTTCCTGGGCCTGAACGTTCTCGATCTGGTCATCATTGCGCTGACGGCAGGAATCGGATTCTGGGGCTGGCGGCTGGGCATTCTGCGGACCGCCGTAGTGTTGCTCGCCGTGGGGATCGGCGTGTTTCTGGCCGGTCTGTACCACGAGCGGGTGTTTATCGATCTGGCGATCTCCGAGTCGCCTTCTGGTCCGATGCGAGCGGCGAGTTTCTTCGCGATGTTGGCGCTGGTCTGCGTGGGCGGTTACATCGCGGGCGCGCTACTTCGGGGAGTGGCCTCCCTGCTGCTTCTTGGCTGGGCCGACAGAGTGGCCGGCGGTCTCTTCGGCGCGATCTTCGGATTGCTGCTGATCCAGGCCGGGTTTGCCATCGTCGTGCTCGCCGGCCTGGACGATGCCGATGGAGTTGTCGGCCACTCGGTGATTGGCTGGGCGATGTTGGAGAACGTCCCCGTCGTCCGTGCGCTGTTGCCCGCAGAGTTCGACACGGCGATTCAGGGGTTCGTCGCAGAAGTTGAGGAGTGGCGCGAGGCCGTAGAGCCGGCGGCCGAGCAGCTCGGCGGCGGCTGACAGGCGTCCAACCTCAATCGCCACGGATAACGCAGCTCGGGTCTGCGCACGTCGCTGGCGATGGTACGATCACAGCGGTGTCATGACGGTTCTGAACAAGTCGGTCCTGGTGCTGAATCAGAACTACGAGCCGTTGCACGTCTGCAACGTGCGCCGGGCCGTGGTGCTGGTGGCGCGGGGCAAGGCGGAGATGATCGACAGGCTGGATCGGGCGAAGTCGCTGCTGCGGACGGTCAGCGGCGAGTACGACGTTCCGTCTGTGATTCGCATGGTGTACTTCATTCGCAGACCGCGCCCGGTGATGCGGCTGTCGCGCCGCGAGGTGTTCATCCGCGATCGGTTCATGTGTCAGTATTGCGGTCGCCGAACCGCGCTGAAGGACCTGACGCTCGATCACGTGATGCCGCGCTTCCGAGGCGGTTCGCACACGTGGGAGAATCTGGTATCCGCCTGTCGAGGCTGCAATCATCGCAAGGCAGGCCGGACTCCGCGCGAGGCTCGAATGCAACTGCAAAGCCAACCGAAGCGCCCGACTGTGACGCCGATCAACCTGTTTGGTCAATACCTGGAGAACCAGCCGGGCTGGGCGCCCTTCATCCCCGGCGCCGAACGAGTGCTCTCCGGCGACTAGCGGCACTCAGGGGTGTCGAGCGTTCGCGGCCGTAGATCACTCCGGCTGGCAGTTGCGGCAGAACGATGTGATCCGGCGATTGGGCGACACCTCCGAGATCGGACGGCTGCAACGAGGGCATGGTTGCCCGCCCTTGCGGTGCACGCGAAGGAAGTCCCGCGGTTTGCGATCGATACGGTTGCCAATCTCTTCTGCCGCGATTGATGACGCCCAGTCCAGGGTCTCCTGGATCGACTCGTACAGGCGAAGCCGGCGCGGTTCGTCAAGTCCCGAGATTTTGGCGAAGGGGTGGATGCCGGCCTGGAAGAGGATCTCGTCCGAGTAGGCGTTGCCGATGCCGGCGATGAATCGGGCATTGACGAGCGTGTTCTTCACCTGTCCGCGATGACGTTTCAGGCGCTTGAGAAACGCACCCTGGTCGAGCGCAGGGTCGAGCGCGTCCGGGCCCTGTTCGCTCAACACGGGAACCTGATCGAGATCCTCGGAGTCGACGAGATAGACCTTACCCAGGTAGCGCTCGTCGATGTAGCGGATGCCGAACTCCGAGTCCGTGCCCTCGCCGTCGGCGTCGCTCTTGAATCGCAGGGTGAAACAGGTGCGGGCATGCGTCTTCCGCGTTCCGTCGGGTCCGTCGATCCACTGAAAACGGCCGTTCAGCATCGGATTGACCGCCATCACGCTGTCGCGGTCGGTCTCCATGAGCAGGAACTTGCCGTTGCGACGCACCGCTCGGAAGCGCGCGCCGAGCAACCCGGCTTCGAAGTCCTCGCGCGGCAGGCGGATCACGATCGGTTGCTGAATGTCGACGCCAGTGACCGTGCGACCGGCCAGTTGGGTGGTCAGGACCTGTGCGACATGCTGCAGCTCGGGGATCTCGGGCATGGCGGTTCAGGTTCGGGTCGCCTTGGGATAACTGCCTACGATGCGCAGCCGTTCAACCACTTCGCCGACTTGCTGAAGCGCGCCTACGAGGGGCGGATCGGCGCGGTGTCCGTCGCAGTCGACGAGGAACAGGTAGGTGCCCAACTGTTCACGGGAGGGACGCGACTCAATCCGGGTCAAGTTGATGCCGGCCTTGGCAAAGCACTGCAGCGCTTCGAGCAGGGCGCCGGGCCGGTTGGCCGTGCTGAACAGGATCGTCGAGCGGTCATCGCCAGTCGGTTCATGATCGCGAGCAGCGAGCACGACGAAGCGGGTGGCATTGCGATGGTCGTCTTCGATCCCCGCCTCGAGGATGACTGCGTCGTGCAGGGCGGCGGCGCGCCGAGGTGCGATGGCGAGGGTGAAGTCACCAAGTTCCACGGCTCGAGCGACGGCCTGGGAGGTGGAGAGCGTGGCCTCGGTGCGGGCGTTGGGGAATCGGCGCTGCAGGTATCGCTGGCACTGTCCGAGCGCTTGCGGGTGGGAGTAGATTGCCTCGACCCTCGACGTGTCGGCAGTGGGTGCGGCGATCAGGCAATGCTCGATGGGGATGACGATCTCGTTGCAAATGGCGAGCGAGTCGATCTGGTGGATAATCAGATCGTGGGTCTCTCCGACCGCGCCGGCGAGCGAGTTCTCGAACGGCAAGACGGCGAAGTCGGCACGCCCTGTGGCGGCGGCCTCGGCGGACGCAGTGATGCTGGGATACGGAGCGAGCTCGGCCCGGCGGCCGGCGGGTACGCAGAGCGAAGCGGCCTGCTCGGTGAAGGTACCCGGCGGTCCGAGGTATGCGATGTTGATCGGCCGGTCGCTGTGGTCTGGCATGTGTTCAGGACGTTCCCGTCAGGGCCTCATGCAGTGAAGCCTGGTACTGGGGCTGGGTCACGGCAATGACGACGTCGGCGGCCTGGATCAGCGTGTTGGGACCGGGCACTTCAGGCTGATCGTCATCGCGGATGATTAGCGCCAGCACGGTGTGCGGCGGCAGCGCCAGATCGCGGACAGTGCAGCCGACGGCCGGCGCAAGCTGGGGGATGGTCACCTCGGAGAGAACGAAGGCTGTAGAGCGTAGCTGGGTCAGGCGCGAGAGACCGGCACTGACTTCTTGCTCGATTGCATTGACAATCGCGGCGGTGGCGGAGATCGTGTAATCGAAGCCGAGCGTGCGGAAGATGCGTTCATTGCGCGGATCGTTGATCCGAGCGATGACCTTGGCGACGTTGAAGCGAGTTTGCGCGGTCTGGGCCACGGCGAGATTTGCCTGGTCGCGGCCGGTGCACGCGACGACGACATTGGCGCGGTTCATGCCTGCGGCGCGCTGGACGTGGATTTCAGCGCCATCGCCGAGCAAGGCGACCTCGCCGAGTTCGTTGTTGATCGACCAGGCAGTGTTGGCGTCGCGCTCGACCACACACACTTCGTGACCCATGCGGATCAGGTCTCGCGCTGCGCCTCGACCAACCTTGCCCCCGCCGACGATGATGATGTACATCAGCGCTCCTCCGCAGTGCTGTCGGGAGCGTCGAGTGCTGGATTGCTGTTCTGGCCGAAGGCGGCTTCGCGCACCATCTCGTCCAGGATCCTCGTGGGGTTGACCACGTTGATGCCAAGCTGACGATAGACATCGGCGCGTTCCGGATCGTAGATACGCGCGACGACGCGAGGTGCGCCGTGAATGTGCTTGGCGACCTGGACGGCCATCGCGTTGCGGTTGTCGCCATTGGCCAGCGCAAGAAAGATGTCGGCCGCGGGCACGCCGGCAGCCTGCTGGACATCGATGTCCTCACCGGCGCCGACGATGGTGACGCCTCGAAAGTCGTCTTCGAGCCAGTTGAAAGCGGCCGAATCGACATCGATCACCGTCACGCGATGCCCTTCATGGTCGAGTTCGCGAGCCAGCGTCGAACCCAGTCGTCCACATCCCATGATCACGACGCGCATGACGAGACGTCTCGTTTCCCCGGAGCTAGCGTTCGCCCGCGGGCTGATCGGCGAAGGCGCTTTGGTTGAGCGCAGGCTCGCGGACGACCACGACTTCGCAGGGTGCGTGGGAGAGGATGTAGTCGGCGGTGTGACCAAGGTCGATGCCGGCGCCGGAACGCCGCGCCAATGCGGTCTGTTCGCCGCCGCTGGAATGCACCGCATTGGCGTGAGAAACGCCGAGCACGAGGAGGTCGACCTGATCGGTGGCCGCGGTGTCTACCACAGCCGGTCCCGCGTTGCGGGCTTGCAGCAGGATGGCGTCGCACGCGACCCGGGCCTGCCGCGCGGCGGCCTCGGCTTCGGCCAGGCAGGCCTCTCCGAGTGCCGACTGTTGCGGCAGGTCGCTGTCGACGGGATAGGCGCGGTCGACTTCGACCACATAGATCGGATGGACGCGAGACTTACGCCGCTCGACACGGGCGAGTTGCAAGGCGATCTCCAGCGCGCGGCGCGCCTCGGGCGAGCGGTCGAAGGGAACCAGGACCGAGATTCCTGACATGTCCGTAGCGTATTCGCTGCGCAGCGACGCTGGCCAACTCGCGGGAGGCGAACGGCGCTTCAGTACACGTACTTGGGCTGTTCGCGGATCACATGGGAACCGTGCTCGTCGAGTTGCTCGAGCCAGGCGTGCAGGCGTCCGTTCTCGATCTCGATGAAGCCGAGCGTGCCCAGGCGGGTGTCGAGATTGCGCGGGTACATCGGGCTGCCGGGATTGATCAGCAGCACGCCGCGAATGGTCTCGATCGATGCGACGTGCGTGTCGCCATGCACGACGACGTGTCGGGGACCGCCGAAGTAGTGGTCCATCATCGATTCGACGGTCCGATACGGCGGCCACTCAGGTAGCGCCATGTCGTGCGTCAGACCAAAGCGGAAGCCCTCGAACTCGAGGTTCCAGGCCTCGCGCAGACGCGGATCGTCGGGCTGAACCGGTCGGCCGCCGGAGCCGTCGTCGCCATTGCCGCGGGCCACGTAGATCGGCGCGACCTGTTCGAGCTTGTCGATCAGTGCGATGTCGTGGATGTCGCCGCCGTGCAGCAGCACGTCGGCGGTTGCGATGCGCTCCCAGAGCTGCGGCCACAACTCGGTGCCCGCCTCGGGCACGTGGGTGTCGGAGATGAGGCCAATGCGCATGGTTGATAGCCTAACGGTCATTGGAACGGACTCGGCCACGGAAGTGTCGTTGTCCGGGCGAAGATCACGGCGACCATCACACCGTGCGGCGCTATGGGGAGAGGCAGCGAGTTGGTTCGACGGATCGAGCGACTGGCGAATGAGGGTTGGTTGCGCTGGGCGGTGTTGGCCGGTCTGGTCGCGCTGGCCATGATCGCCGCCTACGTTTGCCGGGTCGACCGGGAGACGGCGCTGATCGCCGGCACTGGGGCACTGCCGGAGACCGACATCCGGGTGGCGATGATCACGCACGGCGGAATCGGCGATCCGTTCTGGGACGAAGTGGCGGCAGGGGCGTTCGCGGCGCAGCGCGAGTTTGGCATCGAGCTCCTGTATGACGGCGACGGCAACGTAAACGAGCAGGTTCGCCTGGTCGACAATGTGGTTGCCCTCGGTTACGACCTCTTGATCGTTTCGCTCGCGGACCCGGATGCGCTGGAGGACTCGATTCGTTCTGCGGTGCGCGCCGGCTTAACGGTGATGACAATCAACTCGGGTGAAGAACGGGGCAGGGAGTTTGGCGCCGTCACACATTTCGGTCAGCCGGACGGGGTGGCCGGATTGGGCGCAGGCGAGCGCCTGGCCTCTGAGGGCGTGACGAAGCTGCTCTGCCTGATCCACGAAGCCGGCAACGTCGGACTTGAGTCGCGTTGCGCTAATGCGGGCCTGGCGATGGAAGCGGCAGGCGGATCGATGCAACGGCTGTTCGTGACGGGAACGGCAGACCGAATCTCGACGACGGGAGAGATCGCAGCAGTGTTGCAGGCCGATGAGAGCATCGACGGCGTGCTGGCGCTGAATTCGACCATCGCCGAGCTGGCGTTGGACGCGATTGCGTCGTCGGGATCGCCGGCGAAACTCGCCACATTCGACGTGTCGCCTGCGATTCTGGAATCGATCGAAGCGGGTGATGTGTTGTTCGCGGTCGACCAGCAGGCCTACTTGCAGGGATTCTTACCGATCTTGTACGCCTACATTTTCTCGCTGGAACCGACCGCGGAGACTCACGGAGTATTGAGCGGAATGGAACGATGGGCCGCTTCGGGACGGTTGGTCACGGGTCCAGGCTTCGTGGACAAGTCGAACGCCCGGCGATTCCCACAGTTGGGCGGCGAGTAATGATCGCCCAGTGGTTCGCAAGAGTGAACGGAACGGGCAGCAGGCGTTTCTGTGTGATGTTTGCGCTGGTCTCGGCGGCGCTCATCGCGAGCGCATGCTATGAGGCGGCCAGGGAGCGATTGGTCCTTGATGACGCGGCGCCGATGTCGGTCGCCATCATCGTGCACGGCGCGCCCGGTGATCCATTCTGGGAAGAGGTGCGGGCCGGCGCCGAGGACGCGGCGCGAACGTTCGACGTGAATCTGTTCTGGCGTTCCACGCCCGACGGCAGTGAGCGCGTGAGATTGATCGACGAGGTAGTGCAACAGGGTTTCGACGTGATTGTCGTAAGCCTGTCCGACCCGGACCCAGTGGCCGAGGTGGTGAGCGACGCCCTGCTGATTGGCGTCACCGTGTATGTGATCAATGCCGGCGACGCGATTGGGTCCGAGTTGGGCGTTGATTCTTATTTTGGACAGGTCGAGACGGTCGCCGGCCTGGCGGTTGGCGATCGACTCACGGAAGTCGGCGCCACGCACCTGCTCTGCGTCAAACACGAGGAACGGAACGTCGCACTCGACACGCGGTGTTCGCGGGCGGGTCAGAGGGTCGGCGCACTCACGGAGCTTTACGTCGATCCGGAAGGACCCGTTGGCGAGCAAGTCGAGGCCGCCATTCGGGCGGATTCGACGATCGATGCGGTGTTGACGATGAACACCCTGTTGATGAGCGAGGCGACGGACGCGATTGACCGTATTCGTGAGACGGATACGCGTTCGATTGTGCACGCGGTGTTCGAGCTGAATGATCTCGTCCTGGATGCGATTGAGAACGGCACTGTGTTGTTTGCAGTCGACCAGCAGCCGTACCTCCAGGGTTACCTCCCGGTCGCGTATTCCAGGTTGACCCAGTACTCGCATCGCACGCAAGGCGATGAGCTGGCTGACGCGCTCTTGCAGTGGATTGCGGGCCGAGGTGTACTGGTGGGTCCGGGATTCGTGGACCAGGGCAATGTTGACCGCGTGCGCAGCGCCACGCAACGGAGCCAGACGCCAAGCGGCACGGACGAGCAATCGACCGAGGAAACCGAGTAGATTGCGGAAATCCGCTTGAGAACAGGGGACGCGGTGTCACTATTGCAGCTACCGGCATACAGCAATGCACGCCCTTGGGTGAGAACCGCGGTTCTCCGGCCTGAGCTTGGGTCCCTGGTGGCGGCGGCGTTGTTGTTCATCTTCTTCAGCATTGCCAGCTCCGGCGCAATGCTGGAGGTTCCCACGATCGCCAGGGTGCTGGACACCGCCTGGCCGTACGGGATCATTGCAGTTGCTGTTGGTCTGCTGATGATCAGCGGCGAGTTCGACTTGTCCGCGGGTGTGATGGTCGGTACGGCGGGCGCGCTATTGGGTGTGATGGCGACCGAGTGGGGGATGAACCTGTGGGCGGCGGTGTTTCTCTCACTGCTGGTCTGTCTGGCTCTGGGACTCTGGAACGGGGTCCTTGTCGTCTGGACCGGTCTGCCCTCGTTCGTGATCACTCTAGGGACCTTCTTTGGCCTGCGTGGAGCGAACGTGGCACTATCCAAGTACTTCACCGGCGATGCCTTGATTGAGAACATTGATGATGCCGGTGGATACGACTCGCTACACACGATTGTGGCGACGGTGTTTGGTACCGCGCCGTCCGACTTCCGTGTATCGCTGATCTGGTGGGCGGCGTTCATCCTGATTGCGACGTGGATTCTGTGGCGGACGAAGATCGGCAATTGGATCTTCGCATCCGGCGGCGACCGGGACGCAGCGCGTGCGGTCGGCGTTCCGGTCAATGGCACCAAGATCGGGCTGTTTATGCTGACCGCCGGCGCGGCCTGGTTTGTCGGTGTCAGCAGCGCGATTCGCTATACGTCGGTGCAGGCGGGGCAAGGCGTAGGCCAGGAGTTCTTTTACATCATTGCGGCGGTGGTCGGCGGCTGCCGCATGGCCGGTGGCTACGGATCGGCCGTCGGTCCGGCGATCGGTGCGTTGATCTGGGGCATCGCCTTCGTTGGGATTCCCCACGCGGGATGGAACTCCGATTGGCGCTGGGCCTTCCTCGGCGTCCTGTTGCTGGTTGCCACCCTGATCAACCACGTCGTGGGCGAGCGGGTGCGAACCGCGAGGTCGGGTTAGCCGACTGAAGTTGGAGCGGAACTGATGAGCGAGACGACGGACACGCCCGGCATGAGCGATACGAGCGACGCCAATGAGTTGAATGCGCAGAGCGACGAGGCCCCGGCTCCTCGCGCGGAAGAGTCAGGCGCCGAGTCCTCCGAGCCGCCGGTGCTGGAGGTGCGCGGTCTGGGCCGGCGGTTTGGTTCGGTGCTGGCTCTGGAAGACGTGAACGTCTCGCTGCACGCAGGTGAAGTGACCTGCGTCGTGGGCGACAACGGCGCGGGCAAGTCGGTGTTCATCAAGATGTTGTGCGGGCTCATTGCGCCCAGCAGCGGCGAGATCCTGTTGGACGGTGACCCGACCGAGTTCAGTTCGCCGCGGCAGGCTCGGTCGCAGGGCATCGTGGCGGTCTACCAGGACCTCGCATTGGCGCCACTCATGTCGCTGTGGCGGAATTTCTTCATGGGCGCTGAACCGGTCAAGGGTTGGGGCATTTTTCAACGCTTCGACGTGGCCTTCGCGAAGCAAGCAATGCAAGCCGAACTCGAAAAGCTGGGCGTGGACCTGGGTGATCCCGATCGCGCGGCTCACACGCTGTCGGGCGGTGAGCGTCAAGGTCTGGCGATTGCGCGGGCGCTCTACTACGGAGCGCGCGTGTTGATCCTGGATGAGCCGACGTCGGCGCTGGGCGTGAGGCAATCGGGTGCGGTGTTGCGGTTGATACGCCGCGCCGCGCAGCAGGGCACCGCTGTCGTCCTGGTGACGCCCAAACCGCAGCACGCGTTCTGGGTGGGCGATCGCTTCCTGGTCTTCCAGCGCGGACGGTTGGTGGAGGATCGCAAGAGCGAGACGCTGACGCTGGAGAGCCTCTCCTATCTGATGGCTGGCGGGACCGAGGTGGAGGAACTTGAGACCGCCATCGCCACCGCCTAGGGCGCGTCTGCGGTGGCGATACGCGAGTTCTCGCGTACGGCTCGCCTCGGGTCGCGCCGTTCATGATCGCACAACGAGCGCGATAGACTGACGACGATTACAACCGCGAGGGGTGACGCGATGGTGATTGAAACCGCAACGCAGACCGTCAAGGCCGGGTTGGCGCAGATGCTCAAGGGCGGCGTGATCATGGATGTGGTCACGGCGGAGCACGCACAGATCGCGGAGGAAGCGGGTGCTTGCTCGGTGATGGCGCTCGAACGGGTGCCGTCCGACATTCGTTCGTCAGGAGGAGTGGCGCGGATGTCGGATCCGTCGCTGATTCGCGGGATCATCGACGCGGTTTCGATCCCGGTGATGGCCAAGGTGCGCATCGGGCATTTCGTCGAGGCGTCGATCCTCGAGGCGTTGGGCGTGGACTACATCGACGAGTCGGAGGTACTGACGCCTGCCGATGAGTCGTTTCACATCAACAAGCACGAGTTCGCCGTGCCGTTTGTCTGCGGCTGTAGAGATCTGGGGGAAGCGCTGCGCCGGATCGCCGAGGGCGCGGCCATGATTCGCACCAAGGGCGAGGCGGGGACGGGCAACATCGTCGAAGCGGTGCGGCACATGCGATCGGTCCAGGGCGCGATCAGCCGACTGCAGAGCATGGGCGATGAGGAGCTGGTCAGTTACTCCCGCGACATCGGCGCGCCGGTGGAGCTGGTCAGGCAAACGCGAGAGATGGGTCGGTTGCCGGTCGTCAACTTCGCAGCGGGCGGTGTCGCGACTCCGGCCGACGCTGCCCTGATGATGCGGCTGGGCGCGGACGGCGTATTCGTTGGCAGCGGCATCTTTAAGTCGGAGGAACCGGCGCGAATGGCGAACGCCATTGTGCGCGCGGTGACTCACTACGAGGACGACGAGATCCTGGCGGAGGTGTCGACCGATCTGCCCAAGGCGATGCCCGGGCTCGAGATCGACAAGATTCCCGAGTCCGAAATCCTGGCGAAACGGGGATGGTGAACGGTACCCGCGAAGGAATGGAGTTGGTGACCGAGTTGACTACGCACAGCACGGGCGGGGCGGAGCGTTCGGGTTCGGTTGTCGTAGGTGTGCTGGCCCTGCAGGGGGATTTCGCCGAGCACGCAGCGGCGCTCGGGCGTGTTGGCGCCGATGTGCTCGAAGTACGCACGGTCGAAGAGTTGAAGCGCGTCGACGGTCTGATCATTCCCGGCGGCGAGAGCACCACGATTGCCCGGCTGATGATCGCTTACGGCCTGCGCGAGCCAATCATCGAGCGGGCGCGCGCCGGTCTCCCCATCTGGGGCACCTGCGCCGGGGCAATCTTGCTGGCCGAGGAGATTGTCACGCTCGACCGACCGGGGCTGAACCTCGTGCCGATGACCGTGGAGCGCAACGCCTACGGCCGGCAGATTGACTCGTTCGAGGCCGATCTGTCTTCGAGAGAGTTGGGCGGCGGGCCGCTGCATGCAATCTTCATCCGCGCGCCGCGCATTCGCTCGGTGGCGGAGGGGGTGGAAGTGCTGTTGCGTCTGGGAGCGGAGCAGGAACATGAGCCGGTTGCGGTGCAGTGCGACTCACTGATGGCGACAACCTTTCATCCTGAACTGACCGATGACACGCGTCTGCACGAGCGGTTTGTCGGCATGTGCGAGGCCTATGCGGCGGCGGACGCTTCGCGCTCGGTGCCTGCGGCCGCAGGAGGATCCGGTTAGTGGCGACATTGACTCAGCAGTCGCGAAGCGACGATCTGGACGCCCTGCTGTCGACGCTGCCGGAGGGGATCCGGCGCGCGGTCTGCGCCAGCGGTGAGGCGGAGGAGCTGCTTGAGGTCGTGCTCGACCTGGGGCGGAGGCCGTACGCCCGATACCTGGAGGGCGAAGTCGAGTTGCGCGAGACGGAAGTCACGCAGATCGAGCTGCAGTTGGTCGTGTCGCAGCTGGGAGACTTCGGCGCCGACAACCGAGCCGGCATTCCTCGCACGCTGCATCGGATTGCCTGCATTCGCAATCGGCAACGAGAGGTCGTGGGGTTGACGATGCGGGTGGGCCGCGCCGTCTCAGGATCGGTGGCGGTGATCGAGGACTTCGTCAAGGCGGGCAGCTCCATCTTGCTACTGGGACGGCCGGGGGTGGGCAAGACGACGATCCTGCGCGAGGCGGCGCGGGTTCTGGCGGATGAAGGTAAGCGGGTCGTGATCGTCGATACGTCGAATGAAATCGGCGGCGACGGGGACATACCCCATGACGGGATCGGACGCGCGCGGCGGATGCAGGTGGAACGCCCCGAGCTGCAGCATTCGGTGATGGTCGAAGCGGTTGAGAACCACATGCCGGAAGTGATCGTGATTGATGAGATCGGCACCGAGCTGGAGGCACAGGCGGCGCGGACGATCGCGGAGCGCGGCGTGCAGCTCGTGGCGACGGCGCACGGCAACACGCTCGCCAACCTGATGTTGAATCCGACGCTGGTTGATCTGATCGGCGGGATCCAGACAGTGACGCTCTCGGACGAGGAGGCGCGGCGGCGAGGTACGCGTAAGTCGGTGCTGGAACGCAAAGCGCCGCCGACGTTTGAGGTACTGGTTGAAATTCAGTCGTTCACTCGCGTGGCAGTGCACTCGGAGATTGGCAACACGGTGGACGCGCTGCTGCGCGGCGAGTCGGTCGCGGCAGAGATTCGCGAGGTCGACGACGATGGCGCGGTGCACACCTCCTCGGATGCGTTGGAGTCGAGCGTGGCGGTGGGCGTCGGATTGGGACTTGAGCCGTCCAACAACGACATCTTCAATCGCGAGTTCGGCAACGGACACGGTCGTGGCAGCGGTCCATCATTTGGCAACGGTTCGGCGCACGAGGCGCCGCTGCGGCGGCGACGCGGTTCGCGGCCCTCGAGTGTGTCGTCGGGCCCGCACCGCAAGGTCTATCCGTTGGGCGTGTCGCTATCGCGGTTGCGCGAAGCGATTCGCGAGACGGACGCCAATGTCTCGATAGCCGAACGGGTCGAGGAAGCGGATGTCGTGATGACGCTGCGAGCGGGCTTCCGTCGGCGGCCTCCCGAGTTGCGGCTCGCCGAGTCGCGTCGGCTGCCGGTCGTTGTGCTGAAACACAACACGGTGCTGCAGATGGAAAAGAGCCTGCGGGCGCTGTCGAAGGGCGATGCACCGAATGACAGCGTGACCGCTGCGTTGTCGGAAGCGGAGGAAGCGATTTCTCAGATTCACGCGGGTCGACAGTCTTCGGTCGACCTTGCCCCGCAGAATCCGTACATCCGCAAGTTGCAGCATCAATTGGCGAGCGATCAGGCGCTGGAGTCGGTCAGTCGGGGCCGCGAGCCGAATCGTCGGGTGCGGATCCATGCCGGCTGAAGACGTGCCGGGCGTGTTCATCACCGTCGAGGGTGGAGACGGCGCGGGCAAGACGACGCTGGCCCGAGCGTTGACGGAGTGCCTGCGGCGGTCCGGGCGAGCGGTGCGGCTGACGTTTGAGCCGGGCGGCACGGCGCTCGGCACTCACCTACGCTCGCTGGTGTTGGATCCTGGTGTCGCGATGAGTGACTGGGACGAGACCTGGCTATTCCTGGCGGCTCGGGCGTCGCACGTGCACGAGGTCTTGATTCCGGCGCTGGAGGCAGGCGAGATCGTCTTGAGCGATCGCTACTCCGACTCGACGCTGGCGTATCAGGGCTACGGACGGGGCCTGGACCTGGAGCGGCTCACGGCGCTGAATCGGGAGGCGACACAGGGATTGTCGCCCGACCTGACGCTGATGCTGGACATCCCGGCGGAGCTGGGCCTGGCCCGTACTCGGGCACGATCGTCGCAGGCTGATCGGATCGGCGACGCGGACCTCGCGTTCCACCAGCGTGTCAACGCCGGGTTTCGCAGGTTGGCGGCCGAGCGGCCGGAACGGGTCCACATGATCGATGGCCGGCAGGACGCCGCAGTGGTGCTGGGCGAGGCGTTGGATGTTGTGAACAGGTGGTTGGATGGACGGCGAGCGCGATCATAGAATGGGCTGCGATGGCTGTAGAAACCTGGCCGGAGCACACCGAAGCGACTGAGCCGCGAGGGCCGATCACGGTCCGCGTACCCGCGTCGTCGGCGAACCTGGGCACCGGATTCGACGCAGTCGGCGTTGCGCTGCAGCGCTACGCCACGGTGACCGTGGCGATCGCCAGCGGGGACGAGGGCGAGCGCTCGCCGATGTCCCGGCACGTGCGCAAGGCAGTGCGAGAGGTGTACCGCGAGCTAGGTCTGGAGCGGCCTGACGCGGAAGAGATCGAGGTGTCAGTCAAGGCCGACATCCCGCTCGGCCGCGGACTAGGCGCCAGCGCCGCTTGTCGCGGCGCGGGACTGGTAGCGGCCAACGCGATGCTCGGCGGCAAGATCTCAGCGCACCGAATCCTGGAGATTGGGTCGGACCTTGAAGGCCATGCGGACAATATGGCTCCGGCGCTATTCGGCGGCTGCCAGGTGGTGGCGGTGACGGGCGCCGAGGTGTCGCGGGTGGCGCTGCCGGTGGCGGAGGGGCTGCGGTTTGTGGGCTACACGCCCAACTTCAACATGTCGACCAAGAAAGGCCGAGCGCTGTTGCCCAAGAAGCTGAGTCGCAAGGACGCAGTTCACAATTCGTGTCGCTCGGCGCTGCTCGTGGCTGCGTTGACGACCGGTACCTGGGATGCGCTGCTGACGGCGGTCGATGATCGCTTGCACCAGGCTCCCCGCTCGGAGTTGTTTCCGGAGATGTTCGAGTTGTTTGACGCGGTCGTGGCGGCGGGCGCATTTGCCGCCTACCTCTCCGGAGGAGGATCGACGCTGATGGCGCTGACCAGCGAAGATCGGGCGTCGAGCGTGCAGGCGGCATTCAAGTCGGCGGGTGCGGACCGCGGGATCGTCGGTCAAGATTTTGTTACGGGGATTGATACGAGCGGGGCGCAGATTCTGTGACCGTGGTGCTGAAGTTTGGCGGGACCTCGGTCGGCTCGATCGAGCGGCTGCGGAACGTCGCCCGGCGAGTGGCGTCGACTGCTTCCGAGGGTGAGCAGATCGCCGTCGTGGTCTCGGCGATGGGCAAGACGACGGATGAGCTCTTGTCCCTGGCCCGAGAAATCAATCCGCGTCCGCCGCGACGCGAAACTGACCTATTGATGGTGACCGGCGAGATGGTCTCGAGCGCGCTGCTGACCATGGCGCTTGTCGATCTCGGCTGCCCGGCCGTCGCGCTGACCGGCGCGCAGGCCGGGGTGTTCACCGACGATTCCTTCGGTCGGGCGCGGATCCGCGGGATCGACACCTGGCGAGTGGAAGAGGAGTTCGCGCAAGGCCACGTGGTGGTTGTCGCTGGATTCCAGGGGCAGAGTCCGCAGGGCGACTACGCGACGCTCGGGCGGGGTGGCTCGGACACGTCGGCGGTGGCGTTGGGCGCAGCGTTGCGTGCTTCGCGGGTGGAGATCTACACGGACGTGCAGGGGATATATACGACCGATCCGCGGATCGAGCCGAATGCGCGATGCCTGCGCGACATCGCCTCGGAAGAGATGCTGGAGGCGGCGCAGCAGGGCGCCGGCGTCATGCACCCTCGAGCGGTTGAGTTGGGACTGCTCTACGACATACCGATCCTGGTGGCGTCCTCGCAAGCGGAGTTCGGCTCCGGCGGCGGCACCATGATTCGGCGGGAGGTCCAGATGGAACCGGAGAATCGAGTACGAACGATTGCCCTCGACCGTGACGTGGCGTCAGTGACGCTACGTCACGTTCCCGACCGACCCGGGATTGCGGCGCAGGTGTTTGGGCCGCTGGCCGACGCGGGGATCTCGGTCGACACGATCGTGCAGAACGCCTCGGAGCTGCAGCTCACCGACCTCACGTTCACCGTGTCGCAGACGGACTGGGAGGAGACACGCGAGATCAGCAGGCCGCTGGCCGATGATCTCGGCGCGGCCGATGTGCTGTTCAAGCATGACCTGGTCAAAGTGTCGCTGATTGGCACGGGCATGCAGTCAGGACCCGGCTACGCGGCGACGATGTTTCGTTCGCTGTCTCAGGCAGGCATCAACATCGAGCTGATTACGACCTCGGAGATTCGGATCACCTGCCTGGTCAACGCCGATCGAGGCGAGGAAGCGGTGCGCGTCCTGCACGCGGCGTTCGAACTGGATCAAGAGGCGTAGGGACTTCCACATCGTCTGGCGTTTGCCCACGAATCCTCCACGACCATCCCACCAGCTTCCCACGAACACGCCGGTCCACGGTTTCGCGACCTGGGCGGAGTGACAGAACCTGCTCGGGTCAAACGTGCAATGATCCGATAAGGACAGCTGTTTCCAATGTTCGCTCATCTGCATACGCATACCGAGTACTCGGAGTTGGATGGGTTGTCGAAGATCCCGGCGCTGGCCAAGCGGGCGAGTGCGCTGGGACAAGAGGCACTGGCAATCACCGACCACGGCAATCTGTACGGAGCAGTGGAGTTCTACAAGGCCTGCGAGTCGGAGCGTGTCCGGCCGGTGCTGGGCATGGAGGCGTATGTCGCGCCGGGCAGTCGGCACGACCGGTCGTACGGTCGAGAGGCTGCGTCGAACTACTACCACCTCGTCTTGCTGGCGGAAAACGAACGCGGCTGGCGCAACCTGATTCAGCTCTCGACGCGGGGGCATCTCGAGGGCTTCTACTACCGGCCGCGACTGGACCGAGAGCTGCTTGCCGAGTACTCGGAGGGCGTGATCGTGCTCTCCGGCTGCCCGTCGTCGGAGCTGCAGAAGGCGCTGATTCGCGATGACGCCGACGAAGCGCGCAGTGTCGTGGACTGGTACCGCAACGTCTTTGAGGATCGCTACTACTTCGAGATACAAAGACACAAGGAGCTGCCTCAGTTCGAGCCGATGTTGAGGCGCACGGTCGAGATGGCGCAGGAACTGCGTGTGCCGGTTGTCGCCACTCAAGACGCGCATTACTGCGAGCCGGGCGACCACGACGCGCACGATCTGTTGCTCTGCATCGGCACCAACGCAGTGCGCACCGACGAGAAGCGATTCCGCTTCGACGGTGAGGACTTCTATCTCACCTCCGAAGAGGAGATGCTGGCGACATTCCAGGACTTGCCCGAGGCAGTGACCAACACGCAGACCGTGGCAGAGCGTTGCAGCGTGGCGATGGAGTTCGGCCGCCTGATGCTGCCCCAGCCGGACATTCCGGAGGGCAAGACGGCGCTCGAACATCTCACCGACATCGCCCGGCTCGGGCTCGAGCAGCGATACGGGAATCCACCGGACAGTCACCGTGAGCGGCTGGACTACGAACTGCACGTGATCCAGGAGACCGGGTTCGCCGAGTACTTCCTGATCGTGATGGACTTTGCGTTGTTCGCCAAGCGGCGGGGCATCGCGAGGGCGGTGCGCGGTTCGGCGGCGGCGAGCCTGGTGCTGTATTGCCTCGACATCACTGACATCGATCCGATGGCGTTCAATCTCGTGTTTGAGCGGTTTCTTAACCTCGAGCGTCGGGAGATGCCGGACATCGACATGGACTTCGCCGACAATCGGCGCGACGAAGTGATCCGCTACGTGGCGGAGAAGTACGGGCGCGAGCGAGTGGCGCAGATCATCACCTTCGGAACATTGGGTGCGAAGGCGGCGATCCGCGATTCGGGGCGTGCGCTCGGCGTACCGCTGGGCGACACCGACCGCGTCGCGCGGATGGTACCCAACCAGCTCAACATCAAGGTGGCGGAGGCGATTGAACAGTCGCAGGACCTGCAACAGGCGCAGCGCGAGGACTCGAACGTGGCCGAGCTGCTGTCCTACGCGCAGCGCCTGAACGGCGTGGTGCGGAACACGTCGACGCACGCGGCCGGGGTCGTGATCTCCCAGGAACCACTGGCTGAGAATGTGCCGCTGCGGCGCCCGGTGAACGAGTCGGCGGACGGTGACTGGATCCCAATGACGCAGTGGGGGATGGACGAAGTGGCGGCGGTGGGGCTGCTGAAGATGGACTTCCTGGGTCTGACGAACCTGACGATTCTCGAGGAGGCGGTGGCGCTGGTCCAGGAACACGAGGGCGTCGAAGTTGACTATCTCAACCTGCCGGACGGCGACCGCACGACCTATGAGCGGCTTGCGACCGGCGACACGTTCGGCGTGTTTCAGCTCGAGTCGGGCGGGATGCGACGGGTGGTGGAAGACTTGAAGCCGACATCGATTCCCGATCTCGCGGCTCTGTTGGCGCTCTATCGGCCCGGGCCGATGGAGCACATTCCCCGTTTCATCGAGAGCAAGCACGGTCGGGTAGACGTGACCTACCCGCATGACGACCTGGGCGAGATTCTCGATGACACCTACGGCGTGATCGTCTACCAGGACCAGGTGTTGCACATCGCCAGGAAGTTCGCCGGCTACACGCTGGGCGAGGCGGACATCATGCGCAAGGCGATGGGCAAGAAGATCGCCTCGGTGATGCAGGCTGAACGAGGCAACTTCGTCAGCGGAGCGGTGCAGCAGGGATACACAGAGCGGGACGCGGAGACGATCTTCGAACTGATCGAGCCATTCGCCGGGTACGCGTTCAACAAGGCGCACGCGGTGTCGTACGCGGCGATTGCGTATCAGACGGCCTGGTTCAAGGCGAACTACCCGGCGCCCTACATGGCGGCGGTGATGCGCGCGGCGTCGGGCAATAGCGACCGCGTGCGCGAGGCCGCTGCGGAGTGCGGGCGGATGGCCATTCCCCTGCTGTTGCCGGACGTGAACCGGTCGGACGCGACGTTCACGCTGGAGAAGATGGCCGACGGACGCAGCGCGATCCGCTTCGGGCTTGGGACGATCAAGGGCGTCGGTCGGGCGGCGGTCGAGCCGCTGATCGAGGAACGCAGGGAGAACGGTCCGATTCTGAGCGCCACCGACCTGGCGGAGCGGCTTGATACGAAGTCGATGAATCGCCGTGCGCTGGAGGCGCTGGCGAAGACGGGGGCGTTCGATGAGATCGAGCCTCGCGGCGCGATGGTCGCGGCGGCGGAAGACATCATCAAGCGTGCGCGCCGGGCGCAGGAGCTTCGTGACAGCGGACAGACGTCGATGTTCGACCTGTTCGGAGCCGAGGTGGCGACGCCGACGCCCGCAGTCGAGCTTGAGGAGGGGATGGACGCCACGCCGCACGAGCAACTCAACTGGGAGCGGGAGTTGCTGGGCGCGTATGTGTCCGAACATCCGCTGCAAGCGGCCACACGCGCGTTGCAGGGTCGGGTTGATGCGCAGTTGTCGGAGTTGACCGAGGAGATGGCGGGCAACACGCAGACCGTGGCCGGTCTGGTGAATGGCATCCGTCAGTTGACGACGCGCAAGGGCGATCCGTTCGCCGCAGTAATGCTGGAGGACCTGTCGGGGACGGCCGAAGTGACCGTCTGGCCCGACCAATGGGCGCTGACCCGGGAGTTGTGGCAGCCGAACCAGATTGTCGTGACGCGGGTCAGTATCCGCGTGCGGATGGATCGCCTGACCCTGGCGGTGGAGTCGGCAGAGGCGTGGAGCGAGCAGATGGCATCGGCCGCCGTCGCCGATGTGGCCGCGGAACCCTTGGGCGGACCCGCGCCGGTTGCGGTCCCGCCGATCAAGGAGGCGCCCGCGCCTCCGTGGATGCTGAAACCGAAGCGGCCGCTACCGGAGTCGACTGCGCCTCCTTCGGCTGCCGCCCGGACGCAGCAACCGGGGAGCGAACCGACGCCGTTGCCGTCCGGCAAGCCGGATAGGGAGGAGTCAGGTTCGGCGCTGTGGATCACGATCGAGGAATCCGGCGACGCCGCCGCGGATGTCGAGCTGATGGAGCAACTCGAGGGCGGCTTGACGTCCATGAAGTTGATGCACCAGGGCACAAATCCGGTGATCCTGCGCATCCGCTGCGCCGGACGGGTAGAGGTACTGGTCTGTGGCGATGACTGGCGGCTGGAGGCGAACCAGCAGGTGATTCAGATGCTGAGTCGGACGCTTGGGGAGCGCGGCAGCGCAGTGATTGCAGAGGCATCGACGCCAACGCTGCGTTCCGGCGGCAGCGCGGCCGGGTTGTAAATCATGTACACAGGTTCTAGAGTGAACGCACGTTCTTCTGTGTCACTATGTGTTGGGTTGTACGTCGTGGCTCGGTATGGTTGTCGGGTATCGCTGACGGATCGAGTGGAGCAAACAGATGAAGGTCGTGTTCTTCGAAGAGGTCGAGGGGACTGCACTGGTCGGGGAAGTCAAGGAAGTCAAGAACGGATTCGCGCGCAACTACCTGCTGCCGCGGGGCCTCGCCGGGCCGACCACGCAGAACAATATGTTCCGCGCGGAGCGACTGGCCCAGGCCGACGCGATTCGGCAGGAGAAGCTGGACGGCGAAGCGAGCCCGGTTGCTCTGGCGATCGCCGGTCAGGAGCTGACCTTCCAGGCGCGAGTCGGCGAACAGGGCCGACTGTTTGGCTCGATCACGGCGCGCGATATCGCCGAGCGTCTGACGGAGATCGCCGGGGCGAGCGTGCCGGAGGCGGTGATCGAACATCGCCAGGTGCTGTTGGCGCAGTCGCTGCGTTCGTTGGGCACGGAAGACGTGCGGGTGCGACTGACTCGCAACGTCTCGGCCGAGGTACGGGTGACGGTCGTACCGGATGCGGACAGCGCCGAGCTGAGTTTCGACGAAGTGGTGGCGGAAGTGGAGGAGGCGGAGGCGATCGAGCAGGAGACCGACGAGACCGAGGAAGCCGACGAGGACTCGGAGGAGTAGCCGGCTTCGCCGCTTGCGGGTTCGGTGACGACTATCGGGCGCTGACGACGGAGGCCAGTCATGGTCTCCTCTGATCCAACCTATGACGAGCAGGCCGCGGCGGGCAGGGGGAATGGGCGTGGGCGAAGCGCGCCGCGCGGCGTGCCGCAGGACCAGTCGGCCGAGGAGGCGGTGCTCGGGGCGATCCTGGTCGAGCCGGGAGTCTATGAGCGCCTCGCGGGTGTGCTCGAGCCGAATGACTTCATGGATCCGCGGCATCGGACGATCTTCGCCGCGGTCCTGGCGGTGTTTGAGCGCTATGAGCCGATCGATCAGATCACGGTGGCGGCGGAACTGTCGAACCAGGGTCGGCTGCAAGAGGCCGGCGGACAGGCCTACCTGAACGAGCTGGTCTACGAGCTACCGGCAACAGTGGGGGCAGAGCACTACGCCCGGCTGGTGCAGCGGGCGGCGACGTATCGCGACATGATTCGCGCCGCCGGCGAGATTGGCGAGCTCGCCTACCAGGCGGACCCGAACGTCGGCGAGTCGCTGACAAGGGCCGTGGAACTGATTTATGGGATTCGCGGCGCGGACCGGCGGCAGGACTTTCGCATCCTGGAAGATCTGCTGAGCGATGTACTGGGTGAAGATGGAGATACGGAGTCCGGGGTCGACGGACCGACGCGGACGGGTTTTGCCGATCTCGACAAGTTGCTCAATGAGGGCATGCACGATTCGGACCTGGTGGTGCTGGCGGCCCGTCCCTCGGTGGGTAAATCGGCGCTGGCCCTCACCGTCGCGCGCAATGCGGCGATCGGGCAGACACTGCCTGTGGCAATCTTCTCGCTGGAGATGTCGGCGGAGCAGGTGGCGGCCAGGCTGGTCTCGTCCGAGTCGCGAGTCGAGCAGTCGCGGTTGCGGCTGGGGCGCCACACGGAGGAGCAGGGCGGCAGGATCTCACAGGCCATCGGACTGTTGAGCCGAGCGGAGATCTACATCGACGATACGGCGGGCCAGTCGCTGGCTGAGATTCGTGCGAAGTCGCGGAACCTGCATACACGTCTGCAGGAGCGGGCCCACCGACAGGGCGAGCATCGAGCCGGATTGGGCCTGATCATCGTCGATCACATCCAGCTCGTGCATGGTTTCGCGCGGGCGCAGAGCGACACGAATCGGGTCAGCGAGATCTCGCTGATCTCGCGGACCCTGAAGGAAATCGCGCGGGAGCTGCAGGTGCCGATCCTGGCGCTCTCGCAGTTGTCGCGTGCGGTCGAGCGTCGGCACCCGCCGGTTCCGCAGCTCTCCGACCTGCGCGAGAGCGGCTCGATCGAGCAGGACGCGGATGTGGTGATCTTCATCTATCGCGAAGACATGTACGAGCGCGAGGACTACCAGGACGACCTGGTCAGCGACGCCTCGCGGATGGGCGATCACGAGATTGCGCAGCTCCTGGTGGCCAAGCATCGGCACGGCGCGGTGGGTCGGGTCGATGTGCGGTTTGTCTCGACGATTGCCAAGTTCGAGGACTTCTACGCGCAGCCGGAGCCGGGAATCGATGAATTCTGATGGCGTTTGACGGCTTTCCCTCGGGTGCTCCGATGACAGTGTTGCCGCAAGCGTTACTGCGCGACCTGGCGCCGGCCATGACGGATCCTGCGGAGTTGATCGTGACGCTGTACGCGACGGAATTGATCGGCGGGCAGCGCAGATTCCCTCGGCGCGTGCGGGCGGCGGATCTGAGGGAACAGCGGCCGTTGATAGGCGCGCTGGCTGGTGTGTGTGTCGATCGCGAGGTCGACGAGGCCTACGAGGATGGGTTGTCGGCGGCGGTGCGGCGCGGCTCGCTGTTACTCGGTCGGATGCAGTCCGAGGGCAGGTGGACCGATTGGCTGGCGCTGAACGACGCCGATGGCCGGCGCGCGTTGGAGTCGGCCTCGATGCCGGCGTCGGTCGACCGGGTGACCGGGCGTGACGCGGCGTACAGCTCAGCGCCCGAGATCTGGCAGAGTGCATTTGGGACGCCGATGCCGCCGATCCTGGCGGAAGAACTGAAGGCGGCTGAGGCGCGCTACGGCGCGGACTGGCTGTTTGACGCATTCGCTGAATCGGCGGCCAACAACGCGCGAAGCTGGCGCTATGTGCGCGCGATCCTGGAGCGCTGGGAGACGGAGGGACGCGATGGCGGAGATGCAACGACTGGGACCGCTGCTGGCGGACTGGAGTCGTCGCGCTACCGGCACCTCTTCCGGGAGTGATGAGCAGCCCCTGGAGCGCGACGAATCGCTCTGGATCGCCGAGGGGGCGGCGGACTGCGATGTGTGCGGCGGGGCCGGCTATGTGCGGGTGGCGCGGCCGGTCGGCGATCCCGAGTTTGGACAGGTCCAGCCCTGCGAGTGCCGTCGCCAGGAGCAGGAAGCGCGGGCGGCCGAGCGCCTGCAACGCTTGAGCAATTTGGGTCCGCTGTCGGACGCTCGGCTGACGGAGGATCAAGCGGCGGCCGAGCCTGCATTGGCAGCCTGCGCCTTCGCCGACGAAGCGGACGACCAGCCCGGTTGGCTGCTGTTGAGCGGGATCGCCGGTTCGGGTCGGACGGAGTTGGCGGCCGAGATGGCGAATCGCAGGATCGCCGATGGTCGCTCGGCGCTGTACTTCGTCACCGCAGATCTGCTGGACCGTCTGCGCGCGGCGATGAATGCGACGAGCGGGGGCGACTTCTCGTTCGCGTTGCTGTTCGAGCACGTGCGCGACGCGCCGTTCCTGATCCTGGACGATCTCGATTGCATTTCGCCCACGGATTGGGCTCGCGAGAAGCTGTTCCAGTTGCTCAACCATCGGCGCAATAGCGGTCGTCGCACCGTCTTGGTGGCGGAGACAGCCGACCTCTCGGCGATCGGTCTGCAGTCGTTCCTGACGCTCGACGTGGCGCGGCTCGAACTGGGTGAGGCGGCTGTGGGCGCGCGGTATCGGGAGTTCGGCGGGATGACCGAGGAGGTGCTGTCGCAGTACACGTTCGACAGCTTCCGCGCGGAGGGACTGGGCGGCCGCGGCGAGGCGGAGAATCTGCCCGGCGCGAAGGCGCTGGTGCAGTCCTGGTCGGAGCATCCGGCCGGATGGTTGACCCTGATCGGCGGCACTGGAGTGGGCAAGACCCATCTTGCGGCGGCGGCGGCGAACGCCCGCCTGACTGCGGGCGACCGTGTCTGCTTCGCCGTGGTGCCGGAACTGTTGGACGCGCTACGAGCCTCGTATCGAGATGACGGTGAAGCCTCGTTCGAGGCGATCTTCGCCTCGCTCAAGGAGGTCGACTTGCTGGTGCTTGACGATCTGGGCGCGCACCAGGCGACGGAGTGGGCGAGCGAGAAGCTGTACCAGCTCTGCGCCTCGCGCTATCTGCGGCGCGCGCCGACCTTGATCACGACGAACGTGGCGCCCGAAAGCCTGGATCCGAGGCTGGCGTCCCGGCTGCTCGACAGCCAACGGGGTACCGTGCAGCACGTCAAGGCGAAGGACTATCGGACCGATCAGGAGGCGATGGTGGTTAGTCGGACGCGGCGTCGATCTCGGCGGCGGGGGTGAGCGAGCCCTCAATCCACTCCTCGCCGTCGGACCAGACTTCTTTCTTCCAGATCGGGACGATGGCCTTGAGCCGGTCGATGCCGTAGTGGCAGGCTTCGATTCCCTCGCCGCGGTGGGCCGAGGCGACGGCGACGGCGACTGAGGCTTCGCCGATCTCGAGACGGCCGATGCGGTGGTGCATGGCGATGTCGAGCACGTCCCAGCGTTCTCGGATCTCGTCGGCGATCCGGCGCATGATCTTGGTCGCCATAGCCGGATACGCGTCGTACTCCAGGTAGCCGACGTCGCGTCCGAGATTGTTGTTTCGGACCACACCAAGGAACAGGGAGACGGCTCCGGCGGCGTCGGAACGCACGAGGTCGTGGATCTCGGTTGGATCCAGCGGTTCGTGCGTGATCCTGAAGAACGGGTCATCGGAGCCGCCGCTGACCGGTGGGATCAGCGCAACCTCGTCGGATGCGCAAACCGGATGATCGAGCGAGACGTACTCGGCATTGACGGCGAACATAATCGAGTCGCGCATCGGGTCGAGGCCGGGGAAGCGGTCGACGAAGGCGTCCATCACCAGCCCGGCGGTCAGCGGCTGCGGCAGGTTGCAGAGTTCGATCTGCCGGGCGCCGCACATCTCGGCGAGGTTGGCGAAGAGTTGTACGGTGAGGCGCATGAACCCAGTGTATCGGCCACTCAGGATGACCAGAGGCGTGGCCGAAGCGCTGATTGAGCTCGTCTTGCCCGCGCACTGCGCGTCATGCGGGGCGCCCGGATCGTTGATCTGCGGGGACTGCCGGGCGTTGATGCAGCCGGCCGCAGGACCGCGCTGTCGGCACTGTTGGCTGCCGTCGACTGTGCCGGTCTGCAGGGACTGCCTGTCGAAGCCGCTGCCCGTGCGTGAGTTGCGCGCGGGATTCGTCTATGACGGTCCCGCGCGAGCGGCGGTGCTGACGCTGAAGCACGGCGGCGTGGTTGGACTGGCGGAGGAACTTGTGCGGTTGTCCGGCGGGATCCAGGTTGCCGTCGACATCGATCTGGTGGTTCCGATCCCGATTCCGCTCCTGCGCAGGCGGCGGAGGGGCGGGAACCAGGCGGAGCACCTGGCGCGGGCGGTTGCCACTCGAACTGGACTGGAGCTAGACGCCGGCGCGCTGCGTCGTCGGGGCTGGTGGGGTCCGCGACAGGCGCAGGCGAGTTCGAGGGCCGACCGTTCGCGGATCGTGCAAGGCGCGTTTGCGGCTGATCCGCAACTTGTAGCCGGCCGTGGCGTGTTGTTGATTGACGACGTATCCACGTCGATGGCAACGCTGTCGGAGGCTGCGCGGACGCTGCTGGCCTCGGGCGCGACCGTGGTCGACGCCTGGACAGCTGCGCGGGCGGACTGAGATGAGGGACACTCAACCGTCGGAGTTCTGGCTGTGCTACCGGCCGTTCGCAGGGGACTGTGTTCCGGTCCAAATGGTCAATGAGGTACGGCGCGCGGTGCTGCAGGACACGGCGGAGCGCGCGCGCGAAGCCGGGTTCGATCGGGTGCGTGTGTTTGCCACCGAGCCGATCGCCGATCTGGCGGTCGAAGTAACACGCGCCGACGATGCTATCGGCGACATCGTGGCGGGCGCCGCGAGTGACGCCGCCGGACCGGTCTGCTACGCCGGATCGGGGATGCCGGCGATGACTGCGGACGACTGGTCGGCGGTGCTCGCGGCCATCGAATCAGGTAATGCGACGGCGAACCGCATGTTTTCGTGCGACTGGATCGGCGTTCCGGATGGGAGGCTGTTGAGATGCGCGGCCGGGGAGCAGGTGGACAACCGCTTCGCGCTGTTGATCCGGGAAGGCGCGGAAGTAGAGGTTCAGTCGTTCGCGCGGTCGGCGCGGTCGTTGTTGGACGTGGACACGCCGTCGGACCTGACGGTGCTTCAGGCTGCGGCGAGTGTAGGATCGCTTGAGGTCGGCGAACTCAGCGCCGCAGCGCTGTCCAGCTGGCGAGAGCTGGACGAACCGGTCCAACTGGCATCGCGAGTCTTCGAGGTAATGACCCGCCAGGACGAGGAGTTGATGATCTCCGGGCGCATCAGCGGATCCGACTGGGCGATCGTGGATCGCGACACCTCGTGTCGGGTGAGGGTGTTGTCGGAGGAACGGGGACTGCGAACTCGACAGCGCCGGGCTCGGTCTCTGCTGGGCGAGCTATATGAGTGGGCAGGTCAGGACGGGTTCCTGCTGGCACTGGAGGGGATGGGTGACGCCACGATCTGGGACACACGGCCGTTTCTGTCTCATCTTGGCTGGAACCTCTCGCGCTGCGACCGGTTCTGGGCGGATCTCGGCTGCTGGGAACGAATCACGGATAAGCGAGTACGGTCGTTGGTTTCGATGCTGGAGGACTCGGCGGTGCTGATGGGCGGGCATTCGTTGGTCAGCGGCGGTCTGCTCGCGGGGATCGATGCAGCCTGGACACGGTGGGAGTCGGGACGCAAGTTGTCTGGTTGACTGAGGCGTCTTGACCGCGTGTAAGCTGAGATCGACTGTGGTTCGTGTGCTGCCGGACGTCTGATCCAGCGGCGGCTCGCTTCAGGCGAGTCTCCAGAACGCGAATGGGTGCGACATGGCGTTGACGTTGGCCGGTGCTGCCCTGGATGCGGCGGATGCGGAGATCGCGGCGGCGATCGAGCAGGAAGCGGGGCGGCAGCGCGATGGACTCGAGTTGATCGCTTCGGAGAACTACCCGTCCGAGCCGGTGCTGGCTGCGATGGGGTCGGTGCTGACCAACAAGTACGCCGAGGGTTACCCGGGCAAGCGCTACTACGGCGGCTGCGAGTTTGTCGATGTCGTCGAGGAACTCGCGATTGAGCGCGCCAAGTCCCTGTTCGGCGCCGACCACGCGAATGTGCAGGCGCACTCGGGCACGCAGGCGAACATTGCGGCGTACTTTGCGCTGCTCTCGCCCGGCGACACCGCGATGGGCCTGGAGCTGAATCACGGCGGTCACCTGACTCACGGTTTGCCGGTCAACATCTCCGGCCGCTGGTTCGAGTTCGTCTCCTACGGGGTTGACCGAGAGACGGAGCTGATTGACTACGACGCGATGGCGAAGCTGGCCCGCGAGCATCGGCCGAAGGTGATTGTGGTCGGCGCGACAGCCTATCCACGGGTCTTCGACTTCGCCCGAGCGGCGGAGATTGCGGAGTCGGTCGACGCGGTGCTGATGGTCGACATGGCGCACATCGCAGGCCTGGTCGCGGGCGGGGTGCATCCCTCGCCGGTGCCGTATGCGCCGGTGGTGACGACGACGACGCACAAGACACTGCGCGGTCCGCGCTCGGCACTGATCCTGACCAACGACGAGATGGCGCGGCCGATCGATCGGGCGATCTTCCCGGGCACGTCGGGCGGGCCGCATATGCACACGATCGCGGCGAAGGCGGTGGCGTTGAAGGAAGCGGCGACGCCGGAGTTTGCCTCGTACGCGGCGCAGATCGTGTCGAACGCGCAGGCGCTGGCGGAGGGGCTGCAGGCGAACGGTTGGCGCGTGGTCTCCGGCGGGACCGACAATCACTTGCTGTTGCTGGATGTCGGCGTGAAGGGTCTGACGGGCAAGGCGGCGGAGTCGGCGCTGGACGCGGCCGGCATCACAGTCAACAAGAACACAATCCCATACGACACGCGGCGTCCGACGGTGACTTCGGGTATCCGCATCGGCACCCCGGCGCTGACGACTCGCGGAATGCGCGAGGACGAGATGTCACAGGTGGCTGGGTTGATTAGTCGTGTACTCGACCAGATTGACGATGCGGACGAGCACCGCCGGGTGGCCGCCGACGTGCGCGATCTCGCGTCGAGCTTCCCGATTCCCGGGATTGCGAACTGAACCGAACTGAACCGAACTGAAACGAACCAGGCAACCAGAGGAGCGAGACATGGCGCAGGGAGACACCGAGTACGAGATCATGGTGGTGCTGCACCCCGATATCGTGGGTGAGCAGGTCGAAGAGCGGATGGCGCATCTGCGGGGCCGGCTAACAGAGTTCGGCAACGACGTGACCGAGGTGATCGATTGGGGTCGGCGTCGCCTGGCCTATCCGATCAAGCAGTCGTACGAGGGTCACTACCTGCTGGCGCACTACGACGGCGGGCCGGACTCGCGCCGCAACGAGTTGGAGCAGTCGCTGTTGATCGACGAGCAGGTGCTGCGTCATCTGATCGTCCGCCGCGACCATTAGCCTGCGGACGCAGAGTGTGAGGGTGTTCTGATGGCGAGTCTCAACAAGGTCATGATCATTGGGAATCTGGGAGCGGATCCCGAGATGCGGTTCACTGCGAATGGCGACGCGATGGCGACGTTCAACGTCGCCTGCAATCGGCGCTATCAGACTCGTGAAGGCGAACAACGTGAAGATACTGAGTGGGTGCGCGTCGTTTTGTGGAGGCGTCTCGCTGAGATCGCCGGACAGTACTTGAGCAAGGGACGTCAGGTATACATCGAAGGCCGTCTGCAAACACGCCAGTGGCAGGACCGAGAAGGAAACACTCGGTACACCACCGAGGTAGTGGGGAACGAGATGGTGTTGCTGGGTAGTCGCGGCGATGGCGGTGGCGGCGGGGGAGGCAACTGGGAGGATGGTCCTAGGGACATTGGCGGCGGGCCCGATGCCGGGGACCTGCCGTTCGAATAGGCGATTCCGCGTCCTGCACGGGCGCTCGACACAGACTCGACACAGCACAGTGGAGATGGATGGATGACGACTGAACCGGAACCGCAGATTGAATCCGCGCCGACGGCCGCGGCGCCCGCTCCGGCGCCGACGCCGGTGATCCGCCCCGGTCCCGACGCGGGCGACCGACTGCCGCAGATGATCGAGCGCACGAGGCGCCGCGGCCGACGCCGGCGTGCGCCGGTCTTTACGCCGCAGGAAGTGGCAACGATTGACTACAAGGACGTCGACCGGTTGAAGAAGCTGATCTCCGACCGTGGACGGATTGAACCGCGCCGCAAGACCGGGCTGACGGCCAAGGACCAGCGCAAGATCGCGCGCGAGATCAAGCGGGCGCGTCAGGTCGCGTTGCTGCCGTACACGGCCGAGCACATGCGCCAGACCTCGCGGTTCCGCATGGTGACGCGGATGGCGCAGCGAGCGATGCGCGCGGAGCTGGACGACGCGCCGCCGTCGGAGCCGGTCGAGGGCGGCGCTGAGCAGGAGGCGGCAGCGCCTGCCGAGACCGTCGCGCCAGTCGAGGCTGTTGCGTCCGCCGAGCCTGTTGCGTCCGCCGAGCCTGTTGCGGCTGCCGAGCCTGCAGCCCCTGTGGAGCCCGTCGAGGCTGCCGAGCCTGTCGAGCCGGAGGCGCCTGCTCAGGAGGATGGCCCGGTCGAGTCGCAGGCGACTGCAGCGACGGAGGAGACCGTTGAACCAGAAGCGCCGGCAGAAGCAGAGTCGGCGGACGCGCCGGAAGCGGCGGAGAACGAGGAATCCGGCGCCTGATGGGTGAGTCGCTGGGCATCGGTTTGCTGGGAATTGGCGTCGTCGGAGGCGGCGTCCTCGATGCGCTGCGAACCAATGCGCAGGCATATGAAAGCCGTTGCGGACGGAAGCTGCAGCTGCGCGCGGCGGCAGTGCGCAACGTGGCGGCCCGTTCGTCGCTGGCCGATAGCGGGTTGGCGCTGACTGCGGATCCCGAAGAAGTGGCCACGCGGGACGACGTTGACATCGTCGTGGAGCTCATCGGCGGCGAGTCTCCCGCGGCGGAGTGTATCGAGGCGGCGCTGTCGGCTGGCAAGTCGGTGGTGACCGCCAACAAGGAAGTGATGGCGAAGCGGGGTCCGGCGCTGCTGGCGCTGGCGGAGAGCCGAGGGGTGGAACTGCGCTACGAAGCGAGCGTGGGCGGCGGGATTCCAATCATCGGGGTGTTGCAGCGCGATTTGCAGGCCAACGACGTGTCGTCGGTGCGGGCGATCATCAACGGCACGACCAACTACATGATCACTGCGATGTCGCGAGACGGTCTGAGCTACGCCGACGCACTGAGCGATGCGCAACGGTTGGGTTATGCGGAGGCGGATCCGGCGAGCGATGTGGACGGGGTCGACGCGGCGTACAAGCTGGCGATTCTGTCATCGCTGGCGTTTCACGCGACGGTCGGGCCGGAGGACGTGCATCGAGAGGGAATTCGCTTGCTATCGGCGCGTGACTTCGTCCATGCGCGCAACCTGGGCTATGCGATCCGCATGCTGGCGACGGGCCGGAGAACGGCAGGCGGTCTGGACCTGAGAGTGCATCCGACGCTGGTGCCGCTGGCCGATCCGATGGCGGCGGTGGAGGGCGTGTTGAATGCGGTCTCGGTCTCCGGCGATCTGATCGGTTCGGTAGTGCTGGAGGGACCGGGAGCCGGTTCGGGTCCAACATCGAGCGCGGTGGTGGCCGACATCCTCGACGTGGCCGGCCGATTGGCCTCGGGCCAGCGGCCGCGTTTGCAGCGTCCGATGGACTCGGCGCCACGACTGGCATCGCTGGCAGATGTCTGCGTGCGGACGTACTTGCGCGTTGAGGTGCCGGACCGAGCCGGCGTGCTTGCCGAACTGGGCGCGGTGTTCGCGGCGGAAGGAGTCAGCATCGCTTCGGTGTTACAGACGCCGCATCCGGAGCGCCGACAATCGGCCGATTTGATCATCACCACGCACGCCTGCCAGGACGGCGCAATCGATCGGGTACTCGAGCGGTTGGAAGATTCCGGCAGCGTGATTGAGCTGGGCGTGCGTCTACGGATCGAGGACGGTCGTGACGACTGATCGAAGCGACGAGAGCGAGGGACGCTGGCTTCGCTTGGAGGAGTCGTTGAGCGGATTGCAGACGCGGACCGCGGACTTGGCCCAGGCGCGGGTTCGCGAAGAGCGGGAGGTCAGTGCGCTTGACCAACGCTTGCGCGAGCTGGAGGGCAGCACGCTATCCCTGGGCTCGGAGATTGCCGCAGCGATGCGTCAACTCGATGAGTTACAGAATCTACGCGAGCGGATGAATCGGTTCAGCGGAGAGATGGCCGAGCACCGAGAGCTGGTCGATGCCTCGGTGCGGCAGGCTCGACAAGAGATTGACGGGGTGCGCGAGTCGGGCAACGACGCGATGCGTCGGCTGCAGGCGAGCGAGAAGGCGCTATCCGATCTACGTGAGCGACTGGAAGTGTTCGACGAGTCGATCCGACGGGTCAATGCGGAAGGTGGCGAAACGGCGCACCGAATGTCGCAGATCGAGAACAGCCAGGTGGCGCTGGGCGCGAGAATCTCGGCAAATGCGGATGGGATTCGCCGTGCGGCGAACGAAGGCAGCGCGCTGGAGAGCCGCACGGAGACGCTTGAGCGTCAGTTGGCAAGCCTGACGGAGCGCCTGGAGCTGTCGTACCAGAGTCTGCGGCGGGTCCAGGAAACTGCCGAGCAGTGGGAGGACCTGAAGACGAACGTCGACGCGTTACGAGGTCGAGTGGAGGAATCGCTCGAGTCGCTGGATGCATCGAAGGCGGTCGTATCTTCGGTGCAACGCGGCTTCGAGGCGATTGAGGAGCGGATTGGAAACATCGAGCGGATGGGCGAGCAACTCCGCGTTCGCGATGCGAGACGAGAGCGAGCGGTGTCGTCGCTGGGCGACCGAATCGACAGCGTGTCCAGCCTGACTGCGCAAGAGCAGGAGCGATTTGTCTCGCTGCAGGAGCAGGTCCGGCGACGGCAGATCGAGGAGTTGGAGCAAGAGATCCGAGAGTTGAAGTCTTATCTGCGAGTGCGCGGCGATGACTAGCGGCGCACTGCAGGCAGGGCCGTGGAGCGGCGCTGGGGTGTTGCAGCGCTATGCCGAGTGGCTGCCAGTCGATGAGACGACGCCCGAGGTGACGTTGGGCGAGGGCAGCACACCGCTGGTCCGCGCTGCGAGCCTGGAGCAGGCGACGGGAGCGGACGAGGTCTGGCTGAAGCTGGAGATGTGCAATCCGACCGGATCGTTCAAGGATCGGGGAATGGCGGTTGCGGTGGCGAAGGCGGTCGAACAGGGTGCGAATGCGGTGCTCTGCGCATCGACCGGAAACACGAGCGCGTCGGCCGCGGCTTATGCGGCCCGTTGCGGCCTGCGTGCCTTCGTCCTGGTGCCCGAAGGGCGGATTGCCAAGGGCAAGCTCGCCCAGGCGGCGGCGCACGGCGCGAAGATCCTGGCAGTGGACGGCAACTTCGACGATGCGCTGCGCTCGGCGCAAGAGCTGACCGAGCGCCTCCCGGTGGCGCTCGTCAACTCGCTGAATCCGTACCGGATTGAGGGTCAGAAGACGGCGGCGATGGAGATCGTGGATCAGATCGGCGACGCACCCGATCTGCATTGCATCCCGGTGGGCAACGCCGGAAACATCACCGCCTACTGGCGCGGGTACCGCGATTACTTCCAGGCGGAGCGAGCGTCGCGGCTTCCGAAGATGTTGGGCGTGCAGGCCTCGGGCGCGGCGCCGCTGGTGTTGGGCCGCCCGGTCGAACAGCCGGAGACGATCGCCACCGCGATCCGGATTGGATCGCCGGCATCGTGGGACGGAGCGATATCGGCGCGAGACGAGTCGCACGGAACGATCGTCGCGGTCAGCGATGAGGACATTCTCGAGGCCTACCGCATGCTGGCCAACAGTGAAGGCGTGTTCTGCGAGCCTGCCTCGGCCGCCTCGGTGGCGGGGCTTCTGGCGCAACATGGCAACGGATCGCTGGCTGGACGTCGGGTGGTCTGCACAATCACGGGACACGGCCTCAAGGATCCCGAGCGGGCGATTGAGTCGATTCGCGCCGACGTAACTGAGATCGGTCAGGAGTACGAAGAGGCGGAGGCGGCGATCAGGGAGGCGTTGGCATGAGCGACCTGGTCGACCGGAAGCGCGCGGAGGCGGCGGTGCGCGAGTTGCTGCTCGCAGTGGGCGAGGATCCGGATCGGGAGGGACTGCTGGATACGCCGCGCCGCGTGGTGGCGGCGTTCGAGGAAACAATGGGCGGGCGCGAAGTGGACATTCCCCACCTGCTCTCAGTCGGATTCGAGGAGGGTCACGACGAGATGGTGATCCTCCGGGATGTGCCATTTTTCTCGATGTGCGAGCATCACTTGATGCCGTTTCACGGGATCGCGCACGTGGGCTACGTACCCAACGGCCGGGTAGTTGGACTGTCGAAGCTGGCCCGGCTGGTTGACGCGATTGCCAGGCGACCGCAGTTGCAGGAGCGATTGACGGCCCAGGTGGCCGACATGCTGATGGAGACGCTGCAACCACAGGGCGCGGGCGTGGCAGTTGAGGCGGAGCACCTGTGCATGCAGATGCGTGGAATCAAGAAGCCGGGCTCACGAATGCTCACGTCGGCGATGCGAGGCAGCTTCCGCGAGCAGCAGGAGACGCGGGCCGAGTTCCTCTCGCTGGTTGGGACGCAGCGCCTGTGACCCTAAAGGTGATTCGCGGAGGATTTGCCGAACTGGGCGAGCGCTGGGGCGAGTTGTGCCGGACCACGGACGCGATGCCGTTCTCGACGCCGGAGTTCGGCCAGACGTGGTGGTCGGTGTTCGGTGGGTCGAGCGAGGCGGAAGTCGAGTTGCTGGGATTGGAGAACGGGACCGGCGAGCTGATCGGACTTGCGCCGTTGAAGCGTTGCGGCGCACACTGGTCGTTTGCCGGAGATCATGAAATCTCGGACTACCTGGGACCGGCGGCGAAGCCAGGTCAGGAGGCGGTGCTTGCCGACGCAGTGCTGGAGCGGCTCGAGGGTGCAGGAGCGGCGCAGGCCGAGTTTCGCGGGCTGGAGCCAGGATCCCGTTGGGTCGAGGCATTCGCGGTTGCGTCGAAGCGTGGTTGGCAGCTAGACGTGAGCGACGAAGCGGTATGTCCGACGGTGAGTATCGAGGGTGGTTGGGACGCGTACTTGTCGGGATTGCGGCCGCGGGATCGGCGGGAAGTGCGGCGGAAGCTCCGTCCGTTGCGCCAGTTGGGTGGCGCGGTGGCATTCGAGTCGGCGGAAACTCCGGGCGCTGTCGCCGCGCGGATGCCGGAGTTCATGGCGATGATGGCGGATTCGAGGGGCGACAAGGCCGTCTTTCTGACCGAACAGATGCGGACGTTCTTCGAACGGCTGACGGGCGCGCTGGCCGAGGCAGGCGTGGTGCGCCTGTACGTGATGTCAATCTCGGGCGAGGCGGCGGCGATGGTGTTGTGCTTCGTCGCTCGAAATCAGCTACTGCTGTACAACAGTGGCTACGCTCCCAAGTTCCGCGATTTGTCGGCGGGACTGGGATCGAAGGTGCTGTGCATCCGCGATGCGGTCGAGCAAGGGATGTCGAGCGTGAACTTCCTGCGTGGGGATGAGCCGTACAAGTATGAGCTCGGCGGCCGCGACGCGGTGGTCCGACGGATCCGGCTGACTCGGGAGGTCGCGTGATGCTGCGGCTGCCGCGTCGCCTGGCTGTGCTGTCGACGCACACCTCTCCGCTGGCCCGGGCAGGCACGACGAAGGCCGGCGGGATGAACGTGTACGTCGCCGAGCTGTCCCGCCAGTTGGGCGCGATGGGCTGGGACGTCGACGTCTTCACGCGGCGCGATCGGGCGGATGCGCCCTGCGTCGAGACGCTCGCGCCG
This sequence comes from Chloroflexota bacterium, assembly GCA_009838915.1. Classification (GTDB taxonomy): domain Bacteria; phylum Chloroflexota; class Dehalococcoidia; order Bin125; family Bin125; genus Bin125. The sequence continues at coordinate 40,813 of VXQT01000030.1, forward strand.
GGAGTGCGGCTGTTCCACGTCGCAGCGGGACCGACCGAGCCGCTGCCGCCAATTGAGGTGGCTGGCCACGTGACGGAGTTCACCGAGGGCGTGGCCGAGCTGACGAGCGGCAACGACCACTATGACCTGGTCCACTCACATTACTGGGTGTCGGGTCTGAGCGGCGTCGAGCTTGCGCGGCGTTGGCAGAGCCCGCACGTGGCGATGTTCCATACCCTGGGCGCGGTCAAGCAGATGTTCCAAGAGCCGGAGCCGGGTCTGCGAATCGCCGGCGAGCGTCGCGTGGTGGACTGCTCGGACGCCGTAATCAGCGCCACCGCGCACGAACGCGCCTTCCTGATTGGCCAGTACGGCGCGGAGGCGTCGCGGGTGCAGGTGGTTCCCTGCGGGCTGGACCTGAACAAGTTCCATCCGAATGGAACGGAAGCGGCGCGTCGGCGCGTGGCCGAGGTGCTTCCGGAGCTGGGCGCGCTCGATGGGCCCGGAATCTTGTTCGTCGGTCGCCTGGAGCCGGCCAAGGGCGCGGACTTGTTGGTGCGGGCGCTGCCGATGATCGAGCAGCGATGCGACGCGACGCTTTGGATCGTCGGCGGTGATGAGCGAGACGAGTCGGAGCGCACGCGGCTGAGGCAACTCGCCGAGGCAGGCGGCGTGGGCGAACGTGTGAGGTTTGCCAGCGCGGTGGGCCGTGAGCAGTTGCCGGACCTGTATCGGGCGGCGAGCGTATGCGCGGTGCCGTCCGCGTATGAATCGTTTGGACTGGTGGCGGTCGAGGCAATGGCGTCGGGTACGCCGTCGGTGGCGACTCGGGTGGGTGGTCTGGCCAGCACGATCAGCCACGGAGAGACGGGGATGCTGGTTTCGCAGCGTCGACCGGAGCTGTTCGCACGGGCGATCGGGAGGCTACTGTCGGATGATCCGTTGAGAACACGTATGGGCAGCGCCGCGGTCGACGGGATGCGGTTGTTTGCCTGGCCTCGCGTGGCCGCGAGTATTCTCGATGTGTACGAGGGCCTGCTGCGTGAGCGGAACGCCTCGGACCGGCAGCGCGAGTCGTGTTGCCCGGATCCGGTCGAGTCGTTGCTGGTAGCGGCGAGCTGATCGCTCTAAGGGCCTCTAAGGGCTCGGTCGAGGAGTCGAAATGACTGACGCCGAAGCGGCTGCAGAGGCGCGCCGAGCGCTGGTCGTGATGGCGCACCCGGACGACATCGAGTTCACCTGCGGCGGTACAGTGGCGCAGCTCTCGGATGACGGCTGGCATGTGACTTTCTGCCTGGTGACCAGCGGCGACAAGGGCACCAAGGACCCGAAGCTGGGTCCGGCGGATCTGGGGGCGCTGCGAGAGGCAGAGCAGGAGGCTGCATCACGGGAGCTGGGCATACGGCGCTGCATATTTCTGCGCGTGCCGGACGGTCACGTGGAGGATGGTTCGGAGTTTCGCGGTCAAATGGTGCGCGTGCTGCGCGATGTGCGGCCCGAGCTGTTGATCACCTGGGACGGCTATCGGGGGTTCAACCATCGCGATCATCGAACCGTCGGGATCGCGGCACTGGATGCTGCGTTTCCGCTGTCGCGCAATGCCAACTCCTATGCGGAACAGGTCGCGACCGGAGCTGAGCCGGTGAGGGTCAACACGGTGTTGTTGGCGGGCAGCAATGAGCCCAACTTCTTCGTCGACGTATCGGAGCAACTGGATCGCAGGATCGATGCGCTGCTGCGTCACGCGTCGCAAGTGCAGGCGGCCAACCGCGAAGAGATGGTCAAGCGGATGCAGCGGCGCTCGGAAATAGCGGCGCGAGCCGGTCGAGTGCCATGGGCGGAGGGATTCCGTCGTCTGACATTCGGCGAGGTGCAGCCTCCGCGCCGTGCGGAGGCGTTGCGGGCCGAGGCGAAGGCGCGGGAGTCGGAGCGATCGAACGATGGCTGACGGTGCGCTGTTCCTCTTGTGGGGGAGCTTCGTCGCGGCCGGTTGCGCTGCGGTGGCCTACGTGGTGTATGCCGTGCAGCCGAAGTTGCACCTGACCTGGACCCCCCGCCGGGTGGTGGCGACCGACCCATCCTTCAGCCTGGCGGAGCCGGCGCCGCTGCGCTCGGCGACGTTGGGCGGAGTGGCGACGTTGAGCCTGTGGGCGGCGGCGGTGCTGGGAATTGTCGGATTGGCGATGCGTACGCTTGCGTTGAATCACGCGCCGTACAGCAACCTGTTCGAGTTCTCGATGTCGTTTGGCATCGCGATCGTGCTGCTCTATGGGATCTTCGAGCTGCGCTCGGGCACGAGGCTGCCGGGCGCTTTTGTGCTGCCTGTCGCGTGCGGGCTGTACGGCTCTGCCCTGGCGTTTCCGAGCGAGGGTCAAGACATCCTGGTACCGGCCCTGCAGAGTCCGACCCTGCTGACGATTCACGTCGCGCTGATGATTCTCTCGTACGCCGTCCTCGCGGTGGCGTTCGGCGGCGCGGCGATGCACCTGGTGCAGGGATTTCCCAACGCCGTGGCCGAGCGGGGCGGACGCTTTAGCTGGTTGCCGTCGGAGGCTCGCTGCGACGAGCTGACGTATCGCGCGGTGCTGGTCGGGTTTCCGTTGCTCGGCGCCGGGATCGCGCTGGGTGCGTTCTGGGCCAACGACGCGTGGGGACGGTACTGGGGCTGGGACCCAAAGGAAACAGCGGCGCTGGTGACCTGGCTGATCTTTGCGGTGTATATCCATGGCCGCTGGCTGCGGCAGTTCAGAGGTGCACGCAAGGCGTGGATCGTGGTGCTGGGGTTCTTCGCGGTGATGTTCACGTACCTGGGCGTGAACCTGTGGATCACGGGCCTGCACTCGTATGCGGGGGTGTAGCAGCGGTGATCCGTCTGACAGCTTGGCAACAGAGGGTGATAGCGAGGCAGCGGACGGGCCCAGTCTTCGTGTTGCGGGGCCGGTTGAAGTTGGGTTATCGTGATGCTTCACGCGTCTGCCGCCGGTGCGACGGGCGCGGGGAAGGGTCGAGGCCGACCTGAGGTTGATGACCGCCGGCCAAGGCCGGCCCGATCAGCCAGCGGCTTTGGCCCTGTATTCGTGCCAGCGCTGTCGTGACGACGCTGGACCTCGGAATCACCGAGCGGAAAACGAGCAGCGACCGTGCCGACCATCAATCAGCTGGCCCGCAAGGGACGCAAGAAGACGCGCAAGAAGGCGAAGGCGCCGGCGCTTCGGTTCCGCTACAACGCGTTGACCAGCAGAACGTCGCAAGATTCGGGCTCGCCGCAGAAGCGCGGTGTATGCACGGCAGTGCGCACGGTGACCCCAAAGAAGCCGAACTCGGCGCTGCGCAAGGTTTGCCGCGTGCGACTGACGAACGGGATTGAGGTCACGGCCTATATCCCGGGTGAGGGTCACACGCTGCAAGAGCACTCGATTGTGCTGGTCCGCGGCGGCCGCGTGCGCGACTTGCCCGGTGTTCGCTACCAGGTGGTCCGCGGCGCGCTCGACGCGCTTGGCGTCGCCGAGCGGAAGCGAGGGCGTTCCAAGTACGGCACTCGCAAGACGGCAGGCTTGACAACCGCGGCCACCCACTGACAGGTGGTCGCTTTAGTGTTGCGTTCGGTTTGGTCCACACCTGCCGATTCGCGTTAGAGATGGATGGGGAACCGTGCCGCGACGACGACGGCCCGACCGCCACGAGATTCGCCCTGATGCGGTGTATGGATCGCAGCGGGTGCAGATGGTGATTAATCGGCTGATGCGCAACGGCAAGAAGGGCACGGCCGAGAAGATTGTCTACAAGGCGTTTGACATCCTCGAAGAGCGAGTCCGCCAGGATCCGTTGGAGGTGTTTGACCAGGCGCTGAACAACATCACGCCGGAAATGGAGGTGCGCCCGCGGCGAGTCGGCGGCGCCACCTACCAGGTGCCGGTGGAGATCCGGCACGACCGACGGACATCGCTGGGGATTCGCTGGCTGGTGACCTCGGCGCAGTCGCGCAAGGGGCGACCGGCGCATCTGTCGTTGGCCGACGAGTTGTTGGACGCATATAGCAACAGCGGGGCCGCCGTACGGCGTCGTGAAGAGACGCACCGCATGGCCGAGGCGAACCGGGCGTTCGCTCACTACCGCTGGTAGGACAGCCGCAGGCGACGGACGAGCATAGAGCCGAGCAGAGGACAACGCAGACATGGCCGCCGAACCGACCATCTCCTCGCTCCGCAACATCGGCGTGATCGCGCACATCGACGCGGGCAAGACGACCGTGACCGAGCGCATCCTCTACTACACCGGGATCACGTACAAGATCGGCGAGGTGCACGAAGGCACCGCGGTGATGGATTTCATGGACCAGGAACGGGAACGCGGCATCACGATCATGGCCGCGGCGACGACCTGCGAGTGGAGCGATCACACGATCAACATCATCGACACGCCGGGTCACGTCGACTTCACGGTCGAAGTGGAGCGCTCGTTGCGGGTGCTTGACGGCGGAGTCGTGGTGTTTGATGCGGTAGCCGGGGTCGAGCCGCAATCGGAGACGGTCTGGCGGCAGGCCGACAAGTACGAAGTGCCGCGGGTCTGCTTTGTCAACAAAATGGACCGAATCGGAGCCGACTATTGGCGGACCATGGAGATGATCCGCGAGCGGTTGGGAATGACCCCGGTTCCGGTGCAGATTCCGATCGGTTCGGAGGACAACTTCCAGGGCGTGATCGATCTGATTCGACAGCGCGCCTGGTTCTTCAGTTCCGACCGCGACGCACCGCCCACTGAGGGCGACATTCCTGAGGACTACGTCGCGGACGCTGGCCGCTGGCGGGAGACGATGATCGAGCGAATCGCTGACTTCGACGAACAGGTGATGATCTCCTACATCGAGGGCCATGAGCTGTCGGTGGATGAGATCGTCAAGGCGGTTCGCCGGGGAACGATCACGAATGCCTTCACTCCGGTGTTGTGCGGCTCGGCATTGAAGAACGTCGGCGTGCAGCGGCTGCTGGACGCGATCGTGGACTATCTACCTGCGCCCGACGAGGTGCCGCCGGTGGAGGGCGTAGGACGTAATGGGCCAGACTCCCGCCGCGCCGATCCGACGGAGCCGCTGGCGGCGCTGGCGTTCAAGATTGTCACCGATCCCTACGTGGGCCGCATCGCATACGTGCGCATCTACTCGGGCACGCTGAAAGCGGGGGAAGCGATCTACAACTCGTCGCGTGACGAGAACGAGCGCGTCGGTCGGCTACTGCGCGTACACGCCGACTCGCGGGAGGACATTGACCAGGTGACGGCAGGCGACATTGCTGCGTTTGTCGGCCCGAAGGAAACGTTCACTGGCGACACGCTGTGCGCCCGCAACGAGCCGATCCTGCTGGATCAGATTTCGTTCCCGGAGCCAGTGGTCTCGATTGCGATCGAAGCGAAGAGCGCTGACGACCAGGATCGGCTGGGCGCGTCCCTGCGCAAGCTAGCCGAGGAAGACCCGACTTTCCGCGTGGAGTACAACGACGAGACCGCTCAGACGGTGATCTCGGGGATGGGCGAGCTGCACCTGGAGGTGATCGCGGATCGGCTGCGTCGCGAGTTCAAGGTGATGTGCAATGTGGGTCGGCCGCAGGTGTCCTACCGCGAGACGATTCGTCGGATATCGGAGGCCGAGGGTCGATTCGTGCGGCAGACCGGCGGTCGCGGCCAGTTCGGTCACGTGGTGCTGCGGGTCGAGCCGAACGACCCGGGCCAGGGCTTCGAGTTCGAAGACGAGACGGTCGGCGGTGCGGTGCCGCAGCAATACATCAGCTCGGTGCGCAAGGGAATCGAAGATTCGATGCGCTCGGGCGTGGTCGGCGGCTTCCCGGTGGTGGATGTGAAGGTGGCGCTGACCGACGGTTCGTACCACCAGGTCGACTCGAGCGAGATGGCATTTGCGACGGCAGCCTCGATTGGCTTCCGTGAAGCGCTGCGCAAGGCGGCTCCGGTGCAACTGGAGCCGGTGATGAAGGTGGAGATCTCGACGCCGCGTGAGTACTTCGGCGAGGTGGCGGGCGACCTGTCCAGCCGTCGCGGATCGGTGCACGGCACCGAGGAGCGCGGCACGGTGCAGATCATCCAGGCGCAGATGCCGCTGGCGAACCTGTTCGGGTACACGACGGCGCTGCGCTCAATGTCGCAGGGTCGGGCGACCGCAAGCATAGAATTCGACCACTACGAGGAAGTTCCGCAGAGCGTGTTGGCGGAGGCCCGATAGGGCGCCCGCGAACCCGTGAGACGACGACAGCTCACGAACGACAGGACAGGCAGGAGAGCGAACGATGGCGCGACAGGTGTATGAGCGG
>VXQT01000002.1 GCA_009838915.1 Chloroflexota bacterium
TTTTTTTTTTATCTTTATGGGGGTTTTACTTGTGGGCTTTGAGAAATTCCTAATCTTGTGGTATTGTCGAACGGGGTCCCGCAAACCCCCCCCCCCCCGCAATAGAACGGACGTGCGTTTGGAGAACGCTCGTACCGATGGCAGCGAACCCGGTTCGCAACGCGCTACTCACTGAATGGAGACGGTCCACGGCGACATCCTCCTCACACGGTGGGGCAGAAGTGGTGACATCGTATCAGACCAGATGTCACTGCCGTACGACTCAGTCGATGCCTAGAGTGCCTGTATGTCACGTAAGGAGTTGCTGTGCCCCCCTCTGTCCCTACGGGACATCTCCCCCCGCCTAACGGCGGGGGGAGAGGGAAGGGAGCCGAGCGGGTCCCTGGGTGAAGCAGGGACTGGGAGCCCCCCTCTGCCTCCGGCATCTCCCCCCGCTTGCGCGGGGGGAGAGGAATTGAATCGCTATTCGTCGGGGAGGCCGAAGGCGTGGAGGTAGAGCTGGCGGGCTTGCTGCGGGGATTGTCCCTGGCCGAGCCAGCCGTCACCGACGCGGATTTCGAAGTGCAGGTGCACGTCGTTCTCGTCGGTGTAGACCTCGCGCTGGCCGGACTCCCCGGGGAAGCCGATGATCTGTCCCTGTTGGACTCGAGCGCCGACGGCGACTCCCTGGGCGATGGCGGAGAGATGAGCGTAGCGCGTGACGATGCCGCGGCCGTGGTCGATGTAGACCTGGCGTCCGCGCAGTTCGTCGAGAATCTCTTCGCCGGCCCAGTTGGCGGCTTCGAACCGCGCCCAGTCGTCCGGCGTGATATCGACGTAGTTGAGGTCGGCGCGAATCACCAGGCCGTCCTTGGCGGCGAGGATGGGGGTGAACTCGTCGATCACCACGCATGAAGCCCACTCGTAGAAGTCCAGCCCTTCGTGGACGCCGTCGTTGCGATAGGCGCGGTTCGCGCCGGGCAGGTGTCCCTCGTGCTGCGAGATGCAGGCGTCGGCGATTGGCACGATGAACCCGCGCAGGGGATCGTCGGCGGGATCGTCGGCCTCCGATTCCGACTGCGCCGGCGCCTGCTGCTGTTGCGCATCCTGCGCTTGCGCCTGGGCCTGATCCGACGGTGCTTCGACGGTGTGCTGCTGTTCGTCGGTCTGAGCGGCAGGTTGCGCTTCGGCTTGCGGCTGCGATTGCGATTGCTCCGCGGCCTGCTGCTCCATCGTCTCGGCCTGGTCGGCCTCGAGCGCAGCCTGTGCCGGCGCGTCGTCCGAGCCGGTGGCCTGGATGACGGCGACCGCAGCAGCTGCGACAAACACGGCGACGGCGAGGGAGATGTAGAGCCAGGTCGGTCCGATCAGCCATCCGGACCGATCGTCGGAGTATGCGCGGCGGCGGCGAGGCGGCTGGGCCCCGGATCCGCTTCCCTGTGCGGTCCAGGGGCTATCGGAGCGGCGGATAGCCTTCCTCCTCGAGGGCGGCGTCGATCTGGTCGGTGGTCGTGACGGCGGCGTCGTAGTCGACATCGACGCGACGCTCCTCGACATTGACGGCGACGCTTGCGACACCGTCGAGCGCCGAGAGCGCGCCGGTGATCGCGTTGGCGCAGTGGTCGCAGGAGATGTCGGGCGCGGTGCGGGTCAGGCTGGTGGTCGCGGCCATGGCGATTCCTCGTTCAAGGTGCGGTGACTCGACTCTAGGTTATGCGAAGCGGCGGCCGATCGCCGACTCGGCGGGAGCGAACGCGGCGTGCAGCGCCTCCGCATGGGCGCGGAGCGCGGCCCGATCGTCCAGCGGTTCGAGCGCGGGCGCGTCGGAACCGTAGCGCCGCTCGAGCGCGAGCGCGATCAGGCGGTCGGCGAGCCGGGGATTCTTGGGCAGCACGGCGCCGTGCAGATAGGTACCGTAGGCGTTCTTGCGCTGCGCGCCTTCAAGTCCGTCGCCGCCGTTGTTGCCGAATCCGCTGACGACGCTGGCAAACGGCTGCTGGCCCTCGTTGAGATAGGTGCGGCCGCCGTGATTCTCGAAGCCGACCACGGTCTCGCCTTCCCAGATGGCGACGACATTGCCGACGCAGCGCCGGATCGACGGTCCCGGATGCGCGGCCACGGCGTCGAAGACGGCGATGCCCTCCATGATCTCGCCGTCCCAGCCCCGATAGTGTTGACCGAAGAGCTGAAATCCGCCGCAGACGGCGAGCACGACGCCGTCGTCCTCGACGTACTCGCGCAATGCCTCGCCTCGCCGATGCAGGTCGGACTGGACCCGGCGTTGTTCGCGGTCCTGTCCGCCGCCGACGAGCACGATGTCCGCGTCGTCCGGGGACCAGCGGTCGCCGATCCCGACCCACGTCACGTCGGCGTCGATGCCGCGCGCCTGGCAGCGTCGCTCAAGCGCTCGGGCATTGCCGCGGTCGCCGTAGAGATTGAGCAGCTCGGGATAGAGCACGGCGACATTGACGGCCCAGTTGGAGGACATCAGGCTACGTCCCACAGTCTTGACGCGCCCATCTGGCCGAGTCGCCGACGCACGTCGAGCATTGCCGTGTAGGTGGGCAGGATGACCAGTTGCTCGTGCTCGGGGACATGATTGAGCGCGCGGTTCAGGATCTCGCCGATGTCCCTGGTGGCCTCGGCGCAGGGCGCCGGGAGTCCCGCGTACTCCAGTCGCAGGGCCATGTCGGCGGCGCGGTCGCCGCCGACGAACAGGGAGCGACAGTGCGGCCCCTGCGATTCCCAGTCGACGTCCCAGATCCAGGAGACATCCTCGCCGTCGGCGATGCCGTCATTGAGCAGCACGAGCAGGTGATGTCGTTCGCCCGGCGCTTGCAGGGTGCGCAGCGCCTGGTTGAGGCCGGACGGGTTCTTGCCCAGCAGGACGCGGACTCGGCGCCCGTTGGCGAGCAGGTCTTCCTGGCGCCCGAAGGCGGCTTCGTGCGACTCCAGGGCGCTGCGGATGGTGTCCGGCTCAACGCCCAGCGCGGTGGCCGCGGCGGCGGCGGCGAGTGCGTTGTAGACGCTGTAGAGGCCCTCGGCCGGCAGCGTGACTGCTTGCTCGCCCTCGGGAAGACGCAATGTGAAGGCGACCCCGTCCTCGTGCGGGCTGATCTGATCGGCCGAGACCTGCGGGGTTGGACGCTGTGCGCCTCCGTCGGTGTGCCAGCGGCCGAGTTGGGCGAAGTAGCGCCGCGTGTAGCGGAAGTCGTCCTGCGTCATTGGGTCCCAGACCGCGTCCATGACTTCGCCTTCAGGGGCAGGCGGGATGTCGGAGTCCTCGATGCCAAAGCGGAGGCAATCGCCGGACCAGTGTGCCTCCAGCGACGCGATCAGCGGATCGTCGACGTTGAGCGCGATCGTGGCGGCGCCGGGGAAGTGGCCAAGGGCGTCGGCCCAGCGCAGGGCGATCGATTCGATCTCGCCGTAGCGGTCGAGTTGATCGCGCATCAGGTTGGTAAACACGGCGACCGAGGGCGGGGCAGCAGCAGCGATGTCCGACAGGGCGGCTTCGTCGGCCTCGAACACGGCGTTGGCGCGGCCGGGCAGGGCGCCGAGGGGGTTCGCGGCTTCGACGAGGGAGGCGGTCACGCCGCGCATCAGGTTGGAGCCGGAGCGGTTGTATATCACGACGCGATCGTCGGCGCGGAGGATTCGGGCGAGCATTGCGGTGGTGGTGGTTTTGCCGTTGGTCCCGGTGATCAACGTGGCGGCCGAGAGCTGGCCGGCCAGTGCGTGGGCCGCGCCGCCGTGCAGTTGCTCGACGACGAGTCCAGGCAGAGTGGTGCCACCGGAACCGAGCGCGCGCATCGCGAGTCGCGTGGTCTTGCCGGCGAGGACGGCGGCGGTGAGTCGGGCAGCGTTCACGGCTCTGACTGTATCGCGCCTGCGGTCATGCTCCGGAGCTGGGATCGAGCCGCGGCGATGGTCCCTGGCCGAGGGCCTTGAGGATCTGCTCCAGGCCGACGACTCCCAGCAATCGGCCGCGCTCGACCACGGGCAGGACGAAGGTGCGTTCGCGCTGCAGGCGGCGCAATGCCTCGTCGGCGCGGGCGTCCGGGCCCAGCGGCTGGACCTGGTTGGCGTCGAGCATGATGTCGCGCAACCGGTCGCTCTGATAGCGCTCCTCGTCGAGCAGGATGATCTGTACGGCGGAAGCGATGCCGACGGCAATGCCGCCCTCGGTGACGATGAAGACGTCCTGCTGATTGAGCTGCGAGCGGGACGGGGCCAGGATGCGAACGGGGAGTTCCGCCTCGGCCGTACGGGCGACCGGCGGCTCGAGCATCAGTTCGCCGACGCGCAGACCGGCGAGGTCGCGTTCGAGCTCGGCCGCCTTGACGCCTTGTGCGGCCTGGGTCATGAGCAGGAAGCCGATCAGCGCGACCCAGAGCGAGTTGAGACCGGCGTCGAAGATGGCGGCGTCGGTGACGATGCCGCCGATCCCGTAGAGGATCATGATCGCGCCCAGGATCTGACCGAGCCGCGCGGAGGCACGCGTGGCGCGGTGGCGCGATCCGGTGATCCGCCAGACCAGGGAACGCAGCACGCGGCCGCCGTCGAGCGGAAATCCGGGCAGCATGTTGAAGCCGGCCAGGAAGCAGTTGAGGATGCCGAGGACGAAGACGATGTTGTGCAGCGCGGAGTCGGGCGTGAGCGCAACGATGGCGACGATCAAAAAGACCACGCCGAGCGCGACTGAGGCAAGCGGCCCGACGATCGCGATCCAGAACTCTTGCCCAGGACGTTGTGAGTCCTCGCGAATCAGCGACACTCCGCCGAAGAAAAAGAGCGTGATCGAGGAGACTTCCATGCCGTAGCGGCGGGCCATGAGGGAGTGCGCGAGCTCGTGCACGAGCAGCGACAGGAAGTAGACCGCTCCGCCGACCACGCCGTAGAGCCAGGGCTCGGCCCCGCCCAGCCCATCGAGATCGTCGGGCAGGATCTGCGCCTGTGTGGCGATCACGAAGACGAGCAGGGCGAAGACCAGGAAAAAGGACAGGTCGAGCCGGATCGGGATGCCGAGCACCTGGCCGACCTTGATGCCGTTGCCGCCGAAGAATCCGAATCTCATGTCTTCAGCATATGTACACAGGAACGGCGGCGGGCGGGCTACGGGTCGGGGTGGAGCAAGCCCGCGTCCTGTAGGGCACCGGACAGGCCGGCGAGGGACGGGAGATGAATGTCCGGCAGGATGGATGGATCGCGCTTGCCGCCGACCTGGACGGAAGCAGCGAAGTCGGCGTGCCGAGCTCCGAGGATGTCCGCCTCAGGCGTGTCGCCGACGAAGGCCGCCTGCTTCGCTGTCACGTCCAGCGCATCGAGCGCCGCAGTGAAGATCGCCTGGCCCGGCTTCCAGCTCAGCACCTCGTCGGACCAGATCCAGTGGTCGATCCAGCGATCGAATCCGCGGGCCACGAGCGCCGCTTCGACGCGTCGTCCCGGGGCCAGGCCTGTGTTGGAGACGACGGCGAGCCGGAGTCCGTGTTGCTTCAGGCAATCGAGTTCCGCCTCGACGCCGCTGATAATCTCGGGCGGTTCCCAACTCGCGCTCTCGCCAATGGCCTCTGCGAGTACGGTCAACAGCTCAGGGCTCTCAACGGTGTTCGGGCACTGGCGCAGCATGGATCGTCGGACGGCGTTGATGCGGTCTTCGCCGGACAGATCGACATTGGACTGGTGCGCAGCGACCAGCTCTTGGATCGCATCGCGGATCGCGACGGGCACCGCCTCTGCGGCGGCGTCTCCCGCGCCGGCCTGCTCATAGGCGGTGCGCAGCATGCGCTCTCGCCGCTGCATGCGCCGCCGCCCTCCACCGGGCGCGTCCGCGATCAGTGTGCCCCAGAGATCAAGGGCAACAGCACGAATGAGATGGGGTGGGGGCAATGGTTGACGGTCAGCGTCGCGGCATCAAGCGGATGACGACGGCTTGTCTTCGTCGGACGAGGTTGAGCTGACGGTGGCTTCGTCCGAGTTCTCGTCTTCTCCCTCTTCCTCGGCGGGAGTGCGGGCTTCCTCGCGGAACTCGCGCAAGCCGGTGCCGAGCGCCTTGCCAACCCCGGCGAGGCGTCCGGCGCCGAACACGACGAGGACGACGATGACGACAACGATTGCTTCGACAGGACCAAACCCGATCAGTGCCATACCGAACTCCTGCTGTGCCGCCGGCGCTCAGCGCGCGCCGCTCGCTGGGTGCGGCGCGTCGCCTCGGTCTACCCCGTCGTCGAACGACCGCCGACGAGGCCCGGTACGGGCGGCCTATGCCTAGCCTATCAGTGTTCCCCAGCTTGGGCGGGGCTTGCTTATGCTTCCAACTTCTCAACAAAGATGCGCATGACCCCGCCGCAGATCTTGTCCTCGCCGTCGACCGGTTCGGTCAGGTCGACGGTGACCATGCGGGCTTCGCCGTCCTCGAGCGTGTCCATGGCTTCCTGCCAGACTTCGGCCTCGCCGCAGCCGCCGCCGATCGTGCCGACAAAGGAGCCGTCCTCACGCACCAGCATCTTGGCCCCGGTCTTGCGTGGTGTCGAGCCCAGCGTCTGGGCGACGGTGGCCAGCGCCACGGGCGCGCCGCCCTCGAATGCGGTAGACATCGCTTCAAAGACTTCGTCGTGCGGCATGGCGGTTCCTTGCTTCTTTCTGCGATCAGTCTAGCGGCGCGTCGTCGCCAGGAAGCGTCCGTACTCCGACATCGGCTGGGCGCCACCGCCCCGACGGACGAGGATGATCTCGCCGAGCACTGAGACGGCGATTTCCTCGGGCGTCTCAGCGCCGATGTCGAGGCCAATCGGGGTGAACACCTTGTCGAGTTCGTCCCTGTCCACGCCGTCTTCGGCCAGGTGCTGGAGCACCGTTCGGGTGCGGCGCTTCGATCCGATCATGCCGACGTAGCCGGCCCCTCGCTCGGCGACTGTGCGCAGCGCGAGTTCGTCTACTTTGTGGCCACGTGAGACGAGCACGATGTACGTGTTCGCGTCGATGGGAAAACGCTTGAGCTCTTCGGCGAAGTCGCCGCAGATGACCTGGGCCTCGTAGGGGAACCGCTCTGCGTTTGCGTAGTCTTCACGGTCGTCGATGATCGCCACGTCCATGCCGAGCATCGCGCCGAGCTGGCCGACGGCGAGCCCGACGTGTCCACCGCCGACCACGAGCAGCGTGGCGGCCGGCTCGACGACCTCGACCAGGACCTCGACGATGGCGTCGGCGGCCTCGATCGCGCGGCGGCCTTCGACCAGCTCGCCGGAGGGCGTGAATGCGCAGGTCTGCACGAGGTGTCGGGGGATGGCGTCGCGGGCGAACGTGATCACGGCCGTCTCCAGCGGTCCGCCGCCGAGGTCGCCGAGCAGCCGGTCGGCGTAGACGAGCATCTTGGCGCCCAGGGCGACATCGACGTCGTCGGTCGCGCCCATCACAGTGCAGGACGCCAGCGCCGGACCCTCACGGGCGGAGGTCAGCAGGGCGCGGGCAATCTCGGCGGAGTTGGCCATGAGGTCAGGATACGTCCCGGATTCGATTGATCAGACATTGAAGAGGATGTGCAGGGTGTCGCCGTCCCGGACTTCGTAGTCCTTGCCTTCGGTGCGGGAGAGGGCTCGTTTCTTCGCTTCGGCTTCGGCGGCCGATGCGCCGACCGCTTCGCCGCAGGTGAGCAGATCGTCCCAGCGCACGACTTCGGCGCGGATGAAGCCACGTTCCATGTCCGTGTGAATGCGACCGGCGGCCTGCGGCGCGGTGTCGCCGGAGCGGGTTGTCCAGGCCCGGCATTCGTCCGGCCCGACGGTGAAGAAGGTGCGCAGGCCGAGCAGACGAAAGGTCTCCTGCAGCGCCGTCTCGACCGCGCCGGCGCCCACGCCCAGTTCTTCGCGGTATGCGGCGGCCTCGTCGTCGTCGAAGTCGCGCAGTTCTTCCTCCAGCCTGGCGGAGAGGGCAATCCCCTCGACGCCGCCGATAGACGCAGCGTCTTCACCGACATTGAAGATGGTCAGCATCGGGCGCTCGGTGAGGAAGCGGTAGTGGCGGATGTCGGCGCGTTCGAGGCCGGAGATGGGCGCGTCGAGCAGGGTGCCGCCGTCGCCGAGGTGGGATTGCAGCCGGCCGAGCAGATCGACTTCGCGGTCGGCGGCGACGCGCTCGGCGGCCTTCATCGACTTGGTCTCCTGCGCGATGCGCTGCAGGCGCTTCTCGATGAGTGCGAGGTCGGCGAAGGTCAGTTCGAGCTGCATTGCCTCGATGTCGGCGCCCGGGTCGATTCGTTCCGCGGGATGGGGAACGGCGTCATTGTCGAAGGCGCGGACGACGTGAACCAGCGCGTCGAGCTGGGCAAGTTGGTCCAGCAGCCTTGACGAGGGCGGTTCGCTGCTGCCGCTCAACGCGCCGGCAAACCCCGCACCGGGGAAGTCGACGACATCGAGGACGGACGGCGTGGTCTTGCGCGGCTGATAGAGCTGCGAAAGCCGCGTCAGGCGCGCGTCGGGCGCAGGAACGACGCCCTCGTGCGGATCCTGGTGGGTCGAGAAGCCCGTCGCCCGTCCGGCTCCGGTCAGGGCGTTGAAGAGGGTCGTCTTTCCGGAGCGCTCGAAGCCGATCAGTCCGATGGAGGTCATGGCCGTATCGTTGCACGGCCGCCGTCAACGGTCAGTCGCGCAGGGCGCTATCTCAGGCGCGCGGGATCGAATTTCGTCACCCCGAGCCCGGGTTGCCGCGGGTCGGAGAACGCCTCGCCGACCAGCCTGATCGAGTCGCGCATCGCCGCCCAGTCGACGCTTAACGCAGCCTCCTGCGTCGATTGCCAGCGGTACGCCTGGTGCTCGTCCGAGAGCGTCGGCTCGGCATCGACCGCGACGAGGGCGACGAAGGCGGGGACGAAGTAGATGGTGTCGTTCTCGGGGTTGTAGAACGTCTCGGGGCGATCGATGCGGAACCAGCGCTCGACCGGGAGCGCGGTCTCTTCGTCCAGTTCGCGCAGCGCCGCCTGCCAGGCGGTCTCGCCCTGGCGCTCTTCAATGTGGCCGCCAACGGTCTGCCAGGCCCCGGCGAAGCGGTGGTCGTCGGGCCGCTGGAGCATCAGCAGCTCGACGCCGTCTCCGCTCGGGGCCGGCCGCACGATGTAGACGGCGACGATGTTGCTGCGAATCCGGGGCACGAGCCGGGCTACTCCGCCCACTTCGGAATGGTCGCGTCGAAGGAGTCGTAGAAGGTCACGTAGGGCTTGATGTCGAGGATCGGGGTGCCGTTGACGAGATCCAGTCCGACCACCCGGGCGATGCGGCCGTCGACCGACTCGAGCGGGCAGATCGAGATCGAGATGGGGTTCGGGCGATGCGCGGTGCGAGTGGCGAAGACGCCCACCTCGGGCGTGTCGGATCCGCCCGAGGGATGCAGCGTGAGCAGTGCCCGTCCCTCATCCGTTACGTCACCCATCCAGCCGATGACGAAGAGGTGGGAGAAGCCGTCGAGTCCCTCCAGGGCCGGCTCGAACTCGGGTCGGAAGACGAGCTCCGAGCGGACCTGCGCCCAGACACGCCCGGAGGTGTCGTTGATCCCGTTGCGCACAACGGCGACCGGCGCGAGGTCTTCGATTCTGTCCGGCAGGCCCTGCAGGACGGCGTCGCGCGCGACCGAGGGATCGACCAGCCGCAGCCGCTCTCGCCAGCTCGTCATGGAGGCCTCGATTTCCAGGCGCTGCCGGTGTCCGACCGTCGTGTATCTCCAGTGTTTCGCGCTGGAATTCACGCGGTGCTCCCGGTGTTCCCAGCGCGCCGGCGGTGGTAACGTGGACGCAGTCAGCCTACCGCCCCGGCGCCCGTGAGTTGACTGCGTTTGTGCGGCGCACTTCGCCTGTTCAGGACATCGCTTTGACCACACCGCAGGATGCTGCGCAGCCCGAACTGCCGCTTGATTCCGAGATTGATCGCGGAGACGACGAGCATTCGCTGTCGGTCGCTGCGCCGGCTCCGGCCGAACCGCAAGTCTCCGCAAGGGAGCCTGTCGCTCCGCCATCGCGCAACGGCGTTGAGAGTTATGACGCCTCCGACATCGACGTGCTGGAGGGCATCGAGGCGGTGCGGCGGCGGCCGGGCATGTACATCGGCTCGACCGGTCAGGCGGGCCTCCATCACCTCGTCTACGAGATCGTCGACAACTCGGTCGACGAAGCGATGGCCGGTCACGCGTCGCGGATCGAGGTCACCCTGCAGGCCGACGGCTGGGTCCAGGTGCGCGACGACGGACGCGGCATCCCGACCGACAAGCACTCGAAGACGGGCCGGTCGGCGCTGGAGACGGTCCTGACCGTCCTGCACGCGGGCGGCAAGTTTGGCGGCGGCGGCTACAAAGTCTCAGGCGGACTGCACGGCGTGGGCGCCTCAGTGGTCAACGCGCTGTCGTCCCAGCTTGAGGTCGAGGTGCGCCGCGACGGACGCTCCCACACCCAGAGCTACGCCAGAGGCGTGCCGACCGGCGAGGTCAAACGCAAGAAGCTGAGCAAAGACGCCGCGCCGCCAACCGGGACGATGGTGCGCTGGATCGCCGACGACGAGGTGATCGACCACCTGGAGTATGACTTCCACACGCTGGCGCAGCGCTTCCGCGAGATCGCCTACCTGAACAAGGGACTCTGGATCTGTTTCCGCGACGAGCGCAACCTGATCGCCGGCGAGGATTCCGAGCCGGCGGACGAGAAGACCTTCTATTTCGAGGGCGGCATCCAGTCGTACGTGCGTTTCCTCAATCGGGACCGCGAGGTGCTGCAGCCGCTCCCGTTCCACCTGGACCGCGAGGTCTCGGGCAACGGTTCGCCCGTCGTGGTCGAGGTGGCGATCCAGTACAACGCGGACTACCAGGATTCGGTCTACGCCTTCGCCAACACGATCAACACGCACGAGGGCGGCTCGCATCTGACCGGCTTCCGCTCGGCGGTAACGCGCGCGATCAACGACTTCGCGCGGCGTAACAAGCAGCTTGGCGACAAGGACCCAAACATTACGGGCGAAGACACGCGCGAGGGTCTGACCGCCGTGGTCTCGGTCAAGCTGGGCGAGCCGCAGTTCGAGGGTCAGACCAAGACGAAGCTGGGCAACCCGGAGATCAAGGGTCTGGTCGAGTCGGCCACGGCCGAGGCGCTGGCCGAATACCTGGACGGCCAGCAGCGCGAGGGCCGGCGGATCGTGGAGAAGTGCCTGACCACGGCGCGGGCGCGCGAGGCGGCGCGCAAGGCGCGGGCGATCGTGCAGCGCAAGGGCGCGCTGGAGGGCGCGTCGCTGCCGGGCAAGCTGGCCGATTGCTCGGAGCGCGACCCGGCGCTGTCGGAGCTGTTCATCGTCGAGGGCGACTCGGCCGGCGGTTCGGCCAAGCAAGGCCGCGACCGCCGCACGCAGGCGATCCTGCCGCTGCGCGGCAAGGTGCTCAACGTCGAGCGGGCGCGGCTGGACAAGCTGCTGGGGCACGAGGCCTACCGCACCCTGATCACGGCGCTGGGCACCGGCATCGGCGAGGACTTCGACCTGTCCAAGCTGCGCTATCACAAGGTCGTGATCATGACCGACGCGGATTCGGACGGGGCGCACATCCGCACGTTGCTGCTGACCTTTTTCTTCCGTCACATGCGCGAGCTGCTCGACGACGGCAAGTTGTACATCGCCCAGCCGCCGTTGTACCGGGTGCAGGCAGGGCGTCAGAAGGCGGAGTGGCTCTACTCGGACGCCGAGCTGGAGTCGTTCATGGAGAAGCAGAGCGAGGGCCAGAAGAAGGTCTCCGTCCAGCGCTACAAGGGCCTGGGCGAGATGAACGCGGACCAGCTCTGGGAGACAACCATGGACCCGGCCGCGCGCGTCCTGTGGTCGGTGGCGATCGCCGACGAACACGCGGCCGACGACCTGTTCGTCAAGTTGATGGGCGACGATCCGGCCAAGCGCCGCCACTTCATCGAGCAGCATGCCGACCTCGCGCGGATCGACGTCTAAGTCGAGCCCGCGAAGCGCTCGCGCACCGATCCGGATTCCCCCGGCGCTGGCTGAATGGTGGCGCGGTCAGCCACGGCTGGCCTTGCAAGAATCACCTGTCTCGCAGCTCGTCGACCTGACCGCGATGGCGCCCGTTGAACGGCTGCTCGTGCTCGGCCCCGATGCCGTCGGCATGGCGACCCTGATCGCCGCGGCGGCAGACCTCGAGCAAACACCGCTTGCTGTGATCGACGACGACCAGGGTCCGTTGGACCGCGCGGGCGTGGACACGATGCACGCTCAGTCGCACCGTCTGCCGCTAGGCGACGCCAGCATTGACTTCGCGATCCTGCCGCACCTCTTGCGCCGCTGGGATGATGAGTATGCAGTGCTGGTGCTGGAGGAGCTGTGGCGAGTGCTGGCGCACAACGGCGTGGTCGTGATGTGGGAGATTGCGGCCTCGCGGTCCGATGCGGTCAACGCTGCGTGGTCGCTGGTCCTGAGCCGCAACGGTCGGACACCCGCGCTGCGCAACTTCGGGCAGGTCGGACAGCTCGCCTACGACGCAGGATTTGCCTGGGTGCAGACGCTGCCCTTGCGCCCGTTCCTGTTCCCTCCCGGTCCCAGGTTGACCGTGCTGGCTCGCAAGGAGCACTACACGCCGGAGAACATCGGGCGCGGCTAGGCGTGCTCTCCAAGAGCCGGGAAGCGGAATCTACGAGTAGAGGCGATGCTCGCCGATGTACTCCAGGACTGCAGTGGGCACGTCTTCCGAGACATCCTCACCGCGGCGAATGCGGTCGCGGATGTCGGAGGCGGAGAGGTCGATCGGTTCCATCGGCACCCAGTCGAGCCAGCGGCCGAGGCCGGGGACGATGCGGTCGAGTTGGCGGCGGTCAAGCTCGGCGCCTGGGCGGACGGCGGCGGCGATCCGGGCGCAGGTAAGGATCTCGTTCGGCTTGTGCCAGTGCGAGAGGTCGAGCACGGCGTCGGCGCCCATGATCCACCAGAGCTGTCCGGCGCCCCGTTCGCGCAGCTCGCGCACGGTGTCCAGCGTGTAGGTCGGCCCATCGCGCCGGACCTCAATGTCGGAGACCTCGAGGCCGCCGCGCCGCGCCCGGGCGGCGGCCAGGGTCATCGTCAGGCGGTGCGCTGCCGGCGTCACCTCGCGGTCCTGCTTGCGCCAGGGATCGCCGGCAGGAATCAGGATTAGTCGGTCGAGTTCGAGCGCCTGGGCGGCGGCGTCGGCGAGATGCAGGTGCGCGCGGTGGAGCGGATCGAACGTGCCGCCCAGGGCCCCGACCCGCTCGTACGGCTCGAACTGCAGATCCGAGAGTCCCGAAGGTTCGACCACCGGCGCTAACGCTCCCACTCCCAGCGAATGGCGGAGCGGCCGATGCGCACGGTGTCGCCGGGGGCGCAGCCGGCGCGCTGCAGGGCCGCGGCGACGCCGCGACGGTCAAGCCAGCGGTAGGTTTCGGCCAGCGCCTCGTCGTTGTCCAGCTCCATCATGGCGACGAAGCGTTCGACCGAGGAGCCACGCACGGCGAAGACGCCGGAGGACGACTCCTCGACCTCGAAGCGACGGCCGTCCTGCCTCGGTCGGACGACGGGCACGCCAACGTCTCGCGGCGGCTGCGCCTCGCGCCACGCGGCCAACGCCGCGGCGCATGCCTGAACGACCGCATCCGTACCCGCTCCGGTCGCGGCCGAACAGAACAGCGGCGGGCGATCGAGATCGTCGAATGCCTCCTCGATCTCCTCGCGCAACACGTCGACCTCTTCGAGATCGGCTTTGTTGACCACGACGATCTGTGGTCGGGCAGCAAGCTCCGGCGAGTAGCCCGCCAGCTCCTGGTCAACCATGCGCTTGGCCGCGCGAGGATCGTCCAGCGAGCCGTCGATCAGATGGACTAGCACCCGCGTCCGTTCGGTGTGCCGGAGGAAGTCGTGCCCCAGGCCGGCGCCCTCGGCTGCGCCCTCGATCAGGCCGGGCAGATCGGCCATGACGAACTCGTCCCAACCGACCGAGACGACGCCGAGGTGCGGCTCAAGCGTCGTGAACGGGTAGTCGGCCACGCGCGGTTGGGCGGCACTGAGATAGCGCAGGAGCGAGGACTTGCCCGCGTTGGGCAAGCCGACGATACCGACATCGGCAATCACGCGCAGCTCGAGCTTGAGTCGGCGGCGCTCGCCTGGTTCGCCCTTTTGCGCCACGCGCGGCGTCTGGTTAGTGGCGCTGCGGAAGAACATGTTGCCGTGCCCGCCGCGGCCGCCCCAGGCCACTACTAGCGACTGGCCGTCGGACTCAAGATCGACCAGCTGCTCGGCTGCGCCTCCTGCAATCCCGCTGACGATCGTGCCGACGGGCAGCTCCAACAACAGGCTCGAACCGCTGCGGCCGCGGCGCTGGTTGGTGCCCCCGTTGGCGCCCGATTCCGCTCGAAACCGCCGCTGCCGGCGGTAGCGCCGGAGGGTGTTGAGCTGGCTGTTGGCGATCACTACTACATCGCCGCCGCGACCGCCGCGACCGCCGTCCGGTCCTCCGCGAGGCACGAACTTCTCGCGCCGAAACGACACCGCGCCGCGGCCGCCGGAGCCGGCCTCGACATCGATCTCGACCGCATCAATCATGAATCGAGTTTATCCACACGCTCGGCAGTTGCTCCGGATCAGCGATCAGGACTTGGATCTCAGGTGTTAGATACGTGCTGATGTCGTTGTCTGTCATCTGGGTCTTGGGGAAGAATCCGTCGAATGCTGTCCCTGGCACATGATCGGTGCTCTGCGACCGTTGGTCGGTCGTGGAGCGGCGGGCGCTGCGGCTGGACGGTTGGTGGACGCGTCGTGGACGAGGTCCGAGCGAGCCGAGCCGGTGTGCCCGGCGCGTGGACGGGCTTCCGAGTACCTGTTTAGAGATGCAGGCGGGAGCGAATCTCGGAGATCTGCTGTAGCCACCACTGGGTCTCGGCCTCGGCGGTTTGCGCGAGCAAGCGCTCGACCTTGTCGCGGCCGTGCAGGACCGTGGAGTGGTCGCGGCCGCCCAGCGCCTCGCCGATTGCGTGCAGTGACAGATCGGTGTGGCGGCAGGCGAGGTACATCACGATTTGGCGCGCCCGGGCGGTGCGCCGATCCTTGCGCGGCGACGTAAAGAGCTCGGGCGGGACGCCGGTGATGTCGGCTGCGGCCGCGATCAGCTCAGGAATGGTCGGCTTCGCCTTGCGCAACTCCTCGTGCGGGAGTCCGGCCAGCGCCTTCATCACGATCGCCGGGGTGATCGGGCTGCGCTCCATCTCGGAATACATGCGCACGCGCTGCAGCGCGCCGAGCAAGGCGCGGACGTTGGTGCCGCCGCGCTCAGCGACCATCAGCAGCGTGCCGTCGTCGATCTCCATCTGCCAGTTGTCCAATGTGCGCTGCAGAATCGCGATCCGCAGTTCGAGGTCCGGCGGATTGATTTCGACAACCAGTCCGCCCTCGAATCTCGTGACCAGGCGCTCCCCGAGTCCGGTCAGCAGTCGCGGCGGCATATCGGAGGCGATCACGATCTGGCGGTCGCGCTGATGCAGGGCGTTGAAGACGTTGTAGAACTCGTCCTGCGTCTGGACCTTGCCGCCGAGCTTTTGCACGTCGTCAATGATTAGGACTTCGGCCGATTCGTACTTCTCCTGGAATGCAGCCCGTTCGCCGGCGCCGACGCTGTTGACGAACTGCCGCACGTACGACTCGGTATCGACCAGGACGGTGTAGTAGCGCTGCATTGTGACGTGGGCAATGGCGTGCAGCAGGTGGGTCTTGCCCAGGCCGGAACTGGAGTAAATGAAGAGAGGATTGGTGTCCTCGCCCGGATGGAAGGCGACGCGCCGAGCGGCGGTTACCGCGATCTGGTTGGAAGCGCCCTCGACGAAGCGGTCGAAGGTCGCCTGTGCCAGCACTGCAGGGCGGCTGCGGGCTGGTTGGATCGGCTGGCTGCGTTCGGCGTCTGCGCCGTGGCTGGATGACAGGTTCAACGCCGGGGCGACGGGCTCGGGCCGAGGAGCGACGCGGAGCTCGATCTCCATGCTGCGGCCGGCGGCCTCGCGGACGGCGGAGGCGAGGTGCGGGTAGTAGCTGCCCCGCAAGGTCTCGAGCTTGAACACGGTCGGCACGCCTACGTGCAGAACGCCGCCGCGAATCTCGACCGCGTGCGTCTCGGAGAACCAGGTGTCGAAGGTGTCGCGGCCCAACGTGTTGCGCAGAAGTTCGAGCGCCCGCTGCCAGATCGCGCGCGGGTCGGAGTGAGGATCGTTGAACGAGCGAACTGATCTCGTGACCATGCCGTGCGAGCCTCCTGGTGACTGCGCGCCACTCACGCGACGGGAAAAAGTGCCGGGTAACGACCAGATACGATGCGGTTCGCGGGGGTCGCTTGAGGGAACATACTAACCAGCGTTGGCGGTGACAACAGGGAAGCTCCGATTCGGTCGGGATGGCCGCCAAACGAGACTGCTCATCCACATTCTCCCCAACCTCTTCACGACACACGTCGGGTCACTTGACATTGACGGCGAAATAGTGGCTGCAGGCGCAGCAGTCTTGGACCCGACGATCAATGCTCACTGCGGTCGGGCGCGTAGAATGCACGAAATCGGGATCCCGAGTCGCGCGGCGGCGCGTTCGGAGAAGCGCTCGGCAAGGGCGGCAACGACGCGCAAGCGCACGGCGAGGAGATCGGATCGTGCTGATCGCGATCGACATCGGCAACACGACCCTCCAGATTGGCGTGTTTAACGATCGTAAAATTGTTCACACCTGGCGGCTGGCCACGAACCATGATCGATTGTCAGACGAGTACGGCATCTTCGTCGCTTCGCTATTGCGTTACGAGGGCATCCGGATCGAGCAGATCGACGGCGCGATCATCTCTTCGGTCGTGCCGGCGCTGGCGCCCGTCTTCCAGGAAGTTTGCCGGCGGTTCCTGCGCACCGAGCCGCTGTTAGTCTCGCCGCACATGCGCAAGCCGGTGCGGGTCGCAATCGAACACACGGAGGAGCTGGGCGCGGACCGAATCGTCGACGCCGTGGCGGCAGTCTCGCGCTATGGCCCGCCGCCGCTGATCGTGGTCGACTTCGGTACGGCGACGGTGTTTGACGCGATCAACGAGTCCGGGGTCTACATCGGCGGGGCGATTTCGCCGGGCATCGGCATCTCGACCGAGGCGCTGTTCGACCGCGCCAGCCGGCTGGCGCGGATCGATCTGGATCGTCCCCCGGCGGCGATCGGCACCCGCACCGAGACGGCGCTGCAGAGCGGCATCCTGTTCGGCTACGTCGGCCTGGTGGAAGGCATCATCGCGCGATTCCGTCAGGAGCTGGGCGACGCCAGGGTGGTGGCCACGGGCGGCTGGGCTCCGCGGATCGCCGAAGAGACGCAGGTGCTGGACGTGGTGGACGAAGATCTGATTCTCTGGGGGTTGCGCGAGCTTTACTACTACAACGCTGAAGGCACACCATGAGCCAGCCCGAGTCGGCACCGACTCCGCGCCCGCTGCGCGGCAGGCGGGTCACGCTTGGCGTGAGCGGCTCGATCTCGGCGTACAAGAGCGTCGAAGCGGCGCGCCGGCTGGAGGATGCCGGGGCGATCGTCGATGTCGCGCTCACGCCGTCTGCGGCCCGTTTCATTCCGCCGCTCACATACCGCTCGCTGGTGCAGGGCGAGGTTGCGGCCGACCTCTGGGATCCGTCCGCGCCTGCCGAGCAGCACGTGGCGATGGGCCGACGGGCCGACGCGATGCTCGTCGCCCCGGCTTCGGCAACGACGATCGCCAAGCTCGCCCAGGGGATCGGTGACAACCCGGTCACCCTGACCGCACTGGCGACCGACGCGCCGCTGGTGGTCGCACCGGCGATGGACTCGGTCATGTACGGTCAGCCGTCGGTGCAGGCCAATCTGGAGTTGCTCAAGGCCAGGGGTGCGTTCATCGCAGGACCGGCAGTTGGCCGCCTGGCCTCGGGCGGCAGCGGTCTGGGACGGTTGATCGAGCCGATCGAGCTGGCGGCAGCGGTGCGCTCGGCCATCGGCCGCACGGTTGGCGAGCTGCGCGGCCGCCACATCATTGTCACGGCCGGCGGTACGCGGGAGCCGATCGATCCGGTGCGCTTCGTGGGCAATCACTCGAGCGGCAAGATGGGCATCGCGGTGGCCGAGGCGTCGCGCGACCAGGGCGCTGCCGTGACGCTGGTCACGACCCAGCCGCCGCCGCAGGGACTGTACGGCATCGTCGTGCGCCCGGTCGGCACGGCGCTGGAGATGCAGGAAGCGATCCGGAACGCCGCGCGCGGCGCCGACGCGCTGGTCATGGCCGCAGCGGTCGCCGACTACCGGCCGGCCGAGGCCGCCGAATCCAAGCTCAAGAAACAGGACGCCGAGGCCGCCGGCATGACCATCGAGCTGGTGGAGAATCCCGACGTGATTGCCTCAATCGACGCGCCGCACTTGCTCAAGGTCGGCTTCGCCGCCGAGACGGACGACTTGATCGCCAACGCGCAGGCCAAGATTGAGAAGAAGGGCCTCGCGTTCATCGTCGCGAACGACGTGTCCCAATCCGACGCGGGATTCCAGGTCGATACGAACCGAGTCGTACTGCTCGACGAGTCAGGCGAGCCGGAGCGCTTGCCGCTGCTGCACAAGTACGACGTCGGCGTGGCAATCCTGGAGCGGCTGAAGTCACATCATGGTTGGCCGGCCAGTTCTGAGTAGCGCCCCTTCCATCATGCCCGCGCCTATTCCGTCATTCCCGCGCAGGCGGGAATCCATCCGCCGCGACTTTGTCGGGCACGAGGGCGTACCGGAGTTCGTACACAGGCCGGGAACGGCGAAGACGTTATCGGAGGCTCGCGGAGATTTCAGGCTTGGTCCTGGATGGATTCCCGCCTGCGCGGGAATGACGAGAAAGATGGGATCGACGCGGAAGGAGGAGATCGGAGGTAGGTGCACTCACTTCAACCTGACCGCTGTGCCGTACATGTAGACCTCGGCCAGGTTCTGGCCGATATCGCTGGAGGCCATCTGGGTCATCACGATGGCGTCAGCGCCCAACGCCTCGGCTTCCGCGACGAGATCGGCCAGCACTTGCTCGCGGGTCTCCCGCATCAGTCGCTTGTAGGCGTGAATCTCACCGCCGAACAGGCTCTTGATCCCGGCCAGAATGTCGCGCCCTACATTGCGCGAACGCACGGAGTTGGCCGAGACGAGGCCGTAGACCTCGGCGATTTCGCGGTTGGGCACAGTCGGGGTCGTCACGACCAGCATCTTCAACTCCTTGACAGCAAACTCCAGCTCTGCGGATTCAGCTTACGGATCGAAAGGGCGATCAGCCAGGCGGCGACGCAGACGGAGACGCCGGCAACGGCGTCGAGCGTCCAGTGATTCGCCGTGGCGACCACGGCCCAACACTGCGACAGCGGAATCGCAATCGCCAGGAGTCGAGCGCTCCGGCGTGGCGAAATTCTCCAGAGCGCGATCCCGGCCAGCAACGCCCAGCCGACGTGCAGCGAGGGCAGGGCGGCATAGGGATTGACGAAGAGTCCGACCTCCTGCGCCTGGTAGGCGGGCGCGGCGCGCAGGGCGAGCGTGTCGATGTAGCCGAGCTCGGGCATCAGCCGCGGCGGCGCTGTAGGGAACAGGTAGTAGGAGGCCATGCCCACCGCCGCCGAGATCAGCAGCGCGTTGCGGAACAGACGCCAGACGCGCCGGTCGGCCCGCCAGAGCCAGACGGCGAAGACGATCAGCAGCGGCATGTGGCCCCAAAAGTAGGCGCCGTTGGCGAGGTCGATCAGCAGGTCGGAGCCGAGGATGGCCTCGTGGATCGCCGTTTCCCAATCGAGCCGCAGCCGGACTTCGAGCTCGAGGATGTCGCGAGCGCGTTGGAACGCCTCGTCGGCGCGGTCGGAGACTGCCCCGCGCACCAGGTAGTAGATCAGCCCGGCCACGGCCACAGCGGCCAGTTCGCGTAGGAATTCCCGCATTCGGCCACAGTATTCGGGCTGATCGTTAGGATGATCTGGATTGCCCCGGGACCGATTGACCACGCCCGAAAGGGCCTTGAGAGACGGACATGGACATCCACGCCAGCGGTCAGCCTGCGCTCGACGCCGAGGCTGACCACCTGTTGATCTTCGCGACCAAGGACGACGACATCCTTGATGGCGGCGCGCTGCGCCTGCTCAATGACGCGCTCGACGGCGGGCTCACGCCGCTCGTCGCGGCGGGTGAGTTGACCGGCGCCGTGAACCAGACCGTGGTGATTCACACCTTCGGCAACATTGCCGCGCCGCGCGTCGTGATCGCCGGACTCGGGGCCGCCGAACAGATGGGACTGGACGAGATTCGTCATGCGGCGGCCTCAGGAGGGCGCAAGGCCCGCTCGCTCGCCTCGGGCACGCTCGCGGTAGCAGTGGACGGCGCGGAGTGTGGGTTGAGCGCCGAGGAGATCGCGGGCGCGATTGCAGAGGGCCTCGACCTGGGCCTCTACCGGTTCGACCGGCACCAGGCGCCGAAGCAGACACCGAACGTAATCGAGCGGGTCACGCTGCACTCAAGCAGCGTGGACGGAGTCGAGGCGGGCATCGCAGAGGGCCGCTCGCTGGCCGGGGCGGCGAACTTCGCCCGCGACCTGGCCAACGAGCCGTCCAATCTGCTGACCCCGACCGAGCTGGCCAATCGCGCCGAAGCATGGGCAGCCGATCACGATGTTGAGATCGAGATCATGGACGAGGCCGCCGCTGCTGAGTTGGGCATGGGCTCGTTCCTGGGCGTGGCCAAAGGCTCGCACCAGCCGGCCAGGTTCCTGATCCTGCGCCACCGCGGCGGCGCGGACGAGCCGGGGCTGGGCTATTGCGGCAAGGGCATCACCTTCGACACAGGCGGCATCTCGATCAAGCCGGCCGCCAACATGGAAGCAATGAAGCAGGACATGTCGGGCGCGGCGGCTGTGGTCGCCTCGATGGGCGCGATTGCCGACCTCAAGCTGCCGATCAACGTGACCGCGCTCGCGCCCTGCACCGAGAACATGCCCGGCGGCAATGCGATCAAGCCGGGCGACCTGCTCACCGCCATGAACGGCGCGACGATCGAGGTGATCAACACCGACGCCGAGGGCCGGCTGGTCCTCGCCGATGCGCTCTCTTATGCCAATCACCTGGGGCTCTCGCCGCTGATCGACGTGGCGACGCTGACTGGCGCGGCCGCGGTGGCGTTGGGCGATGTCGCCACGGCCGTGATGGCCAACGACGACGAGATCGCCGCGGAAGTGATCGAGGCGGGCAAGCGCGCGGGTGAGAAGTTCTGGCAATTGCCGATGTTCCCCGAATACGACGAGCAGCTTCGCAGCCAGGTCGCCGACGTGAAGAACACCGGGGGTCGGCTGGCGGGCGCGATCACGGCGGCCAAGTTCCTCGCCCGCTTCGCCGGCGACACGCCCTGGGCACACCTGGACATGGCCGGTACCGACGACGCGTCGAAGACGCGCGGCACGCAGGTCAAGGGCGCGACCGGCGTGCCCGTGCGCTCCCTCGTCCGTTTCGCCGAAGCCCGCGCCGCCGCGACGTAACCTGAATGGACCACGCAGGGAAAGGCCGCACCATGGCTGAGTTCGAACGCCTGACCGATCTGCCGGAGGAAGAGGAACGCGCGCTGCGCGACCAGTACCGCGCCGAGATGACCGAGCTCGCGGACAAGTTCTGCGAGGAGCGCGGCTACATCCTGATGAATGCCGACCAGACAATCGAGGATTTCGTCAGCATGCGCCTGCGCTTCGGCAAGTTCTACTGCCCATGTCAACCGGCCAACAACGACGACACGATCTGCGTCTGCGAGCCGGTACTGAACGGCCTGGTCGACTTCGAGGGCACCTGCTTCTGCAACTTTTTCACGTTGCCCGAAGGCAAGACGGCGATCAAGGACGAGGTCGCGCTGGACCTGTAGGCGATAGAGCCTCGTCATTCCCGCGCAGGCGGGAATCCATTCAGGAAGACGACAGCAAGGCCTCGGCGTGACGATTCAACGCAGTTGCCCGTTGTTGCCGTGAGGTCGCTCAGGTCGTCGGGTTGTTGACTGAGTTGGTTCTGAATGGATTCCCGCCTTCGCGGGAATGACGAATAGGAGGCAGGAATGAGGAAGAAGGGCGCGGGCATCGCGATGTAGCTGCCCGGAACGGGCGAATGTCGATGGTCAGTTGTGGTGCTGGAAGATGGGCAGCGGCGCGAGCGGGGCGTAGATCTCGACTGAGAGTTCATAGACCTGATCGGCCCATGAATCCCAGTCGCGGCGGGCAACCTGGGCCTGCTCGGAGGAGAGGGCGGCCTGGACGACGGTCTCGTCCTCGAACGTGTAGCCCATCAGGTGTGCGCCCGCGATCGGGTCGGCGGCGCGCACGCGGAAGGCGGAGACGATTCCGGGAATCTCCAGCACGTGGGGCAGGTGCGTGCGGCGATGCCAGTCCTCGAACTGCTCCAGCACCGTGGGATCGAGCCGCGCCCGCACGATCATGATTGGATGCCGCATCAGGACCGTCATGAGCTGCAGTGTCGCATACGCGACCCAGAGTGAGCGGGAGTGCGTGTGCGTCTGGTAACGTCTAGGCAACGAACAGGCACCGGCAACGCAGCGGCGGGGGACGGACGGCTTGGAGAGCCGCCGAGAGACGCCAGCAGAGGCAGACCGTATACGCACCCCGGCAATCCCGTCGCGCCCAAGTCGCCCTATGGCGCGGAGTAGACATGTCGAGCAAGCAAGAGAAGTCGGCAATCGTGACCCGGTTCGGGCAGCACGAGCACGACACCGGCTCGCCGGAAGTGCAGATCGCGCAGCTGACCCAGCGCATCTCGCGGTTGACCGACCATCTTCGCGAGCACAAGCACGACTACCACACGCGCCGTGCGTTGATGAAGCTGGTCGGCCAACGCCGACGACAGCTTCGCTACCTCAATCGCGAGGACGTCAATCGCTACTCGACGCTGGTTAACGAGCTCGGCCTGCGTCGCTAGGTGCCCGAGTCCGCCGACCGCGCCGCCGGCGGATGCTCATCGTTCCGGGCGTCGCCCGAGGTCCGGCCATCGCGCCGTCCCGTCGAGCGCCGACACCCGCACTCAACCAGGCGTGAAGTGAACCGGTGAGAGACCGGACGCACAGGAAAGCACAGGAACCACCCCAGACATGGAAATCACTACCAGAACCGTCCAGCAGGAGATCGCCGGACGCACCCTATCGATTGAGACCGGCAAACTGGCCGGACAGGCCGGCGGCGCGGTGACCGTGCGCTACGGGGACACGATGATGCTGGGCACCGCCACGGCCTCCAAGCCCCGGCCCGGCATCGACTTCTTCCCGCTGTCGGTGGAGTTCGAGGAGCGGCTCTACGCCGCCGGCCGGATTCCCGGCTCCTTCTTCCGCCGCGAGGGCCGGCCGACGACCGCTGCCGTACTCTCAGCGAGGCTGACCGACCGGCCGATCCGGCCGTTGTTCCCCAAGGGCTACAACGACGACACGCAGCTGATCATCACGATCTTCGCGGTCGACATGGAGAATCCCCCGGACACACTGGGCACGATTGCCGCCTCGGCCGCGCTCTGCGTGTCGGACATCCCATTCGACGGACCGGTTGCCTCAGTGCGCATCGGCCACGTCAACGGCGAGTTGGTGCTTCAGCCGACCTTCGCGCAACTAGAGGAGTCGGACCTCAATCTCGTCGTCGCCGGTACCCGGGACGCGATCACCATGGTCGAAGCGGACGCCGGCGAGGTCCCCGAGGCGCTGCTGGTGGAGGCTCTGGCCCTGGGCCAGGAAGCGATCACCACGATCTGCGAGATGCAGGAGGCTCTGGCCGCGGAGGTGGAGCCGGTCAAGCGTGCATTCACGCCGGAATCGGTCGACGCGGAGATCCTGACCGATGTCGAGGCACGCGCGGGCGACGACCTGCGCTCGGCGCTGCGCGAGGCCGAGGACAAGGCCGACCGCGATCAGCGCCGCGCCGCCGTCAAGGCGACGCTGCTGGAATCGCTCGGCGACGAAGCCGATGCGGAGGCCTACACCGAGGCGTTCGACGCGATGGAGAAGCAGATCGTGCGGCGCGGCATCCTCGACGACGGGGTGCGTGCCGACGGCCGCAGCCTGACCGAGGTGCGGGCGCTGTCGGCCGAGGTCGACCTGGTCCCGCGCACGCACGGCTCCGGCCTGTTCCAGCGAGGCGAAACGCAGGTGTTGAGCTTTACCACGCTTGCAGGTTCGGGCATGGCGCAGCGGCTCGACGACCTCACGCCCGAGGACTCGAAGCGCTTCATGCACCACTACAACTTCCCGCCCTTCTCGACCGGCGAGACCGGACGGGTGGGCAATCCCTCGCGGCGCAGCATCGGTCACGGAATGCTCGGCGAGCGGGCAATGGCCGCCATCCTGCCGGCCTTCGACGAGTTCCCCTACACGATTCGCATCGTCTCCGAGGTGCTGGCCTCGAACGGCTCCACCTCGATGGCCTCGGTCTGCGCCGGGGTGCTCTCGATGATGGACGCCGGAGTCCCGATCAAGACGCCAATCGCGGGCATCGCCATGGGCCTGATCAAGGAAGACGACGAGGTCGCGATCCTGACCGACATCGTCGGCATGGAAGACCACCTCGGCGACATGGACTTCAAGGTCGCCGGGTCGCGCGACGGCGTGACCGCGCTGCAGATGGACATGAAGGTCAAGGGCATCGACCTGGAGATTCTGAGCCGGGCCCTCGAACAGGCCCGCGACGCCCGCCTGCAGATCATGGACGTGATGACCGAGTGCATCGCCGCGCCGCGCGAGCAGATGTCGCCGCACGCGCCGCGCATCCTGCGGCTCGACGTGCCGCAGGACAAGATCGGCCAGTTGATCGGTCCGGGCGGGCGCAACATCCGCGCGCTGCAGGACGACACCGGTGCGGAGATCTCGGTCGAAGACGACGGCGCGGTCTTCATCACTGCCGTCGACCAGGCCTCCGGCCAAGCGGCCTTCGATCGCGTCTCCGCCATGACCCGCGACATCGAGCCGGGCCAGATCTACACCGGCAAGGTCGTGCGCATCCTGCCCTTCGGCGCCTTCGTCGAGATGGTGCCGGGCAAGGACGCGCTGGTTCACATCTCGGAGTTGGCGGACTACCGAGTCGACAAGGTCGAGGACATCGTCAGCGTCGGCGACGAGATGCAGATCATCGTGATCGAGGTCGACAACCTGGGCCGCGTCAACGCCTCTCGCAAGGCACTGCTCAACGGAGATTCCGACTCCGGCTCGCGGGAGCCGCGAGAGCCTCGTGAGCGCCGCGGCCGAGACGACCGTCCGCCGCGCCGAGAGGCGCGCGAAGGGCGTGAACCGCGTGAGGCCCGTGAGCCTCGCGAACCGCGGCAGCGTCGTCCGCGCGTGGCGCGTGAGCCGGAAGCCGTCGAGCCGGAGCCGGCCGTCGAGCCTGCGCCGAGCGCGGAGTTCGAGGCGCCCGTGGTCGACGAACAGCCGGAGCCGGCCGAGGAACCGGTCGTCGCGCAGGCGGATGCTCCGACCGAGACGGAGGCCGATGGCTCGGCCGCCGTGGCACCGCCCCGGGAGGGCGCGCCTCGACGCCGGCGTCGGCGTCGCCGCCGCAACACCGGACAACAGGGTTCGGGCGGTAACGGCCAGCCCGGCCAGGACAGCCAGCGAGACGGTGCGCCGCGCTCCGACAGCGCGCCGGCCGGCGGCGAGCACGAGGAGCGGCAGCCCGACTCCAACATCGCGCCGCGGCGCCGCGGCGGCATCCTCTCGCGCGTCAACATCCGCCGGGGACAGCCCGAGACGGACGGCCCGCCTCCGCCCCCTCCGCCGCCGCGCAGCGATTTCGGCGCCCCGAACCGATAGCACGGCGCGTACAGCGACCACGGCAGGTGAATCATGGCCCGCCCAGCAATCCGAGTCGTGATGAGCGGCGCCGGCAACATGGGCCGCCAGATCATGGCCGCCATCGAGTCCGCAGATGACTTGGAGCTGATCGGTGCGTTGGACGGACTCTCCAGCGGAGGCTCCGTCGAGGTCGCCGGCCGGCAGATCCCGCTCAGCAACTCGCTCGACGCGCTCGCCGATTGGTCGCCCGACGTCGTGGTCGACTTCTCCAACGCCGAGTGGAGCGTGCAACTCATTCCGGCCGCGGTCGAGGCCGGCGTGCGGCCGGTGATCGGAACCAGCGGACTCTCGGACGAGGTGATCGCGGACGCCGAACGGCGAGTTAACGTGGCCGGACTGGGCGGCGTCGTCGCCGCCAACTTCGCGCTCGGCGCGGTGTTGATGATGCACCTGGCCAACATCGCCGCGCCGCTCTTCGATTCCGTCGAGATCATTGAGCAACACCACGACGGCAAGGTTGACGCGCCCTCGGGCACGGCTGTGGCGACCGCCCAGTCAATGCGCGCTGCGCGTGACAGCGATTTTTCGCGCAACGAAGCCCAGCGCCAAAATGTCGAGGGCCATGACTCGCGCGGCGCGGAGCTGGGCGGCGCATCGTTGCACTCGGTGCGGCTGCCCGGACTGGTCGCGCACCAGGTGATCATCTTCGGCGGCGCCGACGAGACGCTGACCATCCGCCACGACTCGATGAGCCGCGCCTCGTTCATCCCGGAAATCCTGCGCGCTGTCCGCGCCGCGCCGGAGCTTGACCATCTCGTGATCGGGCTCGACCGACTGCTCGGCCTGCGCACTGACTGACATCGAAGGAGATAAATCGTGGGACGTGAACTGACCGTCGCCCTCGTCGGAGCCACCGGCGTCGTGGGGGCTGAATTCCTGCGCTGCATGGAAGAACGCAACTTCCCGGTGAAGGAACTGCGGCTGCTCGCGACGAAGCGCTCAGAGGGCCGCGAGCTCAGCTTCCGCGGCGAGACGCACGTCGTTTACGAAACCACCCACGAAGCCTTCGACGGCGCCGACGTGGCCTTCATCTCCGCCTCCACGGCCGCGTCGAATGAGCTCTGCCCCGTCGCCGCGCAGAAGGGCGCGGTCGCCTTCGATGACTCGTCCGCCTTCCGCCAGCAGGAAGGCGTGCCCCTTGTCGTGCCGGAGGTCAACCCGGAAGACCTGCGCCAGCACAACGGGATCATCGCGACCCCGAACTGCACCACAGTGCCGCTGGTGCTCTCGCTGCATCCGTTGATCCAGGACCGCGCAGTGACGCGGATCATCGCCGACACCTACCAGGCGACTTCCGGTTCGGGCGGCGCAGCGGTGACGGAGCTGCGAGAGCAGAACGCAGTCATAGTTGGCGGCGGCGAGATTGGCGCGGACCGGTTCAACGAGTACCCGAAGCAGATCGCGAACAACGCGCTGCCGCAGGTTGATGTATTCCTCGACGACGGTTACACCAAGGAAGAGTGGAAGATGCTGGTCGAGTCGCGCAAGATTCTGCACCAGCCCGAGTTGCCGCTTTCCGCAACCTGCGTCCGCATCCCGACCGAGCGCGCCCACGCCATCGCCGTCCACGCCGACTTCGATCGTCCGATCTCGCCGGAAGAGGCGCAGGCGCGCTGGGCCGCGCAGCCCGGCCTCAGCGTGATCGATGGACGAGCCGCGGGCGAGTGGCCGACGCCGCTCGACGCCGACGGAATCGACGACACGTTGGTCGGCCGCGCCCGCGTCGATGTGACCAACCCGAACGGGCTCGCCTGGTGGGTCGTCGCCGACAACCTGCGCAAGGGCGCCGCGCTGAACATCATCCAGATGGTCGAGTGGATGCTCGACGACGGCTGCCTCTAGGGTCTCTCTCGCGGCGGCGCCCTGTCTGCGAAATCGCATCGCCGACCTAGTAGCCTTGATCATCTGACTGTGAGCGACGGAAAGCCCGAATCATGACCGAGCCGAACGACGCCCCTGACTGGGGACGCCTCTATACCGCCATGGTGACGCCGATGACCGAGGCCGGCGGCGTTGACGTCGAGCAGGCCCAGCACCTGGCTGCGGCGCTGCTCAAGTCGGGCTCCGACGGGGTCGTCGTGGCCGGCACCACCGGGGAGTCGCCGACGCTGACACACGAGGAGGAACGTGTCTTGTTCCGCGAGCTCGCGCCGGTCGTCCACGACGCCGGAGGGACGCTGATTGCCGGGACCGGGTCGAACAGCACCGAAACCGCGGTAGAGGCTTCCGAGCAGGCGGCGAAACTCGACATCGACGGTCTGCTGCAGGTCGTGCCGTACTACAACAAGCCGTCCCAGGAGGGTCTCTACCAGCACTTCAAGGCCGTCGCCGACGCCGTGCCCGAGACGCCGATCATGCTCTACAACGTGCCCGGCCGGACCGGGCTCAACATGTCGGCGCAGACGGTTGTGCGACTGGCGGAAGACTGCTCGAACATCGCCGGGGTCAAGGAGGCTTCAGGCGACCTCGAGCAGATCGCCGAGATCATCCGCACCGCGCCGAAGGCGTTCCGCATCTGGAGCGGCAACGACGGCGACAACCTGGCCATCCTGGCGATGGGCGGCTACGGCGCGGTTTCGGTGCTTTCGCACCTGGTCGGCGGACAGATTGCGGCGATGTACGACGCCTGGGAGCGCGGCGACACGGCCGAGGCGGGCCGTCTGCAGGTCAAGCTGGCGCCGCTGGTCAAGGCGCTCTTCCTGATCGGCAATCCGGCCCCGGTCAAGTGGGCGCTCAACGACATCGGCTTCAACGCCGGACCGCTGCGCTCGCCGCTGGTCGACCCCGACGAGGGCATCCAGTCCACGATCCGCTCCGCGCTCGAAGTTGCCGGCGGCCAGGACCTGATCTAGCCGAGCCGCGATTCGATGAAGTCCGACTCCGCCGAAGCCTGGGGCTACGCGCTGCTGCTCACGCGGCGCGTGCTGACGACGGCGCTCGCCGGGGCGACCGTCGAGCAGTTACATCAGTCCACGCCGCTGGGTTCGCTGGCCGACTCCGCCGCCGAAGCCTGCGCGGCCGAGGCCAACCTGATCTGGCCGGAAGACCTGCCGCCGGCCCAGCTCGACCCGCCGCAGACGCCGGTGCAGGTGCTGTATGCACTCGTCCGTCATCGCGCGGTGACGGAGGAAATCCTGATGCAGGCATCGGACGAGACGATGCAGCAGGCCTGGTGGACGCAGGCAAAGCGTCTGGCGCAGGATCCCGAACAGACGCTGACCGAGTCGCTACAGCAGCTGGCGATGCAGGAGTTCGCCTCGGCCGTCAAGGCGACCATGATTCGCACGCGGATCGACACCGAGTGGTCGCCGCAACTCGATCTCCAGGAGCGCGCCCAGTCGGCAATCGCGGCAGCGCGTTGAGCTAGACGCACCGCCTGTCGTTGACCTTCTCGTTGTCGTCCGCTGGTCCTCCCCGAACACGGGCCTCGTACCCTGCTGGAGGGCTATCAACTGACGGAGCAGCACATGACGTGGGAACGTGAGATTGCCGAGATTGCCAAGCGCAAGGAGTTGGCCCAGGCGCGAGGCGGGCCGGAGGGCGTCGAGCGCCAGCGACGGCGGGGGAAGCTGCTGGTCAACGAGCGGGTTGACGGGTTGCTCGATCCCGGCACACTGAGCGAGTTCATGTCGCTGGTCGGCCGTCCGGAGTACGACGACGCGGGCGAACTGGTGGCATTCACGCCAAAGGGGGCGATCGAGGGCTTCGGCAAGGTCAACGGGCGCAAGGTCGTCGTCTCGGCCGGCGATTTCACCGTGCGCGGCGGGTCGGGCGGCGGCGACGGCTCGGACGGGCTGGGCTCGGAGAAACGCTCGAACCAGCGGGCGCTGGAGTGGCGCGTGCCGTACGTGCGGATGCTCGACGCGGCGGGCGGGTCGGTGCGCGGATTCGAGACGCTGGGGCGCACATATCTGCCCGACGGGAACATGTGGTCGACCATCGACACCGACCTGCTGCGCACCGTACCGGTGGTCTCGGCGGTGATGGGCTCGGTCGCCGGGCTGCCCGCGGTCAACGCCTGCATGGCGCACTTCACGATCATGGTCAAGGGCATCTCGCAGCTCTTCCCCGGCGGGCCGCCGGTGGTCAAGGCGGCGCTGGGCTACAACGTGACCAAGGAGGACCTCGGCGACGAACGCATTCACGTATACCAGTCGGGCTCGGTCGACAACCTGGCCGAGGACGAGGACGACGCCTTCCGCCAGATCCGTCAGTTCTTGAGCTACCTGCCGCAGAGCGTCTACGAGATGTCGGAGCGAGCCGAGCCGACCGACGATCCCAACCGCCGCGAGGAGCGTCTGCGGCGGCTCGTACCCCGCGACCGCCGACGCGCCTACGACGGACACCGCGCGATCAACTGGTGCGTCGACGAGGGATCGTTCTTCGAGATTGCGCCGTTCTACGGCCGCTCGCGGATTACGGGTCTGGCGCGGATCAACGGCTACCCGGTCGGCGTGATGGCCAACAACCCGATGCACGAGGGCGGATCGACCGACGTCAAGGGCGGCAGCAAGGTGATTCGCCTGCTCCAGCTCTGCGACACGTTCCACCTGCCGCTGGTCTCCTTCGCCGACGAGCCCGGCTTCATGGTCGGGGTCGAGTCGGAGAAACAGGGCATCGAGCGCGCCGGCGCGCGTCTGGTGATGGCCACCTGCCAGTCGCGGATGCCCTGGGCGACGGTCGTGATGGGCCGCTTGTTCGGCGTCGCCGGCCAGTGCCAGCACCGGCCGACGGGCATGTTCCAGCGCTGGGCCTGGCCCTCGGGCCGCTGGGGCTCGATGCACATCGAGGGCGGCGCGCTCGCCGCCTATCGGCGAGAGATCGATACGGCCGACGACCCCGAGGCGAAGCAAGCAGAGATCGAACAGCGCCTCCAGGACCTCGCCTCTCCGTTCCGGACGGCGGAGGCCACAGGCCAGGACATCATCGATCCCGCGGACACACGTCCATTGCTCTGCGAGTTCGTCGAGGATGCGCAGCCGATCCTGCGGACGCAACTCGGTCCGTCGCCGTATCCGTACATGCCGTAGAGCTGGAGACCGACTCGGTCACCATCGCCTACGCTGCCCGGGTCGAGGACCGGGAAGGGACGTGTCATGCCGTACCAGATCACCATCCACGTCGGCACGATGGGGCAGGGGCCGTTTCGCTCGCTCGACGGCGGCCGGACATGGCAGATGGGGCGCGGACAGGTGGAGGCCGCCGTGCGCTCGATGGCCGTGTTTCCCAACAACCCCGAGCGATTGTTGGCCGGCGCCGACCATGCGCTGCTTGCCTCAGACGACAACGGCGAGAGCTGGGAGGTCGTGGAGGGCTACAAGGGCGGCGCGCAGATCTGGTCCATCACCTTTGATCCGTCGAACCCCGACACCATTTTCGCCGGCGGACATCCGGGCCTGCGGCGATCCCGCGACGGCGGCGCGACCTGGGAAGACCTGGCGATCGACATCCGGCACAACGCGCCAGCCGGGATACCGCGCACAACGTCGGTGGTGATCGATCCGCTCGACTCGCGCCGCATCTACGCCGGGATCGAGGTCGACGGAGTGCACAAGTCGCTCGACGGCGGCGATACCTGGTCGCGCGGCAACCCGATTGGGACCGAGTTCTTTCAGCAGGACGTGCACCACATGGGGCGGGCGGTCGGGCCGGAGGGCGCCGTGATATATGCGACCAGCCCGTTCGGCGTGGCGCGTTCCGACGATGAAGGCGAATCGTGGCTGCAGCACGAGTTTCCACCACTGCGCGACGGGACGCTGCGCCTCTACAGCCGAGGGATGCTGGTCAAGTACGACGATCCGAACACCATCTTCGTCGCCGGAGGCGACGACAGCCCCGGCATCACGGGGGCGATCCAACGCTCCACCGACGGAGGCCGCACCTGGTCGCCCTGCGAATTGCCGTACCCGCCCAACTCGATGTTCTACTGGCTGGCCAGTCATCCCGGGGCGCCCGACACGATCGCCGCGGCCACGCTGCACGGCTACGTCTACCTGAGCGAGGACGGCGGCGATTCCTGGCGCAAGCTCGAGCGAGAGTTCGGGGAGATTCGCGCGCTGGTGCTGTCGACGGCCTAATCAATCGAGGCGCTCAGGACGCCATCCCGCGATACAGTGAATCCCACTTCGGTTCCCGCTGGGAGGCACCTATATGCGCGCGGTTCTGCTGTTGCTGGTCACCACTGCGATCGCCCTCGGTGTATTGCTGGTCGGATGCGGCGGTGACGAGCAGCCGGCGCAGTCGACGCAGCAGCAAGCCCAGACGCAGCAGGAGTCGGCGGCGCAGGATGAGGCGGATGCAGCTGAGCGGTCGACCTCAAGCGCCCAGACCTCCGTCGGCGAGGCGGCCCAGGATGAGCAGACCATCGCGCAGGACGCGGCGGACTCGGAGACGTCCGAGTTCAGTGACCCGCAGTTGGCCGAGGCGGCCGCCGCGCTGGAAGCGTGGGCCGCGGATCTTGAAACGATGGTGCTCGATGCCGGCATCGAGTTCAACCTGTTCGGCCTGGAGTCCCGCTTCGACGCCGTGGCGATCTATCGAGCCGAACCGCTCGGCATCCTGACCACCGTGGATGCCTCGGCCCTGTTCGGCGCATTCCAGGCGTTATCCGACACGAACGGCGAGCAGGGGGGCGATTCGCTGACGCTACAGCTGCTCCTGCTTGAGGACGACGCCTACATGTCCATGACCGGTCTGGGCGGATGGGTCGACTTGAGCGACGCGGCCGCGACAGGGTTCTTGGACATTGGCGATCTACCCGGTGGAGACCTTGCCGCACTCGCAGATCCGGCAGGCCTGGACCAGACGCTCTGGTGCGTCGAGACGGTGGGCGGGGTTGTCAGCGACGCCGAACACGAAGGCGAAGCGGTCTGGTTGGTTGAGTGCGAGATCGATGTGGCCAGTTTGACCGACGCAGCCGCGCAGGCGCTGCGCGCGCAAGGCATCGATCCGTTCGAGGCCGGAGCTGAGGTTATGCGCATGCGCATCGCGATCAGCCGGTCGAGTGGTGCACCGCTGTGGGTCGAGGTGGAGACGACGCTGGCGGACCCCTTCGCGCTCAACGGAGCCGACGAAGGCGATGAACAGGTCGAGGCGTCTTCCTACATCACCTCGCTGACCACACTGCGGAGCTGGAACGAGCCGGTCGAGCTTCCGACGCCTGAACCGCTGGTTGATCCGTCGTTGCTCGATTCGTTCTTCGGCGAGGACACGCCAGTCGACTCGGCCAGCAATCCCGGCAGCGACGCCACGTTTGCCCCGAGCGAGCTGCTGGAGGCTGACGAGTTGCTCGCGCTGGCGACGGAATGGCTGAACACCGTCGATGAACTGCATGTTCAAATCGAAGCGCAGGCCGTCGCCGCAGGAGAGTCACGCACGGCGTCGACGCGGATATCCACGTCGTGGTCGCGGGGCATGTTCGAAGTGACGACCATCCTCGACCAGGCGCACATCTTCGGCGTGCTCTGGACCCGCGACGGCATCTGGGTCGGCGAGGGACGCGCCGACGAGTTCAGTTATCAGGCTTCGACGCCCGAGTTACAGGGTTTCGCCGGACTGACCGTTGACGAATTCCTTGCGCTGCCGGACCTGTACAACTTCGGGTCCTACGCGTCGGCGCTCGACCTCTCCTGGTTGACGCGCACGATCGAGGGCGGCGGACCGCCGATCTACGAACTGGTCATCGAGAGCGGCCCGCGTCTGCCGGGCGACGACTACTTCGACGAGCTTGGCGAGCTGATCAAGGCTGAGGCGTCCGAATTCCTGGCCGACAGCGCGAGCATCGAGTCGATCGAGTACTACTCCACGGTCATCACGATCAACGGCGCAAGCGGCGAGATTGTCAGCCAGGTCACGATCGCTGAGTTTCAATCAAACGCAGTCGACGTCCTGTTTACCGCCAGCATCATCCCGTTCGCCGGCGGCCCGATCGAATTCTCGATTCCTCCCGACTAGAACGGTTACCAGATATCCATAGCCGCATCTACGATCCAAGAGTGCTAGCCTGCCCTGCACTGTCGCGACGCGTGCAGCCCGATCATCGGGCAGAGTCCATCTGCTTCCGACACGCGCGCCGAGGGAAAGGATGACCCAATGACGACCCGCAACTACTGGACCCGGATGAAGCGCAGCAGGATGTCGAGGCGTTCGCTCTTGCGGGCCTCCGCCCGCGCCGGAGTGGGCGCGGCAGGTCTCGCGCTTGTCGGTTGCGGCGACGACGATGACGATGGCCAGACTGCGGCCCAGGTCCAGCAACAGGCCGAGCAACAGGAAGCGATGGCCGAACAACAGGCCCAGCAGCAGGACCAACAGGACGCCGCGCAGCAGCAACAGCAGGCGGCGGTCGCCCAGGCGCAGGCTGCAGGACCCGCCATCGCGCCGATCTACAACGCCGGACTGCACCTCAATACCACGGGTATCGACCCGCACACCGGGACGTCAGGTACCGACGCCTACTATTTCCAGCCGTTCTACGACTACCTGGTGATGCACGACACGCAGAACAACCAGCTCACGGAGATCTCGCTGGCCGAGGCGTGGGAGTTCCCCGACAACACCACGATCATCTTCTCTCTGCGCGACGGCGTCACCTTCCACAACGGCGATTCGTTCACATCGGAGGACGTACGGCTCAATCTCGAGCGCGTGACCGGACACCCGGCCTCGACGCCGAAGGCGAACTTCGAAGTCGTGCACACGGTGGAGACGCCTGACGAGCGCACCGCGACGTATCTGCTCTCGGAGCCGTCGGCGGCCGTCATGCACCTGCTCGGCGACCGCGCCGGCGCGATGATCCACGTACCGACAGCCGATGAGCTGGGCGATGAGTACGGTCTCAACCCGGTGGGCACGGGCCCCTACTCGTTCGTCGAGTGGGTCGACCAGTCGCATGTCCTGGGCAAGCGAAACCCCGATCACTGGATGCTCGGCCCGGCGCCCGGCTCTCAGACCGGCAGCCCTGTGCCTTACTTCAATGAGCTGAAGTACAACATCATCACCGAGAACTCGACCCTGATCGCGACCGGTCTTGCGGGCGACCTCGACACGATGTTCATCCCCGAGCCGCAGTTCAACACGCAGGTTGAAGAGCATCCCGACTGGCGCATCGTCGAAATGCAGGGCGCGTTTGTCTCGGAGATCCTGGTCTTCAACTCGAAGAAGCCGCCGCTGGACAACATGAGCCTGCGCTTGGCGATCATGCACGCCGTGCACCCCGAGGCGGTCAACCAGGCCGTGCACAACAACCTGATGATCCAGGCGCTCGGCGGTCAGTGGCCGAACGGCACGCTGGCCTACAGCGAGGTGCCGAGCAACCCGCAGGTCGCCTACCCGGCAATCGCCGACCGGCGCGCGCGGGCGCAAGAGTACCTGGCTCAGTCCGGCGTCGATGTCGAAGCGCTCAACGCCGAGGGCGGCATTTCGCTGACGACCTACGTCAACCAGGTCAAGATCGACGCCAGCCAGGCCTACGCCAATCAGATCAAGGAAGTGCTTGGCCTGCAGGTCAACTTCGAACCGCTGGAACTGGTCGAGTTCATTCCCGCCTTCTTCGAGAACGGCGAGTACCACATGACCCTGACCGGTTGGTCCCGCTACCCGGAGCCCGACTGGATCGCTTCGCTGGCCTACACGGAGAGCGGCGTCTACAACCCCACGGGCGCACAGGACGTGGCGAGTCCGATTCACCCCGACCTCGACCAGCTCGTCTCCGACGGCCGCTCAACCTTCGACGTCGAAGAACGGCGCGAGATCTACGGCAAGATCAACGACATCATCGTGGGCGAGGGCCACTTCTACACGATGCTGTACGGCGTCAACTTCACCGGCGTGCGCAACGCCATCCAGAACGCCGAGGAAACCCTCTTTAACGGCGAAGGCAAGTGGCAGACGCGCTGGCTGCACAGCGACGAGGCCTAGCCAACAGGATGTTCTCCCCCCGCTCGGCGGGGGGAGATGTCCCAAGGGAACAGAGGGCGGACACGCGCGCCTCGTAGGGCGGCGACGGTTGGTGGAACGCTGGTATGTGGACGTACATCACGGTCCGGATCCTGCAGTCAATCGTCGTCGTCATCATCGTTGCCATCGCCTCGTTCGCGATCTTCCGCATCCTGCCCGGAGACCCGGTCGCGGCGCTGTCGGGCGAAGGTGAGGCGATCTCCCCGGAGCGCCGCGCGCAGGTGGAGGAACAGCTCGGCTTAAACAAGTCCGTGCCCGAACAGTTTGGC
Organism: Chloroflexota bacterium; assembly: GCA_009838915.1. GTDB lineage: Bacteria > Chloroflexota > Dehalococcoidia > Bin125 > Bin125 > Bin125. The sequence continues at coordinate 36,074 of VXQT01000002.1, forward strand.
AAGTGGATCGGCGACATCGTCAGTTCCGGCGACTTTGGCAGTTCGGTGCTGACCAATCGCTCGATCGGCTCCGAGCTCGTGCAACGGCTGCTGAACACGCTGCATGTTGGCTTTGCGACGATCATCGTTGGCATGGTGATCGGCATTCCTGCAGGAGTACTGTCGGCGATCAAGCCGAACTCGCTCGCCGATCGACTGGTGACGATGCTGTCGGTCGGCGGAGTCGCGATCCCCGATTATCTCACCGGGCTGATCCTGATCCTGTTGTTTGTGGTGACCTGGGACGTGCTGCCGGCTGCCGGCTTCGCGCGCGTCTGGGATGACCCGGCGGCATCGATCCGCTCGCTGATCATGCCCACGCTGGTCGTGGGATGGGTGCTCTCGGCGATCGTGGCTCGGCAGACGCGTTCCTCGATGCTGGAGGTGATGCGCCAGGATTATGTCCGCACGGCGCGCGCCAAGGGCTTGCGCGAACGTCGCGTGATCGCGCTGCATGCGCTGCGCAACGGCCTGCTGCCCGTCGTCACGATCGTCGGCCTGCTCCTTGCCCGGGTCTTTGCCGGTGCCGTGATCGTTGAGCAGATCTTCAACATTCCCGGCATGGGCCGCTGGCTGGTGCAAGCCGCGCTGCAGCGCGACCTCTTGATTGTGCAGGCGATGATCCTCGTGATTGCGATCGCCATCGTGATTGCCAACTTGCTGACCGACATCTCCTACGGCGTGCTGGATCCGAGGATCCGCTATGGCTGAGCAGGCAACCGCGGAAGCCACGGCCGCCGGCTACCCGATCCCTGAGGATGCGAGCCGGTTCGAGCCGCTGCGCACCTTCATGCGGCGGTCTCTGCGCGTGCGGCTGGTGCGTCCGGCGCTGTTCATCCTGGTCGTGTTCGGCATCATTGCGATTTTCGTCGACGTCTTCCCGGTGCCCGGATTCGAGGAACAAGCGACCGACGAAAACGGCCTCTACGTCTCCTGGCAGTCGCCCAACGGAGACCACCCATTCGGCACGGACAAGATTGGGCGCGACACCTTCTCGCGGGTGCTGCACGCGACGCGCGCTGCGCTCGCGGTGGGATTTGGCGCGTCGCTGTTCGGCGCGATCTTCGGGCTGCCGATCGGCATCGCCGCCGGTTATGCGCGCGGTGTGATCGATGAGGCGCTGATGCGCCTGATGGACGCGGTGCTCGCGTTCCCCGGCCTGATCCTGGCGTTGGCCCTGGTCTCCGTGCTGGGACGCGACATCATCAACATCATCGTGGCGGTCGGCATCGCCAACATTCCCTGGGTCGCGCGGATCGCCCGCTCGATGGCGCTTTCCGTACGAGAGCAGGACTATGTCCTCGCCGGGCAGACGATCGGCGCGAGCAACCTGCGGATCATGATGCGCTACGTGCTGCCCAATAGCTTCCAGCCGGTCATCGTGCAGGTCTCGCTGGGAGCGGGATTCGCGATCATCGCCGAGGCCGGGCTCTCCTTCCTCGGCCTGGGCATCCGTCCGCCCGAGCCGACCTGGGGCGGCATGGTCTCCGAAGGACGCCAGGTGATCATCACCGGCAGCGGCTGGTGGCTGTGGGTCTTCCCCGGCGCCTGTATCGCGCTCCTCGTCTGGAGCCTGAACATCATCGGCGACGGGCTGCGCGACGTGCTCGACCCGCGCCTGCGCGGGGCGCTCGAGGGCGATTGAGCGTACCGCCGCTCAGATCCCCGAGATCGCCAGCATCCGCCAGGCGCCGTCACGCAACCCAACGAGTGCCAGCGCTCGTTGCGGTACGCCGTCGCGTTCGACGCGGAAGGTGACGTTCGCGCCGCTGCGGCCGCAGTTGACGACTCGCGCGGTGCCGGGCGGTGCCTTGAGCCGGTCGTCTCCCACGCCACGCATCGCCGAGGCCATCTCCTCGGCGGTATCGATCTTGATGATGATCCCGGGCGGGCCGACCAGTGTGAACGGGTAGGACAGCGCCTCGCAGTAGGCCTCGATCCCGCCTGCGTCCAGCAGCGCGAGCGTTGCCTCGACGGCGGAGACGGCCGCGCGTTTTTGCGAGGAGAAGTCGACGCCGTCCGCGAAGCTGTCAGTCTTGAGCTGAGCCTGGATGCCCCAGCCCTCTCCGGACCTGGTCATCACGTAGACGACGCGATTGGCCGCCATCGGCTCGTCGTCTGTGTCGTAACGGGTCCAGCCGCCGGCAATGTGCGCTTTGTCATTCGACGCCTGCACGACGGTCGGCGGCAACGACTCGCTTCGGACCCAACCGGTCGCTTCCAGATCGGCCCAGAGCGGCTCGGCCAGGTACTCTTCTGCGTCTGCGAACACGCGAGTCGGCGGCCGCCAGTGAGCCGCGCTCTCGGGCGCGGCGGCGGAGATTCGCGCGTGAGGCCACGAGTTCACGCCCGCCCAACCGGCGGCGTCGCGAGCGTTGAACGTCTCAAGGAAGGCCCAATAGGCGGCCTCGGCGGTCTCGTACGAAGCCATGGAAGGCCCTTTGCCGTGAAGGCTGGCTAGCGGATTGCGGAGACGGCGAGGATCTTCCACTCACCATCTCGATCGGCGACCAAAAAGGCCTGTTGGAAGCTGTCGTCGCCGCGAGTGATCGACTGCGCGAGCGTGACGCCGCTGACGCCTGCTGCGAGCACGTCGGCCGTGTAGTTGATGGGCAGCGCCTGGCCGGCCCAGTCTCCGAAGGCGGCACGCATCTTTTCGGCGTCGTTCATCGTGTTGACATCGCCCGGCGCTCCAACCAGCGTGAGCGGATAGTGGAAGCAGTTGAGCCAGTTGTCGACATCGCCCGCTTCGAGCGTCTGCATCAGCCGCGCCAGCGCGGCGAGCGCCGCTTCCGACTCTGTACTGCGCTCAGCGCCTCTGTTGAATCCGTCAACGCCGAAACGCGCCTGGATACCCCAGCCCTCGGCGGTGCGCGTCATCACGTAGAGCACGCGGTTGGTGATGATCTCCGAGTCGTCGGCGCGGTGCCTGGTCCAGCCTCCGGCCAGGTGGACCTTGTCCGCCGACGAGTGCACGACCCGCGGCGTGATTCCCTGGGTCCGCACCCAGCCGGTGGCCTCGAAGCGGCGCCAGCCCGCCTCCGCCGCCATCGCCGCATAGTCCGCCTCGGACGGATAGACCCCGGATGCGGTCCGGGCGCCGGGCTGGTCGTTCCGCACCTGCGCAGGCGCTGCCGAGACCCGGACATGCGGATACGACATTGCGCCGGCCCAGCCATGTGGATCCTGCGCATTGAAGTGCTCGAAGAACGCCCAGTACGCCGCAGTCGGCGTTGCGTGATTGCCCATGGCAGACCTCCCGTCCGCCACCGAGGATACGCGTCGTCAGCAGGTGGAGCGGGCTACTGCGCCCACTGACCGTAGTTCTCGTGACCCAATGCGTCGTTGTTGGGGTCGACGAGCGGATCGACGGCCGGCAGTGTTTGCAGCCAGAGCCAGACATCGGCGATGTCCGCGACCGAGACATCCTCGGCCGGGAACTCCTGCATGATTCCCCGAGGTTGGCGGTACTGCGCGATCACGCCCTGGATGTCCAGTCCGGTCCGAGCGATCGTCGGGCCAACCAGGCCTTCACCCACTTCCCCGTGACAGACCTGGCAGCCGTTGGCGACGTATAGCTCTGCGCCGCGCAGCGCATTGGCGGCGGCGCCGACGGCGTCTTCGCCACCGTACTCGTCATCCTCCAGGTTTTCGATCGGCAGCGGCTCCGCCTCGGCACAGGTCTCGGGCGGTCGCTCGACGAGGGAGAGCGAAGGGTGGTCTTCCTTGCCGTCTTCGATGCAGAAGAGTCCTGTTTCCCAGCCCTCCGCGCCTGCCACCTCGGAGATCGCCTTGGCTTCAATGACGCTGCGGTCGGCGCCCTTGTGGATGGCAAATCCGACCAGCGCGAAGATGCCTGCGGTCAGCAGGGCAAAGACCATGATGATGCCGAACGACTGAGGTACCCCGGTGCGACTGGGCATAGATCTCTACTTCATCTCGCTGCTTCGCGTCACCGAGATATCCTACCGCAGCATCCGGTTAGGTGAAATTGGCCTGCAACCGCTCGGCCTAGCTTCCCGGCGACGATGGGCGCGACTTCGCGGCGCCGTAGTCCTGGAACGGGCCGTCGCGCCAGTCGAGCGCGGCCTTGAGTCCCTTCTCGCGGGCAATCCGGCCGAAGTCTCCGGCCGATGGTCGATAGGTGGACAGCGCCTGGATGTCGGCGCCGACCTGCAGCGCGGTGCGGAAGCCCATCACCTCGTAGGCACGGTTCAGGCCGCGCTTCGACATCTGGATCATGTCGGGGGCGATGTTGGCGATCCGCTCGCCCATCTTCTCGGTTTCCTCGGCGAGCTGCTCGACGGGAAAGGCCTTGTTGGCCCAGCCCAGTTCGACCGCTTCGAGTCCGGTCACCGAGTCACCCGTGTAGAGCAGCTCGCGCGCCTTGCGCATGCCCATGTGCCACGGGTGGTAAAGGATGTCGACGGTGGTCATCGCGCGGACTGGCGGATAGCCGATGATCGCGTCCTCGGCCACGTACATCAGGTCGCACATCGAGGCCAATTCGGAGCCGCCGGCCAGCGCGTAACCGTGGACCTGCGCGATCACCGGCTTGGTCAACTCCCAGATCTGCCAATAGCCCGAGAGCAGATGCTGCGGCCACTGTCCCTGGCCGGGATGGATCGGTCCGACCGAGGGCAGCCCCGAACGGTAGTCCAGGTAGTCCGACTCGGAGAGGTTGGGCACGGGAGTGATGTCGTAGCCGGCAGAGAAGGTGCGGCCGGCACCGCGGATGATCACGACATGCACGCCTTCGTCGGCCTCGGCGACCTTGAGCGCGTCGAACAGTTCGGCGCGCAGCCGGTGGCTGAGGGCGTTCATCTTCTCCGGACGATTGAGCGTGACGATCCCCAATCGGCCTTTGGTCTCGTAGAGGATGTCTTCGTACTCGGGCATGGTGACTCTCCTGGGGCCCTTGATGTGCGCGGATACAACCCACGCCGCCTGATCGGGATGGTTCGCTTCGCAGGCTATCCGACTGACCGCCGCGAGCTTACTCAGCCACTCCGACGACATTCAGAATCTGCGCGAGCGGCGCCGCGCCGCGAATCACGCCCACGTAGATGCCATCGCTGTCGATCACATACAGCTCGGGCAGGCCATCGACCCGATAATGCTGCGCCACCGCGCCGTTCGAATCGACCAGGTGCAGCAGATTCGACCCAGTGCGGTGAACAAAGTCCTCGGCCGCACCTGCCTCAGTTTCGTACACGTTGACGCCAATGATCAGTACGTCGTCCTCACGTTCGGCGAGTTCTGCGAGAACGCTGAGGGTCTCATCGACGAACGGCGCCCAGGAGGCCCAGAACATGATTAAGGTGAGCTGATCCGCGTCCTCGCGGACGCTGGACAGTGATACGAGTGACTCGTCACTGTCGCCCAAAGCCGGCAGCAGGAAGTCGGGCGCCGGTTCGCCTACCTCCAGACGATGCGCGCCGGGAACCATCCCGCTGACGGGCGGCCAGAGCTCGGGGTGGGGCGCGACAGGCAGGGAGAGTCTGATTGTCGAACTGGTGATCCAGCGGTTGGGTTCGGCTGTTTCCAGGTTGACGACCCAGTCGTGCGCCCGCAGTCCTCGCGCGATGCCTTCGACTCGCACACCAAGCCCGTAACGCAACTGGCTTCCGCTGAGATTCGCACGGGCGTAGATCGAGACCTCAGGAGCGATGGACAGGTCATTGGAGCGCAGCCATCGTCCCTGGGGCGCTTGCGAGAGGGTCAATCGGCGACGGTCGGGACACTGCCGGGTCGAACCTGCAGTCGTGTCATGCAGCTCGACACAGAACTCCGCTGTGCCCTGATCGGAGACCCAGATCGCGACGTTGACACGCAGCGACGTCTCCTGGCCCCGGGCCGGTGCGAGCGGGACTAGCGCTCCGAAGAGCGCGGCCGAGATGCCGATGAGCAGTGCAATGCGCGCCGCCGCGCGGCCGGACCAGCGCTGCGTTCGCATCAGGATGGCAGCATCGAGAAGTTGTGATTGCCGAGGAATGCACCTGCGCCCGCGACCAGCAGGGTCATCAGCAACCCGGCAATCGAGAGAGCGATCGTGGTGATGCGCACGCGCCGCAGCTCCGCCGTGTCCTCATCCGCGTCGGCAGTCGCGCGGGCCAGCTCGAGCTGACGCGGTCCGAAGACGAACTGGTGTAGGCCGATCAGAGCAATCATGACTGCCCAGAGCGCCATCTTGATCACAAAGATGTAGCCCCAGCGCGCGTCGTAGATGTTGGGACCGAAGTTCTCCGCCTGGTCAAGACGTGGATCGACCATCGCGCCGCCGGTGATCACGATCACGACCATCGCCGCAATGCCGATACGACCAAAGCGGCGGGTGAATCCTTCCAGCGCGTCCAGCCACACCGTTCGATTGCCAACGGCGCGCAGCGCCGGAATCACGCAGGCCGCAGTCACAATCTGACCACCCAGCCAGATCGCGACGCCGATCACATGCAGCCAGGTGAGGATGGAGATCACTGTCTTGGACATGAAACGCTCCGGGCAATCAGAGGATCGGATCCACGATAATCGCCTGGTCTCGTTCGGGTCCGACGCTAACCAGGGCGGCGGGCGCGCCGATCAGCTCCTCGATCCGGCGCACGTATCGCTGCGCGTTGGCTGGCAGATCATCGAAACGGCGGCAGTCGCTGGTGTTGGCTTCCCAACCGGGCAATTCCTCGTAGATCGGCTCCGCCGCCTCAAGCGCCAGGCGCGAACTGGGAAACTCATCGACCCGCTGCCCGTTGATGTTGTACGCGACGCAGACCTTGAGCATCTCGAAGCGATCGAGCACGTCGAGACGGGTCAGCGAGATGCTGTGGCAGCCGTTCAGTCGGATCGTGTAACGCCCGGCGACTGAATCGAACCAACCGCAGCGTCGCGGACGGCCGGTCGTCGTGCCGTACTCCTGTCCGGCATCCCTAAGACGGTCGCCTTCTCGACCAAACAGCTCCGTCGGCATCGGCCCGTTTCCGACGCGTGTCTGGTAGGCCTTGTAGACGCCGACCACGCGGTCGATGTCGCGCGGCGCGATGCCCGCGCCCACCGCCGCGCCGCCGGCCATCGACGTGGGCACCGACGAGGTGACGTAGTCGTATGTGCCGGCGTCGAGGTCGAGCAGCGAGCCTTGCGCGCCTTCGAGCAGGATGCGGTCGCCGCGCCGCAATGCCTCATGGCAGATCAGCGAGGTGTCGGTCACGTACGGCGCGAGTCGAGCCCAGTGCTCGCGGTAGGTCTCGTAGACGTGATCGAAATCGAGCGGTTCCACCCCATAGAGTCGGGTCAGCATCTCGTTCTTGTAGTCGAGCACCAGCCGCAGCCGGGCCATGAAGCCCTCGGCGTCGGCCAGTTCGGACATCCGAATGCCCCAACGTCCGACCTTGTCCGAGAATGCCGGACCGACGCCTTTGCCGGTCGTGCCCACCGCCGCCGTGCCGCGGAACTGTTCCTCCTGCTGATCGATGATCGGATGCCAGGGCATGACCAGGTGAGCGCGGTCGGAGACTCTGAGCCGCTCGGTGCTGACGCCGCGCGTTTCCAGCATCGTGATCTCGTCGATCAGCGCCTGCGGATCGATCACCAGGCCGTTGCCGATGATGGCCGTCTTGTCCGAATAGAAGATGCCCGCCGGAATCAGGTGCAGGGCGAACTTGCCCTTGTCGTTGACGATCGTGTGACCGGCGTTGTTGCCGGCCGAGTAGCGCACCACGATCGACGCATGACGCGCGAGCAGGTCGACTACTCGTCCCTTGCCTTCGTCACCCCACTGGCCCCCAATCGCCACGACTGCCGGCATTGCGCGCACTCCGACTCAGGCGCTGCTCATCGTTTGGCAAGCGCCGCGCTGACTGAACGGTGAAGAACTGGCCCACCGCGAACCGCAGGCAAGCGTAGCACGGTGGAAGGCGCCGATCGCAAGCGAACCCGCTGGCGGTACCCTGCGCGCATGAGCGTGTCCGCCCGCTGCCAGGACCTGCCTCCGGCGCCGTCCGAGACGATCACCGAACGCAAGGTCACGCTGGACGGGCGCATCATGGAGTTTCCGCTTGAACGCTGGCTGGCGACGCCCGAGCTGGTTGTCGGTCGCTGGGTTGCGGACCAGGACCCTCGCGCGATCGAGCGCTATCCGCAGGCGAGCGGATTTACGAGCTGGGGCGTCTGGTGGCCGGACAAACCGTACAGCGCCTACCGACTGCACCGACCGGACGGATCGCTGCGCATCTACCGGCTGGACACGATCGACCAGGCGGTGTTCGACGGCGAGCGGATCGAGTTCCACGACCTTTTGCTCGACGCGCTGATTCGTCCCGACGGCGATGTGACCATCGAGGACGAAGACGAGGTCGAAGCGGCGATTGCTGAGCGCCGCCTCACCCAGGCGCAGCGCTGGCGGATTGAATGGACACGAGACCTCTTCGAGAACAAGGCTGAACTGCTCATGCAGCGAGTCGACAGCGCGGTCGAGCGCGCGATCGAGTCCGTGCGCAACGGGAGCGGCTGAAGTGGCGAAACCGTTCCTCAAGTGGGCCGGCGGGAAGACGGCGCTGTTACCCGAACTGCTCCAGGCAGCGCCGCAACAGATTGAGACGTACTACGAACCGTTCCTGGGCGGAGGCGCGCTGTTCTTCGCGCTTCAGGCCGAGGGTCGATTCCGACGCGCCGTCCTCTCCGATAGCAACAGGGAATTGATCAACGCGTACTCCCAGGTCCGCGACAACGTCGAGGGTCTAATCCGGGCGCTCAGAGCCCACCAGCGCAAGTACCGCGAAGCGGAAGATCGCGCCGAGTACTACTACACGATCCGCGCCAAGAAGCTGACTTGCAGCCTGGGCGGCGCGGCCAACCTGATCTTCATGAACAAGACCGGCTACAACGGCCTCTACCGCGTCAACAGCAAGGGCAAGTTCAACGTCCCGCACGGCCGCTACAAGAATCCCACCATCTGCGACGAGCAGAACCTGCGCGCGGCGTCGGAGGCCTTGCAGGGGGTGGAGTTGAGGGTGGCTGACTTCGGCGAGTGCGTCCGCCGCGCGGGACCGGGCGACTTCGTCTACTTCGACCCGCCCTATGTGCCAGTCAGCGACACAGCGCACTTCACGGCGTACACCTCGTCCGATTTCGATACGAGCGAGCAGAAGCGACTCGCACAGACAGCGAACTGGTGCACTCTTCGCGGCGCGTCCGTCGTCCTATCCAACTCGGACCATCCAGGCGTTGCTGAACTCTACCGAGGAAGGTGCTTCAAGATTCAACACGTCAATGCTCCAAGAAACATCAACTCCAAGTCCAACAGGCGCAGTGCGGTGCGGGAGTATCTCATCACTTCAGCCTGACGAGACCCGGTCATCCCGGCGCTTCGGGATCATCACGGCGCGCTGGAAGGAGATCACTTCTGTGCCGTCTTGCTTGGCGCCTGTGGTGTGGACCGTGACGATGCCGCGATCGGGTTGGCTCTTGCTCTCGCGAACTTCGAGCACTTCGGTCTTGACCGTGATCGTGTCGCCGTGGAAGACCGGGGCGGTATGGCGCAGATCGGTCGTGGCGAGGTTGGCTATCGCCTTGCCCGACACCGTCGGCACCGTAATGCCGAAGACCAGCGAGTAGACGAACGGCCCCGACACGATCCGCTGGCCGAACTGCGTGTCCTCGGCGAACTCCTTGTTCGTGTGCAGCGGATGGTGGTTCATGGTCAGCATGCAGAAGAGCAAGTCGTCTGACTCGGTCACCGTGCGTGTGGGCCAGTGCTCGATCACTTCGCCCACCTCAAACTCGTCCAGGTAGCGACCGTACAGTTCTTTCGTCGGCATTGCGGAGCCCCCCTCTGCCTTCGGCATCTCCCCCCGCGAAGCGGGGGGAGAGTTGATTATGTTGTCAGCATCTCCCCCCTCCAAGCAGGGGGAGAGTTGGTTGTGCTATTCGACCGCGTACATCTCCAGCAGGCGGCGCGCGATCACGATCCGCTGGATTTCGTTGGTGCCTTCGGCGACGGCCATCAGCGGGGCGTCGCGGTAGAAGCGCTCGACCGGCAGTTCCTTGGTGTAGCCGACGCCGCCGTGCACGCGCATCGACTCCAGCGTGCACTCGAGCGCCACTTCCGTCGCGAACAGCTTGGCCATGCCCACGTCGAGATCGGAGCGTTGGCCCGAGTCCTTCTTGCGCGCCGCGTCGCGAGTCAAGAGCCGGGCGGCGCGAATCTTGGTCGCCATCTCGGCCAGCTTGAGCTGGATCGCCTGGTGCTGCGCGATCGGTACGCCCATCGTCTCGCGCCGCTGCGCATAGACAATGGCCTCGTCGAACGCCGCCTGGGCCACCCCGGTCGCACGCGAGGCGACGTTGATGCGTCCGATCTCGAGGCCGGAGATCATCTGTTGAAAGCCGCGTCCCTCGTTGCCTCCGAGGAGGTTGTTCGCCGGGACGCGGGCGTCTTCGAGAAACAGTTCCGCCGTTTCCGGACCCTTGTAGCCCAGCTTGTCGATCGTTCGCGCGACCGAGAAACCCGGTGTGTCCTTTTCGACCAGGAAGGCGGAGATGCCCCGATGCCGTGGTTGCGCCGACGGGTCAGTCTTGGTCATCGCCAGATAGACATCGCCGCGGTCGCCGTTGGTGACGAACAGCTTGTTGCCGTTGAGGATGTAGTCGTCGCCGTCGCGCGAGGCGGTCGTGCGGATCGCCTGCGCGTCGGAGCCGGCGTTGGGCTCGGTGATCGTGAAGCAGCCCTGTTTCTCGCCCGTCGCCAGTCCAGGCAGGAATCGGTCCTTCTGCTCCTGCGTGCCGTGTTCGTCGATGATCCAGCCGTCGATCACGTTGGTGTTGATGATCCCGGCCAGTCCCATCCAGCCGCGCGAGATTTCCTCGATCACGGCCGAGTAGGTCTCGAACGAGAGCCCCAGCCCGCCGTGCGACTCGGGAAAGGTGATGCCGAAGACGCCCATCTCGCACATGTCGGCGTGAATCTTGGCTGGGAACTCGCCCGAATGCTCCAGTTCGGTCGCGTTGGGGATGACCTGCTCGTCGACCCAGCGGCGCACGTTGCGCGTGATCTCCACGCCGGTCTCGCCGTCGCCGGCAATGATCTCCCGTACGTCGGACACACTGGCCATGAGCACGCTCCAATCGGCTGCAATATCGGCTCAAATACGTTGCGGACTCAGTGTATGCGCGGTACGGTCAGCCCCGACTCCCACAATCGAGAGGGTCCGGTCTCCCATGCTGTCCGCACTGGCCGACCAGCTGCGCGAATGGCGCGAACGGACCGAGTCCATCAACTCGGTGCTCCGCGCTGAGGCCGATCACAATGAGCAGCTCCGGCATCTCTCGGACGCGACCATGGACGCGTTGCGCGAGATTGACGCGTTCGGCATCTGCACGCCGGAGGTCCTTGGCGGCTCCGATCTGCATCCGGTCGCCCAGTTGGAGGTGGTCGCCGCCGTCTCATGTGCCGATCCGGCCGCAGGATGGAACCTGATGAACGGCTGCCAGGAGTCGGCCTGGCTCGCGACTCGCCTGCCGGACGAGACGGCGCAGCGAATCTTTGATCCGAGTCAAAGCGATTGGCGATTTCCGGTCGCTGCCGGCGGACTTGCTCCTGTCGGCGAGGCGAGGCCGGTCGAAGGCGGCTGGATCGTCAACGCGCGATCCGCCTGGGCATCAGGCATCCATACGTGCGACTACGTGCTGATCCATAGTTACGTCGCGACTGATGAACCGGGGCTGGCAAGCGAACGACCGCGAGTGACCGTCGCCGCTCCGAGGGAGCAGGTCGAAATCGAGGATTCGTGGCACACGCTGGGCATGCGAGGCACCGGCTCGGCGCACTATCGGTTCGATGATCTCTTTGTGCCGCACGAGATGGAGCTGGTGAACCTGGAGCTGCCTCCGCTCCGCGGCGATGGGTTCGTGACGCGGCCCAATCCAATCTTCCTCGTCCCGGCGATGTACGCGACCAGCGTCGGCATCGCCCGCCGCGCGCTCGAAGAGTTTGCATTGCACGCGCCAACCGGCCGCAGACGGGCCTACGCAGGTTCGGTTGCCGAGCGTGAGCGGGTGCAGCACGACATCGGCGAGGCACAGGCGATGTTGGATGCGCTTGAGGGCTATGGACGCAACCTCTGCGAACAGCTCCACGAGAAGCCGCCGGAGTCAACCAAGCAAGCCGTCGAGCTGGGCGATCACGCTCGCTCCGCCTATCGCTGGTGCAACCAGACGACGGAGCGGATCGTGAAGACCATCCACGATCATATGGGCGGCGCCGACGTGTTTGAGCGCAGCATGGTCCAGCGCCTGCTGCGCGACATCCAGACGTCGTCGCAGCACGTCATGCCCGGCGACAGCGCCTATGTCCGCCTGGGCCGCCATCGGCTGGGGCTTGAGGTCACGCCGGGAATCTGAGGCCCCGCGTAGCCTAGACGCAGCCAACGAAGCGAGGAGATCGATGAGTAGCACCTTGGCCGATCAGCGAGCGGAGTGGCGAGCCCGCGTCGCCGGCATCGGTGACACCTTGCGCGGCGAGTCGGAAGCGAACGAAGAGTTGCGACAACTCTCGCCGGCCACGGAAGCCGCGCTGCGCAGCGTCGATGCGTTCAGTCTCTGTTCACCGGCCGAACTGGGCGGGATCAACGCCCACCCGCGCCTGCAGACCCAGGTGATCGCCGACATCACGGCGCACGACTCCTCTGCCGGTTGGTGCGCCCTGATTGGCGCGCACGAGTCGGCCTGGCTCGCCTCGCGCCTGCCGGACTCAGCGGTTGAGCGCATCTTCGCCGATTCCGCCGCGCGCTGGCCGGTGACCTGCGGCTCGATCGCGCCCGAAGGCGAGGCGGAGCAGGTCGAGGGCGGCTGGATGGTCACGGGACGCTGGGGCTGGGCCTCGGGCATCCACCACTCGGACTATGTGCTCTCAATGTCGCGGATCACCGGACGGGAACCGGAGCCGGGTATGCCGCCACCGTTGCTCTGCGCGGCGGCGCCCAAGGCGGATGTCGTGGTCGAGGACACCTGGCGCACGCTGGGCATGCGCGGCACCGGCTCGACGCACTATCGCTACGAGCGCGTCTTCGTACCCGACGAGATGTGCCTGGCCGGCTTCGAGCGCCCGCCCCTGCGCGGCGACGGCTGGCTCGCGCGTCCCACGGTCACCTTCCTCACCGCCGCCGGCTACGGCTTCCCGCTGGGCGTGGCCAAGCGGGCGATCGAGGAGATCACGGAGCAGGCCACGTCGCACACCCGTACCGGCCAACGCGCCTCGATCTCCGAGCAGCAGCACTTCCAGGGCGACCTGGGCCGCTGCGTCGCGCTGGTCGAGGCGATGGAGGGCTACGGCCACCATCTCTTCGACGAGTTGCTGTCCGCGCCGATCCACTCGCTTGAGGACGCCGTGCGGATGGACGATCGCGCCCGCGCGGCGCTGCGCTGGGCCCACCAGGCTGCCGAGGACGTGGTGCGTACCGTTCACGAGCATGCCGGCGGCCCGGCCGTCTACTCGGACAACGTCCTCGCCCGGCTCCTGCGCGACATCCAGACCGCGAGTCAGCACGTGATCCAGACGCAGTCCGCCTACATTCGCCGAGGCCAGCACCAGCTCGGCATGCCGGTCCGGCCCGGTCTGTAATCGCTAGCCTGAGAGTTCCCGGGACGTTGGGAACGAGCATGAGCCGGACGAGCGTCGAGCGACAACGCGAACGATCCGAGTGGATCGAGCGGGCCGAGTCTGTTGGCCCAACGCTGAGAGAGTTTGCGGCCGCATCGGCGAAGGGCAAAACCCTTGCGTCCGAGTCGGTCGCGGCCCTGGAAGACGCCGGACTGTTCACGATGGCGTCGCCGCTGGAGGTCGGCGGCTTCGACGTGCATCCTGCCACCCAGGTAGAGGCCTTCGAGCAGCTCGCCTCGGTCGACGTCTCCAGCGGTTGGGTGGCGATGATCCAGGCGGAATCGCCCGCCATGGCAGCGTCGCATCTGCCCGACGGCATCGGGCTGGAAACAGTCTTCGGCGGGCAGTTTCCCCGGGTCGCCGGGACAGCCAATCCCGAAGGCGTCGCCACGGCGCAGTCGGATGGCAGATTCCGACTCAACGGCCGCTGGTCCTTCGCCAGCGGCATCCGTCATTGCGGATGGGTCCTGGCCAACGCGATGGTGCGCATGGAAGACGGCTCCCGGCCGACGGCTGCGGACGAGCTGCCGCCGGTCGTCGGGTCGCTGGTACCGCTGGAGCAGGTCGAAGTGGAGGACAGCTGGAACGTCATGGGACTGGAAGGCACGGGAAGCTGTCACTATCAGCTCCACGACGTGATCGTCGAGCGCCCCTTCATGACCTCGTTCGGCGGCGTCCACTCCTATCGCGGCGGTCCCTGGTTCGCCAACCCCACGATCACGTTTCTCAGCCCCGGACATACCGGCATCGCGCTGGGATCTGCGAAGCGCGCGCTCAACCTGCTGACCGGTGATGTCGGTAACCGCACACGATTCGGGCAGGCCAGCGCCGTCGCCGACCGCGGTGCGTTCCAGCGCGACTACGGCGAGATGTCGTGTCGCTACGAGGCGGCGCGCGCCTACGCGCTGTCCACGCTCGACGACGCGATGGCGCAGCGCGAGGTGGGCGAACCGATTACTCCCGACTACGACGCGCGGATTCGGGCCATGGTGACCTGGGTGACCGACACCTGCGTCGACGTGGTCCGGTTCGCCCATCACCATGGCGGCGGCGCGGCGGCCTTCAGCGATAGTCCGCTGCAGCAGGTGCTGCGCGACATCCTCGTCGCGAGCCAGCACATCTTCGTTGCCGATGTCGCCTACGAGCGCACCGGCGCCTTCCGTCTCGGCCGAGAGGCCAAGGGCGGCTTCTAGCGCGCCGATTCCATCGCCGCGATCTGCTCCGACCAGGCGAGGACGTTCTCGGCCTGTTCGAGGACCGGCTTGTCGATCATTTGGCCGTCCAAAGCGACCGCGCCGAGATTCTGCTCGACCCCGTCCTGGTACGCGTCGACCACCCGCCGGGCCCAGTCGACATCATCAGCCGGTGGGCTGAAGATTTGGTTCGCCGGTCCGAGCTGGTCGGGGTGGATGCAGAACTTGCCCTGGAAACCGATCTCTTTCATCCGCCGGAGTTCGTCCTCGAAGCCTTCGGGATCGCGGATGTCGGTCCAGGGCGTGTCGAGCGGGACGACTCCGGCCGCATGAGCCGCGTTGACCGAGGCGCGGCGGGCCAGTTCCAGCTCCGCGCCGCCCTTGGTCCGGCGCACGCCGATGCTGACCGCGTAATCCTCCCCGCCGACGCAGATGCCTACCAGGCGCTCGGAGGCGGCGCAGATCTCGTAGGCGTTGGCGACCGCGTGCGCGTTCTCGATCCAGGCCGCCAGCTTGACCTGCCCGTCAGGCAGCCCTCGCGCGCGCTCGAGCAGGGTGAGATAGTCGTCGATCCGCTGGATGTCGCGAGCAGACTCGATCTTGGAGACGCTGACGCCGTCCAGCCAGGGTTGCACGATGGCATCGAGCTCCTGCTCGATCAACCCGGTGTCGTACCCGTTGGTGCGGACGAACACTTGGCGGCCGCGCTTGGGGAAGTCCGGCAGGACGCGACAGAGCAGATCTCGGGCCGCCGGTTTGTCGTCCCAGGCGACCGAATCCTCCAGATCGAAGCAGAGCACGTCCGCTTCGGCGTCGCGCGCTTTCTCGATGAAACGCTCGCGAATGCCAGGCACCGACAACATCGATCGCATCACGGTGGCTGCCACTACGATTCCTCCTCCTGCTCGCCGTCTTCCGATTCCGGCCGCGTGAAGACTGCCCGAAGCCCGGCAAGATCCTCAGGATCTCCGGTGGCGCAGCCGCGGAACCCGAGCGACGCGGCGTATCCGGCGTCGGGCGGCGAGCCGTAGACCACCGGCAGATCGAACGCCGCGGCCGTCATCACGACCTGCGCGGCTGCGGCGGAGACCGTGGGGCTGTCGGGCGGCACGCCCAGCGACTCGGCCATTTCGACGTGGTTGAATGCAATCCAGGTCATCCGGTCGGCGGAGTCGCGCATCGCCGCGAGCGCATCGGACATGATGTTGATCGCGCGCGGATCGTGAAAACCCACCGCCATCGCTGTTAGACCAGGACGGATGCCTGCGCGAATCTCCAGTTCCTCCAACACGCCCTCGAGGTAGCGAAGCTGATCGACGCTCGACGCCCGTTGCACGGCGACGCCGTAGACGCCGGGTCGCAGCGCCGACTGCAGGTACCTCCGCGCCAGCCCGGAATCGAGCGGCGGAATCACTACGTAGACCGGCCGGCCCAGCTCGATCGCCGCTGCCACACGCTCGGCTGCGGCGCTGTAACCATCTTCGTCCTGCGGGAACACGATGATCACCGCGTCGGCGTGCTCGACATCGGTCTCGGTTGGCAGCGGCGAATCGGGCAGCACGGCCAGCAGTGCGCGGACATCATCCATGGCGTCAATCCATCATGCCATCTTGCGGTCGTCAGTTGGGGCTGAATCCGTCGATCCGCGCGAGCAGCTCGTCCTGTTGATCGAAGGGACCGACCACGGCGCCGGCGAGATTGCCCTCGCGCACGACTCGTTGTGCGATGCGTTGGATGTCGGCCGCCGTGACGGCTTCGTAGCCGGCGATGGTCTCCTCTACCGGTTCGATAAAGCCATTCGAGAGCAGCATTCCGCCGGCCCGGTGACACCAGCTCGCCGCCGCATCAAGCCCTAGCCGGAACGAACCGACGGCGTGCTCCCGCACCCGTTCCAACTCCTCCTCCTCGACCGGCTCCGAGGTCAGCTTGCGCAGTTCGTCCAGGGCCACATCCACGGTCTCCAGCACATGATCGGCGGTCACGCCTGCCATGATCGACAGGTGTCCCGCGTCGGCGAACGCCGTCGGATGCGAACCAACCGAGTAGGCCAATCCACGCTTCTCGCGAATCTCGGTGAACAGCCGCGAACTCATGCCGCCGCCCAGCACCTCGTTGAGCAGCGTCATCGCGTACCGATCCGGGTCCAGCCGGTGAATCGACCTCAAGGCGAGCGCCAGGTTGCACTGCTTGAGATCGCGCACCTCGACCTGCGCCGGAGCGTCGGACATCGCGTTCTGGGCCGCAGATCGCGCCGGCGTCTCCTCAGCAGCGCGCTCCGACCAGCCGTCGCCCCAGTGTCGCTCGGCCAGCTCGACCACTTCCTCCGGCTCGACGTTGCCCGCGACCGAGAGCACGATGTTGGACGGTCGATAGAACGTCTCGATGTGCTCGGCCAGATGCTCGCGAGTCACTGCCCCGACCGACTCCAGATCGCCGGCGATCTCCCAGCCCAGCGGTTGTTCACCGTACGTAGCCTGGGTCAAGAGTTGCGACACTCGTTGCCCCGGCTGATCGTGGGCGCGGCGAATCTCCGAGCAAATCACCGTGCGCTCGCGTTCGATCTCCGATTCAGCCAGCAAGGAATGGCGTACGGAGTCGGCGAGCACGTCCATGGCCAGCGTCAAACGGTCGAACGGCACCCGGTTCCAGTAGCAGGTCAGTTCACGCGACGTGAACGCGTTCAGCGATCCGCCCGCGCCCTCGATCGCGGCTGAGATCGCCGTCGGCTCGGGACGCGACTCCGTTCCCTTGAACAGCATGTGCTCGAGGTAGTGCGACAGCCCCAGCGTCTCGCGCGCTTCGTCGCGCGACCCGACGCCGACATACGCCGCCAGCACTGCCGCCTGGGAGTGCGGAATCGCGGTTGCGACGACCCGCAACCCGTTGGGCAGGACATCAATCGTCGGTTCGACCGAGTGAGGCGCATCGCGAGAGTCGGGCATACGTCAGCACAGCATACCCAAAGGCCGAGTCGTAGCACTTACTCCGTGCCGACGCCCTGCAGGAAGACGAAGTCGCCATCCTGCGTGTTGCTTCTCACGTAGCCGTAGACGGCGTAGATCGAGTACCCGTACGTCCTCGAGTCAACCGTGGATATATCGGTGTAGGAGGTCGCGTCCGACCCGACGCTGTGTTCGTCGCTCGTGAAGTCCTGTCCCAACTCGGGATGCGAGATCGTGTACCAGGAATCCCGCTCAATGACGTAGCCGCTGAGCGTCAGCGCAATGCCCGTCCAGGACAGCGTGGGCGCGATCCAGGCCAACTCGATGCCGCTAGTGGTTCGCGTCTTGGTCAGGCTGCCCGGTTTGGACACGCCGGGCGCGGTGACGGACACGGAATCGCTGGGACCGCTCGTTGAGTCTTCGCTGTAGACGGCGCTAACCCGGAATTCGTATGTCTGCTCCGTCATCAGCAACTCGGTCGAGGTGTACTCGGTGTCGCTGACATCCTCCGCGATCGTCGCCCAGTCACTGTCTCCGGCGGCGCTGGTCTTCCGCATCTCAACGTCGTATCCGGTCGGCGCATCCTCGCCCGGATCCAGCGTGGGGGCAGTCCAGGACAGCTCGATGCCGCCCGTCGCCACCGTCGCGGAGAGGCCGGTCGGCGCAGGTGGAGGATCACTCGCCTCTACGCCCGTTGCGATCAGCGAGCCGACGAGCAGCGCGGCCACCGCCAAGGCCAGAGCCCCAGCGCGCCGCACCTGGTGTCCGACAAGGTGGGTCATGGCTCTCTCCATCCGCGTAGGGCAAACTGCTAGGACAAATATATCTATCTCGACAAGTGATTGTGATGACTGATGAACCATAGTGAATATGGGAACACACCTATCTGTTTGCAATGTGACCGCATGGCTCCGAGTTTCAATCCCTGCGGCGAGTCTCTCGGGCGCCGGAGCGCGAGTGCTGGCCCTATCTTGACCGTGGCGGTGGTCGCAGACATCGGCCCGTCGAATGAGGAGGTCCGGCCTGCAGGCATTCGTCGACGCGCGCTACGAGTATCACTGGGCGCCGCTGCTCGGCTGCCTGGTCGGACAGCTTGATCATCTCGGCGCGGCGCAACCGAATCATGTCATCGGGGCGGTTACGGGCATCAGCTACCAGCCGCCGCAGGACGCTGAATTCCCAGCGCTGCTTGAAGACGGCCTCGCCTCACTCGGTGTCTCCGCTCGGGTTACCTACCTCAGTCATCCCAATCGCCTGCAACGATTCCGCGCGCGCAGACGCATCCGCCGGGAGTTGCAAGCCAACCGCGCGGTCACGACGCATGGCGTCGGCGTCTCCGCGTTCGGTCCCGTCTGGGGACTGATCGTCGGCGTCGATGACGAGCGCGGTGCCTGGCGCCGCGACGGCCCGATGACCGAGCAGGTATCGCCCTGGCTTCCGGAGACAGAGTTCAACGCCTCGCCGGCTGTGATCGTCATTGCAGTCCGTCGCAGCGGCGAGCCTGCGGCGGAGCGGATCCCGCAGGTCGCCGTCGAGGCCATGACCAGGTCGCTCGATCGGGCCCGCGCCGACCTGCTCGACCGGATCGAGGTGCTGGACAGCTCAGTCGAGGTCGAGGCGCAGCGGTACTCCTACGAGGCCCAGGCGCTGGCCGCGAACTGGGGAGAGGCCGCCGCCTTCT
Source organism: Chloroflexota bacterium (assembly GCA_009838915.1). Lineage (GTDB taxonomy): Bacteria > Chloroflexota > Dehalococcoidia > Bin125 > Bin125 > Bin125. Next base: position 55,574 of record VXQT01000002.1, read on the forward strand.
GGCGCGAGTTCCGGCACGACCGTTACACGCCGGCGGCTCAGCAGATGGCGGTCACGCTGTCTCGATTTGCGACGCTGTTTCCCTACCCGATGGGTGGCCAACCGAACAGTCCCGGCGTCCGCAGTGCCGCAGTCCACATTCTGCGCGATGCCGTCGACGCACTGACCACCGGCCGTTGATACACTCCCAACGAAACCGCTACGGAGTCCGCGATGGCCATCAGCGTCAAGCTCTTCATGACTCTGGTTCCGCTCTCCAAATCAAAGAAGTCCAACCTCTCCGTCGACTGGTTCGACGGCATCACGGCCCAGCACATCCTCGAGGCGGAAGAGTTTTCCGAGCAGGACCAGGAAGCGATCGCGGTGGTGATCAACTCTGTGCAGGCCCAGCCGGACGACCCGCTCAACGACGGCGACGAGGTCGACCTGCTCGTCAACTTGCAAGGTGGATCAGCGAGACAGTGAGCAGCGGAGACCCTTCACCGAAGTACATCTTCATCACCGGCGGTGTCATCTCCTCCGTCGGCAAGGGCATTACCACCGCCTCGCTGGGACGGCTGCTCCAGTCGCGCGGCCTCTCCGTCACCGTCCAGAAACTCGACCCCTACCTCAACGTCGACCCCGGCACGATGTCCCCCTACCAGCACGGCGAGGTCTACGTCACCGACGACGGCGCCGAAACCGACCTCGACCTCGGGCATTATGAGCGCTTCCTCGACCAGAACCTGACGTCGGCCTCATCAGTCACGATGGGCCAGATCTCAGCCTCGGTGATCGAGCGCGAGCGCCGAGGCGACTATCTCGGCGGCACGATCCAGACCGTGCCCCACGTCACCGACCTGGTCAAAGAGCGGGTGCGCGGCCTGGCCGTGGACTCGGGCGTCGATGTGTTGATCGTCGAGGTGGGCGGCACGGTCGGCGACATCGAGGGGCAAGCCTTCCTCGAAGCCATTCGCCAGATGCGCTACGAGGAGCCGCGCAACGGCACGCTCGCGATTCACGTCACGCCGCTCTTCCATCTCAAGGCGACCAACGAGCTCAAGACCAAGCCCACCCAGCACTCGGTGCGCACCCTGCGCAGCATGGGCATCCAGCCCGACGTGATCATTTCGCGCACCGACATCCCTGCCGACGAGGGAATCACCGACAAGCTTGCCCTGTTCTGCGATGTCCCCGCTGAGGCCGTGATGACGCTGGAGACGGCCCGCTCGATCTATCAGGTGCCGTCGATCCTGGAGCAGGCGGGGCTGACCGATCTCACGCTCGACCGGCTCGGACTGGAGCCCAGACCGTGCGTGCCCGGTCGGTCGATCCGCGAGTGGACCGAGTGGACAAACCGCCTGGAACAGACCGAGCGCGTCTGCCGTGTCGCCATCGTGGGCAAGTACGTTGAGCTGCGGGACGCCTACCTCTCGGTCAAGGAGGCGCTGATCCATGCGGCCGCGCAGCGCCGCGCCGGCGTCGACATCACCTGGATCCAGTCCGACGACCTGGACAATGCCGGCCAGCCCGAGATCGCCGCCGCGCTCGCCGATGTCGACGGTGTGATCGTGCCCGGCGGCTTCGGCGAACGGGGGATCGAGGGCGAAGTCGGCGTGGCCCGCTTCGCGCTGCAACAACGCATCCCCTATCTCGGCCTCTGCCGGGGCATGCAGAACATGGTGATCGCCTTCGCCCGCGAGCGGCTGGGTCTGGCCGAGGCGAACACGACAGAGGCCGACGAGCACACGAATGCACCAGTCATTGCGCTGCTTGACGAGCAGCGCGAGGTCAGCGACAAAGGCGGCACCATGCGGCTCGGCATGTACACCTGTCGGCTGCATCCCGAAACACGCGCCCAGGAACTCTACGAGTCCGACCTCACACACGAGCGGCACCGCCATCGCTGGGAATTCAATCCCGAGTACCGCGATCGCTTCGAGCGGGCCGGCCTCGTTGCCAGCGGCACCTCGCGTGACGGTGCGCTGGTCGAGATTGCCGAAGTCTACGAACACCCCTTCATGCTCGGCTCGCAGTTTCATCCGGAGCTCAAGTCCCGCCCCGAGCGCGGGCATCCCCTCTTTCTCGGCTTCATCGACTCCGTCCTCGCCGAGTCCGAGACCGCCCTCCGACACCCCGCCGGCGCCACCCAAGGCGCCGTAGCGTCCCCGCTGCCCATTGCAGGGCGAACTGCCGAAGGCTGAGGGGGTCCCGCCGGATGTCCGAGGACGACATCTTCCGCTTCCTCACGACCGTCGCCGCGCTGATCTACGCCGGCGGCGTCGCTGCGTTGACCCTGGCCTTGACCCGCGCCTGGCAGACCGACGATCCGGTGGAACGGGACGTGCTCTTCCGCTCCGCCGATCGGGCGCACACGCGAATGCTGCTGCCCGGGATCATCGCCAGCGGGGTGCTGGGGGCCCTTTGGGGCATCCGTGCCGACGCCGTCGACCCGATCGAGACCGGTTGGCTGCTCGCCGTCGAAATCCTCTATCTGGTCTCGCTCTTCGTCCTGGTGCCAGGCATGTTCGCCGGCGTGCGGCGTGTACGGCTACTCTCACTCCAGGCGCGCAAGACCGGTCAACTCTCGGACGAACTGATTGACGCCCTCAACGATCGAGGCCCACTCGTCTTCGCAGTCCTCATGGCGATCCTGCTGCCGATTCAGGTCGCGCTCGTTACCTTGCAGCCATAGCCGGAGTAAAGGACCTCGACAACATGAAAATCTTCCTCGACACCGCCCGACTCGACGAGATCCAGCAGGCTGTCGACTGGGGCGTCTGCGACGGCGTGACAACCAATCCCTCGCTCCACTCGCGAGCCGTCGCGCACGAAGGCGATCGCGCGCTCGAATACCGTGAACGCATCCTGCGCATTGCCGAGATGGTAGAGGGGCCGATCTCGGCCGAGTGCGTTACTCGAACCACGGCGGAACTGATCGAGGAAGCGCGCGAACTGGCAAGCTGGCATTCCAGCGTCGTCGTCAAGATCCCCATTGACGGCCCAGGTCTGGCCGCGATCAAATCACTCTCCGCGGAGGGCATCCGCATCAACACCACGCTGATCTTCTCACTCAATCAGGCGCTGCTCGCCGCACGGGCCGGCGCGGCCTTCGTCTCGCCGTTCGTGGGTCGATTGGACGACATTGGCGAGGACGGCATTCAGCTTGTCGCCGACAGCGTGGAACTGCTCGATCGATTCAACTTGCCGGCGCAGGTGATTGCGGCGTCGCTGCGCAACACCGATCACACGGCCGAGGCGGCGCGAGTCGGCGCGCACATCGCCACGATCCCGTTCCCCGTGCTTGAGCAGATGCAGCAGCACCCGCTCACCGACAAGGGCATTCAGGCATTCCTCGACGACTGGCATGAGGCGCGGGCGCGGCTGGACGCGCAGGCGGACGCGCAACTCTCCGCGCAGCCCGAAGCGGCGCAGCCCGTGTCCTGATTGCCTTCCCTTCGCTCGACTGGAATCTGCGACTCTTGCCTTTGCGTCGCGCACAGGGCTAGGATTGGGGTTGTCCCGTTGAGTACGGCTCCCGCGCACCGCGCCAGACAACTGACACGGCGCCGTTGAGCGCGAAGCCCAGACCCGACCCAGACTGCCAACGTACGCTGTCCGTTCGCGCACCCGCAGACATCCAGACTGAGACGTGACTTAACTCCGAGCACGCAGCATGCGCCGCACCCGAGGTAGCCGATGACGACCCTGAGCATTCCCGATCTTGAGCACCTGACCCGCGAGGAGCTCCTCTCCCAGGCAAAGGAGATGAACGTCTCCGGGCTCTCCGGCCTGAAGAAGCAGGACATCGTGTTACGCATTCTGCAGGCCCAATCCGAAGCCGAGGGTCACATTCTCTCGGGAGGCGTGCTTGAGATAGTCGACGATTCCTATGGATTCCTGCGCGGTGAGTCGCTGCTGCCGGCGCCGACCGATGTGTACGTCTCACAGGGCCTGGTTCGACGCTCCGGCCTGCGCACCGGGGACTATGTGATCGGCTCGGTGCGGCCGCCCAAACAGGGCGAAAAGTACTACGGGCTCTCGCGTGTTGACCTGGTCAACGGGGTCAGCGCCGACGAAGCCGCCGCCCGCCCGAACTTCGAGAATCTCACCGCGGTGTTCCCCCATCAACGCTTCGACCTGGAGACCGACGACCCGGCCGAGCTGTCGGGCCGCGTGATTGACCTCGTTGCGCCCATGGGTCGCGGCCAGCGCGGTCTGATCGTCAGCCCGCCCAAGGCCGGCAAGACGATGCTCTTGCAGTCGATCGCAAACGGAGTCACCTCGAATCATCCCGAGGTCCACCTGATGGTCGTGCTGATTGGCGAGCGACCTGAGGAGGTCACCGAGATGAAGCGCTCGGTGCGCGGCGAAGTAATCGCCTCGACTTTCGACGAGCCGGTCGAAGAACACACGCGAGTCGCCGAGCTTGGCCTCGAGCGTGCCAAGCGGCTGATGGAGATGGGCCGCGATGTCGTCATCCTGCTCGACTCGATCACCCGCCTCACGCGTGCCTACAACCTCGAGATGCCCTCCACCGGACGCACACTTTCCGGCGGCATCGACCCGGTCGCACTCTACCCGCCCAAGCGGTTCTTCGGCTCGGCCCGCAAGGCGGAGGAAGGCGGCTCGCTGACGATTATCGCCACCTGCCTGGTCGACACCGGGTCTCGTCTTGACGACGTCGTCTTCGAGGAGTTCAAGGGCACCGGCAACTGGGAAGTGCGGCTCGACCGCAAGCTGGCGGAGCGGCGCATCTACCCCTCGATCGATATCGCCGCCTCGTCCACGCGGCGCGAGGAGCTGCTGCTGTCTGGCGAGGAACTGCAGCGCGTCTGGCTGCTGCGGCGGATGATGTCCGTCCTCGCCGGTTCCGGCGGCGGCGCAACCGAGCCGACCGAGCGCCTGCTCGACCGCCTGGCCAAGACGAAGACCAACACCGAGTTCCTCGAGAACCTCACCGCCGCCGAGGCGTAGTCATGAACCGCAACGACGTCGCCGACCTGTGCGAGTCGCTGCCCGGCTCATGGCCCGACTCACCCTGGGGCGAGGACGATCTCGTCTACAAGCTGGGCAACCGCAACGCCGACGGCAAGGGCGGCAAGATCTTCTGCTTTGTCGGCGGAGGTTCGACCGGAAGCAGACCCCACGCCATCTCACTCAAGGCCGACCCTGCAATCGTTCCCGCCCTACACCAGCAGTACGAAGCCGTCACCTTCCCCAGCTACCTGAACAAGTCCCACTGGGTCGCCATCACGCTCGAATCCGACCTGCCCGACGACGAACTGGAAGAGCTGATCGTCGATTCCTACGAGCGGATCCTCAGCTCATTCAGCAAGAAGCAGCAACGTCTGATTCGCGGCGCGGAATAGCGACTAACTCGGAGTTACCGACAGCTCCACCCTTGACGCGCGTTCGGCGCTGTGATGGACCGTGTTCAGCGCCGTCCGCGTGTGCGTCTGCCGACCGATCGGTTCTCCCGTGTTGGGATTGACGTCGAAGCGCGGGTAGTTGCTGCTGCTGATCTCGACGCCGATCCGGTGTCCGCCCTTGAACACGTTGGCGGTGGGGTAGAGCTCGATCGTGACCTCGACCATGTCGCCCGGCGAGACGAGGTCCTCGCGGTCGAAGCCGTTGCGAAAGCGCAGCCGCTTGATGCTGTCCGAGATGCGCAGGTGGTAGCCCTCGGGATAGTCGGCATTGGGCGGATAGCAGTCGAGCAAGGCGGCGGTGAAGTCGGTGTCGGGGGCATCGGTCGAGACGTACAGACGCACCGTCACGGGCCCGGTCACCTGCACGTCCTGATCGAGCGGGTCTGTCTGGAATGACAGTACGTCGGCTCGCGTTGCGGTGCGCAGATACGGCGGTTCCGCGCCCATCACGTCAGGCCGGGTGCGCTGGTCGCCGCCGCCGGGCATGATCAACTCGCGCGAGCGCTGCGTCGGCGGCCAGATCTGCTGCCGCAGAGTTGGGTCTTCGGGTGCGTACTCGCGCAGAGAGGAGACGTTGGCCGAGATTGAGGGCACGGGGTTTGCGGGGTCGAAGAGGTACGTTGATGAACCGCCGTCCTCGCCGGCCGGTTCCGAGGCCAGGCCTCCGCCGGGCTGCAGAAACATCTCCGACTGAACTGCGTCTAGCGGAGGCCAGTGCGAGGCTTCGCTCCAGGCGCCGCCGTGGTCCATTCGGCCCGAGACGAGCCGCCGTCCTGAGCCGCCGCCCATGACGAACATCGTCACCGGGGGGCGTTGCTCCCAGCCGCTGTCGAGGCCCTTGAGCGTCTGGTCGAAGAACTCCAGCCTCAGGTCGGAAATGCTGGCCGCCAGGTTGCCCGATGTGGGCGCGGTTGGACCAAAGTCGACATCACCCGACCAGGTGCGGTCGAGGGTTACCTCGCCATGCGTCCAGGGACCCATGAGCAGGTACTGCGGCGACGACATCGCCTTGGAGAACGCGGCGAAGGACTCGCAGGTCGCGCGGGTGTAGCTGTCGTACCAGCCGCCTGAGTAGACGGTGGGCGCGTCGGCCGTCTGGCCGATGAAGCGCTCGAAGTTCATCGACGGCAGTTGCCAGAGCCAGTCGTCCCCGCGCGCCTGGGTGAGCAGATCGATGGCCCAGCGCTCATAGTCCTTCGTCTGCGAGAGCGGCGTGTCGCCCTCGCGCCAGGGAAGCTGGTTGAGGTAGCCGCGCAGGTCGACGGCCGCCTGGTCGAGCGCGGCGTAGAGCGCCGGATCGCCAACCGCTTCGGGACTGACGGGAGCATTCCAGAAGGCCCAGGCAAGCCAGCGCAGCTCGAGCGCGCCACCCTGGCGCAGCGACGAAGTGAGCCCGTTGAACGCGCCCTGGTTGACCCACATCGCCGACAGGTGCGGCGGATTCTGTGTCGCCGCCGCCGACTGCACCCAGCCCATGTACGACGTGCCGACCGTGCCGACCCTACCCGTCGACCAGGGCTGATCGGCCAGCCACTCGATCGTGTCGTAGCCGTCTTCGGCCTCGTTCTTGAGCAGATAGAAGTCGCCTTCCGAGGCGAACCTGCCGCGCACGTCCTGCATCACTCGCGCGTATCCGCGACTGGCCCACCATTCGCCGTCGGCGGCGAATCCGAGCTTGTCGTAGGGAGTGCGAGTCAGCAAGGTGGGCCAGGGACCCTCGAGCGCGGCCCCGTCACGGGCAGGCAGATAGACATCGGTCGCGAGCGTGATGCCGTCGCGCATCGCGATGCGCCGATTGCGCTGAATCACCACTTCGTACTCGGGTGGTGAATGTTGACGACTCATCTCACGCTCCTCGGGCCAGCAGCGGGGTCACGGTCGGCGCCGTCGGGATCGACGAGCGCGTGACGTTGATGTGGTTGTCCGCCGGTGGTTCAACGCTCACCCCCATCTCGCGGAGGAACGCCGACAGCGGTTCCAGGCCGGTGTTGACCTCGTCCGCCGCCTCGGGCTGGTAGAGCATCGGGATCACCAGCGGCGCCGCGATTGCGTTGGCGACATCGGCGGCCGCCTGCGGCGTCAGGTGCGCGCCGCCGCCGCAGGGCAACAGCACGACATCGGCGCGGCGGAGTTCTTCCATCGCGTCGCCCTCCGGCACGCCGCGCAGGTCGCCGAGATGGGCGACGATCACTTCGTCAATCGTGATCACGAAGGCCACGTTGCGCGCGCCGTCGTCGCCGGGTGTACGAACGCCGGTGGCGAGGACGCGTTTCACCTCGTACTCACCGGGTGCGTCCAGCGGTCTTGCCAGTCCTGTGGCTTCGAGCGCAACGCCGGCGATCCAGTTGTGCGACGGATCGTTGGCCCGCGACACCGTGACAATGTCGGCGCCCGGTCGATTGAGACGGAATCCGCTTTCAGGGGCGCAGGGATCCATGACCACGGCGGCCTCGCGCCCGCGCAAGCGGAATGCCGCGTGTCCGTACCAGGCAATATCCATACCCACAGCCTACGAAGCAGGTGAGCTATGCGCTGCTCGGAACGGCCGTCGTCAGTTGACCAGCAGTGGCAACTCGTCGCCCGACTCAGCAACATGAGGGAGCAGCACGAGCGCTGCGTTCTGGCCGTGCGCGCCATAGGCGGCGGTGGCCGCGCCGACGATTCGGTCCTCGATCCGCTCTGGCACGAATCCCAGTTGGCAGGCGATGTCCAGCTCCCCCAGCGTGGCGTGCGGCGGAATCTTGCGTTGACTGACAATCTGCGCCGCCGCGACGGCCGAGAGCGCGCCCGACGCGCCGACGGTGTAACCCACGTTGGGCGACACCGTGGCGGCGTACATGTCCAGCGTGCGGCGCCCGAACGCGCGCTCAATGATGTCCGTCTCCCGCTCGTCGCCCGATCGGGAGCCGAGGCCGGCGGCGACGATCACGTCGATGTCCGAGGGCGAGACTTCACCGCCCAACATCGCCTCGCCGGTGGCGCGGCGTGCGATCTCCACGTCGGTCGGACCGAGTCCGTCGCCCATTGGACCGGCAGCCATCGCCTCGCCGCCGATCTCGGCGTAGATATGCACGCCGCGCTGGGTGGCGAGCTGGCGGTCCTCCAGCATCAGGGCCGCGGCTCCTTCGCCGAGGATCATGCCCGCTCGATTCGCGTCGAACGGCCGCTGCGCTCGAAGATCGTCCGTCGGATCGAGCAGTCCCAACGACTCATAGGCCTGCCAGACCTCGGTTCGGAGCGGCGCTTCGGCGCCGATTGCCAGCGCTGCTCTGACCACGCCGGAGCGGATCAGTTGCGCTGCCAGCACCACCGCAGCGAGCCCGGATGCGCCGCCCGCCGAGAGCGTGAACACGGGCCCCGCGACGTCGAGACCCAGGGAGGCGCCGGCGAGTCCGGATCCCAGCCTTGCCCATCCGTCGCCGCCCCCGGGATGCGCAATCCCCGTCACGGCGCCGACGACAAATGCGTTTTGCTGATTGAACTCGATGCGTGCATCGGACTGCGCCTGGATCGCGGCGTCGAGAGCGAGCTGTGATGCGCGATCCATGCGCGACAACAGCCACGGCGGCGCGCCCGACGGCCCTTCCCACGCATCGGGAATCTGGCCGGCTGCGGCGGCGCGTGGCGCCGAGAATGCGGTCAACTGCGAGGTGCAGACACGCCCTTCGCACAGCGCCGCCCAGAAGTCGGATGCCTGTAACCCTGCTGCCGTCACCGCGCCCAGGCCGCTGATCACCACGCGGCGGCGCTCACCGATCTCCTCGGTTCTGACGCCTCTGCCGATGTTCCCGCTGACCATCTCGTGCCCTCTCGCGATACCGCGCGTGAGGTGTGCTACGACACCTTCAGGCGTGGTTGGATAGCTTTGCCGATTGCCGAAAACGCTGTTACGATGACCGGGTTAGCACTCTCCTAGGTAGAGTGCTAACTCCAGCCTAGCGGAGCCTCAGGACTGAAACCCGGCACACATCGATCCATGTCCTCCCCTATCTCATCTAGCGAACTGTCCCAGCGACGCGCCGGCATTTTGCAGTTGGTCGTTCAGGACTATATCGAGACCGCCACGCCGGTGGCCTCGCGGCATGTTGTCGAAAAGTACGCACTTCCGGCGTCGCCGGCGACGATTCGACACGAAATGCACGCGCTGGAAGAGGACGGTTACCTGACTCATCCGCACACGTCCGCCGGCCGCGTGCCGTCGAACCTGGGATACCGGCACTTCGTCCAGTCGCTGATGGGCCATGCAGAGCTCGGCCAGGCCGAACAGGCGCAGGTGCGGCACCAGTTCTTCCAGGCGGCGCCTTCGGTCGACGAATGGGTGGAACTGGCCGCCAACGTGCTTGCCCGATCCCTGGGCTTGCTCGTAATCGTTGCGCCGCCCCACCCCGAGCAATTGCGAGTACGCCAGCTCGAACTGATCTCGCTGAACGAACTGCTCGTGCTGATGATCGTCGTCGTCCAGGAGGCGCGCATGATTCGCCAGTTGATGCCGCTGCCTCAGCCGGTCGAAGTGGATGAGCTTGACGAACTCGCGGCCCGACTGTCCGGGACGTTGCGCGGACAGTCGGCCGATGAAGTTCGCGAGGCTGCGCGGGCCTCACTCGACTCGCCCGACACGCATCCGGTCCAGCACTTCGTCCTCGACACCCTGGCTCAGGTCCTCCATCGCGATGCCAGGCGGGCCGGCGTACCGGCAATCGCCGGCCTGGGAGGCATGGTCTCGCAGCCCGAGTTTCAGCAAGAACCCGAGCGCTCGCTGGAACTGATCGAACTCGTCGATCAGCATGCCGCCGAAGACCTGGTTCCGCCCGAGGTGTTGGAGGACTCGATGCACGCAGGCGAAATGCACGTCCTGATCGGCGATGACTATCCCAACGAGTTGTTGCAGGACTGCTCGCTAGTGCTGGCGCCGTACGGCTCGTCGATCGGCGCGGCGCTGCGCGCCGAACAGGCGGTCGCCGGCCCCGAGATCCCCGGATACGTCGGCATCGTCGGCCCCACGCGGATGAACTATCCGCGCAGCATCGCCGCTGCCCGCTTCTACTCGGGACTGCTGCAGGAGATGATCGACGCGGTGTACGGAGCAGGCCGATGATCGCAGACGAACAGGCCGTCGAGCAGCACGACGATGTGGTCGAGCCCGGCCTCGAGTCCGAACCAGCCTCCGAGCCGGAGAGCGAGTTTGACGCCTTGCGGCAGGAGTCGGCGCGCAATCTGGCCGGCTGGCAGCGCGCGCAGGCAGACTACGAAAACCTCAAGCGCCGCAGCGCCCAGGATGTCCGTGACCGGGTGCAGCAATCGCAGCGCGGCATCCTGCTCGACCTGCTCGACCTGGCCGACGACTTTGAGCGCGCGGAACGCGAAGCGCCCCAAGCGCCCGGTGACGACCCGGACCCCGATGATCCCTGGCGCAAGGGCGTCGAGCTGATCTCGCAGAAACTGCACGCTTTGCTGCTCAAGCAACAGGTGTCGCGGATCGAAACCGCGAATCACCCTTTCGATCCCGAACTCCACGAAGCCGTCGGCCAGTTGCCTGGGGGCCATAACGAGATCGTCGCCGTGCTGCGCACGGGCTACACCATCGGCCCGACCAGCAACCCGCGCGTGCTGCGCGCTACGCAAGTCATGGTCGGCGACGGCTCGATCGAATCCTCCGAGCCGCAGGACCTCGCTGAAGACCTACCCACCGAATAGGAGACTTCATATGCCCGGACGAGTCATTGGCATCGACCTTGGCACGACCAACTCCGCCGTCGCCGTGATGGAAGGCGGAGAACCGACCGTGATCCCCAACGCCGAAGGCAACCGCACCACGCCCTCGGTCGTTGCGTTGACCAAGACCGGCGAACGGATCGTCGGCACCGCTGCCAAGCGCCAGGCGGTGACCAACCCCGAGGACACGCTGTTCTCAGTCAAGCGGCTGATGGGCCGTCGCTTTGATGATCCCAACGTGCAGGGCGCGGTGGGGCGCCTGCCTTACACGGTCGACGCGGCCGAGAATCGCGACGCTCGGGTAACCATGGGCGGCAACCCGTACTCGCCGCCCGAGATCGCCGCCATGGTCCTGCAAAAGCTCAAGGCCGACGCTGAAGCCTACCTGGGCGAGACCGTCTCCGAAGCGGTAATCACGGTGCCCGCCTACTTCGACGACTCGCAGCGCAACGCGACCAAGGACGCAGGCCGGATCGCCGGACTGAACGTGCTGCGAATCATCAACGAGCCGACCGCCGCCTCGCTCGCCTACGGGCTGGAGAAGACGGAAGACCACTACATCGCCGTTTACGACCTGGGCGGCGGCACTTTCGACATCTCCATCCTCGAACTTGGCGAAGGCACCTTCCAGGTCCGCTCTACCAACGGAAACACGTTCCTCGGCGGCGACGACTTCGACCAGCGTCTGATGGACTACCTCGTTGACGCCTTCCGCAAGGAGCAAGCGATTGACCTCTCGCAGGACCGCATGGCGCTGCAGCGGCTCAAGGAAGCCGCCGAGCGCGCCAAGGTAGAGCTCTCGACGACGCAGTCGACCGAAATCAACTTGCCGTACATCACGGCCGACGCCTCAGGCCCCAAGCACTTCACCCACACACTGACCCGCGCCCAGCTTGAGCAGCTTGTGCTCGACCTGGTCGACAGCACCCTCGAACCCTGCCGCAACGCGCTCGACGACGCCGGCATCTCGCGCGATCAGGTGGACGAGGTCGTGCTCGTCGGCGGGCAGACGCGGATGCCCCTGGTTCAGCAGAAAGTCGAGCAGTTCTTCGGCAAAGAGCCGCACCGCGGCGTCAATCCGGACGAGGTCGTCGCGCTCGGCGCGGCGATCCAGGCCGGTGTGCTGCGCGGCGAGGTCAAGGATGTGCTGCTGCTCGATGTCACCCCGCTGACCCTGGGCATCGAGACCCTGGGCGGCGTCTCGACCCCGCTGATCCCGCGCAACACGACGATTCCCACTTCCAAGTCGCAGGTCTTCTCGACCGCCGCCGACAACCAGTCGCAGGTCGAGATTCACGTGCTCCAGGGCGAGCGCGAGATGGCCGCCGGCAACAAGCCACTGGGCAAGTTCATCCTCGACGGCATCCTGCCCGCTCCGCGCGGCATGCCCCAGATCGAGGTCACCTTCGACATCGACGCCAACGGCATCCTCAATGTCGGCGCACAGGACAAGGGCACCGGCAAGGAGCAGCGGATCACGATCCAGGGCTCCTCCGGTCTGTCCGAGGATGAGATCGCCTCGATGCAGCGAGACGCCGAGGAACACGCCGAGGAGGACAAGCGACAGCGCGAACTGGTCGAGGTACGCAACCGCGCCGAGACGACCGCCTACGAAGCGGAGAAGATTCTCAGCGATCAGGAAGACAAGCTCGACGAGGAACTGAAAGTCGAGATGCAAGGCAAGATCGAGGCGCTGCGCGGCGCGCTTGAGTCCGAGGACTCCGCGCCGATTCAGTCAGCCCTCGACGACCTCAATACGACCCTGATGAAGGTCGGCGAGCGGATCTACGGCCAGCAGGAACCCGCCGGAGCCACCGCCGACGCCGCAGGCGCCGCACCACCGCCCGACGACGACACCGTCGAAGGCGAGTTCCGCGAGGTCTGAGGCGGAAACAAACACGCCCCGCTCCCTTGAGCGGGGCGTGTCACAGGGACTGTTCGCTTGCGCAATCAGCGCTTCGGCCGCCAGATGTGCGGCTGCCATAGTCCCGAGAGCCACAACAGACCTGCCCCAACAGGCAGCGTGGCGAAGTAGGTGCCAACGAACTCAAGCGCGGAGTAGTCTGCGAAGGCGACAAGCAATCCTGGGACGATCACCGCGCCCAAGCAAAGCCCGAGAGACCACGACTTCGAGCACGCTCGCAGAATGTCAACTAGTGAATGGGACATGTGACGAGCTTTTCCCATGCTGGCAGTGCGTCACGGCTAGCAAGAGTCTAGCAACTCCCAGGTGAATTCACACATGTTTCGCCGTATGACTCATAGGCGTCAGCAACGAAACTGACAGCGTCCTGGACGATTGCGGCCGTTGTACTCGGATTGGTGACCGCGGCCACGATCAGGCCGCTGACCACCCCGGCAATAATCGCCACAACCAATGGCCCGATCTCGGGATTGCGATCGAGAAGGGTTCCCTGAACGCGACCGAACTCAACGGCGGGTTGCTCGTCGAGTTCGGCAACGGTTTCCACCGGTGAGTCCGAGTTGGACATCGCGCTGGCTGCGCACGGAAACGCAGCAACTGCCGTGAGCAACAGCAGAACTGTTATGGCCAGTACCAGCCTGTTCGATCCTTGTAGTGCGAGCATTCTCAGTTTCCTCCTATCGAGGCTTCTGTCGCGTCAAGTCCCGCTCTTGGAGGCCTGTCAGCAGGGCAGTGGTGAGCGACCTGGTGAAGCATCGCTGCAACCATCGAGATCACGTGAGGATCGCTTGTCTGGTGCAACACAACGCTGATGAGTCCATCTGTGATTTGCCTTGCCAGCGCTGCGCAGCGCCAGTCCGGGTACAGCTGAACAACTCCTCCGTCGTTGTGCGGACCAGGATCCTCGTTCGCGCACTGCAGAATCGGCGCCTCGCAGAACGGGGGGTAGGTGTCGGCTGAGACCGTGGCGACCGCGACGAGTGCCGCCGCCAGCGCGAAGCAGATTGCGACTCCGCGAACCGCGTGCGGCTGGTCTCGGCCAGGTATGCTCATGGAGCGCCCCTTTCATTAGCTCTGCAATGGCAACTGCGAAGTCAGGCAAAGGGCGCCCTCGTGTCAACACTTGGTGGTTCGTTATGACAACTCAAACGCTGTGCTGCTGTGATCCGGCCGACGCAGACTGTTAAGTCGGGCGAGAGATACCCTGTTCGCAATGGCTCAATCCGACGACTTCTATGAGATTCTCGGCCTCTCGCGGGAGGCTTCGCAGGACGACATCCGGCGTTCGTTCCGTAAGTTGGCGATGGAGCATCACCCCGACCGCGTGACCGACCCGGCGGAGAAGGAGGCCTCGGAGGCCAAGTTCAAGCGGATCGCCGCGGCCTACGAGGTGCTCTCCGATCCGGAGAAGCGGACCAAGTACGACCAGTACGGCTCGGCCGGCGCGTTCGCCCAGGGCACAGGCTTCGAGGGCTTCGACTTCGGCGGCTTCGGCGACATCTTCGACGCCTTCTTCGGCGGACGCCGCGCCGCCGGACCGATTCGCGGCGGCGACCTGCGCATCCAGATCGAGCTCGACTTCGAGGAAGCGGTCTTTGGCTGCGAGGAAGAGATCCGCGCGTCGCGGCTTGAGCATTGCACGATCTGCGGTGGCTCGGGCGGTGAACCCGGTACCCAGCGTGTCGCTTGCGATCTCTGCGGTGGCTCGGGTGAGGTGCGTCGCACGCAGAGCAGCGTCTTCGGCCGCTTCGTCAACGTCGCACCCTGCGAACCCTGCGAGGGTGAGGGCACCGTAATCGAGCATCCCTGCACTGCTTGCGGAGGAATCGGTCGAGAGCAGCGGAACCGACGACTCAAAGTCAAGATCCCCGCTGGCGTCACAGACGGCGCGCAGATGCGGCTCTCGGGTGAGGGCGACGCCGGCTTGCGCGGTGGACCGGCCGGCAACCTCTACGTCGATATCCACGTCCGCGCCCACGAGACGTTCATCCGCGACGGCAACGATCTGATCCTGCCGCTGCACCTGAACATCGCCCAGGCGACATTGGGCGCAGAGGTCCACATCCCCGGCATCGACGGTCACGCCCAGCCGCTCAATGTGCCGGCAGGCACCCAGCACGGTCACGAGTTCCGTCTGCGTGGACAAGGGGTGCCGCACCTCCGGGGCCGCGGCCGCGGCGACCTGCGCGTCCACGTCGTGGTCGAGATTCCGAGCAAGCTGAGCGGCAAGCAGCGCGAGTTGTTCGAACAGTTGGCGGAGGTACTCGACGTGCCGACTTCTGTCGGCGGAGACGACAACGGCGTCTTCTCGCGTATTCGTGGAGCCTTCAACAATTAGCCGCTCGTCGACACTGGTCAGAGCCGCGATCGCTGTGGATGGGACGCAGGCCGAACTCGCCGTCGCCGCGTGGGAGCTGGCGGGCGTATACAACTCGAGCGTTGAGTACCTGCTCGAAGAGACGACCGAAGAACCCTGGCCGGGGCACGACAACCGCACCGAACGCGCTGAAGTCGCCGCCTATCTTCCCGCGCAACAGTGGCATCAACTCGAGCCTGCGGCGCGAGACGCGGCAGCCGATCTGCTCGGTTCCGAGCCCTTGTTCAGTGTCAAACGGCTTCCGGATCGCGACTGGCGCACCGCCTGGCACGACCACTTCGATATTGTCCGCGTCCCCGGTCCGACGACGATCGTCATCCGTCCTCCGCACAAGCCGCATAAGGCGGATGCGGACGAACTTGTCATCGATCTTGTGCCCGGCCTGGCGTTCGGCACCGGACAGCATCAGTCCACCAGGCTCTGCCTGCGCTTGCTGTCTGAGCAGATCCGAGGCGGCGAACGGGTACTCGATGTTGGTACGGGCAGCGGCATCCTCGCCGTTGCGGCGGTGAAGCTCGGCGCGGCAGCGGCCACCGCGACGGACATCGATCCGCTTGCGGTCGACGCCGCCCGCCAGACGGCTCGCCGCAACGGGCTCGCTGGCCGTATCGACGTGCGCGAGGCGTCGATTCCCGATGGTGAGCGCTATGACCTCGTGATCGCCAACCTGACCGCAGACTTGCTACAGCTTCTCGCCGCCGCTCTGGCGGCTGCCCTTGGATCGGGCGGCCGGCTGATCGTCAGCGGACTGATTGAGCCGCGGCTGGGCGAGGTCCGCGAGTCCCTTGAAGGGGTCGGATTGGAGTTGCTGGCCGTCGAGCCCGAGGACGACTGGCGGGGCATGTTGTTCAGTAAGTCGCGGCCGTAGGCCGGCGGAATGCATCACCAGGCCGCAGACGCGCCGCCGTCGATGTTGATCGCGCAACCCGAAATGAAGCTGGCTGCATCGGAGGCGAGGAAGACGAGCATGTTGGCCGCCTCCTCCGACGCGCCAATCCGCTTGACCGGGATGCCCTGACCGACCGATTCGAGGAACTCTTCGTAGGTCGCGTCGGGCATGCGCTGCTGGTGGAAGCCGCGCCACTGGGCCGATTCGACCGAGCCGATGCAGGCCGCGTTGACGAGGATCTGGTCTGCTGCGACCTCCTTGCTCAGCGCCTTGGTCATCGCCAGTCCCGCCGCCCGCGATGCCGCGGTCGGCATCGACCCCGCTCCCGGCGTCTTCGAGCCGATGTTGAGCAGATTGATGATCCGCCCGCCGCCCCGCTCGCGCATCAGCGGGATGCAGAGCTTGGCCAGCCGGATCGCTCCGTAGAGCTTGAGATCGAGGTCGACGGCCCAGGTCTCAATGTCGTGCGATTCAATCCGACCGGAAGACGACTGACCTGCGTTGTTGATCAGGATGTCAACGCCGCCGTATTGATCGACCGCGGTGTTGACCAGCCGCGCGCAGTCGTCGTCGGAGGTGACGTCCATCGACAGCGCGACGCACTCGCCGCCGGCCGCCTCGACCTCGGACCGGGCTTCATCCAGCGGCTCCTGCCGCCGCGCGCCGATCACGACCTGCGCGCCTTCCCGAGCCAGGACGACCGCCGTCGCCCGACCGATGCCTTCCGATCCGCCCGTCACGATCGCCACTTTGCCCTTGAGTCCGAGGTCCATGATTCGACAGCCAATCTGGTTCGATTCCTGTATGTTTCGTGTCCCAGCGGAGTCTAACGTCGGGAAGGGGCGGGGCAGCGGAATGACGCAGCACGACGAAGGCGCGATTGCCGACGACAGCCGCCGTGCGGGCCTGGTGCCGCGCTACTTCCTCGATGAGTCCGCCCAGGTCGAGGACGACACCATCGTCATCAGCGGCGGCAAGGCCAACCGTCTCAAGCGAGTGATGCGCATCCGCCGCGATGATCCGCTCGAACTGGTCCATCCGCCGAGTGATCGCCTCTATCGGGCCGTCGTCCAGCGGGTGACTCGCGACGAAGTGATCTGCAGCGTCGTGGAGTGTCGTCCGCGGCGTGTGCTGCCGCCGCCGCGGATTGTGCTCTCAGCCTCGCTGATTCGGCCCCAGCGCTATGACTTCATGATCGAGAAGGCGACCGAGCTCGGCGTTGACGAGATCCGACCGGTCTGGTCGCAGCGCGCGCTGATCAAGGGCGACGCGACGCAGCGGCTGCATCGCTGGCGGCGGCTGGCAACCGAGGCCGCCGAGCAGTGTCGCCGCGAGTATCGTCCGACGATCTATCCGCCGATCCAGGTGGCCGAGCTGATCCAGGAGGAGCCGTTGCCCCATGCGCTTCGCCTGCTGGCCTCCGCGCTCGAACCCGACCAGCGAATCGCGCCGATCCTTCAGCAGCGGCGCAATCGCGGTCAGCCGCCGCCCGATCTCGTGCACCTGCTGGTCGGACCTGAGGGCGGCTACACACCCGAGGAAGCTGCACTCGCGCGCGAGCACGGCTGGCTCCCGATCTCCCTGGGCAATCGCCCGCTGCGCGCCGAGACCGCCGCCATCGTCGCCGTAGCGCTCACCCAGGAGGCGGCCCGGCCCTAGCTGCGCGCAAGGTTGGTCGACTGGAGTGCGCCGGCCGGGTTGAGGTCTTGGAACGGGTCCGGGAACTCCAGCAGCCGGATCCAGGGCAGCGGATTGACGGTCACGCCGCGCACCACGACTTCCCAGTGCAAGTGCGGCCCGGTCGCCAGCCCGGTGGCGCCCATCCGCGCTATCAACGCGCCTTGCTCCACGACCGTGCCGGGAGTCCGCAACACCTCGGACAGGTGATAGTAGCCGGTAAAGACACCTGCGCCGTGATCGACGATGATGCCGTTCCCACGCCGACGCGTACGGCCCGCCCAGCTGACGACTCCGCTGTTGGCCGCCCGAATCGCCGAGCCGGTCTCGCCGCCGAAGTCGATGCCCGTGTGGTACTCGCTGATTGGTCCACCGTTGAAGGAGCGCTGTTCGCCATAGAGCGCCGTGATCTGTCCATCCGAGGGCGGGTCGAAGACGCCCAGCCAGTGCAGCTGTTGCGATTGACCGACCTGGTGCGGATGGCGCGCTTCCTCGTCGGCGCGACGCACCGTCGGGTCCAGCAGCGCCGCGTTGGGACCGTCTATCCGGATGTCGTCCACGGTCCAGTCGAACGCGACGACTTCGATCACCGTCTCTTGCCAGAGGAGTTGTTCCCCGTCCGGGCCCCAGACCCCGATGCCCAACGCACGTGGTCCGACCTGGGCGTTGGCGTCGATGCCGAAGAAGCCTACAAAGCGGTTCTCGCGGTGCAACAGCGAAAGTGATTGTCCTTGCCACCACAGGGAAGCGGACACCGCGCCCGGCGCTTCGACCACGACCAGCACCGTTTCACCCTGGGCGACCGAGCTGGGCAGAATGTAGACAAGCGGCTCCGGCAGCTCCTCTGAAGACACAGTCTCTTGCCGCTCCGAAACGATCGCCTGCTGGGAACTTGACTGGTCTGCAGGCTGAACGGCCGCTTGCTCATCGACCTCAGCGGAAGGCGCCGTGGCCGCCGGTCGACTCTCAGCGAAGGGATCGAAGTCGTCACCGCCGCAGGCGCTGAGCAGCACGCCGGCTCCGGCTCCCACGAAGGCGCGCAACACGGTGCGGCGGCTGAGCCGAAGCGGACCGGTCACCAAGCGCTCAGGATGAGGAGAATCGAGCATCTGGACGATTCCACTTTACATCCATCAGTTACGCTCTTGGCAAGTGCGTCGGGCGTCAGATGCCCGCTGTTGCTGCAACAACTGGCGGCGACCGGTCCGTCCAACGATCACGGCGGCGGACTGCGAGCGGAGAGTTTCGCGATGGACGATCCCCGAACCGTGTTGCTGAGCGTCGTTGCCAACGTGGAGCGGGTCATCCTGGGCAAGACGCCAGAGGTCCGGCAAGCGGTGATCGCACTGGTCGCCGACGGGCATCTGTTGATCGAGGACGTGCCCGGGACCGGCAAGACGATGCTGGCCCGAGCGCTGGCCGTATCGACCGGCTGCACCTTCAACCGCATACAGTTCACGCCTGACCTGCTGCCCTCGGACGTGACCGGCGTCTCCGTCTACAACCAGAAGACTCAGGACTTCGAGTGGCGCCAGGGACCGATCTACTCGCAGATCGTGCTTGCCGACGAGATCAACCGCGCCACGCCCAAGACGCAGTCGGCGTTGCTGGAGGCGATGGAGGAGCGCCAGGTCACGGCCGATGGCGTCACGCGGGCCCTGCCTCCGCCGTTCATGGTCATGGCGACGCAGAACCCGGTGGAGTATGAAGGCACGTTCCCGCTGCCCGAAGCGCAGCTCGACCGCTTCCTGTTGCGGATCCACCTCGGTTACCCCGACGCCAACGACGAGGTCGCTGTGCTCGAAGGCCAGCAGCAGCAGCACCCGATCCAGTCGCTCGCCCCGGTGACTTCGCCGGAGGAAGTGCGCGAGATTCACCGCGTCGCGCGGGACATCTGGGTCGACCCCCAGCTCAAGCAGTACGCGGTGCAACTGGTCGCCGCGACGCGATCGCACGAAGCCGTCTACCTGGGCGCGTCCCCGCGCGGCTCGCTGGCGCTGTTCCGCTGCGCCCAGGCGTCGGCCCTGCTCTACGGCCGCGACTACGTGATTCCCGACGACATCAAGACGCTGGCGCACGCCGCGCTGGGACACCGAATCATCCTCAGTCCGTCGGCGCAGGTGCGCAACCAGGATGCGCGAACGGTGATCGACGACGTGCTCGAGCGTGTGGCGGTGCCCGGCGCCCGGGCGGCATCGTGACCTGCCTATCCTGCGTCGGAGCCGGAGTTTCGTAGGCGGCTTGCAGATCGGAACTGACCGTGCGCGGCCTCGGCGCAGCCTTCGCCAGACCCTTCCGTCGCGCCTGGCGCGCGACCTTTGGCACCCGACGCTCGCTGAGCATCGTCGTTACGCTGACGATCGTCGCCTTCGCAGTCGGATTCGCCTCCAACTACTGGTTGCCGCAACGGCTGGGCTACACACTGCTCTTCGGTCTTTGCCTGGCTGCGCTCTGGACCTGGTCGTCCGGGCAGGGCGTCCGAGTACGCATGTCCCGTTCGCGTGACCGGGTCCAGGCCGGCGAATCGATCATCGAGCGCTTCGAAGTGATCAACGACTCCATGATTCCCAAACTCTGGCTCGAAGTGGCTGAGGAATCTGACTTGCCCGGACATACCGCGCAATTCGTCACGTCGCTCTCCCGCTCCAGCCATCGCAACTGGCGGGTCCAGACCACCTGTCACCGACGCGGGGTCTACAACCTGGGACCAATCACGGTGCGCAGCTCCGACCCGTTCGACATCTTCAGCCGCGAACTGCGCTTCGGACATCGACGCGGCCTGGTCGTCTATCCGCGCGCGCTGGAACTGCCGCGCTACTCCGCGCCGCCGGCCAATCTGCCCGGCGAGGGACGCTTCCGACGGCGGACGCACTACGTCACGCCGAATGCCTCGGGCATCCGCGACTACGAGGCCGGCGACTCGGTCAACCGCATCCACTGGAAGAGCAGCCTGCGTACCGGGTCGCTCAAGGTGAAGACATTCGAACTCGACCCCGCCTCGCATCTCTGGGTCGTGCTCGATCTCTCCAGCCAGGACCACGTTGGCTCCGGCGACGACGCCACCATCGAGACCGCCGTGACCGTCGCCGCATCGGTGGTTCGCCTGTTCATCAATCAGAGCCGCTCGGTCGGGCTGATGATGTTCGGTGAGCGACTGGATGTGATTGAGCCCGATCGCGGCTCACAGCACTTCGGCCGCATCCTTGAGTCGCTGGCCGTCGCGCAACCGATCGGCTCGGTACCGGTTGCATCAATCCTGTACCAGCAGTCGCGCCGATGGGGTCGCCACACCACCGTGATCGTCGTCACCGCGTCAACCGATCCTCGCTGGCAAGGCGCCATTCGCACGCTGACTCAGCGCGGCGTCAAGGTTGCGGTCGCCCTGCTCGATCTCGAGTCGTGGGGCGGCCGCGCCGGCGCCGCGGGTACCGCGGCCGAACTGCGCGCGCTCGGCGTCCAGGTCAACGTCGTGCGACAGGGCGAGTACATCCCCGCCGTCATGGTCGGGCAGATCCCCGGCGGGCCACTGATGAGCGGCCCAGCGGCCTCCGCCGATCCCGCCGGCGGTACAGGCAATGGCGCCGCCACTTCGCAGCCGGCGGCGCAAATGGCGCTCGAAGATGTGGCGGAAGTGTCCCGGCCTGAGGCTATTGACGGTTCGGAGTCGGTCGACGAACAGGCAGCGGTGCAATGAACCGCGAGCCGCATTCCCCAGCTCCGGAACAACCCTCGACGCTCGCCGCCGAAGCCGAGCGCAGCTTTTTCGCGAGGCGATCTTCGCAAGAAACGGTGGTGGTCTCGGGTGAGACTCGAGTCTTCTCGCCGATACAGCGGGCACTGGAAGCCACGATCACGTTTGGCATCCTGATCCTCGTTGCGCTCTCCACGGCCAACAGCATCTACATCGCGAACTGGGTCGAGGATATGCCCGACCTGCGCGTCACTGCGACGGCGGGCGTGCTACTCGCCCTGGTCCTGGGACGCGCACGGCGCATCCGCATGATCGGCGCCATGCTGATCGGATTCGTGGTCGGCGGACTGATCGTCATGGCCCAGATCACGCAGCTCGAAACCCTGGGCGGTCAGCCGCTGTTCTGGGATCGATTCACCGACTTCGGCTTCCGCTTCCAGGACTGGTTCAACCAGGCATTCAGTTCCGGCCTGACCACCGACAACCTGCCATTCGTGTTCTTCACCGATGTCTTTGTGTTCATTGCTTCCTTCCTCGGCGCGTACGCCGTGGCGCGCTGGCGCAATCCCTGGGTGGCGATGATCCTGCTCGGCGCGTTGCTCGCCGTCAACGTCTCCTATCTCTCCGACAGACAGTGGAATCTGTCCTACGGCTTCTTCCTGACCGGCGCGATGCTGCTGCTGATGCGCGCCTCGCTGCTGCGCCGCATGGATCGCTGGCGCAGCCAGGGGTCCGCCTACCCCGACTGGATCTCGCTCTCGTTTCTCGGTGCGACGATGCTTGCCGTCGTGCTGCTCCTGACGCTGTCCCGCGTGATTCCCCGCCCCGACGAATCGCAGGCGCTGGAAGACGCCTGGGCGGCGATCGCCGAGCCGTTCGAAGGGCTTAACGACGACTTCCGCCGCCTGTTTAGCGGCATCGACTCGCGACGCGGCGTCCCGGTCCACTCGTTCGACGACTTCCTCGTCATGCAGGGCGACATCGATCCCGGCGACGCGATCATCATGCGCGCCGCCGCGACCGAACCGGGACTGCTGCGCGGCGCGGTCTACGACGAGTACACCGGCCGCGGCTGGCGGCAGTCTCCGTCCACATCCAGGACTGTGCGAGAACTGGAGCCGATCAGCGGGACCGAGCCAACGGACGATACGTCAATCGCGAATGAAGCCACCGTTGTGACCTCCGACTACCTCGACCGACGCCCGGTCGCGGCGCAAATCTCCGTTGAGCGTTCGCCGGCGGTGCTGTTCTCGTTCGGCGCGCCGGTGCTTGCGAACAAGGACACGCGCGTCGACACGCTGGCATCAGTCGACTTCGAGGTTGACTTCTCCGACGCTGCGCGCTTCGCCGGTACCGACCTGGAACCCGCGCTGGACGCCATCGCCGATCGGATAGCTGCCGGGAATGCCGATCCCGACGACGACATTGACGCGCCGTCGGCAGATGAGGTCGCGACCTATGTGCCGGTCCAGTACTCGCTGATCGACGTCGACGTGGACTCCACCAGTGGCCTGCCCGTCGGGCTGATGTTGCGTTCCAATCCAGAAGAGACCGATGTGCTGTCGCTGCGGCCGCTCCAGCGGCGGGTCCGAGCCGGCTTCACCTATCAGATCACCGGCACGGTGTCGGGCGCGAACGAGCAAGCGCTGGCCACTGCGGGAGACGACTATCCGCTCTGGGTGACCGAGACGTTCCTGCAACTGCCGGAGTACGAGGAAGAAGAACGGGCCAATCTCGACCGCCTGCTGAGCACCATCGCCGGCAGTTTCGCCCTGGCACCCGATCCGGAACGCAGCGACGGCGGTTACAACCCGTATTCAATCGCCGCGGCCGTCGAGACGTACTTGCGCTCGGCCCCAGCAGTCGACGAGGACGGGCGCATCGTCCGCGACGACGATGGCGAACCGGTGCCGCTGTATCCCTTGACCACCGAGATCGAGCTGCCGCCTGCCAAATCGGACGCCGTCTACTGGTTCCTGTTCGAGAACCTGGAGGACGGCCTGCCAATCGGCGGCTACTACGACTATCACGCCTCGTCGATGGTCGTCCTCCTGCGGGTTGCCGGCGTCCCGGCCCGGATCGCCACCGGATTCGTCCTGAGCGCCAACAACTATGACGATCGCACGCAAAACTACATCGTGCGCGGACATGATTCCTACGCCTGGGTCGAGGTCTACTTCCCCAACTACGGCTGGGTCGATTTCGATCCGACGCCGAGCACCTCCGCCGACGAAACACTCGCCTCGATCGCCGGTGGGGCGGCTGGCGCGCGCCGGATCGCGGCGCAGCGGCTCACGACTCCCCGCTTCGACTTGCGTCCCGGTACCGGCGGCGACCCACTGTCCGACCTCGATCTGACGGAGATCCTTCAGTACCTCGCCGACGGCACGATTCCGGGCGAGGACGCCCTGCTGGCGGAGGGCGCCAGCCGCTGGTACTGGCAGGGGCCGACAATCGCGGCCTCGATCCTCGTTGCCGTGTTGCTGCTTTTGAGAATCGGCTGGTGGCTGTCGCTGCGCGGGCTGGAGCCGACGGCACGGCTCTGGGTCTCTGCTTCGCGGCTCGCGCGCTGGATTGGCGTGCGCGCTGATCCGTCCACCACGCCCCAGGAACACGCTCGTGCAATCGACAGTCGACTTGGACTGGGCGACCTGGCGGTCGAGCTGGCTAGTCAATACACCGCCACGCGATTTGGCCGCAAATCGCTGAGCGACGAACAACAGGCCGAAGTCATCAACAACTGGAAGCGTCTGCGATCGTCCATGATCCGTTGCGCGCTGCGGCTACCCGTGCGTCCACTATCGTCAACCGATGAGGAGCTCGACTCCGCAGCACCGGCGCCGGCCGGCGACTGAGTTCTTGAGCACTGAGCTGCGCTGTTACCAATCAAGCAGTTGTTCACCCAGGTCAAGCCGCCCGGCGGCGAGCGGCTCGCCGGGCACCGCGCGCAGCGCGTCGAGCACCGCCAGCGCCTGGTCGAGGCTGGCATTCTCCAGCGGCAACTCGTCCAGCGCAGTATCTAGCTCTTGCAGGGCTTGCTCGCGCCGCTCGAGCAGCGTGCCCTCTTCGGAGAAGCTGGGCGTTGTCGGCCGCACGCCCCCGCCCTGTCCCGGCAACGGAGCCTCGGACGCCTCTCCCGGCGAACCAGTTCCCGGGTCGGGACTCTGCTCAGCAGATGCCGCCGGCTCGGCCTGCGCTTGCTGCCCAGAGTCCGAACTCACTGGCTCGCCTGCCTGTTCTTCGCTGCCGGATTGATCCGAAGAGTCTGAGTCCGAGTCCTGCTCAAGCGATTGCAGGATGCCCGTCACCAGCTCAAGGTTGATCTTGGCGTCAAGCATGGTTGGCGCCTCACGCAGAGCCTCGATGAACGCGGCACGAGCGCCGAGTAATTCGTTGCCGGCCCAGCGGTGATTGCCCACGTGGAACCAGGCGATCGCGCGAAGGTCGGCTTCGTCTGCACGCAGCGCCGAGAGCGTCTCCGTCTCTGCGCTCTCGAACTCCCCCAACCGGTGCAACGCCCGTCCTGCGTTGAGGTGCAGCCGTGGATGGACGCCTGCTTCCGTGCGGCGGGCAAGCCTCTGTGCTTCGCGCCACTGCTCGAGCGCCCCGCGATAGTCGCCTGACTCATAGCGATCTACGCCTTTGCGATTCGTTTGCTCGACGCTCGTTCCGCTGCAGGCGCCGGCGAACATCACCAGGCCGATCAAGGCCCCCAGCGAAACCAGGACGCGGCCGCGGCCAAGCGTCCACCCGAACACCCGGGCGCCGGCGGCCAGCAACAACGCCAGGACGGCGGCTCCGGCAAACCACTGAAACTGGTCGGCCAGGCTCGACTCCACCACGACGACCTCGCGCACCCGGTCGATGGCCGCCAGGTCGGAGTTCATGCTCGAAATCGCGCCTGGCGAATCCAGCTCCACGAAGCGTCCTCCGCCTGCTTCGGCCACCTCACGCAGACGCTTGTCGTCGAGCCTGGTCACTACCGGTGAACCGCTACGCGGATCGATCTTCAGCGTCGTCGATCGGCGCAGCGGAATGTTGGCGCCTTGCCGCGAACCGACGCCAACGGTGAAGACCTGGATCCCGAGGTCTCGCGCCGCCTGCGCGGCCGCAATGGCGTCCAATCCGACGGGTTGGTTGAGCAGCTCCTCGCCGTCGCTGACGACGGCGATGGCGCCCGAGGCCGGCTCCTCGGAGTCGGCGCCTGCCGCGCGCACGATCGTCTCCGTGGCCAGCGCAATCGCCGAGCCGATGTCGGAGCCGGGACGGACCAACGCCTCACCGGGCTGCAACGCCGCCAGGACTTCCAGCGCCGCCTCGTGGTCGCGGGTCAGGGGAAAGCGAAGAAACGCATCGCCGGAGAAGACCACGAGCCCGATCCGATCGCCCCGTCGGCCATCGATCAGGCGGTGAATCTCGGCCAGCGCCGCGGTGAACCGGCTGACCGGCTGGCCCAACTCTTCGCCAACGTCCTCCGCCGCCATGCTGAGCGAGACATCCAGGGCGACCACGAGCGCAAAGTCGGGACGCTCCAGCGTCTGCGCGCCCGGACTCCACATCGGCCGAGCCGCCGCCACGCTAATCAGCGCAAGCGCGAGCAACAACAGCAGACGCGAGACTTCCAGTCCACGCCTGTGTCCCTCGACCGCTGAGCCGACGGCGGTCCGGTGCAATCGGCGGGTCCGCCAGAGCCACCACCAGGCCGCGACAGCGGTCGGGACCAGGGCGAGCAGGGCCAGCATCGCGGGTGCTCCGAGCGCCATCAGGGCAGCCTTCGCCAGCGCGTCGAGCGCAGCGCGAGTTCGAGCACGATCATCAATCCGGCCGCCAGCAGCAGCCACGGGCCCAGCTCGCGGGTCGTCAGAAACCGTTCTTCCCCAACCCGCTCCCGTTCCAGGTCCGAGATTGACTGGTAGGCGTCGGACAGTTCGCGAGCGTCTGTCGCGCGGAAGTACACACCGCCGGTCTCATCGGCCATGTAGACCAGGGTCAGTTCGTTGAGTGCCACTCCGACCTGCCGCACCTGGGTCGGCAACCCGATGGTGTACAGGCGCACGCCTACGGCCCGCGCCACTGCCGCCGCCTGGTTTGGCGTGATATCCGGCACGTTGTTCTCTCCGTCCGTCAACACCACGACGATTCGCGAGGCCGCATCCGAGCCGCGTAACAGGTCGATCGCCTCCATCGTGGCCACGCCCAGCGCTGTTCCGTCGGGTATCAACCCGCTGCGGACCGAGACTGCGATCATCTCGTCGATCGCATCGAGGTCGAGCGTCAATGGACTCAACACCAGCGGCCGGCGTTGGAACATGACCAGACCAATCCGGTCCGCTCCGCTGGCCTTGCGCTCGGCGACGAAGTCCCGTGCGACGCGGCGGGCGGCTTCCATGCGCGACTCGGCGCCCGAGATGCGCGAGAACGCCATCGAGGTTGAAGCGTCGATCACGAGCACGATGTCGATGCCTTCGGACGGCCGCACCGCCTCGACGGTCGTCGCCTGCGGCCGCGCGACGGCGACGATGATCAGGATCAGCGCGACCGCCCGCAACACGCCAAGGAAGGGCAGCGTGCGCAGTTGGCGGCTGTCCTCCCCCGCAACCGGCGGCGCGCCAAAGAGCTGCGGCAAGAGATAGCTGGGGCGCGGCAGCCGCACCTCGCGCCGCAACAGCCAGGTATACGGAATCAGCAACAGCAGCAGGGCGAGCAGCGCGGGGTCATCCAGTCTCATGACGACGCGTCGTCCTCCCAGATCGCATCGGCGAGCTGCCGGTAGCGGCGCAATCGTTCGGGCGTCGGTTGCTCACCGCCGAACTGGACTCGATCACATGCCTCCAGCAGCCGCGTGACGCGCAGCACCACGACGCCCGGCGCCCCGGCGGCCGACAATGCGGGGCCGATCTCCGAGGCCGTCAGTGCGCTTGCCGGGAGCGACCAGTCGGCGCTCAACCGTCTGCGCACCGAGGCCGCGAGCTGTCGGCATTGCTCGGCCGGGTCCCGCGATTCATCCATTGCCAACGCCACCGGTGCCGGCATGACGGCCGCGGTCGGTTCCGGCGACGCCGTGGCGGGCGCGCGTCGTCTCCAACGGCGCGCCGTTCTCGCGACGACAAAGCCAATACCGACGCCGAGGATGGCGACGATCCAGGGCGTAAACGTGCGCCGCTCGCCCTCAAGCAAATCAGGAGCGGTGTTCGGTCGGGGCTGGGAGTCCTCTGTCAGAACCGAGGCCACGCTGATCAGCAACGGACTGACGGCAAACTCGCGGACGATTCCATTGACTCCGCGAATCGGGATGGGCGGCAGTTCCACCTGGAAATCGCCCGTCGCGAACGACCGAGTCTGGAAGACTACCAACGTGCGGGTCTCATCGATCACTGTGATCACCGGCGCGGCAGGTTCCATGCCGCCCATATCGACCAGCGTCTGTGCCAGGACCACATGCTCGCCCGGTTCGTGCGCGATCGTGACCCGCACCTCCAGCGGATCGCCCACCGTCAGCCCGGCGAACGGCTCGACCTCGACATCCACACTCGGTTCCTGGGCAAGCACCGCAACACAGCTCAGCCAGAGCGCGGCAAACACGGTCAACAATCGGATCATTGCCGGCTCCGGCGCTGGTGGAAGAGGCCAATCAGCGTGGGCATCCAATCGTCGCCTGTGCCGATCAACACCGCGTCGCAGCCGCAGTGGCGGATGCGCTGCAGCATCCCGTGCTGCTCGGCGCGCAGCGCGAGCTCCTGGCGCTGCGCGGTCGGAAGATCGGCCAGCAACGTGTCGCCGCGTTCCGAGCCTCCCCACTGCACCAACCCCGCGGCGTTGGCGGCGGCCAGACCGACCTCTCGCCGATCTCGCAAGCAGATCGCGACGACATCGTGGCGGCGGGCGAGCTGCGCCAGCGCCGGCTCCCAGACATGATCGGGATGCGTCGCCACGAAGTCGGAGATCACGATCACCACGCCCCGCTTGCGCATCACTCGCCCGATGTAGCGCAGCGCCCTTGCCAGCTCCGTGCGTCCGCCGATCGGTTGGCTGAGCAGATCGCGGAGCATCCGCAGCACGTGGCTCGACCCCTTGGCCGGGGCAACGGACATCACGACGTCGGTATTGAAGGCGGCCATGCCGACCAGATCGTTGGCCGCCGCGGCCGCCATGCCCAACACTCCGGCAATCTCAATCGCGCGATCGCGGACAGAAGCTCCGCTCGCCGCGTACGCCATCGATCCCGAGACATCGACCAGGAACATGATCGTCTGTTCGCGCTCCTCCACGTAGCGCCGCACCACCGGTGTGCGCAGGCGTGCGGTCGCCTTCCAGTCGATCGCTCGGACATCGTCGCCCGGACTGTACGGTCGCAGCTCGGCGAATTCGAGCCCGCGGCCGCGGAACGCGGTGCGGTACTGGCCGGCCATCGCCTCGCGCAGCGCGCGGCGGGCGCGAATCTCGATCCGCCGCACCTCCCGACGCACGTCGTCCAGCGACGGAGCCACCGCGCTGGCCTCCGCCGCCGGCGGAGCGAGCCAGTCTCGGACTCGCTGAGCGCGAGAACGGGGACGTCGCTGAGAGGCCATTGCCAGACCAGTCCAGCCCGAGTCAGGGCAACGGCAGCGCCGACAGCAGCTGCGCGACGACATCGTCGGCGGTCACCTCGTCCGCCTCCGCTTCGTAGGTCAGGACGATCCGGTGCCGAAGCGCATCCAGTGCGATCGCCTTGACGTCGTCGGGAGTCGCGTAGTCGCGACTCGAGAGCCAGGCCAGCGCCCGCGCGCCCATCGCCAGCGCCGTCGTCGCGCGCGGCGAGGCGCCGTACTCGACATACGCGGACAGTTCGCGCACCAGCCGCCCCGGCGCACGCGTCGCGCGGACGAGCTGCACCACGTAGTCGCGCAAACGCGGTTCGACGCGCACCTGCGAGACCGCCGATCGCGCCTCGAGCACATCGCTCAACCGCAACACGGGCGCGACCTCGGGCGCGTCGCCGACCAGCGTGCGATCCAGCACCTCCCGCTCTTCCAGTTCGCCCGGATAGCTGACCCGCACGTTGAGCATGAATCGATCGAGCTGCGCTTCGGGCAGCGGATACGTGCCTTCCTGCTCAATCGGATTCTGGGTCGCCAGGACAAGGAACGGCGACGGCAGCGGAAACGTCTGCCCGCCGATCGATACATGCCGTTCCTGCATCGCCTCGAGCAATGCCGACTGCACCTTGGCCGGCGCGCGGTTGATCTCATCGGCCAGCAGCACATTGGTAAAGATCGGACCCTGCCGCACCTCAAAGCGCGATTCCGCCGCGTTGTAGATCTCCGACCCGGTCAGATCGGCCGGCAACAGGTCGGGCGTGAACTGCAGGCGGGTGTACGACGCATCGAGGCTGCTGGCCAGGGTCGACACGGTCAACGACTTGGCCAGGCCGGGTACGCCTTCGACGAGGCAGTGACCGTCGCAGAGCAGCGCGACCAACAGCCGCGTGACCAGGCCTTCCTGGCCGACGATCACGCGGCCGATCTCGGTGCGCAGTTCGGCCAGCGGCGAGTCCGTCGGCAACTCCGGCATCGGCAGCGGCTCAGGCTCCGGCAACGCCTGCGCCGGGGAGGGAGCCGGGCGCTCCGCTCTCGTGGTCCCGTCGCCTCTCGCCCACTGCGACACGTCGTCCCCAATCTCCCTGCGGTCTCGGCGTCCCGACGCTCAGTCTATCCACGAACGCCTACCATTCACGGACAGCGAACGGACAACGCTCCGACGACGGGCAGTTGGGCCGGCAGGCCGGGAATGGAGGAGGCTCATGCGCTTCGGCGTCACCGTGGGCAACATGAACGGATTCAACGACGAGTCGGGTCCCAACGCCTGCATCGATGTCGCGCAGGCGGCCGAGGACCTGGGCTTCGACTCGGTCTGGACCAACGACCACATCGTCGTACCCACCCAGATCGAGTCCCGCTATCCCTACAACGATCTTGGCGAGTTCCCCGCGCCGGCCACGATCCAGTGTTTCGACCCATTGGTCGTGATGTGCGCGGTGGCCGAGGCGACGCGGTCGGTCGAGATCGGCTGCTCGGTGCTGGTCATCCCCTATCGGCATCCGGCGGTGGTGGCGAAGATGCTGGCCGCCGCCGACCAGGTCTCCGGCGGACGAATCGTGCTCGGCGCCGGCGTCGGCTGGATGCGCGAGGAGTTTGAGGCGCTGGGATTGCCGGAGATCCACTACCGGCGTCGGGGCGCGGTAACCAACGAGTACCTGCGCGCGATGCGCGAGATCTGGACCAACCCCGGCCCCTGCTCGTTCCACGGCGACTTCGTCGAGTTCCACAACGTGGGCGCCTACCCCAAGCCGGTGCAGCGCGAAGACGGCGGCACGATCCCAATCGTGATCGGCGGCAACGGGATCAACGCCTGGCGCAGGGCCTCGCGCTACGGCGACGGCTTCCACGCCGCCTTCCAGACGGTCGAAGACATGGAGATCGAAGTGGACGGCGTGCGCCAGGCCTGCGAACGCGACCGCCGTGATCCCGACGAGCTCGAGATCCAGTTGCTGCAAAACATGCGCCCGTCCGAGTCGGCTCTGGACGAGGATGAGCGTCCGCTGCTGCACGGCTCGCCCGAGCAGATCGCCTCCGACCTGCTCGCCTTCGGCCGGGTCGGTGTCGAGCACCTGATCGCGACGCCGATGATGGTCAGCCCCACCGGCGACACGACCGTCGAGCGTGTCCTGAACAGCATGCAGTTCGTCTCGGACGAGATCCTGCCGGCGTTTGCCTAGTCGAGGAGCATCATGATGAAGTTCGGAATCCCGATCGGCAACTTCGGCACTGCCGGCAAGTTCGGCGGAATCAACGATGTGATCGATATCGCCGAGCGCGCGGAACTGCTCGGCTATGACTCGGTCTGGGTGCATGACCACATCTTCATGCCTGCGACGATCAAGTCCCGCTATCCCTACAACGACTCCGGCGTGGCCGGATTCGCTTACCACCAGGACATCATGGACCCGCTGGCGGTGATGTCGGCGGTGGCGATCCGCACCTCGGAGATCCAGATCGGCACCTCGGTGCTGATCATTCCCTACCGCGACCCGCTCTACCAGGCGCAGGCGATCGCGACCATTGATCAGCTATCGGAGGGTCGGGTGCTGCTCGGCATCGGCGTCGGCTGGATGGAGGAGGAGTTTGCGGCGCTGGGACTGGAGGGCGAGCCCTTCACCCGCCGCGGCGCGATGACCGACGAGTGGATGTCGATCGCGATCAGCGCCTGGACCCACGGCGTCAACCGCGAACCGATCTCGCACGAAGGCCATTTCCGCCAGTTCGACGATCTCGGCGGGATGTCCGCCTGCCACCAACAGCCGCACGTGCCGATCTGGGTCGGCGGCAAGGGGCGGATCGCCGCCCGCCGCGTGGCCCGTTACGGCAGCGGCTACCACACGATCACTTCGACCCCCGATCAGATCCGCGACGAGCTCGCGATCGTCGAGGAAGAGATGGACCAGGCCGGACGCGAGATGGAGGAGCTGGAGGTGTCGATGCTCGGACCGCTCGTGCTGCTCGACGGCGACACCGAAGCAGTGCGCGGCTTCCCCGCCGTGGTCGGCGGCTCCCGCGACGAGATAGTCGATGCGCTCGGCCGGTACGAGGAAGCCGGCCTCGACCACGCCCTCACCATCCCCGCCTACCGCACCCCCAACTGGGACGTGCCTCCCGACCAACAGATGCAGGCCATGGCCGAGTTGGCGGAGATCGTGGAGGAGATCCGATGAGCCGTGTACACCAGGTCCACTCCGGCTGAACAGAACAGGAGCTGAGCCATGTCCAAGCCAGTCGTGATTGAATCTGCGATCAATGGCGGGACGCCGAAGTCCCGCAATCCCAATTCGCCCCGATCGGTGGAGGAAATCGCCGCCGACGCCGTTCGCGCCGTCGATGCCGGGGCGGCCATCGTCCACAATCACAACGATGACCAGGTCATCGTGCCGGGCGGCCGGACCACGGCCGGCTGGCACAATCCGCAGCCCTACATCGACGCCTGGCGCGAGGTGCTGTCGCAACGTCCCGACACGATTCTCTATCCGACGATGGGCTCGGGCGGCCCCGACTCCGAGATTGCCGTGCGCTACTCGCACCTGCCGGCGCTGAACGAGGCGGGTGTGCTAGGACAGGGCCTGATTGACCCGGGCTGCGTCGGACTCGGTCCCGCCGACGAGCACGGGCTGCCGGCGCCGACTGACAACGTCTACATCAACACCTACCGCGACGCCCGCTACATGTTCGAGACCTGCCAGCGCATGGGCCGCGGCGCATCGATCTCGATCTTCGAGCCGGGCTTCCTCCGCGTCGTGCTGGCCTATCACGCGCAGGGGCTGGTGCCGCAGGGTTCGCTGGTCAAGCTCTATTTCGGCGGCATGGAACGCGGACCGCTGGGCTTCGGCATGTTTCCCACCGAGCCGTGTCTGAACGCTTATCTCTCGATGCTCGAAGGCACCGGACTCGAGTGGTCGGTCGCGATCCTCGGCGGCGACTGCATCGGCTCCGGCTTTGCTCGCCTTGCTCTGGAAAAGGGCGGACACCTGCGCGTCGGCCTCGAGGATTTCTATCAGGGCGACCGCACGCCGACCAACACCGAGCTGGTGGAAGAGGCCGTCAGCCTCTGCGACGAGGTCGGCCGCCCGGTGGCCTCGCCGTCGGAGGCGCGCACGCTGCTCGGTCTGCCACCCTCAAAGGCATGAGAACTGCGGACTCTGCGGCTGGCGGTACCTGTGTCAGCTTTTCAGAAGAAGATGGAGCAGATGCAGTCATCAGCTGGAAACCGCAAGAGCCGACTTTTTCTCTGGCCATTGCCGAATTGATGCGGTTAGTGTCGCAGCCGGTTTCGTTGCAAGAAGAGTATCAGCGGCAAGAACATGAGCCCGATCACGAGAGCTGACACGACACTCATCTCGAACCAAACGCATGCGATAACAAGCATTGCGGCCAAGACGGCGAAGTTCAGCAGTAGCCTCCACAGCGCCTGTCGAATGTGTAGTCTCTCCACAAAGCTCCTACTTCCGCTCAGGCGAGCCTTAGGCCGATCCGCTCACTTTTCAGGTAGGTCGGAGGCGAGGCCGTAGCCCCGCCTCCGAACGCCAGCCCTTCCGGACTCAGGGGCACGTTCGAGAGTTCAGGATCTGGCCTGCCACTCGGCAAGAGTAATCGATCTTGTCAGGAACGGAGGCGATTCCCTCTACGATCTCCTCAACTGGTTCGATTACCTCCTCTTCAACGAACGTTTCGATTGCGTCATCAACGCCCGCTTGATCCAGGACGACATTGGTCACCACGCCGACACCGGGTCCGAGATACGGTGCGATTGGCGCAGCCGGGGTCAACGCTGTAACCGCAGTTACTGCGGCTCCGACTCCAGTGGATGCGACCCCGATCGCGACATCAGCGGTAATCTCCGCCGTTTTCTCGGGGGCCAGATCCAACTCAGGTGGCGGAGGTGGGGGAGGAACGCAGATCGAAGACGGACAGATGGTGACTGAGATGGCGCTTGCAGTGTCTGCGCCTACGCCCAACGCGATCACGGCTACGATGGCAAACATGCCGAGGCTTGATAGGACTCGATGCCTCTGTACCCGTACTGCACGAGTGTGAGATATTGTCTGTCATGCGGGGCTCCTTTCGCCTAGCTCACTGGTGCAACAGGGAAGCGAGGCGCGGGGAGCCTTCTCAGTCAACGGATTCGTAAGCGCTGACATAACGAGGTAAGACGGAGAGAGCCATGTACGAGATGAGCACCGACACCCTGCGGGACATGCTCGAACAGCCGACGATTGCAACCCTCGCGACCGTGCGGCGCGACGGCAGCCCCTACACGATCCCGCTCTGGTACCTGTGGGAGGGCGACGTGCCGGACGACGTCGACCCGACGCGGAATCCGCCGACCGGCCATGCCTGGTTCCTGGGCGGCGAGACGAGCACCTGGGTTCGGCACCTGCAGCAGGATCCGCGCATGTCACTCTGCATCGATGTCGAAGGACCGCCGGCCCGACATGTCGGCATCGACGGGACAGTGGAGGTGCTGACCGCCGAGGACGCCGACCCGTGGCCAATCATGCGACGGCTGGTGGAGAAGTACGTCGGCCGCGGCGACCCGGCCAACGAGCAGGCGGTTGAGCAGTACATGGAGTCGACACGGTCGATGACTCCGATGCTCTTCAAGGTGACGCCGACCCGCTGGCGCGCAATCGATCTGTCGCAGTTCGAGCCGGGGCAGGACGTGTAGGTCGAGCGACTGACGGGGGAGCGCTTACCCTGCGTAAACGCGGGAAGGAGCGTGATATGCCCCGGATGCAAGCGGATGCGTGGCGGGAGTTCATGGAGCAGCCGCACAGCGGCGTGCTGGCGACGCTCAGGCAGGACGGGCGGCCCTATACGATCCCGCTCTGGTTCCTCTGGGAGGGCGAAATTGACGACGACGCGCACCCGCTGCGCAATCCGCCGCGCGGACACCTCTGGCTCACCGGCACGCTGAGCCGGGTCTGGTGCCGGCAACTGATGAACGATCCGCGCATGTCCTACTGCATCGAGAACTCGGGTCCGCCCGCGCAGCACGTGGAGACCGACGGCATGGCGGAGGCAATGACCCTGCCCGACTTCGACATCTGGCCGATCTCCCGCAAGCTGGCCGAGAAGTACGTCGGTCGCGGCGATCCGGCCAACGACGACGCGGTCGACGCCTTCTTCGCCAACATGCAGACCGAGCCGCGAATGCTGTTCCGCGTGACGCCGCAGGTCTGGCGGGCGATTGACCTGACGGTCTATCGAGGCAAGCGAGCCGATCGGGAGTTCCAGGCGCAGCAGAGCTCCGCGGAGTAGCGGGCATCGAGGTGAGCCTGCGAATCGGGCCTCGCGAAGGCGGCGCCAGCGGCGGACTGTTGCAGAACACCGGCTTCCGCCGCGTCTGGGCGGCCGGCGCGATCACCGGCATGGTGCGCTGGCTCGACATGCTGGTGCTCACCCTGTTCGCCCGCGACCTCACAGAAGCGGCCGGCTTCGTCGCGCTCGCCTTTCTCATCCGCATGCTGCCGCGTCTGCTGTTCGGTATGTTCGTCGGCGCGATCGCCGACCGCTTCGACCGCAAGAAGATCTGGATCGGCGCGCTGTTGATCCTCTCGGTCATGTACTTCGTTCTGACCGCGTACGTGATGCTGATTGGGATCGACTTCTGGACGCTGCTGGTCTTCATCTTCATCGCCGGCATCGTCTGGTCGGTTGAGTTCCCCACGCGGCGCGCGATGATCGCCGACGTGGTCGCCCCGCACCAGGTAGGTCGCGCGGTCGGGCTCGATTGGTCGACCGACTCGATCGTGCGCATTCCCGGCCCGTTGATCGGCGCCGGACTGCTGCAGGAACTGGGCGCCGAGTGGGCCTACCTGTTCACCGCCTGCGCGTTCATCGCCTCGGCCGCCATCGCCTCGACGCTCGGCTACCGCAAACCGCTGCGCAGCGGCGGCGCAGAGGGCTTCGGCGAGGTCGCCCGCGAGACCTGGCGCGACATTCGCGACGGCTTCAGCTACATCCGACGCAGTGAACTGCTGCTTGGCACGCTGATGGTCACGCTCGCCTTCAACCTGCTCTTCCCCGCCTACAACGCGGCCCTGCCCGACATCGGCCAGGAGCTGTTGGGGGTCGACAAGCTGCGCATCGGCGTGCTTGAGGCGCTCGTTGGCGCGGGATCGTTCGTCAGCGCGCTGGCAATCGCGGGTTGGAGCAGTTGGGGACAGTCGGGACGCATCTACTACGCGGGCACGGCGTGGTTCCTTTGCTGCGTCACCGGGATGGTCCTGTCGCCCTGGTATGAGTTGTCGATGCTGATCTCGTTCTGCATGGGCTTCGGCTTCTCCGCCTTCGCGATCATGCAGACCTCCCTGCTGGTCACGCGCACTCCGGCCGAGATGCGCGGCCGCGTGATGGGCGTGCTCTCGATGGTGATCGGTATGGGCCCGGTGACCGGTCTGCAGGTCTTCTTCATGTTCGAGTGGTTCGGCATCCAGGGCGGCGTGATCTCGGTCGTGATCGAGGCCGCTGCATTCATGCTCCTCGCGATCCTGATCTGGCCGGTGGTCATCCGCCGCCTGGCCGGCTCGGATCCCCGCACCGCCGCGACCTTTGCGCCACAGCGGGTGCGCTGAAGCGGAGTTGACTAGGCTGAGTCGGGACGGAGGCGCACGATGAGCACCATGCGCCGGCGGCGGCAGTTCAAGGCGGAGTTGTGGACCACGCGCGGGTCGTTGCTGACCGAGTGCTTCGCGATCATCGACATCGAGACGACCCGCGTCGGCGACGTGCGCGAGCGAAGCTGGCGCGGCAAGCTCTCCTCACTCTCCAACCCAGAGCACTCGCTCGGCGGCGTCTACCAGTTGCGCCCTCGGGGAGAGTCGGGCGAGGGCAGCCGAATCGACATTGTCGACG
The DNA here is from genome assembly GCA_009838915.1 of Chloroflexota bacterium. Lineage (GTDB taxonomy): Bacteria > Chloroflexota > Dehalococcoidia > Bin125 > Bin125 > Bin125. Next base: position 92,694 of record VXQT01000002.1, read on the forward strand.
GTTTCGAAGAGCGGCTGGGCGTTACCTCGGATGAGTACAGCTTTATCGGTTCCGGCGATCCGCCCCATGCGGGAGAGCGCAAGCGTCGGCGCTGAGGCTGATTGACGATTACGCTCAGTGGCAGACTCGACAACGAACAGGACCGAACGATATGGCGACGGCACAGGCGGTGGACGCATCGGCCGAGTTGCGGCGGCAGGCGGAGGCGGCTCGGGCGGCGGCGCCGGCGCTGGGGCTCGCCTCGCGCGAGCAGAAGGACGCAGTCCTGCATCGCGCCGCCGCGTTGCTGCGCGAGCGTTCGGCGCAGATCGTCGCGGCCAACGCCGAAGACGTCACCGAGGCCAGCGGTCACCTGAGCGACGCGATGATCGACCGGCTCACGCTGAGTCCGGAGCGGGTCGAGGCGCTGGCCGTATCGCTGGAAGAGCTGGCACTGCTCGACGATCCGGTTGGCGAGACAATCGATCGTACGACTACCGATGACGGACTGGAGATTGAGCGCGTTCGCGTCCCGCTGGGCGTGATTGCGTCCGTCTACGAGTCGCGGCCCAACGTGACCATCGACATCGGCGCGATCTGTCTCAAGTCGGGCAACGCTGCCGTGTTGCGCGGCGGACGCGAGGCGCTGCGCTCCAACCGCATCCTCGCCGAGGTGCTCCGCGATGCCCTGGGCGACAACGACCTGCCGGCCGACGCTGTCCAGCTCGTGCGCTCGACCGACCGCAACCTGGTCGGCGAACTGCTGGCGATGAACGATCTGATCGACCTGATGGTCCCGCGCGGCGGGCAGGCGTTGATCAACCGGGTCCGCAACCAGGCGACCATGGCGGTCGTCGCCGGCGGTGTCGGCATCTGCCACACCTACATCGACGCCGCCGCCGACCTGGAGATGGCGCTCTCCGTCGTCGACAACGCCAAGCGCCGCCGGGTGAGCATCTGCAACGCGCTCGACGTGATGCTGGTTCACGAAGCAATCGCGCCGCAGTTCCTGTCGGAACTGGGTCGGCGCTGGGCAGGTGACGGCCCAACGCCGGTCGAGCTGCGCGCCGATCCGCGCGCGGCCGAACTACTGGCCGGCAGCCGGGCCCGCTTCTCTCCTGCCGGGCCCGATGACTTCGACACCGAGTTCCTTTCGCTGACGGCCGCAGTCGGTGTGGTCGACGATGCCGAGGCGGCGCTGGCGCACATCGCCGAGCACGGCAGCGGGCACTCCGAGGCGGTGATCACCTCGGACGAGGCGCTGGGACGGCGATTCCTGCGCGAAGTCGACGCGGCGGCCGTCTACGTCAACGCCTCAACCCAGTTCACTGACGGTGGCCAGTTCGGACTTGGCGCGGAGGTCGGCATCTCGACCGGCAAGTTGCACGCCCGCGGGCCGATGGGTCTGCGCGAGCTGACCTCCTACAAGTGGGTAATCCGCGGCGACGGACACATCCGGCCCGTCTGAAGCGCGACATTGAAGAGACCGAACGATGCCTGAGAGACCCCTGCCAACCAAAGCTGGCGCCGTGATGCGGCAGGCGGCGACCGCATTCGTCAACAGCCTCAACGCCGAACAGCGCCTGAAGACGATCTACGACTACATGGATGGCGAGCGCATCTTCTGGTACTACCCGCCGACCAATCGACACGGGCTGCCGCTGCGCGACATGTCGCAGGACCAGCGAGAGATGGCATTGGCATTGATGCGCGCAGGACTGAGCGATCGCGCCTTCGATCAGGCGGTCGGCATCATCGATCTGGAAGTCATCCTCGGCGAGATCGAGCGCGCGGCCGGGCGCAAGACGTTCAAGCGCGACCCCGACCTCTACTACTGGACGATCTTCGGCGACCCAACGGACGACGAGACGCCCTGGGGCTGGCGCGTCGAGGGGCACCACATCTCGCTCAACTACTCGCTCTGGGCCGACGGCCTGCTCTCGCTGACGCCGTTTTTTTTCGGCACGAATCCGGCCGAGGTCAGGCAAGGGCCCCAGGCGGGTCTGCGCATCCTCGATCGGCGCGAGGACCTCGCCTTCGACCTGGTGTCCTCGCTCGATGCCGAGCAGGCCGAGCGAGCGGTCATCTACCCGGAAGCGCCCTGGGACATCCTCACGTTCAATGCTTCCCGAGCCGTAATGCCCGCCTATGAGGGGCTGGCCGCGTCGGAGATGGACGACGATCAGTGGGCGGTTCTGGATCGGCTGGTCAACGTATATGTCGACCAGGCTCCAGCGGAGTTGGCCGACGAGCGTCGCGTTCGCATCGCGTCTTCGGGACGCGAGGGTATGCACTTCGCCTGGGCCGGACCAGTCCAGAGTGGCGAGCCGCACTACTATCGGATTCACGGCGGCAGCTTCCTGGTCGAGTTCGACAACCGCCAGAACGGCGCCAACCACATCCACTCGGTCTGGCGCGATGTCGATAACGACTTCGCCAACGATGTTCTGGGCGAGCACCTCATCCTCTACCACGTGCTCTGAGATTCGAGAGAGGCCAAGGCGCTGAGTCCATGTTCCACTACGAACGCGAGAGTCGAACGGCGTACTCGGAGTGTTATGTGATCGAGAACGAAGCCGGTTCGCGCGGGCGCATCGATCTGCACTTCGCGCCGCCGCTTGTGTACGCCACGCTCTGCGTGCCGGAGTCGTGGGCGGAAGAGGACATCCAGGACGTGATCGCCGACGCCGACGATCGCTGGGCGCTGACCGCCGATCCGTTGCGTGAGGACCTGATCGTGACCGTCTGGCGCGGCCAGGAGGTGGGCGTCTATTCGCAGGAAGATGGAGGCGCAGATGTCTGACGAGGCACTCGAGGTCCAGGACGCTGAAGAAGAGGCCGAAGCGGCAGATGCGCTGCAGTTGCTGTTCGAGGGGCACGTCGATGTGATGCTGCCGCCCGAAGAGATCGAAGAGTTTCACGACTTCATCCGCGAAGAGGCGCTGATGCGCCGCCGCTTCGCGGTCTCCTTCCGACTCGAATGCCGTTGTCTCGCCTGGATCGGCTACACGCTGGCCAACATCGTCACGCATGAGGACGGGATCGAGTTCAAAGCCAACCCGATGCAGACTTACGTTCCCGATCACGAACCGGATGTCGAGCATCCCGAGGGAGCGACCGAGGACCCGCCGGAACAGTTCCTCGACTGGCCGATCTGGCCGCTCGAGATCTACCAGGACGAACTCGAAGAGGATGAGCTCGAGGAAGAAGAGGCTGAGGAGTGAGCGCCGCCAATGGACGCTTTGCCGCCGTGTTCTTCGACCTCGACGGCACCCTGGTCAGCGAACGGACAGGCGTCCGCGAGGCACGCACCTCCGTCGGCGCCCGGCTGATCGAACTTGGCATCTACCGCAAGCCCGCTTCTGCCTTCGCCGACACCATCGAGATGGTGATCGGCGGAATCATGGAAGACAACGATTGGCAGTGGCCGCTCTGGCTGCACGCCGAGGAGTGGATGAAACGCAGCCTGGCAGTCGAAGAGATCGAGGTCAGCGAGGACGAGTTTGCGGAGTTGAACCGCGTCTACCGCGACGAGCGCAGCGACCGGGCAGAGGCAATCCACGGTTGGCCGGAGGCCCTCGCGGCGGCGCGCGGCCACGGTCCTGTCGGATTGATTACAAACTTCAACGACGGCCCGATGCAGCGCCAGAAGATCCGCGGGGCAGGACTCGACGGACAGTTCGACGGCGTCTACATCTCCGGCGAAGTCGGCGTCTGGAAGCCGGAACCGGGCATCTTCCTGCATGCCGCAGAGGACCTGGGCGTCGATCCTCGTGAGTGCGTGCACATCGGCAACAACATTCAGTCCGATATCGAAGGGGCGCTGTCTGCGGGGATGACGGCCGTGCTGGTCGAAGAGGACGACCGGCCGCGTCCCGACGGCCTCAACGGCGAGGTCGCCTGGTGCGAAGACCTGCTCGAGGTCGCGAGCTGGCTGTCCTGATCGCGTCTGCAGACTGTTGCCGAGCCGACCGCTACTTCCTCGCGATGGCCCGCTTCGCGGCCGCGACCACCGACTCCGCCGTCAGTCCGTACTCCTCAAGTAGCGCCGTCCAGGTCCCCGACTGACCGAATCGGTCCTCGATTCCGACCTGCTCCATCGGCACCGGGCAATGCCGCGCCAGCGTGCGCGCCACGGCCGAACCGAGGCCGCCGATCACGTTGTGCTCCTCCGCGCAGACGATTGCGCCCGTCTCCTCGGCGGCCTGGATCACCTCCGCCTCGTCGAGTGGTTTGATCGTGGCCATGTTGAGGACTCGAGCGCCGATGCCTGCCTGCGCGAGCAAGTCGGCCGCCCGAATCGTGGGTTCCAGCATCAGCCCGCAGGCAATCAGCGTGACATCGTCTTCCAGGTGGATCACCTCGGCTCGCCCAAGCTCGAAGCTGCGCTGGTGTTTCGGCTCCACGCTTGGGTCCAACAGATGCACAATGGGCAGCTTCGGCCGACCCAGGCGGATGTACCAGGGTTCGTCGTCCTCGGCGGCGCGGCGGATCGCCTGATCGGCTTCGACCGCGTCCGAGGGCACGACCACGTTCATGCCTGGCAGCGAGGTCATCAGCGCGAGGTCTTCGATCGCCTGAGCCGAGGCGCCGTCCTCGCCGACCGAGATGCCGCCGTGCGAGGCGACGAGTTTGACGTTCATCCGCTGCTGCGCGATCTGGACGCGGATCTGGTCGAAGCAGTGGCCGGGCATGAACACGGCAAACGAGGCCGCGTAGACGGTCTTGCCGGTCGAGGCCAGTCCCGCCGCAATGCTGATCATGTTTTGCTCCGCCGCGCCGACTGTGAACCAGCGGTCGGGATGCGACGCGGCCAACTTGTTCCCGCCGGTCGAGGCGGAGAGGTCGGCGTCCAGGGCGACGATGTCGTAGCCGGCGTCGGCCAGCTTGACCAGCGCCGGACCGTAGGCTTCGCGCGTTGCGGCAGGGGGAGGCTCCGGGACCGCAGACCAACCGCTGGCAGTCATGTCAACCCTCCGTCGATCTCCTCCAGCGCCTGGCTGAGTTGTTCGTCCGAGGGTCCCTTGCCGTGCCAACCGGCCGGATTCTCGGCCATGAATGAGACCCCGCGACCCTTGACGGTTTCGCAAATCATGACCTGCGGCGCGTCGGTGCGCGCGCGAGCGAGCAGCAATGCGTCGCGAACCGCTTCGACATCGTGGCCGTTGACGTACTGCACACCCCAGCCAAAGGCAGCCCACTTGTCGCCGACCGGATCGATACGCATGATCTCGTCACCGGGGCCGTCGTTCTGGAAGTGGTTGCGGTCAACGATCGCGGTGATTCGATGCAGGCCGAAGTGCGAGGCCGACATGATCGCCTCCCAGTTCTGGCCCTCGTTCAGTTCACCGTCGCCGACCACGACGAAGATCTGTCCTTCGTCCTCGGCCAGGCCGTCGAGTTGATGCCCCAGCGCGACGCCGACGGCAAAGGACAGACCCATGCCCAATGCACCGCCCGACATCTCGACACCCGGAGGTTTGTTGCGCACCACATGCCCCTGCAGTTCGGTGCCCAGCGAGCGGAACGTAGGAATCAGATCGGTGCTGAAATAGCCGGCCTCGGCCAGCGTGGCATAGACGACTGGCGTCGCGTGACCCTTGCTCAGGATCACGCGGTCTCGGCGGTCCCACTGGGGGTCGGCTGGATCGTGACGCGCCACGCCTCCGAAGTACAGCGCCGCAAAGATCTCGGTCGCCGAGAGCGATCCGCCGGGATGCCCCGACTGGGCGGCATGCGTCATTTCGACGATGTGCCGGCGAATGCGTTTGCATACCTCTAACAGTGCTTCGGTCTCGGCGGCGGTCGAGGCGGAGGTGGTCATGGGGTCATTTCAAGCGGAGAATCTCGCTGCGCTCACATGCTAGGGCTCAATCCAGGTATCAGATAGCGGAATGTCCGACACTGCTTCACAGCGGAAGGACGAAGCGCATGCGGTTGTTTGTCGAGGCGGTCCTGGATGACGAAGCGCTCGAGGCTGCCTGGTCGGCGGGACAGGCATTGCGAGCCGAGCCGCAGACTCCGTCCCACTCGATTCGCTGGGTCCGTCGCGAGGCGTTCCACCTGACCCTGCGCTTCCTGGGCGAGGTCGACGAGTCGAGCACCTCTGAGATCGCTTCGGCGCTCGCCGAGCTGTCTAACCTCGGCCCGATGCCGCTGCAGATCGGAGAGTGGGGGACGTTCGGCGGCCGATTTCCCCGCGTTGTCTGGCTCGGCCTGGCGGACGACGCGGGTCTGCTGCCTCGCTTGCGCGAGCGTCTCGATGCAGCTCTGGCGGAGACGGATCTCGAGCCTGATCCGGCGCCGTTTCGTCCCCATCTGACACTCGGTCGGGTCCGCCGGCAAGCGACACGCGATGAGCTGGCCGCGCTCCGCCGCGCGATTGCCAATCGGCCGCCGCTCCAGGTATCGACAACTGTCCGCGCGGTCGCGCTGGTGGAATCCACATTGACTCCTGGCAGTCCGAGATACCGCCAATTGGCGCGCGTGGAGTTGTAGGCTGGGAGTCCAACACCATGGCGCAGGACGCGGTACGGGTAATCGTGAGGGAGTAGGCGATGCAGAGCAGCCTGATCTCGAAGATTGAGAAGGCGCGGATCTACGCGGAGCAGCCGGAGCGCTTCAATGTGCTTTCGCTGCGGATCGAGGTACGCGGCGATTCTTCGACGCATACGGCCGAGTTCGGCCCGGATGGCTGGACCTGCGACTGTTTCTTCTTCCAGGACGCGGGTACTTGCTCGCACACCATGGCGCTCGAGCGGATGCTCGACCAGATGCTCCCAGAGGCCTACCGTCCGGCCTTCTCCATTGCGACGTAACAGGCACGCAGCACGCTAGACCAGTTCGCGAGGCTAGCGTCCGGCGTTCCAGCGCTGGGCTCGAAGTGAGAACACGTCAGGATTTGCCGACCACTCGGCGTAGCCGATGCGGCCGCCATTGGTCAGCCAGTTGATCCGCTCGTTGAGTAACTCCAGAAGTTCAGTGTCCTCGACGGCTACGGCGAACCCGGCGCGTTCAACCTGCGGATCAAAGGCGGTCACGGCGAACGCGCCGCCGCTGTCGCGTGCCGCGTCGGTGTTGCCAATCTCGCCCCGAGCGAAGGCATCGATGCGCCCGTCGGCAGGGGCATCGAGATAGAGTTCTTCGTCCTCGCCCAGATGCACGATTCGGGGCAGATCGCCGGGCGGCACGATGCCTGTGCGCTGCTCGAACTCGGCCGACGGGTCGGCAGCGGTGATCCGGAACACGTCGCTGCCGTCGGCCGTCACCGTCCCCTGTGGCGTCTCGACCTGCGTGCCCGCCAGCAGCACGCCGTGCTTGTCGGCAATGCCGATCAGTTGCAGCAGCCGGGCCTCGCCGGTCGTACCGGCGACCGCGCCGACGACATCGTGCGCGCCGAGGTCGTCGTGTGTGTGAATGCGGGAGGCGTCGGCGGCGCGGACCAGCAGCGTCTGGCGGAAGCCGATGTGTCCGTCGGTGAAGGCGACCACGGGCCGGCCTTCGTCGCGCGTGCGCGAGTCGAGGATCGTGATCCCCCCGCCGGTGAGGTCAAACTGCTCGCTCGCGGGTGCGAGCCAGATGTCGGGCCACTCGGCGATCGGCACGCGCCTGAAGTGGAGGCCGGTGTCCGCCATCGACTCCAGTGCGGTCAGCAGATCCGCCTCGTAGCCGAGGTGGACGAGGTCCGGGTCGGTCAGGTCGGCGTGTGAGCCGTAACTGACGGGCTCGAAATGCGCGAAGAATCCGTATGTGAGCACGCGCTCTGCCCTTCGTTCGGACGGATCTCCGCTGCAGCCTGTCTCCCACGCGCCGGCGGCCGCGACGAGCATCACGCATGCAACCAGCGCGGCGGCGGGCCGTGTCAACTGAGGGCCAACCGCTAGGAGTTAGGCAAGCGGCGGAAGACCAGGCATGCATTCTGCCCGCCGAAGCCGAACGAGTTCTTGAGTACCGCGCTCACTTCAGCGCTACGCGCCTTGTTGGGTACGTAGTCGAGATCGCAATCCGGGTCGGGCGTCGAATAGTTGATCGTTGGGTGGATGCGACCGTCCGTGATCGATTTGATTGCCGCAATCGACTCCAGACCGCCCGCGCCGCCGAAGATGTGACCGATCATCGACTTGGTCGACGAGATTGGAATGCTGCGCGCCGACTCACCCAGCGCCGCCTTGATCGCGCGCGTCTCCGAGGCATCGTTGAGCGGCGTCGATGTGCCGTGCGCATTGATGTAGTCGATCTCCTCCGGCGCGACTGCTGCGTCTTCCATCGCCCATTGGATCGCACGAATCGGTCCTGCCCCGTCTGCGTCGGGCATTACCAGGTGATGCGCGTCGGCTGACGAACCGAAACCGGCAAGTTCGACCTGCACGTCTATCCCCCGCCGACGCGCCGACTCTTCCGATTCGAGCACGATGATCCCCGCGCCCTCGCCGGGCACGAAGCCGTCGCGATCGGCGTCGAACGGACGCGAAGCCTCGGTCGGGTGCTCATTCTGCGTGGACAGCGCCCGCATCACGGCGAATCCGCCCAGGCCGAGCTGGCAGAAGCCCGCCTCGGTGCCGCCCGAGATCACGATGTCGGCTTGCCTATTGCGGATCACGTTGGCGGCGTCGCCCAGCGCTTGGGTGCCGGCCGCACAGGCGGTGACCACGGTCGTGTTGTAGCCCAGCAGACCGAACTGCATCGCAATGTTGGCGGCCGCCATGTTGGGCAGCACTTTGGGCAGGAACAGCGGATCGAGCCGCATCCCGCCGCGTTCGAACAGCGTGCTTGCCGTCGCCTGGATCTCCGGATACCCGCCTGCGCCGTTGCCCAGCACCACACCGATCCGGCTGCGGTCCATCGAGTCCAGATCGAGCTGCGCATCCTCGATCGCCTCGCGAGCCGCTGCGACCGCGAACTGCGTAAACCGCGCCATCCTGCGCGCCGACTTGCGATCGATGAAGTCGCGAGGCTCGAAGTCGCGGATCTCTCCGCCGATCGTGCAGCTGAACCCAGAGATGTCGAAGTTCTCAATCGGCTTGATCGCACTCTCGCCCGCCAGCAGCTTGTCCCACATCAACCCGACTCCGGGTCCGTATGGAGAGACTGCGCCCAGGCCGCTGACGACCACGCGCGGTCGGTCGGCTCCACCGGCGGCAGCGGTCGCGTCGGTCATACGGTCGGGTCCTCGGCTCGGCGAGCAACGGCGGCTTCAGGCGGATCGCTGAGCAGCCGACGCGCATCGGCGGCGAGAGAGAGCGAACCCAGTACCAGGATCAGATCGCTCGCCTGCGCAAGCTGGCCGGCGGCTTCGAGTGCTAACTGCGGATCCGCGTGCGCGCTCAGCGCGCCCTTCCACTCCGAATCGTCAAATGCGTCGGCGACCTGCTGCGGAGACCGGGCGCGCGGATGGTTCGATGTCGTCGTGTAGACGTGGACGCTTCGGGATTGGATCAGTCGCGCCATGTCGAGCAACGCCTTGTCTCCCAAGACGCCGAAGACCACGTGCAGTTGCCGGTGCGGGAAGTACTCCCGACAGGCGTCCAGCGCCCGCTGGATCGATTCCGCGTTGTGCGCCCCGTCGAGCACGACCCTGGGCGGCCCGCCGGGATCGTTCGCGGCAAGCGCCTCGGGCAGCTCGAACGACTCGAGCCGCGCCGGCCAGCGGACGGTCGCCAATCCCTTGTGCAGCGCCTCCGACGGAACCGCCACGCTGCCCGATGCGACCAGCGCGTCGATCGTCGCAATCGCGGTCAGCGCGTTGTCGATCTGATGTCGTCCAAGCAGCGGCAGCAGGTGCATGGCCTGGGGCTGCTCGCCCGGTCGCGGCTGCAGTCGCCGCAAGCGGAACCATTGACCCCACGGCTCGACCCCCGCCGGTTCGGACTCGTACGCCTCGCCTACGTTGACCAGCGGTACGGGCACGTCGTCGGCCGCGTTTAGCACCACGTCGGTCGCCTCGCGGTAGCGCTGCGGAGCCAGGATCACCGAGCGGCAGCCTGCGCTGATGATGCCCGCCTTCTCGGCGGCAATCTGAGTGATCTTGTCACCCAGGATGTCAGTGTGTTCGTAAGAGAGCGACGTGATTACCGCCGCATCGGTGCTCGAGAACACGTTCGTGCTGTCCAGCCGCCCGCCGAGTCCCACTTCCACGATCTGGACATCGACATCGTGGGCGTGAAATGCGTGGAAGCTCAGCGCCGTCAGTATCTCGAATGTGCTGATGTGCCCCGCATCGTCGGCGAGTTCAGCCTCGATCACGTGTCGTATCTGCTCGGCCAGGCGGGCGAACTCCTGCTCCGAGAGCGGTTCGCCCAGGATGCGGATGCGCTCGGCAAAGTCATGCAAATGCGGGCTGGTGAACAGGCCGGTCCGGAATCCGGCCGCCCGCAAGATCGACTCGAGCATCGCCGCGGTCGAGCCTTTGCCTTTGCTGCCCGCCACGTGGATCGTTGTTCGGCCATGCTGCGGATTGCCCAGACGCCGAAGGATCGAGCGGATCCGATCCAGTGCGAAATCGCCTTTCGCACGCCGCGGCCCTGATCCCCGCTCGAAGTCTGCAAAGGACATCAGCCAGTCAACGGCCTGGACGTGGCTGCCAATCGGCTCGCCGATCAGTGGATCAGATCCTGTGGTCGACCCCATCTGCCTGTCTCCCGCGCTGCGTCCACTCCTGTGCATGTCGTTGGCTTCATCGTACGCCACTGGTTCAGGTCCGACTTGATCAGTCAGTGCCATGCTGCGACGATCCGCCACAGAGACGCGCCGCCGAGACGCGCCGTCGTGCCTATCCTCAGGATGGGCACCGAACCGTACAGTCAGTCGGGCGGAATGGTCATGTCGAACGCTGGCAGCACACTCAAGACCCTGGCAGATGTAGTGCGCGAGACCGCCCCGGCCGAGATGGTCGCGGACGGATTGCTCACGGTCGTCGGCGCTATCGCCGCCGGCGCAACGCGCGTGGACGGACTCACGCGCCGCGCCGCGCTGGCCGGCGTCCTCGGCGACACGGGCGAGACCAACGTCCAGGGTGAGATCGTGCAGGTCCTCGACGCCGCCGGCACCGACGCCTTCGTCAACTCGCTGCGCGATTGCGGCGCGGTCGCCGCCCTCGCCTGCGAAGAGCTCGAGGAGGCGGTCTTCGTCTCCGATGCCGCCGATCATCCCTACCTCGTGTTGTTCGATCCAGTTGACGGCTCATCCAACATCGACGTCGCCGTCACAATCGGTTCGATCTTCGCCATCTACCGCCGCACAGACGACGCGGCGGTGACCGACGCGTCGCTGCTACGTCCCGGACGCGAGCAGTGTGCGGCGGTGTACGTCGTCTATGGCTCTTCGACCGTGCTCGTCGTCGCGACTGAGGGTCGCGTGGACGGCTTCACGCTCGATCCAGCCTCGGGCGAGTTTCTGCACTCGCACGACCAGATTCGCATCCCGGCCAAGTGCGCCGCCTACTCGGTCAACGAGGGCAACCAGGGCAACTGGCATCCGGAGATGCAGGCCGCCGTCGCCGAGCTGCGTAGTGACTTCGGCCTACGTTATGTTGGCTCGCTGGTTGCCGACTTCCACCGCGATCTGCTCAAGGGCGGCATCTTCCTGTATCCAGGTGACGTCAAGTCTCCGGCCGGCAAGCTGCGGCTCGGCTACGAAGCGAACCCGCTTTGTTATGTTGCCGAACAGGCCGGTGGCGCCGGCTCCACCGGCAACGAGCGCATCCTCGATGTCCAGCCCGAAATCCTGCACCAGCGCACTCCGCTGATCGTCGGCAATGCCGATGTCGTTCAACGCGTGGTCGCCAGACTCGCTGAATAACTCCCGTACACGGTCCACAGAGCTTCCGCAGCGCATCATCCGAGAGGCAGTTCCCATGAGCAATCCACTGCACGAAACCGCGCGCGCCCTGGTCGCCCCGGGACGCGGCATCCTCGCGGCCGACGAGTCGGCGCCGACGATCAAGCGCCGCTTCGACACGATCGGTCTGGAATCGAACGAGACCAATCGGCGCGACTGGCGTCAGCTCCTGTTCACCTCGGAGGGCATCGGCGACTGGATCTCCGGCGTCATCCTGTTTGAAGAGACGCTCGCCCAGGACGCCTCCGACGGCCGTTCGTTGGTCGAGGTGCTGACTTCGAATGGCGTGATTCCCGGCGTCAAGGTCGACAAGGGTGCAAAGGACCTCGCCGGATCGCCGGCGGAGAAAGTCACCGAAGGCCTCGACGGCATGCGTGAGCGACTCGAGGTGTACCGCGAACAGGGCGCTCGATTCACCAAGTGGCGCGCCGTGATTGACATCGCCGAGGATCGCCCGACCGATTACTGTCTCGACGTGAATGCGCACGCGCTGGCCCGCTTCGCCGCGCTCTCGCAGGAGGCCGGTCTGGTGCCGATCGTCGAGCCCGAGGTGCTGATGGACGGCGAACACCACATCGCTGCCTGCGCCGATGCCACCGAGCGCGCACTGCGGGCGACCTACGCAGCGCTCGCGGTCCAGAATGTCGACCTCGAGGGCACCCTGCTCAAGCCCAACATGGTCCTCTCCGGCAAAAGCGCAGCGGACCGCGCGCCCGCAGAGGTCGTCGCCACTGAGACGCTGCGCGTCTTCGCCAACACCGTGCCCTCGTCCGTGCCCGGCTGCGTCTTCCTCTCCGGTGGCCAGTCCGACGAAGAAGCGACGGTCAACCTCAACGCCATCAACCAGGCCGCCGCCGGTTCGTCGTTGGCGTCCTGGGAGCTGAGCTTCTCCTATGGCCGCGGGCTGCAGGCCACGCCGCTGTCGGTCTGGGGCGGCAAGCCCGAGAACGTTGCCGCTGCGCAGGCGGCGTTCCAGGAGCGTGCCCGTCTCACCTCTGCCGCCCGCAAGGGTGAGTACGTCGGCTAGTGGCGCACCAACTTCTGATCGCCACGGGCAATCCAGGCAAGCTGCGCGAGTTTCGCGAACTGTTCGACGCGCACGTCGATTCCAAATGGGAACTGGTCGCGCCGGTCGAGGTCGGCCTGAAGGACTTCACCGTCGTCGAAGACGGCGAGACGTACGCCGAGAACGCGGGCCGCAAGGCGCGCTCATATTCAAACGCAGCCGGGTTGCCCGCACTGGCCGACGATTCCGGTCTGGAAGTCGACGCGCTCGACGGCGCGCCCGGTCTCTACAGCGCTCGATATGCTGGAGAGGCAGCGGATGATGCCGCCAATCGCGCCAAGCTCTTACAGGCATTGGCCAACATCCCAACCGAGCGGCGGGCGGCGCGCTTCCGTTGCCTGATCGCCCTCGCCTTCCCCTACACGACCAACGTGCGGCTCGGCGAGGGCGTGGTGGAAGGATCGATCGCCATGCACGAGCGCGGCGACCTCGGCTTCGGTTACGATCCGGTCTTCGCCCTCCCCGATGGTCGGCGCATGGCGGAGCTTGACCTGGCGGAGAAAAATCGCATCTCGCACCGCGCCCAGGCTCTGGCCAATGCCGCCTGGGCGCTCGACGCCATGGCCCAGACATTGGACCGCTCGTCGTGAGTACGCCCACCGACCCCCCGATCGATCGCCTCGGTCGCCGCTTTGCCGACCTGCGCGTCTCGGTTACCGACCGTTGCAACTTCCGCTGCCCCTACTGCATGCCGAAGGAGATCTTCGGACCGGGCTACGAGTTCCTGCCCCGCTCGGCGATCCTCAGCTTCGAGGAGATCGCCCGCATCGTTGCCGTCTTTGGCCGGCTGGGATTGCGCAAGCTGCGCCTGACCGGCGGTGAACCCACCGTCCGGGCCGAGCTGCCGACCCTCGTCGCGATGTTGCGCGAGACGTTGCCCGAAGTCGATATCGCGCTCACCACCAACGGCTCGCGTCTGGCGGCGATGGCCCGCGATCTGCGCGCGGCTGGACTCGACCGCGTCACCGTCAGCCTCGACTCGATTGATCCTGAAATCTGCAGAGAGATGAACGGCGTCGACTTCCCTCACGAACGAGTGCTCGACGGCATCGCCGCCGCCGCCGCGGCAGGGCTGGGACCAATCAAGATCAACGCGGTGGTCAAGCGCGGCGTCAATGACGAGGGCATCGTCGACATGGCCCGCCACTTCCGCGGCACGGGCCACATCGTCCGCTTCATCGAGTACATGGATGTCGGCGCGACCAACGGCTGGAAGCTGGACGAGGTCGTGCCGGCTCGCGATATCATCCAACGGCTGTCACAGGTAGAGGGACTGGAACCCGTCCAGGCCGCCTACGCGGGAGAAGTCGCCAGGCGCTGGCGCTGGACCGACGGCTCGGGCGAGATCGGGGTGATCACCTCGGTCACCGAACCATTCTGCGGCGATTGCACCCGCGCCCGGCTCTCGGCCGAAGGCTCGCTCTACACCTGCCTGTTCGCCTCGGTCGGTCACGATCTGCGCGAACCGCTTCGCGCCGGAGCCACCGACGACGAGCTGTACGAGCGAATCGCCGGGATCTGGACCGTCCGCGAGGACCGCTACTCCGAGTTGCGCGCGGCGATGACCGACGACCTGCCGCGCCTGGGCCGAGTGGAGATGTCGCACATTGGCGGCTGAACAGTCTTCCGACAGCCCGCAAGAACTGAGCCACCTCGACACCGAGGGCCGCGCGCGCATGGTCGATGTCGGCGCCAAGGACGTCAGCGAGCGCCGCGCCGTCGCCGAGGGCCGTGTCCTGATGCAGCCTGAGACGCTCGACCTGATCCGCGACTCGGCCGTCAAGAAGGGCGACGTGCTGACGACCGCCGAGATCGCCGGGGTGATGGCCGCCAAGCGGACCCACGAGCTGATCCCGCTCTGCCATCCGCTGATGCTGAACTCGGTGCGGGTCGAACTCAGCCTGGTCGACGAGCCGCCCTCGGTCGCGATCCGCGCCGAGGTCCGCTGCTCGGGCAAGACCGGCGTCGAAATGGAAGCGCTGACCGCCGTCTCCGTCGCTGCGCTCACCGTCTATGACATGGCCAAGGCTGTCGATCGCGGCATGCGCATCGACGACGTCAGGCTGCGCGAAAAAGACGGCGGCCGCTCCGGCTCGGTACGCCTCGACTAGCTCCCCGCGCCGACCAGCGACTCGAATGCCTGGTTGCCGCGCAGGCCGTCGAAGTGATCGTCGGTCCTCGCCGCTTCGGCGTAGCGCGGGTTGAGCTGGGTCGCCTGGCGCAGCGCCGCAACGGCGTCGTCGGCCTGGCCGAGCTTCGCCGCCGCAGAGGCCAGCCCGTAGTGCGCGCCGGGCTGATCCGGCTCCAGCCGCACCGCCGACTGGAACGAGTCCAGCGCTTCCTGCGCGCGGTCTTCGTAGAGCAGCGTCAGACCCAGGTTGGTGTGCGCCGCACCGTCGTCGGGCCGCAGACGCAGCGCGTGACGGAAGTCGCCCTCGGCTGTGTCGAAGTCGCGTCCGAACAGCCGCAACAGCCCGCGATTGACGTAGATGTCCGGATCGTCCGGCGCCAGCTCGATCGCCCGCTCGTAGTCGTTGGCGGCTTCTTCGGTCCGGTCGAGCCGGACCAACGCGTTGGCCCGGTTGTAGTAGGCGGCGGCGGAGTTGGCGTCCAGGTCGATCGCCCGCGCGTACTGGTTCACGGCGGCGTCGTAGTTGCCGGCGCCGAAGTAGGCGTTGCCCTCGTCCAGATGCGAGGCGGCGCTGCGATCGGCGGGGATCGCCGGCGCCGCGTCCGCGGCCGGCGGCGGCTCGCTCGGCATGGCCGCTGCGGCCGGAGCCGGCTCGGGCGCGGCTGGGGGCGCCGCCGGTTGCGTCGCTGCCGGCGGCGTCGGCGCAGGCGGTGGCGGCGGCGCCGCGGCCGGCTGAGGCGGGGTCGGAGGCGCCGACGGCGCCCGCAGCGCGGATGGCGGGGTTGCCGGTCGGTTCGGCGTGGGGGACGGTGCGCTCGCTGCGAGGCCCGACGGCTCGCTGCCGCTCGCCTGCGCGATCTGCCGCGCCATGAGTTCGGCTTGCTCGCGGCGCGCGCGCTCGTTGCGCAGCTGCAGCTCAAGATGGTCGATCCGCTCCTCCGTCAGCTCGCGTTCGAGACGCTGCTGCGACTGCAACGCACGATAAATCCAAAGGATTGCGGCCCAGGGCAAGAGGACGCGCAGTACGGTGGCGATGAATTGCAAGGCGGTTCTCCTCAGCTCGGCGCGACCGCTGCTCCGGCGGAGCGCGCTTCCGGCATCAAGCGGGTTCTGGGTCCCGCACTTCGAAGTCTGCAGCTCCAGCGCCAAAACGTCTGTGGTTTCAGCATTACGACGTCTGCTGTTCCAGCAGGTCGCTGACCGCATCGAGGCCGTTGACGGCCAGCGTCAATCGATCCTGCGCGGACAGCGCCTCCAGTTCCGCAAGCGTCTCGTCGCGCATCGATACCGGGTCCGTCGCACCCAGGATCGCCGCAGGTCCGTCGTCGTCGAACGAGAGCTGCAGCTCGCGCAGCGCGCCTTCTTCGGTCACGATCACGCAGCCGATGTTCTTGTCGCGCACGCCGTCCGGCTCAACTTCGACGCCCATCGTGAAAAACGCGCCGGGGAAGGGAGGGAACGGCCGCAGCTCCAGCGCCGCCTCGCGCAGCAGCGCTTCGACCTGCTCGGCCGCCGCCGACAGTGCTTCGTCTGCCAGTCGCTTGCGCATCTGCGTGCGCACGGTCCGCTGGGTCGCCGACGCTGAATCGGGATCGGACATGTTGCTCGCTCGTCCGGTCGGTGCGGCTCAATCATTTCAGCTCGCTGAAATATGAGTATACGCAGCGTCCGGCTCAGGGGCCGTCAGCCAGGCGACTCCGCCCGTGCGCGCGAGCCTCAGTCGGACAAGTGGCTACGATAATCGAGGGACGGGCGCACGATGAGGTCGACGCATTGGACACATGGATGACCCACGCGACACCCGAAGACGGGCATGTTCCAGGCCAGATATGGAGTTCGCAGCTCCGAGTCGTGGCAGGCCGCGCGGTTGATGACGCGCCCCAGGTGGGCTTCGCCGAACAGGTCGACCAGGTCGGCCGCGTCGTCCGACTCTCGATCCTGGCCGAGCCAGCCTCAGACGGCGCCGACGCGTTCATGGATCAGTTTGTGCGGCGGATTGGCGAACTGTTCGACCCGGCCGCCCGCTCGCTGACCGGCGCGCTCAGGATCGCCGTGGACACAGCGCACGAAGAACTGCGCAGCTGGAACCGGCAACGGTTGCCCCAGGAACACGCGATGTACGGACTCTCGTGCCTGATCCAGCGTGCCGATCAGTCCGCCGTGCTCGGCCAGTGCGGCCCGTCGGCGGCGCTGCTCGCCGGCTCCGCCGGGCCGGCCGATCTGCGGCGATTGAGCTTTCACGCCCACACCTCCGCCGCCTCCATCCAGGGCGAGGACCCGGTCGCGTCGCCGATCGGCGCCGACGCCCCGCTCTCGCTGGAGTTCGCCGCCGCCCCCGACGCCGGTCCCGGCTGGGCGCTACTGGTCACCTCGAACGCCGCTTCGCTGTTCGAGCCCGAAACGCGCGTCGCACTGAGCCGCCTCTCGGTCGAGCAGACGTTGCCTCACCTGTACCCGATTATCCTGCACTTACGCGACGCCGCCGCGCTCGCCGTGGGCTCGGCCGCGCCGATCAGCCCGACCAACCGGCCGAGCTCGGCCGGTTCGTCCAGGCCGAGCGATGAGGCGGAGCACGCTACCACGCCAGAACCCGAGGCGGCCGCCGATCTGGATCCCGCGGTCGAGGCGCAGCCGCCTGCCCGGCCGACCCCAACCGATCACGTATACAGCGGCGAACGCGCGCAAGACCCAGCCGACCGAGCGCAGACAGGGGCGCCGCGCCTGTCCCAGCCTCGGCCCGTCGCACCCGCGGCGCTGCGCTTCGATCCGGCGCCGTTCGCCGAACTCGAAGCCGTCGGCTGGCCGGTCAATCCCTTTGCCATAGCCAATGTCCAACGTCTGGAAGGCGTGCTCCCCCGCATCGTGCTGCCGCCTGGACCGCTCCGCCAGCCGATTCTGGATCTGCGACGCGCCCTGCCCTCGCTGGGCGAGGACCGGGGCGAACCGAGTCTCCAGCGGCCCGAGATCCGCCCGTCCGCGCCGATCTCGCGGGGCGCCTCGGCACGACGTGTCGCAGTTGCCCTGACGGCCATGATCGCGCTGCTGGTTGGCGTCGCTGCCGTTCTCCTCGGGCCGTCGCTCTGGCGCTCCGACGACGACCAGTTCCGTTCGCACGTCGAACGCGCCCGCAACGGGCTCGCCGCCTCCGAGTTGTCCGTCACGACCGAGGGCGCGCGGCTCGCCTTGCAGGACGCCCGCCTGGAAGTGGAAGCAGCGCTCGATCTCAACCCGCTCGCGCCTGAAGCGCTACAACTGCGCGAGGAGATCGAGGCCGTGCTCGGTGAACTCATCCTCGTCCAGTCCGCCGGCGAGCTGAGCACGCTCGTCGATCTCTCAGGATTCGGTCCCGCGATTGCGCTTGGGCCGGTACGCGCTGGCGGCGGCCGCAGCTTCGTCCTCGACGACGCGGGCGGCCGTGTGTTTGCCATTGGCAGCGAGGGAACCGCGCAGGTGATTTTTCTGGAAGGAGAGTCACTCGGGCTCGGCAGCCGGTTGCTCGCCGGTCGACCGATCTCCATCGCCTGGCAGCCCCGCCAGCCCAACGCCGTCGACGGCCTGCCGGCGAGCGACGGACTCTGGATTCTCGACTCGAACGCGCGGCTCTTCCGCTGGACTGAATCGGGTGTGCTGCTCGTGCCTATCCCGCAGCTCGACCGGCTCGGTTCAGTGGATGCCATCGCGGCGACTGCCGGGAGCGTCTTCCTGCTCGATCAGTCCGGCGGCGCCGTCTGGCGCTTCGCGGTCGCACGCGACGAGCTGGGTGAGCCGGCCCGCGCCGTGGGACGCACCGACCTGCTCAATGCGTCCGAGTTTCAGGCCAGCGTGAACGCCGAGGGCATCGTCGAGTTCCTGGTCGCTTCGAGTGACGGTCGCCTGCGCCGCTTCCGCGGCAACGATGAGCTGCCGCTCGCACTCGACCTGCAGCGTGGACTGCTCGCGCCGGCCTCCATCTCGCTCGGCTCCGAGTCGGGACTGATCTACGTCGTCGACCGCGGCCGCGGCCGGATCGTGGCGGTTGGCGCCGAGGGCTCGGTGATCAGCCAGGTGCAGTCGCCGGAAATCGCCGAGCTGCGCGGCGCATGGGTCGACGAGTCCAGCGGGCAGATTATCTACGTCCTGCCCGACACGCTGCTCGTCGGCCGCCTGCCCTCCGGCCAGGAGTGACCGCCTCTGCGCCGACCCTGAGTGGCGCGATAGGCTGACCCCTGCCGACCTCTGCTGATCTGCGCGCTGCAATGTCTTGAAACGAGGAACCGGATGAGCTTTCGCGTGTTGGCCCTCGAATCATCCTGCGATGAGTTCGCCGGAGCCGTGATCGAGGACGGAATCGAGGTGCTCGCCTCGGTCGTCGCCTCGCAAGCCGAGATCCACGCCCGCTACGGCGGTGTCGTCCCCGAGGTCGCCGGCCGCGAACACCTGCGCAACCTCGCCCCGGTCATGCAGGCCACGCTGGAATCGGCCGGCCTCGACTGGGACGACCTCGACGCGATCGCGGTCACTCAGGGCCCCGGGCTCGGCGGCTCACTGTTGGTTGGTGTCAACGCCGCCAAGGCCGCCGCCTGGGCGCGTGGACTGCCGCTGATCCCCGTCCACCACATCGCCGGACATCTCTACGCCAACTGGCTGCGCCCCGCCCGCGACGAATGGGACGACGCGCCGCCGCCCTTCCCGCTCGTCGCGCTGGTCGTCTCCGGTGGACACACCGAACTCTTCTGGATGCAGGACCACGAGCGCGTCGAGCGGATCGGCCAGACCCGCGACGACGCGGCCGGCGAAGCCTTCGACAAGGTCGGCCGCCTGCTGGGCCTGCCCTTTCCCGGCGGACCCGAAATCGAGCGGGCCGCCGGGCGAGCCTCACCGGAGCGCATCGCCGCGCTCGATCCGCTGCCCCGCGCCTGGCTGCCCGGCACGCACGATTTCTCCTTCTCCGGTCTCAAGACCGCGGTGCTCAACCGCGTTCGTCGAGCCGAGGCTGCCGGGCAAGAGATCGACGTGCCCGCGATGGCCGCGCGGTTCCAGGAGTCAGTCACCGATGTGCTGGCAGAGAAGACCGCCCTCGCCGCCGAGTCGCTTGGCGCCGCCTGCGTCGTCGTGGCCGGCGGCGTCGCTGCCAACAGCGCGTTGCGGGAAGCCCTGCGTAGTCGCTGCGCCGTGCCGGTCCGAGTGCCCCCGCCCAGGCTCTGCACCGACAACGCCGCCATGATCGGCGCCGCCGCCTGTTATCGCCAGACCCGCGCGCCGCTCGACATCGACGTCTTTTCCACCTCCGGTGCCGAGGTGTTCTCGGCCGACAGCTAATCGGCTCGGTTCGTTCGAGGCGCCTGAGCCGTCGTTACGGCCCACGCCCACCGCCCCTCCTCCGCGCGAGAACGCCGATCGGGCAGATGGCGCAGGCCCATTGGCGACAGCGCGTCTGTTCCAGTTCGAGCAGCGCCTGCGTCTCGGGATGCCGCCAGCGCAGCTCCCCGCCCATTCGCTCGCGCAGTTCATCCGTGCGTCGGTAGCGAACCCCGGGCAGCTCGAGCCAGCGCTCCCAGGCGCCGGTCAAGGGATAGACCGCGTCGGCCAGGAGTTGCGTCGCCCGCCCGGCGCCCAGCAAGCCTTCGATCCGCAGTTCGTCCACCGCCGCAGCGCGGGGCAATCCGGCCAGCCGCTCGAACGAGGCCTGCGGGGCCGCGCCTCCCGTGCTCCAACGTCCGATCAGCGTCTCCAGCGCACGGGCCAGACCGTCGGCCGAGCCCATCGCACCGCGCCCGCGCCGCCACCCGTCCGGGGCCGTTCGCAGCCGCTCCAAATGCACTTCCGCCCACGACTCTCGTCCGGCGAGCGCCGTGCGCGCCGCGGCGAGAGCGCGGTCGGCGTTGTGCGGCTGCCCCAGCGCCCGCGCCGTAGCCAGCACCGCCCGTCGGTCACCCGCTTCGCCCGGGCCCTCGGACGGCTCCAGCGCTCCCAGCTCGCGCCGCTTGCGTTGGAACCGCCGCGCGGCGATCCGCCGCAGCCGCGCCTCAACTGCGAGTCTGCCCGACCGCGCAACAATCGACTCGCAGGGCAGCCGTCTCGCCGCCTCACCCTCGCTGCCTGTTTCCAAGTCCGGCAGCGGCACGGCCGAGGGCACGCGAGGGTCGCCCCCCTCGTCCCCGCGGCTCGGTCCGGTCTGTTCGACGACGTGCAGCAGAATGTCGGCGTAGGCCGCGTCCTCCGCATGTCCATGCTGCAGCCAGGCGCTGGGCCGCAGGTGCAGCTCGACATCGCCGCGCCGCGCGCGGCCTCCTGCGTCAAGTATCTGCGCGCCGTGGAAGTCCGGCCCCGGACCATGATTCCAGCGGCCCGGGGCGATCACCCGGACCGGTGCGCCGTGGGCCGCGGCTCCGCGCACGCGGTCCGGGTAGAGAAACGGGGTGGGCCAACGCGACTCGGCCCAGCGCCGCTGCAGCGCCTGTTCGCCGCGCTCCGCCGCTGGGCCGCGCGGCCCCGGCTCCAAGTCACTGCTCCACTCAGCCTCAGGTCTGCCCATCGCCCTCGTCCTCGTCCTCGCCCTCGTTCAGGTCCTCGTCCAGGTCCGACGCAGGGTCACCCGGCTGGAACGGAAACGCCACATCCTCGGCGACTCGGGTCAGCAGCCGCGCCGCCGTGCCGCGCGGCACGTAGGCGCCTCGTTCCCACTCCGAAACGGTCTGTTGGCGGGCGTTCAGCTCCTCGGCCAGCGCTTGCTGGCTCAGTCCCGCATGGCGCCGCAGCTGTCGAATCGTCTCGGCGTCCCAGGTCTCGTCACGGCGCTGCCGGTCCTCGCTGACATCCACTGCACATTTCCCCGCTCTCGGATACACGGTAGCGTGTATCATTGCCCGTCACAAGCCCCCACTTGGCTCGTGCGGCTGAAATCTCGCCGGGATTTGGCAGCATTCCGTCGGATCGACATTGACGCAGCCGATGCCCGCGCATACGATGGGGTTTCAACCTATGCCCCAGAACGTCACGGCACCTGCAAGTTGCGCGCTGGCCCGGCTTCGGCGGTCTTCCGACACGCGTCGCCGGCCGAACCTTCGGCGCGCGCCTGCGGCGCATTCAGGCTAGCGGCGCTCGGCTCTACTGCCGCTGCCGCCGCCGCGCCCCGATGCGCCGCCGTTGACGTGCTGGCATGCCGACTCGCTCCTGCGCCACGCACCAGGGGCGGCACGCGCACACTTCCCGGTCCGCGCACAGGCGCGGCCGGCAGGCCACCAAGGAGGATCGCTGATGGTTCTGGCGCCGATCGAAGACCAGTCCGGACTCGTCCCGCTCTCAACCTCCGACGCCGAGATCGTCGACTACTCGCGTCTCCCCGAGACCTACCCGCTGCCCAATCTGATCAAGCTGCTGCGCGACTCCTACGACTGGTTCCTCGAGGAGGGGCTCAAGGAGCTGCTTCAGGAAATGTCGCCGATCGAGGACTTCACCGGCAATCGCATGCAGCTCTACTTCATGCACGACGGTGAGGACGACGGTACGCCGGGCTACGAGTACCTCCCGCCCGAGGAGACGCCGCTCGACTGCCGCCAGAAGGACAAGACCTACCAGGGCGAACTGCGGGTCAAGGTCGGCCTGACCTCGAAGAAGACCGGCGAGAGCAAGCAGCAGTGGCTCTACTTCGGCCACCTGCCGCACATGACCGAGACCGGCACCTTCATCATCAACGGCGCTGAGCGCGTCGTCGTCTCCCAGCTCGTGCGGTCGCCCGGCGTCTACTTCGGCGCCTCGGTCGATTCGGCCTCGGGACGCACCCTCTGCTCGGCCAAGCTGATCCCCTCGCGCGGCGCCTGGCTCGAGTTCGAATCCTCGAACCGCGACGTGCTCACCGTCAAGGTCGACCGCAAGCGCAAGATCCACGTGACCACGCTGCTGCGCGCGCTCGACGACTCCACCGATCCCGCCTTCTACGAAAACGGGGACGTCGAACAGGGCAAAAAACTCGAGCACCTGCTGGGTACCGATGAGCGTATCCGCCGGATGCTCGACGGCATCGACCTGGACGACTCCCAGCACCAGTTCCTCGAGACCACCCTGGAGAAGGAGACGGCCAGCGTCGGACCCGATCAGCGCAACAAGGAATGGGCGATGATCGAGGTCTACAAGCGACTGCGGCCGGGCGACCCGCCCACGCTCGACGCCGCCCGCGCCATGCTCGAAGGTCAGTTTTTCAATCCCCGCCGCTATGACCTCGGCCGCGTCGGCCGCTACAAGGTCAACAACCGGTTGCGCGCCACGCACGCCCAGCTCGACCCCCGCTGCGAGCAGCTCGGCTTCGACGCTGACCGTGGCGCCGGCGACGACGCACGCGAGCAGGCCCTCTGGATGCGCGACTTGCTCGCCATCGTCTTCACTCAGGTCGCGATCAACAACGGCATCCAGAGCGACGACGACATCGACCACCTCGGCAACCGCCGCATCCGCGCCGTCGGCGAGCAGCTCCAGAATCAGTTCCGCATCGGCATGGTTCGCATGGAGCGCGTGATCCGCGAACGGATGACGATCATCGATCCCGACCAGGCAGCGCCCTCGGCCCTGGTCAACATCCGACCCGTCCAGGCCGCGGTCAAGGAGTTCTTCGGCGGACACCAGCTCTCGCAATTCATGGACCAGACCAATCCCCTCGCCGAGCTGACCCACAAGCGACGCCTCTCGGCTCTCGGGCCGGGCGGCCTGAGCCGCGACCGGGCCGGTTTCGACGTGCGCGACGTGCACTACTCGCACTACGGCCGCATCTGTCCGATTGAGACCCCCGAAGGCCCCAACATCGGCCTGATCGGTTCGCTCGCCACCTACGGCGTGCTCAATGACTACGGCTTCATCAAGACCCCCTACCGGCGGGTCGTCCAGGAGCTGGCCCCGGATCATCCCGACCTGATCGGCCGCGTTCTGGCCGAGCCGGTCGAGGGCGAGGGCGGCGCACTGATCGCCGACGAGGGCGACGAGCTGACCGCCGAGCTGGCCGAGCGGATCGCCGCCGCCAACGACGCGCCGCTGCGCATCCTGCCCTATGTCTCCGACGATGTGGTCGAACTGACCGCCGACGACGAGGCCGACGCCGTCATCGCCCAGGCCAATGCCCGGCTCGACGCACGCGGCTACTTCCTCGACGACCGCGTCGAGGGCCGCCTCGGCCGGCGGTTCGAGGAGTTTGCGCGCGAGGACATCCAGTACATGGATGTCTCGCCGCGGCAGATCGTCTCGGTCGCCGCCTCGCTGATTCCGTTCCTCGAACACGACGACGCCAACCGCGCCCTGATGGGCGCCAACATGCAGCGCCAGGCCGTGCCCCTGGTTCGGCCCGAGGCCCCACTAGTCGGCACCGGCATGGAGCGCAACGCCGCCCAGGATTCGGGTCAGGTCGAACTGGCGTACGCCGACGGCGAGGTTCGCCACGTGACCGCCGAGGCCATCATCGTCCACTACGACGAACCGATCGACGGCGAACACCTGCATACACACCGGCTGGTCAAGTTTCTGCGCTCCAACCAGGGCACCTGCATCAACCAGCGCGCGATCGTCTCCAGCGGCGACCGCGTCACTACCGGACAACCGCTGGCCGACTCCTCGTCCACCGACCAGGGCCGTCTCGCCCTGGGACAGAACATCCTCGCCGCGTTCATGTCCTGGGAGGGCTACAACTTCGAAGACGCCGTGATTGTCTCCGAGCGCCTGGTGCAGAACCACAAGTTCACCTCGATCCACATGTCCAAGCATGAGGTCGGCGCTCGCGAAACCAAACTCGGCAACGAGGAAATCACCCGCGACATCCCCAACGTCGCCGACGAATCGCTCGCCCACCTCGATGCCGAGGGCATCGTCCGGATCGGCGCCGAGGTCAGGCCCGGCGACATTCTGGTCGGCAAGATCACGCCCAAAGGCGAGACCGAGCTGACCGCCGAAGAAAAGCTGCTGCGCGCCATCTTCGGCGAGAAGGCGCGCGAGGTGAAGGACACCTCGCTGCGCGTCTCGCATGGCGTGCGCGGCGTCGTCGTTGACGTACGCGTCTTCAACCGCGATGAGGAAGACGAGCTGCCGGCCGGCATGCAGAAGCTGGTCCGCGTCACGATCGCCGAACGGCGCAAGCTCCAGGTCGGCGACAAAATGGCCGGACGCCACGGCAATAAGGGTGTGATCTCCACCATCCTGCCAGTCGAGGACATGCCCCATCTCGAGGACGGCACCCCGATCGATGTCGTGCTCTCGCCGATTGGCGTGCCCTCGCGTATGAACCTCGGCCAGATTCTCGAGACCCAGCTTGGCTGGGCCGCCAGGGAACTCGGTTTCCGCGCCATCACCCCGGTGTTCGACGGCGCGTCCGAGGAAGAGCTACAGGACGCCCTCGCCCGAGCCTGGATCGTACGCGAGGCGCACAGCGCCCGAGCGGCGCAGAACGGGGCCGACGGCGGCGAGGACACTCCGGGACAGGCCGCAGAAGCCTCGGTGCTCGGCGCCGGCATCGACGTGCGTACATCGGAGTGGCTGGCCCAGCGAGGCTACGACTCCGAGACCATCCGCGTCGCCTTCGACCGCCAGGATCGAGACACTACCGGCGCGGCGAGCCGCATCGCCCTGGCCGAGTGGCTGATCCAGCGGGGCGAGTCTCGCGCCGCGCGCAACTGGAGCGAGGCCACCCTGGCCGAACACGCCACCCGAATCGAGCGCGAGCAGCGCGTCTCGCGGCCCGTGTTCGGCAAGCAGCGCCTGGTCGACGGTCGCTCCGGCGAGTTGATCGACCAGCCCGTCACTGTCGGTTTCATCTACCTGCTCAAGCTCTCGCACATGGTCGAGGACAAGATCCACGCCCGCTCCACCGGCCCCTACTCGCTAATCACCCAGCAACCGCTGGGCGGCAAGGCGCAGTTTGGCGGCCAGCGCTTCGGCGAAATGGAAGTCTGGGCGCTCGAAGCCTATGGCGCGGCCAACATCTTGCAGGAGCTGTTGACCGTCAAATCGGACGACATCGTCGGACGTGTCAAGGCCTACGAAGCGATCGTCAAGGGCGATCCCGTCGTTGACGCGGCCATGCCTGAGTCGTTCCGCGTGCTGCTGCGCGAACTGCAGAGCCTCGGCCTGCACGTCGAAGTGCGCAACCAGGAAGACGAAGCCATGGTGCTTGAAGTGCCCAGCCGCGACGACATGCCGCAGCTCGGTGTGAACCTGTCCGGATTCGAAGGAGAGGATGTGACCGGTGCTTGAGACTCGCAACTCGGAGACCATGCAGATCACCCTGGCCTCGCCGGAGAAGATCCGCGACTGGTCCTACGGTGAAGTCCTGAAGCCGGAGACGATCAACTACCGCACGCTCAAGCCCGAGAAGGACGGACTCTTCTGCGAGAAGATCTTCGGTCCGCAGAAGGACTTCGAGTGCGCTTGTGGCAAGTTCAAGCGGGTCCGCTACAAGGGCGTGATCTGCGATAAGTGCGGCGTCGAGGTGACCCGCTCCAAGGTGCGCCGCGAGCGCATGGGCCACGTCGAACTTGCCGCCCCGGTCTCACACATCTGGTTCGTCAAGGGCACGCCCAGCCGCGTCGCGTTGCTCCTCGACCTCTCCCCGCGCAAGCTCGAGAAGGTCGTGTACTTCGCCCAGTACATCATCACCCACGTCGACGAAGAAGAGAAGCAGAAGGCCATCGAGTACCTCCGTATGGACGCCGAGGACGCGCTCGAAGACCACCGCGAAAAACTGCTCGACACGCTCGACAAGCTGGCCCAGGCGCGCGAGCGCCTGTTCGCCGAGATCGATCTGCGCACCGAAGCCGACACCGCCGAGGTCAAGGAACGCGTCCGCGCATCGATCAAGGCATTGCGCGACGACGCCGACTCGATCCGCGAAACGATCGCCGAGTTCGACGGCAAGAAGGCGCGCCGCAATCTGAAGCTCGCCGACGATGTCTTCGCCAAGCGCGGCGACCCGATCATCTCCGAGGTGATGAGCAACGACCTCGAGGTGCAGCTCGCCGCCGCCATCGCCGCGCAGCAGGCCATGGGCGACGAAGAGATCGCCCAGATCAACGCACTCGCCGACGCGGACAAGGGCGAAGTCGAAGAGAACGTCGCCCAGCAGGAAGAACGGCTGCGCGAACAGCTCGACAACGCCGAGCAGAAGGCGGAGGAGGAAGTCGAGCAGCGCATCCGCGAAGACCTCGACCCGCTGATCGATCCGGTCACCACGGGCGACTTCGATGCCGCGATCCGCACTGAGCAGGTCGCCGAGGAGCTGATGCAGAAGTACCCCTCGGTTGTGCGTTTCGAGATGGGCGCCGAGGCGATCCTCTCGCTTGTCTCTCGAATGGACCTCGACGCCACCGCGGAACAGCTCAAGCTGGAAGTCCAGACCAAGGCCGGTCAGCGTCGCAAGAAGGCGATGAAGCGGCTCAAGGTCGTCGACGGACTGCGCAAGTCGACCAACTCACCGCAGTGGATGTTCTTCCGCGCGCTGCCCGTCCTGCCGCCCGACCTGCGGCCGATGGTCCAGCTTGACGGCGGACGCTTTGCCACCTCCGACCTCAACGACCTCTACCGCCGCGTGATCAACCGAAACAACCGGCTCAAGCGCCTGATCGAGCTCGGCGCGCCCGAGATCATCGTGCGCAACGAGAAGCGCATGCTGCAGGAAGCGGTCGACTCGCTGATCGACAACGGCCGTCGCGGCCGCCCGGTGACCGGTTCCGGCAGCCACCGTCTCAAGTCGCTCTCCGACATGCTCAAGGGCAAGCAGGGACGCTTCCGCCAGAACCTGCTCGGCAAGCGCGTCGACTACGCCGGACGCTCGGTGATCGTCGTCGGCCCCGAGCTCAAGCTGCACCAGTGCGGCTTGCCGCGGCGCATGGCGCTCGAGCTGTTCAAGCCCTTCCTCATGTACGCCCTGGTCAAGGAAGAGAAGGCGGCCAACATCAAGTCGGCCAAGCGCATGGTCGAGCGCGCCCACGATGATGTCTGGGAAGTGCTCGAAAGCGTGGTCAAGCAGCGTCCGGTGCTGCTCAACCGCGCGCCGACCCTGCACCGACTCGGCATCCAGGCCTTCGAACCGGTGCTTGTAGACGGCTCCGCCATTCAGATCCATCCGTTGGTCTGCTCGGCCTTCAACGCCGACTTCGACGGCGACCAGATGGCTGTCCACGTCCCGCTCAGCCATGAGTCCGTGACCGAGGCCCGCCAGGTCATGCTCTCGACCAAGAACTTGCTCTTGCCTTCCAACGGCGAGCCGACCGTGGCCCCGACGCTTGACATGGTGATCGGCTGTTACTACCTCACGCTCGAACCCGAGCCCGACGCCCAGGCAAACGGCGCCGAGCCCGGCGGCGGCGACTCGCGACCGAGTTTCCCATCGTTCGAGGATGTGCGCCTGCACTACGACCTGCACGCCGTTGGCCTGCACGACCGCATCCTCGCCCGCGACGCCGCGCGCACCGACGGCGAGCTGGTCGAGACGACCGTCGGACGCGTGATCTTCGACTCCGTCATTCCCGACGCCATCCCCTTCGCAGAGATCAACCACGAGCTGGCCAAGAAGGCGCTCAAGGAACTGATCACCATGTGCCACCGGCTCCTCGGTCCCGAGGAGACGGCGCTGATGGCCGATCGGATCAAGTCGATCGGCTTCCGCTACGCCACGCAGTCCGGCACGACCATGGCAATCGACGAGCTGCGCGCGCCCGACGCCAAGGCCAACTTCCTGACCGACGCCGACAAGCAGGTGGAAGCGATCCGCGACGACTACGGACTCGGCCTGATGACCGAGGATGAGCGCTACGCGGCGACCGTCAACGTCTGGCAGACCGTCACCCAGCAGGTCAAGGACAAGATCGACGAGCAGCTCAACGAGCCCGGCTCGCTGCGCCTGATGGTCACCTCCGGCGCCAAGGGCAACCTTGCCCAGGTGACCCAGATGGCCGGCCTGCGCGGACTGATGTCCGACCCATCGGGACGGATCATCGAGCTGCCGATCCGCTCGTCCTTCCGTGAGGGCCTCTCGGTGCTCGAGTACTTCATCTCGACCCACGGCGCGCGCAAGGGTCTGGCCGACACCGCGCTGCGCACCGCCGACTCCGGCTACCTCACCCGCCGCCTGATCGACGTCTCACAGGACGTGATCGTGCGTGTCGAGGACTGCACGGCCGAGGGCGACATGATCCCCGGCATCTCGATCGAGGACCGCAGCGAAGACAACGAGCGGGTCATCACCAAGTTCCGCGAGAGCGTCATGGGCCGCTACACAGCGGCGCCGGTCTACGACCCGTCGGATCCCGCCGAGCTCCTGCTCGATGCCAACTCACTGCTCGACGAGCCAACCGTCGAGAACCTGGTCATGAATCACGACGTCAAGTCGTTCCACGTCCGCTCACCGATGGTCTGCCGTGAGCAGAACGGGCTCTGCCAGCGCTGCTACGGGCAGTCCCTGGCGACAGGCGACCTGGTCGAACTGGGCGCCGCCGTGGGCATCATCGCCGCTCAGAGCATCGGCGAGCCGGGCACCCAGCTCACGATGCGCACCTTCCACACCGGCGGCATCGCCGGCGTCTCCGACATCACCTCAGGTCTGCCCCGCGTGGTCGAGCTGTTCGAAGCCCGGTCGCCCAAGGGCCAGGCACTGATCGCGGAGATCGACGGCCGTGTCGAGGTGCTCACCGACGGCGAGCTGCGCCGTCTGCGGCTGACCGCCGAGGAAGTGCACCGCGACGAGTACCAGCTCCCGCTCAAGACCCGCGTCCTGGTCAAGGACGGCGAGGAAGTCGAAGCCGGACATCTGCTCGCCCGCAAGCCGCAATCGGGCGAGGAAGACGAGGATCCTGAGTCGCGACAGATCCGCGCGCGGGTCGGCGGGCGTGTCAGCCGCCGCCGCGGTTCACGCCTGCTCACTATCTCCTACGAGACCAGCGATACGCGCGAGTATGAACTGCCCGCGACCGCCCGCCTTCGCGTCGCCGACGGCGACGAGGTCGAGGCCGGCCAGCCCCTGACCGAGGGTCCGCTTGACCCGCAGGACATGCTGCGCATCCTTGGCGAGGGCGCCGTCCACCGCTACCTGGTCACCGAGGTGCAGGACGTCTACCGTTCGCAGGGCGTCGACATCCACGACAAGCACATCGAGGTGATCGTCCGCCAGATGCTGCGCAAGGTCGAAGTCGACGATCCGGGCGACTCCGAGGAGTGGCTCGCCGGCGACTTCATCGACCGGCACAAGTACGAGCAGCTCAACCGCCTGCTGGCGGCCGAGGGCAAGCAGCAGGCGACCGCCAAGTCGCTCCTGCTCGGCGTGACCAAGGCCTCGCTGCAGCAGGACAGTTGGCTGGCCGCCGCCTCCTTCCAGGAGACGACGCGCGTGCTCACCGAGGCCGCAATCAACGGCCAGGTCGACCAGCTCACCGGGCTCAAGGAGAACGTGATCATCGGCAAGATGATCCCCGCCCGAGCCAAGATCGAGCTGCCCCCGCTGCCCGCGCCCGAGCCGCTCCCGCTCGCGGCCGGCCTGCCGGGCGCCAGCCCCTCCGGCGTCTATGACGGCGATGAGGACGAACTGGGCGAACTCGGCTTCGGCTACGAAGACGAGGAGGAGATGGACGCGGTCGGCGTCTCGGCCAGCGGTTTCGACGAGGAGGGCGGTTACATCGCCGTCCCAGACGAGTAGGTCGGAGATACGGCGACTGCTTGAGCAGGGGCGCTCTCGCCGCGCGGGAGCGCCCCTCTCGCAATTCAACGAACTGGCCCGCGCGCAAATCACGTCAGGGCGCAGCGAAACGACACATCCATGACCTCCGTCAGCGACTACCGCCTCTACCCCGCTATTCAGGCCCAGCCCTCCGAGTGCGCCAAAGTGTTGAGCAGCGCCCAGCCGTTCGACCGCGCGGCTCAAACGCTCTCGGAAGCAACTCGAGTCTGGACCGTCGGCATCGGGACCTCCTTCAACGCCGCCAACGCCGCGGCCTGGATGCTGCGCGCCGCCGGACTCGAAGCGCGACCGCTGACCAGCTTCGAGTTCGCCGCCTGGCCTGCCGTCTCCGACGGCGACGCCGTGCTGCTCTTCGCCCACACCGGACGCAAGACCTGGAGCGGTAACTCCCTGGCGCTCTGCATCGAGCGCGGCATCCCGGTCGTCCTGGTCACCAAGATCGAGACCGGATTCGACCTCGAGTCCTTCCCCGACCACATAACTGTCCTGCACACCACGACCCAGGACCCGTCCTCGATGTACACCGTCTCGCACACCACCGCGATGACGGCCGCTGCGCGGATCGCCGACCTCGTCTCGCCAGGCTCGATTGGCGACACGTCCGAGATCCCCTCGGCATTAGCGTCGGCGCTCGCGCTGGAGGAAGAGATTGCGGAGCTAGCCGCCGAGTGGTCGGATGGCGCGCTGATCGCGCTGGGCGCAGGTCCAATGCTTGCCGCAGCCGAGGAGGCGCACATCAAGATCGCCGAGGCCTCGCGCCGCCAAATCCGCCATCAGGAACCGGAGTCCTTCCTCCACGGACCCGTGATTCAGCTACTCGACAGCAACCGCGTCACGACCTTCGCCGCCAACGACGGCTCGGCCGAGCGTTCACGCGCCATCACGCAACTGACGATGGACATGGGCTGCTCGGCCGCCTGGGTCGCGCCCCGCAGCGTTGCGGCGCCCGAGTCCGCTCGCCACCTCGTGCTCGCCGAGCTGTCGCCCGAGCTGCTCGGCATCCCTGCCGTCGTCCCCGGCCAACTCCTCGCCGCCCACCTCGCCGCCAACGACGACGTCAACGCCGACGACTTCCGCACCGACGTCCCCGAGTTCCTTGCTGCCCTGTCAAAGCTGTCGCTTTAACCCAACGCCCCAATTCGCGACTCCAGGTCGGCTTGCTGACGCTGCAGATCCGCGGCCAACTCCTCCGCCTGCTTGACAACATCGGGTGGAGCTTTTGCGCGGAAACCTTCGTTGGCCAGCTTCGCCTCCGCGCCTCGCAAGCGCTTGACGATGCCTTCCAGGTCTTTGCTCAGCCGGGCCCGCTCCTGCTCCAGGTCGACCAAGCCGCCGAGCGGCAGGATCACCTCGGCCGCAGGCAACACCGCGGACGCAATCTGCTCGGTTGGGGCCTCGCCGCGCTTGGAGACGATGGTCAGCGGTCGCGCACGCGACAGCACCTCAACGATCGGCGCCGACGCGCTCACGGCCTGCGCGACATCGTCCTGCGGCAGCACGTACGCCTCGGCCCACTGTCCGGCCTGCACCCGGTAGTCGGCGCGCACCTGGCGCACGGCCGTGACGATTTCCTGCACAGCGCCGAATGACGCTTCAGCCTCAGGATCGCGCGGCCGGTCGCCCGTTTGCGGGTAGCGAGCGCCGATCAGCGCCGTCGAACCGGCGGCCTCGCCCAGATGCGGCCGGAGCTGCTGCCAGATCGCCTCAGTCACGAACGGCATCCAGGGATGCAGCAGGCGCAGGCCGCCGTCGAGCACTTCCGTCAGCACGGGCAGCGGCGACGCATCCCCGTTGCGCAGGCGAACCTTGCTCGCCTCGACGTACCAGTCGAAGAACTCGTCCCAGAGGAAATCCTGGATCTGCCGCCCCGCCTCGCCGAGCTGGTACTGCCGCAGCAACTCATCCACCGAGTCCGTCACCGCCTGCAGCCGCGACAGAATCCAGCGATCCTCGAGCGGGCTGCCCCCCTCTGCCTTCGGCATCTCCCCCCGCACTGCGGGGGGAGAGGAGACTTCGGCGTTGGCGATCTCTCCGAGGACGAACTTCGCCCCGTTCCAGAGCTTGTTCGCGAAGTTTCGGGAGCCTTCGAGCCGCTCGTCGGTCAGACGCATGTCGTTGCCCGGCGTCGAGCCGGTGGCGAGCGTGAAGCGCAGCGCGTCCATCCCGTACTGGTCCGCCTTCTCCAGCGGATCGATCACGTTGTCCAGCGACTTCGACATCTTGCGGCCCTGCGCGTCCCGCACCAGCCCGTGCAGGTAGACCGTGTGGAACGGCGGCTCGCCCATGTTGTAGCAGCCCATCATGATCATCCGCGCCACCCAGAAGAAGAGAATGTCGTAGCCCGTCTCCATCACCGACGAGGGATAGAAGCGCGACAGATCGTCGGTCGTCTCCGGCCAGCCCAGCGTCGAGTGCGTCCACAGGCCCGAAGAGAACCAGGTATCGAGCACGTCGGGATCCTGGACGAGATCCGCGTCGTCGCACCACGGGCACTCAGTCGGATCCGTCATTTCGACAATCGGGCGCGCGCCTTCGTCGATGGTGATCTGGCCGTCGTCGCCCGTGATGATCTGGTCGCCGTCACAGCAGCGGCAATACCAGGCGGGAATCCGGTGTCCCCACCAGAGCTGCCGCGAGATGCACCAGGGCCGGATGTTGTCCATCCACTGCAGGTACACCGAGGTCGAGCGTTCAGGCACAATCTGCACCTCACCCTCACGCACGACCCGCGCCGCTTCGGCCGCCAGATCGTCGGTATCGACGAACCACTGGTTCGAGACCAGCGGTTCCACGACCACGCCCGAGCGTTGCGAGTGCCCCACGTTGTGCACGTGCGTCTCGGTCTCGACCAGATAACCGTCCTCTTCCAGGTGCTGCGCCACCAACGTCCGCGCCTCGTCCCGATCCATTCCTGCGTAGAGGCCCGCTTCGGCCGTCATCGTCCCGTCCCAGTCGACCACGCGGATTGGCTCCAGCCCGTGCCGCTCGCCGATTTCGAAGTCCAACTGGTCGTGTCCCGGCGTGATCTTCAGCGCCCCGGTGCCGAACTCCAGGTCGACCGCGCTGTCCGCGACCAGCGGGATCAGCCGGTTGAAGCCGCGCAGCGGCAAGCGCACGCGCCGGCCCAGGTGCGGCTGCCAGCGCTCGCTGTCCGGATGTACCGCGATCGCCACGTCGGCCGGAATCGTCTCGGGACGCGTTGTTGCAATCACCACTCCATCGTCAAGGTCGTTCCCGCGCTCGTCCACGAACGGGTAACGCACGTGCCAGAGCTTGCCTTCTTCCTCCTCGTACTCGACTTCGACATCCGAGAGCGCGGTCAGCATCTGCGGATCCCAGTTGATAATCCGCGCACCGCGATAGATCTTGCCGTCCTTGAACAAGTCGACGAACGTCTTGCGCACCGCCGCGCGCGGCGTCGGGTCGAGCGTGAACGCTGTCCGCTCCCAGTCGCACGAAGCGCCCATCCGCCGCGCCTGCGCGGTGATCCGCGGCCGCGTGACCCCCACCCAGTCCCAGACCCGCTCCTCGAACGCCTCGCGGCCCAGGTCGTGCCGAGTCATGCCTTCACGCGCGAGCTGCTGCTCGACCACGCTCTGCGTCGCGATTCCGGCGTGATCGAGCCCCGGCAGCCAGAGCGTCGGTTCGCCCAGCATCCGGTGCCAGCGGATCAGCGCGTCCTCGATCGTCAGCGTGACCGCATGACCGAGGTGCAGCACGCCGGTCACGTTCGGCGGCGGCATGATCACCGTGAACGGCTCGGCGTCGTCCTGCGGAACCCCCTCTGCCTGCGGCATCTCCCCCTGGAAGGGGGAGAGGGAAGGATCGGTCGGCCGGAACCAGCCCTGGTCCTCCCAGAATGCGTAGATCGGATCCTCGACGACCGACGCGTCGTAGGCGCCGGTCAGTTGCTCAAGCACGGACAGGTCGAACTCAGAGGTGGTCACTGCTGAACTCCGCATGATGGACGTAGTGTCATCTGGCCGGTCTGGAGAGCGTTGCGGTCCGGCGCGAGGCAGCCATCGAGCGCGCCGAACCTAGCCTACGCCGACCAGTACGCCGTCAATCACTTCGGACTCGTCACTCGGAGCCGCCGCCGGCTCGTTGCGCCGTCGCCGCCGGCGCTGCCGTGCAGCTTCCAGCTCGTAGAGCATGTCCAGGCCCTGCCGCGTGTCCGACGCCACCCTGGCCGGATCCTGCCGTTCGAGCCGGCGTCGGAACAGCCAGTAGGTGAACGCCTGCCACTCGGCGTGCTCGATCCGTTCCGGATCGGCGTGTTCGCGAGCGTTGGCGGACCGGTAGTCGCGCAGTAGATCCGCCTGGCGCGCGCCGTAGATGCGGCCGAAGACGTCGGCGTCAAGTTCCTCCCGCTGGTGCGAGAACGACAGGCCATTGCGCTCCTTCTGCAGCACGCGCTCCATCGCCAGGTGCAGCGCCTGCTCCACGCGCACGCCGTAGAGGAAGTTGAGGTGCGCCCAGTACTTGGGCGTGCCCAGCCGTTCCTGGAACTCCGGCTCACTGAGCGCGACCGGCGGAGACTCATCCACGAGCATGGCTTCCACCTCGTGTAGCGGCAGCAGACCGCGAGGCGCCGCGTCGCAGATCCGTTCCGCCAGCAGCAGCCAGTCGAAGGCTTCGTGCTCGATCAGATAGGCATACTCGCGCCCGTCGACGAACTCGCGCGGCACTTCCCAGTCGCGAATGCAATCCAGCAGCGCATCGAACCACGGGCGCCCGCCGATCACTTCGGTAACGAACGCCGCGATGTACGTGTCCGGTCCTAGTTCGACTAGATCGGCGTCAACGCCCGAGTCTTCGTGTAGGTTGGCCTCGGCGGCGAAGCCGGTGTCCGGCCTGCCCTCACGCTCTGCCAGGCGGGGAAAGGGAACGTCGCCTGCCGACTCCGCTGCTTGGTCCGAGTTCGCCATGTTCAAGCTGCCTTGCCGTGACAGCGCTTGTACTTCTTGCCGCTGCCGCAGGGGCACGGCGCATTGCGTCCCACCTTCTGTCCGCTCGGGGCCGACGTCGGGCGAGCCGCGACCGCCACTCCGCCGCTGCTGTCTCCCGCACTGCCACCGGACTCGCGCACATTGCTCACTCGGACCGGAGCCTCTCGCGTCGCCGGAGTGATGCCCCGGGCGCGACGCCGCGGCATCGTCGGTTCGCCGCCCTGCTCAATCCGCACGGTCGCGTGCATCACCGACGCCGACACCTCGCGTCTCAGCGTTGCGACGAGCTGATCGAACATGTCGAACGCCTCGCGCTTGTACGTCACCAGCGGGTCCTGCTGACCGTACGCCTGCAGACCCACCCCCTGGCGCAGACCGTCGATCTCGGTCAAGTGCCGGATCCAGAGCCGATCCATGGTGCGCAGCACCATCCCGCGCAACAACTCGACTGAGGTGCCGTCCGACGTCTCCGAGTCGATCCGCTCCGCCAGACGCTGCAACTCCGCGGCCGCGTGCTCGCGCAGCGCCTCCACGCACTCGTCCAGCTCGGCCCCGTACAGCGTGTCGCGGTCGAGACCGGTCAGCGGCAGCACCTGCGCCGACTCCTGCCAGAACTCGTCCGCCGTCGTCTCGTCCCACAGCTCATTGGCGAAAGACTGCTCCAGGTCGTCGATCGTCTGCAGCAGCATGTCCTCGACGATCAGCGGCAGATCGTCCTTCGCCGTCAGAATCTTGTCGCGTTCGGCGTAGATCACCTCGCGCTGCCGATTGATCACGTCGTCGTAGTCGACCAGGTGCTTGCGGATGTCGAAGTGGAACGTCTCCACCTTCTGCTGCGCCTGTTCCAGTGCCTTGCCCACCATGCCCGACTCCAGCGGCGTGCCGTCCTCGAGTCCCGCCTTTTCCAGCATTCCCGGCAGCCAGTCTGGAGTGAAGCGCTTCATGATCCCGTCCTCGAACGAGACGTAGAAGCGCGAGGAGCCTGGATCGCCCTGCCGACCCGCGCGTCCACGAAGCTGGTTGTCGATCCGCCGCGACTCGTGCCGCTCGGTGCCGATCACCGCCAGGCCGCCCCGCTTCGCGACGCCCTCGCCCAGCTTGATGTCCGTACCGCGGCCGGCCATGTTGGTTGCGATCGTCACTGCTCCGGGCTCGCCCGCGCCGGCGATGATGTGCGCCTCGCGCTCGTGCTGTTTGGCGTTCAACACTTCGTGCTGCACGCGGCGACGCTTGAGCATCGTCGAGAGCCGCTCCGACGTCTCCACCGATGCCGTGCCGACCAGTACCGGCCGCCCGTCCGAGACCAAATCCGCGATCTCCTCGATCGCCGCGTCGAACTTCGCCTGCTCCGTGCGGAAGACGAGGTCGCCCTGGTCGTCGCGGACCATGTCGCGGTGCGTGGGAATCACGACCACGTCCAGCCCGTAGATCTTGTGCAGCTCCTCTGCCTCGGTCGCCGCCGTGCCGGTCATCCCGGCCAGCTTCGAGTACATGCGGAAGTAGTTCTGATACGTGATCGTCGCCAGCGTCACCGTCTCGCGCTCGACCGACACGCCCTCCTTGGCCTCAATCGCCTGGTGCAGACCTTCCGAGTAGCGCCGCCCGTCCATCATCCGCCCGGTGAACTCGTCGACGATTACCACCTTGCCCCCGCGCACGACGTAGTCGCGGTCGCGCTGGTACATGAAGTTGGCCTTCAGCGCCGCGTCGAGGAAGCGCGTCAGCCGCGCGTTCTCGCCCTCGAACAGGTTGTCGATGCTGAGTGAGTCCTCGACCCGCGCGATCCCCTCTTCGGTCAGCGCGATCGTGCGCGACTTCGGGTCGGGCGTGAAGTCTGCCTGGGGCCGTAGCCCGCGCACCAGGTTGGCGAAGACGCGGTAGGTGTCCAGCGATTCCTCCGCCTGACCGGAGATGATCAGCGGCGTCCGTGCCTCGTCGATCAGGACGTTGTCCACCTCGTCCACAATCGCGAACGCGAGCGGCCGCTGCACCTTCTCCGCCGCGCTCATCACCATGTTGTCGCGCAGGAAATCGAAGCCGAACTCGTTGTTGGTGCCGTAGGTGATGTCGGCGTTATAGGCCTCCTGCCGCGTCACCGGGCGCAGCATCTTCAGGTCGCC
Source organism: Chloroflexota bacterium (assembly GCA_009838915.1). GTDB lineage: Bacteria > Chloroflexota > Dehalococcoidia > Bin125 > Bin125 > Bin125. The sequence goes on from VXQT01000002.1 coordinate 130,453, forward strand.
CAGCTCCCGACGGCGCTGCAACTCCTCGGCGTCCATCGACTCCGGATTCTCGACGTCCACGGTCGAATCGGCCTCGGGATCGAACATGAACGCCGCCCGATGCTGCAGCACGCCCACCGACAGTCCCAGCGAGTGGTAAATCGGCGCCATCCACTGCGCGTCGCGCTTGGCCAGGTAGTCGTTGACCGTGATCAGGTGCGCGCCGTCGCCCTCGAGCGCGTTCAGGTACAGCGCCAGCGTCGCCACCAGCGTCTTGCCTTCGCCCGTGCGCATCTCCGAGATCTTGCCCTGGTGCAACACGATCCCGCCCACGATCTGGACGTCGTAGTGGCGCATCTGCACCTGCCGCTTGGCCGCCTCGCGCACGACCGCGAACGCCTCAGGCAGGATGTCGTCCAGCGACGCCCCGTCCTCAAGCCGCTCGATGAACTCGGTCGTCTTGGCCGCCAGCTCGTCGTTGCGCAGCCGCTCGAACTGCGGCTCCCACTCCGCCACCGCGTCCACCGCCCCCGACAGCCGCTTCACTTCGCGAGCGTTCGCATCGCCAATCAGGGATCCCGCCCGCTGCTTCGCCCGGTCAAACAGACCCATCCGTCAGTCCCCCATCAGCCAGCCCACAGTCGCGGGCATACACATCCAGTGTAACGGTGACGAAGATGCCCGTGAATCGATCCAGCCGCAGGCTGCCAGGTTCCCCTACCGGAACAGCGCCCCCACCGAATCGCCCTCGTGAATTCGACGGATTGCCTCACCCAACAGCGGCGCGATCGAGACCGTCTCCAACATCGCCCCGCGCCGCTCCTGCGGCAGGGGCAGCGTGTCGGTCAACACCACCGAAGCGATCGGACTGGCCGCGAGCCGTTCCAGGGCCGGATGTGGGAGGATGCCGTGAATCGCCGCCGCCCAAATGCTACGCGCTCCCTGGCCGCGCAGCATCTCGGCTACTTCGCAGAGCGTGCCCGCAGTCACGATTTCGTCATCGATGATCAGCACGTCCCGATCGACCACATCGCCGATCAGTTGCAGCATCTCTGCCCGGTCGTCGTTGCTGGTGCGGCGCTTTTCGGCGATCGCCACCGGCATGCCCAGCAGATCAGCAGCGGCCCGGGCCCGCTTGGCCCCGCCGAAGTCGGGCGATACCACCACACCGTCGAAGCCGCGCCGCTGAAAGTGCTCGACCATGAGCTGCTGCGCGGTCAACTCATCCGTGGGGATGTGGAAGAAGCCCTGGATCTGTCCGGCGTGCAGGTCCATCGTCAGCATTCGGTCGGCGCCTGCGGTCTGGATCAAGTCGGCGAACAGCCGCGCCGTGATTGGCACCCGCGGCTGGTCTTTCTTGTCCGAGCGACCGTAAGCGAAATAGGGCACCACCGCCGTAATCCGCCCGGCCGAGGCGCGCCGCGCCGCGTCGATCATGATCAGCAACTCGACCAGGTGATGGTTGACCGGCTTGGCGCCCGGCTGAATCAGGAAGACATCGCGCTCGCGGATGTTCTCCAGGAACTGGACGAACGTGTTGCCGTTGGCGAAGTCGAACACGTTGGCGCAGCCCAGCTCCACATCCAGCGCCGCGCAGACGTCGCGGGCCAGCTGCGGATGCGCGTTCCCCGTAAACACGATCGGGTCGCCCACATATCGACTCATCGCTGTGCACCCCTTGATCGCTCGCGGTCGGCGTACGCCGTCACGTTAACTCAAGACCCTGCCTCAATCAGGTTCGAGCGGAGGTTGTCAAGGATTTGCACGCGCGAACGGTGGATGAAGCGCACCGCGTCACTCCCGCGACCCCTCTCCGTCATTCCCGCGAAGGCGGGAATCCATACGGAACAGGGGTTGTGTGAGGGACCGGCTGTCGCGTACGAGTCTCAGCCGCAGTGGAGCTAGGGCAAGGCTCGGCACAGTGCGCGACGGTCTTCCTGAATGGATTCCCGCCTTCGCGGGAATGACGGAGTCGGCGGGCATGATCGGGACAGCGGGAGTACCGGCGCCCCACATCCGCTGGACCTAGAGTGCAGTGGATTACGCAACACACCGATCCAGACGTAACGACCCGCCCGCTGCGCCCGACACTCTTGCAGCAGGTCGGTTCCTTGCCTACGATGCACTCGTTAGCACTCGAAGCGTGAGAGTGCCAACGATTCCAATCAGGCAAGCAACCAGCAACAGGGAATGGAAGACTGCACTATGGCCACCGAGCTCAAGCCGCTCAACGACCGCCTCGTGATCAAGCCGCTCCAGCAGGAGCAGGTCCTGTCCTCCGGCATCGTCATCCCCGACTCGGCCAAGGAAAAGCCGCAGCAGGGTGAAGTCATCGCCGTCGGCCCGGGCAAGCGCGATGACGCCGGCGCCCGCGTTCCGCTCGACATCGAGTTGGGCGACCGCATCCTCTACAAGAAGTACACCGGCCAGGAAATCCAGATCGACAACGAGGACCTGATCGTGCTCGAAGAGCGCGAGGTCCTCGCCAAGCTGGTCGTCTAGTCCGGTTCGGTCGTTCCCGCACAGGCGGGAACCCGCACGCGATCCGCTCACTCAGAAGGAGCCATCATGGCCAGTAAGCAACTCGCCTTCGACATGGACGCCCGCAAGGCGTTGCGCGAGGGCGTCGACGCGCTCGCCGACACCGTCAAGGTCACCCTCGGGCCGCGCGGCCGCAACGTCGTGCTCGACAAGAAGTTCGGCGCCCCGCTGATCATCAACGACGGCGTCACCATCGCCCGCGAGATCGAACTCGACGAGCCCTTCCGCAACATGGGCGCGCAGCTCGCCAAGGAAGTCTCGATCCGCACCAACGACGTGGCCGGCGACGGCACCACCACCGCCACCGTTCTCGCCCAGGCGATCGTCACCGAGGGTCTGCGCAATGTCGCCGCCGGGGCCGACCCGATGGCGCTCAAGCGCGGCCTCGACCAGGGTCTGCGCGCCGTCGTCGACGAACTCCGCGACATGGCCGAGCCGGTCGAGAAGAAGGAAGAGATCGCCGCCGTCGCCACCATCTCCGGTGACAACGACGAGATTGGCGAGATCATCGCCGACGTCATGGAGAAGGTTGGCAAGGACGGCGTGATCACCGTCGAAGAGGGACAAGGGATCCGTATGGAGACCGAGTTCACCGACGGCATGCAGCTCGACCGCGGCTACGTGTCGCCCTACTTTGTCTCCAACAACGAGCGCATGGAGGCGGCGATCGACGACCCCTACATCCTGATCACCGACCGCAAGATCTCGGCCGTCCAGGACATCGTCCCGCTGATGGAGAAACTGCTCCAGATCACCAAGAACTTCGTAATCATCGCCGACGACGTCGATGGCGAAGCGCTCGCCACGCTGGTCGTCAACAAGATGCGCGGCACGATCAACGTGCTCGCCGTCAAGGCGCCCGGCTTCGGCGAGCGCCGCAAGGCCCAGCTCGAAGACATCGCCGTGCTCACCGGCGGCACCCTGATCACCGAGGAACTCGGCCGCACGCTCGAGCAGACCCAGGTCGCCGACCTGGGCCGCGCCCGCCGCGTGGTCTCCTCCAAGGACGACACGACCATCGTCGAGGGCTCCGGCTCGGACGAGGCGATCCAGGACCGGATCAAGGAGATCAAGGCCCAGATCGACGTGACCGCGTCGGACTTCGACCGCGAGAAGCTGCAGGAGCGCATGGCCAAGCTGGCCGGCGGCGTCGCAGTGATCAAGGTCGGCGCGCCGACCGAGGTCGAGCTCAAGGAAAAGAAGGCCAAGCTCGAGGACGCGCTCTCCGCGACCCGCGCAGCCGTTGAAGAGGGCATCGTCGTCGGCGGCGGCTGCGCCCTGCTCCGCGCCGACCGCGCGCTCGCCCAGATGGACGAGGAGTCCACCGGCGACCAGCGAACGGCCGTCCGCCTGCTGCGCACCGCGCTCGAGTCCCCGCTGCGCCAGATCGCCTTCAACGCCGGCCAGGAAGGCTCGGTCGTGATCGGCCGCATCCGCAAGGTCGATGACGACACCCACGGCTACGACGCCAAACTCGACCGCTACGGCGACCTCGTCGAGTACGGCATCGTCGACCCGGTCAAGGTCACCCGCTCGGCGCTTGAGAATGCCGTCTCGATCGCCGGCATGGTGCTGACCACCGAGTCGCTCGTCGCCGAAATCCCTGAGGCCCCGATGATGCCCGCCGGCATGCCCGACATGGGCATGGACTACTAAGTCCACCCGCCCCAACGAGCATCAACACGAGCCCCCGACGCCCAGCGTCGGGGGCTCGTTCGTTAGCGAACCGCACCCGCAGTCTTCAACTCTTCACCCTGCGAGCCGTTCAGGCCGATTTCGGACAGAATCTCGTCGGTGTGCTCGCCCGGATACGCCGGAGGACCCTGGATCGTCGACTTTGTCCGGCTGAACCGCGGCGCAGGCGCAGGTTGCACGACACCGGCGACCTCCTCGAACGCGCCGCGCGCCTTCGCGTGCGGGTGATTCGGGGCTTCCCAGGGCTCCAGCACCGGACCGAAGCAGACATCCGAGCCTTCGAAGATCGCTTCCCACTCCGTGCGCGTCTTGGTGCGGAAGATCGCCGTCACCCGCTCCTTCAGCTCCGGCCAGCGGGTGTTGTCCATCTGATGCGGCAGCTCCTCGTTCTCCAGCCCCAGCAGTTGCAGCAGCTCGGCGTAGAACTGCGGCTCAATTGAGCCGATCGAGACGTACTTGCCATCCAGCGTCTCGTAGGCGTCGTAGAAGTGCGCGCCCGTGTCGAGCACGTTGGCCGCGCGGCCGCGCCGCCAGCCGCCTGTGGCGAGTCCGGCGTGGACGGACGTGATTAGCGACGATGCGCCGTCGACCATCGCCGCGTCCACCACCTGCCCCTTGCCCGAGCGCTGCGCTTCGATCAGCGCGCCCAGCATGCCCACCGCGAGATACATCCCGCCGCCCCCGAAGTCGCCGACCAGGTTGAGCGGCGGCACCGGCGCCTGACCCTTGCGCGCGATCGGCGCAAGCGCCCCGGCCAGTGAGATGTAGTTGATGTCATGCCCCGCCATGTGCGCGTAGGGACCCTCCTGGCCCCAACCCGTCATTCGCCCGTAGACCAGCTTCGGGTTGCGCTCCAGGCACACGTCCGGCCCCAGCCCCAGGCGCTCCATCACGCCGGGACGGAAGCCCTCGAACAGCGCGTCCGCGCCCTCGATCAGCTTGAGCGCCACCTCGACGCCCTCGGGATTCTTCAGATCCAACGCAATCGACCGGCGCCCCCGAGCAAGCAGATCACCGGGCGGATTCGCCGGCGCTTCCGATGGCGCGTTCGACGCCCGATCAATGCGCACGATGTCCGCGCCCATGTCGGACAGGATCATCCCGCAGAATGGGCCCGGTCCGATGCCCTGGAACTCAATGATTCGAATGCCGCTCAGCGGTCCCATATCGTGCTCCTCACGAACCTGATGCAGGTCTCACGCAGGTCTGTCGTGTCAGTCAGCAGGGTAACGCGCCGTGACCTATCAGATTGAGTCCGTCGGCCACGACGCCTGTCCGGAAGTGATCGAGCTGATCCACCGCGTCTTCGACGAGTACGGCTTCATCTGGGATCCCGAGGACGAGTTCTGGGATCTGCTGTCCGAAGAGCATGCCTTCCCGTACCGCTCGCCTATCGGTGCGTTCTGGGTGATGCGCGACAAGTCTGATGCGGTTGTTGGTTCCATCGCCGCCAATCGGATCGACGGACCGACCGTCGAGCTGCACCGCCTGTACCTCGACGCTCACCTGCGCGGTCAAGGACTGGGCCGTAGGCTCTTCGAGACCGCTGTCGCGTGGGCGCGCGAACACGGCGCAGGGCGGATCGAACTCTGGTCCGACACCCGCTTCGAGGACGCCCACCGGCTCTACGAACGCCTCGGTTACGTCAAGTCCGACACCCGCAAGCTGAACGACGTCAACCAGACCGTCGAGTTCAAGTACGAACGCGACCTCTCGGACTCCACCTGACAACGCTCAACCAGACATTGACCCTGATCACTGGGCGCGGGTACGATCTGTTCGCACCGGGCAATCAGGTCCCGGCCATTGGAGCGGGTGACGGCAGGTAGACGTGTCCGAACTGTTCGAGAACTATGGCGCAGTGCTGGTCGCGATCCCGGTCGGGATCATGCTCGTCCTCACCGCGCTGCTGGCGACCAAGCTGCTCGCGCCCCAGCGCCGCACCGCGCTCAAGGGCCAGGTCTACGAGTGCGGCATGCTGCCGATCGGGCGCAACTGGGCCCAGGTCCACGTTCGCTACTACACCTATGCCTTGCTCTTCCTCGTATTCGACGTTGAAGTCGTCTTCCTCCTGCCCTGGGCCGTCTCGTTCCTCGGACTGATGGACGGGGCAGAGTTTGGCAAGGTCATTCTCTGGCAGATGGTGCTGTTCATCGGCACGCTGCTGATCGCCCTCGCCTATGCCTGGCGCAAGGGCGTCTTCGACTGGCAACGAAACTAACGGAGCGAGAGCGGCGTATGACGACCTCACAGCCACCACACATGGGCGACCCGACGCCCGTCATCATCTCGCCCGAATCACTGCGCCTGCAGGCGATTGACGACCAGCCACCGACAGTGCCTTACAAGGTCGTGTTGCCCGGTGTGATGCAAGCGCCCGCCGAGGCCCTAATCTCCGCCGCGCGCAAGTCCTCGCTCTGGCCCATGACGTTCGGCCTTGCCTGCTGTGCAATCGAAATGATCTCCACCTACATGGCCAATCACGACCTCGACCGCTTTGGTATCGTCCCCTGGCCTTCACCCAGGCAGTCCGACGTGATGATCGTCGCCGGCACGGTGACCAAGAAAATGGCTCCCGCAGTCAAGCTGCTCTATGAACAGATGCCGCATCCCAAGTGGGTCATTTCCATGGGCGCCTGCGCGACCAACGGCGGCCCCTACACCCAGTATGACCGGGTCGTGCAGGGCGTCGACAACATCGTGCCGGTCGATGTCTATGTGCCCGGTTGTCCGCCTCGCCCGGAAGCGCTGATCGATGGACTGCTCGCCCTGCAGGAGAAGATCGTCGAAGAACGCGGGCGAGGTTACTGATCAACCATGACCTCCCGACGCACCCCCGTCGCTTCCGAGGAGCCGCCCGGCAACGAGCCGCCGCCCGGCTCGATCGCCGAGACATACCGCGAGGTCATGCCGCTCGTCGACTTCGACGCCGCCATGACTAAAGGCGATGATGTCGCGCTGACCATCCCGCTGGAATCGATTCACGAGGTGCTGGAGCGTGGCCGCGACGACGCGCGACTGCAAATGAACCTGCTACGCAACCAGACCGCCGTCGACTGGGAAGATCGCGGCCTCGAGATCGTCTACCACCTCTACTCCATCCCCCTGCGCCAGGCCGTCACGATCAAGTCTTGGCTGCCCGCCGAAGGCGCCGTCGTCGAGTCTGTCGCCGACCTCTATCCGATGGCCGACTGGGCCGAGCGCGAATGCCGCGAGATGTTCGGCATCGAGTTCATCGGTCACCCCGACCCGCGCAACCTGCTGCTCGACGAAGACATTGACATTCATCCGCTGCGCAAGAGCCATCCGCTCGCGCCGATCGAGATGGAACAGGGTGTCGACGTCGAGTTCTTCACGAAGCAGTACCCGCCGCCCGAACCGGCCGAGGAAGAAGACGCCGCCGACGAGACCGCGGCCGCCGCCGCTCCCGAGCGCAAGCGAGTCGAGGACATGACCGAAGAAGAGCGCGAGCAGCGCCGCGCCGAGCAGGCCGAGCGCGTCGCCCGCGCCCGCGAGCTTGCCGCCGTCCGCCGTGCCGAGCGCCTGGCCGGCGCGCCGCCCGCAGGCGGCCCGCGGCCCGAAGGCGCCGCCCCGCCGCCGCCTCCCGCGGCAGCTCCGGCCGCCGCCCCAGCGGCCGCAGAGGTCGCACCGTCCAGCGCTCCGGTTCAGGACGACCGACCGCCCGCGCCGCCGCCGCCCGAATTGCCGACCATTCCCGACGCCGAAGAAGACCCCGAAGGCCGCGCCGCCGCCCAGGCGGAACGCGTCCGAATCGGACGTGAACTCGCCGCCGCCAGGCGCGCGCAGTTGCGCGGCGACTAACGGGATACGAAGGAGAAGGCCGCGTGGTCCAGCAAACCTTCGAAGGCGAAGTCTTGACCGAACCCGTCGTCGTCGAGCGCGAGTTCGAGACCGTCGACATGAACATCAACATCGGGCCGCAGCACCCCGCGACCCACGGCGTGTTCCGTATGGTCCTCACTGTCGACGGCGAAATCGTCAAGGACGCTGTTCCCTACATCGGCTACATGCACCGCGGCGGAGAGAAGCTCTCCGAAAACCTCGATTACCGGGGCGCGCTCGGCTACCAGGACCGCACCGATTACCTGGCCGCCTTCAATTCCGAGTGGGTCTACGTCAACGCGGTGGAGCGGTTGGCCGGCATCGAAGTGCCCGAGCGCGCCGAGTACGTACGCCTGATCCTGGCCGAGTTCAATCGCATCCTCTCTCACTTCATGTTCATGGGCGCGTTCGGCACCGATGTCGGTTACTTCGGCACCGCCTTCACCTGGACCTTCAAGGAGCGCGAACGCATCCAGGACCTGTTCGAGGCTGTTTGCGGCGACCGCATCATGTACAACTACTTCCGCGTCGGCGGACTCGCATGGGAGCCTCACGAGACCTTTGTCGAGGACTCGCACTGGGTGCTCGACCAGGTCGAAGTCGGCATCACCGATGTCGACGAGCTGATGACCAATAACGAAGTCTTCGTCGCCCGCTGTCGCGACATCGGCGCGATGACCGCGGACGAGGCGATTGCCTTCGGCGTCACCGGCCCCATGCTGCGCGCCTCCGGCGTGCCCTTCGACTTGCGCGTCGACGAGCCGTACTCGATCTACGACCGCTTCCACTGGGAGATCCCCGTGGGCGAGCGCGGCGATGTCTACGACCGCTACCTCGTGCGCCTGGAAGAGATGCGCCAGTCCGTCACCATTCTCCGCCAGGCGCTCGATCAGATGCCCACCTCGGGGCCGATCGAGCCCGAACGCATGCCCGCCCGTCTGCGGCCCGAACCCGGCGAAATCTACATGCGCCAGGAGAATCCGCGCGGCGAGTACGGCATCTACATGGTCTCCGACGGCACCGACAAGCCCTGGCGCGTGAAGATGCGCTCGCCATGCTTCCACAACCTCTCTTCGCTCAGACCGCAAGTGCTCAACACCTATCTCGCTGATGCCGTCGTCGCGCTCGGTTCGATCGACATCGTGCTCTGCGAGGTTGACCGCTAATGCCACCATTTCCGTCATTCCCGCCTCCACCTCCGTCATTCCCACGGAGGCGGGAATCTCGATTTCTAGGCACAGGCGGCCGTCCCGACAGGATGGGCGTAAGCCGGATCACGTGTAACCTGCGTGAGTTGCCGCAACTGCGGGTGGGGATGCGCTAAATGGTCCTGAGCGAGTTCGCCGGCGTCAGCATGCCCGATTGGATCGATGCGCTGCTGCGCATCATCTTCATCGTTGCGCTGATGACGATCATGGCGTTCGCGCTGATCTACCTCGAGCGCAAAATCCTCGCCCGATTCCAGGCCCGTGTCGGCCCGACACGCACCGGGCCAATCGGCACGCTGCAGTCAATCGCCGACGCCCTCAAGCTGATCGCGAAGGAGGACGTTCGGCCGATCACGGCAGACCGCTGGGCATTTGAACTTGCCCCGTACATGGCCTTCGTGCCCGTGTTTCTCGTGTTCGTACCCATGCCGTTCACCGAGACCTGGTTCATTCGAGACCTCAATCTCGGCCTGCTCTTCGTCTTCGGCGTGCTCGGCCTGAACATCGTCGGCGTCGTCATGGCCGCCTGGGGTTCGGACAACAAGTATGCGTTGCTCGGCGGCGTCAGAGCTGCCGCCCAGGCCATTTCCTACGAAATCCCTATGCTCCTGATCATCGTCGCCGTCGTGATGGTCGCCGCCGGACGCCTCGCTGTTGACGGCGACGCCTCCGCCGCCGGTTCGATCAACGCAATCGTCGGCGATCAGACCACGACGCCCTACATCCTGCTGCAGCCGCTCGGCTTCTTCATCTTCATCATCGGCATGCTGGCTGAGCTGCATCGTCCGCCGTTCGACATGCCGATCGCGGAGTCGGAAGTCGTGGGCGGCTACTTCGTCGAGTACTCCGGCATGCGCTGGGGCATGTTCTTCCTGGCCGAGTACACCGCGCTCTTCCTGCTTGTCGTGCTCGCTTCTTCGCTTTTCCTCGGCGGCTGGAACTGGCCCTTCGGCGCCGATGTCGGGCTCGGCCTGCAGATTGTGCTGACGTTCGTCAAGACCTCGGTCCTGATCGTGCTCGTCATCGGCTCGCGCGCGCTCTTCCCCCGACTACGAATCGACCAGCTCATGTCTTTCTCCTGGAAGGTGCTCCTGCCCTTCTCCATCATCCAGGTCATCGCCAACGGCATCATCCTCGCCTACGGCGGCCCCGACTGGGTCGTAGGCCTCGTCTCGTTCGGGCTGCTCGTCGCGCTCAGTGGGCTGGTCTACTACATCATGCGGCGCAAGCAGGGAGAAGGAACTCGAACCGTACAGACCACGCCGGCCACGCCGCGCGTGATTACCGCCCCGGAAGTCACCCCGGTCGAGGCCGGCGGCGACTAACGAAGCAGATCGAAGAGGAAGAGGAGCAACCGCGTGGAGGAAGGCGTCACCGCGACTCAGGTGGTGTTCTGGATCCTGGCCGTGGTCATGCTGATCTCCGCGATTGGTGTGGTCACTGCGGGCAACATCGTCTACGCCGCGCTCTTCTTCATCGCCTCGCTGGCAGGCGTCGCCGGCATCTACCTGATCCTCACGGTCGAGTTCATCGCCCTCGTCCAACTCCTGATCTACGGCTCCGCGGTCGTCATCCTGATCCTCTTCGCGCTGATGCTTACCCGCGCCCGCGAGCGCCCGCAGGCGCTCTTCGGTCGCTCCCGACCGCTCGGCATCGCGGCCGCGCTCGGCCTGCTCGCTGCACTGATCGGCGGCATCGTCGCGACGACCTGGACCACACCGGAGTCCTCAACGGCCTTCGAGCCTGTCGGCCTGCAAGCCATCGGCGACGCCATCTTCACCCTCTGGATCGTCCCCTTCATCATCGTCGGCGTGCTGCTCTCGATAGCCCTCGACGGTGCAATCATGCTCGCCTCACCTGACGAGGACGACAACTGATGCCGCCACTCGAGCACATCCTCGTCGTCAACGCGGTGCTCTTCGCCATCGGCGCCATGGGCGTGCTCACACGCCGGAACGCGGTGTTGATCCTGCTCTCGGTCGAGCTGATGCTCAACGCAGTGTCGCTCAACATGGTGGCCTTTGCCGTCTACGGTCATGTCGACTTCGGCAACATCACCGGCATCGTCTTCGCTTTCTTCATCATCGTGATCGCGGCCGCAGAGGTCGCGCTCGCGCTGGGCATCGTCGTGCGGACCTTCCGCAACCGGGCCACCGCCAACGTCGACGAAGTGAATCTCCTCAAGTGGTAAGCGGGAGCGTGCGCTGATGATCTGGGCTGACCACGCATGGATATTGCCGGCGATCCCGGCCATCTCCTTCGTTGTCCTGTTCCTCTTCGGGCGCAAGTTGCCGCGCGGCGGCGACTTTATCTCGGTCGGCGCGGCGCTGGCCGTGTTCGTGCTCTTTTTCTTCGTGCTCGAGTCGCACCTCGACTGGCTGGGCGCCGGTCTCGGCGGAATACGCAACGTCGGCACCGATTGGATCAACTTCGACAGCTTCGTCGTGCGGCTTGGATTTACCGTCGACTCGATCGCGATGGTGATGGTCTTCGTCGTGGCGACCGTGGCATTGATGGTCAACATCTATTCGACCAACTATCTACGTCACCACGGACGTCCCGAGCCGCGTTACTGGTGGTACTTCGCCGTGCTCTCGCTGTTTGTGGCGATGATGCTGACCCTGGTTCTGGCCGACAACCTGTTGCTCATGTTCGTCGCCTGGGAAGGCGTGGGTCTCTGCTCCTTCCTGTTGATCGGCTTCTACTACGAGCGTCGCTCGGCGGTCGAAGCGGCCAAGAAGGCGTTCGTCACCACGCGACTCGGCGATGTCGGCCTGTTCATCGGCATCATCCTTTTCTGGCGTGCGACCGGGTCGTTCCAGATCTCCGACATCATCGCCGCCGCCGAGGCGGGCAGAGTCAACGACTTGCCCCAGGTCATGGGCGACGGCTACCTCACGCTCTCGACACTGATGCTCTTCCTGGGCGCGGCCGGCAAGTCGGCCCAGGTGCCGTTCCACGTCTGGCTGCCCGACGCGATGGAAGGCCCGACGCCGGTCTCCGCGCTGATTCACGCCGCCACCATGGTCGTAGCCGGCGTCTACCTGGTCGCACGCCTGCTGCCGGTCTTCGAGGTCACGCCGGGCGCATCCAACGTCGTGCTCGGCGTCGGCCTGACCACTGCGCTTCTTGCCGGCATGATGGCCCTCGCTCAGAACGACATCAAGCGAGTGCTCGCCTACTCCACTGTGTCTCAACTTGGATTCATGTTCGTCGCCCTGGGGGTCGGCGCCGTTGGCATTGCCATGTTCCATCTGCTCACCCATGCGTTCTTCAAAGCGTGCCTCTTCCTGGGCTCCGGCTCCGTGATCCACATGACCGAGGAGCAGGACGCGCGCAAGCTTGGCGGCCTCTGGTGGCGCATGCCGGTCACTGCCTCGACCTTCATCGTCTCCTCAGTCGCGCTGGCTGGCATCCCGCCGCTCTCCGGGTTCTTCTCCAAGGATGAGATCTTCCTCGCCACGATTGGCGGCGCGAACACCGCAATCGCCATCCTGCTCGGCGTGGCCGCCTTCCTCTCCGCCCTCTACATGGCGCGGCTCGTGATCATTACCTTCTTCGGTCCGCCCAAGGATCTTGCTGTGATCCGCCGTGCCCGCGAGGCTGCTCCGACCATCCTGATCCCGCTTGTCTTCCTCACCGTGCTCACTTTCCTCGTCGGTTTCGTCGCCTTCGACCAGGTCGGCGACGCGCTCGGCTTCCCCGGCGGCATCAACAGCTACATCTATTTCCCCGAGCCCGAGAGCTTCCACTTCTCCAACTCGATCGCCGCCGTCACCGGCACGGTCTCGCTGCTGGGCTTCCTCACCGCCTGGTGGTTCTTCTGGGGCAAGAACTCGGAGCGCGCCAAGGCCGTGCGCGAGTTCCAACCCCGGCTCGCCGCTGTCGTCGAGAACAAGTTCTACTTCGACGAGGCCTACCAATGGGGCATCGACCGCGCCATGCTGCCGTTGGCCCGGGTCGTCGCCTGGTTCGACCGCATGATCGTCAACGACACCGGTATCAACGCCCCGGCCGACGCTACGCGCTACGCCGCCTACTGGCTGCGCTACCACGTCACCGGACGGATTCCCGACTACGCGCTGCTGATGGTCGTCGGCGTCGCCCTCGCGGGCGGCCTCGCCTTCCTGCTGCGCGGATAGCGAGCGAAACAGAAAGAGAGAGGCGCACAGCGTGGACGCAGGCGAAGCACTCCTCCTGCTCTTGCTGATCCCCGGCGCAGCGATGCTGCTCACGATCCTCGTGCCCTCGCGGCACGCGAATGTCGTGCGCTGGATCGCCCTGGTCGCGACCACCGCCACGCTGATCGACTCAATCTGGATCTTCGCCGTCTACGACTTCGCCGAAGGCGGCTACCAGTTCAACCTCCAGTACCCGTGGATCGAGAACATCGGCTTCCTCGGCGAGAACGGCATCTCCCTGCATCTCGCCGTCGACGGCATTGCAGCGCCGATGGTCCTGCTCAACGGTCTGGTCGGCTTCGCCGGCGTGCTCGTCTCCTGGAAGATCACGCACCGCGTCAAGGACTTCTTCATCCTCTTCATGGCACTCTTTACCGGCGTCTACGGCGTCTACATCGGCCAGGACCTGTTCTTCTGGTTCTTCGCCTACGAGCTCGCCGTGCTGCCGATGTACCTGCTGATCGTGATCTGGGGCTCGACCAACAAAGAGTACGGCGCGATGAAGCTGACCATGGTCCTGGTCGGCGGCTCGGTGCTCATCTTCGTCGGCATCTTTGCCGTCTTCGCCGAGGCCGGCGCCGGTACCTTCGACATGGCCGTGCTGCGCGATATCGAGTTCGACCGCGGCTTCGCTAACACCTTCTTCCCCTTCTTCATGATCGGTTGCGGAGTCCTGGCCGGCCTCTTCCCCTTCCACACCTGGTCGCCCGACGGCCACGTGGCCGCGCCGACCGCCGTCTCGATGCTTCACGCCGGCGTGCTGATGAAGCTGGGCGCGTTCGGCATCATCCGCCTGGGCATGGAAATCCTGCCCGCCGGCACCGACTTCTGGATGCCCGTCCTGCTCGTGCTCGGCGGCGTCGCCGCCGTCTACGGCGCGATCTCGGCGATCCACCAGACCGACCTCAAGTTCGTGATCGGCTATTCCTCCGTGTCCCATATGGGCTTCGTCCTGATGGGCCTGGGCACGATGAACAACATCGGCGTCAACGGCGCGGTCCTGCAGATGTTCTCGCACGGCGTCATGACCGCCCTCTTCTTCGCCATGGTCGGCGGACTCTATGACCAGGCCCACACCAGGGACATCCGCGTCTTTGGCGGGCTGGTGCGCAAGATGCCGCTGTTCGTGATCTTCTTCGGTATCGCCGGCCTCACCTCGCTCGGCTTACCCGGACTCTCGGGATTCGTGGCTGAGTTCCACATCTTTGTCGGAACCATCGACACGTTCCCGCTCTTCGCCGCGCTGGGCATCCTTTCCGCCGCGCTGACCGCGATCTATGTGCTCCGACTCATGGGCCGCGCCGCGCTCGGACCCTTCAATCCGCGCTGGGAGAACCTCAAGGAGCTCTCGCGCTGGGAGATCGCCGCTGCCATCGTGCTTATCGCGCCGATCATCGCAATGGGCGTCTGGCCCGACCCGTTCATTGACCGCATCGCGCCAACCGTGGCGGAACTGCCCAAGATTGATCAGATCGGCGGCCTGTTCACGCTCAGCTCGCTGACCGGACGGTGACACTGATGGACCTCGAGTATCAGCTGATCATCCCCGAGTTCGTCATGGCCGGCCTGGCCGTGGTGATCATTGCCGCTGCATTGGCCTTCCGCAATGTCGACCAGAAGTGGTTCGGTTACGCCACTGCCGCGGCGCTGGCCGTAATCGCAGTCGTCACCGCGGTCGCGTACTGGGACACCAGCGACGACTTTGGTGGAGTACTCGCAGTCGATCACTTCACCGTGCTCTTCCGGGTCTTCTTCCTCGGCATCGCCTTCTTCACCGTGATCGCCGCAGTCCAGTTCGCCGGTGACCGGCTCAAGAATCACGCCGAGTTCTACGGGCTGATCATCTTCGCCACGCTTGGCATGATGCTGCTCGCGGCCTCGCGCGAGCTGCTCACGGCCTACCTCTCGCTTGAGTTGCTCTCGTTCAGCTTCTACATCCTCGTCGGTTTCAACAAGCTCAACCCGTTCTCCAACGAGGGCTCGCTCAAGTACATGCTGCTCGGCGCGTTCTCGTCGGCGCTGATGCTCTACGGCATCTCGCTGATCTACGGCGTCACCGGCAGCACGACCTACTCCGCCATCGGCCCCGATGTCGTCGAGGGCACGCGCAGCATCGCCGGCCAGCTCGCCTCGTTCGCGGGGGGCAGCGGCGGCGTCGATCCCGACGGGGCGCGGCCCGGACTGTTGATCGGACTCGTGCTGATCACGGCCGGCCTCGGCTTCAAGGTGTCGGCCGTGCCCTTCCACCAGTGGACGCCCGACGCTTACCAGGGCGCGCCGCTGCCGATCACCGCCTTCCTCAGCGCCGGCGGCAAGGCCGCCGCCTTCGCCTTCTTCCTGCGACTCTTCTCCGAGGCATTCCTGCCGGCCGCCGCCGAGTGGGTCTGGTTCGTCGGCATCCTCGCCGCTGTGACCATGATTGTCGGCAACCTGATGGCGCTGCAGCAAACCAACTTCAAGCGGTTGATGGCTTACTCGTCGATCTCCCAGGTGGGTTATCTGTTGGTAGGTATCGTCGCGCTTGACGCGGCCAACATCACGCAATCTCAGGACGCCGCCTCGGCCCTTGTCTTACATCTCATCGGTTATGTCACGACGAACATCGCGGTCTTTGCAGCGATCATCGCCTTCTACAACCGCACCGGTCGAGACGACATCGTAGACCTGCGCGGACTGGCCGAGCGCCAACCGTTCCTCGCGTTTGCGATCGCCGCTGCGCTGTTTTCGTTAGCCGGCATGCCGTTGTTTGCCGGCTTCGCGACCAAGTTCATCATCTTCCAGGCGGCCTTCAATAACGGCTTCCTCTGGCTCGGCGCGATCGGTGTGACGGCATCGTTCGTCTCGCTCTACTACTACCTGATGGTGATCAAGCAGATGTACCTGTACGAGCCGGAGGGATCCGACCGCGCCCGCTTCCACGTCTCGCGGCCGCTGGCCGGCGCGTTGGTCGTGCTGGTCGCCGGCGTCTTGTTCATCGGCCTCTACCCGACGCCCCTGTTCGACGTGATTCACAGCTCAACCGAGGGACTCTTCGAACAGGCCGCGGCCCTCTCGGCATCCGTCGTGGGCAACTAGCCCGAACGCACTTACGTCTAACCTGATTCGCACAGTTCACAACGCGCGGAACGTGCTCCATGCAACTCATCGAACTCTCTCGGCGGCTGAAGTCGGCATATCTCCGAGAAGGAGGCGTCGTCCCACGTCGGCTTCGACATCTCGAGGGTTGGATGGACCGCGCCGGCGGCACGGATGACGCCGCCTCCTACGATCACACCGAGACGGTCAAGGACTACTACGACCTCTGCAACGAGTTCATGGTCTTCGGCTGGGGCGAATCCCTGCACTTCGCCCCACTCTCGCCCGACGAGCGCCTGGAAGACTCTCAGATTAGGCACCAGCGCCTGATGATTGAACGTCTGGACCTGCAGGCGGGCATGAATGTCATTGATGTCGGTTGCGGCGTCGGCGGCCCGATGCGCCGCGTCGTTCGTGAAGCCGGCGTCCGCGTCACCGGGGTCAACATCAACGAGATCCAGTTGGAGCGGGCTCGGTCGCTCGGCGCTGAAGCCGGCATCGACGAGATGGCCGACTACCTCTGCGCCAGCTTCATGGACATGAGCGCCATCCCTGACGCCACTTTCGACCGCGGTTACGCGATTGAATCGACCTGTCACGCTCCGGACAAGGAAGGCGCGTTCGCCGAAATCAACCGCGTGCTCAAGCCCGGCGCGCTCTTCTGGGGACAAGAGATGTGCATGACCGATCGGTTTGCGCCCGGCGATCCTCGACACCAGGAAATCAAGCGCGAGTTACAGCAAGGCATCGCGCTCAAGGAGATTGCCACTACCGGCGAAGTGGACCGCGCGCTCGAGGCAGCGGGCTTCGAGGTGGTCGAGGGGCAGGATCTCGGCATCGTGCAGCAGGGCGCAAGCATGCCCTGGTATCAACCCGTTGAGTGGTACGCCGGCGCGCGAGGGGGAATCCTGAACAGGTTGTTGGGGCGTCGAGTGTTTATCGGCGGAACTCGGATAGCCGAGCTGTTGAGGATCTTCCCCGAGGGTTCGACGGACGTGATCCGGATGATGGATCGCACTGCGCAGGCGTACATCGCCGGCGGTCAGACCGGGATTTTCACGCCGCTCTACTGCTTCCTGGCGCGCAAGCCCTACAACACGGCCAGATAGCGCCGCAGCTCGTAGTCGGTCACCTGCGAGCGGTACTCGTCCCACTCAAGCCGCTTGTTCTGGAGCACCGTCGACCAGACGTATTCGCCCAGCACGCTCTTCATCAGCTCGGACTTCGAGAACGCCTCAATCGCGCGGCCCTGAGTGGTCGGCATCTCGACGATGTTCCGCGCCTCCCGCTGCGCCGGCGTGAGCTCGAAGACGTTGTCCTCCGCCGCCGGTGGCGGGATCAGGCTCTCGTCGATGCCGCGCAGGCCGGCAGCCAGGAACGCCGAGAATGCCAGGTACGGATTCGTCGCCGAGTCGGCGCCCCGGTACTCCAATCGCGTCGACTCCGAGTCCCCCGGCTCATACTCCGGGATTCGAACCAGGTCCGACTGGTTGGCATGCGACCAGGTCAGATAGACCGGCGCCTCGGTGCCGGGCGCGAGCCGCTTGTAGCTGTTCGACCACTGATTGGTGATCAAGGTGAACTGCGGCGTGTAGGCGAGCAGTCCGGCGAGAAACGAACGGGCAATCTCCGAGAGTCCCCCGCCCTCCTCGTAGAACAGGTTCTGTTCATGGTCGAACAGCGAGAGATAGACGTGCAGACCAGAGCCATTGACGCCGTTGAGCGGCTTGGGCATGAATGTTGCGTGGACACCCTGCTTGATCGCCACTTCCTTGACCACCAGTCGCGTAGTCATCACCTGGTCGGCCATAGTCAGAGCGTCCGTGTAGCGCAGATCGATCTCGTGTTGCGACGGAGCGGCCTCGTGGTGCGATGACTCAACCCCGATGCCCATTTCTTCCAGCGTCAGCACCGTCTCGCGGCGCAGATCGGTCGCCGTGTCGAGCGGCGACAGGTCGAAGTAGCCGCCCGAGTCCAACGGTGACGGATCGTCTGGAGCGCTGAAGTAGAAGTACTCAATCTGCGGCGCGACGTAGAAGGTGTAGCCGCGCTGCTGCGCCGACTCGAGCTGGCGGCGCAGCACCCGACGCGGGTCGCCGTCGAACGGCTCGCCGTTGCGTCGGTGGATGTCGCAGATCATCCGGGCGACGCGATGCTGCTGCGGCCTCCAGGGCAGCACGACGAACGTGTCCGGATCCGGGATCGCCACCATGTCCGACTCGTCGTGGCGGGCGAATCCCTCGATCGACGCGCCGTCGAACTCGACGCCCTTTTCCAGCGCGGCGGGAAGCTCGTCAATCGTGATCGCCACGGATTTCAGTTGACCAAGCAGGTCGGTGAACCAGAGTCGCACGAAGCGGACGTCATGCTCGCGGCAGGCGTTGAGGACGTGCTGATGTTCGTTGGGTGGAGCGTTGAGCTCGCCGTTGACGCTGGTCATGACGCACGCGCCTCATGGCGCCTCCCTCCCCGCTGAGGAGGAGGGAGGACGGCCAGCTAGATGTGGTAGTAGTGGAAGAACTCCGCTGCCACCGGGTGCATAAAGACATCGCGGGCTTCGGTGAGCTTGAAGTCCTGGTACTCGTCGATCAGGTCCTGGGTGAAGACTCCGCCTTCCATCAGGAAGTCGTGATCGTCGGCCAGCGCCTGGAGCGACCCTTCGAGCGAGTGCGGCACCGACGGGATGCCGGCGGCCTCCTCGGCGCTCAGTTCGTAGATGTCGGTGTCGACCGGGTCGTCCGGCTCGATCCGGTTGCGGATCCCGTCAAGGCCGGCCATCAACATCGCTGAGAACGCCAGGTAGGTGTTGGCCGAGGCGTCCGGCGGGCGGAATTCGATCCGCTTGCTGTTCGGCGAGGTCTCGTATGTCGGAATGCGCACCGCCGCCGAGCGGTTTCGCTGCGAATACGCGAGATAGATTGGCGCTTCGAAGCCCGGCACCAGCCGCTTGTAGGAGTTGGTCGTCGGCGCGCAGAAGGCGAGCAGCGCCGATCCGTGCTTGAGCAGGCCGCCGATGTAGTGTCGCGCCGTGTCCGATAGTTCCGCGTACTTGCCCGCCTCGTAGAACAGCGGCGCGCCGTCCTTCCACAGTGACTGGTGGCAGTGCATCCCCGTGCCGTTGTCGCCGTAAAGCGGCTTCGGCATGAAGGTCGCCGACTTTCCGTGCTCCTTGGCCACGTTGCGGATGATGTGCTTGTACCACTGGGTTTCGTCAGCCTTGTCGCGCAGGGTGTTGAAGCGCGTCGCGATCTCACCCTGGCCGCCGGTCGCGACCTCGTGGTGGTGGACTTCCAGCTCCATCCCCACCGCCTCCATCGCGTCGGCCATCTCCCAGCGGATGTCACTCAGCGTGTCGAACGGCGCCGTGGGCGAGTAGCCCTGCTTCGGCGGAATCTTGTAGCCCAGGTTGTTCTCGTCCTCGTCGCGGCCGCTGTTCCAGTCGGCCTCGTCCGACTCAACCACATAGAAGGCCGAGTTGATCGACATCTGGAACTGCACGTGGTCGAAGAGGAAGAACTCGAGCTCGGGGCCGAAGAAGGCCTGGTCGGCGATGCCCGAATCGACCAAGTATTGCTCGGCCTTGGTCGCGACGTAGCGCGGGTCGCGGCTGTAGCGGTCGCCGGTGACTGGATCGTGGACGTCGCAGATGAACTTCAGCGTCGGCACGCGCTCGGTCGGGTCAAGCCGCGCCGAGTCGAGATCGGGGCGCAGCAACATGTCCGACTCGTCGATGCTCTGGAAGCCGCGCAGCGACGAGCCGTCGAAGCCCTGTCCGCGGTTGACCAGGTCCTCATCGACCTTGGATGCGGGGATGCCGAAGTGCTGCCAGCGGCCAATCAGGTCGGTGACCAACAGGTCGACGCGGCGAATGCCCTGATCCTGGATCAGCGCCTGGATGTCGCCAAGGGTTGCCATGGGCCTGTGCCTCTCATTCTGTCTTCATGCAGCTCGGAAATCTGGGCCGGTTGGTTGCGCGCGCAGGCGCTGCCACCTGGCGCTCAGCGTCATTGATCGCTGCGAATCATCCTATGGCCAGGCTGCGCCTGGCCCCGCACAATTGGGTTACACCTGAGTTACGCTCCGCAGGCGCCCGTCTGTCGGGCACGTTGTGTAGCCGACTTGTCGAAAGGGAACCCGGTCAGCGCAGCGGCAGCGCAAAGCGATAGCCCACGTTGCGCACCGTCTCGACGTAGCGCTGGCCGCCCGCCTCAAGCTTGGAGCGCAGCCGCCGGATGTGCACGTCGACCGTGCGTGAGCCTCCGTAGTAGTTGTAGCCCCAGACGCGGTTGAGCAGCGTCTCGCGGGTGAACACCTGCTGATTGTGGGTCATCAGGAAGCGCAGCAGCTCGAACTCCTTGAACGTCAGCGAGACCGAGCGTCCCCCCTCAAACACCTGGTAGTTCGACGTATCGACGACCAAGTCGCCCGCCTCGAGTGTGTTGCGCGTGAGGGCGCGTCCGTGACGCCAGAGCACCAGTTGAACACGGGCGACCAGCTCCTCGTCGTGGACCGGGGCGAGCACGAAGTCATCCAGTTCCTGTGTCGGTCCCAGCAGGCGGGTGTCCGATGGCTTGAGCGCGGCCAGTCGCATCGCATCGGGCCAGGCCAGCACCTCCGCCGGTTTGTTGACAGGCATGATTGCCCGCCAGTCCAATAGCAGGACATCCGGCGCGGCCGCGGGATCGGGTTCGACGCCTTCGGCCGGCGTGAACCGCACTACCTGCAGACCGGCGCGCTCGAGCGCCGGTTGGAGCGGAGGGACAAAGTCGTCGTCTAGCGTCGAAACGGTCAATCGGAACATGCGCGCACGATAGAACATCAACACGCGGCTGCTGATTGTGTGTCTGCCTGTCACATCCGCCTATGCAGTGAGCAACGCCGCAATCAGGCAAGGTGTGCTCAATGTTGCGATACGATCTCTGTCAGGTCGCCGCCGGCGTAGCTCAGTGGTAGAGCAACGGTTTCGTAAACCGTAGGCCGAGGGTTCGAATCCCCCCGCCGGCTCCAGCGCACTAGTCCCTGCCCTTGCGCAGGGACCAGCTCGGACAACGCACACCTCCCAGTTCCTGCCCTTGCGCAGGGATCAGCTCGGCGGAGTTGCCTGGGCCGGCTTATCCTCCCGATTGCCCCGGCAACGGCTCCGACATCTGCTCAACGTCGATCCCGCCGCCTTGATCCTGCAAGTGCGAAATCGGCACTGCCGGCATCGTCGTGATCTCGCCCCGGATCTTCGCCGAGAACGCGATCGACCACCTCGCCGCCGCATCGTTGTCAGGCGCGTCGATGATCGCTGTGAAGTCGTACGGGCCCAATACGGCGTAGATCCCGAGCGCACTGACGCCGGGGATCGAGACACTGCGTTCGGCCTCCAACGGCGCTTGCGGATTCTCGGCTGTGGCGTCGATTCCCTCCGGCGAGAGGCGAACCAGCAATATGTACTGCATGACTGTTCACCAGTCCCTTCCTGTCCCCAACCCATGGCGGCCAACCATCGCTGATGTCAGTATCGCGTCTGTGCCGAAGGGTCGTGAGATCTGCATGTGGGATACACTCCGATCACAATCTCCAGACACCAAGCAGAAGCCGAAACGCTGCTGGATTGTCGCTCGATTGTGCCCAGAAAGCGACGGGAGCCGAGATGAAGGTACTGATGCTGACCGAACGTCTGCGCCGCGGCGGACTCTGGTTGTTCGCGCTCCTCGTTGCTTGCGCCCTGACTCTCAGCGCCTGCGATCTGGTCGGCACCGACGACGAAGATCAGCAGGATCAGCAACAGCAGGCAGCCGAGCAGCAGCAGACGCAGCAGGAAGAACCGGCGCCCGCCGCGCCGGCCGCGCGAACGGCTCCGCCGCCGGAGCCCAGCGGCCCGCCTCCGCCACCCGTCGCGCGCGGCGGCGGCGAGGGTGAACTCGCCTACAGCATCCTCTTCCCCAGCGTTGCTCGCGTCAGCGCCGGCAGCGCCACGGCGACGGGACTGGTGATCAGCGAGGGATTTGTGCTGGTGGACGGAGCCGCCCTGAGCGGGGCGACTGCCGCCGACGTGTCGCTCTCCAACGGCGAGGTCCTGAGTGGACTCCAGGTTCTTGGACAGGATGCCCTGACCGGTATCGCCTATCTCGGACCGGTTGACTCGTCCACGGTCCGGCTGCTGCCCGCAGCCCGCCTGGGCGACGGCGAGGGTCTGCGCCCGGGTTCCTCGGTGTACGCCATCGGCTATTCGATCGGCGACTCCGCCGATGCGTTGCCTTCCGTGTTTTCCGGCATCCTCAGCGGAATCCGCGAGTGGACGCCAGGTCAGCGCAGCTTGCTGCGCACCGATATCTCGCTGCCTCTTGAATCCGCCGGCATGGTCCTGGTTGACGCGTCCGGCACGGTCGTCGGGGTCGCGCCGGCATCGCTCGCCGGCCTTGGCATGTACGTGTCGACCGGCGACCTCGCGCGCAGCCTGAGAAGCGAGCAAGTGGGGGTCGGGGCCGGACCGGAGCCGACGGTCGTGACCTCGATGGAACACACGTTGACCGTCGCCGAGGGTCAACAGTCCGTGTCGCTCTTCCTCTCCGAGCCGCAGATGGGAGACCGGGCGCTGATTACCGTACGCAGCGAGACGGCGGGGTCGCTGCAGATGGTCGATGGAGACGGTGAGCTGCGACAGGAGGCGCCCCTGGTGAGCGGTTCCACCATCGTCGCCCTGGCTACCGAGAGCGTCGGGCCCTACGAAATCGTCATCTCGCCTGAGCGCTCGGACGCAATGGAATCAGGCGACGATGAAGCGTCGGAGGCGATGTCGGAGCCGGCCACGTACCGCGTCAGCTCCAATGTTCCCCTGACGACCGTTATCGAAGCCGAAGCAGAGACCTTCACATCGCTGACCATCGGCGAGCCGTTCATCGGTCGGATCGACATCGCCGGCGATGTGGACACGTTCGAGCTGCAAGTGCTCGCCGGCGGCGTGTATGAGGCGACCGTTCAGAGTTTGCTGTTGGACTCATTCCTGTTCATTGAAGGGGCGGGCATCGAGGCGGCCGACGACAACAGCGGCGGCGGTCTCTTCAGCCTGGACTCGGCACTGACCATCGAACCGACTGTGGGCGGCGTGATCCGGCTGACCGTTGCGGAACTATCCAATGCGAGAAGCGGCGCGTATCTGCTGACCGTATCCCAGATCAGCGGGCCGGCCGCGGCCGACGCCGAGTCCGAAGAGGCAATGGCCGAAGAGGGCGACGCCATGATGTCCGCGATGCTGCCGGCGCCCGCTCCTCCGCCCACGATCTCTTTGCGCGGCATCGGCAACGACAGCGGACTGCAGGCCACGTTGATCGGATTGGGTTCGCAGGCGATCGGCAACGGACTGCTGGTTGACGATGCCGACGGCGCGTTTGAGATCATCGTCTCTGTGATCGGCGGCGACGGTTCGTTGGGTCGTCTGACCGTGACCAACTCTCAGGGCGCGGTTGTCGTCGAGGGGCGTGTGCTGGTCTCCTGTCCCTCCGGCGATCAATGCCTGGCCCAGGCCATCTTCGTCGGCAACGAACCGGCAGGTGGACCCTGGGTCGTCGAGCTCAGCGCCGACGAGCCGGGCATCAGCGAATGGCAGATCGAGGTCGAGCGCCACGAGTAGCGCTGTGGGACGTCTCCCCGCTTCACCCACTACGCGGGAGTTGAGCTGCTAGTACATCGCCGACTTCTGCGGTCGGGCCAGCACCATGTGCAGCGCCACGCCGAGCAGGCGGCGGACCCGGGTCCGCACCGGAATTGGCGGGTCGATCGTCAGTCCGGGCAGCAGGTTGTCCAGCCAGCGCGGCAGGTACCAATTCGCCGGTCCCGCAATCTGCATGAATGCCGGGACCAGCACCAACCGAACCAGCGTGGCGTCAATGAAAATGGCAAACGCCATGCCCATCCCGAACTCCTTCACCGCCCGCTCGTCGCCAAAGAAGGCGAAGCTGCCGAACACGGCGATCAGGATCGCCGCGGCCGCTGTGATCACCCGCGCTGAGGCGCCGATTCCGAACGCGACCGACTCCCCCGAGTCGCCCGTCTCGAGCCAGTGTTCACGAATCCGTGAGAGCAGGAACACTTCGTAGTCCATCGAGAGACCGAACAGGATCGCGAACATGAACATCGGTATGAAGGACTCGATCGGCCCGGTCCGGTCCAGACCAATCAGCTCGATGCCCCAACCCCACTGGAAAATCGCGACGATGAACCCGAGCGCCGAACCGATCGCGAGCATGTTGAGCACTGCCGCCTTGAGCGGCACGAGGATCGAGCGGAACGCCATCATCAACAGCAGGATTGACACACCAATCACGATCGCGAAGAAGTAAGGCAGCCGCGAGGTCAGCTTCGCCGTCACGTCTTCAAACGCCGCGGTCGTGCCGGCGATGTAGATCGTGGTGCGCGGCGCAACCTCGGCGAGCGCGTCGGGCACGGCCGTCTCTCTCAACCTGGTGACCAGTGCGCGTGACTCCGCCGCCTGCGGCGCCGTGCTCGGGTACAGGTAGATCAGCGCCGTCTCGCCGCTTGCCGTGGCGTTTGGCGGCAGGACCGCCGAGACCCCCTCGGTGGCGGCCAGGGAACGGCGCACCGACTCAAGATCCGCCTGCGAGATGCGCTGTCCCTGGTTGTCGACGACGGCGAACAGCGCCCCGTTGACGCCCGGTCCGAACGCGCTTGAAATCAGGTCGTAGGCGCGACGGGAGGTGTACGTAGTCGGGCGATTGCCGTCGTCGGAGACGCCCATCTCCATGCTTAGCACGGGAAAGGCGAGCGCCAACAGTACCGCAGTGCCCAGCGCCAGGTACAACCACGAGCGACGCTCGATGCGGCGTGAGAACCGGTACCAGCGGCCGTGCTCGCCGCCGGCCGTGTAGCGCAGCATGGGGATCGAGAAGCGGTCTATCCGCGTCCCGATCAGTACCAGCATCGCCGGCAGCAGCGATATCGCGACCAGCATCTCCAGCAGCACCACCAGCGCCGCAGCCAGCCCCAGGTTGGCGATCAGCGGGATGCCGATCGCAAACAATCCGACCAACGCGACGACCACGATCGATCCCGCAAAGGCCACCGTGCGTCCGGCCGTGGTGACGGCGGCACGGGCTGCCTCAGGCGCACTGATGCCGGTGCTGAGCTGTTCGCGAAATCGTGCAATCACGAACAGTGCGTAGTCGATGCCAACGCCGATGCCCAGCATCGCGCCGAAGGTGGGCGCGACCGTCGAGATATCGAGGAACGCCGCCGCAATCGAGATCCCGATCGCGCCCACAGCGAGTCCGACCAGTGCCGACACCACTGGCATCCCGGCGGCGAAGACCGAACCGAATCCGATGATCAGGATGATCACCGCGGCGGCGAGTCCAATCAGTTCGGCCGCGCCCGGCGCTTCCGTTTCGTACTCACGCACCGGCTCGCCGGCGAAGTCGATCTGCAACGTGTCCGATCGCAGCGCCTCGCCGGGCTTGATCACCGCGGCGATGCTGTCGTGTGAGAGATCGTTGGCCCAACGGTCAAAGGCAACCCGAACCAAGGCGGTGCGGCCGTCGGCGGAGATGCTGCCGGGACGCTCCTCGGGTCGGGTGATCACGGCTACTTCGTCAACGGCCGACGCGTGGCGTACGAACGAATCGATCGCCGATTGCGCCTCGACCCCCTGGATGTTCGCTTGCTTCGTGTGGAACACGGCCACGAGCTCAGAACCGGCGCGCGCCGGGAACCGCTCCGCCAACAGATCAAACGCCGCCTGAGATTCCGTGCCGGGAACCGTGAAGGCGTCGGTCAGTTCGCCCCCGAACCGGTTCAACAAGCCGCCGGCAACGACGACCAACACGATCCACATCAGGATCACGCGCCAGGGATGTTCGGAGACGAAAGCCGACCAGCGTTCCATCCAGCAGACCCCCAACCTCTTCGCTCGCCAAGGGCGAGCACATCTGGGAAGCCACCTCGGAGGTGAGTCGGCGCCTAGGAGAGAATGGAATCAATCGAAGCAGGGCCGGCGCCCAACAGAATCAAGCCTATACACGCGAAGACCATCAGTACATCAAGCTCGTAACCCTGTTTGTCGGACGATCCCTGGAAGGGCAGACCCTCTTTGAACTTGTTGACGTAGGTCGCCACCATCATGTTGATCGCAAGCGGGATCGCGATCCACGGCACCAACAATCCAGCGAGCAGCAGGACGCCGCCGGCCAGCTCGATCGACGCCACGCCGGGCCCGGCCAGCCGAGGAAACGGCACGCCCAGCGATTCCAACCATCCCGAAAACCCGCCGATCCCGCGCCGGAACTTCCCCAGTCCCGCGTCGATGAAGATGACGCCGAGCACGATCCGCAATGGAATTGCCGCCCACTCGATCAGTTCGCTACCAAACGGAGCGGTCAGCCATTCACCTGCGTCCATGCGTCACTCCGCTACTCAGCGAGTTCGCGACTCTGATTTAGGCTGGACTCTACTAGAGTCAACTTTCGTGCTCAGCGGCAAGATGGAGGAGTGCAGCGATGGGTAAATTTGCAGACGCGATCCGGGATCGGCGCAAGGGCGGTCAGCGGCGGCTCGGGTTCGGCGCCTCGGTTGAACAGCGCCAGCCGTCGATGTTGGTCGGTGCGGTCGGTCCCGTCGACGGCGCCGACTTCTGCCTGGCGACCGATGACGAGTCGATGTCGCAGATCGCGTCGTCCGAGATAGCGTTGTGGGGCGTCCGGGTCGAACCGCTGTCCGCAGACGGCGTCGCCCAGGCGAAGGAGCAGGGCGCATCGTTCGTGGCGTTCACGATCGACGAAGCCAGGGCCGACGCACTGTTGGACGAAGACCTCGATTACGTCGTGCGCCTGACGGAGCTGCGCCTTGAGGAGTCAGACGCTCGCGCACTGGCCAGCCTGCGCCCGGCGGAAGTCGCCGCGCCTGTGGAGTTTCCCGTCAGCGTGGAGACGATTCTGCAACTGCGCCGGCTGGCACTGTTGACCGCCGCTCCGATCGGTGTCCGCTGTCCATCGGATGTCTCGGACGGTGACCTGCAGGCGCTGCGAGACTCCGGCGTCGCCGTAGTGGCGCTGGGCCCCGAGGCGACCGCCGACGAGCTCTCCTCACTCAGGGAACGGATCGCCGACCTGCCCGAACGCAACACGCGCGGCGACAGCGATACGCAACCACTGATCCCGACGCTGCGTGCAGGCGGCGAAGGCGCGACCGACGACGAATAGCCCCTTCGCGACTCGTCAGTCGCGGAAGACCGAGCGGTTCGTCGGCTCCAGCGAGCTGCGCGAGTTGCCCGTCGCCATGCGCAGGAAGTAGACGAGCGCGCCAGCCACCGCGATGCCGAGCAGGATCGCAATCGTCCAGAGCACCAGCGCTTGACTGGATTTCTCTGCGGCCGTCTCGATCGAATCGCCGCCGTCGGGGGCGAAGCTGTGGTCAACCGAGAAGCGGTAAGACGAGCTCACTTCGAAGTACTGGTCTCCTTCGACCAGCAACACGTCATACGAGACTTCCAGCTCACCGTCGCCCTCAGCCGAGATCGGCACGATCAGGGTGTTCAGGCTGTAGCCGGAGATCTTGGCCTGACCGTCGTCGACGCGGTAGCCGTCGGCGTCCATGACTTCAACCCGATGTTGGCCGGCGATTTGCGCCAACGGTCGATCAAACGTGAGCAGCAACTGATGCGGCGCCTCGACAACGGTGGCGCCGCTCGCGGGTTCCTCGTGGATCAGATACTCACTCGCCCCTCCGAGACTGAAAGGCAGCATGGCCAGTGCGAACGCAGCAGCGCCAACCAATGCGAACAGCATGCGAAATGAGGCAACGGGGCGGATGGTCATCGGCATATCTCCGCTCTTGATCCTAGAAAGGGTTGGAGTTGTCGACAAGGGATGTGGCGACAGTCGTTCACCCGTCGAGCTCAACCGCAATGCGCGGTACGCGCGCCGCGATGCCGGTGAAGATCTCGTACGGAATCGTTTCCAGGCGTCGAGCCAGTTCCCAGGCATGGATCGACTCACCGCCGTCGGCTCCGATCAGCGTGACCACGTCCCCGACATCGGCGTCGGGAATCTCGGTCAGGTCCACCATGGTGCTGTCCATGCAGATCGCGCCGCGTATCGGTGCGCGCCGCCCGCGAACCAGGACGCTGCCGCCCGGTGAGAGCGCCCGGCGCAGACCGTCCGCATAGCCAACCCCGAGTACGCCGATGCGCGAGTCCCGCGGCGCCGACCAGAGTCCGCCGTACGAGACCATGTCGCCCCGAGCCACATCCCGCAGCGCTAGGAGCGTTGAACGCCAGGACAGCACGGGCCGCAGCGCTCCAGCACCCGTGTCTCCCGCGTCCGGAGCAGGGTTGGCGCCGTACAGCGCGATGCCCGCGCGGATGAAGTCGAATCGGCCCTCCGCAAAGCGAAACGCCGCCGCCGATGCCGCTGCGTGCCGCTGACGCACGCCCGTTCGGTCGGCGATTCGAGCGAACTGTTGTAGCGCAATCAGCGTGGCTTCCGGATCGGGATTGGTTGCATCGGGGAAGTGCGTGAAGACGCCTTCCAGCTCGAGTCCTTGTTGTGCGCGAATAGCCTCCGCCAGTGCCTGGACCTCCTCGCGCGGCCGCCCGTACCGCTGCATGCCGCTGTCGACGTTTATGTGAACAGGAACGCGATTGCCGTTCTCCACCGCTGCGATGCTCAGGCGTTCTGCAGTCTCCTGCGTGTCGACGACGACCGCAATCTCCAGCGCGGCGGCACGTGCCAAGTCGCCCGGCAGCAGCGGTCCCAGGGACAGAATCGGCGCGCCGATGTCGGCGTCGCGCAACGCTTCCGCCTCGGCCACTGTGAAGACGCAAAGCAAGGCGGCGCCGGCTTCCAATGCGGCCCGCGATACCTGCGCCGCTCCGTGTCCGTAGCCGTCGGCCTTGACTACCGCCGCGACTGCAGCAGGCTCGACCATTCGAGCCAGCAGCGAGACGTTATGTCGAATCGCTGAGAGGTCGATCTCAGCCCAGCTCGTGGCTGAAACGGCCGGTGTCGAGGCGGTCGAGATCTGGGTCATGGCGCTACAGTGAATCTGGGCAAGGGTTGGGAAGATCCCGAGATCGTTGTGATACTACCGGTCCTGGTTGTGACTGCCCTTATGCATCGCGTCCGCCTTCGCCTCATCTGGTCGTTCAGCATCGCGCTCGCGTGTGTCACTGCGTTCGGCACGCTTGCCTGCAGCGGCGACGAGACGCCGCTGCAGCAGGCAGCCGCGCCGCAACCGCCGACCGCAACCCGCGATCAGTCACCGCCGCCGCCGGAGCGACAGGAACCGGAGCCCCAGCAAGCAGCGGGTTCGCAGCGAGCGCCCGGTGATCCGGTCCAGCTCCTGATCGCCGAGGCCGCCGCGTTGGAACGCAACGGCTACTGGGAACAGGCGCTCAGCGTCCGCGACTCTGCAGTCCGCTCCGGCGCGACATTGG
Source organism: Chloroflexota bacterium (assembly GCA_009838915.1). Classification (GTDB taxonomy): domain Bacteria; phylum Chloroflexota; class Dehalococcoidia; order Bin125; family Bin125; genus Bin125. The sequence goes on from VXQT01000002.1 coordinate 160,407, forward strand.
AGAACAACGCGCTCACCTCGCTGCAACTCGATCAGGCGCGCCTGCTGCTGCGACTGGATCGCGCCGAGGAAGCCCGGACAACTCTCGCTGGGATAGACGAACGCGGCCTGCCGCCAGGGTCCGAACGTCGCGCGCTCCTGCTCTCCGCTCAGGCCGCGCTGATGCTCGATCAGACCGACACGGCGATCGAGGCCATGAGCGAGTATGTCAACTCGGACAGTCCCGCGTGGGCTCTCGTCGCGCTCGAAGCGGCGCGCGCAATGCAGCGCGCCGGACACGGCAAGGATGCGATCGCCTGGGCCGAGCGAGCCTTGGATGGGCGGCTGCCGTTCCAGGACCAACTGCGAGCGATTCACCTGGCGGCGACCGAGCTGGATATCGCCGGCGAGGCAGAGCCTGCCCTGGCGCACTACGAAAACCTGCGCCGCATTTCTCCGTGGCGCGATGACCAGGCGGCTGCCTTGAGCCGCATTGGGAGCTTGCACACGGCACTCGGGAATGCCGCCGAGGCCGAAACCGCCTGGCGCACGTTGATCGACGAGTACCAGGACTACGCGGAGAGCAGCGACGCATTGAGCTCGTTGCTGGAGGCCGGCGCGCCCGTCAGCCAGGTGACGATCGGCCAGATTCGCTTCCGGGAAGAACGATATGTCGACGCGCGCAACGCCATGCTCAATGTCCTCGGCAGCTCGGACCTGCGGTCGGAACGCGTGACCGCCGAGTTCACCATCGCCGCGATTCACCAGGCCAACGGCGTACTGGACAGCGCCGCCCTTGGTTATGTCGCGGTCATCGGACGGGACGCCGCGGACCCGCTGGCGGCCGAGTCGATGATGCGGTTGGCCGACTTCGCTGTTGCCGAGGGTGATCTTGCGGAAGCCGAGGAGTACTGGCGGCGCGTCGTCTTGGAGCATCCTGGCCACCGCCGCTCGCCGGAGGCGGCGAGACACTGGGCGATGCTTGCTATCGGAGAGGAACAGTGGTCGGAGGCTGGCCAGCGCTTCCGCGACGCCGCCAACGCTGGCGCCGACCACTGGCCGGAGTCGAACCGCGCGGAACTGCGCTACTGGTCGGCGCTGATGCACCAGCGGGCGGGAGATGAAGAGGCCGCCGCCGACCTGGCCGCGAAAGTGGTCGAGAACCATCCCGGCAGCTACTTCGCCCTGCGAGCCGCCATGTTGCTGGATCATCCGGCGGCTCGCCCGCTTGAGATCTCCATTGCCGACTGGCTGACTCGGCTGACCGGAGAGAAGGAGTTCCCCGTCTTCGATCTGGAGTCGGAACCGACCTGGCAGGCGGCGAGCGACCTGCGACTGGGGGGGTTCGCCGCCGCCGCAGACCGGATGCTTTCCGTCTGGCTCGATGAGCAAGCCTCGGATCCCTGGGCGCTCGTCGAAACCTCGCGGTTCCTCGCCGCTCGCAACGAAGTCTCCACCTCGGCTCGAGCAGCTGAACGCGTGCTCGACCTGTTTGATCTTCAGTGGACAGAGGCGCCGTCCGAGCTCCTGCGCCTCGCCTACCCGCAGCCCTGGTTTGAAGTGATGGCGCTGCATGCGGCGGCGGAGGGTATCGATCCGCTGCTGCTCTGGTCCTTGATCCGGCAAGAGAGCTTCTATAACGCCGAGGCGGCCGGTTTCGCCGGCGAGATTGGCTTGACCCAGGTGATTCCGCTGACCGGATCGGACATCGCGGCTGGACTGGGAGTCGCCTACGAGCATGAGGACCTGGTGAGGCCGGAGCTCGCCATCCGTTTCGGCGCCTGGTACCTCGCACGCCAACTTGACAGCTTCTCGAACGAACCGCTCGCGGCGCTCGCGGCCTACAACGCTGGTCCAGGTAACGCGGCCCGCTGGGAAACCGAGGCGCTGCTGCCTGGCCCGGACGCGTTTCTCATCGCGATGGACTTCAACTCTACCAGAACGTATGTACAACATGTACTTGAAGCGTGGAATGTCTATCGGGCGCTCGCCGACTCGGGCGAATGAGAGGGCGCCGTCGCCAGGATCGTCCGTGCTGCGCAGCGCAGGCAACGCCGTAGCCTGACAGGGCTGGCCTATACTGAGAGGCACTTGTCCTATCACTCTTCGAGCTGGGCGGTGTGTCCGGTGATGTGTTGAGGGAACCGATGCCGAAACGCACGTATCAACCGAAACGAATTCCGCGCAAGCGGGAGCATGGATTCTTGAAGCGAATGTCAAGCCGCGGCGGTCGTGCGGTGATCAAACGCCGCCGAGCGCGCGGCCGTCGGCGACTGACCGTCGTCTGAGTTTCGGACTTGTCGTTCGGACTCCATGTCAGGCCGCTCGCCCACCGCGTCAGCAGTCACCCGCTGGGCGCGCCAGCTAATGTGCGGGCGGTTCACCGAAGCGATCAAGGCATGCCGACCAGCATGAGGACCTCGAAGCGGACCTCGAATTCGACCAAACCGCCGAGCGGCAAGCGCGCCGAGCGGCGATTGCGCCGCAAGGCGGAATTCGATGCCGTGTTTCGCGAAGGCGAGCGAGTTGCCAGTGGCGTGCTCTCCCTGAGCGCGCGCGCACGGGAGAATCGCGACGTGTCGGGCACTGCCGCACCTGATTCGCGGGGACCACTGGTCGCCCCGGACGGTCCGTGCAGGTTCGGATTCGCGATCAGTTCTCGGCTCGGCGGCGCGGTCGTGCGCAACCGGATACGCCGCCGCCTGCGCGCTTCGACGGACCGCTTGAATCGCGACGGCGAGTGCCGAGGCCTCGACGTGGTCGTGGTCGCCCGAGGCGGCGCGGCGGAGGCCGATTTCCACACGTTGGACGCCACGTTGTCGAGGTTGGTTCGTCGCTCAATGCGAATCGCACGTGACACACAGCCTGAACCGGATGGCGGCTCGGAGGAATCGTCCGCCGCTCCCGACGGATTCGACTCACAAGAGGCGCGAGGTGAACGTTGACGCCGGCCAACGATCCGCGTGGATGGGGCGCCGTCCGACGCAGGGCTGCACGAGCTATTGACGACGCCGTGGTGCTGATCCTGCTCGGATATCAGCGTCTGTTCTCGCCCCTGTTGGCTGCGCTGGGCTCCCACTGCCGCTTCGAGCCGTCGTGTTCCCAGTACATGATCGATTCGGTGCGAGGGCGTGGCACGTTGATCGGAATCGGACTTGGCCTCTGGCGTCTGGCGCGCTGCAATCCACTGAATCCGGGCGGATACGACCCCGCTCCGGGAGCGTCCGTGCAAGCCGTACCACGCAACGGCCTCCCGGGCGCCACGACCCGGACACGCGAACGAAGTGTTTCACGTGAAACAGCCTGATCTCCGCACACCGCACGCGCTGGACTCACCCTTGGGGAAGCTCCGGATCGCGCTGAAGAGACTACGCAAAGTGCACAGGCTACGTCGACGCGGCCTGGCGCTCGTCGTGTTACTGCTCGCCGTGCCGGTCATCGCGGCCTGTGACGTTGCCGACCAGCCCGACGGATGGGCCGCCCCGACCCCCGATCCGGTCGAACCCGAAACTCGCCTGCTCGCCCCGACCGGCGACGACTCGGTCGTTGCCGTCGAACTGCTTGACGGTAACCTTGGCGCGGCCGCCTGGCAGTTCCCGGACGATGACGGACGATTCCCGGGTCTCGATGCTGAAATCGAGCCGGTCGCCTTCTATGCCGATCCCATCTGGGTTCCCGAGACGGACGAATGGCTGTTGGCCGGATACTCGGACGGCGTGCTGTACGCCGTGCAACGCGACGGCGAGTCGGCGCGGGTCGTGTTCGACACCGAGGCGCGAATCGTGGCCGACCTCATTGTCCAGGGCACGACAGTCTATGTCGCCGACACCGGCTACCAGGTACACGCCGTGGATATCGAGCAACCGGGAGCCTCGGTCTGGACGTGGAGCGGCGACTCGGACCTGCAAATCTGGGGCGGTCCGGCGCTGGTCGAGACTGAGCGCGGCCGACTGCTAGTCGTGGCCGGCCTCGACGGTCGGGTCACCGCCCTGCACTTGGACGGCGAGGCCGCGGGCAGCGAAGCCTGGCACCTGGTCATCGAGGCTGGAATCGCCGGCTCTGTCGTCGCCGCCGACGGCATCGTCTACATCGGCGGGCTCGATCGCGTCTTCTACGGGCTGGACGCGGCAACCGGCGCGCAGGTCTGGACGGCGGAAGCGTCGCACTGGATCTGGGGGACGCCGCTGATTCGTGACGGTGTGATTTACATGACGGACCTGCGCGGCAACGTGTATGCGCTCGACGCAATGACCGGCGCGTCGCGCTGGCTTCAGCCATTTGCGGCCGATGACCGCATCCGTGCGCAACCGCTGTTCGTCGAGTTCGACGACGAGGAGGCAGACGGCGGCATACTCGTGATCGTGGCGCGCGGCGGCATGATCTTCCAGCTCAATGCCGCCGACGGCACGTTGCTGCGCCAGTTCAGGCTGGAAAAGGCCAAGGACCTGATGGCCAACGCGCTGCTGCGCGACGACCGCGTGCTGGTCGGCGACGAGGACGGCGTGCTCTACGCCGTGCTGCTTGGCGCGAACTCGGCCGTCCGGTTGTATCCCCCCAACTAGCATCCCTAAGACGGGCGACGATGGACATTCTCGACTTCATCTGGAACGACATCCTGATCGGCCCGATCATGAACGGGCTAATCGTGATCGCGCACGCGGTCGACGACAACTACGGCGTAGCGATCATCCTGTTCACGCTGATCGTTCGTGTGATTACCTATCCGCTGACGTTGCGACAGCTTCGAGCAACCCGCTCGATGCAGGAAATGCAACCGCGGATGCAGGAGATCCAGAAGAAGTACAAGGACCCGCGTCGGCGCCAGGAAGAGCTGATGAAGGTCTATCGAGAGGCGGGCTTCAACCCGCTTGGCTGTCTCTGGCCGCTGCTCGTCCAGATGCCGATCTGGATTGCCCTCTACCAGGTACTTCGACGGACGCTGGGCGACACGCCGGAACAGTTGCTGCGCCTGTCCAGCGACCTGTACGACTGGTCCTACATCACCTCGGCGATTCCCATCAACCGCGACTTTCTCTTCTGGGACCTGGGGTCGTCCTCGCTCGAGCAGTCGCTGCCGCTGGCGCTCATGGTTGGTGTGACGGCATACATCCAGCAGAAGGTCTCCACGGCTCGCATGGGACCGCGGGACGAGCGCTCGGAGTCGATGAACCGCACGATGCTCTGGATGATGCCGTTCATGTTCGGATTCTTCACGCTCCAGGTGCCGGCCGGGCTGGGGCTGTACTGGCTCGTCACCTCGATCTTCACGATCCTCACCTCCTGGTACTACTACTTCTACCGCCAGGGGCTGCGCTGGTCGTGGAAGTGGTTGCTGTCGTCGGAACCCCTGCCTGCGCCAGCAGCGGCGCTCGCGTCCGATGGCGCAGCCGTCATGGAGGCACCCGCCGAGCCGGTCGAGGAAGATCCGGAGCCCGAGCCACAACGACCGGCACGTCGCACGACGAGCGCGGCGCGTCGCAGACGACAACGCCGGAGGCGGGCAAGCCGGTCGCGCTGAATCGAGAGTGCCAGCACTGCGCGCCGGCCAGGTCAGGCCTCGGCAGAGAGCGTAGCGCGAGGTTGAGTTGGAGAAACTGACATGACGAATCGGAAGCCGATCGAGCAATCGGGACGGACCGTGGACGACGCGGTCCAGTCTGCGCTGCGCCGCCTCGGCCTGAGGCGCGGGCAGGTCGACGTGGAGGTGCTGGACGAGGGACGGACCGGCATCTTTGGGATTGGGCATGCGCAATCGCTGGTCCGGGTGACGCCTCGAACGGACGTGGGCGGCGGTTCGACGGGCGGGGAGTCGCCGGCGCTGCCCAAGATCGACGACTACTCCGATCTGACCGAAGTGGAATCGGGCGGCGGGCAGCGCAGCGGGCGCCGGCGCGCCCCGGCTCGCCGCACTGTGACCTCGGAGGCGGCGGATGCGGTGCGGGACCAGGAAGAAACGCAGCGCGAAGTGCAGCCCGACCACCGCTCCCGCTCCCGAGCTCGCCAGCCGGCTTCCTCGACGCGGGGCCGTGGCGATCAGCGGCGAGGCCGCGGCGGCCGTGGGCGTACGCGCACACGCGGCGACTCACAGGAGCGACAGCCCGCTCGTGCGGCCATCGGCCCCTTTGATCTGCTTGCTGATCCGGACTATGAGCCGAACGATGACCCTCGCGCATTCGCGGTTGAAGTGCTGACCGATATCGTGCGCCACCTGGGATTCGACGTGCAGGTCACTGCGCGCGATCCGTCCACGCCGATGGACGGACTTGGGCACGCTGTTGCGGTGCTCGACGTCACCTCGAGCGGAGATGAGGACCTGGGCCTGCTGATCGGCCGGCATGGATCGCATGTGGCCGCCCTCCAATACGTGGTCAACGTCATCGTTAGCCGAGCTCTGGACGGCAACAATCCAATCACCGTGGATATCGACGGCTACCGCCGAAGGCGTGAGACCGCGCTGGAGGAGATGGCACAGCGAGCGGCATCGGAAGTGCGCGAGAACGGCGAAGCGGTCACCCTGGGCGTGATGCCTGCGGCCGAGCGGCGGATTGTGCACTTGCAGCTGCAGGATGACCCGGAACTGCGCACAGAGTCTTTCGGCGAGGGTGCATCGCGCCGAGTGCGAATTCTGTACCGTGATGACTGAACGGTGCGAGTCGACGTAACGGCTTTACCGTTATCCTCGGAGCATGACGGTCGGAGGCCGGTTGACGTGAGCGTGGTTGCGGTTGCGAATCAGAAGGGCGGCGTGGGTAAGACGACGACCGCCGTCAATCTGGCCGCCGCGACCGCCGAGATGGGCCGCCGCACCCTCGTCATCGACGCCGACGCTCAGGCCAACGCGACGTCTGCGCTCGGCGCCCAGCACGCATCGCTGAGAATGTTCGACGCCTTGCTGGGTGAGGCCTCCCTGCGCGACTGCATCGTGGCAACCTCCTGGCCCTTGCTCGACGTCGCTCCTTCATCCATGGACCTGGTGGCGGCGGAGATGGAACTCGCGTCCAGGACGGATCGCGAGTACGTGCTGCGCACCTTGTTGCTCGATGTGGCGCCTGAGTATGAGCTGGTCCTGATCGACTGCGGACCGTCGCTCGGTCTGATGACGCTTAACGCGCTGGCAGCGGCGGACGGCGCGATTGCCCCGGTGCAATGCGAGTACCTGGCCCTGGAGGGCTTGACGGCGCTGTTGGAGACGGTGCGTCGGGTGCAGACGCACGTGCATCCCGGCTTACACCTCCTGGGCGTGATTGCGACGATGTATGACGGCCGCACGCGGCTGTCACAGGATGTGGCCACGCAATTGAAATCGCATATCAGTTCTACATTCGATACAATCATCCCACGCTCGATCCGCCTCTCGGAAGCGCCGAGCCATCAGCGACCAATCATTGATTACGCTCCGACTTCGCGGGGCGCGGAGGCGTATCGGGAACTGGCGGGAGAGTTGTTGCGCCGTCTGGCAGCGCTGCCGCCGTCGACGATCTATCGAGGCGGGGTCGTGGATGGAGTGAAGGCATGAGCGAGTCAGAGACCGCAACTGAGGAGCCGAGGACTACCACCTTCGGATCGCGACCGCCGCGGCCCGAAACCGAAGAAGATCGACGCCGACGGCGTCTCGGACGGGGTCTGGACTCGCTGATTCCCTCGTCGCCGGACGAGAGTTTGAGTGACGGCCGATTGCAAGCGTCGATCGGGTCGATCACGCGCAACCCGTCGCAGCCGCGTCGGGAGTTCGACCGCGAGGCGCTGGACGAACTGGCCGCCAGCATCCGCGAGCACGGAGTCCTGCAGCCGCTGCTGGTTCGGGCCACGGGCTCGGGCGGCTACGAGCTGATCGCGGGCGAGCGACGCTGGCGGGCGGCGAGCCTGGCCGGTCTGGAGACCGTCCCTGTTGTCGTGCAGGAAGATTCGGATGACAGCGAAGAGGCGGGACTGACGCTGGCCCTGGTCGAGAACCTCCAACGAAGCGATCTGAACCCGATCGAGATGGCGACGGCATTCGAGCAGTTGGCGGCGTCGGGCTGGACCCAGGAGCGAATTGCCGGGCAGATCGGCAGGAGCCGCGCCGCGGTCGCCAATCTGCTCAGGTTGCGGAAGTTGCCTGAAGCGATCCAGACGATGCTGGCCGCGGGCGGCTTGAGCGAGGGTCACGGTCGGGCGCTGCTGGGCGCGCCGGAGGCGGAGCAGCTTGGGCTGGCCCAACGGGCGATGGAGGGTGGCTGGACCGTGCGTCGACTCGAAGACGCGGTACGTGCGCTGGCCCGGCCTGAGCGAACGCGCGAGCGGCAGGTTGCCACCGCAGCGATGCTTGGCGCGGTTCGCCGACTGGAGTCCGCGCTGGGCACCAAGGTGGAAGTGCGATCCGCACCTGGGGGACGGTCAGGCGGCGGACGGCTCGTCATTCACTGGTACGACGAAGAGCAGCTCGAGGCGATCGCCACGGCCATGTCCGGCGGCGTGGATTCGAGTGATGAGGACAGCGACGACTTCGGGATCTGAGCACGGCTCAGTCGGCGGAGTCGCCCCCTCCTTCCCGAGGATCCGGGCGATTGACCGGTTGCCGCGATCGTCGACGCCGACGGGACGTCCTGGCATCGCCCTCGCGCCGCTGCAGTTGCGGTGCGTCCTGGTCGGGTCGGCCATCGGCGTCTCCGCGGTCCTGGTTGACCACCTGCGCCTTGTTGCGCCGGCGTCGGCGGCGAGAGCGTTTGCGCTGCCCGGCTCCGGCGTCGTCGTCATCAGGTCTTTCGGATGAGTCCGCATCGGAAGGTTGGTCGACCTGTCGGGCGTCCGTCTTTGGCTTGCGCGAACGGCGTCGTCGGCGCCGTTTCGGCGCATCCGAGGTTGCGTCTGTGGCGGTCGAATCGTCGGAGGCATCCGCTGCCTCCGGCGCAGAAGGATCAATCGCCGGCGCGGCGGCGCGGCGCAAGGCTGCGGCACGTTCATCCGCGGCTAGTTGATCGCGTTCGGCGTCGATCAGTGCCTGGTTGGGCGCATCCTCAGGCCGCACGGCAAGACCGATTTCCTCGGCCGGCACGTCCACGCGCTGGGGATGATCGTCGAGCGCGATCGTGACCTTCTGCTGCAAGACGTTCAGCTTGATCACTTTGCCCATCCCGGCCGGGGTGCTGACCCGCTTGCCGACGCGCGGCAGGGTGCCGCGCATCTCGCGGTAGACCTCGTGCTCGAAGGTCAGGCAGCACAGCAAGCGTCCGCAGACACCGGAAATGCTGTCCGGATTGAGCGACAGATCCTGGTCCTTGGCCACGCGGATGCCAACGTGCGGGAAGTCGGTCATCCAGCTCGAACAGCAGAGCCGAAGTCCGCAGATGTCATAACCGTCGACAAGCATCGCCCGCTCGCGCTGATTGGCCTGCTGCATCTGCAACGACACGTCGTACCGGCCCTCGATGTCTTCGAGCATGGGACGGAAGTTGACGTGGTCGGGCGCCTGGAACCATGCCGAGCCGCGATCGCCGGCGAGATTCAACTCGACCGCGACCGGGTACAGGCCCAGGTTGTCGCGCACGGCGGAGCTGCGCATCGCCTGCAAGATCTCGTCGGCCTTCGCCGCTTGCGCCGAAGCGCGATCGCGGTCGGCGGCATCGGCCAGGCGCACGATGGGGCGCACGTCTCGCGGCACTGCCTTCTCAGGGGCATCGTCGTCGGGGACCGTGACGACGCGGGCGAGTTGGTCGCCGCGCGCTCGATCGACCACGACATAATCTCCGACGAACACCTGACCACGGGGAGCGGAGAAGTGGTAAATGCGCGCGGCCTCACGAGTCCGGATGCCAATCACGACGCGATCGTCCGCGGTCTCCTCCGTGGGCGCGTCGCCATGCGGTGCGGACTCTGCCGGCTCACCTGTGGGTTCTGAATCTTGGTTCATGGAGAAGTCCTGGCAACCGGAATAGCGAGCAGAAGCACATCAAGCGCGAGGCGGGCATTGACGCCTTGTTGGATGAGTGCGCGAGTGCGTTGAATCTGCTCCAGAAACTGGGTGATGTGCTGTTGATCGTACATCGGCGCGATCTGTTCGATTCGCTCCATCTGCGATCGGTGCGTCAGCGACTCACTCCTCTTGCCGAGATAGAGCCAGAGGTCGCGCCACCAATCGGTCCAGGCATCGAGGATCAGCTCGACATTGGCGACGGACTGCGCAGTGGCGGACCGGCCAGCGAGCTGCTCGGACCAGTTGAGACGCTCGGAGCGGTCGGCGTTGGCTATGCGTACCGCGTCATCGATCTGAGCAGCGCGCAGGGTGACCGGATCGCCCGCGCTCAGGTTCGCCTGCAGCCAGCCCGGCCGCCCGCGCGCCAGGCGCAGGAGCTCGGCTCGGCGTTCCGGCTGCTCGGGCACATCAACTCCTGCTGTCTGGGCCCACTCGTCCAAGCGCGTCTCGAGCGAGTCAATCTGTAGTGGGGCCAGGCTGATGCTGCGGCAGCGGGAACGGATTGTCTCCGAGAGCCCGGCCTCCTGCGAAGTGAGCAAGATGAAATGGACGCCGTCGGGTGGTTCCTCCAGCGTCTTGAGGAACGCGTCGGCGGCGTCCGCGGTGAGCGCGTCGGCCGGATCGATGATGATGATGCGGCGATCGGCTTCAAACGGTGCCAGGTTTGCGTCGTGCTCAATCCGTCGGATCACGCAGATGCCGACCGTGCGGGTGTTGCGGTGATCGTGGTTCGCGTCGGCGCAGAGCGATCCGGGACCGACCACCTCGACATCGGTGTGCTGGGGCTCCAGGGCCGGCTGGCCCGGATCGTGAAGTCGCCGGCAGGTGCGGCAACTTCTGCACGGACCCTGTTCGCGACCGCCCGACTCACAGAGCAGGGCCTGCGCCGCACGAATGGCCAGGTCCCGCTTGCCGACGCCGTTCGGACCGGAAATCAGCAGGGCGTGGGGAAGCCGATCGGAGGCGATCATCGCGCTGAGTCCGCGGCCGGCTGGAGTGTCAGCGTGGGCTCCCCAGTCACCGCCGACCGCGGGCGTTCCGGTTGGCTGAGCGTCGGTCATCAGAGTTCAAGGTGTAACAGATCGTCGAGCGTCTGGCGGCGCCGCACGAGCCGCGCCTGCCCATCGCGCACCATGACGATCGCCGGGCGCAACGCGAGGTTGTAATTGCTTTCCATGGCGATCTGATACGCGCCACTGGCCGGAATGGCGATCAGTTCGCCCGGCTGCAGCGAGGGCAAGAGGGTATCGCGGACAAGCACGTCGCCCGACTCGCAGAATTTGCCGGCCACCGTGACGGTCAGGCTGGGGATCGTGTGCATTTGCTCGGCGGCTGCTGCCTCATACTTCGAGTCGTACATGGCGGGACGGATGTTGTCGGCCATGCCGCCGTCGACAGTGACATAATCTCGGGTCTCGGGAATGTGCTTGCGGCTGACGACGGAGTAGAGGGCGACGCCGGCCCGGCCGACGACGGAGCGGCCCGGTTCGATGTGGACATCGGGCATCGGCAGACCGTGCGTGTCGCAGGCGGTGTGGATCGCCTCGGCAATCTTGACCGCGTAGCGCTCCGAGGCCGGCGCCGTGCGGTCGGCCGTGTAGGAGAGCGCCATGCCGCCGCCGGGGGAGAACTCGCGCCACTCGTAGCCGTGGCGCTCCTTCATTTGGGCGGCGAACTCGCCGATCGTGGCAATGCCGTCGGCGTAGGGTTCGATGTTGAACAGCGGCGAGCCGAGATGGATGTGGAAGCCGGCGACGTCGAGGAACGGAGCCTCGAGCGCTCGAACCAACGCCGACTCGGCCTGACCCGAGGGAAGCGGGAACCCGAACTTGCTGTCGCGCAGACCGGTGGTGGTCTTGGCATGGGTCTGCGCGTCGACGCCGGGCGTGATCCGCAGCATGATCTGTTGCTCGGACGCGCGGGAACGGGTCAGCTCATCGAGCAGAGCGAGTTCGTCGTCGTTGTCAACGATGATCCGCCCGACGCCCGAGTCGAGCGCGTACGCGAGTTCGGCCGGCGTCTTGCCGTTGCCGTGGAAGCCGATCTGCTCGGGCTCCATGCCTCCGGCCAGGGCGACGTGCAGCTCGCCGGCAGAGACAACATCGAGACCGAAGCCTTCTTCGACCAGGATCTCTACCAGGGCCGGGCTGAGCCACGCTTTCGAGGCGTAATGGGCGCGTGCGCCCGGCATCTGCGACTGGAAGTCGTGGAGATAGTCGCGGCAGGTCTGGCGGATCGTGTGCTCGTCGTAGATGTAGAGCGGCGTGCCGTACTCGTTAGCGAGTTCACGGACATCACAGCCGCCGATCTGGAGAACGCCGTCCTCGTTGGTGGCCGCGTTGAGCGGCAACACTTCACGGAGCGCATCAAGCGGTGTCTGAGTGGTCATGGAGCTACCTGCGCGCTGGCTACACTGCGGACACTGTCGGAGTGGGTCTGCCTGACCTGACTGATTGGAGTGCGACGTGAGCATGGAACTGCACGCGGAGTCGCGTTTGTTGCGAGTGTATTGGCGGACGGTGGTGATGCAGATGTCGTGGGGACCATTCGAGAACAATGCGTTTGTGCTGGTTGACAAAGGCACGGGCGACGCCGCGATCATCGACGCGGTCGCGCAGCACGAATTGGTGATGGCCGGCGTGGAAGCGTCGGGCGCAACGCCGAAGATGGTGTTGTTCACTCATTCGCATCCCGACCACATCAAGTCTTATCACGAGCTACGCGAGCGTCTGGGCCCCAACGTGCCGTTCTACATGCACACCTCGGACACCGTGGCCGACGAACAGCACGCCTGGCTGGAGAGCGACCTCGAGATCGACATCCACATGCAGGGCGGCGAGACAATCCCGCTGGGCGGATCGGAGCTTGAGGTCTTGCACACGCCGGGTCACACGACCGGGTCGGTGTCCTACTTCATTGCCGATGCGGACGACCCGTACTGCGTCGTGGGCGACACGCTGTTTCCCGGCGGACCGGGCAACACGCGGGGGATGCCGCAGGTCACGCAGGAGGTCCGTTCAATCGTGACGCAACTCTATGGACTGCCGGAGCACACGCTGACGTTCAACGGGCACGGCGACGACACCACGATCGGCGCGTCGATTGACGAGTTCGTCGCCGGCGCGATGGCGCACACGATTGTCCGTGACGACGCATCGGGCGACACGACCTGGGGTGCGGCGTAGTGGCCGCCGAGGCTGCCGCGGCCCGGCGGATCGAAACCCTGGACAACGGACTGCGAATCATCGTTGAGCCGATGGCTTCGGCGCGGTCGGCGACCGTGTCGTTCTATGTGGGCGCCGGGTCGCAGTATGAACGCGATGAACTGGCGGGCGTCTCGCACATGGTCGAGCACTGCCTGTTCAAGGGCTCGGAGATGCACCCTTCCGCCAGCGACATCTCAATCGCCATTGAAGGCGCCGGCGGCTACATCAATGCAGCGACCGACCGGGAACTGACCGTCTACTACGCGAAGGTGCCCGGTCCGGATTGGCGCACGGCCGTCGATGTGATCGTTGACATGGTCTACCGGCCGAGATTTGATCGCGATGAGCTGGAGAAGGAACGATTGGTCATCCTGGAGGAACTGGCTCAGGTCGAGGACTCCCCGTATCAGTTGGTCGCCGAGCTGTTGGCCGAGGTGATGTGGCGCGGCACCCCGATGGGACGCGACATCGCCGGCACGCCGGAGTCCGTCCGCTCGATTCCCTATGAAGACACGGTTGCCTACTGGACGTCGCAGTACGCGCCCGCGAACGCGTTGCTCTCCGTCGCCGGCGATATCGATCCGGACGCGGTCTCATCGCGGGTGGCGGAACTGACCGCCGGGTGGGAGCAGTCTTCGGCCGAAGCGCGACTCGCCGTCGGGTTGAGCGACCGTGAGGATCGCGTGTCCCTGCGGATCAAGCAGACCGAGCAATCCCAGGTCTCGATCGGGTTGCCGGGGTTGACATCTCGGCACCCGGACCGGTTTGCGCTGGGGCTGATGACCGCGATGTTGGGCGACGGCATGAGTTCGCGGCTGTTCCTCAAGGTGCGCGAGGAGCTTGGACTCGCCTACGACGTCGGCGCGTCGCTGGCGCTATATCGGGACACCGGCGCAATCCAGGTCTCGATGGGGGTAGACCCCGAGAACGTGGAGCAGGCGCTGGCGGCGACGCTGGGCGAGCTATCGCGGATGCGCGACGGCGTCACGGCAGATGAACTCGAGCGAATCAAGCGTCTGACGGCCGGCCGGATGCTGATGGGCATGGAGGACAGCCGCGCCGTGTCGGCCTGGAACGGCGGGCAGTCGCTGCTGCACGGCGAGTTGCGCTCGGTTGACGAGGTGTACGAGGACTACCAGGCGGTGACGCTGGAAGACATCGAGCGGGTCGCCAGCGAGTACTTGTGCGAGGAGGAGTTACGTCTGGCGGTCGTGGGCCCGAGCGGCGAGACCGAGCGGTTCGAGAGTCTGCTTCGGTTCTGACGCCTGCCCGCCTCTGCCTTCGGCATCTCCCCCCGCGAAGCGGGGGATAGTGAGTCAGGGAGTGGTTTAGTGGACCTGGTGGATGAGGGCGCGCAGGTGGTTGATTTCGCCGGCGTGGTAGACGTCGTGGACAGCGATGGCGTCGAGGATACGGCGGGTCTCCCACTCTTCGCCCCAGTAGGTAGGACGCAAGGCGTCGAGTTCGCTGTCGGCGCTTAAGTCCTTGACGGCCTGAATGACCTGTTCGTGGGCTTCCTCGAGCCATTCCAGCAGGTCTTCGAAGGATGCCTCGCTGACCGGCTCGTCGCCGTTCCAGGTGTTCCAGAACGTCGCGGTGGCGTCGCCGAAGGCGTGATTGGCGTGCATGAACTTAACGGTCGCGCAGTGGACGATCAGGTCGCGCATCGTGCGGCCGCCGCCGGGCACGACTTCGTCGAGATCGTCGGTAGTGACCGACGAGAGATTCTGGATGAGCGAGTGTTCCTTCTTTTCCTGGAATGATTGGTCGAGGCTCCAGATGAGATGTTCGAGAACGTCTCGTGACATAAGGTGTCGGCCTCTTTTTTCCTACAAGTTTCCTACAAGACGCTGATCAGTTCTTCGGACGGAGCTCGTCGTTTGGCGATCAGGTCGCCGAGCTTGAGTTCGCAGAGTTGCGCGGCGTGCTCCATGCCGCAGACGTTGCAGCCCTCGCGGCAGTCGGCGGTGGTGAGTTCCTTCCAGGTGCGCTGCCACTCCTTGCGCAGGAAGGCCTCGGAGACGCCGGAGGCGATGTGCATCCAGGGGAATCGCTCCCAGAGATCTCGCTCGCGGTGGCAGTAGAAGGCGGGATCGAGGCCGTGCTGAGCCATGGCGTCCCACCAGAGGTCTTCGCGGAAGTGTTCGCTCCAGGCGTCGAAGCGGGCGCCGTTGCGCCAGGCGGTCTCGATCACCGGGGCGAGGCGTCGGTCGCCGCGCGAGAGGACGCCTTCGAGGATCGATTCCTGCGGGTCGTTCCAGCTCAGGTCGAGGCGGGCCCTGCGGGTCATTTGCTTGAGCAACTGGTGCTTGGGTTCGAGTTCGGCAGGCGTTTCCTGCCGCGCCCACTGGAAGGGGGCGTGCGCCTTGGGCACGTGGTTGGAGGTGGAGACGCGGACGCGGGCGCGGTTGCCGACGATCTGGCGTCCGATCTGCTTGACCTGTGCGGCCCAGTCGACGATGCCCTCGACATCGGCCATGGTCTCGGTCGGCAGGCCGACCATGAAGTAGAGCTTGATCGAGGTCCAGCCCTGCTCGAATGCGTTGCGGGCGGCGTCGAGCAGGTCCTGTTCGTCGACGACCTTGCTGACCGCGTTTCGCAGGCGCTGTGAGCCGGCTTCAGGTGCGAAGGTCATCGAGTGCTTCTTGCGCGGCGCGCAGAGCAGCGCAACATCGACGCTGAAGCTGTCGACGCGGGTCGAGGGCAACGAGACGCCGATCTCGTCGCCGAACTCGGCGCGCAAGGCGCGGACGATGCCTTTGATCTGGGAATGGTCGGTGGAGGAGAGGGAGACGAGCGAGAGATCGTCGAAGCCGGTGTTGCGGAACAGTTCCCTTGCGCCGGCGACGACTTCCTCGGGCGTGCGTTCGCGCAGCGGCCGGTAGATCATCCCGGCCTGGCAGAAGCGGCAGCCCTGGGTGCAGCCGCGCTGGATCTCGATCCCGGCGCGGTCGTGAACGGTCTGCAGGTAGGGGACGATCGGTTTGGTCAGGATCGGCGGGAGTCCCTGGATGAACCGCTTGACGACTGGGACGGAGGCCGCGTCGTCGGTGGCGAAGACTTCGGCGGGGGTGCCGTCGGCTTCGTAGCGCCACTCGTAGAAGCGGGGGACGTAGACGCCCGGCGTTCGAGCGAGGGCGCGCAGCAGGTCGATTCTGGATGCGCCCTGCGATTTCGCCTCGTGCAGGAGCTGGTTGACTTCGAGAATCACGTCCTCGGCTTCGCCGAGGATGAAGGCGTCGATGAAGGGGGCGAGGGGCTCGGGGACGAGCGCGCCGGAGCCGCCGGCGAGGATGATTGGGTCGTCCTCGGTGCGGTCGAGGCTGCGGATCGGGATGCCGGAGAGGTCCAGCATCTCGAGGATGTTGGTGTAGGTCAGCTCGTAGGAGAGCGAAAAGCCGAGCGCGTCAAAGTCGCGCAGGCCTCGGCGGTTTTCGAGCGAAAAGAGCGGCTGCCCGTGGGCGCGCAGGCTGTCGACCATGTCGGGCCAGGGCGTGTAGCAGCGCTCAGCCAACGTGTCGGGCGTGTGGTTGAGGATGTCGTAGAGGATGGCGAGTCCGCCGTTGGACTGGCCGATGTCGTAGAGGTCGGGATAGATCAGCGCCCAGCGGACGGCGCGCTCGTTCCAGTCGTGCTCGATCACGTTCCACTCGCCGCCGACGTAGCGGGCGGGCTTGGAGACGCCGTTGAGGAGTGGGTCAATGTCGACGACGGACATGGTGGATTCACGCTATCAGAGAGTGGTCGGCTCCCTCTCCCCCCGCGCAAGCGGGGGGAGATGTCCCCTAGGGACAGAGGGGGGCACGCCTGACATCGCGCGCACGGAACCCCCCTCTGCCTTCGGCATCTCCCCCCGCCGGAGGCGGGGGAGAGGGGTTACTGCGACTCGACCAGGACCAGCCAGGCGACGATGGTCGTCTCCGCGCAGACCTGGTCTTCGTTGACCGTGGTGTCGAGAACGGTCCAGGCGGTGTCGAGGCGGCCGCGGGCGGCGAGGCGGAGGCGCTCCGGGTCGGCGTCGTCTGGGATGGGCAGGCAGACCTCGATTGGTTCCGCCAGGCGATTGGAGAGTCTCGGGAAGAAGGCGTCGCCGAGCAGTTCGACGGTGTTGATGCCGGTTGAGGGGCGCTCGTAGACGTGCCAGAGCCTGATCCACAGGAGCGGACTGGAGTCGACCAGCGTGAACCGGCCTTCCTCATCGGTCTCGATGAGGACCTCTCTGTCCGGCCCCAGGTTGAACAGTTGTTGTCGGTCGACGGGGTCGAAGACCTGGGTTGTCGAGAAGTAGCCGCGCGAGTAGGACTGCCGGCCTTCGCTGACCGAGAGCTGGATGTCGCTCAGGTCGAGCGAGCCCGAAGCGCCCGCGGGCGCGTTGCCTCTGATCTCGCTCCTTGCGGTCGGCAGCGCCTGCATGCCGCCCTGCGGGCTCCAGGCGACCGGGTTGCGGGCCAGGTTGGGAGGGGTCGGAATGGCCACCGGTTGTGCCGGTGGCGGTGCAATGTCGAGCGGTTTCTCCAAGATGATGGTCGCGAACAGGCGATCAACGATGGTCAGGACGCTGTACAGGATCTGCGCAGTTTCGCCTCTCTGCTGTTCATCGTTGACGACCGTGACGTCCAGTCCCTGCCCAACCAAAGCGTTTTCAGGTGTAAAGGTGAAAGTGGTCGGACTAAGGCTGATTCGCGACGGCTGGTCCGTTCGGAATGTGAATGTCAGGTCGTTCTGCGGAATGCTGGAGAGCGAAAACCAAATTCGAGCAGAACCGCCGACGTCGATCCGGATGTTCCTCGTCCACTGGCTGTACAGATAGTGCGTCGCATCCTGCGTGCCCGCCGCGTTGGTGATCCTGGACGAGCTGCTCACGCACATGCCGTGCTTGGTATCCGCAGTGTGCGGCGGATGGAAGCCGTGATTCTGCGGTACGACGTAGCGGAACAGGAGCTCGTTGTCGTCGATGTGTCTGACGTAGCGCGCACAGACCGTTCTCTCCAGGTGTGTAGCGTCTGCCCTGGTGAAGCCGAGCGCGATGCCCGGCGTGCCCCTGACCTTGACCGCTTGATTGAAGCGGACGCGAAACTCGTAGCTGCGTCCTGCCGTGACCTGTGGGGGCGTGGTCACGTCGGTGGAGGTCGTGGGCCGCGGGCGCTCCATGAAGATTGGGGCCGGCGGCAGGGCAGTGAGGGCGTCCTTGGGACTGTCGCTCTTGATTTCCTTGATCGCGGAGCCGGTCGGCATGTTGACGTTGGCTGAAATCGGGGCCGCGCTGCCAGTCGCGGGAAATCCGGCTTCGATCGTGTAGCGGAAGCGGATGAACTCGGTGCCGCTGCCGTCGAGGTACTCAGCATTCTTCTCGACCCCGCCGACATCAAACGTGACGTACGGCTTGTCCGTGCCATGGGTCACGTTGACCTGTTCGCTGTAGACCAACGTGATGTCGATGTGTTCACCCTCGTTGTAAGGACCCCAGCCCTGAAGGCTGGCATTGGTGGAGCTGAACGCCATCGTCATCACGACGGGCGGGTCGGCCTCCTTCACGGTCCATCTGTGTGATGCGGCCCGGTTGCCCTTGCCTTCGGCCGTAATCTGGTCCTCGGCAATCGCGGCGGTCACGGACGTCGCGTCGGCATCGGGAACCAGCGTGAACGTGTATCCAAGCACAGAAACGGGTTTCACGAGGAAGTTCTCCACAGACCCGTTGGAGACGGTCAAGTCGTCCGCGGTTGCGTTGAAGTTCACGTGTCTGACGCCGTTGAAGCTGACGGAGAAGGGGCCGGTCGGGGTGTCCATGAGCAGCGGCATATGGGCGGTGCCGTTGCCGGCGTAGTAGACGCTCTGAAAGTCGTTCGTGAAGCGTTCGATGGCGACGCGGTAGAACTCCAGCTCGATGCCGCCCGGCTCGGAGCGGGCCTGTGGCGGAGACAGCGTCTCAGCGGCAACCAGGCAGAGGCCCGTCAGCAGCAGGACCAGCGCAGCGCGCCGGACGCTTCGGAATGTGGGTCGAGTCTTCTGCGGGGGGGGGGGGTAAATTTTGGGGGACCTCCCCTTGTGGGGGGATGGGTTTATAAACAAAAACGCGCCCACAAGACCACACAAGAGCCCTA
>VXQT01000014.1 GCA_009838915.1 Chloroflexota bacterium
CCCCCCCCCCCCCCCCCCCCCCCCCCCCCCCCCCCCCCCCCCCCCCCCCCCCCCAGGTAGAAGCTCTTCCTGGCCGGCGCTCGCGCTGCTCGCCGTTGTCGCCGCCCTGGCTGCCTTCGCGCTTGACCCTCCCCCCTCCGTCGCCCAACCGCCGTCGGCCTCTATTGACCTGGTGAGCAACACTGATGAGTCGGACGACGGGGAGGCCAACTTCGCTTCGGACCACGCCTTTGCGTTCTTGACGGGTGAAAGCATCGGCGGTTACAGGCTGTCCTCGGTCGAGCTGGACATGGTGATCGGCAACCCGTCCGGCACTCCTCCCACCTACACCGTCAAACTCTTCAGCCAAAACAACGACGGCGATCCGGGTTCCGAACTGTTCACGTTGAGCAACCCCGGCTCGTTGAGCACGGGCCTGAACAGCTTCACGGCGCCCAGCGTGAACCGCCTGGACCCCGAGACGGCTTACTTCATCGTCTTCGACATCACTGGCAATACCGGCGCCGATATCAACGGCCGGCTGCGGACGACGGCTAGCAACGATGAGACCGGCAGGACGGGCTGGGTGATCGGAAACTTGCGCCAAGTTCGACCCTGGAATCAAGCAATCTGGAACTCTCACGATACGCACGTACCCAAGTACAAGCTCAAAGGCTACGAGACACCTCCTGCCAGCCCAGCGCCGCCGAACCCTCCGAACATGGCCTACAGCCCCGTGCAATGGAACGCCGACGACACCGCCAAGTCCCTCGCCGAGCACGCCTTCCCACTCTCATTGGCGGAGATCGAGAGCAACCGCACGAAGGACGGCTCGGGTTCGCTCGACCTGAGCGGGATCGACGCGTCGCTCGCGCCCGAGCGCGCCGAGCGCTCGCGCGGCTACTACCTGAGCAACCGCGTCTACAGTCCGGCCGAACAGTCGGCGCTGGTCGAACAGGCGCCGGGCGGCGGTTACCGGATCGTCGGCCCCGACGAGACCCGCTACCAGGTCGTGCGCGGCAGTCCGCTGGTGCTGGTCAAGCTCTGGCACGTCTACCTGCGCGACAGCGGCTTGAACGGCATCGAGCGGCTCGGCGGTCCCTTCTTCCCCCGCACCGACCACCTGCTGGCCGCACCGGTCGAGCTCTGCCTGCCCGCGCCGGAGGTCCAGGCCGATGCTGAGGCGGCGATCGCCGTGCGCATCCGCGGCGACGACGCCTGGACGGTGCTGGAGAGCGTCGAACGGGACGGTCGACTGTGCGCCGACACCGTTCGGGTCGGCTGGCTGATCGTCGTCCTTGCGACGGAGACGGAGGAAGAGGTGTAGCACCCTGCGTAGGGCGTGCCCCCCTCAGTCGCTCCGCGACATCTCCCCCCGCTTCGCGGGGGGAGAGTTCTACCGCAGCGAGCGGAAGAAGTCGCGGATGTCCTGGACCAGCAGGTCCGGCTCTTCAAGCGCGGCGAAGTGGCCGCCCCGATCGTGTACCGACCAGTGGGTGATGTTGTAGGTCTGCTCGCACCAGCTTCGCGGCGCGGTGATGATCTCGCCTGGGAAGACCGAGACGCCGACCGGCGACTCGACACGGCCGGGCACGAAGTTTTCGGCCTGGTTCTGGCGCATCTCGTAGTAGTAGCGGGTCGACGAGTTGATCGTCTGGCCGAACCAGTAGATCGAGATATTGGTCAGGATCTCGTCCTTGCTGAAGCGCTTCTCGATGTCGCCGTCGCAGTCCGACCAGGAACGCCACTTCTCCGTGATCCACGCGGCGAGGCCCGCCGGCGAGTCGGTCAGGCCGTAGGCCAGCGTCTGCGGCTTGGTGCCCTGGATCGCCTGGTAGCCGGTCTCCTGCGCCTGCCATTCGGCCGACTTGGCGGCGACGGCCCGCTCGTCTTCCGTGTAGTCCTCGGGTGACCTGTCCGCCGGCGGACGGCCGATTGGCATGTTGACGTGCGAGCCGATGCAGTTTTCCGGGTGCTGGTATGCGACCTGCGAGGTCACGATCGAGCCCCAGTCGCCGCCCTGCGCGCCGTACTGCTCGTAGCCGAGCTGCGCCATCAGCGCGCCCCAGAGCAGCGCCGTGCGCTTCTGACCGAACCCGCCCGAGGTCGGAATCTGCGAGAAGCCGTAACCGGGCAGCGACGGCGCGACCACCGTGAACGCATCCGCCGGGTCGCCGCCGTGAGCGGCGGGATCGGTCAGGGGGCCGAGAATCTTGACCACCTCGAAGAACGTGCCCGGCCAACCGTGGGTGAAGACCAGCGGCATCGGGTTCGGTCCGTTGCCCTCCTGGTGGACGTAGTGGACCGTGTAGTCCTCGACCCCGTCGGCCGAGACCTGCGTGGTGAACTGCGGAATCCGGTTCAGGTAGGTCTCCTGCACGCGCCAGTCGTACTCCGTCCGCCAGTAGTCGCAGAGTTCCTGCATGTAGGCCAGGTTGGAGCCGTATTGCCAACCGGAGTCGGATACCTCGGACGGCCATCGGGTCTGCGCCAGGCGGCGCTTGAGGTCGCGAATCTCGGTGTCGGGCACGTCAATCTTGAAGGGCTCGGGCATCTGGATGTCCTCTCGCTGCAGGCGAGTCAATGCGTGAAATGGTCCGCGCGCAGTATCGCACGTGCCCTAGCGAAGCGGGCGGAAGAACTCGCGGATATCGCCGACCAGCAGCTCCGGCTCTTCCAGCGCGGCGAAGTGGCCACCGCGGTCGTGCACCGACCACTGCCGCACGTTGTACTCGGCCTCGACCCAGCTTCGGTGCGGACCGAAGATCTCCTTTGGGAACACCGAGAATCCCGCCGGTGTCTCCAGCCGACCGCTGAACGCGTTGCGCTCGGGGTGCTGGCGGCGCTCGTAGTAGAAGCGCGTGGCCGAGTTCATCGTCCTGGTAAACCAGTAGATCGAGATGTTGGTCAGGATTTCGTCCTTGCTGAAGCGGGATTCGATATCGCCGCTGCAGTCCGACCAGGAGCGCCACTTCTCGACAATCCAGGCGGCCAGGCCGGCGGGCGAGTCGGTCAGGCCGTACGAGAGCGTCTGCGGTCGGGTGCCCTGGATCCACTGGTAGGCGGCCTCGTCCGCCATCCACCTGGTCACCCGCGCGATGATCGCGCGCTCGTCGTCGCTCCATGATTCCTGGGGACGATCCGTCGGCGGGCGGTTGTTGGGCATGTTGCTCTGCAGGCCGATGCAGTGTTCCCGGTCCTCATGGGCCGTTAGCGCCGAGACGCCGGCGCCGATATCGCCGCCCTGCACGCCGTAGCGCTCGTATCCGAGTTCCGCCATCAGCGCCGCCCACAGACGAGCCGTGCGCATATGGCCGAACCCGCCCGTCCCGGGAATCTCCGAGAACCCGTAACCGGGAAGCGATGGCGCAACGATCGTGAAGGCGTCCCGTGGATCGCCGCCGTGTGCGGCCGGATCGGTCAGCGGACCGATAATCTTCGACACCTCATAGAACGAACCGGGCCATCCGTGCGTAAACAGCAGCGGCAACGGATCGGGACCCACACCCTCCTGCAGCACGAAGTGAACGGTGTAGTCCTCGACCCCGTCCGCCGACACCCTAGTCGTGAACTGCGGCATCTCGTTTAGCCGTGCCTGCTGAGCCGGCCAGTCGAACTCGTGCTGCCAGTACTCGCACAGCTCGCGGATGTACCCCAGGTTCGATCCGTACTGCCAGCCGGAGCCCTCGACCTCCGAAGGCCAGCGCGTCCGCGCCAGCCGTCGCTTGAGGTCGCGTATCTCGGATTCGGCGATGTCGATCGTGAACGGCTCGGGCATGGCGATCTCCCCGGCGGTCGTCCCGCGCGCAAACAAGAGGGACAATGATCTAGCTCTCGACCACGTCTCCGGCGACCGGATCGATGCGCACGCCCTTGGCCTCGACCCAGGCCAATGCTCGGTCGATCTCGTCGTGGTCGCCGTCCAGCTCCAGCACGACCCAGCCGAAGTCGTGCTCAACGTCGGCCATGCGGATGTTGGTGACCACCTCGAACTCGTGCCCGACGAGATAGATCACCGGTTCCTTGACCGCGTCGCCCTCGAACGTGAAGCGAACTCGTCGTGTCGACATCTTCAGCCTCCCACGCCGACGGCCTCGGGCGCCTCGGCGAACGCCGCCTCGAACGATTGCAGTGTGCCTTCGACCGGAATCGGCTGCGTAACGTGCTCGACCACGGCGTCGGACGTCTTCAGGCCGCCGCCGGTAATGAACGCCACGGTAGCCTCGTCCGGGTCAAGCTGGCCGGTCTCGATTGCCTGCCGCAACCCGGCGATCGTGACGCCGCCGGCGGTCTCGGCGAACACGCCCTCGCACTCGGCCAGCATCTGGATGCCCTCGACCACCTCAGGATCCGTCACCGCCGTCGAGCCGCCGTCGGTGCGCTTCATGGTCTTCAGCGCGTAGTAGCCGTCGGCCGGATTGCCGATCGCCAGCGACTTGGCGATCGTGTCCGGCTTGACCGGTCGGATGTTGGTCGTCTCGTTGCGCCAGGCGGTCGTGATCGGCGAGCAACCTTCAGCCTGCGCGCCAATCATGCGGACCGGCGTGTCTTCGATCAGTCCGTACCGCTGGAACTCCTGGAAGCCCTTGTGGATCTTGGTGAACAGTGAGCCCGAGGCCATCGGTGCGACCACCTGCCGCGGCGCGCGCCAGCCCAGCTGCTCCGCCACCTCATAGGCCAGCGTGCGAGAGCCCTCGGCGTAGTAGGGGCGCACATTAATGTTGACGAACGCCCAGTGCCGATCGTCGGCCAGCTCCGAGCAGAGCCGGTTGACGTCGTCGTAGGAACCGTTGACCGACACGATGGTCGGGTTGTAGACGGCAGATCCGAGCACTTTGCCCGCCTCGAGATCATGCGGGATGAAGACAATCGCATCCATGCCCGCTCGAGCCGCATGGGCCGAGACCGAGTTGGCCAGGTTGCCGGTCGAGGCGCAGGCCAACGTCGTGAATCCAAGCTGACGGGCCCGTGACGACGCCACCGCGACCACCCGGTCCTTGAACGACCAGGACGGATTGCAGGTGTCGTTCTTGATCCACAGCTCACGCATGCCCAGCCGATCGGCCAGTCGGTCGGCCTTGAGCAACGGCGTCCAGCCGACATTCAGGTCGACGATGAAGTCCTCGTCGACCGGCAACAGGTCGATGTAGCGCCAGATCGAGCGCGGGCCGGACTCGATGCGTTCGCGGGTGATCTTCGATTGGATGCCGTCGTGGTCGTATGCGACTTCGAGCGGGCCGAAGCAGAAGTCGCAGACGTGCAGCGGTTCAAGCGGGAACTCGCGGCCACACTCACGACAGGCGAGGCAGGTGGCATAGGTCATGGTCGGATGGATCTTTCGCTGGCAGGAGACAGGCGGGGGAGCGGGAACGTATGGGTCCTCCCTCGCCGCGCCGTACGCTAGCGAGACAGGACCGCGGGCATCGCCATGCGGCCCAGCATCATCACGTCAACAGTCACGCGCGTCGTCATCAGTGAAATCGTACTACAGCCAACTGGCCCGGTCCCAGCCTCGCGACATATCGAATACACGCTCGCTACAGACTTGCCGGCTCGCCGCTACCCGTAGCGCTCCTCGCGCCAGGGATCGCCGTGCATGTGGTAGCCGTACATCTCCCAAAAGCCCGGGGCGTCCCGATTCATGAACTCCAGGCCGCCGACCCACTTGGCGGACTTCCAGAAGTAGAGCGAGGGAATCACACCTCGCACCGGTCCGCCGTGCATCGCGTCCAACGGCTTGCCGTCGTGGGCGATAGCCAACATCGAATGATCGTCAGCGCGCAGATCGGCCATCGGCACGTTCGCCGTGTAGCCGCCGTAGCAGTGGAACATCATGTGCGTCGCCGAGTCCTTCACGCCCAGCGCCTCGAACAGCGTCGAGAGCAACACGCCCTGCCAGGTGTTGTCGTAGCGCGACCAGTGCGTGACGCAGTGGATGTCGTTGTGCTTCTCCGAGACGCCGATCTCCAGGAACTGCTCGTAGGAGAGAATCCGCTCCTGCTCGACTTCCCCCCAGACCTGTAGGTTCCAGTCCTTCGTCTCGACTCGCGGTGTGCCGCCGTAGGTCAATACCGGCCACTCGCGAATCAGCCGCTGGCCCGGCGGCAGTCGGTCGTGCCCCGTTTCCTTGCGCCGACGCTGCAGCTCCGAAAACGGCACCCCGGTCAGAATCTCACTCACAAGCCTGCTCCCCTGAACACCATCTTGCAGCACGCAACTCTCTCAGATTATCCGAACGTCGAACTCCCGCGTGTAATCTCGACATATGGCGGATTGGAACCCCAGCTCCGCAGACTCCCCTCTCCCCCCCTCTGGGGAGGAGCTGCCAAATGCGGACACTCTCCCCTCTCCCCCCGCCGTGCGGGAAGAGACGCCGCATGCAAGCACTCTCCCCTCTCCCCCCGCTGTGCGGGGGGAGATGCCGAAGGCAGAGGGGAACAGCGCTCGTCCGTCAACACCGGCTAAACCCCGCCGATTCCACCGCCGCTTTCTCGCGCTTGCCGCGTTCATCATCGTCTTCGACCAGATCACCAAGGTCATTCTGCGCGAGACCCTGGCTCTCGGCGACCGCGAGTGGCTGGCCGAGTTCTTCGCTTTCTCGCATATCGCCAACGACGGCGGCGCGTTCGGATTCTTCGGCGGTCAGAACACGGTGCTCGCCGTCTCGGCCGTCGTGGCCATCGCCGTCGTCGCGATCTACTACTTCTTTCCGCCTATGGACCATTGGCTGGTCCGCAGCGGACTGGCGCTGATCCTCGGCGGCGCGGTCGGCAATCTCCTCGACCGCCTCTACCAGGGCCACGTGACCGACTTCATCGACTTCATTCACTTCCCCGCCTTCAATGTCGCCGACGCCGCGATCAATGTCGGGGTCGCGGCAATCGTCATTGCCCTGCTCTTCAGCGACCTGCTCAAACGCAACCCGAGATCGCCATGACCGATCAACCCTCGCCGGCGCTGGAGTTGATGGCTGACCAGGCTGGCGAGCGGCTCGATCAGTTTCTCGCTCGTCGACTCGACGGCGCCTCGCGCAGCCAGGCCCGACACCTGATTGTTGACGGCCTTGTGCAGGTCGACAGCAGGTTGGAGCGTCCCGCGTACAAGCTCAACACCGGCGAACTTGTCACGGTTCATCCTCGACAGTCCGGACCGGTCGAGGACCCGGTAGAGATAGAACTGAGCGTGGTCTACGAAGACGACCATCTCGCCGTGATTGACAAGCAAGCGAGTCTCACGGTCCATCCCGCGCCGGGAGAGACTCAACCCACGCTGATCGCAGCGATCATCAATCGTTGGCCGGAGATCGCATCTATCGCTGCCGACGATCCTGAGGCCGATCCGCTGCGGCCGGGGCTCGTCCATCGGCTTGACCGCGACACGACCGGCTTGCTGATGATCGCCAAGACCGCCGACGCGCTGCGCTCCATGCGCGACCAGCTTCGCGATCGCACCGTCGACAAGCGCTATCTCGCCGTGGTCGTCGGCGCGCCCGATCCGCCCGCGGGATTGATCGATGCCGCAATCGGCCGCGACCCCGCCGATCCGCGCCGCATGGCGATCCTCGACCGCGGCCGCCCGTCACAGACCGGGTATGAAACCACGGAGCGCTTCACCGACGCCGCGCTCGTGACATGCAAGCTGATCACCGGGCGCACCCACCAGATCCGCGTCCACCTGAGCGCCATTGGACATCCGATCGCCGGCGACTCGATGTACGGCATGGCGACGCCGCTGATCGATCGGCAGGCGCTGCACGCGAGCCACCTCACTGTCCGCCATCCGGCCACCGACGATCCGCTCACCGTTACCGCGGATCCGCCCGCCGACTTCCGCAGCCTGCTTGGACACCTTCGCGAGGGTGAACTGCTGCTCGGAGATCAGCCGGTCAAGCGCTCTCGCAACGAACCGGCTGATAGCGTGAAACGACAGGCGCGCTCGGCTCGCCGCCAGCGACGCCGGCGCAGTCAACGAATCCGCTAGCCCAGCTCCCCGGAGAACCCGCACATGAGCGTCCGCGTTCGCTACGGACCCTCCCCAACCGGCGAGCCGCACGTCGGCAACATCCGCACCGCGCTCTTCGACTGGTTCCTCGCCCGGCGCTTGGGCGGACAGTTCATCGTCCGCATCGAGGACACCGACCGCTCCCGCGCCGTCGAGGGCACCGAGCAGCTCATCCTCGACGCCCTCACCTGGCTCGGCGTCGACTGGGACGAGGGACCGGACATCGGCGGCCAGTTCGGCCCGTACCGACAGTCGGAGCGGCTGCCGCTCTATCGAGACGCCGCCGACCGGCTGCTCGCCGACGGCAAGGCTTACCGCTGCGTCTGCTCCTCGGAGCGACTCGACGCACTGCGCAAGTCCCAGCAGCAGGCCAAGCAGCCGCCCGGCTACGACCGACGCTGCCGCGAGCTCGGACTCGGCCCCGACGAGCCGCACGTCGTCCGACTCGCCATGCCGCGCGAGGGCGACACGATCGTCAACGACGCGCTGCGCGGCGGCGTCTCGTTCCAGAACGCGCTGCTCGACGACCACATCCTGCTCAAGCGCGACGGCTTCCCCACCTACCATCTCGCCTCGGTCGTCGACGACCACCACATGCAGATCACCCATGTGATCCGCGGCGACGAATGGCTCTCCTCCGCGCCTCGACACGTCCAGACATACACCGCGCTGGGCTGGGACGAGCCCGCCTGGGTCCACTTGCCGATCATTCGCGGACCCGACGGCGCCAAGCTCTCCAAGCGACACGGCGCGACCTCCGTGCGCGAGTACGCCGACCAGGGCTTCCTGCCCGAGGCGCTGCTCAACTTCCTCGCCTTGCTCGGCTGGTCCAAAGACGAGACCACCACGATCATGTCGCGCGACGAAATCGTCGAGGCCTTCGGACTCGACGGACTCGGGCTCGCCTCCGCCATGTTCGACCTCGAGCGCCTGCAGGAGATGAACGCCCGCTACATCCGCGACCTCGACCCGGCCGACTTCCTCCGACGCGGACGCCCGCACCTCGAAGCGCGGCTGGGACGACCCGTCGACGACGACCAGCTCGACGCCCTGCTCGGCATCGCGCCCGCCATCCAGGAGCGGGTCAAGCTGATGCCCGAGTTCGCCGACTACACCGACTTCTTCGTCGTCGAGGGTCCGCTCAACTACGCCAACACCGACCTCATGGGCCGCGCCTACAAGAACAAGCCCTGGGCCGCGCTCGAGTCCGTCGAAGCCTCGCTCCAGACCCTGCGCGCGCTGGACGAGTCCGACTGGACCGCCGAGCCGCTGGAGGCCGCCCTGCGCGAGCTCGCCGAGACGCGCGGCGAGAAGCCCGGCGCCCTCTTCACGCCGATCCGCGTCGCGACGACGGGCAAGCGCATCGCGCCGCCGCTCTTTGAGACCCTGGAGACACTGGGCCAGCCGAAGACCATCGAGCGCCTCAACGCCGCCGCCGAGCGCCTCGCCCGCCCCGACGACTAGAGTGATACGCTGAGGCTCCGTTGGGGATTGGTCTAGTGGTAGGACGACTGACTCTGGATCAGTTAGCGGGGGTTCGAATCCTCCATCCCCAGCCAACAAGTCGTCCACAACGTGGGGCATTCGTCTAGCGGCCAAGGACACCGCCCTCTCAAGGCGGAGATCAGGGGTTCGAATCCCCTATGCCCTACCACTCTTATGTCAAGGTAGCCCCTGTGCACGTCCTGGGCTGCCCTTGGTGGCTGGAATCCAGGCGTGGGTGTTTCTGCTTGCATCGGACGGCAGCAAATGAGCTGGTAATCCGACTGGCTGTGCCGGTGCTCTACTGTCAGACGGGCGATTGCAATGCTCCGCTGACAGCGGATACGGGACACAGTTGCCGCCATGACGATGCTGCCGGCGATCTACTCCGAATGGTGGGCCAATCTGGCGCTCGATGTCGGCGTCATTGTGCTGGCGATGGCGCTGGATCAGTTGCTGCCCGAGCCGCCGGCTCGCCTGCATCCCGTGGTCTGGATGGGTCGGATGATTGGCGGTCTCGAACGCCTGGCCCCGTGGCGACCGGCGGCAGCGCTGGCGTTCGGCGCGCTCGGCGTGGCGCTCGTGGTTACAGCCTGGGGCGCGCTGGCATGGCTGGCGATGCTCGGTTTAGCCGAGCTCGGGGTGGTCGCATACTTGCTCGGCGGCGCGACCCTGCTGCGCACCAGCTTCACCGTACGCGGACTGCTCGCGGCGGGGGAATCCACCTGCCGAGCGCTCGAATCGGACGACATCGGCGAGGCGCGCGCGCGGCTGCAGAGCCTGGTCAGCCGCGATCGCGCCGGGCTGAGCGCGCCGCTGGTCGCGGCATCGGCGATTGAGTCGGTGGCGGAGAACACGACCGACAGCTACATCGCACCCTGGCTTGCGTTCGCGGTGCTTGGCCCGCCGCTTGCGGTCGCGTACCGGGCGACCAATACGCTGGACAGCATGTGGGGTAAACGCGGTCGCTACGAGTACCTGGGCAAGTGCGCGGCGCGCTTTGACGATCTGGTCAACTACGTTCCGGCGAGGCTGAGCGCAGGACTGATGCTGCTCAGCGGCGCGCTGATCGGACTTCCCGTGCGTCAGGGCTGGCGCGTGATGCGGCGCGACCGAGGGACGACCGAGAGTCCCAACGCCGGCTGGACGATGTCGGCGATGGCGGGACTGCTCGGTCGGTGGCTGGAGAAGCCTGACCACTACGATCTCGGCGCGGAGTTCCCTCTGCCTGAGGCCGAGGACATCGCGCGCGGCAATCGCGTAGCGAAGCTGACGGCGGCGCTCGGCGTTATCGCGGCGCTGGGCATCCTGGCGCTGCGGCATTGGATCGCGGCATGAAGACGGTACACGGCGGGCTCGACGTGGCCGAGCTAGGCGAACTGGGCCTTCGGCCCGAGCAAGTGATCGATTTCAGTTCGAACATCAACCCGCTGGGTACCTCGGAACGGGTGCGCCAGGCTGCGGCCCATGCCGACCTGTCGGCCTATCCCGATCGCGATTGCTTGGCGCTGCGCGAAGCGCTGTCGGAGCGACTCGGCGTCGGAATCGACCATCTGTTGGTCGGCAACGGCTCGACCGAGTTGATTCACCTGCTCGCTCGAGCTCTGCTCCGGGAGGGAACCACGGTTCTGATCTTGGGGCCGACATTCGGCGAGTATGAGGCCGCCGGCCGCCTGGTCAGCGCGGACCTTCAGCGCATCACTGCACGCGAATCCGACGGCTTCTCTTGGCGGCTCGAGTCGGCAGAACGAGTCATCAAGCAGGTGCGCCCCAAGCTGGTCTTCCTCTGCAATCCCAACAATCCGACCGGCCTCTATCTCAATGGCGAGCAAGTGGAACAGATACATGCTGCGATCGGACCGGAAGGCGTGCTCGTGCTCGACGATGCTTACGTGTCGTTCTCGGACGAGCCATGGGATTCCATACGGTTGCTCCAGGCCGACAACGTCGCCATTCTTCGCTCGATGACCAAGGACCACGCGCTCGCAGGCATCAGGCTGGGATATCTGGCGGCGAATCCGACGTTGATTGTGGATGTCAGCCGTTTCCAACCCGCCTGGAGCGTCAATAGCATTGCCCTCGCCGCCGGGCTGGCCGCGCTCGAGGATCAGGCGCACATCGACGCGGCGCGAGTGGTCGTCCAGACTTCAAAGGCGTATCTCTACGAGCAGCTCAGCGACATGGGTCTGGGGTTCACGCGCTCAGCCGCGAACTTCCTGATCGTCAAAGTGGGCGATGCACGAGAGGTCCGAGGAGGCCTGCTTCGCCGCGGCGTCGTGGTCCGGGATTGCAGCTCGTTCGGGATGCCCGAGCACATCCGCGTGGCCGTGCGACGCCGGGAGGAATGCGAGCAGTTGATCGGCGCCCTGCGACAAGTGCTCGAGCGATGAACCAACCAGCCAAGGCCATCATGGTCCAGGGGACTTCGTCGCACGCGGGCAAGTCGATCCTGGCGGCGGCGCTGTGCCGCATCTTCGCTCAAGACGGCTACCAGGTCGCACCGTTCAAGGCGCAGAACATGTCGCTCAACTCCTTCGTCACGCCCGACGGCGGTGAAATCGGCCGCTCGCAGGCGGTCCAGGCCGCAGCGGCAATGGTCGAACCGCGCGTCGAGATGAACCCGGTTCTGCTCAAGCCGGAGGCCGAGGCGCGCTCGCAGGTCGTGGTCATGGGCCGGCCGCAGGCGAGGAAGTCGGCCCGCGAGTATTACGAACTGAAGCAACAACTCTGGCCGACGATTACATCGGCGCTGGACACGCTGCGCCGCGAGTTCGACATCGTCGTGATCGAAGGCGCCGGCAGTCCGGCCGAGATCAACCTGAAACAGCACGACATCGTCAACATGCGCGTCGCCCGCTACGCGGACTCGCCCGTGCTGTTGGTCGGCGACATCGATCGCGGCGGCGTCTTCGCCCAGATCGTCGGCACAATGGTCCTGCTGGAAGCGGAAGAGCAAGCGCTGGTCACCGGACACGTGATCAACAAGTTCCGCGGCGACCCGTCGCTGCTCACTTCGGGTCTGCATTTGCTCGAAGAACACACCGGCGCGCCCGCGCTTGGTGTGCTGCCCTACTACTTCGACATCCATGTTCCCGAAGAGGACTCGCTGGGCCTCCAGCCTGACAGCCTGAGCGACGAAGACACGCTCGTCGACGTCGCCGTGATGCGGCTGCCCCACATCGCCAACTTTGATGACTTCGATCCGCTGCGCCATGAGCGCGGCGTACGGCTCCGCTATGTACGCGGGCTCGATGAATTCGGCCAACCGGACCTGATCGTGATCCCGGGCAGCAAGACGACCGTGGACGACCTCGACTGGCTTCGGTCGCAAGGGCTCGCAGACAAGATCACCGCCCTTCGTGAGACAGGCACGCCGGTGATCGGCATCTGCGCCGGCTTTCAGATGCTCGGACGCGAGCTTCACGATCCCAGCGGCGTCGAATCCAGCCGGTCAGTGACGTCCGGTCTGGGCCTGCTACCCACATCGACGACGTTTCAGGAGGAGAAGGTCACGCACCAGGTCTCGGCGCGCGTCGCGGAAGGTCGCGGACTGCTCGGCGGATGCTACGGGGCAGCGTTGAGCGGTTACGAGATTCACATGGGCGTGACGGCCGAGGGATCGCTATCCAGTCCGTTCCTGGTCGAGTCGCGCTCAGGTGATAGCGCCAGTGCGCCCGACGGCGCGCTGGACGCCGACGGCCTGACGCTGGGCACCTACATGCACGGCCTGTTCCACAATCGCAAGCTGAGGCGATCAGTGCTCGACTTCGCTGCCGAGCGCAGGGGCGTCGCACTGCCGCAGGCCGACGAAGATGTCGACCTCAATGAGGAGTACGACAAGCTCGCCGCGCTCGTGCGCGAGCACCTGGACATGGACCACATCCGGCGCGCTATGGGACTACCCGATTGATCAGCCACCGCGCGCTGCGAGCGCCTCCTACTCCGCCAGGCTGAAGGACTCGGCCGGCGGGTCGGGGAAGTCCTCGGGCCAGAGCAGGCGAGCGAGGTCCTCCGCGCCGCGGATGTTCCAGTAGGACAACGTCGTGAAGTGCTTGCTCTCGACCACGTGCACGGCGCCGTCGCGGATCGCCGGGACTTCTGCCAGCGCCTCGTTGTCGAGCAGACTCTGGCGGAACTCCGCGGCGCCGAACTCGATCGGTTGGGCGATGACGATGATGTCCGGGGCCATCGCAATCACGCCTTCCAGGCTGGTCGTCTGGTTGCCGGTGATCCCCGCGACTTCAGCTGCATTGACGCCGCCCGCCGCAACGATTACGCCACCCTCGGTCGAGTTGCCGCCCGCGACCCAAAGCGTGTCCGAGTACTGCGTCAGCGCCAGCACATTCGGCTGCGGAGACTTTGCGCCGGTGACGGAGATCAACGACTCATACCGCCCCTGAACTTCATCGGCGAACTCGAAGGCGCGTTCCTCCTCGCCGAAGATGTAGCCCATCAGCAGGATGCTGTTGATCCGCGCCTCGGGACTCTGAATCAGCTCGGTCTGGACCACGACGATGCCGACCCGCTCCAGCGCGTCGATCGCTTCGACCGGGAAGAACGGGCTGGTCACGACGACATCCGGCGACTGCGCGACGATCACTTCCGGATCGCGGGAGATCTCCGGCTTGTCCTGCACGAGCGCGGCGACATTCGAGTAGGTCGAGTTCTTGGTCGCCGAGCCGACCGCCACCAGACGCTCATTGGGCACCAGCGCCAGCGTCATCTCGTCGTGACCGACGGACGCAGTGATGATCCGCAGCGGCTTGGCCGGGATGCTGACGACGCCGTTCAGCCCTTCGACCTCGCGCGGCCAGCCGCGGTTGCTCGGGTCGACAATGCCGCGCACCCCTTCGAGCGTTCTTGCACTGGCCGGCGAGGATTGCGTCTGCTGCGTTGCCGCTTGCTCTTCGGCCTGCGATTGAGCTTCAGCCTGCTGCTCCTGCGCGGCCGGTTGCGACGCCTGAGCATCGGCCTGTTGTTCCGCGGCTTGCTGCGCCTGCGGCGGCTCGTCCGATGCACAGGCGAGCAGGAACCAACCGATGGTCAGTAGCGCCAGCAAACCGGTCCAACGCAGAGAGAACGATCTCGACATGCCCAAATCCCTTCGGCTCCGCCGGAGGGTTGGGTTCGACCTGACCGGAGCATGCGCCCGGAGATCGAGGGACCTCTCTGAAGCGGAGAGTTGTCACCTCTCGTCCAGGCAGGTCTCCTGGCTTGCGGGTGGAGGTCCTGGCCGAGCCCTTCCCATCGACGCTTGGGCGGTCGACAGTGGGCGTCGGCTCTCCATGCTGCTCACTCAATCGAGCGAGCCCCGCTTACAGTGGCGCTACCGCGTCGGAATCTCACCGACTTCCCTATTCTCCCGGGACGGGCACCTGGACGAATGCTGCTGCGCTTGAGCCTAGCACCGAACTTCGTCGGGCAACAGCCGACACCGTACTTCGCTGCCGCCGCCGATAAGCCGATGTCGATGAGTCGCGCGCAGACCCAGAAGCCGTGAGCGCGCCTGTGCCGCAGCCCACTCCAACCGCTCGGCATCTTCGTTGAACAACATTCCGACGACCGTGCCGCTGTGCGCAACGTTGACGCCAGTTGCGCCGGCCGCATCGGCCAATGCGAAGACCTGCGGCAGCTCCGGCTTGGCCAGTACATCTTGGTAGGTCGTTGCGCTCAGGCTGGCTCCGCGGCCGATCAGTTCGGCGTCGGCGGACGTGATCCCGGCCTCAATCAACGACAACGACTCGCGGAAGCTATCCGCCCGGCTGCGTAGCGCTGCCGTGCGGTCGATGGCATTGAAAGCGACCGTATCTAGCTCTGCCTCAAACTCCAGCACCAGGACGTCAATCGGCGGAGGCTCCCCCAGGCACCGCCTCACCCGGCCCGAGACGTGGTCGAACAGTGCGATGCCGGGCAGCATCGTTCCGTCGCTCGGTTCAACCAACAACGCGATATCGGCTTCCAGCTCTGCATCCGGCGGTCGGCCTAGCGCGGCGGCGGTCGCGGCGACCGAGGCAACCACATCGGCGGTGCTGCTGGCCATGCCCTTGCCCCGCGGAATCGGACTCTCGAGACTCAGCGCCGCGTCCAGGGCGTCGACCCCGAAGCGCTCGAGCGTCAGGGCCACCGCCCGAACCGCCTTCGGGCAGTCGCGCGGACCCCTGACTAGGCCTGTTCCATCGCTGAGCACAACCGTCGCCGTGGCATAGAGATCGATCGGGCACGTCACCATGACGTGTGCGTCAGCCGACAAGCCCTGGGCCAACTCCCCGCAGGAGGCCGGAGCCCCAGCGACGCCTCGTATCTCTGCACCCACGCCGGCAGCCTAACGGCGGCGGCCCGAGAGTGCGGAACCGCCGCCCGTCCGCGGCCGTCACTTCGTGCGTGACATCCACTCTGGTCACCGGCTCGACTGCGGTGTTGGGAGACAGTTCCGTCTGCCCTACAACCGCGAGCTCTTGCATTCGTTCGATCGCGAACGGCGAAAGGCTGGTGCTGAGAACAGAACTCTCACCTGCGCGACATCACTGGGTCATGGCGCTTCGGCGGATTGTAGTCCTCGCGCCTGGCCTGACCCGCGGCTGGATGAGCTAGGCACGTGGTTTTCGCAGCTGAATAACTTGCATAGTCTGACAAAAAGCACGTAACGTGCGCGATGCAGCCCTAGATCGCAGCCATGCCTCGATTCACCGCACATCGAGCGTTCTTCGCCCTGGCAGGCGGTCAACTGGTCTCGACCCTCGGATCGGGGATGACCCGCTTCGGGCTGGGTCTCTGGGTGCTGAGCGATGAGGTCGGCGGCAGCGCGGCGGACTACACGACGATGCTGTTCGCGGCGATTCTGCCGCTCGGCGTCGCCTCGCTGTTCGTAGGGCCGTTGATCGACCGCTGGAACCGTCGCTGGACGATGATCTTCGCCAACGCCGGCGCCTCGGCGCCGACGATCGTCGTGGCCGTCCTCTACTTCTCCGACGCCCTCGAGGTCTGGCACCTGTACATCGCGTTGGTCGCGAACGGCGTCGCCAGCGCCTTTATCCTGCCGGCACTCGACGCCAGCACGCCGATGCTGATGCCGCAGGACCAACTCGGCCGGGCGGCCGGCGTCACGCAGATGCTGCAGTCGTTCGAGATCATTCTCGCGCCGGTACTGGCCGTGCCGCTCTTCCTCGGACTTGGCCTGGGCGCAGTCTTCGTGGTCGACTTCGTCACCTTCGGGATCAGCATCATCATGCTCGGCCTGTCGCTGATCCCGCAACCGACGCGCGTGCTGCAGCAGGCAGGGGCATCCGTCCTGGACGAGTTCCGCTTCGGCGTGACCTACATCGTCGAGCGGCGGCCGTTCTTGTTGCTGATCTTGTTTGTCTCGGTCGCGATGCTGGTCATGCCCGGCATCGGCTACGCGCTGGCGACGCCGTTGTCGCTCGCGATCTCCGACGAGGCCGGGGCCGCGGCGGTGCTGACCTCCTTCGGCGTGGGTTCGCTGGTCGCGGGCGTGTTGCTCGCCGCCTGGGGCGGGCCGAAGCGCAGGATGAACGGGATTCTCGGTTCGATGATCCTGGCCGGCATCGGCGGCGTAGTCACCGGCGTGTCCGAGAGCCTGGTCGTGACGGCGGCGGGCGTGTTCATCATCGGCGCTTCGTTCGTCTTCGCGATCGGCCTCAATCGGGTGATCTGGCAGGTCAAGGCGGCGCCGGAAGTGCTGGGCCGCGTCTTCGCGCTGCGCGTGATGATCGGAGTGGTCGCGCAATCGACCGGGATCATCGTCGCCGGTCCCTTGGCCGACGGCGTGTTCGAGCCGCTGCTGGTCGAGGGAGCAGCGCTCGCGGGCAGCATCGGCGGAATCATCGGCGTCGGCGAGGGCCGCGGTATGGGACTCATGTACATTCTCGCGGGGCTCACGCTAGTTGCGTTCGCCCTTGTCTCGTTCATCGTCCGGCCGATCTGGCGGCTGGAAGACGCCTTGCCCGACCAACCGTCGCAAGTGGATTCCGAGTCGGAACTGGAAGCCGAACTGTCTCTGTAGCCTCTATTACTTTCAGTAGTTGCAGAAAACCTTATCTTCGTCACACAAGCCTCTGGATTGGCCCACCCCTTGACCCCGTTCTCCAACATTCGCGTGTCGCGGCGCGTGTTTCTGCGTGCCGCTGCGTCTGCAGGTGTCGGCGCGACAGCACTCGCGCTCGTCGGCTGCGGCGACGATGACGACGACCAGGCCGCACCGGCTGCGGCGGATATCCAACAGGATCAACAACAGCAGACACAGGCGGCCGCTCAATCCCAGGTGCAGCAGCAAGCCCAACAGGCGCCTGCCGAGCAGGTTGCCCAGCAGGTTGAGCAGCAAGAGCAGGACGCCGCCGAGGAAGACGCTCAAGATCAGCAGGAGCAGCAGGCGATGGTTGCCGAGGCGTCCGGCGGCACGCTGCGCTTCTCCGCCCTGGGCGGCGGCAGCGCGATCGATCCGCGCAACATCTACTCGGTGCTGGCCTACCACTCGATGGCGTCAGCCTTTGACTTCCTCGCGCTGCACGGCGAGGACGGGCTCGAGCTGGGCGTCGCCAAGAGCATGACACCGAGCGAGGACGCTACCAAGTGGACGGTCCACCTGCGCGACGACGTGCGCTTCCACGACGGCCGCCCGCTGCACGCGGAGGACATCGCCTTCTCGATCCGATTCCTGGGAGACTGGGAGACCAGTCCGTACTTCGCGGCGGGGTGGGCGGATGTCGATTTCGAGAACATGGCCGCGGTCGACGACCACACGCTCGAGATACCGTTGTTCCGACCGCGCGCCGACTACCTGGACGCGGCTCTGGCCTTGTACACACCGGTGATTCCCCAGGGCATTGACGATCTCATCCTGCCCAACGGCTCGGGGCCCTTCCGGGTCGCGTCCAACGACCAGGCCGATGGCGTCGAGCTGATCCGCAACGAGGACTGGTGGGGGCCGGCGCCCTCGCTCGACGGCGCCGTCACGATTCCGATCAACGACTCCAACGCGCGAATCAACGCGCTCAAGTCCGGCGAGATCGACTTCGCCTACCAGCTCACTCCCGCGATCGGTCTGGCCGAGCAGGACAATCCCGACATCGTCGTCGAACGCTCGACGCTTGGCTCCACCGGCCTGGGCTTCTCGATGAACACGTCATTCCCGCCCTTCGACGACCCGCGCCTGCGCGAGGCGATGAAGCTGGCGATCGACCGCCAGCAGATGGTCAACGGCGTGTTGCTCGGTCAGGGCGAGATTGGCAACGACCTGATGGGACTCGGCATGGTCGGCTACAACGACCGACTGCCCCAACGCAGCCGCGACCTGGAGCAGGCAACCGCGCTCTTCGCCGCTGCCGGTATCTCCGAGCTCAGTCTGAGCGCATCGGAAGTCGCGCCCGGTCTATTGGCGGCCAGCGAGTTGCTGGTCAGCCAACTGGCCGATGCCGGCGTCACGTTGTCCATCGAAGAAATCCCGCCCGACGCGTTCTTCAGCGACTTCGCCCGCATCCTCTCCACGCCCCTGCAAACCATGTACTTCGTCAACCGCCCGCCAACAGTGCATCTGCCGTCATTCCTGGGCAGCACGGCCACCTTCAACCCGACCGCGTTCGCCACGCCCGAGTTCGACGAGGCGCTGACGGCCGCGCAATCGACCGTTGACGAAGCCGCTCGCGACGAGCATCTGCTGCGCGCCCAGGAAATCGAATGGGCCGACGGTGGCTCAATCGTTTGGGGATACAGCCCGATGATCCTGGCCTACGCACCCCATGTGACCAACGTCAACCTGGTCAGCGACGGTCTCGTCAAGTTCCAGGACATCGTGCTCACGAGCTAGCCCCCCGGCCAGCTCCTAGATTCCGACTGACAATGCGTTCCTTCTCACAGCTCCAACTGACGAGGCGCGGTTTCCTGCGTGCTGCTGCAACTGCCGGAGTCGGCGCGACGGCACTGGCACTGGTCGGCTGCGGTGACGACGACGATGCTCAGCCCGAGCTGGCTGCGACTGACCTTCAGCAGGATCAACAGCAGCAAGCGCAGCCAGCCGCGCAGCCTCAGCAGCAACAGGCCGCCGAGCAGATCGCGCAACAGACCGATCAGCAAGGGCAGCAAGCCGCTGCTCAACAATCCGCCCAGCAGCAACAACAGCAGCAGGCAATGGTCGCCGAGACGACCGGAGGCACGCTGCGCTTCTCCGCGCTCGGCAGTGTGGGTGGCGCCATCGATCCGCGCAACATCTTTTCGATGATCGCCTACCACTCCATGTCCGCCGCGTTCGACTTCCTGGCGATGCACGGGGAGAACGGCATCGTGCCGGGCGTCGCCGAGAGCATGACGCCGAACGAGGACGCCACGAAGTGGACGATCAGGCTGCGCCCCGGTGTGCAGTTCCACGACGGGCGGCCGCTCACAGCGCAGGATGTCGC
Organism: Chloroflexota bacterium; assembly: GCA_009838915.1. GTDB lineage: Bacteria > Chloroflexota > Dehalococcoidia > Bin125 > Bin125 > Bin125. The sequence goes on from VXQT01000014.1 coordinate 19,872, forward strand.
CTTCTCGATTGCATTCATGGGCGACTGGGAGACCAGCCCCCGCCACGCCGCGCAGTGGGCCGACGTGGACTACGCGAATATGGCCGCCATCGACGACTTGACGCTTGAGTTGCCGATGCTGCGTCCTCGCGCCGACTTTGTCGACGCATCGCTGGCGCTCTACGCGCCAGTAGTGCCGGAAGGCAATGAAGACTGGACGCTGCCAAACGGCTCAGGCCCGTTCCGCGTCGCTGCAAACGACCTCGCTGACGGGGTCGAGCTAATCCGCAACGACGATTGGTGGCGCGAACCGGCTTCTCTCGATCGAGTCGTCACCGTTCCAATCACCGATCCACAAGCGCGGATCAACGCCCTCAAGTCGGGCGAGCTCGACTTCGTCTACCAAATCCCTCCGGCGGTTGCCTTGACCGAGCAGGACAACCCTGAGATCGTCATCAAGCGCTCGACGATCGGCTCGGCGGCGATGTGCTTCACCATGAACATCACGCTTGAACCGTTCAACGATCCACGCGTTCGCGAAGCGATGCGGCTGGCCATTGACCGACAGGCGATGGTCAACGGGGTGCTCCTCGGTCAGGGAGAAATCGGCAACGATTTGGTTGGGCTGGGTACAACGGGCTACCACGACGGGCTGCCCCAGCGTACGCGAGACGTCGCGCGGGCGGCTGAACTCTTCTCCGCCGCGGGCGTGAGCGAGATCGACCTCGTCGCTTCGGAAGTGGGTCCAGGCCTGGTCGCGTCGGCTGAACTGCTGGCCACGCAACTCGCGGAGGCCGGGGTCACGGTCACGATCGAGGAGCTTCCCGCTGATTCCTTCTTCAATGATGTGGCTGCGCGCCTTTCGACGCCTCTGCAGACCGTCTACTACATCAACCACCCGCCGGCCGTGCATCAGCCGCGCTACGTGGGCAGCGGGGCCGTCGTAAATCTGACCGCGTACACCGCAGCGGACTTCGACGAAGCGCTCGCCGCCTCACAGAGCGCGGTCGACGACGACGAGCGCGCCGAGCACCTGCTCCGCGCCCAGGAACTCGAGTGGAATGACAGCGGCATGCTCGTCTGGGGCTACAGCCCGTTGATCATGGCGCACTCGCCCAAGGTGACGAACGTCCGTCTGGCCGGCGAGGGCCTGGTCCAATTCCAGGACATCATGCTCAGCAGCTAGAGCCTGGTTCGGAAGCGGCGAATGACCGCCGGACTGCACAACGCCGCCCGCTACACGATCTGGCGGATGGCGTCGTTGGTTGCAACCTTGCTGGCGGTCAGCGCCATCCTGTTTGCCGCAGTTGAGTGGCTACCCGGCGATCCGGCGCAGCAAATCCTCGGCATTCATGCGACGCCGGAACGTCTGGACATCCTGCGCGAGCAACTCAACCTCAATGATTCGGTGCCTGAGCGGTACGCTCGCTGGCTCTGGTCGACGCTGCAGGGCGACTTGGGCGAGTCGGTCCGTACCAATCAGCCAGTCGGAGCGATCATCAGTCGGCCGGCGCTCAACACAGCCATGCTCGCCGTGACCGCGTTCGCCGCAATCACAACGGTGGCGCTGTTGTTGGCGGCGTTTGGTGGGCGGCGTGACGGCTCACGCACCTCGACGGTCATCTCCGTGACCACCCTGAGCGCCGTCTCCGTGCCCGAGTTCATTATCGCCGGAATCCTGATATCGGTCGTTGGACTTGAGCTGGGCTGGCTGCCGGCCGTCTCGCTGGTGCCCAGCGACGGCACGCCGTTCTCGCGACCGGAAATCCTGGTGCTACCGGTGGTCTCGCTCAGCATCGTCGGCGGCGCGTACGGAGCGCGCCTGATCCGAGCTGCGGTCGCCGACGCGGCGCGGAGACCGCACGTTCAAGCCGCGCGTCTTGCCGGCTTGACCGAGTCACGCGTGCTGATCCGGCATCTGCTGCCTTCCGCAATCCCGACGACGGTCCAGGTGCTCGCATTCATGGTGCCCTTCCTGGTCGGCGGCGCGGTCGTGGTTGAGCGCATCTTCGCCTTTCCCGGCCTCGGTTCCCAGCTCGTCGATCGGGTCGCACTGCGCGACGCCCCGGTGATCGAGGCGATCGGGCTGATCCAGGCGGCGGCGGTAATCATCGGGTTCCAGGTCGCCGACGCAGTGGGATTCTTCGCGTCCCCGGAGCGGAGAACAGCCGAATGACTTCCCTGGCCGGTCAAGAGGTTCTCGCAGTCGGCCGGCGGCGCGCGCGCATGGCTCGCGTCTCGCCGATGACGATCGCCCTCTTGGCGGTGCTACTGGCCGTGCTGTTCATTGCCCTGTTCGGTCCGATGATCGCGCCGCATGGCAAGGGTGAGGTCACATCGTTGCCGTTCGACCCGGAGGTCGGCGTGGTCGGCACGGACCATCTCGGACGCGATGTGCTCTCGCGCATCCTGCACGGCGGCAGGCCGATCGTCATCATTCCGGTCGTGGCGACCGCGCTGGCCACCCTGATTGGCGGAGTGTTGGGCATCGCCGCGGCAGCGTTGCGGCGCGACGACGTGATCATGCGGGCCATGGACGTGTTTGCCGTGATTCCGTCGATCCTCGTCGCGCTAGTGCTCTTTCACCGTTTTGGCGCACAGCACTGGGTGCTGGCCCTGGCGGTGATCATCGCCTCGATTCCGTTCACCACCCGCTACGCCCGTGCCGCCGCATTTCCGATCATCCATAGCGGCTACGTTGAGCAGGCGCGCATGATTGGCGAGATCGCGCCAACCATCGTGGTCCGCGATGTGCTGCCCAATCTCGTTCGCCCACTGTTCGCCGACGCGGGATTGCGATTCATCGGCGCGATCTACCTCGTGGCGGCAGCTGGATTCCTGGGTTTCGGCCCGCCGCCGCCTTCGACCGATTGGGGCTCGATGATCTCTGAGAACATCGGCGGCGCTGGGCTCAATCCGTGGGCCACAATCGCACCGTCAGTCTTTGTGCTGTTGCTCACGATTCCGGTGAATCTGCTTGCCGATCGGTTTGCGAAGCAGGTTGCCCGATGATCGAAGTTCACGACCTCGATATCCGCGGCAGTCTGGACGTGCAGATTCTCGGTGGCGTCAGCGTCAATCTGGAGACGGGCCAGACAGTTGCGGCCGTGGGCGGATCCGGCGCGGGCAAGACGACGCTTGGCCTGGCTCTATTGGGATTCGTTCGACCGGGCATGCGAAGAGTCGGCGGAGCGGTTCGCTTCGACGGTCAGGACATGTTCGGGTTGACGGATGCTGAACTGCGTCGCCTGCGCCGCGAGTCAATCGCCTATCTGCCGCAGAATCCCGCCTCGACACTGACGCCAACCATGCGGATCGAAGATTTGGTTGAGGAGCGTCGTCTGGCGCATTCGAAGCCCACCGAGCATCTGCTGGAACTGGTCCACCTTCCCTGTGATCGCACCTTTCGTCGGCGCTATCCACATCAGCTCTCGATCGGCCAGCAGCAGCGGGTGGCGATGGCTCGCGCGATTGCCAATGAACCGCGCTTACTCATCCTCGACGAACCAACCAGCTCGATCGATCCCACAACTCAGCGGCTGATGCTCGCCCTGGTCGAAAGACTGCGTGACGAGCACGGCGCGGCAACCCTGTTAATCTCCCACGACCTCGCGTCGGTGGCTCGGATGGCGGACGAGGTGGTCGTGCTCCGGCATGGCGAGATCGTTGAACGAGGAGCGGCGCTTCGGGTGCTCCACTCGCCAGTGGACTCCTACTCGAAAGCACTGGTATCCGCATCACCCGACATCGCCGTTGACCAACCTCCGCTTCTGGAGGACACCGATGAGCCGGTGCCCGTGCTGAAAGTCCGAGGACTGTCCGCCGAATTCAACCTTGGGCGCGGACGCGGTCGCCGCACGATTCGCGCCGCCCGGGACGTTTCGTTCGTTCTGTCGGCAGGGGAGACGCTGGCGCTGATCGGACGATCCGGCAGCGGCAAGTCAACGATCGCGCGAGCTTTGGTCGGACTGCATCCACCTGAGGCCGGGGACGTGCTGCTCGATGGAGTCTCCGTTCCTTCGCTCCTGCGCCGGCGGAACCGCAGCAAACGAGCGGCGATACAGCTCGTGCCGCAGAATCCCGAGGAGTCGTTCAATCCTCGCCGAACAGTCGGCGATGGCATCCTGCGGTCAATCCGCCAGACGCGCGGCCTCAGCGGCTCGGCAGCCACAGAACGACTTGCGCAACTCCTGGATCAGGTCCAACTCGATCCGGCGCTGGCGAGGCGTCGGCCTCACGAGTTGTCCGGCGGCGAACAACAACGCGCCGCGATTGCTCGCGCCCTCGCCGCCGAGCCAAAGGTCTTGATCTGCGACGAGATCACGACCGCGCTCGACACGATCGTGCAGGGTCAAGTCGTCGACCTGCTGCAGCAGATCCAACGCGATACGCGGATCAGCCTGCTGTTCATCACCCACGACCTCGCCCTGGCGCATGAGTTCGCCCACCGAGTCGGCGTGCTCAGCGAAGGCAAGCTGGTCGAGATTGCCTCAATGGCAGAGTTTGTGCGAGACCCGCAGTCGGCGGAATCGCGCGAATTGCTCGGCGCCGCCCCGTCATTGAGCCGCACGCTCGTTGCGCGCCAGCACGCAGCAGCCGGCGTGCCAGCCGAGGCGGCATCGTAGATGGATTCGAGTCGCATGCAGTTTGGCTTGTTCCTGACAAACGGCGTCTCCGACGGCATCGACGACGCCGCAGCCTTGCAGCTTTCCCTCGACTCGGCCCAACTCGCTGAATCCCTCGGCTACGAACACCTCTGGGTCGCCGAGCATCACTTCATGGATGCCAGCGTCTGCTCGTCGGCGTTGACGCTGGCCGGCTACCTGCTAGGACTGACTCAGCGCATCCGTGTCGGGACGGCTGTGGTGCTGGCGCCGCTCGTTCACCCGATCACGCTCGCCGAGCACGTTGCGATTCTCGACCAGGTGAGCGGCGGACGCCTCGATCTGGGGCTAGGCCGCGGAGCCTACGCTCTCGACTACGACGTGCTCTCGGTACCCACCGAGCGTTGGTCGGCCGGAATCGAAGCGATACTGCCGGCAGTGATCGACGCCTTGTCCAAGACGGACGTGACGAGTGAACACGCGCTGGTTCCGTACGAGTCCGTGACCGTGCGACCTCGGCCTCGAACCCAACCACACCCGCCTGTGTACGTCGCGACCGGGACGCCGGAGGCAGTTGAGGTCGCCGCCCGTCTGCGATTGCCGCTGCAGTTCTACTTCTACGCCGACACCGAGAGCCGGGTTGAGACGATCCAGCAATACCGCGGTTTCGCGCAAGACCATGGCTGGGACGGCGAGATTGGTCATCTCCATGTCATTCCCTGCCTGGTCGAAGATGACGAAGCGTCTGCCCGCGAGCGGATGTCGGCCGGAATGACCGATTGGCTCACCAGCGGCAACCATCGCACGCTGAACGATCCTGACATGGATCTGGCCGTCCGAGCCGCGCAATTCAGACAATTCGCGCCGCAAGTGATTGCGCAAAGCCCGATCGGTCCTCCGCGGCTGGTGGCCGATTGGTTGGAAGACTTCAGCGCCGTCACCGGCGCGCGAAACTACGCGCTCCACATGGAGCCGCTGGGCGAGCCGCAGGCCATCTTTGAATCGATTCGCCGGTTCGCTGCCAATGTCATGCCTCGGCTGAAGGAGAGAAGCGGCGTCCCTCAACGGCCTAGCGCGCCGCAGCCTGTCTAGGAGAAGTGCCCCATGCAGTTTGGCCTGTTTCTCAACAACGGCGTGTTCGAGGGCGTCGACGATGCCGCCGCGCTGCAACTCTCGGTCGATTCCACCAGACTGGCGGAGTCGCTTGGCTACGACCGGCTCTGGGTCACCGAGCACCACTTCATTGACTTCGGCGTCTGCTCCCAGGCGCTGACGCTGGCCGGCTACCTGCTGGGAATGACTCAGCGTATCCGCGTCGGTACCGCTGTCGTCCTGGCGCCGCTGGTGCATCCAATCACCCTTGCGGAGCAAGCGGCCATCCTCGACCAGGTCAGCGGGGGGCGGCTCGACCTTGGCCTCGGACGCGGCGGCTACTCGCTCGACTACGAAGTGCTCTCGGTTCTCACCGAGCGCTGGTCGGTCGGCATCGAAGCAATCGTGACGGCGGTGAACGACGCCCTCTCGAATCGCGCGGTCACCAGCGAGAACGAACTTTTTCCGTACCAGTCGGTCGCCATACGGCCGCGGCCTCGAACACAGCCTCATCCTCCGATGTATGTCGCGACGGCCACGCCGGAAGCGGTCGAAGTCGCCGCGCGCCTGCGCCTGCCGCTGCAGTTCTACTTCGCCTCCGACGTGGAGAGTCGAGTCAAGACGATCGAGCAGTACCGCAGCTTCGCGCAGGAACACGGCTGGGACGGTGAGATCGATCACCTGCACGCCATCCCTTGCCTGGTCGAGGACGACGAGTCGTCCGCCCGAGCGCGGATGTCGGCCGGGATGCTGGCGTCGTTCAACACCGGCAATCATCCCGGCCTGCAAGACCCCGACCTGGATCTTTCGGAGCGCGCCGCGATGACTCCCGCGCTCGTTGACAGCGTGATCGGGCAGAGCCCGATTGGACCCCCCGAGCGAGTGATCGAGTGGTTCGACGAGTTCATCGACGCCACCGGCGCGCGAAATTTCGCTCTGTACATGGAGCCCATAGGCGAACCGCAGGCGACGCTCGACTCGATTCGCTGCTTCGCCGCCGATGTCATGCCCCGGCTACGAGCCGGCGACGGAGCGCCTGATGCTTCCGACGCATTGACCCCGGCATCGGCCGTAATCGACTGAGGAGCCGCAAATGAGCACCGCAGACGCAGCGAGCGCACGGCTAGCCGACAGTGAACAGGAGGCGAGGCCGGCCGGCTCTCAGGTGGGACGTCTGATTGCGCCGTTGAGACGGACGATGGTCGTCGCCTGTCTGTTGCAAGCGATCAGCTCGGTGTTCGGCATCATGCCCTTCATCGCCGTCGCAGAGATCGGCCGCGTGCTGCTGGCGGAGGGTGCGACCGACGAGCGCAAAGCCTGGCTAATCGCCGGGCTCGGCGCAGGCGCAATGCTGCTTCAGTTCATCTTCAAGATGGCCTCGGGCGCGATCACCCATTTGGCCGACGTCGACTTCCAGTTCTACCTTCGACGCAACATGGCCGCTCAGCTCAGCACGGTGCCCCTGGGATGGTTCAACGACCGCAATGCCGGCGCGGTCAAGAAGGCGCTCGAGGACGACGTTTCGACCCTCCACCACATCGTGGGTCATTCCTACACCAACATGGTCGGCGCGGTGGTGACGCCCGTCACCGCGCTGATCTACCTGTTCATCATCGACTGGCGGATGGCGCTCGCTGCGCTGATCCCGATTGTCGGCGGCGTCTTTCTCTACGCCTTCATGTATCGCGGCTTCAGTGAGAAGATGGTCGCCTACGACGAGGCGCTCGAGGACGTCAATGCTTCGTCGGTCGCCTTCGTCCAGGGCATCGCCGTGGTCAAGACGTTCGGCCAGGCCCGGCGCTCGTATCGTCAGTTCGTTGACCACGCAAACGGATTCGTCGACTACTTCTGGGAGTGGGTCAAGGGTCAGATTCCCTGGATCTCGGCCGGCAACACGGTGATGTCGCCGATCTTCGCCATGGTCGTCATCGTGGCGATCGGCCTGGGCATGACCGCCAGCGGCGCAATTGAAGCGATCGACCTGCTGCCCTTCATCATCCTCGGACCGAGCCTGGCCGCCGCCTTTCTGACGCTGTCCTTCGCCCAGAACGACCTGATGCTCGCCCATCGCGCCGCCGACCGGGTCGCCGACGTGCTCGATACGCCTTCGCTGCCCGAGGCAGAGCATCCACGCAAGCCGGTCGGTTCCCGTGTCACGTTCGAGAACGTCGGCTTCTCATACGACGGCGAAAACGAGGCGGTCCGCGGCATCGACCTCACCCTTGAACCCGGAACCGTCACCGCGCTCGTCGGCCCTTCCGGATCTGGCAAGAGCACGCTGGCCCGGTTGCTGCCACGATTCTGGGACACAACCGAAGGCCGCATCACGATCGGTGGCGTGCCGGTCGACGAGATCAGCAGCGACGACCTCTACCGCCATGTCGGTCTGGTCTTCCAGGACGTGCAGTTGCTGCGCATGTCGATTCGCGACAACATCGCGCTGTCGCGGCCCGATGCGCCGCTGGAAGAGGTCGTGGCGGCGGCCAAGACGGCGCAGATTCACGAGCGAATCCTCGAGCTGCCGCGCGGCTACGACTCCATCGCCGGCGAGGATGCGCTGCTCTCCGGCGGCGAGGCGCAGCGGGTCTCCATCGCCCGCGCCGTCCTCGCCGACGCGCCAATCCTCGTGCTCGACGAGGCGACCGCCTTCGCCGATCCAGAGGCCGAGGCATCGATCCAGGACGCAATCTCCGAACTAGTCGTCGGGCGCACGCTGCTGGTAATCGCGCACCGACTGCACACGATCGTCGGCGCCGACCAGATCTGCGTGCTGGACCGCGGGCAGATCATCGAACAGGGCACGCATGACCAGTTGCTGGCGCTCGAAGGAACGTACCGCCGTCTCTGGGAAGCGAGCCGGGTCGCGGAGGTAGTCGGATGATCTTCAAACTGCTGCAACTTCTGCCCGCGTCCCTGCCGCACGGACGCACTCTGCGGGCAAACATCTTCGGCCTCGCGCTCGAAGGAATCCTGATGGGGGTCGGCTTCGCGTTGCTCGTGCCGTTGCTGCGCGCTACGTTCGACGGCGCATACGACACCGCCTGGGTCTGGCTCGGCGCGATGACCGGCGTGCTCGCCGCCTACGGCATCGTGCGCTGGGTCACCCAGATGCTCGGGTTCATCTCCGCCATCAACCTGGCCCGCAGCCTGTTCGAGCGCCTGGGCGACAAGATCGCGCAGCTTCCGCTGGGCTGGTTCGACGTCACGCGCGTCGGCAGCCTGGGACGGCTGACCAGCCAGGGCGTGATCGATGTGATGGGCGTCCCTGCCCACCTGTTGCGCCCGGTCGTCAACGCGTTTGTCACTCCAGTCACCGTGATCATCGTGATGTTCGCCTTCGACTGGCGGCTCGCCCTCGCCGCGGCGATCACGGCGCCGTTGGCCCTATTGGTCTATCGCTGGTCGACCGGACTCGTGGCTCGGACCGATCACCGTCACGACGACGCCAAGGTCGACGCGTCCAATCGCGTGGTCGAGTTCTCGCAGGCGCAAGCCGTGCTGCGCGGGTTTGGCTACGCGACGCGCAGCTTCAAGCAGCTCGACGACGCCCTGCAAGAGCAACGCGACGCCGGCCGCGGCCAGCTGATGATCGCCGCGCCCGGACTCGCCGGATTCGTGCTCGTCGTGCAGATGGCGTTCACCGTCTTGATCCTGTTCGGACTCAACCTCGCGCTGGGCGGCGACATCGAAGTCGCCGAACTTCTGGCCATCCTCGTGCTCGCCGCCCGCTACGTCGATCCGATGATCGAAGCGGCCGACCTCGGCGGCGCGCTCAGGATCAGCCGCAACAGCCTGGACCGCATGGAAACGTTGTTCGCCACCGATCCGTTGCCGGAGGCCAACTCGTCGACCGAGCCGGCTGGCGCAGCCATCGAGTTCGACTCGGTCCGCTTCACCTACGAGGAACACACGGTCCTCGACGACATCAGCTTCACCGCGCCCGAGCGCACGATGACCGCTGTCGTCGGCCCCTCCGGCGCCGGCAAGACCACGATCCTTCGCTTGATTGCACGCTTCTGGGATGCCGGAGCGGGCTCAGTACGGGTTGGCGGCGTCGACGTCCGCGACCTCTCGACCGAAGTCCTGATGCGGCAGATCTCCGTCGTCTTCCAGGACGTCTATCTGTTCGACGGCACGATCGAGGAGAACATCCGCCTCGGTCGGCCCGACGCGACCGACGCGGAGGTTCGGGCGGCAGCGTCGCTCGCGCGTGTCGACGAGATTGCCGAACGCCTGCCGGAGGGCTGGGAGGCGCGAGTCGGCGAGGGCGGCGCGCGGCTCTCCGGCGGCGAGCGCCAGCGCGTCTCCATCGCCCGGGCGATCCTCAAGAACTCGCCGATCGTGCTGCTCGACGAGGCCACCGCCGCGCTCGACCCGATCAACGAACGCGCCGTACAGCAGGCCCTGCAAGCCCTGACCCACGACAAGACCCTGGTCGTGGTCGCCCACCGTCTGCAGACCGTCCAGGCCGCCGACCAGATCCTCGTGCTCGACGAGGGACGGATCGTCGAGCGCGGCTCGCACGCGGATCTGCTGGAGTTGGACGGTCGCTACGCCGCGTTCTGGCAAGAACGCCTCCGCGCCGCCGGCTGGCGAGTCACCGCCGACCAGCAACGACCCACCGCCGACAGAGTCCCGGCGGACTAAGCCGGCCAAGGCCACCAAACCGACGGGCTTCACGTCGTACCAGAAGGCGATCAAGCGGATCCGTGCCGGCATCACTGCTCCGATTGCTTAGCTGACACTGCCGGCTCGGTCGTCGAGCACACTTACAGCGCCACCTCCCACATGAACGTTCGCAGTACAGTCCCTCTTGGCCTACCACCCATGACAAAATCGAGAACCTTCTCGTTGACGTTCCTACTGAGCGCAGATTGCCCCGCTCCGAGCGTCCGAGCGCGCCCCGGACGACGAGGGTGAAGCACTTGCGGCGCGGGACCCATCGGCGGAATACTGCGGCAACTCCCATGGCTGCGATGTGCGGTCAGACGCTGCCGCGAGGCTCGACCCTCGGCGGATCTATATCCGAATCCGCTACCAACTGTGGACGACTCGTGTAGACAGCAGCGCACTGGCAGTGAACCGCTCCAGATGAGCCGGCGGTCCGAGCAAGACGAACAACCCTAACGACCGCAAGGACGCAGGTATCTGCCGGCTAGGCCTCGCTCGCAAGGCTCCCTCGCCCCAGCTTCTCGGTGGCGGTGGGTCGCCACTGCCATCCTTTGTGTGAGAAGTAGCTTTGTAGGCGATACGGGGTGCAAAGCCCATAGGTGCTCCAGCGAGTGAGTTCGAGTCCGCTTGCCCGGGCTAGCGCTCGTCCCCAGTGCGGAGCGTGTCAGAGGTGATCGAATGGACCGAGCTCAGCATGTCCTCGGAGCGGAAGTAGCGCGAGGCGCGCACTGGTGGGTCGAGCCGCAGTAGTTCCTAGCCGAGAGCGCGGGCCTGTGTGCCGGCAGGCAGCCGCCAGCCGTGAGATCGGACGCCGCTCGACGGCCTTCACGCGTCGCGCATGAACACTACCCAACAACACTGTCTAGGCACTCCGGCGCGTGGGCTATCCCTCCGCCGGAAAGGAGACGCACTATCCGTCAATCGAGTCAATGGTTCGTCGTCCACCACGTAGCTCTGCGCGATGCGAGAGTTTGGGCCTTCAGGGAGTGGGCTGTGCCCGTAATCAGCTACACCCTCATCGGCCCCAACTGTCGGCGTGCGCCAACTACTTCGAGCCGCTGAGTTAGGATTGTCCTCCCTACCCGAAACAAGAGCGAGTGTTTTCTTCCGCCACCCTGGACCTCTCGCCTGCGGCTGCTCCTCTCAAGCAGTTTGACCTGCTCGACTTGAGTCAACGAGCAGGCGCCCTTCAACTGATGCCTGAAAACGGAGCCAACACCTTTCGGCTCGAGTTGGCGTGCAGCGCCCTGTTGACCCTTGTCGATGGGCCAGGACGAGACCAGATCAGCGATTCACGGTGGCGGGCATGGTTGCGAAGCGGGCCGCTCGGGGACTCACGCATCCGGCTCTTGGAGGACCCTCCCAGTAATCCCTTTACCGAGACCATCGCCTTCCACGGCGGTTCGTACACCGTGTTGCCGGGGACTGCTGAGCACGCGGTTTCTCACCTCCGAATCTTGCTGCAGTCCATTTACTTGGGCGACTCAGGAGAATCACGGCTGTCTGACCAGTTCGTGGGCTCTGTCCGCGCCCTCACGCTCGCAATTCTCTCGCTTAGCCACAAATGCGCTCTCACAGCCGAACTTGCGCGCGGTGAAGTCGGGGAGACTGTTCCATCGGAGGAAATGGTCCAACCAGGCAGCGATCGGCTTACGAGGCTCCGTGAAGCGGTGACGTTTCCTCTGGCGGAGCTCGAAGCACTCCTTTCGCGCGCGGGAGCCAATGTGGAAGACCTTGCGCCTCTAGTAGTAGACGCCGGCTCAAACCCACCCTCGACTGTCAACACAGCGGACCTTCCCGTCTACTATCGCCCCATTCTGCGAGTCGAGGACAGCTTCGTGCTCTTGGCGCCAAGTTCACTGGTCGCGGCGCTGACGCATGCCATCCTGAGCATGGCTCACGAGTCTGGCGACTTGCCTGTGCTTGCGGAGAGACTCCGCGGAACTTGGTTCGAGAGCGCCGATCGGGCACTCGAACTGCTTGGTTGCGATCTGGCCAGCGGACCGCAATCCTCCGAGGACCCGACACTCCCGGCAGTCCGAGCGCTGTATCACATTGACACCGACAAGGTGCTGGCACTGATCCTGTTGACAGACCCTTTCGACTCTTTCGACCCGGCGTCAATCAATGGCGAGTGGTCTTCTGTGGATCTCAGCGAACGTGCTTGGGCGGAGATACTCAGGATCGAAGAGATGTTGGCGGCGTTGACAACGCCGCCGAACGGCCTGCTTGCCTTGGTTGCAGTCGAGTCTCTCGGGCGAAGGTTCGCCGTCGGCCTGTCAGACTTCCGGTACGCGAAGCCACTGCCTCTGTCTGTCAACGATCTTGAGGTGATTGCACACACCGAGGGCGGGAATCCGCTCCTGTTGTGGCAGTACGTAAATGCCAGCGACCGAATGCGTGACGACGCCGCAGTGTTTTGTTCCGACCCCCTGGATGAGTTTGCGTTTTGGAGATCTAACGGTTTCACCTACTACGCGTCAGACGAAGCAAATCCGATCAGCGTTCTGATTGCTCCGGGCACGGCCACTGAACTGCGAAGCGAGGCGCGTGATGCTCTCGATCTGCACGCTCTGCCAGCGCCGACAGGCCCCGGCGTGGTGGAGGTCACACGACGGTTTCCCAATCAAGACATCCCAATCTACGTTCCGCGCGCCGAGGCGGTCCCGGTCCTCTCAATGGCGGTCGATGGTCTCCCACTAACGCTGTGGATCCAAGCTGCCCGAAGTCTGGAGGACCGACGCTTCGGGGGGCTGGTGCTGAGCCTCGTTGATTTCGTGGCCCATTGGATCTGGCAGTTTGAGGAGCACCTAGAGGAAACTCTCGAACGGCTAGCTACGCGCTTTGCCCGCCTGGTGATTCGAGTCGATCTCGTGGAATCAGACGCCTGGTTTGGCGAAGGGCCGTCATCGGGGGAACCGCTGGCAGTCAAGCTCGACGAAAGTGGCTCACTAACCGTCACGTTCTTGGAGGGTGCAGCGGCGCATTTTGAGGGCAGCGACAACGCCGGCGAACGCGAGATTGTGCGCGCCATGTTGGAGTTGCTTCACGACTTCGGTCGAGATATCGCTATGGCGAACGGCCGTGTCTCTGACGAAGGGATCACTCAGGCACTCGAGAGCATCGCACCGCTCGGCCTCAAGAAGAAAGTCCTCTTCCTGGAGGGCGAGGCTGCCACCTATCTGGACGAGAGTGAGCTTCTCCCTTATCGGCCACTTCAACCGACAGCGACCGAAGAGTGGCGAGACAGCGAGCACGAACTGCTCGATCCTTTGGATTTGTCGCCGGGAGTGATTCCTAGCGATAGGCGTGTTGCGACACTCAATCAATTGGTCGCAAAGGGATACCAACGGTTCGAGCAGCTCATCGCTGCCCTGAGTCCACGCGGACTGATGGAGAATCTCGTTGCAAACGGCGAGCGACTCATCTGGTTGGAGGAGCATCAACGTCGGCTGACGCCGACGCGGCTCGCCTGCTACAGCACCGTCCCAAAGATGGTCGAGGAGTTGAAGCAAGACGGCTCGACCTTGGCGGCCACCGCAATCGCACACAGATTCGTGACCGAGTACGTAGCGGCTCAACCTCCAAATGGCATCCGGCCCTTCAGCCTCCAAGCCTACGATGAACTCATTGCCTTGGCTGTGCTCATAGTTCATTGGGGAAGGCAAAGCGATGCCCTTCACTACGGCCTCGCCGATACCGAGCTCTCGGTGTTGGAATCTGGTCGACTTGGCAGTTTGGAGCCCGCATTTGTAGAGGCGCTCGACGACTACAGCGAACGTGCGTACACCGAGCAGATTGCACGGTCGTCATCGGCTTTCGCGTCAATGGTTCGAGACCCATCCGAACCTGTCCGCCAACCGCTGATTTCCATCGAGGAACTGGACCGGGCCACCGGAGCCGAATTTGGGCTCAGCACCACGGAGGTTGCCAGATTCATCCAGACGCTCATCGACATCGGGTCGGAACAGCGTGGGCCAGCCAAGCATTTGGCCGAGGCAGAAGTCCGTGAGCGCCTGTCCGTTGAGTTGGGTTGGACGCGAGACCAGATGGACACCGCATTTCGCCTTCTCAGCCTCGGTCCACGCGAGGCATATCTGCAGCCTCCGCCTGGATTCGAGCAACGCGATCTTTATCCGTGGGCCTTCAGTCGGCGCATGTCGCATCTCAGCCGCCCAATTCTGTTGAAGGAGGGAAACGATGGCTCGCGTGAAGCGTTGTGGGGCGCGAGGGCCTTGACTCGGACCAACGAGTACCTGTTCAGGCAGATTGTCGAGGGCAGGCTCGTAGCGACGAGCGACGAATTGCGCTCGCTCCAGGGACGTACTGCCAATCTCCTCGGTGAGATGTTCAATGACCGAGTCGCAGACCTGTACGAAACCGCCGAGGGATTAATTGTGCGTCGACGCGTTCGGCGCATTGGAGGCCGACGAATCCAACGAAAGCCCGGAGAGCCCCTAGGGGACATCGACGTACTGGTTGCCGACAGGCTGTCCAGAAGCCTCTCGTTGGTGGAAACAAAGAACTTCTCCACCGCAAGGACTCCCGCAGAGTTTGCAAGCGAAGAGAGGAAGCTGCGTGAGACGCTGAAAATTCACTGTGAGCGTTGCGAATGGGTCGAAGAGAATCTCGGCGTCACCCTAGAAGGGCTCGGGATCAGCAATGGCGACGTGAAGGCCTGGCGGGTAGAACAGCTCGTGGTCGTGAGCAGTGAGGCTTTCACTCCCGGACTTCGCGATTTTCCGGTGCCGATAAAGAGTTTGTCGACGCTGAGGACCGAGGTTGGTGGAGCAGTTCACAACATGCGCCCATAGGGCCGAACTCAATGGCCTGATTCATCGAACACGTTCGAGAATAGGATTGTCGCGTACTGAACTGCGAATTCTCGCGTGGGAACTCGCCATCTGAACGCTCAGGTCTATCTCCCGCAACCCGGCGGACCCTGACTCGCCTTACCCCATATGTGGTCCTCAGTGGAGTTTGGTCCGCAGGCTCACTTCAACAGAGGAGTCTGCGTCCTCTAGCCCACCGACGCCGCTGATAGAGAGGATGGAATGCTCTCTTGGATTTTCAGCGCGGACGTTCCTGCCACCGAGCGCGGCCCAAACCAGAGAGAGGTCATGTCGGTCCAGGAACTCCCGCATCCCGCGCTCGCGAACGAGTAAGGCGCTTGGCCCAAGCTCAGAGCTAGAGGGGTCGCAGGCCAGTATGTCCTGATTGGGGTCAGTGAATGATGTCACTGGCGGGTGCCATCTGAGACCCGCCTGCGCCATCAACCAACTGCTAGGAAATGCCCTCGCAACAGTGCCTTCAAAGGCGCCGTCTCTCTCCCAGATGTACTCGGCCCATGTTGGCACGACGGGAGCCGGAGCAGTGCCGTTCTGGTCGTCTCTGGCTTCGACAACGATCGGGGAGGCGAGGGTCCCGGCCACCGCCGGATGCCACGGCCACTCCCCGTGGTAGACACCGAGGAGCGTAGGACCCTCTGGCATCCAGCGGCCGTTCCAATCTTGCTCCCGAGCCCACGTCAGAAACTCGATATAGGAAGCGCTTGGGACGAGGTAGCTACGAATCTGCAGCCACTGGTCCCCCCTATCACTCAAGCTGGCCGCAGTCTGAGTGGAGGGTGATTCGGCCCAGCTGTACATACCGAAGAGGGTGAGCCACTTGCAGTCGTCCGAATCCCACACGCTCAGCAGAGACTCAAGATCGGCAACACCAAAGGGATTTCGATCTCCTTGCAGCCACTGTGTCCGCTTGTCGTCATCGTCAAATGGCCCAATCTCGCCTGTTGGTGGTCGCCACCAGGTGTGTCTCGCTGGGTCGTCTCCTTGACCGGAGGGTTCTATCAGCAGTGACGGATCGATATCCCGCAAGGAGATTTGCCATGGTCCGTCAAAGTGATCCGAGTCATCGTCGTACATCGGCCTGTATCTGCAATGGTCGGCGATCTTGCCTGCTAGTTCGTGGAGAGCGATCCACTGGTACTTCTTGCCAATCCGCTCCGTACGCCCAACCGGAGCGTACCTGTCGTAGGTTGCAACGCGGTCGTCGTACTCGCCAAAGCGTTTCGAGGTCCACCCGAGCTCCCGAACCCTACGGAGGATCCATCGTGAGGCTTCGTCGCTGTGCCACATGACCGGTCGGCTCGGTACCGGGTCCGTCCGGACACTCGTCGGTCCCCCGAGCTTCGCCAGCATCTCGTCGATTTTCGGAATGCCAGTGCTCCTGCCTTGGGCTGTGTTGGCTCTGGTCCTAACGCTCTCTCGGCGTTCGCGGAGCCTGCGACGCTGATTTGGGGCGACGAACTGTCGGACGGCAGGCGCGACTTCATACCTGTTGAAGTCACCCATTTCTCCCAACGAAAACCACAGAGGCCTGTGAGTTTCTCGTGGCGCACGGGCCTCCAAAGTCTCCTGCGAGGGAATCCGCACGGGCCATGCGCTGTTGTATGGAGGCCGGAACAACTTAGGGTCAAGGTTCGGCAAAGATGCACCGCGATGTATCGCACACTCGATGACACCGCGCGCGTAGTCCCGTAACATCACATGCTGGTGGGGCGCTCCGCTAGAGAAGACCTGGCTGTACACGCGCTGGGCGAGACCTGACAGTTCACGCACATCGGAACATCCGAGGGCACAGCCGTAGGCCACCGCGAAGAGCCGCTCCGAGACGTAGGGATCGTCGACCTCACGGAAATGATGGAGCAAGAGGATCAAGACCGGAATCCGCTGCCGGAGGAGCGACACAAGAGCCTTCGTCGCTTGGTCTCTGAGACCGCGATTGGAAGCCGCCAAACACCAAGTGAGTGTCAGTGAGGCGAGCCAGACGACCTGGATTGAGGCCGTCTCGTGCTGAGGAGAGAGGCTCCAAGTGATGATCCTGTAGATCGCGCTGCTGCGAGCCTCGCAGCTATTGATATGAATCGTCCAATAGGCGTCTCTATCCGGGAGTTTCATATGACGCAGCTGTTCATCGAGTGTGCTGGCATTGAACGGGTGATCCTGATGGAACGCCAGTTGCAGCTTGGACTCAAGCACTTGATCGTGGAAGTCACCCGCGCTGCCGGAAATCGACTTCAGGTAACTGGACAGAGCATCGCCGGCACAGTCCTGAGGCCTTCGCCACGGGAGACTACTCAGCACCGCGCCCTGGATACCCAGAGTCTGCGGGTTGTCAACAAGCTCGAACAGCTCGCGCGAGCGACTCTCTGGAAGCTGAACCGCGAGCGCCTCTAGGAGGCCCGATGACTGCCGGAAGAACCAGGGCTTGTTGACCAAATCGACGACTCGCGATTCGAGATCGTTGTCATCCAAGTTGTCGAGCAACCACGCCGCCTGCAAGTGGTCTCCGAGTCGCTGGTAACTCAGCCGAACCACTTCTCCTTCCTTGCCGAGATCTGTGACAATCACCGACTCGTCAATGAGTCCCCTGGCCAAAGAGCTACTCCATTGACGGTTCGGCAGCAGTTCCTCGCAGAGTTCCTCGAACTCGCCTATTGGTACAAAGTCGACGTTCTCTCTGATCATCGCCTGTGCGATTCGATGCACAGCCTTCTCGACTAGATTCTTGTCCTCTCGGAAGTCGCAACGGGTCCGGTCTGCTAGCAAGCCGTTGACCGCCGAGATGTAACCGCTGAATAGATCCGAAACACCCGTGGAGCCTGGTGGTAGCGTCTTCTCACCGCGAAGACTTAGGGTTTTACACAGGAGTTTGAGGAACAACGGATTGGAGTACTCCGGCAACAGGAGCGGAAAGTCTGGAATCTCGATTCTCCAATGACTAAAGAATATGGATGCAGCTTCGAACTCCAGGCCTGCAAACCCGACGTGTTTGCTCTCTGTGAACCCAAAGTCCTCGGGGCTGGAACCGCCCGCGTTTCGCGGCAGCACTTCGCTGACGTAACTCGACCGGCAAGACACAGCAACAGCCAGATGCGAATACTCACTCACCTCGGCAGCGAGGCCTCCGAGGAAACTGCGTATCTTCTGTCGGCTCGGAACGTCATTGACCGCGTCCAGCAGAAGTAGTGCCCTGCAACCTGCGACTCTGCCTGCCATATCCAATGTGGCCAGAAACTCGGGCATTGTCATCCCTGCAAGGTCAAGCTGTCCGAAGATTGCATTCCGGGGATTGCCATCGTCGAGTTCCTCGCCGAGTAGCAACACAGTGGGGCGGCCCTCCGCTAGTCGACGAGCAGCTACGTCGCAAAGAAGGTGGGTCTTGCCGGTTCCCCAATCTCCTGTCAAGAACAAGGCGGGGCGAGATGCCAGCCTGGCCGTACGCGAATTGATGAACTCCTCCATCTGGTACACGGCCATGTAGATTTGGTGGGCCTTCCGGCGCAGCTCAGCAATGACATCAGGCGTCCCGCTAGCCTTCGACCCCTGCGAAGGTTCATCTCGGTCATTGTCGTCATTCTCATTGTCGTAGAGCTTCTCCAACACTCGGTCCAGCAACTGTCGAAGGTCGGAGAGCTTCGCCATGAAGGGCTCCCAGTTCGGCGCAGCGCCGCCGAGAGTCTCAGCCCCTTTCCAGGTAGCGAGGTAGTCGGCAGCCGCTGCGGCCAGAGACTCTACATCTGACTGAGTGTCTGTTTCCAGCTCGGGCTCCTCAACCGAGCTCGGCCAGCGCAGGCTAGCTCTAGCGAAGTCCTCGACGAGCTTTGCGAGCTCCTCTTCGAAACGATCCGTCAAGCCCAATCCGTCGAAGGCAAATCGAATAGGCACGTCGACGTTAACTTCTTCGGTGTAGCGTGGACCCGCCTTGTTCCTTGCTTGTTCGTAGCGCCTCTGCAGCCACTCCTGACTGAACAAGATTCGCTTGTCGAACCAATAGAACACATGCCCAACATGTTCCTCTCGAAGCAAAGCGTCAATGAGCTGAGATTCGCCAGCGAATCGGAACTCGATCGTGCGTCCCTCGCTTGCGGCCAGCGATGTCCATGTCTCGAAGGCCCTTTCAAGCTTCCTCTTTGCGCTCTCTCCGTGCTGACCCGCCGGCGGATTCATCGGCAACACAAACGTGTATCGAGTCAGGCTGGGGCAGCTCGCAAGCGCGGTCTCAAACGACTCTCTCATTTGCTGCAGTTCAGCATTGTCAATCCTGAAAAAGTACTTCGCTTGCCAACCCCAGATCGCCCCGTCCTCCAACTCGATGTACGCCTCGATTCCGCTATCCGGACTGCCGTGCCGACTCACCTTCCTGCCTCTGGCATCTTCATCCAACCACGGAATGAGTTCGACTACGAGTTCCTCAAAGCCTCGTTGGACGGAGCCTTCGTGCTCCCGGATTGAGCGAAAGTCGATGGTCGGCAGCGTCATGACGCAAATCTTACTGGGCGGATGCGACACAGAAAGTGAGAGCGCAAGATTCTGTGCCCTGGCGGAGGCCAAGGTCTGAGGTCGTAGGCCACTCGACATCGACAGGGCATGGAGGTGATTGACAACGAAGTTTGCACTCCGAAATCGCAGGGTTCGGGACCATGCGCAACGCACTCCAAGCTGTGCACTTCGGTGTGCGCCCAATCGCGGTGAGCACGCTGATTGCCTGACGAGCAACCAGGCAGATGGCGTTCACTGGGCGCCGTCTCTGGACAGGCGCTGCGCACTGAGCCGTTGCTGACCGCCAACATCTCCTGCGTCGCAGCAGTCGTTTAGGGGGCTGCTCACGTTTCAGCCGAAACAGGGCGAGCCTGCTCTATTCGGCGCCACCCGATTCCAGCCAATGCACAATCTGTTGGCGCGCTTCGTCCGCGACTTCGCCCTCCAAGTCGTCGACGCGCAGCAGCGAACTCTCTAGTCCACGCCACAGGATCTTCATCCGCTCTGACACGACAAGGTCGCCAATCGGAAGCTCTCGGATCTTGTCGCCAACTCCAGGCTGCATGGCAAGCCACAGATATCCGACGAGCACATATCCTCCGCCGCCGAAGAGATTTGCTGATGCTCCGTCGCTCCTGTCTCTCCGTTCGTCAGTCCAAGTTCCCCAGGTTTGCGAGAAGCCAGGGGGATGATCAATCAACAAGACGGTCGCAGCGAGCTCCACTGTGACCGATGCAAGGCCATGTCCGCCAGCCGATTGAGTGCGGATTCGGTCCAGCACCTGTCCTTGATTGAGTTCGATCGCGCGTCCAACCAACGCAACGATGCTGAGCAACGCTGCTTCCTGCACCGAGTACTTGCCCTCGTTCTGTGTCGAGAACTCGTGAAACTCGCTTCCGCTCAACTGCTGGTGTGGGACCGCGTAGCTCACCAGATCAGCGACCCATTTCGAAGCCTCGGCACCATCGTCGCTGCTCAACAGAAGGCCGCCATAGCGGTGCATTGCGCCAATCAGACTGATCGAGGCAACTCGCCTCATCTGCTGATTCAGTGGATAGCTTGTGTGGTACCGCACCTGCCTCGCGGAATAGAGCATGAGTGAGGTGGCCCTTCCGGCTACTTGACTCATGCCCTCCCTAGTTGTTTCTGACTCCGCCAACTTGTATTCGCGAGTGAGGCTCGCCAATGCCGCATCCAAGGCGTCATCGTTGCCCCATCCAACCGCGTACCGCACCCACGTCTGCCTCAGATAGTGGAGACGTTGAGAGTGGTCTGACAGGCGCTCGCGAAGACACAGCCGGTCCAATCGCTCTAGGCCGAACACAAGCTCTGTGCCTGTTGGCCATGGCATTGGAAACGCCGAGGCCGTGGCCTGATCGAGTTCGCCGAAGTCAAGCCGACCGTCAGCGATTCCGACCTTCAGGGCTTCCTCAAGCGTCACCATGCTGTCGGCGAAGTCTGTGAAACGCGCACTTCGGATCGCCATCTCGGCGTCGTCAATGATTCGACCTACTGCGCGGGCTGCCACCTGCGACAGCTCGACCTCTGCAGTTCCGTCAATAGACTTCCCATCAGCGAATGCGCGACCGAGGCGAGCATAGGCCCGAGCTGCCGACCCGATGGCGTCGACCGTGACGTCTCTCTTGTAGGAGCGGTATCGGTTCGGACGAAGAACGCGCAGTCCCCACAGGGCGAATCCGATAATCACGAGCACGCCAGCGGTCATCGAGCCGCCCGCGAAGAGAATGATGTTTGGCGTCGCGCACTCGCCGCAAGTCCGAGCAAGGAAGTACGCAACCCCGGTCCCAAGGGTCAATGCCGCGGTGAGAGTGAAGACAGGCCGGACAAACGCCCTTCTCAAGAACCACTCGTACAGCGGGTCTTCTAACTCCTCGCGTCGCTGAACGCTCCCGACAATGAATGCAACCACTGCAAGCGAGATTGCCATCATCGCCGCCTGCGCCTGCAGAACCGTCTCGACAATGGCCCTTGTGGTTGTGGGGCTCTCTGGCAATACATCCAGGTCGCCGAGCGCCATTGTCAGTGTCAAGCCGCCTGCGACCAAGAAGACTGCTATGACGAGTGAGGGAAGGGTTCCCGTCCAGAACGCCAACGAGGCAACTCTCCTCAGCTGGACTTTCGACTCGGACCGATTGGACATCGCGTTCTCGACGAGCACCAGCTCAGAGTAAGGCGTGTTCTAGTCAACCCAAGCAGGCCCGGTGAGCGGCTGCGGTCGACGCGGCCGCTGGACCGCTCGCTGGGGCTAGCCCTCGCGCTTCGAATAGGCAAACCCGAACGCGAGGCTGCGATGGATTCGGATCTCGGTGACGCATCGCGCAAGGGGCGCCCCTACGCTCGCTGAGCGACCGGTTGGACCTGTAGAAGGGAAGAGGTTGGCGATGGCGTTGAAGCGTTCTCGCACGTCGGGGAAGCGTCCGCGCGTCGCGGAGATCGGCTTGAGTGAATCCCAGCTGGCCGAGATCCGCCCGCACTGCGGAGACCTCAGGCCGGCCCAATCCGTAAGCGCATATCTCTCCCGTTTCAGCTGGACGGAGACGGATATCGTCGTCGCCGGCGGCCTCAACCAGACCGAGATTGACGCCGGCGTCAACGTGCTAACCATTGGCCCGATGTCGCTTGGGCTCAGGCAGCGGAAAGGCAAGCACCCCGCGGAGCCGTTCCGAGAGCGCGTGAGGATGGACATGCAGAATCGGGAGCGAGGGGTGGGGGTCGTGTTCGGATGCCCGCCGATGTACAGCGGTCCGGCGGAGCTGCTGGCCAAACAGCTGCGCGCGTTGGATGAGCCGCCGCCGACCGTCACCGTGACCGATGCGGGCGAACGGCTGCGACAACCCATCGTCGAGACCTCAGGCGGCTGCCCGGTCGCGTTGCGGCTGCATTGGGCGGGCCGTGTCTGGGGCGGCTCGCAAGCGGGTCCGACCGTTGATGTCGTGGCCCTGCACCTGCCGAGCCAAGCGGGCCTCTTGCCCTGGTTCAGAGCCTTCTTGACTGACATCGGCGAGTTCGATCCTGAGCGCGTGCCCGCGCCGCCATCCCTACTCAGCGAACCATCCCACTGGTACACGCCCAAGCAGGACCAACTCGCGAGGGAGATCGATGAGGTCGAGCGCGAACGAGGACGCTTGGAGAGTCAACAACAACGCCTCGAAGAGGAGCTAGCAAGCGAGGGGCGACGGGCCGACGAGACCGTTCTGCGCACGATCTGTGAGGACGGCGATGAGCTGGTCGACGCGGTCGGCGAGATGCTGGAGGAGATCGGCTTCGCAGTCCAGCGGATGGACGACGCGAAGCCGCCGCACGAGGCGAAACACGAAGACCTCCGGCTGCGGCTCGCGAGCCGACTTGATTGGGAAGCCATCGTCGAGGTCAAGGGATACACCAAGGGCATCAGAGCCAAGGACGCCCAACAGGTCCGGATGCACAGGGAGCGCTACAACCGAGATACAGGACGAGAACCGAGCCTGACGATCTGGCTGGTCAACCCGTGGCGCGAGATGGAGCCCTCAGACCGCCCCAGTCCCGACAAGCAGATTGACGAGAGCGCCGAGATTGTCGGTGCCGTCTGCCTGCACACGACGGACCTCTACCTCCTGTGGAAGTCGCTCAAGACCGGCGACAGCTCCCTGGACGAGATTGTGCGGCGGTTGGTCGAGGCCGAGGCTGGACTGTGGCGGCCGTCCTTGAATCCCCGAAGCTCCGCTGCCATTCCGCCAGCGTCGTCTTTTCGATCATTCATCGTTACGAAAATCCTCCTGCCTTCCAGACCACGATCGAGACATGTGCACTTCGTCCAAATTACACAGCAATTCGACGGTCGCCGCGTTACGCTGGAGTCCGGGAGGGAGCCTGTGATCGGCGCGGGCCTTGAGCCCCGGCGCAGTAGCGCACCGGTCCTGTGAGGGCCCTGAGCCCCGCTCCCTCCCGCAACTCATCTAGCCGTCAGTGCTCACCCGTTCCTCCCCACCGCCCCAACGTGAGACCACGCAGCAGCCAGTGCAGGCACCAAGTCAGCGGAAGCTGCCAGCGCAGCCGTCTCAGCGCCCGTCGCCGCCAGTCCAGTTCACGTTCGCGCCTTCGCTCGCCCCAGGGCGCATCGGCCGGGGGCGGGGTCAGTCCGAACACGCCGATCAGCCGAAGCTCCAGCTCCAATCGCCGCCCCTCCCCCCGCAGCCAATCCAGGGTGTAACGCGCCTGCTTGCGGTCCGCCCAGGCCTCGCGCCACTGGACGACCTCCTCGGCCGCCGCCCCGTAGACCTGCTCCTCGCCCGGTTCGGGGTGTTCGGTAACCAGCTCGGGGAAGACGCGGCGTGGCACCGGCACAGACCGCTGTTGCTCCACCGCGTGTCCGGCATCCACCTCGTGCGCATCGTCCACATCGCCCTCACCGCCACCGTCATCGGGCCCCCGTGAGACGCGGCCCTCAACCGCCTCCACTCGCTCGCGCAGCGACGCCAGTTCGACCCCGAGCTTGTCCACAGCTCGCCGCCACTCCTCCGCAGGTTCCTGTAGGAGGGCCTCCTCCCCACCCCCCTGTTCGTCCGGCACAGGAGCAGTCGCCTGGTCCTCCAGCTCCTCCTGTTCAGTCTGTTCGCGCAGGTACTTCTCCAGCGCCTGGCGCATCCGCCGGCTGACGTGCCGCTCTTCGAGACACTTGGCCGCCGTGCGGTAGTTGACGCCCAGC
>VXQT01000017.1 GCA_009838915.1 Chloroflexota bacterium
TTGAACAGGCGGTGGATGAGTCGAGGCGGATGCTGGCCGAGCGGCGCGAGCTGCTGGACTCGGCCGAGCTGGTCGCCGCGTTCGCCGAGGAGATGGGCGAGTTCCTCGCGACCAGCGAGCTGACCGAGACCCGCGCCTTCCTGCGCACGTTCATCCAGGGCATCGACGTAAGACCAGGCCGGGCCCTGATCCGCTACACGATCCCCATGCCTGAAGACAGCCCGATCGGGTGCTCAGACCGCGCTGAACTGGGCTTGGACAGCGGAGTTCGCAAATCGGTACGTGTTGGTGGCCCCAACGGGATTCGAACCCGTGCTACCAGCTTGAAAGGCTGGCGTCCTAGGCCTCTAGACGATAGGGCCGACCGGATTCAGCTTACACGGCGGATGCGAGCCGAGCGGGCCCCTGCGGGCGCAGGGGCTGAGACTGTGTCGCCGCGTGCGCGGGCTGTGACCTAGCGGCCTGTCAACTCCGAGATTGCGGCGGCGAAGCCGGGCGCGGCGCCCTCGAGCTCTCGCTGCTCGACGCAGTAGGAGATGCGGAAGTAGCCGGGCATGCCGAATCCGCGTCCGGGCACAACCAGCACGCCGTGACGCTGCAGCGCGGCGACCAGCTCCAGTTCGTCCGGGACCGGCGACCTGGGGAACATGTAGAACGCGCCCTCGGGCTTGCGCACCTCGTATCCGGCCGATGTCAGCACGTCGTAGAGGTAGTCCCGCTTGCTGCGGTAGTCCGACGTGTCGATCGTCACCGACTGCAGATGGCGCACGACATGCTGCATGATCGCCGGCGCGTTGACGAATCCCAACACCCGGTTGCAGAAGATCATCGCGTCCAGCAGCTCCACGCCGCCGTCCCCGGCCGCGTACTCGGGATGCACGGCGATGTAGCCGATCCGCTCGCCGGGCAGGGCCAGGTCCTTGGCGTGCGAGGTGACCGTCAGCGTGCGTTGGTAGGCAAGCTGCGGAAACGGGTAGACGTGCTCGTCGAAGAGGATCTTGCGGTAGGGCTCGTCGCTGACCAGGAAGATGTCGGTGCCGAACTCGGCAGACTTGGCTTCGAGCAGACGTCCCAGGTCGTCGATGAATGAGGCCGGATACATCGCGCCCGACGGGTTGTTCGGTGAGTTGACGATCACCAACCTGGTGCGAGGGGACAGGCTGGATTCCAGCTCGGCGAGGTCGGGGATGAATTCGTCGTCGCAGCCGACAACGACCGGCGTCGCGCCGTGGTTGGTGGCGTAGAAGAAGTATTCGCCAAAGTACGGGGCGAGGATGACCACCTCGTCGCCGCGGTTGCAGAGCGAGTGGATGATCACGTTGAGTCCCGCCGCCGCGCCGACGGTCATGACGATCTCGTTCGCGCCGTAGCTGAGTCCGGTTTCGTCCGACAGCGCATCGGCGACGGCCTGTCGGGTCTCGACATAGCCGGGGTTGGGCATGTAACGGTGCGCGCCGGGATGGTCGGCGGAGGTGAATCGGCGCAGCTCGTCGAAGAACTCGGGCGGCGGCTCGGTGATCGGGTTGCCCAGCGAGAGATCGAAGACGTTCTCGGCGCCGCGCTCCTGCCGCAACTCGATACCCAGCTCGAACATCCGCCGGATCCAGGAACTGTCTTCCATCCCGCGTCGAATCTCGTCCGCAATCACCATGTCCACCGACCTCCATCCGCTTGTGGATGCACAGGGCAGGCTAGACCAGCAGCGTCGCTCGGCGACAGAACGATGGAGCCGGCAAGCCGCTTGAGAGGCATACACTCCGACTTGGGAGGCGGTGGATGAGCGAGCAACGGGGATATCGCCGACGTCCCGGAGATGTCGTGCTGCGGCGAGTGCGCCTGCAGCCGGAGCGAGTCAGCGGGGCGCCGCGCCGTCGTCTGCGCATCAGCCCGCGCTCGTGGATGGTGGTGGTGCTGTTCGGCGTCGTCATGCTGGTCGGCGGCGCAATCCTGCATTTGCCGGTCTCGTCCCAGAGCGGCGAGTCGATCCCCTTCCTCGACGCGCTGTACACCTCCGTGTCGGCGGTCAGCGTGACCGGGTTGACCCGATTCGACACCGTGGAGACGTTCTCCAACTTCGGCGAATTCGTGACCCTGGCGCTGTTCCAACTCGGCGGCCTGGGCGTGACAATGTACGCCGGCGTGCTGATTATGCTCGCCGGACAGCGATTGGGCATGCGCGGCCGACAATTCTTTGGCATCGAGCTGATGACATCGGGCGTCGACAGGTCCGGAGCAACAGTGCTGCTGCGCCGGGTGATGGTGTACACCGCGCTGATCGAGTTCGTCACCTTCGTCCTCCTATTGCCCTGGTTCCTGATCGAACAGCCCGGCGGCGTCTCGGCCGAGCGCGCAATCTGGCTCTCGATCTACCACGCAATCTCCGCCTTCAACAACGCCGGCTTCGACCTGATGGGCGGCAGCAACAGTTTCATCGGACAGGCCAATCAGGCCTGGCCGGTGCTGGTCATGGGAGTCTCCGCGTTTCTCGGATCGCTGTCGTTCCTGACGGTCTTCAACCTGCGCCAACCCAGACGGCGGTGGAGCCTGGACACCCGGCTGGTGATCACGGGCATGGGCCTCCTGCTGATTGTCGGAACGGCGTTCTTCCTGATCGCCGACTGGTCGCGATTGTTCGCCGACCAGAGCGCCGGTTCGAAGCTGGTCAACTCGCTCTTCCTCTCGGTCAATCGGACAACCGGAATGACGACCGTTCCGCTCGACCAGGCCCGCGCCGACTCGTCGCTGGCGATGATCATCCTGATGTTCATTGGCGGCGCATCGACCTCGACCGCCTCCGGGATCAAGATCGGATCGTTCATGGTCGTCACGTTCGGCGTGTTCTCGGCGCTGATCGGATCGGCGCGCGTGGTCGCCTTTGGCCGCGAGATTCCCGCGTCAGTCGTGCTCCGAGCCAACGCATTGGTGCTGATCGCACTGGGCGGCTACGCCTTCGGCCTGCTGTTTTTCATCGCCGTCGATCCCGACATCGACGTATTGCCCGCAGCGTTCGACGTGATGTCGGCGCTGGCCAACTGCGGCTGGACACAAGGCGCATCGCAAGCCGCAACGCAGGCAGGAGCGAATATCCTGATCTTGATGATGTTCGTAGGCCGACTCGGCCCGCTGGTGATTGCCAGCCTGATCCCCGATCGCCCGCGCGAACGCTACCGCTTCCCGACCGAAGCGGTGCGAATCGGTTAGGAGCACGTATGCAGGTGGCGGTGCTGGGACTGGGTCGCTTCGGGTCGCATCTGGCCGAGACGTTGGATGACCTGGGACACGACGTGTTGGCGATCGATTTGGACGAAGGCAACGTGCATGACTTGGCGCCCAAGGTCGCCGACGCGCGGATCGCGGACATCACCGACATCGACGCGCTGCGCGCGTTGGCCCTGGCCGATATCGAAGTCGCCGTCGTGGCGACGGCGGATCTGGAAGCATCGGTCCTAGCGATGATGAACCTGCAGCAACTCGAGGTGAAGATGGTCTACGCCAAGGCGTCGACGGATCGGCACGAGCGCATTCTGCGGCTGTTGGGAGCGCACCGCGTGATTCGTCCCGAACGCGACGGCGCGGAGCGGTTTGCCCACATGATCCAGGTCGCCTTGGCCACCGACTTCCTGCCCCTGACCGCGACCTACGGCATCGGCGTGTTTCCGGTGCCTGCGACCTGGGTGGGCCAGAGCGTCGAATGGGCGCTGGAACGGTCCGGCCAGCGCCGGCTGTTCGCCGTCGTGCGCGGCGACGAGGTGCTGCTCAATCCGGTGATGTCGGAGCAGGTAGTGGTTGGCGACAGGTTCGTCTTCTCAGCGCGGGACGAGGAGCTTGGCCGGCCGCTGGACGCTCAGGGATGAGGCGCTGACTCCTGCAGGCTCTCCCTTCTCCCCCCGCGTCGCCGGGGGAGATGCCGAAGGCAGAGGGGGGGCTCTGAACGGACAACGACAAACGGCCGACGCTGGGCGCCGGCCGTTTGCTGGTTGCGTGGTAGCGGGAGTGGGATTCGAACCCACGACCTCCAGGTTATGAGCCTGACGAGCTACCGCTGCTCTATCCCGCAACGCGGGGAGACAGTGGTGAGATGCGTACGCGTGTTGTCTGACGCTGCTTCGAGCTGTCCTGACGCATCGCGGGCGAGGCTGCGACACCTTGCTGCTCGCTCGGTGTGCGCTGCAGTTGCTGCGCGTGGCGTAGGGCAGGTCAAGCCGTTCGGCCATTAGTACGACTCAGCTGCACCCGTTACCGGGCTTCCACCTGTCGCCT
>VXQT01000022.1 GCA_009838915.1 Chloroflexota bacterium
AGTCGCTGCCCAACGACTTGCCGCGGGTGGCCGGGACGATCACCACGATCCCGCAGACGCCGCTCTCGCACGTGAACCTCCGCGCGATCCAGAACAGCGTGCCCAACGCGTTCATCCGCGACATCCTCAAGGACGAAACGTTGAAGGCGCTGATCGGCAAACATGTCTACTACGCCGTGACCGGCGAGGGATACACCCTGCGCGAAGCCACGAAAAAGGAGGTCGACGACCACCATGCGGCGGCGCGGCCAACCGCGACGCAAACCCCGGAACGCGATCTGACAGTCACCAAGATCGCCGCGCTCGCGGACATCTCCTTTGACGATTGGGATGCCTTCGGCGTCAAGGCGGCCAACATGGCGGAGCTCAGCAAGCTGAGTCTGCCCGCGGGCACCGTGCCGACGGGATTTGCGGTGCCGTTCTACTTCTACGACGAGTTCATGAAGAATGCCGAGCTGGCAGACGAGACCCTCTTCGGCAAGAAGAAATGGCCTGCAGCCGACAAGCTCACGCTGCCTGCCGGCACGAAGCTCAGCGCCGTTGTGACCCAGATCCTCGCCCACCCGCGCTTCCAGGCGGACTACGACATCCAGGAGGAGATGCTGGACGACCTGCGCGACGCCATCAAGGACGCCGACAGCCCGGATTGGATCATCACCGCACTGGAAGCCATGCACGGCACCTACCCGGACGGCCAATCGCTGCGCTACCGGTCGAGCACCAACAACGAGGACTTGCCCGCCTTCAACGGGGCCGGGCTGTATGACTCGAAGACGCAGGACTCAGACGAGACGGAGAACGACGGCATCGACAAGTCGATCAAGGCGGTCTGGGCGAGCCTCTGGAACTTCCGCGCCTTCCTGGAGCGAGAGTACTACCGGGTCGACCATACGACCACTGCGATGGGCGTGCTGGTGCACCCCAACTACTCCGATGAGTTGGCCAATGGCGTGGCGGTCAGCACCGACCCGATTCGGTTTCTGGACGGCATGTACTATGTCAACACCCAGGTTGGCGAGGACCTGGTCACCAATCCGGAGCCGAACTCGTATCCCGAGGAGCTGCTGCTGGACGCCAAGGGCAAGGCGATCGTGCTGTCCCGCTCAAGCCTGTCCAAGCAGGGACAGCTGCTGATGAGCGACGCCCAGATGCTCCAGCTGCGCAACAACCTCAAAACCATCCATGACCGCTTCAAGACGCTCTACAACGTCCAGGACGGCGACGATTTCGCCATCGAGATCGAGTTCAAGATCACCGCCGACAACAAGCTCGCCATCAAGCAGGCTCGCCCCTGGGTCTTCGCCCCCCCCTGACACTCACGCCGGCGGTGGTCGTTCCGAGCAATTCGTCGACCGCCCGCAGCACCAAAGAGAGCCGGGGCATTTTGATCAAGCTGAGGCCCCTTGTTTCCAACCCGGACGTCAAGTGGTCGATGGCCGGCCCCGATACAGATGCGTTTTACTTCTGGATGGTGAACGAACAACGTGATCTCTACTTCACGCCGCAAGACTACGAGAACCCCGAAGACGCGGACGGCGACAACGTCTATAGCATCGTACTGACCGCAACTGACCCCGACAGCGGCGGGAAAACCACCATAGACTTCACCGTGACCGTGGTGAACGATCCGGACGACGACTCCGGAGACTTGCCTGTCCTCAGCGTCCGTCCACTCCCCGGCATCGTAGAAGGTGGCCAGGTCAGATTTGTTGTGACCGCCGATCCGGTGCCCGCCTACAGGACTGCTGTCAACGTGCGCGTCAACCAGGACGGGAACTTTTTATTTTGGCATAGCCGGCAGATTACGGTGTGGCTCTCCACCAGCGGCCGCGCAACATTCGCAATCTTGACCAGAGATGACAAGACTGACGAGCCCGACGGGTCGGTGAGTGTAGCCCTCAGGCCCGGAGTCGGCTACACCGTGGCCGCCGACAAGGGTACGGCCTCGGTCCGGGTGGCTGACAACGACGGCCTGCCGTCGGCGCCGGAGGTGAACATCACCGCGTCGCAAGGCGGCAGCGAAGGCGAGAACGTCACGTTCACCCTGACAGCTACCCCGGCCCCGACCTCGGACCTGGCGGTACCCGTGACGGTTGCCGCCGGCGGCGACTTCGGCGTCAGCACGGGATCGCACACGGTCACGATTCCCACCTCGGGCAGCGCCACGCTGACCATCGCCACCACCGACGATGACGCGGATGAACCCGACGGCTCGGTCACGCTGTCGCTGACCGACGGCGACGGATACATCGTCGGCCCCTGGTCCACGGAGACCATCGCCGTGCTCGACAACGACGACGCAGCGCTGGTGACCTCGGAGGTGAGCGTCACATCGGGCGGCGACATCACCGAAGGCGCGAGCGCTCAGTTCACAGTCACTGCCAATCCGGCGCCGTCCGCTCCGCTGACCGTCAACCTGACGGTCGGCCAGGAGGGCCATTACGGCGCGGTCACAGGAACCCAGACGGTCACGGTCCCCACCTCGGGCAGCGCCACGCTCACCGTCAGCACCACTGATGACGAGACGCACGAGTCCGACGGCTCGATCAGTGTCACAGTGGACGCCGGGGGCGGCTACACCGTATCTGCCACGCAGGGCGCGGCCTCGGTGGTGGTGTCGGACAACGACGAGGCGCCGGAGAAGGCGGAGGAGGACGGCGCCGGCACTGCCGATGTCGACCTGGGCGAGGTGGAAGTCGGGCAGCGGATCAGCTACGTACCGCCGTCGCTGAAGCCGGCCGGTGCAGAGGACTGCAGCATCGGCGCCGGTGTGCTCTGGAAGAGCGTGGAGGGCGGCGAGGTGGTGACGAGCCTGGACAACGGCTTCAGCCTCGACTACGACAGCGGCCTCCCGAAGCTCTCCGGCCGGGCGAAGTTCCGCTCCGCCCCGACGGTGTACCGAATCGAGTACATCTGCGGCTCCCCGCAGAGTTGGAGCGGCAGCTACACGATCTCGGTTGAGGTCATCGGCGCGGGCATGGGCTTCGACGCCGACAGCCTCGGCCTGCGCACGCTGTACAGGGATCAGCCGCGGACGGTCAATCCGCCGCAGCTGTTCAACGCCGAAGGGGATGTCACGTACGCCGTCAGCCCCGCGCTGCCCGCCGGGCTCTCGCTCGACACCTCGACCGGCGTGATCAGCGGCGCACCGACGACGGTGCAAGAACAGGTCACGTACACGGTCACCGCCACCGACTCCAAGCCGGGCGGCGCGCAGACGGCGACCTTCGACGTGCGCCTCTCCGTCGTGCTCGGCATGCACTGGTCGACGTCGAGCATGCCCGACATGGTCTTCGAGGCAGGCGAGCGGATCGAGATCGTCCCGCCGGCGTTGGTCAATCCGACCACTCAACTGAGATACACCTATCGCGCCACGCACAATGGCGTGTTGACCATGCACCCCTACTCGGGACGGTTGCTGGCCAGCAGCGCAGGGCCGATGGTGAAGAACACGTACACGATCACTGCCTACGAAGCCCGGGTGTACGATGACCGCACCCCTCAGCGGGTGAGCATCACGGTCAACGTTGAGGTGCAGGAGGTGCATCGTTTCGGCGCCGGCCAGACCGTGAGCATTCCGGTGATGGCGCTGCCCGGCCTCTCCGGGACGATCAGCTACGCACTCGCCGGCACACCCGCGCTGCCGAGCGGACTCAGCTTCGACAGCAGCAGCGGTGTGATCAGCGGTACGCTCGACGCCAACGCGACGCAAACCAAGCAGACGTACACGATCACCGGCACTGACGAGAACGGCAACACGGCCGACTACCGATTCAAGATCGAAGTGCGCAAGCTGGTGTTGTCGGGCACGCAGTCCAGCTACTCGGTGGGCGCGGGCGATGCGCTCTCCATCTCGCCAACGCACAGCGGCGGGATCGGCGCGGTCAGCTACAGCATCTCGCCCGCTCCGTCGGAGCTGCCCGGCGGCGTCAGCTTCAACGCCGAGACCGGCGCGATCAGCGGCACGCCCTCGCTCGAGTTTGCGGAGAAGACATTCACCGTGACCGCCACCGACAGCGCCAACCCGCCGCAGACCGCCGGCTACAGCGTCTCCATCAGAGTCAATCCGTCAGCGAAGGCTCCGCGGGTATCGATCAGCGCGGGCAGCGGCGTCACCGAGGGCGCCGGCGCTGTCTTCACTGTCAACGCTGTTCCTGCGCCGTC
>VXQT01000021.1 GCA_009838915.1 Chloroflexota bacterium
AGTATCAGCCGAGCGTTGACTGGCAGTCGTTGGCAAGTTTACCGTATAATCCCCGTTTCGATGCTACGCTCAACCGCACTGATGGCGAGATTGATGGCGAGTCCGCAGTCCAGTTCCGTGCGAATCCCCGTCGTCCGCCGCGAAGCCCGGACCGTGGCGGCAGCGATTGACTTCCTGATCATCGGACTGTTCAGCGCGCTCTGCGCTGCCATCGCCCTGATCGCCATGTTGCTTCAGGTCGACCCGTTGGAGCGCGACCCCACAGCCGGCGAGTGGGCCGTGGGCTATGCAATCGGGCTGTGCTGGTTCCTGGCCTCGTCGCTTTATGCCGGACTCGGCGCGCGCACCGTGGGCGCTCGACTGCTCGGCCTGCGGGAGCTGAGGAGCGGTCCGCGCACGTTTGTGATCCGCGGATTCCTGTGGTGGCCGTCGCTGTTGTTGCTCGGCGTCGGCGCTTGGTGGCCCTGGGTCGATCCTCTCGGCCGCAGCATCCCCGACATGCTCTCTGGCTCGCTCCTGTATGAGCCCGAGACCGCATGAGCAGGCCGCCGTTCCCCGGCCCGCCGCAGACCGCGAACCGGTCCACCTGGCGGCGCCCCGTCCTCCTCTTCTCATTGTTCCTGACCGCGATTGCCGCCGCGCTCGCGGTGACTGCGATCTCCGCTACCCAGCTCACCGAGCGCAACACTGCCCAGCGCCTGCTCGCCGCCGCGACTCGGTCGCTGCTGGAGGTCGATCGATTTGTCGAGGGCGCCTGGCCCGTGCTGGAGCGGAAGGCCCCGGAAGGCGCTCCGATCACACTGGTTGGCTTCCCGATCGGTCTGCAGATCGACCCGACGCTGGTCGAAGAAGGCCCCGAGTCCGTGTCAACGGAAGTCGTGGCGGCTACCGCCTCACTGGTCTACGACGACGGCTTCGAGGTGTTGGCCGACTCGCCCCAGGC
This sequence comes from Chloroflexota bacterium, assembly GCA_009838915.1. Classification (GTDB taxonomy): domain Bacteria; phylum Chloroflexota; class Dehalococcoidia; order Bin125; family Bin125; genus Bin125. The sequence goes on from VXQT01000021.1 coordinate 944, forward strand.
ATTTCGATTCCTCTCTCGCGGCGCCGCATTCGACGGTTCGGTGGGACGCCTCACCCGCGGTGGTCACAGCATCGCCACCATTGCACTGATTGTCACCGGGATGCTCGCGATCCTGCTGGCAATGTCGGTTGCGGCTCAAGCAAGAGGGCTCTCCCGTTTCGCCGCGCCCGCGCTCGCCATTTGCGTCGGCGCCGTTGTGGTCTGGATTGCGGGATCGCTGCTTCAGTCTTCGCTATCGGGACGCGCCGAGACGACGCTGGATCCGTTCATCTCCGATCTCTGGTGGATCGCGGTGGATGCGCTGGACATCCTCCTGCGCAACTCGGCGATCGTCGCTCTGACGGCGGGCGCGTTGGTCGGCGCGTCCGGCCTGGCCTGGCTGCTGTTACGTACGTTCGACCCCGTTGAAGGGGCGTAACTCTTCACTGTGCGCAACCTCGACGGCGTGTACGATGCTAGGAAGTGACGCACAGCGTTCGACGCGCTCGTGGCTGCGTGCGGGAGTAGCTCAGTGGTAGAGCATCTGCTTCCCAAGCAGAGGGTCGCGGGTTCGAATCCCGTCTCCCGCTCCAGCAAGTCAGGTGGTCCGAACAAGTCCCGATCGACGGGATAGCGAGGTAGACACGATGGAACTGAGATTCTCCGAAGCCGAGGAAACCCTGCGCGGCGAAGTCCGCCAATTCCTGCTCGACAACATCCCCGAGCCCACCTCGAGTGACGGTCCCGGCGGCGCCCGCGAGAACGACGAAGACTTCGAGAACGCCGTCGAGTTCAACCGCAAGCTCGGCGACCGCGGCTGGATCGCTCCGGCCTGGCCGAAGGAATACGGCGGCCTGGGCGCATCGATCTACGAGCAGATCGTGTTCAACGAAGAGTTTGGCTACCACGGCGCGCCGGACACCGGCACGCGCGGCTTCGGCGTTGGCATGATTGGCCCGACCCTGATCATCCACGGCTCCGACGAGCAAAAGGCCGAGTACCTGCCCAAGATCACCTCCGGCGAGCACATCTGGTGTCAGGGATACTCAGAGCCCGGTTCCGGCTCCGACCTCGCCTCGTTGCAGACCCGCGCCGTCCGCGACGGCGACGACTACATCATCAATGGCCAGAAGATCTGGACTTCTGGCGGTCACCGCGCCAACCAGATGTTCTGTCTCGTCCGCACCGATCCCGACGCGCCCAAGCACCGCGGCATCTCCTTCCTCTTGATCGACGACATCAAGAACACCCCGGGCCTCTCGGTCCGACCGCTGATCAATATGGCCGGACGCCACCACTTCAACGAGGTCTTCTTCGAGGACGTCCGCGTCCCCGCCAAGAATCGCATCGGCGAGGAGAACCGTGGCTGGTACGTCGGCATGACCCTGCTCGACTTCGAGCGCTCCGGCATCGGCACCACGGCCGGCCAGCGCAAGACGCTTGAGGGCATGACAGAGGAGTTGCAGAACGGCTCGGCCGAGGACCGCGAACGCTACCGGCTCGGCCTCTCCGACCTGGTGGTCAGCAACAACGTGGCCAAGTACCTCGGCTACCGCATCGGTCACATCCAGGCGACCGGCAACGTGCCCAACTACGAGGCTTCGGTGATCAAGATCTTCCAGTCCGAGCTGGGCCAGAAGATCTACAACTACGGGATCAAGATGTTCGGCCTCTCCGGCCAGCTGATCCCCGAGGAGCCGACCGCCCCCTGGCGCGGCGACATGCCCGAGCAGTACCTGCTCGCCGTACCCAGCACGATCTACTCCGGCACAAACGAGATCCAGCGCAACATCATCGCCACCCGAGGTCTGGGGCTGCCGCGGTCATAGTCAGCCCTCCCACAGCCGACCGTTCTCGGTCTGGTTCGTGACCGCGAACCAGTAGGCGTTGTGCCCGCCTACTCGCGGCAGCGACTGGCCATCGGGACCGACCAGTTGGTCCTCAGTGATCGCCCACTCGCCGCCCTCACTGTCGGTCAAGGTCCCGGCTTCTGGATCGGCTGAGCTGAAGGTGAAGCTACCCGACTCGTATGATCGGGCGCCGGCCCGCTCGGCTGTCGCAATCACGACGATGGGCACACCGCCAACGTCGTCCTGGATCAGCACCTGCCTGACCAGCGTCTTGATCGGATAGGCCGTCAGCGCCTCACCGAGCCGCACCACGTAGACATCGTCCTTCTGGGCCAGGCGTCCGTCCACGACGGGGACGTTGAACCAGGTCAATGAACTGCTGAAGTAGTCGTTGTAAGCGACACCGGAGCCGTAGTCGCGGATGAACCCGGTCTCGAGGCTCAACACGGTCGTGTCGGGATGCTGAGCGTACCAATCGGCCCAGGTCGAGACCACCACCGGAAGCACTTCGAGACGAATGTCGTCGCCCACTAACGGTCCCCAGGCCGGACGACCGGTGAACTGGTTCCAGAGCGTGCGCGTGTTCCGGTCGTACATCAGCTTGTTCGACCGGTAGAGCAGTCCGCTCGTGCCGAAGCGATACACCGTATCGCCGAATCGTCCATCAAACAGGATTGCGGAACCGCACAGGGTGCAGTACGCCAATGAGACCGGAACGCCCCCGATCGTGTCGTTCACCATCTCGTGCCAGGCGATGATCCGGATCGGATACGCTCTCGCGTCGCCGTTGATCTCCACTCCGACCACGATGTCGCTGTCGAGAATCCACTCGGCTGCCTGAGCCGGCCGGATCTGGTTTGGATATTCCAGCGGCGGAATGCCGTCGACGACTACGCCGCCCCACATAACCTCGCGGGCGTCGATGCTGCGCGCGGCGTCCGGATCAAGAAACAGCGAAATCTCCTTCAAGCTGGCGGCAAACAAGGCCTGCTTGAATCGCAGATACGCCGGCGTGGACGTATCCGCGGGATCGAACTCGAAGAGCTCGCGGTACTCGTAAACAGTGCTGTGGGCGAAACCGAACCTAGCGGCGAGATAGGTCATTACCTGCTCGCGCATCGGATTCGGATAGGCGGCCAGGTCGACGATGTACTTGTCCGCCGCCGACGAGCCCGACGCAAGAAGCAGGTCGAGCACATACTGCACCGTCGACGGAATCGGCAGCAGGACTCCGAAGAATCCATCATCGGGTCCCCAGTAGATCAGTTGCGACAGGTCTTCCGCATCGGGATCAAACGGTCGCTCGGTGGTATCGCCGGACGATTGATCTTGCCCGTCTTGCTCTTCCTGCGGCTCAACCCTCGTGACGACTTCCGCCCCGCCGTGCAATGACTGTGATTCAGCTTGCCCCGTGCGCGTGTCTTCCGCCTCTGCGACTACAGATTGCTCCTGCCCCGCCTCCTCCACCTGCTCTTGCGTCGGCAGGCGCTCCGTGTCGTCACAGGCGGTCAGGGCCAGCGCCAGGAGCAACAGCAACGTGGCTCCGATGAGCATACGCATGACTCCACCCCTCACGTCCGCTACTGCAAGCCTACGGCGGTGGCGCGCCTTGGGAACGGCTCCGAAGCCCCGAAATCCATGCACGTATCTTCTCTACTAGCACCGCCCACCATGCCAGGGAGCAAGACATGCCGGATCCTCCGCTGCTGTACGAACGAGACCCCACCAACCGCCGAGCGCTGATGACCTTCAACCGTCCCGAGCGGATGAATGCCATGAGCCCCGACCTGCAAGCGTTGATGCGTGAAGCGATCGAGGACTTCAAGAGCGATCCCGACCTCTGGGTCATGATCGTCACCGGCGCGGGTGAGCGAGCTTTCTGCGCCGGCGCTGACTTGGGCAGCACGATTCCCAACGCGACCCAGGCCACGCGCGACGAGCCGCTCAAGGTGAACGAGACACGCAATCTCCACGACGTGCACAAACCCGTGATCGCCGCGGTCAACGGCTACTGCATCGCCGGCGGCCTCGAGTTCATGCTCGGCACCGACATTCGAGTCGCCGCTGAGCACGCCGAGTTTGGCCTCCAGGAAGTGCGCTGGGGCATAGTCCCGATCGGCGGCTCACACATTCGCTTGCCGCGCCAGATTCCCTGGTGCTGGGCGATGGAGATCCTGCTGACCGGACGCCGACTGTCTGCTGCGGAAGCGTTGCAATGCGGCCTGATCAATCGAGTGGTCCCGGCTGACCAACTGATGGACACGGCGAATGGGATCGCCGACCTGATCTGCCGCAACGGTCCGCTGGCCGTGCGCACGGCCAAGGAGATCGCCGTGCGAGGCGCGATGGGCATGTCCTGGGAGCAGGCCTGGAGCCTCGAGTCCCTGCTCGGCGCCCGCGCCTTCGGTAGCGAGGACGCGATCGAAGGACCAAGAGCATTCATGGAGAAACGCGAACCTGTCTTCAAAGGCCGCTAACACGTGCTCCTCTCCCCCCGCTCTGTGGGGGAAGATGTCACGTAGTGACAGAGGGGGGCACAACGAGCCGCCCACCAACAAAGCGAGGGACTGAATCAATGACCGACGAACCGCTGATTTACGAGAAGGATCCTGCCAACCGCCGCTGTGTGATCACATTCAACCGCCCCGAGCGGATGAATGCGATGTCACGAGACCTCCTGCAGTTGCTGCGCGACGCGACCGAGGACTTCAACAACGATCCCGATATCTGGGTCGCGATCCTCACCGGCGCCGGCGAGCGCGCATTCTGCGCAGGCGCGGACCTGGGCAGCACCATCCCGGCCAAGTCGGCCGGCGCGCGCGACAATCCGCTTCGCGTCCAGGACACGCGAAATCTGCATCATGTCTTCAAGCCGATCATCTCCGCCGTGAACGGTTACTGCATCGCCGGCGGACTCGAATACATGCTGGGCACCGACATCCGCGTGGCCGCCGAGCACGCCGAGTTCGGCCTGCAGGAGGTGCGCTGGGGCATCGTCCCGGATCAGGGCGCGCACATCCGGCTGCCGCGCCAGATTCCCTGGGCCTGGGCCATGGAGCTGATCCTCACGGGACGCCGCATCACAGCGCAGGAGGCGCTGCAGTGCGGCCTGATCAATCGCGTCGTGCCGATGGAGGAGCTGATGCCGACCGCGCACGGGATTGCCGATCTGATCTGCGCCAACGGACCGCTCGCCGTGCGCACCGCCAAGGAGATCGCCGTGCGCGGCGCGATGGGCATGTCCTGGGAGCAGGCCTGGAGCCTGGAGTCGCTGCTCGGCGCCCGAGCGTTCGGCAGCGAAGACGCCATCGAGGGCCCCAAGGCCTTCATGGAGAAGCGAACCCCCCAGTTCAAGGGCCGGTAGGTAGACGACGGAGCATGCGATGACGAACGAACCGACGGGCTACGGAGCGCACGCGCTTGACTCCACGATCCGCTCACGATTCGTCGAGGGCGTCAACGGTCTCACGATGCACATCCTCGAGACCGGCTGGGGTGAAGATCGCCCCCGCCTGCTGATGCTGCACGGCTTCCCGGAGATTGCCTACAGCTGGCGCAAGGTCATGCCGATCCTCGCCGCAGCAGGATTCCATGTCGTCGCGCCCGATCAGCGAGGCTACGGACGCACGACCGGTTGGACCGCCGACTACGATGACAGCCTGATCCCCTACGGCATGCTCAATCTCACCCGCGACGCAGTCGGACTCGTCAACGCGCTGGACTGGGACACCGTCGACGGCGTGATCGGACACGATTTCGGCTCACCGGTCGCTGCCTATTGCGCTCTGATCCGTCCCGACATCTTCCAGTCGGTCGTCACCATGAGCGGGCCATGGCAAGGACCGCCCGCGTTGGCGTCGGGCGAGGCCCGCGGCTCAGGCGCTGCGGGATCGGCGAGCATCGCCGATGACCTCGCTGCCCTCGACCGCCCGCGCAAGCACTACCAGCTCTACTACTGCACGCGACCGGCCGACGCCGATATGTCCAACGCCCCCCAGGGCGTCCACGACTTCCTGCGCGCCTACTACCACCACAAGAGCGCCGACTGGACGCAGAATCGGCCGCACCCGCTCGCAGCTTGGACCGCAACCGAACTGGCCAAGCTGCCGACCTACTACGTCATGGACCTCGACGAAGACATGCCCACGACCGTCGCCCACCAGATGCCGTCCGAATTCGAGATCGACAACTGCTCGTGGCTCACTGACGACGAACTCGCCGTCTACGCAGGCGAGTACGAGCGCAACGGCTTCCAGGGCGGACTCAACTGGTATCGCGCCACGCGCGCTCCCGCCTGCCTGGCACAACTCCAGCTCTTCCACGGCAGGACCATCGACGTTCCCGCCGCCTTCATCGGCGGCGCATCCGACTGGGGCGTCTACCAGTCTCCAGGAGCTCTGGATCGAATGCCCGACGCCTGCACCAATCTGCTGGGCCGCCACCTGGTCGAGGGCGCCGGCCACTGGGTCCAGCAAGAGCAACCGGAAGCGGTAGCCAACTTGCTGTTGCAGTTCCTCGATGAAGCCGCAACGTTCTGAGTCTCAACGTCTCAGTTGAGGAATCACCTCGCCGACGAAGCGTTCGCTGCACTCCGAGTTGGGATGGCTCGGGTTCAGCGTCGTGCCGGCGATCATGAATCGCGACACGCCCATCTCGATCAACTCGCCCAGGCGCTGCACGCAGTAGTCGGGCGGACCGAAGACGCCGAATGTGCCGGCGAACTCCTGCGTCACTTGGGCCGACTGCGGACTGCCCTCTCTCGCGTGACCGTGCATGTCGTAGCTGTCGTGGATCTTGGTTAGCACATCGCGCTGTGTCTCGGATACCGGACCGACGATTTCGCCGTACATGTTCGAGAACCGCGCGAACAGGGAAAGTCCGGCCGAGCCGATCGACAGCGCCACCTCAGGATCGTCGTGCACCACGGTCGGCAGATAGGCGGCGAATGAGATCTCAGGATCCAGTCCGGCCTCCGAACGAGCCTGGCGGGCGACGTCCATGCCCCAGGAGATCCGCTGCGGATCGCCGCCCACCGCCAGACTGACCTGTTCGACATGCCGCGCGGCAGCGGCGATCACGCGCGGACCGGTGGCGGCCACGTCAACCGGTACCTTTGGATACGACGGATTGAGCCACTCGATCTGGCTGGCATCCGGCGTGTCGGCGAGGCCGAGCACGTGCACGTCGGTCTCGCCGAAGGCCACGTCCTCTCCGCGCAGATATCCCTGGAGCTGCTCGAGATAGCGCTCGAACTTGGGCACCGCATGCGGCGCCAGACCGAGATGCGCCAGCGCCGAGTCGCCGCGTCCGATGCCGAGATAGGCGCGCCCGCCGCTTTCCGCCTGGATCGCCGCGATCGCCGAGGCGGTCACCGCAGGATGGCGGGTGAATGAGTTGGTTACGCCGGTGCCCAGCTTGAGTCGCGTGGTTGCGTGCGCGGCAACCGTCAGCGCGACGTAGCAATCGCTGGCCCGGTTCTGACTGTCGACGAACGTGATCCCGTCGAAGCCCAGTTCCTCGGCGCGCTGCGCCTGCTTGGCGGAGGTGAACGCGGACGGATCCCCGCTCGCCGCCAGGCCTCGCCCCGATGTCCAGAATTCGACCGGCATGACTAAGAGCCCTTCAGCTGTGGAATCACCTCTTGGGCGAAACGGACGCTCGATTCGGAGTCCGGGTCGCTCGGATCCAGGGGTGAACCGCGGAAGATGAAGCGGTCAACGCCGGTTTCGATCAGTTCTCCGAGTCGCTGCACGCAGTAGTCGGGCGGGCCGAACACGCCGAACGAGCGCTCGAATTCGGTCGGGATCACACCGGCCTGGGCGCTGCCCGGCCGGCCGTGGCCGTGCATGTCGTAGTGGTCGTGGATGTCAGTGAGGACTCGTGCCTGCTGGTCGGATGCGGGACCGATCACCGTTCCGTACATGCTTGAGAACCGAGCAAACAGCGACACCTGTCCGGCGCCGATTCGCATCGCCTGCTCCGGATCGTCATGCACGGCCAGCGGGATGTACGCGGCGAACGGAATCTCCGGATCGAGCCCGGCCTCCTCGCGCGCCTCCCGCGCTACCTCCATGCCCCACCGCGTGCGGTCAACATCCGCTCCGAGGTTGAAGCTGACTCGGTCGGCGTGGCGGGCCGCGGCCTGGATCACACGCGGTCCGGTGGCGGCCACGTCGACCGGCACTTTCGGCCCCATCTGCGCCATGTAGTAGATGCGGCTGGCCTGAGGCGTGTCGGCCAAACCAAGGGCCTCGACGTCGGTCTCCCCGAACTGCACCTCGTCTCCGCGCAGATAGGCCTGCAGTTGGATCAGGTACTGCTCAAACTCACCCACGCCGTGCGGCGCGAGTCCGAGGTGGGCCAGCGCCGAATCGCCGCGGCCGATACCCATGTGCGCCCGCCCGCGACTCTCGGCCTGGATGCTGGCGATCGCCGAGGCCGTGATCGCCGGATGCCGCGTGTAGGAGTTGGTCACACCCGTGCCGAGCTGGATTCGCGATGTCGCGTGCGCCGCGAGGGCCATCGACACATAGCAATCGGCGGCCAGGTTCTGGCTGTCCACCCAGACGATCCCGTCGTATCCCAGTTGCTCCGCCTGCACGGCCATCTGCACGCCGTCGAATACGGATGGATCGTCGCTGGTCGGCCGGCCGCCGCCCATCGTCCAGAACTCGGTAGTCATGGCCCGCGCTCCTCGCATTGCCCATCGATGCCCGTCAATACCCGTCGATAGTAACCGCTGACGGCGTGCCGTCGGGCTAGTCTGAGACTCGTCACGGTCAGGAATTGAGGTGCCGGAGTGCCGAAGTACGTGATGCTGCCGCCGATTGACGATGACATCCGCGAGTGGGTCGTGCGCATGCGCGAAGAACTTCCCGAGCTGAACGTAGTCGTGGTCGAGGACGAAGCCGACGCGCCGAGGGCGTTGGCCGACGCCGACGCCGCCTACGGCTGGGTGCCGCCCGAAGTCCTGCCCAGCGTCGAACGCCTGCGGCTGCTGCAGAATCCCTATGCCGGGCCGTTCGTCGGCTGGTACTATCCGGAGCTTGCCCAGCATCCCGTGACGGTCAGCAATCCGCGCGGCATCTACTCCGATCACATCGCGCAGCACATCCTCATGTACATGCTCGCGCTCTCGCGAGGACTGACCTACTACATGAGCGCGCAGGCGGATGGCCGCTGGGACCGCCTCGCCCGCAAACACGGCTATGTCGATCTCTCCACCGCAACTGTGCTGATCAATGGAGTCGGCGGCATCGGCGCCGAGACCGCACGCCTCTGCGCCCCCTTCGGCTGCGGCGTGATCGGCGTCGACCCGGGCCCGTACGGCCGGTTCGACGGAGAACTCGTCCCGCCCACGGAGCTGGACAAGCGTCTGGCCGAGGCCGACTTCGTCGTCACCACCGTTCCGCACACGCCAGAGACCGAGTTCATGTGGAACGCCGAGCGCTTCGCGTCGATGAAGCCGACCGCATACTTCATCAACATTGGCCGAGGTATGACCTGCAAGCTCGACGACCTCGTGGCGGCGTTGGACGACGGCGAGATCGCCGGCGCGGGACTCGACGTGTTCGAGATCGAGCCGTTGCCGGAAGGGCATCCCCTCTGGCAAATGGAGAACGTGATCATCACCCCGCACATCGCCGTCGCCGACGCCGCCAACATCCCCGAGCGCCGCTTCGAACTGATCCTCGAGAACGCCCGCCGCCTCGTCGACGGCCGCGAGTTCATCAACGTCGTAGACAAGCAGAAGTGGTACTGACTCGCCCGGGTACAGGCAGTACTATCGGAGCTCGCTCTACCCTGTCGGCGACGACATTGAGATCTCGATGAGGAGATGAACCTATGGCGGTGCTTCCCAACACCCTGCGTGACCTGCTCAACGCCGGCAAACCGACGATCGGCACGCACTTCCTCTTCAACGACCCCGACATCGCCGAGCTGATCGGCGACACCGGACAGTTCGATTACGCCGAGTATGTGGCCGAGTACTCGACCTTCGACATGAAGACGCTCTATCACCTGGCGCGAGCGGCGCAGTGCGGCAATCTGCCGCTGATGATCAAGCTCGACCAGGCCAACCAGACGTTCTGGGCGCAGGCCGCGCTGGGCGCGGGATTCAAGGCTGTGCTCTACACCGACATCCGCACGCCCGAGGACGTCGACCTGGCGATGCAGGCGATCCGGCCGGACAAACCGAAGACGCTCGGCATCGGCGGACACATGGGCGTCAAGACGCGGCGGCCCGCGCTGGCCGGCTATGCCGACAGCTACGGTGACGACCTCTACGACATCGTCACCGTGGTCATGCTGGAGAAGCGCGTCGCCCTCGACGATATCGACGCCATTCTCGAACGATCCGCGGAACTCGGCGTCGACATGACCCAGTGGGGACCCAGCGACTACGGCTTCTCCTTCGACGAGCGGCCCGACGCCGACGAGATTCGCGCCGCCGAGGAGCAGGTGATCGCCAAGTCGCTCGAGTACGGCGTCCACCCGCGGATTGAGATCGGCGCCGTCGAGCAGGCCCAGCGCTATCTCGACCTCGGCGTCAAGCACTTCTGCATCGGCTGGGACCGATTCCTGCTCAACCAGGGCTACACCGAGCTCGGCCGCGGCCTGCGCGAACTAATGGGGAGGTAGGAACCAACCGTGGTCACCAACAACATCGACTGGCTCGCCACCAACCAGGAGCCGGCATTCGACCCCGACCAGAAGATCATCGATCCCCACCACCACCTCTGGGACGCGCGCACGGATCGTCCGATGCTGCGCTACTTCCTCGACGAACTGCTCGATGACACGGCGGACCTCAACGTCCGCCAGACCGTGTTCATCGAGTGCGGCGCGATGTACAACTCCGACGCCCCGACCGCGATGGCGCCGGTGGGCGAAACCGAGTTCGTGGCCGGCGTCTCGGCCCAGAGTGCCAGCGGACTCTACGGCGAGCTGCGCGCCTGCACCGGCATCGTCGGCCACGCGAACTTGCTGCTCGGGGCGGCCGTCGGCGACGTGCTCGACGCGCACATGCAGATGAGCTCGCGCTTCCGCGGCATCCGCCATCACGCGAGCTGGGATCCGTCACCCGACGTGCCCAACTCGCGCATCGTCGATCGGCCGCACATCTACCTCAACGAGGCCTACCGAGAGGGCTTCGCCGAACTGGGCAAGCGCAACCTCAGCTTCGAGGGCTGGCTCTATCATCCCCAGATTCCAGAGTTGACCGACCTCGCCCGCGCCTTCCCCGAGACCACGATCATCCTCAACCATCTCGGCGGCCCGCTCGGCGTCGGTCCGTACGCGGGTCGGCATGACGAGATTTTCCCGGGCTGGCGGGACTCGATCACCGAGCTCGCCACCTGCGAGAACGTCGTCGCCAAGGTCGGCGGCATCCAGATGATCATCAACGGCTTCCGCTGGCACGAGCGGGAGCGCGCCCCGTCGTCGGACGAAATGCTCGAAGTCAACCGCCCCTGGTACGAGCACACGATCCAGTCATTCGGCCCCGACCGCTGCATGTTCGAGAGCAACTTCCCGGTCGACAAGGCCTCGTGCAGCTACACCAACATGTACAACCAGTTCTTCAAGCTCGTCGCCGATTACCCGCAGGACGAGAAGGATCAGATGTTCCACGACACCGCGCTGCGCGTCTATCGCCTGGACACGCACTAGCTCACGATCCCCTCTCCCTCTGGGAGAGGGTTAGGGTGAGGGTCTGCCATCTTCACACTTAGCGAATGAGCCGAATCGGAGAGGAACCAATCCATGCCCACCATCGTCCAGGCCGTGCCGATCGAAGACGAACTCCATGACATGCTCGCCGAGGCCGGCGATGTCCGCGTCGTCGACGGACGCGACCGCGGCGCGTTCCTCGAGGCGGTCAAGGACGCCGACGGTGTACTGCTCTCGCCGCTGGTCAAGATCGATCAGCAGGTTGTCGACCTTGCCCCCAATCTCAAAGTCGTGGCTACCACCTCGGTCGGCTTCGACGCCTTCGACGTGCCCTTTCTGACCGCCAACGGGATCGCGCTCTGCAACACGCCGGGCGTGCTCAGTGCCGCCGTCGCCGACCTGACGATGGCGTTCCTCCTGATGCTCTCGCGGCACCTGATGGAGTTCGAGGCCTACAACCGCTCAGGCGGCTGGGGCCGGCGCGAGCCGTATCCCGCCCTCGCCAATGACCCATTGGGCAAGACGATCGGCATCGTCGGTTTCGGGCGGATCGGGCAGGAAGTCGCCCGACGAGCCAACTTCGCCGGCATGAAGGTCCTCTGGTACGACATCTACGACAACCCGCCCGCCGACGCGCCGCCTGCCGAGAAGCGCAGCCTCGACGAGCTGCTGGCCGAGTCCGACTTCGTCAGTGTCCACACGGACCTGAACCAGTCCTCGCGCCACATGATCGGCGCGCGCGAGATCGCATTGATGAAGCCGACCGCCTACCTGATCAACACGTCGCGCGGCCCGGCCGTTGACCAGAAGGCGCTGCACGACGCCCTCGTCGCGAACCAGATCGCGGGTGCCGGACTCGACGTGCTCGAACAGGAACCGCCCGATCCCGACGAACCGATCGTCAAGCTGCCCAACGTGATCAGCTTCCCGCACATCGGCACCGCCACCGAGGAAACCCGCTACGCCATGCGAGCCCTCGCGACCCGCAACGTGGTCAACATCATCAGCGGCAACCGCCCCGAGGCAATCGTCAACCCCGAAGTGCTGGGCTGACCTCTCGTCGGCGGGTTCGCCTCCGATCCCCTCTCCCCCCGCGAAGCGGGGGGAGATGCCGAAGGCAGAGGGGGGCGCTCGGCCTGCCCTCAGCTTCCACGCACGAACTCCGCGATCGCGTCCGCCGCCCGCTCGCGATTGCCCTCCTCGGTATAACCCGATCGTTTTCGTGGAATCAGCCCGTGGTTCCCGTCGGGAATCCAACAGAGCTGGACGGCGGGTGACAGCTCGTACTCCTCGACTTCCTCGCGAGTCCCGTACTCGTCACGCTCGCCCTGGACGATTAACGTCGGCGTCGCGAGCTGCTGCAGGTGAATCGTGATCGCGGAAGCGGGATTCTTCGGAGCGTGGAACGGGTAGGAGATGCAGACCATGCCGGCCGGCTCGACCGCGTCGGCGATGTAGCTGGCGATCCGTCCGCCCATGCTGCGGCCGCCGATGAAGAGCCGGTTGGGCGGCACGCCCTGTTCGGAGAGCTGCTGGATCACCTGGATCCAGGCCGCCGCGAGCACGTCCTCCGGATCCGGAGGCCAGGGACGCCGGCCCTCCGCGTTGGCGCGCCGCATGTAGGGGAAGTCGAACCGCGCCACGCGCACGCCGCGCTCGGCGATCAGTTCGGCCAGGTTCGTGGTGTTCGGATGCGTCGACGACGCGCCGGCGCCATGCGTCAGCACCAGCGTCGGCGCGGGAGGCGAGGGCGGCAGGTTCCAGACCAGCGGCGTCTCCATCGGCAGCAGGCCCCTCCTTCACTTCTTGATCCCGCCCCGAGAAGGGGAGAGCTCTACAAGGTCCTTGCGATGATTGGGGCCATCTCGTCGATCAGGTCGTTGGCCGCGGCCGGATCGAGCGCGGTCAGCGCGAAGTGGCTGAGGCCTCGGGCTTCGGCCGCCTCAGCCTTCTCGATGAACTGGTCTGGCGTGCCGATCATCATGTCTTCCAGCCGGTCGCGGGTGATGAACTCGGCCTCGCCCTCCTTGAGATAGCTGTAGTGGCCCTCGTGCACATCGAGGTAGAGGCGGTCGGTCGGGTGACCGCGCTCTTCGGCGTAGGCCGTGATGTACCGGTTGTACTCTGCCGCCGAGTCGGGGTCGATCCCCTTGAGGTTGCCGCCCCAGCCGCCGTACTCCGACTCCCACAGCGTGTGGTTGTAGACCGCCGCCACCGCGCCGGCGCGGTGCAGCACGCGTTCCGACATCACGTCCTCGCCCTCGTCGAGGATGCAGGCCCCGACCAAACCAACGGTGTAAGGCCGCTCACTCGAGCGTCCCGACTCCTGCGCCGCCTGACCGATGATCTCGAATCCGCTCTCCAGCCACGGTCCCGCGCCGGAGGTGACCCAGCCATCGCCGACCTGACCCACCACCGCCGTCGCGCGAGGCCCGTTGGCCGCGATGTAGATCGGAATGTGGTCCTTGATGTTGTAGAAGTCCGGATGCTCGGGATGAATCAGACGGATCCACGTCTCGCGCCCCGTCACGTCGTCCGTGTGCAGGACGTCCTTGCCGTCCAGCAGATCGCGGACCTGCTGCGCGTACTCGCGGAACTTGCGCACCGGATAGGTCGGCAGGCCCATCGTGTTGCGGCCCGTGTAGCCGGTGCCCAGCGCGAGGATCGTGCGGCCCGGCGCCAGCTTGTTGATCGTCGCAATCGCCGACGCCGTGACCGGCGCGATCCGGTTGGAGGGAATCGAGACCAGCGTCCCTAGCTTGATCGTCGAGGTCCGCTCAGCTGCGAGCGCCATGGCCGCGTAACAGTCCGACCAGATCAGTTGCGAGTCCGGAAACCATGCGTGGGTGAACCCCGCCTCCTCGGCGCGCACGACTTCCTTCCACATGTCGATGTATGTCGGTACGAGCAGTCCGTAGTCCATGCCAGCCTCCTCGAGACTCCCTAGCCGCGCTTGTGGATTACCTCGCGGGCGAAGTCGTCGATGATCTCGCGGGCGCCCTGCGGATCGTTGGCGGTCAGGGCGACGTTGTCGACGCCGATCGATTCCAGGTGTTCGAGCCGCTCGATGATCTCCGGACCCGAACCAACCAGGCTGCGTTCCAGCACCTGGGGAAAGACGAAGCGCTCTTCGCCCGGCTTGAGGTAGACCATGTGGCCCTCATGCACGTCGAGGTAGAGCCGATCCTCGGGCGTGCCCTTTTGCGCCGAGTACTCGCGGATGTAGCTGTGGTACTCGCCGGCCAGGTCGGGATTGTCCATGCCCAGGTTCGCGCCCGGACCGTAGGCCGCCTCCCACATCGCGTGTACGCCCGGCACCATGCCCGGTCCGAGAATGCGCATGATCCGATCGGAGTCGAAGTCCTCGCCGTCCTTGAGCACCAGTCCGGTGGTCAGACCGACGGTGTACGGCTTCTCGGTCGAACGCCCCGCCGCTTCAGCCGCCGCGGCAATCGTGGGAAAGCCCTGCTCGGCGTTCAGTCCCATCCCAGTCGTGACCCAGCCGTCGCCGACCTGGCCGACCACCTCCATCGCGCGCGGTCCGTTGGCGGCCACGTAGATCGGGATGTAGTCGTCGAGGTTGAGGAACTCGGAGTGCTGCCCGTGGATCAGGCGAATCCAGCGCTCCTCGCCGGTCACATCATCGGTGTAGAGCACGTCCTCGCCATCGAGCAGTCCCCGCACCTGCCGCGCGTACTCGCGGTAGCGCTTGATCGGATACGCGGGTAGACCCATGGTGTTGCGACCCGTGTAGCCGGTACCGATGCCAAGGATGATCCGTCCCGGCGCCAGCTTGTTCAACGAGGCCACCGCCGACGCAGTCACCGGCGCGATCCGGTTGGAGGGAATCGCGACCAGCGTGCCCAGCTTGATCGTCGAGGTGTGATGCGCCGCCAGCGCCATCGCCGCGTAGACGTCCGAGTAGATCAACTGCGAGTCGTAGAACCAGGCATGCGTGAACCCAGCCGCCTCCGCTCGCTGCACCTCCTCGTAGGCGTTGATCCAACTCGGGATTCCAATGCCGTAGTCCATATCCCTCTCCTGATTCCGTGAGTCCGTCGCTTAACGCAACTGATAGCTCGGGGGCGTCTTCCACTGATCGGTCGGCGGGTTCTCCTGTTGCGCCAGGATCCTGTTTCGCTGCGCCTTGTCCAGCTTCTTGCCCTGCTGGATGATCTTGCGGTTGGCAGTCTCCTTGGCTTTGTTCTTGGCGACGGTCGCAGGATTGGGCCGCCTCTTAACTCCGCGCGAGGCCTTGACCACGCCCGACTTCTGCAGGCTCTTGAGGTGCGCCTGGACGTTGCCGTCGGCGGCGCGACGCAGACGCTTGTCGATCGTGTCGCCGTAGATCGCTTCCATAATCTGCCACGAAGTCTTCGGCTCGCCATCCTGCAGTTGCTCCAGGATCTGGTCTTCGCGCATCTGACGATGGGCGACGTACATTTCCAACCGATCACGGGCTTTGGCGTCGTCGGTGTCGGTGATCAAGGGGCCATGACCGGGACAGAGCACCTTGACGTTTGGCAGCTCCAGCAGTCGCCGCAGCGATGCCATGTATGAGTTGACATCGCCCACGACCGAGGTCGTGTTGCCCAGGATTGTGTCGCCGGTGAAGAGGATGCCCTCCTCCTCGATGTAGTAGCAAAGCGAGTCGACCGAATGCCCGGGACTGGTCATCACCTGGACGCGGATGCCGCCGTCCAGCTCGATGGTGTCGCCGTCCGCGTACGTCTTGACCCCATCCTTGGGCAATCGGCCGCGCAGCAGCTTGACTCCGTTCTCGGGCACCGCGACCTCGGCCTTGAGATGCTCGTTGACGTGCTTGAGATTGCCGGAGTGGTCGAAGTGGTGGTGCGTGATCGCCGCCACGCCGATCTCCGAGTGATCAATCGCCGCGAGATAGCCGCGCAGCATCCAGCGGAACTTGTCGATCGCCTCGCCCGAGTCAATCGTCAGCGTCTGACCGCCGCGCTGGCCGATGATGTAGATGTTGGTCGAGGTCGGGCGCATCGGCTGGTCCTCGGGGACCGGCACCATGCGGACGTTGTCGCTGATCTTCATCTGGTGTGCTCCGATGCGCTGATTGTTCGGCTGTAACTAGAAGTCAATCCGGGCCGGGTGCCCCATCACGGTGCGGGTGTTGAGGATCTGGCCCAGGTGTCCGTTGCCGTGCGCGATGCAGGTCTGCATGATCTGCTGCGACTTGGCCTGGTGGCCGAACTGGACGACACGAACGGTCTCCGCGAGGCTGGCGTCCGTGGAGGCGTTGAGATATTCGAGCACGTCCTCGTGCACGTCGTTGAAGTAGGCGATCAACTGCGGGACCGACGGAATCAACAACTGCTGCGCCTCGTCGCGCGCCATGTCCGTGCCCTGCGCGACCTTGGGGAAGTTCCAGGACTCGTTCAGTCCCTGCCGGAGCCAGACCGGCGGCTTGCGGTCCTGGCAGACGAAGTTGACGATGTTGTCCTTGGTCCGGATGTAGTGCCAGGCGTGGAATCCGGGCGAGACCGCGTCGTCGCTGTAGCGCCAGTTGAGCTGCTCGTCGCTCAGATCGTCGAGCGCGGCGATGTAGCCGTCGTGCAGCGTCTGCATGAAGTGGATCAGCAGTTCTTGGACATTCATCGTGGGCGCTCCTCCCGCCTTAGCTATGGTCGCCGATCGTGATTCCGGCGACCTGCGGCGCGACGTCGCGAGCGAGGAACTCGGGCACGTCGTCGCGTTCGAACATGAAGTGCTGGAACTGCACCTCGGCAACGCCGGCCTCGGAGAGTTTGCCCAGCGCGTCGACGGTCTCGTCGGCCCCGCCGACCAGTCTCCCGCCGGCGCGAAACACCGACAGGAACTCGTCCAATGATTGGCCGCGTCCGCCGAACATGCCCTGCGCGAACTTGCCGCCCGCCTCGACCAGCTCCGGCGGACCGACCGCGTGGAACATCATCATCGAGTGTTCAATCTCGTTCGGATCCCTCCCAATCGCGTCGCAGGCTCGAGCCATCACGTCTCGCTTGTGTCGGTATGCCTCCGGTGTCAGCGAGACGCAGTTCCACTCAGCCGCGTACTGGGCCGCCATGGGAATCGTCCGCTTCTCGCCGCCGCCGCCGATCAGGATTGGCGGCCGCTCAGCTTCGGGCGTCGGTAGGCAGTCCGCGCCGTCGAGTTGGTAGTAGCTGCCCTGGTAGTGCGATGGTCCCGGACTCCACAGCGCCCGCATCAACTGGATCGCCTCCTCCAAACGCTCAAAGCGCTCCCGCGTCGACGGGAAGTTGAGCCCGTAGGCATCGTGCTCCGGCTGATTCCAGCCCGCGCCCAGGCCCATCACGAAACGCCCGCCGGACAACTGGTCGATTTGCGCCGCCATCCGTCCGACATCGACCGGCCGGCGGAAGGTGACCGGCGTCACCATCGGCCCGAAGCGCAGACTCGACGTCTCCTCGGCCGCGAGGACGAAGCTGAGAAAGCACTCCAGGCTGTCCTGTTGACTGCTCTCGATCGGGCCCGTGAAGTAGTGGTCGCTGCGAAACAGCGAGGGAAAGTTGAGCCGCTCGACCAGCCGCAGAATGTGCCGCCAGCGTTCCCAGGTCAGCCCGTTCTGTCCTTCGACCATCAAGGCGACTCGCATCGAGGCTCCTCACGCCGAGGCCGCACGGTTCAGCGCGGCTTGCAGGCATGGTAAGGGGCGGAGTTGCGGGGCTGGCAGCGTGGCTCAGCGTGCAAAGCCGATCGCGTCGTCAAGGACGACCACCTGGACCGGATCGTCGGGTTGCCAGACGGACTCCGTGCGCAGCCGCGTCTCGACCTGGAGGCCCGACGGCAGCCGTACCCGCACAACCTGATCGTGGCCGTAGTACTCGCTGTTGATCACCCGCGCCGCCTCGGCGTCGTCCTCCTCCGCGTTCTTGAGCGCGAGCTGTTCCGGCCGCAGGAGCACGTCAAGCGGTCGCCCGTCTTCGCCCTCGCTGGGGTTGAGCAGGATGACGAAGCCCAGTTCGGTTTCGGCGCCGTGACGGAAACTCGTCGCCGGCAGGATGTTGGCGTCTCCCACGAATGAGCCGATGAACCGCGTTTCGGGGCGGTAGTAGATGTCGTCCGGCGCGCCAATCTGTTCGATCCGACCCTCGCGCATCACGGCCACCCGGTCGGCCAACGAGAGCGCCTCCTCGCGGTGGTGGGTGACGAACACGGCGGCCGTGTCGGCTGCCTTGAGAATGCGGCGCATGGCCAGGCGCAGGCTCGCGCGCAGATTCTGATCGAGGTTGCTGAACGGCTCGTCCAGCAGCACCGCCGCCGGCTGTGGCGCGAGCGCCCGCGCCAGCGCGACCCGCTGCGCCTCGCCGCCCGACAGCTCGTGCGGATAGCGCTCGCCGAATTCCCGAAGACCAACCAACTCCAGCATCTCCGAGACTCGCTCAGGCGGGGGCGACTGACGGAATCGCCGCCAGGGCCGCGTCCACCAGGCGCGGTGCCCGTCGGCCAGGCCGAAGGCGACGTTCTCGGCGACGCTCAGGTGCGGAAACAGGGCAAAGTCCTGCTGCACCATCCCTACCCGTCGACGCTCAGGCGGCCGCCAGATGCCGGGCCCGACCGCCGTCTCGCCGTTGATCTGAACCTGTCCCCGATCGGGCCGCTCAA
Source organism: Chloroflexota bacterium (assembly GCA_009838915.1). Classification (GTDB taxonomy): domain Bacteria; phylum Chloroflexota; class Dehalococcoidia; order Bin125; family Bin125; genus Bin125. Next base: position 20,077 of record VXQT01000021.1, read on the forward strand.
ATCCGGCAATCATGCGCAGCGTCGTCGACTTGCCGCATCCGCTCGGTCCCAGCAGCGCGACAATCTCGCCCCGCGTGACCTCGAACGTGGCTTCGCGCACGGCGCTCGTCTCGCCGAACGACTTGGCGAGATCGACGGCGAGCAGCGCCGGCGGTTGGTGTATTCGGTCAGGTGCGGAGTCCACGGTCATTCCCGAACAGGATGATCATCGGCAGCGCGGCGCAAACGAGCAACAAAAGTCCCGATGCCGCGGCTCGGGCGAAGAACACATCCTCCTGGTGACCCCAGAGGTTGGTCGCAAGCGTGTCGAATTCGATGGGGGCAAGCAACAGTGTGGCCGGCAGTTCTTTCATCGTGGTCAGGAAGACGAGGGCAAATCCGGCAAGGACACCGGGTGCGATTAACGGCAGGGTAACGCTGAAGAACGTCTGCCAGGAGTTCCGATTGAGCGCACGCGACGCTTCCTCGATTCCCGGCTGCACCCGGACCAAAGAGGAGCGCAGTCCCGAGATCGCCTGGGGCAGGAAGAGCACTGCGTACGCGAAGATCAGCACTGCAATCGTCTGATACAACCCGGGCACGGCGCGGAGGCTGAAAAAGATCAGCGCGAAGGCGACTACAACGCCCGGCAACGCGTAGCCCACGTACGCAGCACGGTCGACCAGCCGGGAGAGCATGCCCGGGCGGCGGACCACCACAATGGCGATCGGTACCGAGACGGCGACGGTCACACCTCCAGCGAGCGCGGAAGCGTAGACCGAGTTGAGCGCGGCACTCCAGACACCGGGGAACGTCTCACCCGACTGCAATCCAACCGAGAGCCAGTGAAACAGCACCGCGACTGGTACCACCAGGGCGATCGAGGTGACCAGGGCGAGACCAATCAGCGCGGGCCAGCGCAGTCTGCGCAGGCCAATCAAGCGCGGCGCGCGCGCCGTGCCGCTACCGACCCGGTGATACCGCGCGTTGCGCCGTTGCGACCAGTCGATCGCCAGGACGACGAAGACCAATGCGACCAGGACGAGACAGAGCACGGCGACGCTGGAGCGGTCGAAGGCAGAACCGAAGCGGATGTAAATCGCACGGGTGAAGGTATCGAATTGCATCATCGAGACCGCGCCAAAGTCGGATATCACATACAGCGCAACCAGCAAGCTGCCGGCCGCGAGCGGCACGCGCAGTTGGGGAACCGTTACCCGCCAGAACGCCCCCCATGCCGTCTGACCGAGCGAGCGGGCCGACTCCTCGATCGCAGGATCCAAGTCGCGCAATCCAGCGCGAATCACCAGTAAGAGATAGGGGAACGTAAACAGCGTCAGCGTGAGCCACGCGCCGAAAAACCCGTAGATCTCGGGAATGCTCTGAACGCCAAGCGGGGCGAGCAAGCTCTGAAGTGAACCGTTGGGTCCGAGCGCGATGATGAACGCGAACGCGCCCACATACGACGGAATCGCCAGGGGCATGATTGTGGCTGATCGCCACCATCTGGCGAAGGGCAGGTCGGTGCGTTCGGTCAGGTAGGCGATTGGCAACGCCAGCGCCGCCGAAGCCGCCGTCACCGCGGCGGCCAGCGCGGCCGTGTTGAGCAGCAGCCGGAGCGTGCCATCCGAGAGCACTCTGGACCATGCGTCGGCATCGGCCTCGGCTGCCCGAACCAGGAGATAGCCCAGGGGCAGACATGCCATCGCGGCCCCGGCGACGGCCAGCATCCAAATGCCCGACAAATGCGGGCGGAATCGCAAGGGACGAGCGGCGATGCTGCCGATGACGCTCATGAATCGAGACTATCGGAGGATCTCAGCATCGCCATGGCCTCGCTATGGCAGAGCGCCGACGCGTTCCAACAGTTCGAGCGTGCCCTCCAGGTCGGATAGCGACGTCAGTGCCAGTGACGGAGGATCAAGTTCGTCGAGCGGGACGAGTGTCGGCCATGCCTCGACACCGGCCGCGACCGGGTACTCGAACGTCTCCTCGCGGAAGTACGTCTGCCCTTCCTCGCTCAGCAGGAACTCGATGAAGCGAAGCGCGTTCTTATCGTTGTCGGATGCACGCAGCAACGCAACGCCGGCGATGTTGATCAGCGCGCCGGCCTCGCCGGCGTCGGTGAAGTGATTGGCTCCGTGCCAATCGTCATCGACCGAGGTTTGGCGAATCAGGTAGTAGTGGTTGACCAATCCGATATCGAGTTCGCCGTCGTGGACCGCCTGCACCTGCGGCGAGTTCTTGGGGTACACCCGCACATCGTTAGCGATCATGCCGCGCAGCCACTGTTCGGTCGTTTCTTCGCCGTGAATCTGCCGCATCGCCGTGACGAACGCCTGGAAACTGCCGTTTGTCGGCGCCCAGCCGACCCGCCCGCGCCACTCCGGCTCGACCAGGTCGAAGACGGAACTGGGAGGATCGGGCACTCGATCCGGTGAGATGATCAGCACGCGCGCGCGGCCCGATGTCGCCACCCAGTATCCCGACGCGTCGGCAAAGCCATCGGGCACGTTGCCGGTCAAGTCGTCAGGCAGCGGCGTCAGTGCGCCGTTCTCGGCAAGCGCTGCGAGCGCCCCGGCGTCCTGCGCGTAGTACACGTCGGCCGGTGATCGATCCCCTTCTTCGAGAATTGCGACGGCGAGCTCGGCCGTGCCGGCGTAGCGAATCCGCACGCTGATGCCGGTTAACTCCTCGAAGCGCTCGATCAGCGGGCCGACCAGCGATTCGCCGCGGCCCGAGTAGATCGTGAGCTGTCCCGCATCCTCCTGCGCTTGCTGCGCATCGTCCCCGCAGGCACTGAGGGCGATCGCCAGGCCCGCAACCAGCACGAGACACAGGATCAGTCGGAGTCTTGCGTAGAGAGATGTCATGAAGAAGACCAGTTCCCGTTCTGACAGGACAGCAGGTCCGCCCTGTTAATCTTCGACGGGACGATTATGGGCTAACTGTGCATTTATTGCAAGTATATGGAACAAATGCAGAAAAGGACGGTACCCAAAGTGAGCGACGGCCGTGACTCGTCTACCAGGAGCTCTTGCGCACCCCGGGCAGCAGCCCCAGTGAGGCCATCTCGCGGAAGGTGATCCGGCTCAGGCCGAACTTGCGCATGTAGGCGCGCGGACGACCGGTGACGGCGCAGCGGTTCTTGAGCCGCGTCGGCGAGCTGTTGCGCGGCAGCGCCTGGAGCTGAAACTGGAGGTTCTGCTTCTCGCGCGGATTGTTCGATTCTTTGAGCTGCTGCTTCAGCGACTCGCGCCGGCTCTTGTACTTGTCGTGCATCTTGCGGCGCTTCAGGTCGCGGTGGATATTCGAGGTTCGGGCCATGCGTCGTCCAGTGAGTCCGTTTCAGTGCGTCCCTATGAGCGTAATGCCATCCGCCGCAGTCAGGCCAGTGCCTGCGTCACTCCCGGCGCTTGCGCTTGTCAATCTTGCGACCGCTCTGCTCCTCCAGCCGACCCAGCGCGCGGCCCTTGTCCGGTTGCGGGTCCTTGCGCACGCCGTAGATCTGGATGCCCTCGTGGTCTTCTGGCAGATACTCGGTGATGGGAAGACCTTCCTCATCGCAGAACAGCAGTCAATGGCAGTACTTCCAGCGCTGCATCTCCTCGCAGGGGCAGATCCAGGTCGACTCCTTGACCTCCTCCGCCTTGTCCTCGTAGAAGTTGCAGGGACACAGCGGTCGGCCGTAGTCGTCAATGTGCTTGGCCAGGCCAATCACCAGGAACTCGGTGATGTCCTGTTCGGGATGCAGATACGATCCGCTCTTCTCCGCGAAGTTGCGGGCGAACTTCCACATCTTGTTCAGGTTCTTCTCCGACGCCTGCTGACGATCGTCGTCGCTGACCTGTTCCACATCAGCCATATGGTTGCCGCCCATCTATTGCCAACGGGTAGTTTGCTCCTGGATTCACTCTATGTCTTGCGCTGGAACGTCGCGCGCATCGCCCGTCCTTATCCGTTCTCGCTGTCTCCGCCGTTACTGCCCTGCCGGAAGAAGTCCTCCAGGTCCGCGATCAGCGCATCCGCGCTGGGCAGCTCGCTCTCCTGCTGAGTTTCCGGTTCCGGCGTGCCCGCGGCCGCCTCGAGTCTGGCGACATAATCCCGAAGGTCGGTGTTCTCCCGCAGCGCCTCTTCCAGTTGCTGATGGAAGCGTTGGATACCGCGCTCCAGCGGTTCGTAGTCCATGTGCAGGCCGGTCATGTCGCTGACCACTCGCAGCAAGGCCTGCGCGCCGACCGGATTGGTAATGCCCGGCAGATAGTGCGGGACCGAGGCCCAGAGCGACACCCCGCCGACGCCTTGCCGGCGGCAGTGATCGTGAAACACGCCGACGATGCCCGACGGCCCCTCGAACCGCGACGGATGCATGTTGTAGCGCTGGGCGAGTGCCGAGTTGTTGGCCGAGCCGCGCACGTGCACCGGCATCGTGTGCGGCGCGCCGGTCGCCACCGCGCCCAGCGAGAGAATCAGCTTGGCGCCGATCGCCTCGACCAGCTCCGACATTGCCGTCATGTACCGCTTCCAGCGGTACTGCGGCTCGATCCCGATACCGACCACGATGTCGCGCCCGTCGCCTCGCGGTCGCAGGTGGACGAACTCAGTGGCCGGCCAGTCGATGTAGCGCTCGCCGTCGCGGTAGCGCGCCATTGGCCGGACCTCCGTGAAATCGTAGAATTCCTCCGGGTCAATCGTCGCAAACGAGCCGAGGCCGAACTGCTGGATCAGGTACTGCGCGGCGGTCGAGGCGGATTCCCCCGCATCGTTCCAGCCTTCCCAGGCCAGGATCAGGATCGGGTCCTTCAGGTCGGGCAGTTCGTTGATACTCAGGTCAGGTGAAGTGGTCATGAGCGAAGTTTACTCCAGCGATGACGACTCTTCGGCGACCGCGCTGACGCGGGCCTGGGCCGAACGCGTAGCGGCGAATCGTGATCAGGCCGAACGCTTGCGCGAGGAGTCGGACGGCGGCGATCACTATCGACCGCTCGCCTCTGCGTTCCGCGCCGATCCGCGTCGCACAGGCGACTCGGCGCTCGAAGCCCTGCTCGCGATTGCCTCGCCGAACGACACATGGCTCGACATCGGCGCCGGCGCCGGCCGCTTCGCCCTACCACTGGCGCTGCACGTCAAGCGCGTCGTTGCGATTGAGCCCTCGCCTGCCATGCGGGCTGAGCTGGCCAGTCTGCAAATCGAGCACGGGATCACCAACGTCGATCTGCGTGATCAGCGCTGGCCGTCCGACGATCCGACGCTCTCCGACATCGCCGATGTCGCGTTGATCTCACACGTGGGCTACGACATCGAGCAGATCGGCGCATTCCTGGACACGATGCAGCGAGCGGCCAGGCGCGAATGCGTGGCGCTGCAGTTCGACCACGCGCCCGGTTCCATGTTCTGGCAGATTTGGCCCGCCATTCATGACGAGGAGCACGCGCGACTACCCGGAGCCCTGGACTTCATCGAGCTGTTGGAGGCGCGAGGCGCATCCGTTGACGCCGGCGAGCTTGAACGCCGCGGTGACCGCCAACGTTTCGTCTTCGACACCGTTGAGGACGCCATGGACTGGGCGCGCAGACGGCTATGGTTGGCGGAGGACTCGGCCAGGTTGCCGCTGTTGCGGGACGCTCTTGGCGGACTCCTGGTTGAAGTGGATGGCGGCTGGTCGCTCCTTGATCAACCGACCCAGATGCTGATTCGCTGGAGGCAATCATGAACAGAGTGACACCGCTCAGTACCGACGAGCTGCTCGAGGCCGCTCCCTACCTGGCGCAACTCCGAGACGCCGGCGTAACGATCCCGACCTCATTTCACGTGTTGGGCCATCGGCCCAGGGTGCTCGAGGCATTCCAGCCGTTCTTCGGCTCGATCATGCGAGAGGGCGACGTGCCCGCCGGCCTCAAGCAACTGATCGCGCACGTGGTCTCGCGTTCCGCCGGCTGCCTCTACTGCCAGGCCCACACCGGACACTTCGCGCACACGCTCGCGGGCGAGACGTACGACCGCGTCGAAGCCGTCTGGGCATTCGAGACCTCGGAGCTGTTCAGCGACGCCGAACGCACAGCGCTCCGCGTCGCTCGCGACTCGGGCGTCGTGCCCAACGCCGCCTCTGATGAGCAGTTCGAGGACCTGGCCAGGTACTGGTCGGCATCGGAGATCGTGGAGATCGTCAGCGTGATCTCGATGTTCGGCTTCCTCAACCGATTCAACGACACGCTTGCCAACGAGCTCGAACCCGACGCCGTCGAATTCTCCGACGCCCACCTCGCCCAGTCCGGCTGGACCGTCGGCAAGCACGCCTGACGGCCGTATCCCTTCTCCCCCCGCGCAGCGGGGGGAGATGCCGAAGGCAGAGGGGGGCTCCGCCCCTACCGAGGCTTCTCCTCCAGCGGATTCTCCGTCCCCTCGAAGAACGCCCCGCGATACACGGCCGTGTCGCCCCGCACCCGCGACTCCCACTCGACGTCGGTCATCGCCTCTCGCAGACGAATGGTGTGCACGGTGTCCTCGCCGATCGGCCAGCGCATCGGCAACTGCTGCTCAAGCTCGACGATGTCGGCAACGGCCGTCGCGACCGAGCGCGAGCCTGGACGCGTCGCCGCTCGCTTGCGGAACGCGGCAAGTGCGTGCTCGGCCGACTCCTGGTAGGGCGAGCGGCCCTCGCGGATCGCCGCAGCGACATCCAGGTTTGTCGTCTGCCAGTCCGACGCGTACATGCCCGGCTCAAGGATCGTCACGTCGATGTTCCAGCGCGAGACCTCGTAGCGCAGCGCCTCCGACATCGCCTCAACCGCCCACTTCGACGCCGCGTACAACCCCATCAGCGGACCCACGATCCGTCCCGCCAGCGACGACACGTTGATGATCTTGCCGTGCTCGCGCTCGCGCATCAGTGGCAGCACCGCCTGCGCCATGCGGATCTGACCGATGAAGTTGGTGTCCATCTGCCGCGAGACTTCGTCGTCCGACAGGTCCTCGACCGGGCCGTACAGTCCATAGCCGGCGTTGTTGAACAGCGCGTCGACCCGTCCGAACCGCTGCAATCCGGCCTCGACCGCCGACTCGATTGACGCGCGGTCGGTCACGTCGCACTGCGCAATCTTGACCAACTCCGGGTTGATGTTTGCGAGGTTTGGTGTGTCGCGGCCGGGATTGCGCATCGTCGCGATCACGGGGTGCCCGCGCAGCGTCAACTCCTCCGCCGCAGCCAGCCCGAATCCCCTCGACGCCCCCGTGATCAGTGTCACTTGCCGTTCAAGTACCATGGTGCCGTCTCTACAATCCGTGCAGCTTGCGTCTGATGATGGTAGTGAGTGGCCGGCTAGCAAGAGTCATCCTTGGACTGGTTCACCGACCCTTGGGACTTCGAATTCATGTATCGCGCCCTGCTCGCGGGCGTCATCGTGTCGATCGCCGCCGGCATGGTCGGCGTGTTCGTCGTGCTGCGCGGACTCGCCTTCATGGGCGATGCCGTCGCCCACACGCAGCTCGCCGGAGCGGCCGTCGCCCTGGTGCTGGGCGGCGGCGCAGTGCTGATCACACTCGGCGCGGGCGTGGCCGCCGTACTCACCGCGCTCGGCGTCGCCCTGCTCACGATCCGCGGGCGCCTGCGCGAAGACACCGCTATCGGCATCATGTTCGCGGGCCTGTTTGCCCTCGGTATCGTCCTGATTTCAAGACAACGCACGCTCAATATCAGCCTGAACGATCTACTGGTCGGCGACATCCTCGGAGCGTCGTGGACCGATCTGATGGTGATGGCGGCGCTGACAGTCGTCGTCGCACTGCTGGTGCTGTCCTTCCTGCCTGAGTTGCGGTTCACCGCCTACGACCCCGAGGTCGCCTCGGTTTCCGGGGTGCCGGTGACCTTGATGCAGATTGGCCTCCTCGTCTTGATCGCGCTGGCGACCGTCGTGGCCTTCCGGTTGGTTGGCGTAGTCCTGGCACTGGCGATGCTGGTCACTCCAGCGGCTGCAGCCGCGCTGTTGACCCGTCGGCTGACGATGATGATGCTGATCTCGACCATGGTCGGGGTCGTGTCTACGGTGGTCGGGCTGTACGCGTCGTTCTACTACGATCTGGCCGCAGGACCATCGATCGTGCTGGCGGCGGTTCTGATGATGGTGCTTGCGTTCATCCTGAGCCCGCGTGGACTGCGTTCAACCGTGCCATCGATGGACTTCCTGTTGGATGAAGGCGCGGGACCTGCGCCGACCGGCTGGCGGCGAACCGCCCGGATCTGCTGGGGCGCATGCTGCGTGGCCGGGGACGCTTCCTGGGGTGCCTGCTGCCGGGTCGGCGATGTCTGCTGGGGCGCATGCTGCCGAGTCGGCGAGCGTTTCTCGATGCGCGGCCGGACCGGCTAGCCGCCAGACTTGAAGATCTGCTGCCGATACCAGCGCAGCTCGGCGATCGACTCGCGGATGTCCTCCAGCGCCCGATGCCGCTCCTGCTTAGCGAACTTCTCCAGATCGGGATACCAACGCGTGGCCAGCTCCTTGACCGTCGACACGTCGATGATTCGGTAGTGCAGCCACTCCACCAACGTCGGCATCTCGCGGTAGAGGAAGCGCTTATCCTGATGCACCGAGTTGCCGCACAGCGGTGACTTCCCCTCGACCGTCCACGCCTGGACGAACTCCAGGATCTCCGCCTCGGCTTGCTCTGCTGTCATATCCGACGCGCGCACCCGTTTGATCAACCCCGAACCGTGATGCGTCCGCCGGTTCCACTCGTTCATTACGCTCAACTCTTCCGCCGAGCGGTGAATCGCAATCTCAGGCCCGTCGGCGACGACGTTGAGGTCGTCGTCCGTGATCAGCACTGCCGCCTCAATGATCACGTCCCGCTCCGGGTCAAGCCCGGTCATCTCCAGATCGATCCAGATCAGATGGTCCTTCGATGCAATCGGTGACATGCAATCAGGCTAAGGGAGGCCAAGCACGAAGAAGGGCGCCCACTGCGTGCACAGTGGGCGCCCTTCGATTCGTTTCCAGGCAGTCGGTTACTGCTCGGCGATGGCTCGCGCGTTGCCGACCAGGATGCCGATGTAGGTCGGGTTGTCCTCCGTCGGTTGCGACCAGATGATGCCGCGCTTGGCGCCGGTCTCATCGGCGACCGTGTCGAGGATCGCTGAGTCGAACTGCGGCTCGTGGAAGACCGTCTCCACGCCCTCGTGCTCGATCAGCTCAATCAACTCGGCCAACGCTTCTGCGCTGACGCCTTGCTCGGGCCCCTCGACGACGAAGCCGGCAACTTCGAGCCCGTAGCGGCGGGCGAAGTAACCGAACGCGTCGTGGAACGTGACCAACAGACGCTGGCTGTCGCTGATGCCCGCAAGCAAAGCCTGCGCCTCGGCGTCGGCCTCTGCGATCTCGGCGAGGTAGAGCTCGAGTCGGTCGCTGAAGGTGTCCGCGGCCTCAGGGCTCAGGTGGCTGAGCTCATCGGCGATTGCAACGATGGCGACGGATGTCAGGTCCACGTCGAACCAGAAGTGCGGATCCTCGTCACCGTGATGGTGGTGGTGTCCGTGGTCGTCTTCCTCGTCGCCGTGGTCGTCGTGTTCCTCGTCCTCGTCGTGGTCGTGAGCTTCGTCCTGATCGTGGTCGTCTTCGTGCATCTCGTCTTCGTCGTGACCTGCGTGTGGCGCGTCATCTCCGTCGAGAACGCCGACAAAGGCCAACGATCCCGGCGCGCCGCCCACGTGCCATTCCTCAACGACCTCAAGCGAGTGGCCGTCGACCATCAACACATGGCCGTCACCGGGGTCGGTGATGAACAGATGCTCGCCCACGGCGATCATGCCGGGACGTCCGGATTCGCTAGCGCCGACCATCTCAGCGCTGGCGATGACTTCGCCGTCGTGCGCGTCGAGCGCGTAGAGCACGGCGTCCGCGCCCAACAGGAACAGCGTCTCGCCGTGATTGCCAATGGCGACGGCCAGTGGTCCCTCGTCAAAGACGCGAGTCATCGTGCCGAAGGCCGCGTCGATCAACCAGATCCCGTCGGAGTTCCAGCCGGCCTCGCCACGGTAAGAAGCGCTGCCAAAGAAGTGATCGAGATGGTGGTGTCCATAGACCGAGCCGATTCGCGCCGCTTCGTGCATCTCCGGCGGATTGGGGATCCACGTGTACTCGTACTCGCCCTCGTGCGCGTGCAGGAAGAGCACACCGCCGACACAGCCAAAGGCTGCGCCGTGCGCATTGTGCGCCTCGCCGTGCATGCCGGGGCAAGCGCGGTTGCTGTCGTCATAGACGACCTCGTCGTCGAACGTCCGCACTTCAACGCCGACCGGCAGCGCGTCGTTGGGATCGTCAGGGTTCTTGGTCGTGACGATCACGTGCTCTTCAGAAATGGCGAGTGCAGCACCGTGATGCGGACCCGCTTCGAGCACGATTGGTTCGTAGTCGCCTTGAGCACTGGTCAGCGACTCTTCATGGATCAGAATCACATGGCCGCTGGCGTCGGCGAAGATCGCGGTCCAGCCGTAGCTGTTGACGTAGTGAATCGGCGCTTCTTCAACTATTTCCAGTGAGTGGCGAGACACCGGCTCGACGAACAGGTCGTAGTGATCGCCGTGCTCCACCAGGAACACCCCGCCGTCGAAGATGTGCACGCGGTCGTCGTCGTCTTCCGGCCCGCGCGCCAGCACGATGCCGTAACGGTGTGTGGGACTGTGCTTGACGGTTGCGCCGACTGTAGCGATGGAGAACGCGCCGTAGTTGACCTCTTCGGTCATCAGGTCAACCACCGAGAGGACAGCCTCGGCCCCGTCCGCGATCAGCAGGCGGCCGGTTGGCGCTGACGCGTGGTCATGCTCGTGTTCGTCCTGTTCGTGTTGCTGATGATCTTCATCCTCATGCTCGTGCTCGTCTTCATCCTCGTGCGCGTGATCGTCTTCGTCCTCTTGTCCGTGCTCGGACATCATCCCTTCGAATGGCGCCAACTCGAGTCCGGCACTCTCAATCGCCTCGGCGAGGTTGAGCACGTGGTCTGAGTTCTCGAGGATCGAAGCCTCGTATGCAGACTCCAGCCCTGCTCCGTTGATGATCACCAGGTCCGCATCGGCGACCGCGCGGATGTCCGAGACGCTCAGTTCGATCGTGTGCACGTCCGCGCCGGCCGGAACCAGCGCTTCCACCTCGACGTGGTCGCCGCCGATCTGCCGCACCCAGTCGGCAATGATCTGCGTCGAGACCACGACCTTGAGCGGATCGGCGGAGACGGCTTGCGGCTGCGCCTGTTGTTGCTGCTGTTGCTCTTGTGCAGCGCTGGACTGAGCCGGCGCTGCCGCCTCACTCTCCTGCTGCTGTTGCGGCTGCGCCTGTTGCTGCTGTGACTGGTCGTCGTCGGAACAACCGACAACGAGCACAGCCGCAAGCGACAGCGCAACTAGGGCGCCAAGCGCCAGCTTGACTAAACGGGACATACGGGACTCGCTCTAGGCGGACGAATCTGTCAGCGGCCCGTCCGCAGGGCCTTGAGGACCGCCTGGCCGTGTTCAGCGGCCTTGGCGCGCTTCCAGACCTTAGTCAGCGCGCCATCCGGTCCGATGACGAATGTAGCACGGGTCATGCCTATGCTCTTGCGCCCGTACAACACCTTCTCGCCCCAGGCCCCGTAGCGCGTCGCCACCTCGGCCTCGGCGTCGACCAACAGCGGGAAGTTCAGCTCGTGCTTGGCGATGAAGCTCCGGTGCGACTCCGCGTCGTCCGTCGACACCCCGAGCACCACTGCGCCCTCCGCCTGGATCTCGGCCATTTCATCCCGAAGCGAGCAGGCCTGTTTCGTGCATCCCGGCGTGTCGTCGCGCGGGTAGAAGTAGAGCACGACCGTCCGTCCGGCGTAGTCGGCCAGCCTGTGAACCGCGCCGTCCTGGTCGGCGAGCTCGAAGTCCGGCGCCTGGTCGCCTTTGGCAAGCGTGACGGGCATGATCGTCGCCTTCCTCTGCGTCCGTACGTCAGTGCGTCAGTCAGTGTGCAGCACCGGGCTGCCGTGATGGTGAATCAGCAGCCAGGTGTCCCCGGGAGTATCCGCGTTGTCGGTCAGGTCGGCGCTGTGCGAGCGCTGATAGATGTTCGTCGCCACGATCGGCACGCCGGCCACCACCTCGCGCCCGGCGACGATCCCAATGTCGCCGACGACCCGTGCCTCTTCCGCCGCGAAGACGATCTTGGGCTGATCCGGATTGGTCAGGATCGCCCGCCAGGTGCGCTGCACGTCGGCGTGGCCGATGGTCACATTGCGGTGCGGATGAATACAGGTCACCTCGTCGCTGCGCAGCCAGAGATCTGCCATCGCTTCTACATCGCGATCGTTGAATGCCTCGTAGAACGCCCGATTCGCTTCGAGCACCGCGCGGTGATCCCGCTGCCCGTCGGCGTTCGCCTTGTCCGCCGCCTTGTCCGCCGCCTTGTCCGCCATGCTTCAGCTCCGCATATGCTCGACCTGATGCAGAGCATACGAAACTCCCTGCGCAAGGCGAGCCGGGCGCGACTCATTGGACTGCTCGCTCCGGCGGCGGGAGTCAGCCTCTTGCTCGGAGCCTCCGCTTGCTCCGACGACATTCAACAGGCGCAGCCTCAGCGGCAGATCCAGGTGCAGACGGCCCCCCAGCCGAACGAGTCGGAACCGCCCACGCAAGCCGCTTCGCAATCCCAACTGGAGTCGCAAGCTCAACCGGCGCAACCGACCCAACAAGAGCGGCAGACGGCCGCTGTCGGCGCGCAACACCCCACCTTCCTGCCTCGCGACGCGACGGAGACCGCGGAAGGCATACCGATCATCCGCGACGATCTGCGTCATCCCGTCTACGGCCGGGACTGGTCTACGGAGTGGGGAATCCGCATCATTGAATTCGACGAACTCCTCCAAGGCGCCGTCCGCGACAGGATCCCCGCACTCACGGGACCGAACTACGTCACCCTCGCCGAGGCCTCGACCTACTACAGCGAGGAAACTCCTCTCGTTCAGATCAATGTCAAGGGCGACCCGCGCGGCTACCCGCTGGAAATCCTCACCTGGCACGAAATCGTCAACGACATCGTTGGCGGAGTTCCCGTCACGGTCACCTTCTGCCCGCTCTGCAACACCGCCATCGCGTTTGAATCGCAGATTGGTGAGGAGGTCTACCAGTTCGGCGTCTCCGGACTGCTGCGCAACTCCGACCTGGTCATGTACGACCGCAACACCGAGTCGCTCTGGCAACAATCGTCGGGCCGCGCGATCGTCGGCCGCATGGTCGGAGCGCGGCTCAGGTACGTGCCCGCTTCGATCGTGAGTTTCGGACAGCTTCGTTCCGCCTTCCCCGACGCGCTGATTCTCTCGCGAGAAACCGGCTGGCCCCGCGCCTATGGTCAGAATCCATATCGCAACTACGACAATCCCGAGACCGGCGGCCCATATGGAATCTTTTTCGATCGCGACTCCATCGATCCCCGCCTGCCGCCGGCGGAGCGCGTCGTCGCGATTGAAGGCCCGTCGGGCGCAGCCGTCGCTTATGCCTGGTCGGCGCTCGAAGCTGAGCGCGCGTTGCACGACTCATTCGACGGCATCGACCTGGTGGTGTTCTGGACTCCGGGCGCAAGATCAGCGCTCGACGCCAGCGTGATCAGCAATGCGCGGCAGGTCGGCGCGACGGCGGTGTTCGAGACGTCACTCGACGGTCGCACGTTGTCATTCCAGCCGAACCCCGACGACGCAAGCGATCAGACCTTCGTCGACGAACAGACCGGCTCCACCTGGGACATCTTTGGCCGCGGCCTCGCCGGGCCGCTCGAAGGCGAACAGCTCACTCGAGTGATCCACTCCGACCACTTCTGGTTCGCCTGGCAGGCATTCCACCCGACCACGAGGCTGCTGCAACTCGTCGAACACGATCCGACCGCAGACCAGTAAGCCGAAACCGTTCCTACGGGTTGAACACGTCCCGCTTGCCGTGGCTGCTCGAGGATGCCGCGAACGAGAAGATGCCGCGCGCCATCGACGACTCCTGCTCGTTCGCCCGAGCGTCGTAGATCTCCGAACGCAGCTCGTGGACCTCCGGGCTGTTCGGCGCAGCCAGCGCCGCACCCTCGATCAGATGACACGCCATCTGCAGATTGCCGTTCTGCATGTGCGCCCGAGCGCGGTCCAGAACCGGCTCCAACCCGCCCGCCAGCGCCACCCACTCGCCCGCCTCGGCCGAACGCGGCGCAGGCAGCAGACGATCCGGCTCACCCTCGTACCAGCCGGCAAAGTAGCGCCAGACGCTGTGCACGATGAACTCAGGGTGGTCGTAGGCCGAAGTCAGCCACGGCTTCCCGAGCAAGTCCTCCGGCATCTCGATCTCGTGCAGGATGCGATCCAGCGTGTAGCCGAGATTCATCATCGCCAACGTCTGATTCTCGATCGACTCCAGCAGGTCGGCTGTATCGTTGAGCGCCTCCGCGACCCGGTCAGCGCCGAAGATCGGGAACCCGTGACCCGGCGACATCACCTCCGCGCCCTTGCCCGCCATCTGCCGTAGCCCCGCCGCCCACTCGCCAACCCAGCGCTGGGCTTTCTGTGGATTTCCCGCGTTGGGCACCGCCCAGATGAACAGGTCGCCCGGGAACAGCCACTGCTTCTCGGGAATCCAGGTCCAGGCCGCGTCCTCGGTCTCCCCACGCGTGTGCGTGACCTCGAACGTGAGCTCGCCAACCGTGAAGCGAACCTGGTCGTCGAAGGTCACGTCCGGATAGCGGAACTCGTCCGGCCAGGGCAGACGCACCTGCATCGCGTCCATGCCGGGACGGATGAACTGCCGCGAGTTGATCGCCGTGTTGTAGCCCACCGTCCGCTTGTAGCGGTCGAAGTGCGCGGGAATGTGGCGCTGCCCGTAGACCGTCGGCCGCGCCCGACCCTGCGACTCCGCCTCCGCGTCGAACTTGTCGACGCCGAAGATGTGATCCACGTGGTGGTGCGAGAACACCGCTGCCCGCAGCGCCGTGTCGGGACGCCAGGCGCGCACCGAGTTGTACAAACCCTCGGCATCGCGCGCCGTGCCCGTGTCGAGCATGACCAAGCCGTCGCCCGTGTCGATCGTGTTCATCGAGGCGGCCGACTTGATGTAGAGAAAGCCGTCGTCTACCTCCTCCGCCTCGCGGTTGTTCCAGGTGGACGTCACGGGGTGCGCCTCGTGGATCACGTCGATCTCGCCCCGCCAGAGTCGGTCGCAATAGTCTCGAAGGTCGGGCATCGCTCTGCTCCTCTGTCTGCTGCTCCGCTCCAGTGCGCTGTTGGTCGCGGCGTGAGCCGGGTTTCGTCGTAAGATATGACCGACAGCACCCGCAACTCACCAGATCCTCATGGGAGGAACGATCTTATGCCCATGTACGAATACAAGTGCCCCGCCTGCACCAGCGTCTTCGACGTGCTCGCCAGGATGGGACAGGCGCCTGAAGCGCCGCAGTGTCCAGATTGCGAGGACGGCGTGGGCGCGCGCGTCTTCGGCGCAGGCGTCGCCATTCACACCGGAGCATCGTCCTCGTCCTTCGACGACTTCGACATGGGCGGTATGGGTATGCCCGACATGGGCATGGGCGGTCACGGCCACGATCACGGCCACAGTCACGACGACTTCGGCATGGACGATTTCGGCATGGACGACTTCTAGGGGCCCCGCAGTTCCTGTTTCACACAGGAACCTGTTCCCCTCTCCCCTCGCGAAGCGGGGATCCGCCCAGTTCCTCTCTCCCCCCGCAGAGCGGGGGGAGATGCCGAAGGCAGAGGGGGGCGCTCCCACACCCGCCATGCTCTACTTCCTCCGAGTCCAGGGCGACTCCATGTCCCCCACCCTGCGCGACGGCGACCGACTACTCGCTCTCACCCCCAGACTCTTCCCGATCCGCCCGGGACGCGTCATCGCCTTCCGCCGCAACGGCGAGCTCTATCTCAAGCGGGTTCTCTCGAGAGAGGGCGACGGCTGGTTCGTCGTCGGCGACAACCCCACACGCAGCACCGACAGCCGACGATTCGGCCCCGTGTCCGCATCGGCGGTCAAGGCAGTCGCGGTCTGTCGGATGATGCCGTTTCGCTGGTTGTAGCCGACTTAACAACGACGCGCGGGCGCATGGCCGGCGGCTGACGATAACGACGCAGGCTCTTGCGCTGGCGCGAGATTTTCGACACAATACACGCGTTGGCACTCTCTAGCCGCGAGTGCTAAGCAGATAAACCAGAGCAGTCAGACTCCAACCACCGAACCAAGAAGGAGACATGCAACGATGGCCAAGGCACTTCTGTTCGACGAGGACGCCCGCCAGGCGCTGCGCGACGGCATTGACGCCCTCGCCGACGCCGTCAAGATCACCCTCGGTCCCAAGGGCCGAAACGTCGTGCTCGCCAAGACCTTCGGCGCGCCGACGATCACCAACGACGGTGTGACCATCGCTCGTGACATCGACCTCGAAGACCCCTTCCACAACATCGGCGCACAGCTCGCCAAGGAAGTCGCCTCGAAGACCAACGACATCGCCGGTGACGGCACGACCACCGCGACCGTGCTCGCCCAGGCGATCGTCAACGAGGGCATGCGCAACGTCGCCGCCGGCGCCAACCCAATGGCGCTCAAGCGCGGCCTCGAGTCCGGTGTTGAAGTCCTCTCCGACGCCATCCGCGAGAACGCGGTGCGCGTGACCACCCGCGAGCAGATGTCGCAGATCGCCGGCATCTCCGCCGCCGACCCCGCCATCGGCGAGCTGATCGGCGAGGTCATGGAAAAGGTCGGCAAGGACGGCGTGATCACCGTCGAAGAGGGCAAGGGCATCCGCTCCGAGGTTGAGTACGTCGACGGTATGCAGTTCGACCGCGGCTACATCTCGCCCTACTTCGTGACCAACCCCGACCGCATGGAAGCGGAAATCGAGGACCCCTACATCCTCGTCACCGACAAGAAGATCTCGGCCGTGCAGGACATCCTGCCGCTGCTCGAGAAGGTGCTCAAGGTCACCAAGAACTTCGTCATCATCGCCTCCGACGTCGACGGCGAAGCGCTTGCCACCCTGGCCGTCAACAAGCTGCGCGGCACGATCAACGTGATCGCCGTCAAGGCCCCCGGCTTCGGCGACCGCCAGAAGGACAACCTGGGCGACATCGCCACGCTGACCGGCGGCGAGGTCATCTCAGAGCAGCTTGGCGGCCAACTCGACGCAGCCGAGATTGCGCAGCTCGGCCGCGCCCGACGCTTCATCGCCTCCAAGGAAAACTCGACGATCATCGAGGGCAACGGCGAAGCCGCCGCCATCGACGACCGCGTCAACCAGATCCGCCACGTCTACGAGGCCGCCAAGAGCGACTGGGACCGCGAGAAGGCGCAGGAGCGCCTGGGCAAGCTGTCCAACTCCGTCGCCGTGATCAAGGTCGGCGCGGCCACCGAGGTCGAGCTGAAGGAGCGCAAGCACCGCGTCGAAGACGCGCTGTCCGCGACCCGCGCGGCAGTCGAAGAGGGCATGGTCCCCGGCGGCGGCGTGGCGCTGATCAACGTCATCCCCTCGCTCGGCGGCGTCGAGCTCGATGGCGACGAGGCGACCGGCGTTGGCATCCTCAACCGCGCGTTGGAAGAGCCGATGCGCCGCATCGCCATCAACGCCGGCCAGGACGGCTCCGTCAT
>VXQT01000011.1 GCA_009838915.1 Chloroflexota bacterium
CCCCACCCGCCCCACCAGACCAGTTCCGCGCAGCCCCTCGCGGACACCCGGCGGTTGACCGCCTCGACGACGCAGGAATCGCCATTAGCGAAGCGGAACGGCGCGTCGCGGTTGGGATCCTGTGCGACCGTGAGGTAGTAGTAGCAGCGGCGCTCGACATCAAACGACACGACGTCGATCCGCTCGGCCTCAGCGAAGCTGACGGCGTCGGCCACGAGCCGCAGATCTGCTGGCGCCCCGCATGGGTTCCCGCTGCGTGGCTTCGAGTCGGGATCGTGTCCCGCGCCCGCCCCGACCCGATGCAGCGGCAGCTGGTACGCGGGAGTGCTCGATCCGCTGCCCATCGCCAGCCGGCATTGACCTTCGTAGTCATACGACCCGCTCGTCCCGCGTCCGCCATGTGTCACCGTCGTGTACTCAGTCACGGTGCATGTTCCGCTGAGCTTGGAGTCATTGGGGCGCTCGGCGTACTGGTAGTACCGCCACCCGCTCCTGACGGCGATCACGCCCCGTTCGACCACGGCGTCGAGCGTGAACGATTGGGAATCAACGCGCAGCACCAGGGTCGGCAGACCCTCGGGCGGGTCGCCGTCGCCGGGCAGCGCGGCCACCGCTACGGGAGCGCTGTCGGGAACGAGCCGGATCCCGGTCCAGCACGGTTCACGGCCGCAGTCGCGCGACTCCCGATCGGCGGCGACGCGCTGGACGCGCACCGTCCCCGCTGAGCCGCGGCGGGGCCTGACCGTGGTCTCGGCGCTGACGTAGCTGCCTGCCTCGATCACCGCGGCGAAGTGAGCGAGCACCACGCCCTCGCCCTCAAGATGCGTAACGACCCGCGAGGGCGGGCGCAGCGGCAGGCCCAGGTATAGCAGTCGTTCCCCTTCGCGCTGTACCAAGCGGAGCTCAACCGGCAGCGCGAACGGCGCGCCCGGATTGTCGTGCAGGTGGACCACACGCAGCAGCGCCAGCCCCTCGAAGAGGCCGTTAGGCAACGAGCGCAGCGCGTTTCCGTTGAGACGCAACTCGCGCAGTCTGGTCAATCCCGAGAAGTCGTCGGCCCGGAGCGCCGCGATCCCGCGATCGCTGAGGTCGAGCTGTCGGATTGCGGCGAGGTCGTCGGCATCAATGTCCGCGCAGCTGTGTACGCCGTCGATCTGAGCAACGATGGCGTCGCGCAGCGCCGGCGTACGCGCGCAGATGCCGAGTTCTGGCGGCGGGTGCCAGGTTTGGATCTCGTCAGCGCAGGCGGCGAGGGCCAGGACGCAGAGCAGGAGCGCAGCGAACCATGGAGCGGGCCAATGCACCGTCGGCCTCGTTTCCGATATCGGCGTGGGCCGCTTCCCGTTCAACCCTACCAACCCAGCTAGAGGCCGAGGCTGTCACGGCATGGCGTCCCTCTCCCAGCTTGCTGAGCAGTGGTGGTGTGTGATCATCGAGGAGTATTGGTCCGATAGGCGAGGGAGATCCGGGTGCAGGGCGGGTGGGAGCGGCCGGCAACGTTGATGCTGACCGAGGCGGCCCTGTTCGAATCAGGGCAGGTGACGGCGCTCAACGTGAGGCGGCGCGGGCCACGCGCAAGCGCAGTGTGACTGGGCCGGCCGGGGTCGCCGTGGGCGGTAGCTGCGCCACGCCGGCCGGGACGGCAACCAGTTCTGACTTGAACCGACCGCCGCCGACAACCGCACCCGCCCGGCCGAACTGCCCCAACCGGCCTCTGACGCAGGAGCCGACGCTCGGAGCTCACTCGCTCAGTTGCAGGACTCGGTCCAGGTCCTCGCTCAGCCTGCGCCTGCTCGTGGAGGATTTCCCGCCTATCCGTTCTTCAGCAGCCCGGTCGGCCCAGTCCAACGGCGATCTATGCTCCTTCGCTTGACGCCCACGGATGTTCAGGTCAATGCCGCGTTGGCCTGGGCGGAGCCGCAGGTTACGTGCTGGCTGAACCGCTGCTGCCACTGGCCGAGCGCGCCAGCAACGAACTCGGGGGCTGGGGCCACGCGGGCCACGTGGGCTGCGATGCCACACTGGAGCGTGCGATCCTCTTCCTCGGTGACCCCGGTGCGCTCGGCTGCGCCTTCTGGTGCGAGTCCCGCCACGCCACGCAGCCAGTGCTGCTGGAGCGGCCGGAGGGAGACTGAACCCTGGGTCGTCTTTCCGTGCTCGACCCGGCGCGCCGCCCGCCTGGTTACGCGGCACACCGCTGGCGGCGGGCCTCCTCGCGCAGTACGCGCACTCGCTCGGCCACCCGGCCGACCCGCTCGAGCACCGTTTCCAGCGACCCGGACAGGTCGAGGGAGACCACCTCAAGGCGCCGAGCCGCATGCCGGATGTGAAACGACGCCGGCTCCGTTTCGCCGGCGGCGTAGACCAGCAGACCGCCCGGCAGATCGAGCGCCGTGGCGTAGGCCAGCAGCTGGTAGAGGTCGGCGTTGGGGGCGGACGAGCTGGCGAGCCGCTTGTACTTGGCGTCGCCGACGAAGCTGCAGGTCGGGCCGTCCCACCAGGACAGGTCCGGCTTGAGCCGTAGCTGGTCACCCTCGTCCAGCCAGATCTCGGGCAGCTGGCGATCGGCGCGGAGCGCCTGCTCGGATACCCCGAGCGATTCACGCAAGGCGACGACCAGAAACTCCTGAAACAGCCGGTTCATGTCAACCAGGAAGCCTGATGCGCGGACGCGTCCGCGGCCGGATTCGTAGGCGCCGTGACGAAGCACGAGGCGCGCCAGCCCGACCACCTCGCGGTAGTGTCCGTTGAGGCGGTCGAAGCGGACATCGGGCACGTCGTTCGGTCCGAATTCGACCGCCGATACCTGCTCCAACATCGCCGCCACCCAGCCCAACTCGCGCTGCGCCTGAGGGGAGCGCAGCCGCATCGCGCCGAGCCGCACGACGGCCGCTCGCACGAGTTGGTGTTCGAGGATGTCGTCGGTGAATTCGTCGAAGCGCAGTTCGACCGGCAGGCCCGCGCCGAAGCGCCTGCGCAGTTGCTCGGTGATCCGGATGCGGCCGCGGACCGTCTGCAGCGCTTGCTCTTCTGTCCGGTAGCCGTGCAGCAATCCCTGGGCGAAGGCTCGCCGCGCGGCGGAGGCCAATGCCAGCGCAAGGCTGTCGGGTAGCGCTCGGCGTTCTTCGAAGTCGAAGCTTCGCTGGTCCTGGGGCTTGACCACGCCGATCGCGTAGCAGGCGAGCGAGAGCAGCTGGTCGATGCCGATCTTCGGCTCGATCGAGATCGACAGGTCGCCGATCTCCACGGCGCCGACCGTCGAGCCGGCCGTCAGCCGAACGGCGCCGCCGTCGTTTTGGGTGAGCTCGATCGAGAGATCAAGCTCGCTTTGATGCCGGAGCAGCAGGTCGAGCTGCTCCGACGCCAGCCTGCAGTCGACCGGCGCATACTCCTTGAGATCGAGCCTGGTCGTCATTCGGCGGCGTCGGCTGCCGCAGCCTGCTCGTCCGGTGTCGATGCCAAGTCCGGCTCAGCCGTCGCGCGCCGAGCGGCCTGGTCACGCAGCTGGTTGAGCGCGAACTCGTCGATCCGTTCGGCGCTGCCCAAGAGCCGTTCCTCCAGGTAGGGCAGGACGCTGTGCCTCCAGGTGCGCTCGACGGCCTCGCTGTCGAGGCCAGGCTTCATGAAGTGGCTGGGCCCGATCGCCGCGTGGCGGTCGTCGCTCAGCCGCTCGTTCGCGAGGTCGACAACATCGGGCACCCAGCTCATTCCATCCAGCTCGTGCTGCTCGAGCCAGCGGCGCAGCAGGCCCTGGATCGGCGGCCGATCGGGCGAAAACTCGACGAAGTGGAAGCGGCGGCGCAGGGCCAGATCGACCAGCGCGATCGAGCGGTCGGCGGTGTTCATCGTGCCGATGATGTAGAGGTTCCGAGGCAGCGAGAAGTGGTCCTCACCGACGCTGGAGTACTGCAGGCGCATCTGACGGTCGCGGTACTCCAGGAGGAAGTAGAGCTCCCCGAACACCTTGGCCAGGTTGCCGCGGTTGAGCTCATCGATGACCAGGAAGTGCTTTACCTCGGGCTCAGCGCGCGCCGCCTCGGCGGCCAGCAGCAGGGGACCGCTTCTGAGCTCGAAGCTCGGCTGTCCGTTGACCAATGCCGGACGGTAGCCCTGGACGAAGTCCTCGTAGGCATAGGCCGGGTGGAACTGGATCAGCGTCACGCGCTCTTCCGCCCCGGCGAGGCAGTGCGCCAGTCGCTGCGCGACGAAGGTCTTGCCGGTGCCGGGCGGTCCCTGGAAGATCACCTGACGCTTGTCTTCAAGCAGCAGCTCGATCTCCTCAAGGAACTCGCGAGGCAGGTTCAACTGGTCGGCCAGCTCCTCAAGATCTGCCGGCCCGACGGGTTCGGGCGTGCCCGGCGGCTGCTCGGTCGAACGAAAGACACCCCAGACAACCGACTGCGCATCGAGCCGGTGGCGCAACTGGAGGCCGCGCTCGGACGCCGCTTCGATGAACCGGTCGAGGAATCCAAGCGCATGGTGGTACTGCGCGGCCTCGTCCTGATCGCCTTCCGGCGGATCGTATCCGCTAATGTCGTAGGCCTTGGCGAACAAGGTCTTCTGGTAGGGCGGATAGTTGCGGGCATCGAGACCCATCAACAGCACCGAGGCCAGTGTCGTCCGGACCGCCACGCCGCCGCTGGCCGAGCCGGGCAGCAACTCCGCGAACCGCCGGATCCGATCTGGCGCGGTAACGTCAGCGCCGGTCCAGAGCGCCTCCAGTGCGCTGAGCGCCTGCTCCGGGGACTCGTCCACCCAGTCTCGGAATCTGGCGAGCTCCAAACGGAAGATCAAGTTGTTGTCCTTGCCGATGCCGGTCTTGACCCGCTTCGGCCAGTCGTTCGACCCCGCCAGCACCGCTGCCCGCGCGTCGGCGAGCCGGGCGGCGATGGCAAGCTTGTAGTCGTTCTCGTCGAGTTCCAGCCTGCCGGAATCGAGGAAGGAGCGAGCCCTTGCGACCAACTCATCCCACTGGTCGGCCTGGTAGTCGTCGTCCCAGCGCTGGCGGATGTCGCGACGGTAGAAGTCGAAGCTCTCGCCGTGGGTTGAGGCCTCCAGACGAGCGCGGATCTCGCCGAGCCGGCGGTCGACATCCTCAACCGGGACCTCGTGCGACCGACTGAAGGCCGAGGCGATCATCTGCTTGTGATTGAGACTGACGATCGGCTCGAACGAGTCTGGGTGGACGAGATGCAGCAGCGCATGCCGCTGGGCGCCTCCCCAGTGGGGTCGTTCGCGCAGGAGTTGACTCCGGGGTTCGAGGCTCAGCAAGAAGTCCTTGAACGCCCAGGGGTCGGCGAGCAATCGTTGTTGTTCGCCTGGGGTCCGCTGCTTGAGTTGCTCGGCGAACTCGATGATCACCGCGAGTCCGAACGGGCGCTGGCGATGATAGGCCTGGCCAACCCCGGCCAGGCCGGGTGTGAGGCCGTCAACCAGCTGCGGCGGGATCTGCACCGGTTCGGGCGACAAGCTGAGGACCTCCTCGATACGCCGGCGCTCCGTCGTCGCGTCTTGCGTCCAGACGATCAGGAAGTGCACGTAGAGCGCTTCGCCCATCAACTGCACCACGGGCGCCGGCGCGCCCTCGAGCTGTCGCGACAGCTTCTCCAGAAACGCCCTCCCCGGCGTCTCGTCCGGCTGATCGCCGAAGCGCGACCGCAGTTCGCTGAGCAAGCGAGCGGACCAGATCTCGCGGCCGGAAGTGAAGAGTGAGTCATCCCGCTGGAGACAGCGTTCGACCCACTCGGCGGCCGCCGCATAGACCGGTTCGGCGTTGACCTGTCGGGATCCCATCGGCGCTCCGCTTCCTCAGAGAACGTCGCTGCTGCCGCAAGGATATCTGTCGCTGGAAGAGCCCACGCAACCCGAATCTTGGGGCCGGAGGGTTGGTCGGGCAGACCGCTGAGTCTTGCACTGGACAGCATCGACGCTGGGCGATCGGTCCGGTCGTCTCCGGTCACGCGTCCGTAATCTGTCGTTCCTCATCGGCCTCTCAGCCCCAAGCTGAAGATGCGAACCACCCAGCACCGCCACCGCGCCCGCCGCAGGTTGGAACGTGCCGTCCCCAGCCGCTGCGTCCGTCGCTGGGTCAGGGCACGTCCCTGTCGGCCGCTGCGGTCTTCTGACCTAGTCGTCCAGAGCGCTTCCGCAGGAGCTCACTCGCAGCGTGATCTTCGGCTGGGTTCACGGCTCCAATCTTCCAGCGTCAGCGGCCGTGGAAGCCACAGCCGCCAATGTACGGCCTACGCACGGGGCGGGTCGCGCCACTACCCACGCGAGGGCTTGACTGATCACGTGCAGTTCGGTCCGGCGGCGGAGCTCGTCAGACGAGCGATCATCGGGCTGCGGGGACCTGGAGGTCCAGTAAGGAGGAGGGAGGAACGGCTGAGGCAGGTGACACGGAGAACACGTGCACTCAATCCGCCCGGTCCCGGCCTGGCCTGGACACGAAGTGATCGAAGCCCCCTGGAGCGAAGCAGTCAGGTGTCGATTGCGGGTCGGCGGGCCAATCGGCGGCACTCGCGCTTGAAGTGCGCGAAGATCTCCGTCGCCTGCGCCGGCTCCGGCCGCCGCGCTTGGCCGCCGGAGCCGGTCTGCGAGTCACTCGCCGGTGCGTTCCGCGTACATCGCGTCAACGACTCGCTGCATGTAGTCGGCGTCCGCGATTTGCGGGCGGATCAGCAGCGACATGCCGTTGAAGTAGGTCACAGGGTCGAGGCGCCAGCGCTCGGCCATCACCGCGGCGACGGTCGACATGTAGGCCTGCAGTTCCGGGTGATCGAGGATCGTGAACATCACCGAGCCGTCGAGCACGCCGCGCGCCAGGCCGACGCTGAAGCCGAAGGCCGCGAGCGGCACGGGCTCAGCTCGGCGGTTGTTGACGATCCGCGCGTCCCAGGCGCTGTGCACGGAGAGCGTCAGCGTGGCCCTGACGTCGCCCTCGTCCAGCCGAGCCGCGAGCTCGCTGCGCGCCGCCGCGGGATCCTCCGCCGACCATCGTTCGACATCGCCTCGATAGGTCTCCTCGAAGCCCTCGCAGCGCTCGTGCAGGCCGACGTTGTTCGGCTCGTGGATCACGCAGAGCGCCGTGCCCCTGATCTTGCGGCGGTTGAACTCCTCGCCCGCGATCCGGCCCGCCTCGTGGTCGTCGAGCGCGATGTGCAGCACGGTGCCGATCTCGTCGGCCGCGTTGACGCCGGAGTTGAACGAGACGACCGGGATGTCGGCGGCGAGCGCCTCCTCGATCGCTGGCAGCAGCACCTCGGATTCGACCAGGGTGGTCGTGATCACCGATGCGCCGCTGGCCACGCATTCGCGGATCGCTGCTGCTTGGCCGGCGACCTCACTGTGCGAACTGAAGTCGAGGCTGACGCCGAGTTGTGCGGCGGCCGCTGCGCTGATTTCGGACGAGAGACCCCAGAACAGGTCCTCTTCGTTCTCGAACAGGGTGCCGCTGTGCGTGACCTGGCAGAATCGCGCAACGCTCGGCGCCAGGTGCTGGTCGAGCAACTCGATCCAGTAGGTGACCCAGGGCCGGTTGCGGGCCCGTTCGCGCACCTCGAGCGCCAGGATGGTCGTCGGCACGCTCGTGGTCAGCATCGCGACGGGCGCCTGCACCGCCATTCGCGCCCGCAGCTCCGAGCGCAGGTCGTCCCAGTCGTCGTGTTCGACCCGTACCACTGGTCCGCGATAGCTCGATTCGAGTCCGTCGCAGAGTGCCTCGATGCCCTCGTCGTTCGGATCGATCACGCAGAGGAAGCGCCCCGGTACGAGTTCGGGGTGGTCGGGGTCGGTGAATCGGGCATTGTAGCGCTCGCCGATGCCGGCGCCAGCGTCAACGAGATAGTCGTAGTAGACAGTTGCGGCGCGCTCCTCGCGGGACGCCACCTCGACCTCGACTTCGATCGTGATCGGCTCGCTCTGGTGCAGCGCACCGACCTCGGCATCTGGCGCCAGAAAGCGGTTCTCGGGCCGCTGCGTCTCGCCCCAGAAGCCGCCCCCGCCGAGCTGTTGTAAGCCGAGTTCGACGCGGCCGTCCTCGAGTCGCTCAGCCGTGATCCGCACGTCCGTCGTGCCGATCTGCGTCGCGGCCCAGACCGCGCCAAACATGAGCGAGCCGATCAACACGCCCAGCCCGACCAACATCACACCTGTGATCCGAGAACGCTGCATGAGGACCTCCACAGGTTCCAGTGGTCCCAGCTGGAGCCCGGCCCCGATGACCGACCCCCGCCGTCGCCGATTGCCTCAAGCCGCAGCAGGATGCGGCGCTGGTCTCGGCGGGTTCAGGATATCGAACGTACGTGAACGTCATGATGAGGATCGTGAATCAATCGATCATGAATCGGTCACGAACAGTCACGATCTGTCCTCGAATCTCTCTGGTCGGCGGACGCGCGGAGCGCGAGCGGGAACATGCTCAGCGCTGCGCCGGGCAGGTTCGGGGCCGCCAGGCCGGTCGGTGCTCCGCCTCTCTGCTGCCTCAGTAACTCCGGGCGCTGTTGTCTGAACGTGGGCGAGCGCCGACGCCGCTCTCCGAATCGTCCAATAGGCGAAGCCCGACCTCTCCGGTTGGCGTCTGGTTCTGGGTCTCGCTCGAGCACTCCAGATCAAGCGTCTCAACTTCCCGCGCGGTCCAGAGGCGCGCGACGGTTCCCTCCCATCCGGCTGTGTGCGCCCGAGCTTGGCGCTCTGCCGTCGCCGGCTAGCGGTGTTTCCACAGTCCAAACGTCAATGCTGTTGCTACAACGCGTCGCCGCCGCGCCCGGCGCAGCTTCGACCGCGCGTTCCCCAGCCGCTGCTCCCGTCGCCGTGCCTCCCGTCTTCGTTGGTCCCACTCCCAGGGCAGCTGGCCGGGCGCCAGGGTGAGGCGGCGTTCCTCGATCAGCTGCAGTTCCAACTCCAGCATTCGCACCTCGGCTTCCAGCCCCTCGACCGAGGGCCAATGCGCCTTGAACCGAGCCCGCTGGTACCGCCACTCGGCGATGAGCGGCATCGCATCGCCGAAGATCTGCCCGTCGTTCGGCAACGCCTCCACCGTGACCACCTGGGGGTAGGTGCGGTGGGGACTGCGAATCGTTGAAGCGGTCGCTGCCTCTGTCCCAGCCCCGCCTGGTCGCGTCCAGTTCAGCGTCCGAACCTCATCAGACACACCCGCCAGTTCCTCGCGCAACCCCGAGAGACCACTCGCCAGTTGCTCTTCTACGTCCTGTAGGCGCCGCTGCAGCCCCGCCACCCGCAATTCCAGCCGGTCGTCGCCCGCCTCCTCCTTCTCAATTGCCTTCTGTTCCCGTTCTAGGGCATCCCTCAGTCTCGGCGTCAACCGACCCGCGTCCAGCGCCCGCCAGATGGTCTTGCGGTCGACGCCCAGCAGTTTGGCGGTCTTGGTGATGTTTCGTTCCTTGATCAGCCGCCGAAGGAACTCGATCAGCGGGTCCTGGCCCTGACCAGCACCATCTCCTGCCGGGCGGTCGGGTGGAGCGGCTCCAGAGTCGGAGTCCTTGATCTGCGGTTCATCCGCGTCGCTGCCAGATTCATCCACGGCAGCCTCCGTTCTGCGGTTGGGTGGAGCTTCCCCTGAGTTGGAATCGTTCACCGGCGAGCCTTGAAAGTCTCGCGTCGGGTTATCCACAGCAGCCTCCTTCGTTCTTCATGGAGGGGATCCAGCCGGCCTGTTGATTGGGTGGACGGTGGAAGAACCCACCCTGTCGCCCGAAGCCCCCCGGTCCCCAGCAGCACCACCCCGGGTCGTGTGGCCTGGTTGACAGAGCCCTCCGCGGACAGGGCGGCAGGGGTCCGGTAGGGGGCCGCCCCACCCCGCCCCGCGTGTTCCAACTGCCCCATTTGCCGCCCGTTTTGCCCCATTACTCCGGAATCTGCCCTTCCACCTCACCCCTCCAAGTCCACCTGGCCTGGAACAGCGTTCGTTCAGTCCTGGACTGGAGATCGTGCCTGCATAGCCAACTGCCACAGGACGGGGATTCCTGTACACGCCCATGACACCACGAGCATGCCTGGCTCGACAGGGCGCGGACGCCGTGTCACGCGTGTCATGGCGCGCGCGCCCTGTTGCCGCGGTCTCGGGCCCTGCACACTCTCACTCGCACGAACAACTGTGCGGGTGAGGAGAGTTCCGATGAGGCAACGAGTCCGAAGGATGCGCCAGCGCGCCAACCGGTTGTTGGTAGCCGTGCTGGCGCTGGCAGCGGTCGTGTTCGCGCTGGCCGCCTGGCAGATCGCGGACGCCCAGCAGCCGCCCTCAGGCACCCAGCTGGAGTGGGTCAACGACGACGAGGACTGGATCGAGCGAAAGAAGCACGGCCAGTTCCGCGCTCGGCCGATCTTCAGCCAGCAGCTGACGACGCTCTACTACGGCATCCGCGACGCCGACACGGGCGAATGGCTGACGTCGATGTACCGGGTCTCGGGCGGCGAGACGGAGCGCGACGAGGGCTGGGAGTACGAGTTCGACTACCCCGCCCTGGATGAACAACCGGCGCTCGACCCGGACAAGACCTATCTGATGGTGATGCTGGCCGCCACAGGCCGCCAGCCGACCCCGACCACGTTCTACGCCGTTGTGCCCCTGCACCAGCCGGGCGGCCTCCTGGGCAGTTTGCTCAGGGCGCTCGACCCGGACGGCTGGGCCAAGGCGGCCGCGCGCTGGGTGATCGAGGGCGTGCACGGCACGCTCTGCGGCGTCCTCACCGCGCTGACGGCGGAAGAGCCGGCCAGCTGCCGGGACGAGGAGTAGCGCAGTATGTCGGACATCATCACCGGCACACCCGCTGATCTCACCTACGGCCACCTGCTGGTCCAGGAGGCCTGGCTCGCGGTCTGGGTCGTGACCTCGGCCGCGCTCGCCTTCATCATCGGCTGGATCGGCCTCTCGCTGATCACCCAGGAATCGCTGGGCGCAAGGCAGGCGGGCTGGCGCGAACTGATCCCGCGGCTGGTGCTGGGCGTGGTCGCGGCGGCCGCCTCGCTCTGGTCGTGCGCCCTTGTCATCGACGTGGCGCACGCCGTCTCGGGGTTCATCGCCGTCACGCTCGATGTGACCCCCTCCGACCTGCTCCGCGCTCCCGTCGAGACCCTGCTCACGGCGGTCGAGGGAGGCTCGGTCGGACTCGCTCTCTTGCTCGCCTTGATCTACCTCATCTACGGGTTCTTCTGCCTCTACCTGCTCCTGCAGATGGTGCTGCGGCTGGCGCTGATCGACCTCTTGCTGGTCCTGGCGCCGGCGGCGATGGGTCTCTGGATCCTGCCGCATTCCTCGGGCTGGAGCCGGCACTGGCTGCGCCTCTTCGTGACCACGGTCTTCCAGCAGGCAGTCCAGCTGATCGCGCTGGCCCTGGGCATCGGCTTCCTCGCGGAGCTGGCCTCGATCGGTGCGTTTGAGCCGGCGAGGGATCTCATCTGGAAGCTCTTGATGTCGCTCGCGTTCATCTACCTGGCCACCCGGGTGCCCTCAATGCTGGGCAACTCCAGTCCCTTCGACGCGTGGCTGCAGACGCTCTGGTTCGGTCTCTCGTTGCCCGCCACGATGGCCCGCTCGGTCGCATCCGTGGCCGCCATCGGCGCCGGCGGCGGCGCGACCGCGAGCAAGGCGCTGAGCAGCGGAGGCAGCGCCGGTTCCTCCGGCGTGGGCGGGGCGACCCGCTCGGCGGCCGAGCTCTCGACGCCCCAGGGCGGCGCGGAGCCGTCCGGGCGCGGTCCCCGAAGTCAGAACGAGTAGCGGACCTGTGAGTCCCGCACCAGAAGGAGGTGCGCCATGTGCTGACCAATCTGTCGTCCCCAATGGGGACAACGCAACAGCAATCGCCCCGGACCTCATCCGGGGCAGGCCCCGCATCAAGTGCGGGGTGAATCCCAGGAAAGGAACACCACTCATGGATGACCTGACCCAGACGATTTCGAACTTGGTCGGGATTCTCTTGGGCGTCGTCGGCGGCGTGGGCGTCGCCTACTTCGTCTTCGGCGCCTACCAGTACCTGACCGCCTCCGGCGCGCCCCATCAGATGGAGCGCGGCAAGACGGCGATGCTCACGGCTTTGGCCGGGATCGTGCTCGCGCTGGTCGCCTTCGGCGTGGTCGAGCTGGTGATCGACGCGGTCTCCAACCCGGTCGTCACGATCGACACCCCGCCTGATCCGGCGGCGCTCGGCGGCGGCGGCAATACGGGCGGCAGCTAAGTCCGCGGAGAGAAAGGAGGCAGTGCCATGGATGAACACGAGGTGCCCACTCATGTGCAGGCCGAGGACCGCGTCCTGCTCTGGTTCACCTTCCCCCAGATCGTGGCCCTGACCGCGGTCGCGGCGCTGGCCTACGGCGTCTACCAGGTCGCCCCATTTGGACCGGAGGCGGTGCGAGTGGGGCTGGGCCTGGTCTTCGCCCTGGTTGGGGTCGCGCTTGTCGTGGGCCGGGTCGGTGGCCGCCGGTTGCCGGCTGTGGCGGCCGACCTGATGCGCTTCGGTCTCGGCCCCCGGCGCTTCGCCGGGCCGCCTGTTCAGTTGGTCCGGGCGGAACCGCCCGCGCCCGCTGTCAAGCAACGTGCGGCGGAGCCGGAGGGCGAAGCGGTCGGCAGCGTTGCTCGGCAGACCGCTCGCGCGGAGAGGGCAGCCGAGGCCGTCACGCAGCTAGCTGCTTCGGGTTCGGCAGCGCTCCGCCGTGGCGCGCGCAAGCTGGTCAACTTGAAGCGCTCGACGCGCCCCAGGACGCGCGGCGAGCGGATGCCGCTGCGGCCGCGCAACTGGTTCCGCAAGCGCGACCAGCGCAACGAATCGAAGCGAGAGTACGACGACGCTCGGCAAGTCATCGCCCGGGAGCAGCGGGAACACCGATCTACTCGGTGGCCCGCGCTCCTGGGCGGGGCCGCGGCCTTGGCGGTTGTCGCCTCGGTCGTGCTCTGCTGCCCGCCCCTGGCATCGGCCGATGAGGGCGAGGAGGAGCGCTGGACCTCGGACGAGATCGAGTTCGACCCGCCGCCCGTGATCTCCGGTCGGCGGCTGTTCATCGAGCGCCTGACCGTGACCCAATCGGCGGCCACGGTCGTGCTCAAGGCGGCTACGAACCTCGAAGTCGAGGTGCGCGCCTTCGGCGGCGCGGACGGCCGCGAGCCTTCGTTCCATCGCGAGAACACGCTGGGCCGGGGTGGGCGCTCGAGCTACCTGCTGCCCTTGGACGGTCCCGTCCCCTCGTTCACCTTCGCCTGGCGGGACGAGCACGGCCAGGCCGGGGCGATCTCGCTTTCGGGCGATCAGCTGCCCTATCCGCTTCCTGCGGTCGAGGGCGAGCTCTGCGACCTGCAGCTGGTCTCGCTCGTCTGGCGGGCGGATCAGATCGAGGGCGGCGTGCGCCCAGGCTGCGTGGCGACGCTCGAGGAGCGGGTCGAACTGCAGACCGCAGCTGGTCACCGCGCACTGAGCCAGACGGCGCTGCTCGAGGCGCAGGTCACGCTCGTGTCCGGCACGCTCACCGTCTCGGTGGGCGGGCACGAGACCACGGCTGTGTTCGTCCCCGATGGCGAGACCCGGTTCACCATGGCGCTGCCGGCCGAAAGCGGGATCCAGGCCGTCGAGATCGCAGCCGCGCTGAGCGCAGACCTGCGCATCCCGCTGCCGCCGGTGGTCCAGCTGACGCATCACCCGCGCCGGGTCGAGCAGCGCACCGAGACCGTCACCCTGACCCGGCCGGGTACGAGCCAGACCGTCTCTGAGACGGTCACGCTGACCGACTCGGAAGGCAACACCAGCTCGCACACGATCTCCGCCTACCTGTCGATCCCCTCTGCCCAGGTGCAGAAGCAGGTGACCCTCGAGATCGTGCACAACGAGCACGTGAGGGCCGAACTAGTCCAGCGTCCCGATTTCACGAAGATCCGCACAGAGTCCCTGGCCCTGGGCTCGGCGATCGCCTCGGACGACGCCTACCGCGCCCTGCTCGTGCCCGAGCGCGAACCGGAGCGGCCGGCCTCGGTCCAGACCCGGCTCTCGCAGGCGGAGTTGGACGAGCTGTTCCAGATCCTGGGATGGGGGCCGTGATGTTGCGCCGACTCACCGCGATCATCTCGCTGGGCGCGGCGGCGCTGGTCACCACCGCCGCCGATCCGGATGTGGAGGCGGCCGAGCAGGCGATGCTCGACGCCTTCGACGCGGCCTTGACCGCCGTCGCCTACGCCGCCTCCGGCCTGGCCCTGTTCGGCCTGGTCTGGGCCGGCTTCCTCCTGATGGCGGACGGAGCGGAGGGACGCGGCACACGGGCCCGCTCGGCCGTCTTCCTCACGATCGCCGGATTGGGCGTGGCGCTCTCGGCCAAGGGCCTGGCGGCGCTGATCTCGGCCGGCGTGATCCCGATCCCGATTCCCTGAACCAAGGAGATTCCGATATGAGACGACTGTTTCCCCGACCGAATCCCACAGCGGCGTCCCCGGGGGAGGACGCCGCTCTCGCTACCGATCCGCCCGCCGAGGATGCTGCCGACGGTCCTGATTCGCCGGCCGAGCCGGATCTACCGCCGAAACCGTTCCCCGAGCTGCCGCTCTGCTTCTCGCTCTCGCATGTCGAGCCCGACGGACCCGTGCGACTCGATGGGGCCAAGCTCGCGCTGACCGAACTGATGGGCCTCGAGCTGGATGCGCCCAAGTTGGGCGCCTTCGCGGGATTGCTCAACGCCTGCGACTTCCCGCTCCAGCTGCTGGTCCGCCAGCACCCGCCCGACCTGGAACGGATGCGGGGCGAGCTGGAAGGGGCCCAGCCCGGCGACCTGCCAGACCAGACCCGCGAAGCGGCTCGTTCGCAGCGGCGCCTGCTGACCGAGCTGGAGTCGCGCGAGGGCATCCTCGACCGGCGGTTCTACGCGGTCTGCGAGGAGGAGCACGCGCAGGAGTTGCGCGGTCTTCTGGCCCGCTCGGGCCTCTCTATCCATCCACTGGAGGATAGACCGCTCCAGCGCCTCGTGATCGCTGCGGCCCTGGGCGGCTCGCCCGCCCGCACCAGCCGGGCCGAACCTATCGAGGTCCGGCTCAACCAGCGCAGCATCAAACTCGGCGGGCGACTGGCCCGCTCGCTACATCTGGCCAAATGGCCGCGCTCGCTCGCGCCCGGCTTCCTCCAGCAACTGATGGCGACCGGCGCGCCGATGGACATCGCGCTGCACCTGGGGCCGATCCCCTCCGAGCAGGCCGCTCGCCAGCTGGAGTGGCAGAAGGTGCGCTTCGAGTCGGCCCGTTCGCTCTCGCTCCGTCGTGGCAAGACGATGTCGCCCGAGGCTGAGATCGCGCTTGAGGACGTGAGCCGACTCAGGGACGAAGTGCAGCGCGGGCGCGAGCGGCTGTTCCACGCTTCCTTGTCCCTGACCCTGCACGCCGAGGACCCCGACACCCTGGACGAACTGACCCAGCGCGCCTCGGCCCACTTCGCGGCCGCCCTGGGCCAGCTCGATCCCCTGCCCTTCCGCCAGCGCGAGGGACTGCTCTCTACGCAACCGCTGTCGCTTAACGCGGTCGCCGCCTGGCGCACGCTGGACACCTCCTCGGTCGCCCGCTGCTTCCCCTTCTCGCCGCCCGACCTCGACACCCGTTCGGGCGCGCTCTACGGGATCGACATGCGCGCCTGCGCGCCCATTGTCTACGACCCTTGGGACGGGACGCACCTGAACGCCAACACAGCCGTGCTGGCCCGCTCCGGCTCGGGCAAGTCGTTCGCGACCAAGCTGGGCGTGCTGCGCGGTCTCTGCCGCGGCGTGGTCGCCTACGTGATTGATCCCGAGGGCGAATACGCCGACATGGCCCGCTCGGCCGGCGGGCGGGTGCTCTCGCCCGGGGTGGCCGGGCAGGGCATGAACCCGTTCGTGCTCGACCGCTCAGACCCAGAGGAGCTGCTCCAGCGGATCGGCTCGCTCCGCCGCCTGATCGAGGTGATGGTGGGCGAGCGCTTGAGCGCCGAACGCCGGGCCGCGCTCGACCACGCCCTGGCCGCCTACTACGCGCGGCTCTCAGGTCGCACCGGCTTCCGAGACTTCTACCGCTTCCTGGAAGGGGACGACCCGGAGGGGCTGGCCAAGCTCCTGCGGCCGTTCGCCTCGGGCAGCCTCAGACACCTGCTCTCGGACGAGGGCGACGACCTCTTGCACAACGAGGCGCTGGTCACAGTGTTCGACCTGAGGCTGCTGGAGCCGGAGCTGCGGCCGGCGGCGGCGATGGTCTGCACCGAGACGGTCTGGGCGGCGGCCGCCCGCGATCCGCGTCCGCGCCTGCTCGTAGTCGACGAGGTCTGGTCGATCATGCAGCACCCCGAGGGCGCGGCGTTCATGGTCTCGATGGCCAAGCGCGCGCGCAAGCACCGGCTGGGCCTGCAGTTCATTACCCAGGACGTGCAGGATCTCCTCTCCGAGGACCACTCGCGCACGATCACCGGGCACTCGGGACGTGCCCTGCTCCAGAACGCGGCGTTCAAGCTCCTGCTCCAGCAGGACGCGGCCGCCATCTCGACCGTGGCCGACGCGTTCGACCTGCCCGAGGACCTGCAGCGCTGGCTGGTCTCCTGCCCCAGAGGCGACGGGCTGCTCCTGGCCAAGGGCGAGCGCTTCCCGATCCGGATCGAGGCGACGCCGGAGGAGACCGAGCTGATCGAGTGGCGGCCGGGCCGGCACTGAGCCGCCCGCTGCGCCGTGCTCACACATCTACATAACGAAAGGACCTTCAGATGAGATTCAACCCACTCAGATGGTTCAGCCGCTCGGCCAAACCGTCCGGGCCGGCGCTGCTGGCGATCACGCCGCCGCGCACCGGCCAGCGCACGCTGCTGGGCGTCGAGAACCTGCTTGGCTCGATCGCGGCGCCTGAGCCGTTCGCGCTGGAACTGGCAGCAGACGAGCGCTCGATCGGCCTCTTCGTCCGCTGCGCGGGCGACCAGATCGTGCGCGGCCAGGTCGGCGTCCACTACCCCCAGGCCCGCATCCGTGACGTGCCCGCCGAGCGCGATTACATGCGCCTGGGCGAGGATGAGCAGGCCTGGTCGCTGGTGCTGCGCGCCTCGGGCCCCGAGTACGCGCCCCTACGCGTGTTCCGCGACCAGGACCTGGTCGACCCCGGCTCAGACCCCTTGCTCGCGCCTCTGGGCGCGCTCACCGGGCTCAAGGAAGGCGAGCGGCTGGTCTCGCGCCTGCTGTTGCGCTCGCTCGGCCCCCAGTGGTCGCGCCACTACCAGGAGAAGGCACAGCCGGTGCAGATCCAGAGCCAACCCAGGCCGGCCCCTGGCCAACCGGTGTCGTCTGGACCTGATCCGTTGGCGTTGGCCGTGCTTATCCCGGCTGGTTTCGGGTTCTACCAGGGCTATACATGGCTGCAAGCCGGCGAGATCTGGAACCTGGCCGCGCTCTGCGCCGGGGCGGCCGTCCTCCTGATCGGCGGCGGCTGGGCCTGGCGCAAGTGGAAGAAGTCGCGCGACTGCTACTTCGATCCGCAGCTGGTCAAGGAGAAGATCTCGCGCGGCGCGTTCGAGGCCGAGCTGGAGCTGGGCGCGGTGCTGCCGGAGGGCTCGCAGGAAGAGCGGGCCGAGGAGCTGCTGGAGCGGCTGGCCGCGGCCTACCGCCACTACGACCATCCTTCCGGGGCGCAGTTCGAGTCGGGCAAGGTCGGGCCGCTCGAACCTGGGCCGCCGCGCCTGCATCCCCGTCCTCCGGGCATGTTCCGCCGGCGCAGCGTCCTGGGCGTGCGCGAGGCGGCGGCGCTCTGGCATCCGCCCTCGGCGGCGGACGAATCGCCGCTCGTGGCCCGCGCCGGCGCCCGCGCGCTGCCGCCGGCGGTCGGCGAACTGGCCGGCGGGGCCGCGGTCGGGACGACCAGCGAGGCCGACCGCGAACCGGTCCACTTCCCCGACGACCTGCTCGGCCGCCACCACCTCTACGTGGCCCGCACCCGTATGGGCAAGTCCACCCTGATGCGCCACATCGTGGGGCACAAGCTCCGCCGCAAGGCCGAGGGCCTGGACCGCGACGCGATCGTCGTGGTCGACCCGCACGCCGACCTGGTCCAGGCGATCTTGGAGGAGACGCCGGAGGAGCTGGTCGACCAGGTCCGGCTGATCGACCTGGCCGACCCCTCGGGCGCGCCGGGGATCAACCTGCTCGACGCGCGGGTGTTCGCGGACCGCGACCGGACCGCCGACTCGGTCGTCCGGGTGGCGCGCGGGCTTTGGGAGCAGTGGGGCCCAAGGATGCAGTCGATCCTCGAACACACCGTGAAGACGTTGCACGAGGCCAACAGCCATCCCCTGACCGAGCCCGATCGCCAGCACACGATCCTGGACGGGCTCCGGTTGCTCACGGACGACGAGTTCCGGGCCGAGGTGCTGACCCGGGTCTCCGACCCCTACCTCCTCGAGTGGTGGGCGCGCGACTTCGGCGGTTGGCGGCGCGAGTACCGGGCCGAGGCGCTGGCCCCGGTCCAGACCCGGCTGAGCTACTACGCCTCCTCGCGCCGCGCCCGCGCCATCCTCGGTCAGCCCAAGTCCACAATCGACCTGCGCAAGACGATCCTCGAAGGCGGCATCCTGCTGGTCTCGACCGCCCAGGGGACGGTCGGCCGCGACGTGGCCGCCCTGGTCGGCGCCTCGCTGCTCAACCTGGTCGACTCGGTCATCCGCGAGCAGGAGCGCCTGCCCCTGGCCCAACGCCGCGGCGCCCTGGTCGTGGTCGACGAGATGCAGACCATCCCCGGGGTCGAGTTCGAGTCGATGCTGGCCGAACTGGGCAAGTACGGCGCCTCGTTCGTGCTCGCCACCCAGAGCCTGGCCAAGCTGCAGGACCTCTCGCCCACGATGCGTCACACGCTGATGGCCAATGTCGGCTGTCTCTGCGTCTTCCAGGTCTCGGGCGAGGACGCGCGCGACCTGCTCTGGGACCTGGGCCGCGAGCGGGTCTCGGAAGAAGACGTCGTCTCCCAGCCCGTGCATCACTGCTACGTCCGGGCCACGGTCGGCACCCAGCGGATGCCGGTCTTTTCGATGACCGTGCGCAAACCCGAGCCCGGCGATCCGTTGCGTGCCGCCCGCATCCGCGAGGCCGCTTCGGCCTACGTCACCTCGGCCCACGAGCTGGAGCGGCAGCAGACCGAGCGCCAGCGGGCGGTGACCGAGTTCCGCGAGCGGATGGAGGCCCGGCGCGAAGCGGACAAGGCGCCTCAGAAGAAGCCCAAGCCCAAGACCGCCCGGCCCGAGCCGAAGACGCGTGAGCGGGAGCATCCGTCTGACTCCACGGCGGCCGAACGGGACGGAGCAGAGCAATGAGGCTCTACCCCGGAGACGTCGAGCTGCTCGGGACGCTGGCCCGGATGCCGTTCCTCGACCGGCTGGAACTGGCCGCGCTCTCGGGCCGCTCGCGCGCCGCGGTCTACCAGCGGATCGAACGCTTCCTCGAGGCCGGTCTAGTCGAATCAGTCGGCCAGGCTTCGGAACTGGTCACGCCGACCCGCCGGTTCTGTCTCACCGGTCGTGGCGTGCGTCGGCTGGCATCGGAGGAAGAAGTGCCCGTTGCTCAGCTCTTGCGCACCCGACCGGTCTCCGAGCAGTGGCGCCGGCTGCTGCTCGAACGCCTGGACGCGGCCGCCATGATCTACCGGCTGGCCAAGCAGGCCGCACAGTTCACCTTCCCCTTGGGTGTGCGCTGGCAGAGAGCCGCGCCGATGGACGCCCTGCTGGAGCTGCCGGGAGACCTGCGCACGGCGGTGGTGCGCCAGGGCCGGACGGCCGACCGGACCGGGTTCGCCAAGCGCATCCGCCGGCTCAAACAGACCCCCGGCCACGGCGCGGTGCTCGTGATCTGCCCCGATGAAACCCGCCTGCGCCACGCGCGGCGGTTGGTCGCGGGGCCGCCCGCGATCACCTTCCTCGCGCTCGAACGCGACGTCGCCCTGGCCGGCGCCGAGGCCGCCGTCTGGCGCGGGCCCACAGGCGCGGCGCGATTGACCCTGCGCGAGGCGCTCGCTTACGCGCTGCCGACTTCAGCGGAACGACCAGAGCGGCCCCTGGTCCGAGTCTCGCTGCCTGAACCACTCGGTCCGGAATGCGACGACGCCTCATGGATGCTGCCCGCCGTGATCACGACGGCGGAGAAGCGCGTGCTCGATCTCGTCGGCGATTGGCCCTGGCTCAGGCCCGGTCACCTGGCGGCATTGCTCGGCGTCGGCCGGCGCCGGCTGACACAGCTGCTCGCACGGCTGGACGAACCGGGCCTGATCACGAGGATCGTGCGGGCGGGTGCACCGCGGCTCGCGCTCTCCGACCGCGGCCTCGCCTATCTCGCTCGCCGCGACCGGACCTCGGTCGGCATCGCGCGCAAGCGCTGGAGTCCGGAACCGCGCTGGCCGGACGACCCGTTCGACTGGCGCAACGTCTCAGGGATTCGCTCGCGCCAGCTCCTGCGCAATCTGGAGCACACCGAGTCGGTGCACTGGTTCAACACGCTGTTGGCCGGCCAGGCGCGCGATCAGGGCAGCCGCCTCGTCCAGCTCGACCCACCCCATCGCACCTCGCGCTACTTCCGCTCGCATGAGCGGATGCGTTCGATCCAGCCCGATGCCTACGCGCTTGTGGAGACGCCCTCGGGCGAGCAGGCGTTGTTCCTCGAATTGGAGCGGCGCGCCGTGCGTCCGGCCACGATGGCGGCCCGGCTCGCGCCCTACCTGCGCTACTACGCCACCGGACGCCCGCTTGAGGACCACGGACTCCTGCCCCGGGTGCTGGTCGTGTTCGAGGACGAACTGGCCGCCGACCATTTCCTGCGCATCGCCGCAGACGCCGTCGCTCGGGCCGAGGTGCCCTTGCCGCTGCTGGTCTCCGACCGCCTGAGGCTCGAACACCACGGTCCCGTGGGCCGCGCCTGGCGCTCGATTGAGCGTTCGGCGCCGCGCGGCCTCGACTGAGCGTCAGGTCGAGCCGGTCCGGCTGCTAGGCCGCCCGCTTCTTCTCCTGGGTTTCCTCGCTCGCCGCGCCGCCGCCGCACAACCCCGCCCAGACATCCTCGCCAAACAGCCGCGCCTGGCGTTCGTCCGCCTCCCCCTCATCCGCTCCGCTCAGCAAGCAGTTCAACAGCTCCCGCTCCGTGGCGAATTCCACGATCGCCAGCATGTGCGCCGCGTCCGGCCGGGTCCCGGCCCGCCAGCGGTAGAGCGAGCGCACGCCCACGCCCAGTTCTCGCGCCAGCCGCCGCCAGGTCAGACCCGACGCCGCCCGCAGGCGCTCCAGGCGCTGCGGGAAGTCGTCGGGAAACTCAGTCCCTCGGGACCGGTAACCGGATTGCTGGATGGGGATCATCGCCGGCGCTCCTCCCGCCGGGCCGCGCAGGGATCGTGGCCCAGGAGTTCGTTCAGCCCGTCCGGCAGCTGCGCCGCCAACCGAATCAGCGAGAGCATCGAGCGCCCGTTGGGGCAGGCGCCGCGCCGCCAGCGTTGCAGCTGGCGGTCGTCCACGCCCAGCGCTTCGGCCATCTCTTCCCATGTCAGGCCAGTGCGCCGCTTGAGCCGGGCCAGCCGCTCGCCGAAATCGCCGGGCAACTGGGCCTCACCCGGCGCGAACTCCAGTCGTCTCCTCACCCTTCTGCCGCTCATCGCTCGATCGCTCCCTGGGCGCTGCCGCCTGGGTCGGCGCTCGCGCTCTCCGGCTCAGCCTGCGCTGCCGCGGCTTCGGCCGCTTGGCGGGCCAGGTGGCGCCGCGCGATCATCCGCGCCACGATCCGCAACCCGGCCCGCAGGGTTTGGTGCTCGTCCTCCGTCATCTCCCGCATACGCATCACGTCCGTCTCTCATGTCAACGGGAATCTCGATTAGATCGGAGGCCGGCAGGGTCATGACGCACATCTCTTCTGCGGTACAAGTGTTCTGTGTTAGGTCGAAGGTATCGCTGTTCTACAAGTGTTGTCAATGTCTGTTGGAATGCATCATTGATGCTGTGGACAACCTATCCGCGCGCTGTGCGCACTGGGATGCAGGCCGCGCGCGTATCCGGTCAACGGCCAGCTCAAGCCTCGACGGATTGTGCAATCGATCGCGATGATCAAGGGCCAATACAGCTGCGTACGGAGCGAGGAGGGGCCGGCGCGGGGTGTTGTTTGCTACCAGGGAACCCGCGACTAGTTAGCTCTGGGTCTGCGGTTGGACTCCTCTGGAGCGCAGCGGGATTCGGCACCAGGCGATTGCTTCACTCGTCGCCGTCCCCGGCCAGCAGCGGCCGGATCTCGCGGGTGCGCATGTCGAGGAAGGCGTAGTCCTTGAGCAGGTCCACGTCCGGCACCAGCACCTCGCCTCGGAACCGCGCCCCCGGCCGGTCGCCCCACTGGACCACCTGCTCCCTGGCCAGTTCGGCCAGTCCGACCGACACGCCGGAGCGGGACATCGTCGTCAGCCGCGCGATGTCCGTCTGGCGCACGGCGATCCGGCGATCGACGCCGAAGTCGCGGTCCTCCAGCGCCAGCCGTGACACGAGCGCCGCCGCCACCCGCGAGCCGGGCGCGCCGCTGGTCGCGAGCGAGACCCAGTAGTAGCGGGCCAGCCGGCGCATCACCAGCTCATGCATCCGCTCGCGTACGGACGGCAGTTCGTCCACTACCCGCGCCATCACCACCTTCGGAATCCGGACGACGACCGCCTCCGTGATCGCTGAGTAGCTGGCGACCCAGCGCTCCGCGTCCATCAGAAACTCGTGCACCCCGATCAGAAACGGCGCGTCAAGTTCCGAGTGCGGGGATTGCCAGGGCACGGCCGTCCCGTGCTGGACGAAGACCAGATCTGCGAACGACGCGCCGGAGCGGATAAAGGGCGAGTCGGCGGAGGGTTCGATGTAGTCCATCTCCAGCGTCTCGGCGGCGCCTATGAGCACGCGATCCAGTTCCTCGACCGAGACCGGCGCGAAGTCGAGGCATCGGACGAGGCCCTTGGCGAATCCAGAGACGCGAACGGACATCGCCGGCTCCTAATCTGGCTTGCTCACGCGTACGGTATTCGATCCAATGAGTCACAAGGTGAGTTCCCCCATGCTGTGCCATGTGTGTGCGCAGTCAAAGGAGATGGGGTTGTGCTGGAAGCCCGTACCACCGTCTGTCAGCTTCTCGAACAGCGCCTGTCAGACAGAATTCCGCAGCGCCATCCCGCCGGAGCACCTCACTGTCGGAGCGAGGAACCGGAAGTCAAGGGAAGGCTCGCCGCGCACACTCACCCAGTCAACGAGACCATCCTCTGCAGCATCTTCGATCCGCAGACCCACGCCCCACCTTCGTGATACCGTTTTACCTGAACTACTGTCCGACAAAATGGCTGTGGCCTTTGCCAATCGCAACACTCCATCTGACTCCGCGAGATCGACATGACCTCCAGCATCTACTTGTTCCCCGACTCGAATGTCTTCTTGCAATGCAAGGCGCTGCAAGAGATCAATTGGCGTAGCTGCGAGGCGCTAGCGGAGTTTGAAGAGATTCATCTGCTGGTCTCGCTCCCCGTCATGAACGAAATCGACAAACTGAAGAGCCGCGGCAACGATCGCCTTGGCCGCCGCGCCCGCAAAGCCAACGGCATCATTCGAGACCTCGTGCTGAGCGACAGTCCACAGCGCATTGTCAGGCCAACTGACCCGACCGTGACTCTCGCCGAGGTGACCTCCATTCGGCCCACTCCCGGCTTTCTCGACTATGAGATTGCGGACAATCGAATACTTGGCTGCGTGGATGCCTACCGCTCCGCGCACGACGATCGTGACGTCCGCTTCCTCACCCATGACACCGGACCAATGGCGACCGCAAGGAATCAAGGTGTCCCCCTCGTTCCCGTGCCCGACGGTTGGCTGTCGGATCCAGAGCCCTCGGTAGCCGAGCGACGAGCTGCGCAGCTGGAAGCGGAAGTCAAGCGCCTGGAACAGAAGCAACCTCGATTCGACATCCAGTTTCTTGGGACCCATGACAACAAGCTCAGGGGACAGTGTCCTACTGCACGTTCGCTCACTGATAGCGAGATCTCCCACCTGCTTGGCCAACTGCGTAGTCGCTTTCCTGGGTCTAAGGATTCAGAGTGGCTAAAGGATTGCGAGGAAATGCTGGCCAATCTTCACACCTCGCTTCAGCATCTATCCGAGCGGCCATTGGTGGAGATCGCCGTCGAAAATCATGGCACGGTACCAGCGAAAGACGCGCTGATCGAGATAGTCGGGCTCGGGCCGATCTTGTTGTGCGTTCCGCTCGATGATGACGATTCCTATCGGGCGTATCGTCGGGAGCGGATTCGACTACCGTCGCCGCCGTCACTTTTCGACAGACGGATGTTTGGATCATCCATTCACTTGCCCATGGACTACTCCAAGCTGCCGCCTCGCGATCCGAACACCTTCTACTACAAGCCGAATCGCCCAATGGAACCTGTTGAGACCATCACCTTGGAGTGCCAACAGTGGCGGCACGAGACGGAGACTGAGTACTTTGTCGCCGAGATCTACCTAGATTCGGAGCGTCCTACGATTGAAGGCACGATCGAATGTCGCATTCACGCTGAGAATCTTCCCAACCCCGCCATATCGCATGTCACAGTGCAGATCGCCGGTCAGCCTGTCGACGTCGTGGAGCATGCAGCGAGGATGGTCGCCCAAGTAACGCCTCGGCCGCACGGTCGGTCGAACGATTTCTCGATTTCGCCGTTCTAAGGTCGGTGGTTCCCTGCTGATGGATCTTGGCCGGCCTCCGCGGAACTCTCGTGAAAGACGCACGGACGCACCGCCGTCCGCTTGAACTAGACCTTGTCGATGGAGAGCCCCACTATTGCCCACTCATGTGCAGAACAAGTCCCGGTCCCGTGACTTCGCAGTGGATCCGCCTGCGCTCGGCTCAGGCCGCAGCCGCGTCCAGTCCGCGAACGACGTCGATCAACTCCCTGGCCGAATCCTCGTTGAACTCAGGGGCGTGGTAACCATGGATCATCGCATTTCTCAGATCCCAGAGGCGCGTCAATTTGTCCCGTTCTTCCGCCGAGATCACGCCTAGATATGACGCCTGCTCCGACATCTGTCGGAAGCTGAAGAGTCGGCTATCCGCTTTTTCGGCGCCCCCGAGCAGCAGTCTGATCTTCGCCTCGTATGCCATACAAGCCAGTATGAACGCCGACTCAGCGTGCCCCTCGTCAAGTAGCTGCTCAGCCTCATCGAGCCGCAGATGGACGTGCTCGCGGTCGATAGGATCCGCCCCGCGTGGCGGCTCTGGTGTTTCCGTTTCGGCTGCCAGCACCAACTCGAAACTCCAGCCGGGTTGTGCCTCTATGGCCCGAGCCAGATGGTCTAACACACCTGCATTGACCAGCGCCGAACGGCTCTTGATCTCGATCACCCGCACCTGATCGCCCTTGCGCGCCAGCAGATCGGCCCGAAAGCCGGGCATGAAGTCGAGCTCCTGATCGATTGCGACCTCATAGCCCTGATCCCGGTAGGCGTCCGCGGTCTCTTGTTTGAGTTGGTATTCGGCTGCGGTGGGATTCGCCATCAGAACGTCACCTCCCGGTTGCTGGCCTGAGCGACGGATACGTGCACCACCCGCCGTGAACGGCGCAGGTGTCCCAGCAAGTAGGGCGACGGATTGCGAACCACAACATCCTCCCTCAGGTCCCTCTTGCGGCAGGCCAAGTCGATGACCTGATCGTCATCGGCGTAGACGAGGCCCTTGAGCGCGTCGAGGATCGGTTTGGGAATGTTGTCGACATCGGGCGAGCCTGCATCGAAAAAGTAGGTGATCGTCAGGGCGACCAAACCATCGGTTGGCGCGGCCCCTCGCCAACGCTGGCGAGCCGCATTCCGAACCTCCTCTTGCCATGCTACCCGCAACTCAGTGCGTCGGGCTTGCTGCGATACGGGGCTTCGCGGCAGCGCAAGTTCGAACGGAAGCGGCATGCTCCCCGCCTGCGCGCCGCCGCCTTCATTGATCTCACTCACACTCGAACGGTACCAGCACGTCCTGTCTTCGAGAGGCACTGTGCGCCGGGACACGAGGGAAGGTCCTGGCACGCAGGAACACCGACTTATGGCCGTTGCCGAGACGAGCAATCGCTTCGATCCGTCAGAGCGCAATCGAACGAACACCGGAGTTCGAAGCCGTCCCCGTAACCCCGCGGCACCCCTCTCCGATGGGCTGACGTTCATTCGCCAGGAGCGTCGCAGGCAACTAGGCCCTCTGCGGATCTGCTGCTGTCCCGCCGGTGCGAGAGCCGAACTCTACTTCGTCGCTCATGGAAGGCCATCCCTGGTCGCGAAGGTCTGGGTCCTGGCATGTAGCCGGTTGCTCACTCTCTCGACGACTGTGGAGGCGGCTAACGTGTCGGAAGGCGACGAATCCTACGACGCCGTGTCAGATGCGGAACCCCCACGTGACCGAACTCCGTCAGGCCGTCAAGCAGTACCTCGACGCCATCTCGTCTGTCAGCCGCGTCGGGACGCCTGAGCTTTCCCACTACACCGCGTTGGACAATCTCTTCGACGCCATCGGCAACGAACTGAAGCCCAAGGTCCGCGCCGTTGTCCACTACAGCGAAACCGCCTCCGGCCAGCCAGACCTCGGCTTCTTCTCCGGCGAGCACACCGACCCGGATCGCGGCGTGGTCGAGGTTAAGGGCGCCGACGCCGATCTCGATGTGCTGATCGCCTCCGGACAAGTAGATGCCTACTGGCAGACGCGCAAGCTCGTCCTCGTGACCAACCTGCGCGAGTTTGCGCTGGTCGGATAGGACAACGACGGCGCGAAAGCGACCCTCGAGCGTTACTCGCTGGCCAACTCCGCCCCAGCTTTCGATGACCTGCTGGAGCACACGACTCGCGCCGCCAACCGGCATGGCGTCTCGCTGGCGGAGTACCTGCTGCGCACAATGTCGCACCGTTCGACGATTTCCGAGCCGCGCGACCTCGCCCGGCTACTCGCTTCCTACGCCCGCGACGCGCTGCAGCGGGTCGAAGAGGCGGCAGAGGAAGAGGACTCGCTGGCGACGATCCGCGAGGCCATCGAGCAGGCGCTGGGCATGTCGTTCGAGAGCGAGGACGGTGGCCGGTTCTTCCGCTCGACCCTAGTGCAGACGCTGTTCTACGGCGTCTTCGCCGCCTGGGTGCT
This sequence comes from Chloroflexota bacterium, assembly GCA_009838915.1. Lineage (GTDB taxonomy): Bacteria > Chloroflexota > Dehalococcoidia > Bin125 > Bin125 > Bin125. The sequence continues at coordinate 27,115 of VXQT01000011.1, forward strand.
CCGGGCTCGGGCGGGCAAGCCGGGACGCTTTCGCTGGAGAGAGGCGGTTGACGAGATCCAAGCTCCAGTCTTGGGTTTGCTGTTCCACGAACTCACCGAGCGAGGACGCCTCAGGCGACTGGGACTTCTCGAAGTGCTCGACTGGACCGAGGCCGCGCTGGACCGCGTCGACCGTGAGGCGCTTCTAAAGCGTTTCTCGGAGGGCGAGGCAGTGCAGTACGTCTATGAGCCGTTCCTCGAAGCCTTCGACCCCGACCTGCGCAAGCAGCTTGGCGTCTGGTACACGCCGCGCGAGATCGTGCGCTACATGGTCGCCCGCGTCGACCGGGCGCTGCGCGACGACCTCGGCATCGACAAGGGACTGGCCGACGAGCGGGTCTACGTGCTCGATCCCTGCTGCGGGACGGGCGCCTTCCTGGTCGAGACGCTGCGCCGGATCGCCGAGACCGAGCAGGCCTCGGGCGGCGCGACCTGGGCAGAGTCGGTCCGCCAGGCCGCCGCGACCCGCGTCTTCGGCTTCGAGATCATGCCCGCCCCGCTGGTCGTCTCGCACCTCGAAATCGGCCTCGCGCTGGAGCGCCTGGGCGCGGGACTCTCGCCCGACCAGCGCGCAGGCGTCTTCCTGACCAACGCCCTGACCGGCTGGGAGCCGCACACGACCAAGCCGCTGCCCTTTCCCGAACTGGAACAGGAACGCCGTAGCGCCACACGAGTCAAGCAGCAGCGCCCGATCCTCGTGGTGCTTGGCAACCCGCCCTACAACGGCTTCCCCGGCGTACCCGACGCGGAAGAGGAGCGGAAGCTGTCGGACGCCTACCGCCAGGTCTCCGGACCCGACGTGCCCAAACCGCAGGGGCAGGGACTCAACGACCTCTACGTGCGCTTCTTTCGCATGGCCGAGCGGCGCATTGCCGAGAAGACCGGCAAGGGCGTCGTCTGCTTCATCTCCAACTACTCCTGGCTCGACGGCCTCTCCTTCCCCGGCATGAGGCAGCGCTACATCGACGCCTTCGACATCATCCGCATCGACAACCTCAACGGAGACAAGTATCGCACCGGCAAGCTCACGCCCGACGGCGACCCGGATCCCAGCGTGTTTTCGACGAAGGACGATCCGGTCGGAATCCAGGTCGGCACGGCAATCGCAACGCTGGTGCGACACGAGACGCACAGTCCTGCCGAGCAGGTCGATTGGCGAGAGCTGTGGGGAACAAGCAAGCTCCGGGAACTGGAGAATTCAGCAGAGTTGGAGCCGTCTTCACTAGGTCGGTCGGTGAAGCCGATCCCACTGCTTGGATTTTCATTCAGGCCTGATGAGGTCGAAGGTGGCTGGACTGAATGGCCTGCGCTGATCGACTTGTTTCCGAAGCGACTACATGGCGTACTGACAAACAGAGATGCGTTTCTGGTTGACATTGATCCGCACCAGTTGCGCACTCGGATTGCTGAGTATTTCGACGCAAGCATTAGCCACGAGGACATTGGGCGTCGCAATCCGATGGCCATGAAATCGACCCGGAGAACCAAAGCGCGACCAGTGCGAGAGGCTCTTTTGGTCAGGGGCGAACCGGATGACGATGCCTTTGTCCGATTTTCGTACAGACCCTTCGATGCCCGCTGGTTGTACTGGGAACAAGAGACCAAGCTGCTCGACGAAAAGCGCCCGGAGTATCGACAGCATGTGTTCGGTGGCAACCTCTGGTTGTCGGCTGCGCAGCAGCTCCGCAAAGGCATAACGGAACCACAAGCCTTCTTCACGACGCTGCCGGGGTCGCACCACCTCATCGAACGCGGGGCTAACATGTTCCCCCTCTACCTCCGAGACGACCAGTTCGGCGAGGAGGCAAATGGCGTCAAACGGTCCGCCAACCTGAGCGAGCTGGCGCGGGCCTACGTCGAGTCGATGGACGCTGCACCCGAGGACCTGTTCCACCACGTTCTCGCCATGCTGCACGACTCCGCCTACCGAGAGGCCAACGCCGGCGGTCTGCGCATGGGCTGGCCCCGCATCCCCCTGCCCGACGACCCCGCCGACCTCGCCCAGTCCGCCGCCTCGCCCGCCTGCTCGACACCGAGTCCGACGTCGCCGACCTCCTCGCCGACTACACCCACATCGGCGTCCCCACTACAATCGACGGCCAACCGATGCAACCCGCCGACTTCCACCTCACCGCCGGCTGGGGTCACTTCGGCGCCAATCAAGCCGTCATGCCCGGGCAGGGCAAGATCAATCGTCGTGGAGACATGGTGGACGTGTATCTGAATGATCGGGCGTGCTGGCGAGACGTGCCGACTGAGGTGTGGGAGTATCGGCTGGGAGGCTACCAGGTACTCAAGAAGTGGCTCAGCTACCGAGAGTCGAAGGTGCTGGGTCGGGGGCTGGAAGTGGGAGAGGTCGGCTGGTTCTCGGCGGTGGCTCGGAGGATTGCGGGTATTCTCAAGTTCTCTCGCTGAGTGTGGTCCTGAAGAGAGGCCTTGGCAGATGCGCGTGGACGAGTTTGAGGACCTCGGCTTCTTCTGGCTTCCCGACGACCCGAAGGCCAAGGAGCGAGTCCCTGGAGTTCTTCGAGCCTCGGCACAGGGAGCCATCACACTGGAGACATTCGGCCTCGCCGAAGGAGAACCGCACTCGCTCGCTTCCGATCTCACGCTTCGCGATGGAGAGGCAACCAGAAGGATTCTGGGCGTCACGAGAGAACGCGGGTTTGTCACACTGGATGGGTGTTTGCGAACAGACAGCAGCGTCGAGGCACGCTCGCATGGCTTAATCTTCAATGGCGCCACGTTTCTCGCGACGTGGCTGTTCGTCGGCATAGCCTACGATTCACAGGAGTGCGTGCGCTTCTCCAGAGTGAAGTTCGACGTTGAGGGACTAGATGAATGGCTCGCGCTGTCAGGAATCCAGGTCGATGCCGATGTAATGCAAGGCCGAGCGACGATCACCTTTCAGCGTCCTGACTCTCTTGGTCTTCCAGGGCTGCTCGACGGCGAGCACGGAAAGATCAGGTTCGGCTATTCGATTCCGTCAGCCTGGGAGGAGACGAAGAGCGCGGGAGTTTCCCAGCGCGCATACGTGGAGCTATCCACAGATGGTTGGTGGACAGCAGATGAGGCGACGCGTCGGGTCATGTGGTTCCGGGACCTCTTGCGACTGGCTGCTGATCAGAGTGTGTCAGTGATCGGGCTCACCGGGTACTCCCGCGAGGTGACTGAGCCTGCTCAAGGCGGTGGTGAACGCGAGAGCGAGATAGAAATCATCTACGAGGAGCGCAATCAGGGCGTAGCTGACCGCAACCTGCTCGGGCCGCTGATGTTGTTTCAGCGCCGTGATCTGAAAGACGATCTGCACGTATGTATCGGACGATGGTTCGCCATGTACTCCGAGCATCATCAGCCCTTACGTCTCTATTTCTCAGCGGTAGATTCGAGCAGGGATCCGACCTTGGATGAGAGGTTCCGACAGTTGACTGAGGCGCTTGAGACTCTCGACAAGGCCCTCCATGGCAATGCAAGGAAGGACTTCAGTCAGAGAATACAGAGATTGGCCGAACCGTTTGCTGATCTCTTGGAACTCGAGGACTCCTGCGAGCAGTTTGGTCTAACGGTTGCCCATACGAGGAATGTCCAAGTTCATCATCTTCCGATAGGAGGAAACGATGTTGCAGTTGGTCGGGATTTGCTCAGGCTCACATATCGCTGCGAGTTGCTATTGATCTGTCACTTTGTGGCCGTGATAACGGGCAGCTACGCTTTGGCCATCGAAATGATCGAGGACAAGGAAGCCACTACGAAACGACAGCAGGTGATCGGCGACAGATAGCCAGCTCGCGACCTCGTCACAAGAACAGGCTACGGGCCGGTTCCATCCATCTTGCAGGGATGGGCGACTCTCCATGCGTGTTGTAGGCAGATCCAGATGTCGGAGGTGATGCCAAAGACTTGCTCGGTTCGCGTGGCCGGGGGCGGTGACGCTTGGCCCCTCACAGCACAAGGCCAGACCTGTCGCCACAACTCGGAGATAGGACAATCTAAGGGTCCAGATCGTTGTTCAACGCGTATCTGGAGACGGGAGTTCCTGCAGCGCTGCTGCGCATTCCACTCCCTGGCCGAAGCGACCGAGATCGTCCGAGTACCCGGCGGTCATCTGGGCGCGCTGCTCAGTGCACCGGCAACACCTGGCTCCGAGTTGTACCGCTGCCGAGTGGACTTGATCGTCCACGGAGAATCGGTGGCTGACGGGCGAAGAACCCATGGGGCAGAACGACAGAGGCAGTGTTCCCTGTGCTTCAGCCACAGGACCTGACGACGGCTACCAGTAGCAGGACCAACACCATCGCAGGGAGCATCCACAACGTCGCGGGCGAGGCTCCACGCTGGGTCCAGTGTCTTTGTCTCGCTGTCTCAAAGCGCTTCCGGCATATGCCGCGGACAGTCGGCGAGGCGCGGGTGCGTCGAGTCTCGGCGGCGAACTCCTCTTGTTCGATCGGTGGATCGGGGATCGATTCGTCCGCCGGCAACAACCGCCAGTAGCGGTCGCGGAACTCCTCGTCGGTCTGGATTCCCTTCCGCAGGTTGCAGGCCGTGCACAGCAGCTGTAGGTTCGCCCGCTCGTTGCCGCCGTTGCGGCTCACGGGCCACTTGTGGTCGATTTCGAGTTGGCGGTTGCTCATGCGGCGGCCGCAATAGCGGCAGCGGCCTCGCTGCTCGATGAACAGCGCATTCCGCACTCGCGCAGGAAAGACGACTCGCCCGCGGGCCGGTAGTCCTCCGCTCTCATCGACTTCCATCCGGCAGAGGCTAGCGCGCTGGTCGTCGGCGAGCAGCTATTCGGTGGATGCGTGATCGCCAGGAACGATTGACAGCCTTGCCGAAGTGTTGACCACTGCGCAAGGATTGAGACCGAATCGCCAGATGCTTGACCAGGCACATGCCCGCCAAGCGGCGATCGCTGCATCTGAAGGCAGCAGCGATGATCGCCGTTCCTGCGATCACAGTGGTCCGGCCCCTGAAGAAGTGGCGCAAAGACCCTGGAGATCTTGCCCAAGAGTGGTTCATAGATCTTGGCGATTTGCACCAAAGCCTCGTTAATCTCGTGAATCAGTGGCCATAGATTTCAGCTGCATTCATTGCCCGTTTGGGTTGCGTCACCCCTGTCCATCAACCGTCCAGCCGGGAACTCTTGTCTCGCGCCAAGGTCTCCGCGTCGTTCGGATAGTCGTGTTCGGTGGGTATCCCACGTCCCGTTCCTGTCAGGCCCTCGGGGCGCTACCGTGCGATGGTTGCCGCGAACCGGCGGCATCCACTGACCGCCTGCGTCTCTTCAGCAGAAGGAACCGACGCCGACCGATATGACTAAGAACGCGCTCTGTTGCGGGCAAGCGATTCACCCTCGGAGCTAGTGGTTCCTAGACGCCGCGAGCACCTGGGTCATCCTCCTCGGTCCGAGCCGGAGAGTGCGATGTGTGCCAACTCTGGTGCGACCCCGTCGCCGCGGCGATAGGCAAGGACTCAGCCGGATTCACTTGCCTACGCCTTCTCCGTCATCACGAGTTGCTCATGCGCGGCCCCACCATAAACAGTACGCCGATGCTGAACCGAGGGACCCAAAGTGATCCGGATACGATGTGAGCGAGGAGTCCGCGATGCGCACAGCACAACTCGACCGGATCACGTTCGACACCGAGGTCATGGGCGGCAAGGCCTGTATCCGCGGCCTGCGCGTCACCGTCGGGACGGTCGTGGCACTGTTGGCAGCCGGCCAGTCGTCTGCCAGCATCCTGCGTGCGTATCCCTACCTCGAATCTGAGGACATTGACCAGGCGCTCGCCTATGCCGCCTGGCGGCTAGAGGAGCGCGAGGTTCCGTTGGCGGTCCAATGAGACCGAGGGTGCTGATCGACATGAACCTCTCGCCCGAGTGGGTCGATTCTCTGTCGAAGGAAGGCTGGGAAGCGGTGCATTGGTCCGAGGTCGGAGACCCACGGGCTACTGACCGAGAGATCATGGATTGGGCGCTCGCCAACGCATACATCGTGTTCACGCACGACCTAGACTTTGGCACGATGCTCGCACTCACGCATGACCGCGGTCCTAGCGTTCTGCAAGCACGAGCCGAGAACGTTCTGCCGCTCCAACTCGGCCCAACAGTCATCGCAGCACTCGAACAGCATCGATCAGACCTGTTGGCGGGCGCGTTGGTCGTTGTCGACGAGCGTCGCAGCCGGGTGCGCGTCCTGCCAATCTGAGCTTGGTGCGAAGCGATCCGGTCGAAGCTCCCTTCGTGGCACCCACAGCCTCTCTCTTCAGCCCCTTCTTGGACGCATTCTTGCACAACTGGGCAACATCCGTTAGGAGGCTGCCCGAGCGACATTTCCGTGCACTTGGCTGCATTCTTGACTTTTCTGGCCGACGCATGTCCAATCGAAGTTACTCTGCTCAAACTCGGATGGCGGAAGAGCGGACGGGAGTCGTGGTGCCAACGGTCAACTCGCACCAAGAAGGTAGAGTGTCAATCTGGGGACTTGGTGCTCGTACGTGCGGGCCTCATCTTCAGGCGTTGTTCTGGGAGAACCCGCACGATGACACACTCCTTGCGTACGAGTTTCGGATAGTGCTGCCGAGCGGCGTGGTCTCGCCATGGCACTCGATTGCAGCGGCCAAGCTGCCATGCCGAGACTGGAAAACCCACTCTGTTCTCATCTACCACGATCTCGATGACCCTTGGGATCTGATAGTGGAGCTCCGCGGCGTAACCGGCGTTCATCACGGAGATCCTCCAGTCTCCATCCACCTGGCGGCACTCTACGAGGTTCAGTACACGGAGCCGATGTGGAGGAGTCAAGATCCTCAAGGCCTCGGCCCACGCCTTGCCATCGGACTTGGAGATGCGGAAGACCAAACGACCGGGCCGATGCGAGATGTGTCCGAAGGAGTACTGAGTCTCACAATGAGGGAGGATCAGTCGCTGGAGGAAGCTCAGTCCAAGGCTGCTAGCCGAGGGGCGCGGTATCGGCGACAGGACAGCGATTGGATCGAGCCATCTGCGGCCGCGAGGAGAACGTCATTCAACCACCTGCGTCCAACGCAGATTCCGTCCACGAGTTATGCGCCGGAGGACGTGCTTGGTGACGTGCTCGAACGCCGCGACTGGGACTTGCACGTGTACATAGATGACACAGGCACGGTGTGGTTCACTGTCCGGGAGCATCTTGCCTGGGACAGAGGATATGAGCTGAGTCTCTTGAGATAACGCGCAATACCGAGAGCTCCTGTCCCTCACCAGGCCGCCCCTTGAGGTCCGATGCAGAAGGGCAGCCCGTAGCGCCCTAATCCTCCGCACCCCTGTCGGGATGTGGGCGGATGGCACGAGATGCATCGCCGGATTTTACTTGGCCGCAGATCGGATATCCTTGTTTCGAACACGTAGCACGGTGTATCACTGCGCGCGACTCGAGAGGCGTTTGCCATGCATAACCAATCCGTTCGTATCCCAGCCGCCCTCTATGCCCGCGTCTCCTCCGACCGACAAGACGTCGACCTCTCCGTCGCCGCCCAGTTGCGCGCGTTGCGTGACTTCGCCGAGCGCAACGGCTTTGTCATCGCCCGCGAGTACATCGACGAGGCCGAATCGGGACGCGTCGCTGATCGGCCGCAGTTCCGCAAGATGCTGGATGAAGCGGCGCAGCCGAACGCGCCGTTTCAGGAGATCCTGGTCTGGAAGTTCTCGCGGTTCACCCGCAAGCGCGAACACGCTGTGGCCTTCAAGTCGATGCTCAGGCGGCGCGGCATCCGCGTCACCTCGATCACCGAGCACGCCGACGACACCCCGACCGGCAAGCTGATGGAGGCGATCATCGAGTCGGTCGACGAGTTCTACTCGGAGAACCTGGCTCAGGAGGTCACGCGCGGGATGCGCGAGGCCGCCGCGCGCGGGTTCTTCCTCGGCTCGCGCGCGCCCTACGGATACACGCGGGTCAAGGTGCAGGACGGCGGCAAGGAGCGTCCCACGCTTGAGATCGACCCGGCGACCGTGCCGATCGTCAAGGAGATGTTCGAGCGCTCGGCCCGGGGTCAGGGGCTCAAGGAGATCTGCCAGGACCTGCACGAGCGCGGAATCACGAAGGGCGGCAAGCGCTGGCAGAAGAACATGCTGCACTACGTGCTCACCAACGAGGCCTACACCGGCACCGCGGTCTGGGGCAAGACGGCTAGGGATGGACAGACTCCCGACCCGGTGCGAGTCGCCGACGCCTGGCCCGCCATCGTCTCGCGGGAGTTGTACGACGCGGTGCAGGCGGGGCTCCGAGCCCGGGCGCCGAAGATCCAGGCGCCGGCCCGCGTGGGCAGCAAGTTCCTGCTATCGGGCCTGCTGCGCTGCGGTGTCTGCGATAAGCCGTACACCGGCCAAAGCGCCAAGAGCGGTCAGTTCGCCTACTACGTCTGCAACAAACTGCTGCGCGAGGGCGCAGGCGCCTGTGACGGACGCTACCTCAACGCCGGAAGGATGGAGGACCAGGTCGTCGCCAAGATCATGCAGCGCATCCTCAACGAGGAGACGATTACCGAACTGGTCCAGCTGGTGGCCGAGGAGGTCGACGCGCTGGCCCAGGAGCGGGCCTCGGACCTGGCGATCATCGAGTCGGACTTGGACGATGTCCGCCGCCGCCTGGAGAAGCTCTACGACGCCATTGAGAACAGCGACCTGACCTATGAGGCGCTCTCGCCGCGCATCCTCAAGCTGCGCCAGCAGGAGGATCAGCTGGCAGCGGCCCGCGACGACGCCGTCCGCCAGCTGGAGCAGCGCCGCGCCGACCTGCCCTCAACGCCCGAGATCAAGCGGTACGTCGCTGAGTTCCGCGAGTTCCTCCAGACCGGCACCATCCCGGAGCGCAAGGCGCTGATCCGCAACTTCGTCCAGGGGGTCAAGATCGACGGGGATGAGGTATCGATCCAGTACACTATCCCCATGCCCTCCGATGGCGCAACCCAGGACCGGGAATCAGTTCTCGATTTCGTCCAGTCCGGCCCACCATCACGTACTGAACTGCGAACTCATTTGGCAAGGGCCACTTGTTAGGCGTGCCTGGGCCGGATCGGGATGCTGCGATTGCCGTCTTATCGACCACTCGCGTCCAGACGATTTGGCGTCAGCAGGGATCTCCCTGGTGTTAGTTTGCGGGCAAAGGACGACACACGCGCTGGTGTTGGGAGCGCATTATGGATGTCGGGATCTTCACGTGGACGAATGCGTCGATAGATCCCGCCGTGTTGGCAAAGCGGGCCGAGGAGCTTGGATTCGAGTCGTTCTGGGTGCCGGAGCTTCCCATCATCCCCGTCGAGGCAAATCGGGACTTCCCAACGGACACGATCAGCGGGGTGGACGCGAGTGCGGTGACCGATCCGTTCGTGGCGCTGTCGCGGGCGTCGGCCGTCACCACCAGGATCAAGATCGGAACCGGGGTCTGCCTGGTGCCGGAACACAATCCGTTTCACCTGGCGAAGAAAGTAGCCAGCCTGGATCAGTTCTCGCGCGGCCGATTCATCTTCGGCATCGGCGCCGGCGGGCTGCGAGAGCAGCAAGAGATCATGGGAGCCGACTTCGACCGCCGCTGGACCCAGACCCGAGACGCGATGCTGGCAATGAAGCAGCTCTGGACCCAGGACGAGGCGGAGTACCACGGCGCCTACTACGACTTCCCGCCGGTCAAGTTGTTCCCCAAGCCGGCCCAGAAGCCCTACCCGCCGGTGTTTCTGGGCGGTACGGCGAAGAACGTGCTCAAGCGAGTCGTTGACTACGGCGACGGATGGATGCCCGCCCGAGCTGCCACCATCGTGTCCACGAACCACGCCAACTTCGTTGATCGGGAGGAGATCGAACGAGGTCGGAAGGAACTGAACGATCTGGCCGAGACAGCCGGGCGGGACCCCGCATCGATCCAGGTCCTGGCCTTCGGCGGTCCCCGACAGTACCGGACTCGGGAAGCGATCGAGGGACTGGCAGAGGCTGGGGCGAACAGAGCAACGATCTGGTTGAGAAGCGACACTGAAGGCGGAGCGCTGGAAGAGATGGCAGAGCTTGCAGACGAGGTGTTGGACTAGGGCCTGTTTCCTTGAGGCGAGCAATCGAACAAGACTCCGTCGATGGCGCCGACATCTCCTACGTCGACTCCTGCGATGGATGGCCGGCGCCGGCGCGCGAGCTCGTTCCGCCGCCGCATCCGGTCCGGGCCAAGCCGGTCACGCCGTCACCCCACGGTTTGCGAATTTGTTAACCTCAAGAGGAAGCAGCTGCCCAAAGGCGATGCCGAGGGCGCTCCAACGCCATCGCGATTGAGAGTGTGAGCGGGTGAGCACGACAACGGACTTCTCCCATCTGCCGGGACGCCTGATCGTGGTTGAAGGCATTGACGGATCGGGCAAAAGCACTCAGCTCGATCTGCTGCACAAGTGGCTGCGCAGCGAGGGTTATGTCACGGTCTTCACCGAGTGGAACTCGTCTCCGATCGTGCGCGACACAACCAAGCGCGGCAAGCGCAAGCAGTTGTTGACGCCGATGTCGTTCAGCCTGGTCCACGCTGCCGACTTTGCCAGCCGGACCCACGAGCAAATCCTCCCGGCACTGCAGGCCGGGGTCATCGTCCTGGCCGACCGATACGTCTACACGGCGTTCGCCCGCGACGCCGCCCGCGGCGTGAACCGCAACTGGGTGCGAGACCTCTACTCGTTCGCGCCCCCACCCAACCTCGCCCTCTATTTTCACGTCTCGCTGGATGAATCGATCCGGCGCATCGCGGCTGCCAGGGCCGAGATCAAGTTCTACGAAGCCGGCATGGATCTTAGCCTCTCTGACGACCTGCAGGAGTCGTTCCGGTTGTTCCAGGGACGCATCCTGGAGGAGTACGACACGCTCTGCGAGGAGTACGACATCACCCGGATTGACGCGTCTCAGCCGCTTGTCAGCCAACAGGTGCGGGTACGCGAACTGGTCGAACCGTTGCTCGAGGGGATGCCGCGCCGCGAAATCTCGAACGTCCCGGCGCACATTCAGACCGGATTCGCCTCGCTCGCCGCCGGAGGTGGTCGGTGACGGCGGTCAAATTCTATGGCGAGCCGCCGCCGGGGATTGATCAAGAATGGCTGCCGGGGCGCCTGATCGTGATCGAGGGCACCGACGGGGTCGGGCGGTCGACGATCATTTCGATCCTCAAGGATTACCTCGAGGCCAACGGTTGGGGAGTGGTGGATAGCGGCCTGCGGCGCTCGCCGTTGGTCGGTCCCGGCATCGACCAGGCCAAAGAGGGACACACGCTCGACCCAATCACGCTGAACCTCTTCTATGCGACCGACTTCTGGGACAGATTCGAACGGATCATGTTGCCGGCGCTGCAGGCCGGCATGGTCGTGCTGGCCGACCGCTACATCTTCTCGCTCATGGCGAGGGCGATTGTCCGCGGTGCGCCGCGTGAATGGCTGGAGCAGATCTATGGATTCGCGCTGATTCCAGACCAAGTCGTCTATCTCGACATCGACGCGGAAGACCTGGTGCTGCGCGTGCTGGAACGGGGATTCGACTTCTGGGAGTCGGGCGGCGACTACCTGCACGACCGCAGCATCTACGACGGCTTCATGCAACACCAGCGCGAGCAACTGCGCGAAATGTCGGACATGGCACAGCGCTACGGCTGGGACGTGGTGGACGCGCGAGGCACGATCGAGCAGGTGTTTGAGGATGTTCGCCGCGCGGTCATGCCGACAGTCGAGGCTATGCCGCGGGTTTGAAGCGGGCGACGCCGGGGACCGTTCGATGACGCGTTCATCTGCGCGGGCAGGGTATATGCTGATTTCGCTATCTGGCCGAGGTAGCTCAGTTGGTAGAGCACACGACTGAAAATCGTGGTGTCGGCAGTTCGACTCTGCCCCTCGGCACCAGACAACGCCCCCGACAGCGCTTCTGGTCTACTTCAGCGCCTCCGCCAGGTACTCGGCGACGTGCCTGGGCTGGGCGCTGGTGAAGTGGCCGATCTGCTGCCGGCACGAGACCCCGGTCACGGCGACGGGCACGCTGCTCGATGCGCGAATCGCGGGGAACAGCCGCAATTCGCCCATTCGCCTGGAGACCTCGTAGTGCTCGGCCTCAAAGCCGAACGAGCCCGCCATCCCGCAGCAACCGCTCTCAATCGCCTCCGGCTCGTAACCCGCGCGGCGCAACACGCCGAGCGTCTGGCCGAATCCGGCCAGCGCCTTCTGATGACAATGGGCATGCAGCAGCAGCCGGCCATGGTCTCCGGCGAAGATCTCAGGCGTGTCGTCCCGCTGCAGCTCTCGATCCAGCCACTCATCGAAGAGGAACGCCTGTCGAGCCACGGCGGCCGACTCTTCGCCTGGCAGGAGCAGGGGATACTCGTCACGCAATGACAGCAAACATGACGGTTCTGCACCGATGATCGGCAGTCCTGCGTTCGCGTAGCTCGATAGCGCGTCGAGATTCTGACGGGCCTGCGAACGGGCATGATCCAGCAGTCCCTTGGATATCGCGGGCCGGCCGCAACATGTCCGTTGCTCAACTCGGTCCACACGGTAACCCAGCGCCTCGATGACCATCACCATCGCCGCGCCGACCTCGGGATGGACGTAGTTGGTGAAGGTGTCATCGAACAGCACAACTTCGCCGCGCGACGGCTCGGGCGCCTCGCGTTCCCGGTACCATCGATCGAAGCTCAGCGGCGCGAGGTGGGGCAACGGTCGCTCACGCTGCACTCCTATCAGTGAGAGCACGGCGCGAGCAGGCAGCGACGAGGCGAGCAGATTGGCCACTCCCGGCGCAATCGAAGCAAGCCGCAGCAGGGTCGGAATCTGCGCGAACGCCCGGTCGCGCAGGGGCATGCGCCGGGCCTGGCGCCGATGGGCGAGCACCTCGTACTTGATCTTGGCGAGGTCAACGCCCGAGGGGCACTCGGCTTTGCAGGCCTTGCACTCGACGCAGAGGTCCAGCGCCTCGTATAGCCGATCGCCGGACAGCTCTTCCAGCGGCATCGCGCCGTTCAGTATCTGGCGCAGCAGGTTCGCCCGTCCGCGAGTGGAGTGCTCCTCGTCTTGCGTGACCATGAATGATGGACACATGCCGCCGTCAAACTTGCGGCAGGCACCCTGGCCGTTGCACATCTCTACGGCCCTGGCGAACCCGCCCTCGACGCTGAAGTCGAGCCAGCCCTGCGGTTCGGAGTTAATCGTCTCCGGACTGAGGCGCAGGTTCTCGCGGAAGGGCGGCGTGTCAATGATCTTGCCCGGGTTGAGCAGGCCGTCCGGATCGAAGACTCGCTTGGTCTCGCGGAACGCGTCCACAAGCTCTGATCCGAACATCTTCTCCATGAACGCGCCGCGCACGATACCGTCGCCGTGCTCGCCCGAGAGCGAGCCGCCGAACTCAACCACCAGATCGGCGATCTCCGAGGCCAACGCCTCGGTCTGTTCCAGGCCGGCTGGGTCTTTGACATTGACCACCGGACGGATGTGCAGGCAACCGGCGGCGGCGTGCCCGTAGTAACCGGCGCGCAGGCCCTTGCTCCGCACGGCGGCGTCGAAGCGAGCGACGAACTCGGGTAGGCGCTCGGGAGGCACCGCAGTGTCCTCGACGAACGCGCCCGGTTTAGGGTCGCCGTGCACTGACATGAGCAGGCCCAGACCTGCCTGGCGCATCTGCCACATGCGCGCCTGCGCTGCAGGATCGGTCTCGGTGACGTAGGCGTAGCCCATGCCCCGCGATTCCAGCTCGGCCTCGATCGCGTGGAGCTGCTCGGTGAGTTGCGCGTCGTTGTCGGCGAAGCACTCAATCAGCAGAATCGAGCCCGGCTCACCGACAACGAAGCTCGCCAACGGCGCGTAACCGACGCTTGAGCGGCAGCGATCGATGATGATGTCGTCAACCAACTCAATCGCCGCCGGCGAGTGCGCGTTGGCGACAACGGTCGCCTCCGCCGCCTCGATCAGCGTGTCAAAATGGGCGGCCAGGATGCCTCGCCTCGACGGCAATGGCGCGAGCTGCACGGTGGCCTCTGTGACCACAGCCAGTGTCCCCTCGGAGCCGACCACTATCTGCGAGAGATTGATGCCATCGGGATCGAGCAGCGTGTCTAGGTTGTAGCCCGAGACTCGTCGCGGAATGTCGGGGAACCGTCGGGCGATCTCATCGCGCTCGCGGTCGGCGAGATCGCGGAGGTCTCGATAGAGCCGCCCTTCGCGTCCGCCGGCGTCGATCAACGCGCGCAGGCGGCGCTCGTCTGTCTGCTCGAAACGCAGCTCCGCGCCGTCCGAGAGGACTACGTCGACCGACTCGACGACATCAACGGTCTTGCCGTACAGCCCGCTGTGCGTGCCGCAGGAGTTGTTGCCGATGCCTCCGCCGATTGTGGCACGGTTGGCCGTAGAGGGGTCGATTGGATAGTGCAGTCCGTAGTGCCTGGCGGCCTTGTTCAGTTCGGACAGGACCAGACCAGGTTGAACTCTTGCGATCTGCCGATCGGGATCAAGGTCGAGGATCGCGTTCATGTGGCGGGTGAAGTCGAGCACAACGGCGTGATTCACGCCCTGTCCGGCCAGGCTCGTGCCGCCGCCTCGAGGCAGGACCGGCACGCCGTGGGCGCGGGCAACGCCTACTGCCGCAGCCGCGTCAGCCCGCGTGCGCGGGAACACAACCGCGACCGGCTCCATCTCATAGAGCGACGCGTCGGTCGCGTAGAGCAGCCGCGAGGGACGATCGATCAGGACGTCCGACGGGTTTGTCAGGGCGCCGCGCAGGTCGTCGGCGAGCGGTCCGAGCGCGTTCTGGCCATTGTTCAGCATCGCCCGCGCACGACCGACAGAGCCGTGATTGGACAAGGAACGGCCTTCGATCACCATCCTCAAGGGAGCCTCGGCGGTCATGCGGGAAGACTACCGTGCAGGCGATAGGCTGCTTCGGCCGGATCGTCGGCGGCGAGGATGGCCGTGCGCACGGCGACTCCCCAGGCTCCGATGTCGACTGCCCTGGGCACGCGCTCGGCATTGATCCCACCAATCGCATAGCAGGGCGTGTCACCGAGCAGGGCGCGCATTTCGCTCAGGTGCGCCAGGCCCGCTCCGGCGCGGCCCGGGTGCGAGGCCGTCTCGAAGATGGTGCCGACCACTGCGTAGTCGACGTTGTCGTCCAATGCCTGCCGTGATTCTCGTTGGTCATGGACCGAGCGACCGAGCAAGGCGTAGCGGCCGTCGGGCTTGGCCGAGCGCGCCGGCAGATGCAGGCCAATGTCAAGCTCTCGAGCCAGTGCCGGCCGGTCATTGACGATCAGCGTGGTGTGCGGCGGCATACGCCGCTGGACGGCGCTGATCACCGCAAGCAGTTCGCGATCCGGCATCTCGCGCTCGCGAAATTGCACAACGAGTCTGCCGCCGACGCCGTTGGCGGCGCGCACGACCACATCTGGAAGCGGGCGGCCCCCGGTTCCCTGCTGGTCGGCAACCAACATCAATCGGTGCAGGATCATGGAGCGCGCCTCAGGAAGCGCCAGGGGATGGCGCGCCGCTCAAGCAGGACCACGGCGAGGAACAGTGCGTAGCTCATGATCGTGACCACGAAGATGGCGCCGAAGACCAGATCGGTGCGGAACGAGAGGCGCGACTGTTCGAGGAAGATACCCAGTCCCTCGGTTGCGCCGGCGAGCTCGCCGAAGATGGCGCCCAGCACCGCGTAGATCGCGGCGATGCGCAGGCCGGTGAAGAGGTCAGGCAGCGCGGCCGGAATCTTGACGTAGCGGTACATCTGCCAGCGCGTGGCGCCGAATGTACGCATCAAATCGGTTGCCGGCCTCTCGGTGGCGGCCAGCCCGGCGGCAAACCCGAGCACGATCGGGACGAACGTGAACAGTCCGATCACGATGATCTTTGGGGTCACGCCGAAGCCGAACCAGACGATCATCAGTGGCGCGACCACCGGAATCGGCACCGCCTGTGACGCCACGATCAGCGGATATAACGATCGCCTGAGCGCCGACGAGAGGTCCATGAGCAGTCCGAGCGCAATGGCGCAGGCGATGCTGATCGCAAATCCGGCCGCGACCTCGGTCATCGTCACCAGCGAGTGTTCCCAGATCGCCCCGGCGGATTCCACGCTCTCGCGAACGACTCGGAGCGGTCCGGGCAGCGTCTGCGGTCGGATGTCCGAAAGCCAGACATACGCCTGCCAGCCAACCAGGACGACCAGCACGAGCCCGAGCGGCGCTGCGACGTTGACAAGTAGTTCTTTCCGCAAGGGTCTAGCGCTCACGGCTGCGGCTCGACTTCTTCGGTCTCGTGACGTAGTGCATCGATCAGGTGGTGCGCAGCCTCGGTCTCCGCTGCCCGCGCCGTTCTTGGTCGCGGCAGGTCCACGTCGAGCACGTTCACGATCCGGCCAGGTCGCGGCGACATCACAAACACGCGGTCCGACAGCGCGACCGCCTCGTGCGGGTCGTGAGTGACCAGCAGGGCCGAGCCGCCGATCCGGTTCCAGGTCTCGGCCAGCCAGGTCTGCAGTTGGCCGCGAGTGATCGAATCAAGCGCACCGAACGGTTCGTCCAGTAACAGGAAGGGACGACCTAGCAGATAGGTGCGGAGGAAGCTGGCGCGTTGCCTCATGCCGCCCGAGAGTTCGTGCGGGCGTCGGTCTTCGAATCCGCCCAGTCCGAACTGCGGAAACAGCTCGGCTGCACGGCTGCGGGCCTCTCCTTTGGGGACTCCTTGCACTTCGAGTCCGAGCGAGACGTTCTCCAGCACCGTCCGCCAGGGAAAGAGCAGGTCCTGCTGCGGCATGTAGCCGAACCGCGTTAGCCGATCCTCGGCCGAGGGCGTTTCGCCGTCCACGACGATGCGGCCCTCGTCGACGTCTTCCAGGCCCGCGATCAGACTGAGCAGCGTCGTCTTACCGCATCCTGACGGACCGACCAGCGCCGCGAACTCACCGTCGGCGACGCTCAGCGAGACATCCTCAAGAGCCACAACGGCGCGCTCGTCCGATCCAAAGCGCTTGCCAACGCCCTCAACGTGCAGCATCGACCGCCGCTACTCTCGCGCCGCCTCGATGATCTCGGTGTTGAAGTGCGCCGACCAGTCCGGTTCCGACGCCAGCGGGTCGCCGTTCTCGTCGGTCAGCAGCCCATGCTCAAACAGCCAGCCCGGGTACTCCGACCACTGAGCGAGCGTCTGCGAGCCCCAGCGTCCGTCGGCCGCGAGGTAGTACTCATCTGCCAGCAGGCTCGCCGAGGCGTAGACGAGTTCCGGGTCAGGGAAGGCGTCTCCGCCGGCGGTCTCGATCAGTAGCCGCCCGGCCTCGTCGGGGTCTTCGACCGCGAACTCGTAGCCGCGCAGCGTGGCCCGCATGAAACGGACCAGGGCGTCCTCCTTCGCATCGAGCGTCTCTGCCGAAGACACCAGCAGCACGGCGGGGCGATCAGGCACGCCGAAGTCGGCGTGACGCCAGGTGCGATACTCGATGCCTTGCCGGTCCCAGTCCAGCCCCTCCCAGGTGACGAAAATCTCGACGGCATGCACGCGACCGGCGAGGAGCGCGTCGTAGGCGCCGGTGTCAAGGACGACCAGTTCAGCCGTGCCCTCGCCGCCGTCGGCCTGGATTACGGTGCGCCACTGAGGCAGTTCGTACGGCAGACCCCAGCCGGCGTACAGTTTCCCGTCCATGTCGCGCAAACGCTTGATCGGACCGTCCTCGAGCGCGGCGATCTCCGTGGGACTCTTCTGTAGGACGGCTGCGATGCTGACCACGTCGAGACCCTGGGCGCGCGCGAAGGGCACCGTGGTCGCAAACGAGAACGCAACATCGGCAACGCCTTCGGCGACCAGCAGGTCGCCGTTGGCCCCACTGTAGGGGAGAATCTCAACTTCGACGCCTTCTTCCTCGTACCACCTCTGTGCGAGCGCGACGTAGACGCCCGTGTGGTTGGTGTTGGGCGTCCAGTCGAGCTGCACTCGGACGAGGTCCGGCTCGTCTTCACCGCAGGCGGCCGCGAGCGATCCCGTCAAGAGCATCAGCCCGGCCAGCAAGACGGCGACGGTCGGCCGGAGGCGGCTCACTGGGTCTCTCCGTTCACCCAGGCGGAGTCGAAGAAGTGGTACTCGAGCTCCATGGCAGTGCGGAACTTGATCGCCTCGGCGGCAGAGTCCTCGCCATGCTCGTCCAGCATGCCCATGATGATCTCGACCTTCTCGAGGTAGCTAGGACCGGAGTACATGTCGATCCAGAATCGGTAGCGCTCGTCGTAGGGCTGATCGGCGAGACGCGTGCCCAGCCAGCCGTACAGCTTGGCGCAGGGCGCCATGGCGGCCAGATGCTCGCCGATGGTGCCCGTCGCCGCGGTCGCGAGGAGGAAGTCCGTGTACTCGCGTGCGGCCGGGAGCGGCTGCACATCCTCGAGCGAGACGCCCAGCTCCGGCGCGGTCTGCTCGTGCAGCGTGCCTTCGGTGAGGATGCCGGCGAGCAACGAGCCGAACTGGCGGCGCGTGCCCCAGTCGTGTGCGCGGACCGCACCCCAGGCGTAGGAGCGAGCGTAGGCGTCGAGGTAGAAGTGATCCTGCTGCGCGAACAGGCCATATCGCGACTCGGACAGCGAGCCGTCGGCGAGTCCGACGATGAAGGGATGCTCCAGGCAGGCCTCCGCGAGGTCGCGGTTGTCGTCCCAGAGGCGCTGGGCGAACGATGTTTCGGTCACGGTCATACTCCTGTTCCGGTCAGTAGGTCTGTTGAATGGCGGCTCATGAGGTCTCGAGGGGCGAGATCATCCCCTCGGACGGTGAGGACGCCTCGGCGTAGAACTTGCGCGGCATCCGGCCGGCGAGGAAGGCGTCGCGACCGGCTCGGGCGGCAGCGTTCATCGCGCGGGCCATGCGGACCGGATCGCGAGCGCGGGCGACGGCGGTGTTCATCAGCACGGCGTCGCAGCCGAGTTCGAAGGCGATGGCGACATCCGACGCCGTGCCGACGCCGGCGTCAACGATCACCGGCACGCCGGCGCGCTCCTTGATCAGCTGGATGTTGTGCGGGTTGCGAATGCCCAGTCCCGAGCCGATCGGCGCGCCCAGCGGCATCACGGCGGAACAGCCGACATCCTCCAATTTGCGGGCGGTGACCGGATCGTCGTTGGTGTACGGCAACACGTCGAAGCCGCGGCGGATCAGTTCCTGCGCGCCTTCGAGCAGGCCCTCGGTGTCGGGCAGCAGCGTGTCCTCGTCGGCGATCACCTCCAGCTTGACCAACGAGACGCCCAGAGCCTCTCGGGCCAGTTCGGCCGTGAGCACGGCGTCGGCGGCGGTGAAGCAGCCAGCCGTGTTGGGCAGAAGGCCGTAGCCGCGTTCGGTGAGCAGGGTGTAGAGATTCGTCGGGTCAGAGCCGTCGGCAGACCCGACATTGACGCGCCGCAGCGCAACCGTGACCAGTTCGGTGCCCGAAGCCTCGAGCGAGGCGAGCAGCGTCTCCTGCGACGGATAGCGCGCGGTGCCGAGGATGACCCGCGAGGTCATCTCGCGCCCGGCGAGCGTCCAGGTGTCGGCGTCGATTCCGACAGTGGGCTTGTCTGTGGTTGTGGTCATTGGCCTGCCTACCCGCCCTGCTTCGCGCCGACGATGTCGATCCGGTCGCCGTCGGCGATGCTGGTCTCGGTCCACTCGCTGCGGGGCACGACCGACATGTTGATCGCGACGGCGATGCCCTGCTGCTCGGGGTCATAGCCCAGCTCGCAGAGCGCCTCCGGCAGCAGGATGTTGGAGAGCGTGAGCGCTTCTCCGTTGAGGGTCACCTCCACTGACACTTCTGTTTGTGTCATGAGGCTGCCTCCATACTCTGCGGCTGAAATCCCAGTCGATCGGCGCCGTAGGGCGCGATCAGCTCAGGCGTCAGGCCGTGTTCCATCGCCTCCGCCAACCAGTGGGCGGTCGCCGGCGCGAGCAGGATGCCGTGCCGGTAGTGACCGGTGGCGAGCCACAGGCCGTGGCGTGCGGCCGGACCGACAATTGGCATGTGGTCGTCCACTGCCGGTCGCAGACCGACGCTGTGCTCCGACAGCTCAGCGTCGCGGAGCGCGGGCAGCACACCGTAAGCGCGGCGCAGCAACTCCATGCGCGCCTCCTCCGTCGGGGTCAGGTCCCAACCGGCTTCGGGTTCCTTGGTTGAGGCGACGATCAACTCGCCGTGTCGCCTCTGCGCGATGTCGATGTTGGTCGTGCGGATGCAGCGATTGATCAGGCTCGGTCCGCGCATCCGCAGGAGCTGTCCCTTGACCGGGCCGACGCCGCTCGGCGCGAGCGGCTCAGTTCGTCCGCCCGCGCGATTCAGAATCCGGTCGCACCAGGGTCCCGCCGTGACCACAACCTCGCGGGCAAGGGCCACTGCCTCTCCATCGTTGGCGAGCGTCCAGCGCTCGTGCGCCTCATCGTGCTCACCATCCTCAACGGCCTGGCCCTCGACGATCCGTACGCCCGACGCGAGCGCAGCTTGCGTGAGTGCCGGAAGCAGTTGGCGCGGATCGACCTGGACGTCGTCATTGACAATCAGACCGCCGAGCAACCCGGGTTCGAGGTTCGGTTCCAGGGCGTACACCTGGGAGGATGTGACGCGTCGTGAAAGGAGACCTCGATCGACTCGTTCGAGATGCAGTTCGTCGAGCAGAGCGTCTTCGTGGGCGTCCCGCGCGATCCAGAGCGTCCCATCGTCCCGGTAGCCCGCGTCCATGCCGCTCGCCGACTCGATGTTGGCCACGAATTCTGCGTAGCGACGCAGGCTGTCGAGCTTGAGCGGGTAGATGTCGTCCTGCTCGCCGAGCGGCAGCGCGGCAGTGCCGAGCAATCCTGCGGCGACGGTGCTGGCGTGTTGGCCGGGTCGGTCGCGTTCGATCACGACGACATCCCGACCGCGTCGAGACAGTTCCAGTGCGATGCTCAGACCGATGATCCCTGCGCCGATCACGGCGACATCTGCGGTTCCGTGGGCGTCGTTCATGATGCAGCCTCCTGCTGCGTATTCTCCGCAGCGAAGCGCTGGAAACTGAACGGTTCGATCTCGCTCGGCACCTGGCCGGTAAGCATGATCTCGGCCATCCAGTGCGCTGTGGCAGCGGCGAGCAGCACGCCGCCCCGGTAGTGTCCCGAGGCCATGTAGATGCCGTCGGTAGTGGTCGCTCCGAGCACCGGCATGTGGTCGTGGAAGGTGGGACGCAGGCCGACATCGATCTCGGCGATGTCGAGGTCGTAGATGCCTGGCAGGACCTCGAAACCGAAACGCAGCAGGTCGAGAGTGCCGCCGGCCGTGGGATTCATGTCGAAGCCCTGCTCCTCCTCGGTCGCGCCGATCAGCAGTCTGCCGCCGTCTCGGGGCACGAGGTAGACATCGCTGTTGCGAATCACGTGTCGGACCAACCGTTGGCCCTGGAGGTGGACGATCTGACCCTTGATCGGCCTCATGCCGATCTTCGGCAACGGCGTGACCAGGCCTTCTTCCAACCAGACGCCTGCGGCGAGCAGCACTTGATCGGCGTGGAACGGAGACGTGACACCGCCGTGCTGGCAGGTCAGTTCCATCGCTCCTGCCGCGCGTTCGACCGTGGCTACGCCTGTCCCGGTTCGCACGTCGACGCCGATCGCTTCGCAGGCGGCGCGCAGGGCCGGGACGAGCTTGCGGCTGTCGACCTGGTGGTCGGACTCGACCAGCAGTCCGCCGACTGCCCTGGGCGAGACGTACGGTTCGAGCGCTCGCACCTCGCGGCCGGTCAGGCGGCGCGCGGGCAGGCCGCGCTGCTGTTGAATCTTCAGAGTGTGATCGAGTTCGAGTTCGTCGTCGCGATGCCGCGAGACCCAGAGCGATCCCTCGTCGCGGTAGCCGCAGGACCGACCGCCGGCGCCCTCGATGTCGCGGACGAACTGCGGGTATCGACGCAGGCTGTCGAGCTGCAGCTCGACCAGCGATTGTGGTGTCAGTTCGACTTCGAACGAAGGCGTCAGCATCCCGGCGGCGACAGTCGATGCACCGAAGCCGGGTTCCTCTCGTTCGAGCACGGTGACCGAGCTGCCTCGTCTGGCCAGTTCGAAGGCGCAGGCAAGGCCGATCACCCCGCCGCCGACGATCGCGACATCGCTCATGCGTGTACCCGCGCAATCTCGTCGGCGAAGGCGCGGCAGGCGGCCTCGGGATCAGGCTGGCAGACGACGGCCGAGAGGACGGCGACGCCGTATGCACCGGCTGCGAGCACGTCGGCAACTCGCTCGATGGTGATGCTGCCAATGCCGATCACCGGCAGATCGACCGCGCTGCAGATCTCAGCGAATCGTTCGAGACCGAGCATTGGCGCGGCACGGTAGCCTTTTGAGGTGGTGCCGAAGACGGGGCCGACGCCGAGGTAGTCGACTGGTTGTTTCGCTACCTTTACCGCTTCCTCGACTGAGTTGGCGGTGCCGCCGATGATCGCTTCGGGGCCGAGAATCTCTCGGGCGACGTAGGGCGGCAGATCGTCGCGCCCGAGGTGGACGGCGGTCGCGCCCACGGCGGCGGCGACATCGACGCGGTCGTCGATCAGCATCGTCGCGCCGTGTTCGCGGCAAGCGAGGCTCATCAGCGCGGCGACGCGGATCATCTCCTTGGTCGAAACCGGCCGCTTTTCGCGGTACTGGATCGTGTCTGCGCCGCCGGCCGACGCGGAGGCCGCGAGTTCGACGTGTGAGAAGCGTGTCTGCAGCACCTCGTCGGTGATCACGTGTAGGCGGCCGATGGACTTCTGTTCAGTCACTACGCGTCATCCAGAAGTGGTCGGTAGGGCCGATCCCGTGTCCGATGTCCAGCCCGCCGCGAATCGCTTCCGTCACATACTGCTTGGCGCTGCCGATGGCGTCCTGGAGCTCAACGCCCTGTGAGAGCCGGGCGGCGATCGCCGAGGCGTAGGTGCAGCCGGTGCCGTGAGTGTGGCGTTGGTCGATCCATTCGCCCTCAAACACCTCGGTCGCTTCCGACGTGACCAGCACGTCGGTCGCCGGCGCGCCCTCGAGGTGACCGCCCTTGACCAACGCCGCCAGTGCCCCGGCCTCGACGAGCATCTCGCCTGCGTGTTGCGCGTCGTCGACGGTCTTGATCGAAAGTCCGGTCAAGGCCTCGGCTTCGTGGACATTGGGCGTGACGAGGGTTGCCAGCGGCAGCAACTTGCGGCGCAGGGTCGTTGCCGCGTCCTCCGCGAGCAGGGCGAAGCCGGTCTTGGAGATCATCACTGGATCGACGACGACGAATCCGGGGCGTCGGCTCACGAGTTCGTCCGCGACCAGCTCGATCGTCTCCGAGCCGCCCAGCATGCCTGTCTTCACGCCGGCGATGTCAAGGTCGTCGAAGACGGAAGCGATCTGTTCGCGCACGGCGCTGAGCGGCAGCGGCCATGCGCCATGCACGCCCAAGGTGTTCTGCGCGGTGACGGCCGTGATCACGGTGGCGGCGTAGGCGCCGTTGGCCGTGATCGACTTGAGGTCGGCCTGGATGCCCGCTCCGGCGGAAGAGTCGGATCCTGCGATGGTCAGCACGACGCGCACAGCCGCATCCTTCGATGCTGCGAGTGGTCTGCGGTCGGACTGAGAGGCTCGTCGCTCCCTGCGCCGGCATTATCCGGATCAGGTTCGGCGGGTGTGTTCTCAGGCCCGGACTCCGTCACCTCGACGGTCGGACCACCCCGGCTTTGTTGTTACTCAGGTTAACACAGGGAGAGGCTGCCTAGGCTCTCAGGCATGGGGAGCCCCCCTCTGCCTTCGGCATCTCCCCCCGCTTACGCGGGGGGAGAGGGAACGCTAGTCGTCGGAGACGAGGACGAGGGTTCCGGTCGTCGAGAGGGAGCCGCCGGTGCCGTTGACAATGCAGCTTCGGGCGCTGGTCTGCTTGCCCGGGTCGCCGGAGAAGCCGTCGTCCTCGGCGGTGCCGGAAAGCTGGCGGTAGGCCTCGACCAGGAGCTGCATGCCGTACATGCCGGAGTGGTTGAAGCTGAGTCCGCCGCCGTTGGTGTTGATCGGCAGGCGTCCGCCCGGCGCGGCGTGACGATCCTTCCAGAGCCGGAAGCCTTCTCCGGCGGGAGCGAGGCCGAGCATCTCGGCGGTGATCCCGGCGGTGACCGTGAACGAGTCGTAGATCATGGCCATTTCCATGTCCTCGGGACCCATTCCGGCCATCTTGTAGGCCGCGGCAGCCGAGCGGCTGGCCGACGTCTTCGTGAACTCGCCCATCTCGAGCATGTTCCAGTGGGAAATCGACTCGCCGGCGCCGGCGATCCAGACGGGCGGCGTCTTCGATGTCTTGGCGATCTCTGGTCCGGTGATCAGGACCGCGCCGCCGTGGTCGGTGACCAGGCAGACGTCGAGCAGCTTGATCGGCCAAGAGATCGGGCGCGAATTCATGACGGTGTCAACCGTGATCGGTCCGCCGAAGGTGTGGCCTCGCTTGCCGCCGCCCCATTCGCCCTGTTCCAGCGGGGGCAGGTCGCCCTCGCCGGCCTTGCGGTACATGACCGCGCGCGGGTTGAGGGTCGCCCATTCGCGGGTGACGACGGCGATCTCGGCGAAGTCTTCCTGTGTCGTGCCGTAGCGGGCCATGTGGCGGTTGAGCGCGTGCGAGTACGAGGTCGGCGCGCCGCCGAGGCCGTAGGCCATGGTGTGCTGCACGCCCGGGTCCCAGGGGTCGCCGGCGCCGCCCGGTCGGCCGGTGCCCTTGCCCTGGGTGAAGCGCTGGCTGAAGCCCATCTCGCCGTGCGAGACGAGGGCGACATCGATCACGCCGGCGTGGATGGCGGCCAGGGCGTGATGCACGTGCATCTCGAACGAGCAGCCGCCGACGGCGGTGGTGTCGATGTACTTGGGGTGCAGGCCGAGGTACTCGGCGAGCTGCGGCGACCAGCCGGCGGAGAAGATGCCGTCAATCGCCTTGATCGGGATGCCGGTCATCTCGCAGACGTTGTTGATCGCCTCGATGTGGAGGGTGAGGGACGACTTCGGGGTCTGGGGGTAGCCGATGTCGTTGGCTTCGGCGGCGCCGATGATGGCGGCGGCCTTTGATGCGTCACCAGGCATAGTGTGCTCCTGAGTTATGTAGCTGGGCCGGACCTAGACAGGCCGCCAGAAGGGGATGTGGACGTCTTCGGAGGCTTCCTCGAACTCGATCTGGACGGCGCCGCCGATCTCGATCGACTCGGGGTCGTTGGGATCGACGCCCTTGAGCACGGTCAGCATGCGGTCGCCCTCGGCGAGGTCGATGTAGGCGGTGACGTAGGGCACTTCGTCGCCCCAGCCGCGGGCGACGAGGCCTCGGTTGTGCTGGACGGCGAAGGTGTGGATGGTTCCCTTGCCGGTCGCCTCGACCCACTCGATGCTCATCGAATGGCAGAAGGGGCAGATCACGCGCGGGTACCAGTGGACCCGATTGCAGTCGTCGCATCGGGGCAGCATCAGCTTGCCCTCTTTGGCCCCGTCCCAGAACGGCTGCGAGACCGGATCGGGACTGGGAATCGGTTTCGTATAGTCAGCCACCGCGCTCCCCTCTCATCGGTTGGAGTTCAAGTGCAGATACGTGATTTCGTTCACGCAGCCCGCAGTGTACCAGCGACCCATGGAAACGGCTGTTGGGAACTTGCGTCGGACGCGTTACGTTCTGGTCATATGCGAGTGCTGTTTCTGTCCTGCGTGTTGGCGCTGGTGGTCATCTTGGTCGCGTGCGGTGATGAGCCGGCGGGACAGGCGCGGCCGGTCCTGGAGCCGTCGGTGCAACAACAGGGCCAAGAAGCGGTTGCTCAGGATGCGGTGAGGCCGGGCGATGTCGACGAGGCTGCGAAGCCGCAGGCGGAGCCGGTGGCTGAGGCTGAAGCGGCAGTGGAGACATCGCAGGAAGCAGAGGCGGTGGAGTTGGAGGGGCAGTCTGCGCCGGCGGACCAGGCCGAGCTCGAAAACGTGGACTCCGAGGACCCTGAGCCTGAACAGGAAGAACCGGCGCTGAGGTTGACCGACGTGGCGGCGACGGTTGTGCTGGATGCGGATGTGCGGATTCGGCCTGAGTTGGCTTGGCGGGTGAGTGACAGGTTGGAATCGGGTGCGGCGGTGGCGGCGCTACACCAGGCGGGGGGTTGGGTGCGGATTCGGTATGGAGATGGGCTTGAGGGGTGGATTCGAGTGCCGGCGCTGGACCTGGGGGACGTTGAGGAAGATCAGATCCTGGAGCAGGCCGCGACGCCTTTGATCGCCGAGTGGCGGGGGGCGGAGTACGGGGTGATGGGTCAATCGGCCGACGGCGCGGAGGTGCGGCTGCTGCAGGTGGTGGACGAACGGCCAATGGTCATCGGCGCGCCAATCGACGAGGTCAGGCTGATTGACGCGGATGTCACGCTGGAGGACCTGCCGATCCTGGTCGCCGACGAGACGGTCGTGTTTCCCGGCGACGATTTCCGAGTCGGGCAGGGCAAGATTCTGCCCAGGGCGAACGAGTGGATGTGGTTACCCTGGGGTTGGCTGCTGGCCCACAACGACACCCACATCTGGCAATGGCGTCCGGAGACGGACGAGTTGGAGATGTTCGAGCGGCCGCAGGGTTATGCGAAGCTGTCGCCGGATGGTCGGTACCTGGCGATCGAGAACTTGTGCGCCATTCCGGTTGACGACTGTGATGGTGAGCCGTATGCCATAATTCTGCCGCTCGATGGATCGGCGCCCGTATCAGCGATTGCTGAGTTGCACCGTCTCGGCCTTGACAGGGATACGACTATACGCAGCGTCTGGATGCTGGGCATGCAATGGGCTGCGGACAGCAGGGCGGTAGGCATCTTTGTTGATGTTTGGGCGGAGCAGGGCGGCGGTGAGTCCATATTGGTCATGCATCTTGATGGGCGACTTGTCCTGTTCGATCAGAGTGGTGACCGTTTGATTGGTGAACTAAAGTGTGGCATTACGCCTCCCTTTCCCGGCGGTTCCAACAACCCGTGGTGGATTGACGGTAACACGATAATCGCAGATGGAGGATGTATCGACAAAGGCGGTGAGCGGGAGTCGGGCGACCTCGTGTTTACCTTTGGCGGAGAGTTTCTTGGCGTAAGAGACGCCTCCGATTGGTGGATACCGGACCGCGGCGCCGAGTTGATTCGGTCCGCTGAAGGCGGCGATCGCTTGAGCGACTATCTGCAGATCAGCTGGTCGGATGCAGATCAAAACGCGCTGGTGGTGGACCTGGTGTTCGCGAAGGCTTGGATTTACGATGCCAGCCTTCATCTACTACGCGAGGTTCAGATTGAAGGCGACACGTTGCACCCCTCGGGACCTTGGTTGGCTCCTGAGCAAGAGAGTGATGCACGACAATTCCTTCTCCGAGCGAACTGGCACAACAGTCATGTAGTGGCAGTTATCACTCAGCCCTATGTCATCCGTGCTGCGTGGCTGATCGACGCAGCTGCCGGCACCGGTGCAGTTTTGGACCTTGGCGGGCTATCGTTTTACAACCTGAGTCCTCGGCCTGTACGAGACTGGAATCAGAGCGGATCCGTCTACTACATCTTTTCGAAACCATCGATACGCGCAGATGGTCTGAGTGTGGGAGCAGGTAGAATCCCCAATCTGCTGCTCTTTGAGCGCTCCGGCGATCTGAGAGGATCTGTGAACGTTGCGAGTACCTGCAGAGACTCGGTCGTTTCGTTCTATCTGCGTGATCGAGCAGAGTGGTCGCCTGACGGCGAACTGTTTGCCATTGGCGGCATTGTGCAGGACGGCCAGCGCTCCTGCCCTGACTAGCGGAGCATGCTCTCACACCCGAGCGGGCGGCCACGAGGGCCGCCCCTACGGGTGTCCATTGTCCAATCGGCGGGTTAGCGGCGGCGGAGGAAGTCTTCGGTGAACATGTTGTAGACGGGGGAGAGGGAGTTGGCGACGGCTCTGCCGGGGCGCAGTTCCTTGACCTGCTTGACTCGGTCGAGGGAGAGGCGGCGTTGGCGGCGGCGCTGCTCCAGCTGGGACTGCCAGCGTCGGCGGGCGATCTCGCGCATGTAGGACTCGGTGGCCGCGCGTTCGGCGGTCGAGGTCGGCGCGAAGGGGTTGGGGTCGGGCTGGGGACTCATGGGGCACGCTCCTTGCGTCCGTGTGAAGGGGGCTTCCGGCACGGCGCCGTTCGCTCGATCCCTTCACTTCCGACGCTATGTCGCTTTGTGATGCGTGGAACGAGCGGATTGTGAACGCCGGTTAACGCGTTCATTCGGCACACTTCTCCTGACAAGCACCTCTCACTTCGGCGGTACCCTGCTCACAGATCAGTGCCAAGGAGCCAGTCATGCTGAAGCAGTTTGCCGTTCCCGAAGAGATTGCCGTCCGCGTCCCCGGCGAGGCGATGCGCGGCGCGGTACACGAGATCTTCACGACGCTGGGCATGCCCGAGGACGACGCGCGGCGCAGCACGGACACGCTGCTCTACGCCGACCTGCGCGGGATCGACTCGCACGGGGTCTCGAACATGCTGCGGGCCTACGTGGCGGGGATCAAATCGGGCGACATCAATCCGACGCCGAACTGGACGATCGAGCGGGACGCGCCGGCCGCTGCGACGATTGATTGCGACGGCGGGCTGGGGCTGACGGTGGGTCCGCAGGCGATGGAGCTGGCGATCGAGAAGGCGCGCAACCAGGGCGTGGCGACGGTGGTCTGCAACAACGGGCGGCACTTCGGCGCGGCGGCGTATCACGCGCAGATGGCGCTCGAGCACGACATGATCGGGCTGTCGATGACGGTCGGCGGGCTATTGGTCGCGCCGACGCACGGGGCGCAGGCGATGGTCGGTCTGAATCCGATGAGCATCGCCGCGCCGGCGAACGAAGAAGCGCCGTTCATCTTCGATGCGTCGATGTCGTCGGTGGCGGGCAACAAGATCCGCCTGGCGCAGCGTCTGGGCGAGGACCTGCTGCCGGGCTGGGTCGCAACGGCGGACGGCACGCCGATGATGGAGGGCGGTCCGACGCCGGACGAGTTCCTGATGCTGCCCCTGGGCGGGACGCGGGAGATCGGCTCGCACAAGGGCTACTCGCTGGCGGTGATGATCGACATTCTTAGCGGGATCATGGCCGGCGCGGGGTCGGCGCTGTTCCGCTTCAACGGGGTGGGTCACCACTTCACCGTATTCAACATCGCCTCGTTCACCGACGTGGACGAATTCAAGGGTCACATGGACGAGTATTTGCGGGCGCTGCGCGAGACGCCGACGGCGCCGGGCGAGGAGCGGGTGATCTACGCGGGACTTGAGGAGCACGAGCAGGAGATCGAGCGCTCGGAGCGGGGGATTCCCTATCACCCGGAGGTGATCGAGTGGTTCCGCTCAGCGTTCGGCGACCTCGGCATCCGCGACCACTTCGCAGGGATCGTCTGAGTCGGAGTCCGATTCGGATCGCCCGCGCTGGAGGGCAACTTCCTTCATGGCGCGGCTGACGTCGCCGAAGGTCCAGAGCATCAGCACCAGGCCCATGCCCCAGCCGAGCGGCAGGCGGATCAGCGCGTAGGTATCGGCGCTGACCTGGTCGAGAATCCACCAGCGGAGCACGCCCGCGAGGGCGATGTACAGCCCCCAGACGACGGTCAGCCGGATCCAGACGCGGTGATCGGCGGGCAGGCGATTGCGGATGTCGGGGAAAGTCTCGCGCACGACGGCACTGACGATCGGACGTCCGATCAGCACGCTGAGCAGGAAAACGCCGCCGAGCACGAAGTTGTCGATGAAGTCGCGGGCCCAGTAGACCTTGCCGTCGCCCTCGATCAGTCCCCAGACGCCGAAGCCGACGTTGAAGGCCACGCTGAACACCATCAGCCAGCGCACGACCGTGATCTGCGGTCGCAGGCGTCGTTGGACGATGTAGACGATGACGCCTGCGATGACAGCGGCGGCGATCGCGGCGCGGACGCCGCCGACCGCGTTGAAGATCAGATAGGAGAGCGTCGGCGCGACGCCGAGCACGGCGATCGGGTCGACCTGGGGAATGCCGTCGGCCTTCTTCAGCCAGGATGGGAGTTCTGGGTCAGGGGGTCGCGGTTGGCGTTGCATGGGTGCCCCCCTCTGCCTTCGGCATCTCCCCCCGCGAAGCGGGGGGAGAATCAAGCGAGTGGGTTAGTGCTTCCAGAGGGGGGAGGCGACGTTGAGGGAGACGTCGGCGGCGGATTCGCAGACGGCTTTGATGGTGACAGTCTGGACGACCTCGGCCTCGGGCGAGGAGCGGGCGTGCTGCTCGGGGTACCAGTTGACCTCGGCGATGCCCCACTCGTCGGAGTCGACGGTGCGTTCGCGTCCGCCGGCGGAGGCCAGCGTGCCGGGTCCGTCGACAATCGAAAACGCCACCGGCGCACCGGCAAGCGAACCCTCGCGGTTGCTGATCGAGGCTGAGACCATTCGGTAGCCGACCTCGCCGCGGTCGGCCATGCGCACGCTGACTTCAATCGTGTCTTCCGGCATCGCCTCACTCCTGTGTGTGCTGGGTGGGATCAGGGTATCAGCGTGCGGACCCCCCTCTGTCACTCCGTGACATCTCCCCCCGCGAAGCGCGGGGGGAGAGGGGAGTTACGACTACCACGTGACATCTCCTTCGCGGAGCGAGGGAGAGGGGTGTGGGAACGCGGATGCGATATCGTCGAGCAGGAGCGTTTGAGGGAGTTTTCCAATGGTCCGCACGTCCGATATGCACCCCGACATGGCGAAGAATCTGCTCAGTCTGCCCTTGCCGGAGATTGAGCCGCAGCCGTGGATTGCGACTCGACCGCTGGCGGAGACGACGGTGGCGATCGTGACGACCGCGGGGATGCACGCGCACGACGACCGGCCGTTCAATCCGGGCTCGGTCGAGTACCGGCTGATTCCCGGCGACATAGACTTCGCCGACCTGCGCATGTCGCACCTGTCGGTCAACTTCGACCGTTCCGGCTTCCAGCAGGACATCAACACCGTGTTCCCGCTGGAGCGGCTGCGCGAGCTGACGGATCAGGGCGTGATCGCGGGAGTGAGCCGCTATCACTACTCGTTCATGGGCGCCCAGCCCGAGCCGACGCGGCTGGAACAGACGGGCGAGGAGATCGGCCGGCTGCTGGCCGAGGACGGCGTCACCGCTGCCTTCCTGACACCCGTTTGACCATTCTGCACGCGCGCCGTGTGCGCGCTGAGCCACTACATCGAGCGCGGCAGCGAGGGCCGCGTCGCGACGACCGGAGTCTCGCTGATCCGCGAGCACGCTGAGGGGATGAAGCCGCCGCGATCGCTGTTTGTCCCGTTCCCGCTGGGCCGTCCGATGGGATCGCCGGACGAGCCCGACTTCCAGCGCGACGTGCTGCTTTCGGCGCTGCGGCTGCTGGAGTCGGCGACCGAGACCGCGCTGGCGGACTACCCGCACGACGCGCCGACGTCGGGCGACGATCCGTGGGCCTGCGCGGTGGCGCTGGCTCCGCCGGAGCCGGCCAACGAGACCGAGGCGCTGCGCGACCAACTGGTCGCGGAGATTCGTCAACTCGCGCCCTGGCACGCGGAGTCGCTGAAGCGGCGCGGACGGTCGACGGTCGGCATCTCGGGGGCGTCGTTGGCGCAGGTGGAAGAGCTGGCCACGCTGGTGGCCGACTTCGCGACCGGTGCGGAGCCGTCTGACGGCGAGATCGACTGGAACCACCCGATGCCGGTGCGGCTCAAGTTCGCCTCGGACGACCTGCGGGCGTTCTACCACGAGGCGGCCACGGCGCAGCCGGGGGCCAGCTATCCGACCGACGCCGACCTCAACGACTGGCTGTTCAATCGGACCCTGCTGGGCACGGTGCTGCGCCAGATCGTGGGTCGGATGCGGGAGAGCGAGGATCGTCGAGTGGCCGGGCTCGTAATCGGGATGATCCCGGCGGGGTTCGCTCGGTAACGACCATGCCCCCCTCTGCCTACGGCATCTCCCCCCGCTTCGCGGGGGGAGAAGGGAATCGATAACGTCGCACCTTTCCCCGCGAAGTGGGAGAGGGAAGCCGGTCATGTGGGCGTACGTAGGGGATCGTCCTCGTCGAAGGGGTTGGTGAATCGGGTCCCCACAGTGCTGAGGTCGCCTTGCAAGTCGTCGCCAGGCGGAGCGAGGCCGAATCCGAGCCAGGCGATGATGCTGGTGAATGCGCCGAGCGATTCGCGCTCGGAGAAGGTGCAGTGGCCCGCGCGGCGGATTGGTTGGACGACCAGGTTCGCGTCGTTGCCATGGTCGGCGAGTAGTTTCTGGTAGTCGCGCGTGAGATGGATCGGCGTGAAGAGGTCGCCGGTAGTGGTCATCGTGAGCAGGGGGACATTAAGTTCCCCGCTGGGAAGTCCAATGCCGGGGTCGCTGCGGCGTACAGGGTCCGAGGCGACGCGAATTACATCGGCGTTGAGCCGGTCCAGGTCGACGCCGGCGGCGGGGTCGGCTGAGTAGACGTGATGCCTGGTATCGGTGGGTGGTTGATGCCCTGAAACCTCGACCACGGATCCCGGAGCGAGCGGTCCCCGGTCGATGATGTCGGGCCAGAGCACCGCGCCGAGCGCAAACGAGATGTTCCACTGTTGGCGGAGGCCCTCGTCGAAGCCCCAGCGCTCGCCGCCGGTGAAGTCCTGGATCAGCGCAGCAAACTGCTCTCCGGACGGGGTGAGCCGGAGGCCCGACTCGTCGGCCGAGCCCAGGGCCGAGCCCCAGTCGATCATCCCGGCGACATCGAGCCGCTGCGGTTCGTAGCCGATCAGGTGATGGGCGAGGGCATGCCAGGCGACTAGATAGTCGACGACCCAGACATTGCCCATGGCGGGACAGAACGCGAGGGCTGCCGCGATCTCGTCCGGAAACTCCTGCGCCATGAGTTGCGCGGTCGCGCCGCCCATCGATCCGCCCGCGATGAACGTGCGGCTGGGAGGTCTTGCAAGCTCGGCGACGCGGTCCTTGACGCGAAGCAGGTCGTCGACACCGACGCCTGGTACGTAGCCGTTGGCGCGGTAAGTCGAGGTTGCCCAGCCGAAGCCCTGTCCAATGATGACGTCGCGGGCGGGGATGTCGTCGAATGTCAGCCGGTCGCTGTAGCCCGTGCCCTCGTCGTTGAGGCCCCGAAAGCCATGCGCCCATAGCAGCAGTTCGCCGTTCCACTGATCGGGCAGCTCGATCCGGTAGCCGGCGCCGTCAATCTCGCCGTAATCGACGCGTGCGCCGGGGATCGGGTCGAAGACCGGGTCCTGGAGTTCATAGTCGCCGGCGGGCAGATCAGGAACCAGCACTCGGCGCTCGATCGGCGGCTCCATCGGCGCCCGCTGCGCTAGCTGCGCTTGCTGATCCGTCTGATCCTGCCGCGCAGCCGGCGATGTGTCCGCTTGTTGTTCGGTCGGCTGCGCCTGATCCTGCTGCGACTCGGAGGCAACCGGTTCAGGGTCGGACTCCAGCTGCGGCGGTGGGTCGGATTGCGGCTGAGGCTCCACCGCAGCCTCATTTGGCTCGTCTTCAGCCGCGCAGCCGACCAATACGGCAGCGAACAACCCGCCGCCAGCGACGCCGAGTCGACGGAGCAGGTCGCGCCGTCCGAGTCTGCGCTGGAGCGCGTTCCTGAGTGTCATGCGCAATTGCCCAACGTTTCGGTCGCGGCTATGTTCGGGATCGACAGTATCCGAGACGCACTCTTGCGGACACGACCGGCTGGCGAGCGACGATGAACATCCACGAGTACCAGGCCAAGCAGATCTTCAAAGCACACGGCGTACCCGTGCCTGCAGGAGGGCCGGCGACGAGCGAGCGCGAGGCGCGCGATCTACTCAAGGAGATCGGCCCCGACGTTGTAGTCAAGTCGCAAGTCCATGCAGGCGGGCGCGGCAAGGGCCGAGTGGTCAAGCGCGATCGCGCCAACCGCGTATACAGCGATCTGATTGCAGATCCCGAAAAGAGCGAGGGCCAGATCGTTGGACGACGGCGGGGCGGGGTGCGGTTGGCGAGCGGAGTTGAAGAGGCGCTCAAGGAGTTCCGTCCGATGATGGACAAGGACAGCCGCCTGGTCAGCATCCAGACCGGAGCGGAGGGCGTCCCGATCTCGGCGGTGTTGATCGAGCAGCAGTCGTCGATTGCGCACGAGTACTACTTCTCGATTCAGGTGGACGGCGCCAACGGCCAGCCGCTGATCATCGCGTCGGCAGAGGGCGGACAGTCGATCGAAGAGGTCAACCGCACCAATCCCCGCGCCGTGCTGCGCGTGCCGGTCGATCCGGTGGAGGGATTTCCCGCATTCCGCGGCCGCTCGCTGGCGAGCCAGCTTGGGCTGCCGTCGTCGGCGATCCGCGCCTGTGGCGACATGTTTGCCAATCTCTACCGCGTGTTCATCGAGATGGACGCGTCACTGGTTGAGGTCAATCCGTTTGTCCTGACATCCGAGGGCACGGTGCTGGCGATCGACGGCAAGGTGGGCGTCGACGACAACGCCGCCTTCCGCCACGGCGGATACGAGGATTGGCGCGACCGTTCGCAGGAGAATCCGGTCGAGATCGAGGCGGAAGAGGCGAACATCGGCTCCTACATCAAGCTGGACGGGAACATCGGCTGCGTCGTCAACGGCGCCGGGCTGGCGATGGCGACCATGGACACGCTGATGCTGCACGGCGGCGAGCCGGCCAACTTCCTCGACATCGGCACGGTCAACCGCAAGGATCGGGTGGTTGAGGCGCTGCGAATCATCGTCAACGACCCGGACGTCAAGGCGATTTTCATCAACATCTTCGGCGGGCTCGCCAGGGTCGACATCGTCGCCGAGGGCGTAGTGGACGCTGTCAACGAGCTGAAGATCACGCAGCCGCTCGTCGTCCGCTTGAATGGATCGAACGTGGAAGAAGGCCGCCGGGTGCTGCATGATTCGGGCATTGCCGTGCAGACGGCGGACGAACTCGGCGACGCCGCCGCGCTCGTGGTCGAAGCGGCCCAATCCGTGCGTCGACGCACGCGCTCCAACAAGTGAACCGCCAACCGGGCTCGAGCCTGAAACTTCGATGCAAGGAATCGACGCATGAGCATCCTCTTGAACAACCGCACGCGGCTGCTGATCCAGGGACTTGGCAATGAAGGCCAGAACCAGATCCGTCGCTCGCTCGACTACGGCACCAATGTCGTCGCCGGCGTGCATCCGGGATTCCGCGGCGGCGACACATTCAGTCACGGCACGCACGAGTTTCCGGTCTTTCCAACCGTCGCCGAGGCGGTCTCGAATTCGCAGGCGAATTGCAGCATCATCTATGTGCCCGCGCCCGGCGCCGCCGACGCGATCCTGGAGAACATCGCCGCCGAGGTGCCGCTGATCGTTTGCATCACCGAGGGCGTGCCGGTTCACGACATGATCCGGGTGCGGACGGCGCTGGAGGGTTCGAAGAGCCGGCTGATCGGTCCGAACTGTCCGGGCATCATCCAACCCGCGTCGAACTGCCGGGTGGGGATTCATCCGCCCGATGTGTTCATGCCCGGCAATGTGGGTGTGGTCTCGCGTTCGGGCACGCTGGTTTACGAGGCGGTCGACCAGCTCACCCGCGCAGGGATAGGACAATCAACCTGCGTCGGCGTCGGCGGCGACCCGATAATCGGAGAGCAACAACAGGCGATCCTGCGCCGCTTCAACAGCGATCCCGACACCGATGCGGTGGTGTTGATCGGGGAGATTGGCGGCCTCGCGGAACAGGCGGCAGCGGCCTACATCAAGCGCAGCATGAACAAGCCGGTGGTCGCGTTCATTGCCGGGGCGACAGCGCCTCCGGGTCGTCGAATGGGTCACGCGGGCGCGATCATCGAGGGTGAAGCGGGCACCGCTGAGGCCAAGATCACCGCCCTTGAGGAAGCCGGCGCCGTGATTTCACGCAGCCCTGCAGAGATCGGCTCGACGATGCGCCGGGTGCTCGAAGAGGCGGGCAAGTATCAGCCTCCCGGTTCACTCGACTAAAGACCGCAGCGCCGAGGCGACCATCGTGACCGAAGAACCGCTGAGTCCGAAACAACAGGGTCAGATTGCGACCCTGGCCGGGTTTGTCGCGCCGCTGGTCGGCATCCTGCTGATGGTGATTCTCGCGGTCGCGGTTGACGTGGTTGTCGGCATTGTCGTCGGCGCGGTCGCCGTGATCGTGCTGGTTCCGTTGACCCAGCGGCTGCTCAAGCGACGGGCCAAGTCCTGAACAACAGCTCGGGCGTCCACGAGGGTCGCCCCTACTTGTCTTCGTCGTCTTCGGGCGGCCAGCACTCGTCGTTCGGGTCTGCTTCGGGAGCGAGGTTTCGCTTCTCTTTGCCCAGGATGCCGTAGGGATCGGCGAGGAAGTCGAGCACCTCGCCGACTGCGTCGGGACCGATTTCCTGGTCGTCGAGGATCTCGGTGCCGTGTAGGTCGGTCTCGTAGATCACGAATCGAGTCGGCTCGCCGGCGCGCTTGAAGTAGCGGTTGGACTGCCAGTAGGCGCACTGATTGCGTGCGCCCGCGATGAACAGCTTGGGCACATCAATGTCGCGGACACTGGCCAGGCCGTCGAGCTTGTCGAAGCCGTCCTCGTCGGCACGGTCGGAGTCCTTGGGCGGCTTGTTCGGGAAGACGTTGGGGCTGGAGATTGCGCTGACGGCGGTGAACTCGTCGCGGTAGGCGGCGACCTGCATCAGGCTGGTGCCGCCCATGCTGACGCCGATGCCGTACAGGGTCTCAGCTCCACGTTCGACGGCGTAGTCGATCGCCGCCTCCCACTCGCGGTAGATGTCGGGCACATCCTCGATCGGTCGGTTGCTATACACACAGGGCGACTCGCCGTGGCAACGGAAGTCCCAGCGCAGCACGCGGTAGCCCTCGCTGATCAGGCGGTTGGCGAACTTATCCCAGATGCCACGGTGTGTGGGCTTCGTGTTCTTGGTCGGATACATGTGACCCAACAGCACCCAGGTGTCGCCATCGCCATTGAGCTCGGCGACGAAGCGCGCGCCGTCCGAGGACTGGAGCACGAACGCCTCGTCGGAGTCGACGCTGGTCGCCAGCGAGAGCGAGACGGCGAGCGCCAGTGCCACCCCGAGAATGGTGAGCGCACCCAGGAACGGTGTCCATCGATTCGTAAGGATCGGTCTCAGATTCACTCCGCCGCGCAAGACTTCAAGGACCCCTGCAAGCCGTTGTCGCATCACCAATCCGCCAATCGCATCGCCTTGAGTGTGGCCTCATTGTCCTGTTGCAAGGCCGGGCTCTGGGCAGGATATGCCGCCTGCGCTGTTACTCTGAATCTGGAGGGTTCGCATAGTGGCCTAGTGCGCCCGCCTGCTAAGCGGGTTCGGGGGAAACTCCGTCGAGGGTTCGAATCCCTCACCCTCCGCCAGTCCATACTCCCCTCTCCACCCGCTCTGCGGGGGGAGATGCCGAAGGCAGAGGGGAGCGCCAGAGTGAGCGTTATGTCTCAGTACCACATCTGGACCGTTGGCTGCCAGGTCAACACAGCCGATTCCGCCAAGCTCGCGGCCGGTCTGCGGCGCCTGGGCATGGAGCCGACCGACCAGGCGCGCGACGCCGATCTGATTGTGCTCAACACCTGCGCGGTGCGTCAGCACGCCGAGGACAAGGCCCAGGCCAAGCTCGGATCGCTCAAGCATCTCAAGCGCAGCAATCCCGACCTGAAGATCGCCGTGATGGGCTGCATGGTCGGTCCGCACACGGCGCGCGGTGACGATCCGATCACGCGCCGATTCGAGTTCGTTGACACGTGGGCCCAGCCGCAGCGATTCGACCAGGTCGTTGGGCTGCTCGACCTGCCTGGCATTCCGGAACCGGAGGATGACGGCGGGGAGTTCTGGCCTGAGATCTTTCCGGACGAGACGAGTCCTACTGCCTACGTGCCGGTGATCGAAGGCTGCGACAAGTTCTGCACCTATTGCATCGTGCCGCTGCGCCGGGGGCGTGAACGTTCACGGCCGATCGATGAGATCGCGCGAGAGATTGAAGCGCACACGCAGCGCGGGGTGCGCGAAGTCACGCTGTTGGGACAGACGGTCGAGGCCTATGGCAAAGATCAGCCACCTATCGACAGCGAAACAGCGCACGCGGATCTCTCCGACTTGATGCGTGCGATCCACGATCTGCCGAAGCTGCATCGAATCAGGCAACTGACCAGCTACCCACCCGACATGACCGACCGCATCCTCGAAGGCATGGCCGAGCTGCCCAAGGTTTGCGAGGCGTTCTCGCTGCCGGTGCAGGCAGGCTCGGACGACGTGCTGAGCAACATGCGCCGCGGCTACAGCGTGGCGCAGTTCCGCGATCGGGTGGAGAAGGTGCGTTCGCTCTGGCCTGAAGTGAGCATTTCGACCGATGTGATCGTGGGCTTTCCGGGAGAGTCGGACTCCGACTTCCAGGAGACCTACGACCTGCTGGAAGACTTGCGCTTCGACAAGGTCCACGTTGCGGCCTACAGCCCGCGAACCGGCACGTACGCGCAGCGCAACCAGCCCGACGACGTGCCGCATGATCTGAAAATGGAACGGCTGCACCGGGTCGAGGAGTTGCAGCGGGAGATCTCGTTCCAGATCAACAATCGCTATCTGCTCCGCGATGTCGAGGTGCTGCTGGAGTCATCCAAGCCGTCCGAGGAGGACGGGATGGCGCGGCTCACCGGTCGGACGAGGACGATGAAGCTGGTCCACTTTGACGCTCCCGTCGACGCCTATGCCGCGGGTGATTTGTTGACGGTCACCGTGACCCGCGTCGGAGCATGGAGCTTGCAGGGACAGCCGTCCCTGGGGAGCTTGCAAGGACAGCCGGCTTGATGGATCGGTCGAAGTCGTGACGACATCGAGCGTGGATGCCGCGGAAGCCGGGCAGGAGGCGGCGCGCCGCCCCGATGTCGCCGTGCTGGTGGTGATCTTCACCGTCGTGGACAGCGCGCTGCAGGTGTTGCTGATCGAACGCTCGGCGCCGCCGGCCGAGGGCGAGTGGGCAATCCCGGGCGGCGCGTTACAGCATGGGGAGTCCCTGGAACAGGCCGCGGTGCGCAAGCTGGCCGAGGAGACCGGGGTCACCGATGTGTTCCTGGAGCAGCTCTACACATTCGCCGATCTCGATGCCTCGCCGGCGGACGGCAGCGTCGGCGTGGCCTGGTTCGCGCTGGTCGATCCGGCCCGCGTGCGACTGGCGCAGCGCACGGCTTGGCGTCCGGGCTGGTGGAGCCTCGACGCCGTCCCTCGGCTCGCCTTCGACAACGAGCGGGTGCTCGAAGTCGCCCGGGAGCGGCTGATCAACAAGCTTCAGTACACCGACGCGGCGTACTCACTGTTGCCGCCGACCTTCACGATGCGCGAATTGCAGCAAGTCTACGAGGCGATCCTGGGGCGGCCGCTGGACAAGCGCAACTTCCGCCGCCGCCTGCTGGCCACCGACTTCATCGCCGCGACGTCGGAGATGCGCAGCGATGGCCGACATCGCCCCGCCCGGCTGTACCGATTTGTGGGGCGCTTCTAAGGAGGCTGCGCTGAACGCGCGGCAACTCGACCATCTGCCTGATGGCGGTGTCTGTCTGATCGAGCGATTGGACCTGCTGAACCATAAGTCGGTCGTAGCGATTTCGACGGACCAGCGTCCGTACCTCAGCCCTTGACAAGACCTACTTGATTTGCAACAATACTCGCGATGGATAGTGTCAGGGTGACACTAAGTGACGGGCTTGACCAACATGACCGAAGCCACAGTTGTCGAAACCAGCTATGTTCCCGAGACTCTGCCGCCGGATCTGCCCGACGAGGCTTGCGAGACCGACATCGCGACTGTGCCGCTGGTGTCGGAACCACACCTGCCCAACTGGCAGCCCGAGATTCCCGACCACTATCTGCGGCTCTCGGGCGATGAACTGCGCGAGCGCATCCGCGCCGCGCGGGCCGAGCTCGGCGAGCGCCTGCTGATCCTCGGTCACCACTACCAACGTGACGACATCATCGAGTTCGCCGACTTCCGCGGCGACTCGTTCAAGTTGGCGCAGCAGGCGGCGGAGAACAGCGAGGCCGAGTTCATCGTCTTTTGCGGCGTCCACTTCATGGCCGAGAGCGCCGACATCTTGACCAAGCCCGAACAAACCGTGATCCTGCCCAACCTGGCAGCCGGATGCTCGATGGCCGACATGGCGCAACCTGAGGACGTCTACGACGCCTGGGACGACCTGGGCGAGGTAGTCGACACGGATCGGGTGATTCCGATCACCTACATGAACTCGGCTGCTTCGTTGAAGGCGTTTGTCGGCAAGAACGGCGGCGCCGTGTGCACCTCGTCGAACGCGACGGCGGTGCTGGAGTGGGCCTTCGAGCAGGGCGACCAGGTCCTGTTCTTCCCCGACCAGCACCTGGGACGCAACACGGGCAAGCGGCTGGGTATCGATCCGCGGACCCAGACCGCCGTCTGGAGTCCGCGCAAGGTCAACGGCGGGCTGAGCGAAGATCGCATCCGGGACAGCAAGATCCTGCTCTGGCAAGGACACTGCTCGGTCCACATCCGCTTCCGCGTCGATCAGATCGAGCGGGCGCGCGAGGAGCACCCCGGCGTGCGGGTCGTGGTCCATCCGGAGTGCACGCAGCAGGTTGTCGACGCCGCCGATGCCGACGGCTCGACCGAGTTCATCATCAACTACGTGCGCAACGGTCCGCCCGGCGTCTATGCGGTGGGCACCGAGATCAACCTGGTCCACCGACTCAACGAGGAGGTCGCGTCGGAAGGCAAGACTGCCTTCTGCCTCGACCCGGTCGTCTGCCCCTGCGCGACGATGTACCGGATTCATCCCGCCTATCTGGCCTGGGTGACCGAGTCGCTGGTTGAGGGCCGCGTTGTCAATCCCATCACGGTCGACGACGACACGCGCAAGTGGGCCCGCGTTGCGCTCGACCGCATGTTGGCCATTACCTAGACGCGCGCGGTCGAACCAGATGCGCATTCTCGTCATCGGCAGCGGATTGGCCGGCATCAATGCCGCGCTGCTGGCGTCCGAGTTTTCCGAGGTCACGCTGCTGAGCAAGGGACCACTCGACCAGACCAACACGCAACGGGCGCAGGGTGGGATCGCCGCAGCGGTCGCGGCGATGGACGATCCTCGCCTCCACGCTGAGGACACGATCCGCGCCGGCGCCGGTCTCTGCGATCCTGACGCGGTGGAGACGCTGACTACGGACGGTCCGGCAGCGATCAGTCGGCTGATCCAGCTTGGAGTCGAGTTCGACCGCGACGCAGACGGGGCGCCGGCGCTCGCGACCGAGGGCGCGCACTCCACGCCTCGGGTGCTGCACGCCGGCGGCGACCGGACCGGCGTGCACATCCAGTCGGCCCTGGTGGGGCGCCTGGCCGGGCGTGATATCGATGTCCGTACCGACGTGACGGTCAGCGACCTGATCGTTGAGGCAGGACGCTGCGTCGGGGCGATCGCGAATGGGCGCGAGACCTTGCTCGCGGACGCCGTGTTGCTGGCAACCGGCGGCGCGGGCGCGCTGTATCGCACGACGACCAATCCCGCAAACGCGACCGGTGACGGGATGGCGCTCGCGTTTCAGGCGGGCGCCGCGGTGCGCGACCCCGAGTTTGTGCAGTTCCATCCAACCGCGCTGGTCGGCGCGAACAGTGCATTCCTGATCTCCGAAGCGTTGCGCGGCGAAGGCGCAGTCCTGGTCGATGCCGTCGGCGAGCGATTTCTGAGGGGATTCCATCCGGACGCCGAGTTGGCGCCCCGCTCTGTGGTTGCCCGCGCGATCACCGAGACCATGCGGCGCGACGGCGCGGATCACGTGATGCTCGACATCTCGCACCTGGAGGCCGACTACCTGCGCCGGCGGTTCCCCGGCGTCTATCGAGGCGCACTGGATCGCGGACACGACATCACGGCAGGGCCAATCCCGGTCGCGCCGGCGGCGCACTATCACATGGGCGGCGTCTACACGGACGTGGACGGCCGGACGACCGTGCCGGGCCTCTACGCCGCCGGTGAATGCGCCTCGACGGGCGCGCACGGCGCCAACCGCGTGGCGTCCAACTCGCTGCTTGAGGCGGCGGTCTTCTCCTCTCGGGCAATCAACGCCATTCGCGGCGAGCCGAGAGTGGCTTCGCCTCCTGGCGGCGAGATGCGAACAGTTCACTGGCGATTTGAAGGCTGCGCGCCTTCGCTTGAGAGTCTGCAGGTGACGATGAACGAACTGGTCGGCATCTCGCGCAACGAGAGTGCGTTGCGCGAAGCGCTCGATCGGTTCGATGCGTGGTCCTCCCCGCCGATGGGCTCGTACGAGCCCTCGCTTCCCCTGGCCACGCTGAGCGCGCGGCTGATCGCCGAGGCCGCGCTGCAGCGCAGGGAGTCTCGCGGTTCGCACTTGAGGCTGGACTTTCCCGAGGAGGATGCGGCCTGGCAGCGGCACAGCCTCTGGCAACTGGCACGAGAATGACGGCACTCAATCTCAACGTGGTCCAGCGTCTCGTCGATGCCTCGCTGGCCGAGGATCGGGCCGATCTCGACCTGACCACCGGCTCGCTGAGCAAGTGGATCGACTGGCGACAGGGCGGCGCGCAGCTCACGGCGCGGGCCGAGGGCGTGATCTGCGGGCTCGACTTCGCTCTCGCTGCGTTTGCTGCGCTGGATCCGGACGTGCGGTTTCTGCCCGAAGTCAGTGACGGGGATCAGGTCTCGGCCGGACAACCGATAGCCGATGTGGGCGGCCAACTTGATCCGCTGCTGCGGGCGGAGCGTACGGCGCTGAACTGGCTACAACGTTTGAGCGGAACAGCGACTCTGACCGCTCGGGCGGTCGCGGCCGCCGGCCCGCGCACGAAGATTCTCGACACGCGCAAGACGACGCCGGGTCTGCGCGTGGCAGAGCGCTATGCCGTGCGTTGCGGCGGCGGTCTGAATCATCGCGACTCACTCGCCGCAGGCGTGCTGATCAAAGACAACCACATCGCCGCAGTCAGGTTGGCTGGCGGGTCGCTCGGAGACGCCGTCCGCTCGGCCATTGCCCATGTTGGACCTGCGAGCGGTGTCGAGGTCGAGGTCACCGACCTGGACGAGGCGCGTGAGGCGCTCGACGCCGGGGCAACCGCGTTGCTGCTGGACAACTTCGAAACAGATGACCTGCCGGCAGCCGTCGAGGTCGCGCGGGTGTATCACGCTCGCACCGAGGCCAGCGGCGGGATCACGATCGAGCAGATTCCCGAGATCGCCCGAGCGGGCGTGGATTTCATCTCCCTGGGGGCGCTGACCCACTCGGCTCCGTCGCTGGACATCGCGCTCGACATCAACGTGGACTGACCTCGATCTCCTCACCCGCGGCGCGGGCGCTCCAGGTCGGCTGAGTCGATCACGATGGTGAAGGGGCCATCGTTGACGAGCTCCACGGACATCGTCGCCCCGAACGCTCCCGTTTCGACCGGGACGGCGTGGGAGCGCAGCGACTCGGCGAAGTGTTCGACCAGCGGCTCGGCGATCTCCGGGCGGGCGGCTGTAGTGAAGCTGGGACGGCGTCCCTTGCGCACGGCGGCGTGCAGCGTGAACTGACTGACGACCAGCGCGGACCCGCCGACATCACGCACGCTGTGGTTGAATCGGCCCTCGGCGTCGGCGAAAATGCGCAGCCCGGCGATCTTGGCCGCGAGCGCCTCGGCCTGCGCTTCCCCGTCGCTGTCAGCGACGCCGACGAGAATCAGCAGCCCGGCGTCGATTGCGCCAATCTCGAGTCCGTCAACAGTGACCGAGGCGCGGCTGACGCGCTGCAGGACGACTCGCATGACGGGTCAGCTCTGGACGCGATAGTGGGGGAACTCAGTCGGTCGCCGCGGCCGACGGCTCGCGCTCGGAGGAACCGGTTCCATTCTCTGACGCGGACTCACTCTCCGAGCCTGCCTCGTCGCCGCCGTCGGGACTGCCGTCGCGGTCTTCGTCGCGGCGCGACTTCCAACTGCTCTTCTTGCTGTCGGTCGAATACCAGCCGGATCCCTTGAAGACGATCGCCGGGGCGCTGGGGATGCGCTGCAGCGTGTGATCACACTCGGTGCAGGGCTGCTGCGCCGGGGCGCTCCAGCCTTCAAGCTTCTCGACCGTGTGACCGCACTCGAAACACTCGTACACGTAGCGGGGCACGAACTTCCTCCGCAAAGAACATGGGACAACATTGCGTAAGCTATCACGAAGCCGCGCTCGATGCGCCTACCCGAGACACATGCGTATACTCGATCTAGTCGCCCGTCCAGGGGACGGGATGCACGTGACTTGACCCGAGAAGCATCTGAGGAGCCGGATGACGACATC
Organism: Chloroflexota bacterium; assembly: GCA_009838915.1. Lineage (GTDB taxonomy): Bacteria > Chloroflexota > Dehalococcoidia > Bin125 > Bin125 > Bin125. The sequence continues at coordinate 71,410 of VXQT01000011.1, forward strand.
GATCTCAATGCGCGACCTGCTGGAAGCCGGAGTCCACTTCGGTCACCAGACCGGGCGCTGGAATCCGAAAATGGCGCCCTACATCTACGGCGCGCGCAACGGGGTCCACATCCTCGACCTCGCCCAGACCGTCACCCGACTCGAAGAGGCCACCGAGTTCGTGCGCGAGCTCTCGGCCTCCGGGCAGCAGGTCCTGTTCGTCGGCACCAAGCGGCAGGCCCAGGACGTGATCCGCAATGAGGCCGACCGCGCCAACATGCCCTACGTCGTCACCCGCTGGCTCGGCGGCACGCTGACCAACTTCCCTACGATTCGCAAGCGGGTCGATTACATGATCGAGCTCGAGCGGCGCGAAGAAGCGGGTCAACTCGATCTGCTGCCGAAGAAGGAAGCGCTGAAGCTGCGCGACAAACTCACTCGGCTTCATCGCTATCTGCGCGGTTTGCGAGACATGAATCAGACGCCCGGGGCGCTGTTCGTAGTTGATGTGCCGCGCGAACACATCGCCGTCGCCGAGGCTCGGCGGTTGAAGATCCCGATCATCGCCGTTTGCGACACCAACTCGGATCCGAACCTGATCGACTACCCGATTCCCTCGAACGACGACGCGATCCGTGCGGTGCGCCTGCTCACCGCGCAGATCGCCGACGCGGCTCAGTCAGGCGGCATGATGCGCCAGAGCGCCGTCGAGGGTGACGACGGGTTCGAGGAGACGGAGCCGGCCCAGGCCGTCGCCGTGGACTGACCGGTTCGCGCCGCGCGAGACATCACGATCAGCCCAACCACCGTTTAGAGGAGCAACCAACGTGCCCGTAACGATTGACCAGATCAAGGAGCTGCGCGCCGAGACCGGCGCCGGGGTGATGGACTGCCGCCAGGCGCTGACCGACGCGAACGGCGACATGGAGCAGGCCCGACTCGCGCTTCGCGAGAAAGGGATCGCCACCGCCGCCAAGCGTGCCGACCGCGCCGCCGGGCAGGGCCTGATCCACAGCTACATCCACGGCGGACGCATCGGCGTGCTGGTCGACCTGCGCTGCGAGACGGACTTCGTGGCCAAGACCGACCAGTTCAAGGAACTCGCGCACGACATCGCGATGCAGATCGCGTCGATGAATCCTGCCGCCGTCAGTGCTGAGCAGATGCCCGCGGACGCCGAGCAGGAAGCGCTTGCATTGCTCGACCAGGAGTTCATCCGCGATGGGTCGCAGACGATTGCGGACCGAATCAATGACGTGATCGCCTCGATCGGCGAAAAGGTAGAGGTCGCCCGCTTCACTCGATACGAAATGGGCGAGTAGCTTGGCGTCTCCTCGAGTCGTCCTCAAGGTTTCCGGCGAATCGCTACAGGGACAGCGAGACTCCGGCATTGATCCAAACGCGCTCAACGACATTGCGCGACAGATCGTCGAATGCCGCGACCGCGGAGTCGAGATGGGCGTGGTGGTAGGAGGCGGGAATCTGTTCCGCGGGCGGCTCGCGGCCGAGTTGGGCATGGCTGAGGCGACCGCGCACTACGCAGGAATGCTCGCCACGGTGATCAACGGGCTCGCGTTGCAAGACGCGATCGAGGCCGCCGGCGGCGAGGTGCGGACGATGTCGGCCTTACAGGTGCGACAGGTCTCCGAGATCTTCATTCGGCGCCGCGCCCTGCGCCACCTGGAGAAGGGTCGGATCGTGCTTTGCGTAGGCGGCACCGGCAACCCCTACGTCACCACCGACACCGCCGCCGCGCTGCGTGGCATTGAGCTGGACGCCGACCAACTGCTGATGGGCAAGCACGGCACCGACGGCGTCTACACCGCCGACCCGGCACTCGATTCATCGGCTGCACGCTACTCGCAACTCAACTATCGCGACGCGCTCCAGCAGAATCTCGGCGTGCTGATGGACGCCTCGGCGCTGGCATTGTGCGAGGAGCACTCGCTACCAATCGTCGTGTTCAACATCGAGTCGGCTGACGCTATCGTGAGGACGGTGATCGACGGTCCCGACCTGGAGCGCGCGGGCACACTGGTCGATCACGGTGAGACACGGCTGGCCGGCTGACGCCTCGCCGACCGTGCGCGAGCGACGGGAGCGCGACATGTCGGAGAACGAGCTGCTCGACCTTGCATTCGACGACGCCAACTCGCGGATGGAGGGCGCGGTCAGCGCGCTGGAGCGAGACCTGATGGCGGTCCGTACGGGACGCGCCCATACCTCGCTCGTCGATCAGCTTCGCGTCGACTACTACGGCACCACGATGGCGCTCAATCAGTTGGCGACGATCTCGACGCCGGAAGCGCGCCTGATCGCGATCCAGCCCTGGGACAAGAATGCGTTCGACCCGATCACCAAGGCGATCCAGACTTCCGATATTGGCATCAACCCGCAGTCGGACGGCATCCTGATCCGACTTGCGCTGCCGGAGCTCACAGAGGAACGCCGGCGCGATCTGGTCAAGGTGGTGCACCAGAAGACGGAGACCGCTCGCGTGGCGATTCGCAACGTGCGACGGCACATCCACGACGACCTGCGCGGGATGCAGCGCGACGGCGACCTGTCGCAGGACGAAGAGCATCGCGCCGAAACGGAACTCGACACGCTGACCAGCCGATTCATCGCTAAAGTTGATGCTGCGGGCAGTCAGAAGGAGCGCGAGCTCCTCGAGGTCTAGTTGTGTCCACCCCACTCGCCTCCGGCGTCGCCGCGCCCGCCCCGCCTGCGACTGCGCATGACTTGTCGAGCACGTCCCCGAACGGCGTGCATGCCTCCGACTCGACGCCGATTCCCCGTCATGTGGCCGTGATCATGGACGGCAACGGGCGCTGGGCGGCTCAGCGTGGACTGCGGCCCACCGACGGTCATCGCGCGGGCACCGAGAACATCCGCGCCGCGATCGAGGCGTTCGGCGAGCGCGGTGTTCGCTGCCTCACGCTGTTCGCCTTCTCCACCGAGAACTGGAAACGGCCACGCCGCGAAGTGCGCGGCCTGATGCGCATCCTCTCCTCAACCATCGACCGAGAGGTCAAGCCGCTGCACGAAGCAGGCGTCAAGCTGCGCTACATCGGCAGGCTCGATGCGCTCGACGATCGGCTGCGCAGCAAGATTGATGCCGCCATCGAGCTCACCCGCAACAACGACCGCATGACGGTCTGTGTGGCCTTCAACTACGGGTCGCGCGCCGAGTTGGTCGACGCGGTACGCCGGATCGTCGCCGACGGCGTCAGTCCCGACGACATCTCCGAGCGGATGCTCTCCGACTACCTGTACACGAGCGAACTGCCCGATCCCGACCTGATCATTCGCACCGGCGGCGACCAGCGGGTCTCGAACTTCCTGCTCTGGCAGGCGGCCTACGCCGAGTACCTGTTCTCCGACACGTACTGGCCGGACTTCTGCGAGCGCGACGTCGATGAAGCGCTGGCCGCCTTCGCCCAGCGAACCCGAAATTTCGGCGGGCGCCCCGCCAATGGCAAGTAATCCAGGTCCCCACAAGCGCATCGTCTCGCCAGGTCCCGGCGGCTGCATACCGATCGTTGGCGCTCTGTACAGCTTCTTCATCAGACGCCGCCGCGTGGACCCCGAGCAGGACGACAACAGGGACGATGACCGTGCGTAAACACCTCTTCGCCGGTGGACTGGCAACCAGGCTGCTCAGCGCGGCGGTTGGCATGCCGATCATCATCGGCGCAATCCTCATCGGAGGCCCGCTCTTTTCGGCGCTGCTGGCCTTGAGCCTGGCGATCGGGCTCTTGGAGATTGCCAGGATTGCCTGCCTTGACCGGCGCAGCCCGATCTTCTTCGTCGCCGTCGCCGCCATCGGCGCGATCATGGGCGTAGCCACGTCCGACGCAAATGTCTCGCTGCTCTGGCCGATCCTCGCCTCGGGCATCGGCATCGCCGGAGTCGCGACTGTGGTCGCCGTTCGATCGATCCCGGAGCCTGATCCCGAACAGCTCAAGCCGCTGCTCGTGGGCGGCCTGGCGATGCTCGGCTCCGTCCTGTACCTCGCGATTCCGGGCTCGACCTTTGTGTTCGTCCGGGCTGCCGACCAGGGCGCCGACTGGATGCTGCTGGCTGTGCTGGCAGTAATGGCCGCAGACGCCGCCGCCTACGCGGGCGGCAGATTGCTGGGGCGCCGCCAACTCGCACCCTCGGTCTCACCCAACAAGACGGTTGAGGGGGCGGTGTTCGGCTGGCTGGGAGGATTCGGCGCGACGCTGGCGCTCGACCAGATCCTCAACCTCGACGTGCAGCTCTGGCCGCTGGTGTTGCTCGCGATTGTGCTACCGATCGCCTCTCAGCTCGGCGATCTGGCAGAGTCTCTCTTCAAGCGCGCAATGGACGTCAAGGACTCCTCCAACCTGATTCCCGGACACGGCGGCGTGCTCGACCGGCTCGATTCCCTGCTCTTCGGCCTGCCCGTCGTATATTTCTTCTTGCAATGGACGACCTGAACCACGCCGACTCGCCGCCAATCAATCTCGTGCTGCTCGGATCCACGGGCAGCATCGGTCGGCAGACGCTCGACGTCGTGCGGGCGATGCCAGAGCGGTTCAACATCCTCGGCCTGGCCGCCGGCCGAAACCTCGACGCGCTTGAGTCGCAGGCGCGCGAGTTTGCGCCGCGATACGTCTGGGCCGCCTCCAACGACGACGCGCGGCTCGCGCAGATCGCACGCGACAGCAGGTCGTCGGTGTCCGCGATGGATGCGATGGCCGCGGACCCGGAAGGCGACGTGCTCGTCGTGGGCACTGCGGGCCGCGCCGGCCTGGAACCGACGCTGACCTCACTGGAACGCGGCGGCGCGGTTGCGCTGGCCAACAAGGAGGTCGTGGTCATGGCCGGCCAACTCGTGCGCGACGCCGTCGATCGCGGCGGCGGACAACTCCGGCCCGTCGACTCCGAGCACTCGGCGATCTGGCAGTGCCTCTGGGGCGAGGAGGATCACGAGATTCGCCGCATCCTGCTCACGGCATCAGGAGGCGCGTTGAGGCATCTCCCGGCCGACGAGCTGGCCGACGTGACGCCTGAACAGGCGCTCGATCACCCCACCTGGAACATGGGCGACAAGATCACCATCGACAGCGCCACGCTGATGAACAAGGGCATGGAGACGATCGAGGCCAAGTGGCTCTTCGACGTGCCATACGAGCGGGTTGAGATCGTGCAGCACGCCGAGTCGATCGTCCATTCATTGGTCGAGTTCGGCGATGGATCGGTCAAGGCGCAGCTCGGTTATCCCGACATGAAGCTGCCGATCCAGCTCGCGCTGTCGTATCCGCAGCGACTCGAGCCGACGGTCGAGCCACTCGACCTGGCCTCCGTCGGCACGCTCAATTTCTCGCGGCCCAATCTTGATCGGTACCCCTGCCTCAAGCTCGCCCAACAGGCCGGCCGCGCCGGTGGCACCTATCCCGCAGTCATGGCGGCGGCGGATGAAGTCGCAGTTGAAGCGTTCCTCGAGCGGCGAATACGGTTCACAGAAATCGCCGACTACGTGAATCAGGCCATGGACGCCCACCGCAACACTGCGGATCCGGACATCGAAGCGATCGACGCTGCCGACGCCTGGGCTCGCGGCTTCACCACCGGCCGCATCGCGGCGGCCGTATGATCCGACGCCACTGCGTCTGACCGCTAGTACGCTGGCCGCATGGTCTTTGTCGAGACGATTTTGCCGTTTATCGGCATCCTGCTGGGCCTGGTCATCCTGCATGAACTCGGACACTTCGCCGCCGCCAAGCTGGCCGGCGTTCGGGTCGAAGAGTTCGGCGTCGGCCTGCCGCCGCGAATCGGCAAGGGCTGGCAGTTCGGCGAGACGCTCTACTCCTTCAACTGGCTGCCGATCGGCGGGTTCGTCCGGCTGACCGGAGAAGAGGCCTCGGGCCTGCTGATCACCGCCGTCGATCCCGACTCACGGATGACAAAGCACTTCGTGCCGGGCGACCGCATCCTCCAGGTCAACGGCAAGCGCGTCGTCACGCCTGACCAGTTCATCGAGCGCATGTTGGCCACGATGGGCGAAGAGAAGCGGGTGATCTCCTTCGACCACACCGAAGCGGACGGCCGCAAGACCAGTTGGTCGCTGACCCTGACGTTTGAGGAACAACCGGACGACGATCGTCCGCGGCCGCGCAGCTACCGCACGACGCCCGAGAGCCGTTCGCAGTTCATGAATGACAAGGGCGAAGCCGAGATCAGCGGGCTGACGGTGGGCATCGATCCGCGATCACTGGGCGCCAAGTCGCGGCTCACCCGGATCGGCATACTCGGGGCGGGCGCGGCGGTCAATGCCATCCTGCCGTTGTTCCTGTTCGCGCTGGGGGCGCTGATTCCGGACAATGTTTCGGCCGGACCGGCGGTGATCACAAGTACCGTCGAACACGCCCCTGCGCACCAGGCGGGACTGAGAGCCGGCGACCGGATCGTCGCGGTCGACGGTCATGAGATTCGCAACTCGCTGGACTTGCAGCGCGCGATTCAACTCAACCTGGGCGAAGACCTGCTGTTCACGATCGAGCGTCCTCGGACCGACGCGCTCGCCAGCGGAGGCGCTGCGGAGCCGTCGGAGCGCTTCGAGGCCGTCGTACACGCCCGGCTTGCGCCGCAGCCGCTTGTGCATGTGGTCCGGGAAGGCGACTCAGTGCACGACATCGCCGAGCGGCTTGGCGTCTCGGCGGCGGCCGTGATCGGCGGTTGGGGAATCGAGACCGAGGAACTGAACGAAGGCCTGGAGCTGGAGTTTCCCGGCGGCGTGACCTACGTGACCGAGGATGACGACACGATGCTGAGCATCGCTATCGAGGAGTCGGTGCGCATGGCATCGGTGTACGCCGCGCTGGGCATCGATCCGGTTTACCCACCGCCGGGGACTCGGGTGGAGGTGCGGCAGGGCGCAACAGGGATCTCCGTCGCCAACGCGTCGCGGTTGGTCGAACGCCGCAGTCCATCGCTGGGCGAGTCGATCTCCGCCGGCTGGACCCAGACTCGCGACACGTTCATCCTCGTCCGCAACCGGATCCGCTCCTGGATTGCCGGCGGCGAGCCGATCGAGCTCTCCGGACCGGTGGGGATCGCCCGCGTGACCGGCGAAGTCGTCGACCGCGCCGGCTGGACGCGGCTGATCGAGCTGGCCGCGCTGATCTCGCTTAACCTGGCGATCATCAACATCCTGCCCTTGCCAATGCTCGACGGCGGTCGAATCATGTTCGTGCTGATCGAGATCGCGCGCCGGGGCAAGAAGATCAGTCCCGAGCGCGAGGGCCTGGTCCACATGGCGGGCTTCGCCGCGCTGCTGGTGTTCATTGTGGTGATCAGTTACTTCGACATCATCAAAGCGATCTCGGGCGATCCGGTGATTCCGTAGCCGAACTCCTCGTCATTCCCGCGTCCCTTCCTCGTCATTCCCGCGCAGGCGGGAATCCATGCAGGATGAGCGTAGTTCCAACACCGACGTCTGCTTTCTCTTGACAGGGGTTGTCGGCGTGAACGACGTGTCTTTGCTCCTTTCGACTGTCGTACTGGATGGATTCCCGCCTGCGCGGGAATGACGGATTGGTGCGGGAGTGATGGCTCGTCCGTGGAGTCGACGCCGACGCTGCACTGTCGCCGCCGTTACAATGTCCGCAATCCGAACCCTCCCAATCGAAGGAGTCCACATGGCGTTCCAGACATTCATCGACGCCGACACCCACATCACCGAACCTGCCGATCTCTGGACGTCCCGCGTCGCCTCCAAGTGGGGCGACCGGGTGTTGCACGTCAAGCAGGACGACAAGGGCACCAACGCCTGGTTTGTCGGCGACGACAAGGTCGCCAACGCGCCATCGGGCGTGTTCGCCGGCTGGAAGGGCAAGTTCCCCAGCTCACCGCCGACCTACGAGGAGGCACACCCCGCCTCGTTCGACGTGCACGAGCGGCTCAAGCTGATGGACGAAACCGGCGTCTACGCACAGGTGCTCTATCCCAACGTGGCCGGCTTCGCCTCGCAGCGCTTCCTCTCGCTGGGCGACCCCGAGCTGATGCTCGAATGCGTGCGCGCCTGGAACGACTTTCAGATCGACTGGATATCGGTCGCGCCGGAGCGCTTCGTGGCCAACATATCGATCCCGTTCTGGGACATCGAGGCGTCGGTCAAGGAGATTGAGCGCGTCGCGCCCAAGGGCATGCGCGGGATTCTCTTCACCGGCGACCCGCAGTCGCACGGCCAGCCGTTCCTCGGCGACCGGCACTGGGATCCGCTCTGGAATATCGCCACCGACACCGGCCTGCCGATCTCGTTCCACATCGGCTCGGGCGATTTCACCGACGGCTTCACGCCCGACCGCCTCGCGGTCGACGGTCCCGAGGTGACCTACGCGCGCACATCGACGGTGCTGTTCATGGCCAACGGTCTGCAGATGACCGACCTGCTGCTCTGCGGCGTGCTGCCGCGCTTCCCCGAGCTCAAATTCATCTCGGTCGAGTCGGGCATCGGCTGGGTGCCGTTCTGCCTCGAAAGCTGCGACTACCACTTCCTCGCGGCCGACATCCGCAAGGCGCGGCCCGAGTTCGAGATGATGCCCTCGGACTACTTCCGCCGCCAGGTCTACGCCTGCTACTGGTTCGAGAAGATCGCGCCGCAGAAGCTGATCGAAGACATCGGCGCGGACAACATCCTGTTCGAGACCGACTTCCCGCACCCGACCTGCCTCTACGGCAACGTGCAGGAGACGATCGAGGCGGGACTCTCCGGTCAGCCCGAAGATGTGCAGCGCAAGATTCTCTGGGAGAACTCAGCGAAGCTCTACAACATCGACATTCCCGAGGTCATGCCCGCCGGTCTCGCGGCGGCGGCCGCCGCGGGTGGCGGAGGTTAGGACACAACCTGGTTCTCTCCCCCCGCTCTGCGGGGGGAGATGTCCCGTAGGGACAGAGGGGGGCACTCCACACGGATGCCCCCCTCTGCCTTCGGCATCTCCCCCCGCTTCGCGGGGGGAGAGTTGATTAAGGGGAGACTCGACCTATGGACATCGAAGGCAAGGTTGCGGTGGTCACGGGATCGTCGTCGGGGGTTGGGGAGGCGACCGCGAAACTGCTGGCGTCGCTGGGCGCGTCGGTCGTCGTCAACTACTTCCGCGGCGCCGAAGCCGGTCAGCGAGTCATCGATGAGATCCAGGCGGACGGCGGCTCCGCCATCGCCGTCCAGGCCGACACGCGTTCCGACACCGATTGCCGCAGATTGATTCAGGCCGCAGTCGAAGAGTTCGGCCACCTGGAGATTCTCGTCAACAACGCCGGCATGACGCACTTCATCGCGCACGACGACCTCGAGTCGGTGACCGACGAGGTCTGGGACGACATCATCGGCGCGAACCTGCGCGGAGTGTTCAACTGCACCCGAGCAGCCGCGCCGCACATGAAGGCGGCGGGCGGGGGCGCGGTCGTCAATGTCTCAAGCGTCGCCGGCGCGGGCGGCGGCGGCTCCTGCATCCCCTACGCGGCCAGCAAGGCCGGAGTCAACGTGATCACCAAGTCGCTCGCCCGCGTGCTTGGTCCCGAAATCCGGATCAACACGATCGCGCCCGGCTTTATCGAGGGCCGCTGGCTGCGAGGCGGCCTCGGCGAGGACACCTACGAGGCGGGCCGCAAGCGACTCGGCGAAACCGCCCCGCTCCGTGGCGTCGCCACCCCCGAGTCCTGCGCCGACGCCATCGTGGCGCTGATTGAGCGCAACGTCTTCGTGACTGGCCAGACGATCACGGTCGACGGCGGCGCGACGTTGTAGACGTAGTCCCGGTGCCCCCCTCTGCCTTCGGCATCTCCCCCCGCCTGTGGGCGGGGGGAGAGTATGGCCTGGCATGCGGCGACGAGCTGCAGCAGCTACTCCCGCACGGCGTAGGACACCGGGAGGCGCTTGATTCCTCCGATGAGGCCGGAGGAGAGGCGCTCGGTGTCTCCGTTCATCTGGAAGTGGTCCAGCTTCTGGATTAGATGGCGGAAGATACTGCGCATCTCCAACCTTGCCAGGTTGGCGCCGAGGCAAAAGTGTTCTCCGAAGCCTCCGAAGGCGAGGTGATCGTTGGGCGATCGCTGGATGTCGAACGCGTCGGGGTTGTCGAAGATGTCCTCGTCTCGGTTGGCCGACGGATACCACATGGCGAGCGTCTCGCCCTCCCGGATCGGCACTCCCCGAATCTCGGTGTCCTGCGTCACCGTGCGAGCGAAGTGGACGACCGGCGAGGTCCAGCGCAGCATCTCCTCGACAGCGCTGTCGAGCAGCTCCGGCTGACTCCTGAGCAGCTCGAACTGGTCGGGATGCTCGATTAGCGCCTGCATGCCGCCCGAGGTGGCGTTTCGCGTCGTCTCGTTGCCGGCCAAGATCAGCAGGATTGCGTAAGAAAGGATCTCGTGCTCGGGCAGCGGCTCGCCGTCGATCTCGGCCTGGACCAGCGTGGTCATCACGCTCTCGTCCGGCTCGCGGCGTTTGCGCTCGATGTGCGCCATGAAGTAGCCCTGCAGGCCGCGCATCCCCGATTGCCAGGTCTCGCGACGGCTGCGGCCCTGCTGGTACTCGGGGTCCTCCGAGCCGATGAACTCGTTCGTCCAGAGGAAGATGTCCTCCCAGGAATCGCGATCGACGGCCAGGATCTCGCAGATAGCGGCCATCGGCATCTTGGCCGCGACATCGCGGACGAAGTCCATCTCTCGCCGATCGGTGAGTTGACTGACCAGGTGGGCGGCTGCCTCGTCGATCACGTCCTCGGCGATCTCGTCCACCCGATCCTCGAGCAGTCGCATGCCGCGCGGGGAGAAGCGGCGGCTGGTGGCGTTGCGGTACTTGCCGTGCTCGGGCGGGTCCATGTTGATCAGGTTGGGCACGGTCAAGCTCGGGTCGTTCGCGCCGCCGTCGCCCGAGCCGGCGGAACGGATCACCAGCCGCTGGCTGCTGATGAACGTCTCCGGGTCGCGGGAGATCTGTTGGATGTCGTCGTACTTCGTGATCGCCCAGAACGGCGTCACGCCCGGTTGGTCGTACCAGTAGACCGGCGCCTCGCGGCGCAGCAGCTTCCAGTCGTCCCAGGGATACCCGCGTTCGGCGTATCGCTCAGGCGTGACGAGGTCGACCTGATCCAATCCGCTGGTCATCGTCGTCATGAGGGCTGCCTCCGTTCACCGGTCCGGGCATCGGTATCCTCAGTTCGAGCCTATCAATCAGAGCGGGCGCAGTGGCGTTCCGCCGCGAGGACACGCATGACCAACAAGCGATCACTGCTCGGCGTCTACGAGGGGTACACGGATGAGGTGGCGAACGGATACGAGCGCGAATCGCGCTACCTGGAGATGCAGGACGGCTGCCGGATCGCCATCGACGTGCTGCATCCTGCGCTCGACGGCCGCCGGATCGACGCTCCGTCGCCGACCGTGCTGCACTGCACGCCCTACCGCCGCTCGTTCATCCTGACCGGCGAAGGCACGTCGGCTGCGCGATACCAGCAGGAGCTGCGTGCGATGGAGCCGGGCGAGCTGGTCACCCAGTACGAGGAGCGACCGATCGCGCGCGACCTGATCCACCACGGCTATCGCTTCGTCTCGCTCGACTTGCGCGGCACCGGCGCCTCGTTCGGCGAGCTGTACAACGACTCCTGGCTGGCAGGCCACGACATCGCCGAGGTGATCGACTGGATCTGTGCGCAGGACTGGTCGACGGGCCGCGTCGGCATGGTCGGAATCTCGTACGAGGGGATGATCCAGTTCTTCACGGCGGCGCACCAGCCCGAGGGGCTCAAGTGCATCGCGCCGCAGTACCCGGGGCTGCCGCAGTGTTATGTCGACGGCGGCCTGGCGATCAGCAGCTTCGCGCGCGTCTGGGAACAGCTGCACAAGGGCCTCTCCGAACACGAACCGTCCGCGCCCGTGGACGGCTCCGACGGCGAGACCTTGCAGCGGGACGCGATGGACTCGCACTCGCCCGACGGGTACCGCTGGGTCGAGGTCTTCTCTGACATGGATCCCCGCGATGTCACGCGGATGTCCTCGTACGACGGCATCATGCGTCGCAAACCGCGACCCGACATCGGACTCGGCGAGGTCGCCAGCGGCTGGTTCGACTCGACCGACCTGATCAACGAGAGCGGCGTGCCCACCTACCTCGTGACCGGCTGGTGGGACCTGACGTTCCCCGGCTACCTGATCGACGCGTTCAACCGACTCGACGTGCCGAAGAAGCTGATCGTGGGCCCGTGGAATCACGGACAGGGCGGTGACCCCGAGCTGTTGCGCTGGTTCGACTACTGGCTCAGGGACGTCGACAACGGCGTGATGGACGATCCGCAGGTCCACTACGGCGCGAGCGAGCCGTCGGGCGCGACGCTGTGGAAGTCGGCCCCGCGCCTGCCGCTGCCCGAAGCACGAAGTCGGTCGCACTGGCTCAGCGCGAACGGAGCGCTCTCGCTCTCGCGCCCCGCCTCTGAGGCGCACCTGACCTACGAGGTGAACCACGACGTGAGCCTGGGCACGTTGAGTCGGCACAGCTACTACAGCCAGGACCTGTACATCAACACGGTCGATCTCAACGCGCGGGCCGAGGGCTGCCTCAGCTTCACCAGCGATCCGCTGACGGAGGACACTGAGATCACCGGCTGGCCGTCGGTGCAGCTCGAAGTCTCGACCAGCTCAGACCGCGGGGCGGTCGTGGTGACGCTGGAGCAGATCACCGAGGACGGCTCGGCAGCCTATCTCTCCGAGGGCTTCCTCAACTTCGCGCACCGACTCGTCGGCGACGATCCCGGCGGTCACGAGGGTCCGGTCTGGCATAGCTGGAGCAAGGCCGATCTCGCGGCGGTCAATCCGGGCGAGCCGATGGACGTCCAGGTCGAAATGTATCCCGTCTCCGCCATCGTGCGGGCCGGCGACCGCATCCGCCTGACCGTCGCCGCCGCCGACGCCGACAACCTGGTCGTGCCTACGCAGGGCGACGAGGCGACGCTGACCGTCACCATCGGCGGCGAGCGCACGTCGCGGCTGATCCTGCCAACCGTGAACCAGTCGGTGATCCCGACCGCCAAAGTCGTCGAGGGAGGCTTCGACGGAGAATCCGGAGGCTTCGCCTTCCGGAGGCCGGTGGACGCGCCGATGTTGCGATAGGAGCGGGAGCCGTCTACTCGCCTCTGAACGCCGGAGGGCGGCGCTCGAAGAGGGCTCGGATGCCTTCTTTGGCGTCGTTGGAGTTCCTGGCGGCGGCGACGAGTTCGTCGACGTCCTCGTGGGGGATGTGATCGCGGAAGTCCATCTCGCGGACGATCAGCGCCTTCATCGCCCTGAGGCTGAGCGGGGCGTTCCTGCTCAATCGGTCGATCACCGCTTCTGCCGCCTCTTCGAGTTCTTCGGCGTTGGCGACGCGGGCGATCACGCCCCATTCGTGCATCCGCCAGGCGGGAATGCGGTCGCCGAGCAACAGGATCTCCTTGGTCGCCACCGGTCCGGCGACTTCGAGCAGCTTCTTGGCCAGGAACCACGAGGGGGCGAGGCCGATCTGGGCCAGCGACATGCCGAACCTGGCCTCGACGTCGGCGACGACGAAGTCGCAGTGCAGCGCCAGCTCGTTGCCGCCCGCGATCGCGTCGCCCTGGACGACGGCGACGACCGGCAGCGGCCAATGCTGAATCGCGTCCAGCATCTGCTCGATCGAGACCTCGCCGCCGGGCAGGCCTTCTTCGCGTTCGCGCAGATCGAGTCCGGCGCAGAAGACGGGACCGTTGGCTCGGATGACGGCGACGCGCTCGTCTGCCGACGGCTCTCCGTCGAATGCAGCGTGCAACCCGGACAGCATCTCGGAGCTGAGCGCGTTGCGCTTCTCGGGTCGGTTGAGGGTGACGGTACGGATTGCGCCGTCGACTTCTACTTCGATGATTTCGCTCATGTGATGTTCCTCTTCGTTGCTCTGCAACCGCCATTGCCGGCGTAGCGCGACTCCGTTCGATGTTACGGTGCGCCCCCCTCTGCCTTCGGCATCTCCCCCCGCGTCGCGGGGGGAGAGAGTAATGTGAAGCGGCGGGGGGAGATGGGAACGTCAGCCGCTGCTGCCGCGGCCGAGGAGGTCTCGGGCCATGATGATCCGTTGGACTTCCGATGGGCCCTCTCCGATCCGACGGATGCGCATCTCCCGGTACCAGCGTTCGAGCGGGAGATCCTTGGTCACGCCGATGCCGCCGTGTATCTGGATGGCGCGATCGACGACGCGGCTCGCGCCTTCGGTCGAGATCAGCTTGGCCATGGCCGCCTCGAAGCGAAACGGCTCGCCCTGTTCCGCCTTCTCGGCGGCGGCAAGGTACATCATCCGACCAGTTCGGATGTCGATCTCGTTGTCGACGATCATCCACTGGATCGCCTGGCGCGAGGCCAGCGCCGCGCCAAAGGTCTCGCGCTGCTGCGAGTAGGAAATCGCCATCTCCTGCGCGGCGACCGCAACGCCGACACAGGTCGCCGAGTATGGAATCCGCTGCCGAGTCAGGTTGTTGTTGGCCAATGAGAATCCGCCACCTTCCTCGCCGACGAGGTTCGCCGCCGGCACGCGGACGTCGTCGAACGAGAGCTCGGTGCCGTAGTTGGCCGAACGCAGCGTGTGCACGACGCGCCTGACCTCGAAACCGGGCGAGTCGGTATCGACGAGGAATGCCGAGATGCCGCGGCGTCCCTTCTCCGGATCGGTGCGGGCGAAGACGAGTCCGAAGTCGGCGCGGTCGGCGCCGGAACTGAACAGCTTCGAGCCGTTGAGGATCCAGTCGTCGCCGTCCTTGACCGCTCGGGTCTGGATGGCGCGGGCGGGGTCGGAGCCGCCCGACGGTTCGGTCAGGCCGAAGAAGGCCCGCTTCTCGCCGCGCAGCATGGGGTACAGATAGCGATCCTTCTGGTCGTCGGAGGCGACGTAGAGCTGGGCCAGACCGGCGGATCCGAACGCGCCGTAGCAGGGCAGATAGAGCCCGGCGCGGTGCTGTGACATCTCCTCGGCGACCAGGCCGCGCGTAGTCAGCGGCAGGCCGGGGCCGCCGTAGTCTTCCGGCACGTCGATGTGGTAGAGGCCCATCTGTTGGACGATGCCCTTGAGACGGTCCAACTCGCCGGGGGGCAGCTCGACCGCATCGGGATCGAGGTCGCGTTCCAGCGGCTGCACTTCCTCACGCACGAAGCGTTTCACGGCTTGCGTGATCATCCGCTGTTCTTCGCTCATCAGGACTTCCATTGAAGCTCTCCTCTATCCGCTTGATCGGCCGATCTGCTGCGAGCGCCTCAGGCGTCCAAGCTGCGGGGTGTCTCGCCAGTCGCCGGCGGAGTGCGCGGGCGGCCACTCGGCGCCCTCGTCTCGCTGGAACTGCATCAGCATCTCCAGTCGCTTGGTCGTGTACTGCTGGTTCGCTTCCCAGCGAAACTGGGCTGCTCGCTCGCGTAGCACCGGATTTGGATCGTCGCCTCCGAAGTGGAGCCCGATCCGCGTGCGCAAACCGAACGGTTCGCGCCCGCCGGCCTGCCCGATGTAGAGCAGATTGCCCTCGGCGTCGGCGATTTCGTAGACGCCAACGACGGCAGGGATTGCGCGAATCGTCTCCGGCGTCGGTAGGATCCAGGGTTTTCGGATAGGCATCGTCACCTCGTTCACGGGATCACGGGCGTTCCTGCAGTCGATCGCTGGCTGCGCCAGAGTCCAGCAGATCGGCGATCTGTTCTTCGGAGTATCCCAAGATTTCCCGCAGCACGGGAATCGTGTCAGCCGCGAACAGCGGCGCGGCGTTCTTGGGCGGGGCCGGCGTGTGGGACAGGCGGAATGCGGCCTGCGGCGCCGGCGACAGGCCAACCTGCGGATGCTGGAGCCCGCCTACAGATTGGCGGGCCAGCACCTGCTCGTCGCGCAGCAGGGCCCGGGGACCCATCACCGGCGAGGCCGGCACGCCGGCGCGCTGCAAGCGCTCCGACAACGTCTGGGGATCCTGGCAGGCCGTCCAGCCGCGCAGCAAGTCGTCCAACTCGGCACGGTGCTTCCAGCGGCGCAATCCGCTAGAGAAGCGGCGATCTGAGCGAACCCCATCATCGCGCCAGACGCTGAGCAACGAGGTCCACTCCGCATCGTTTCGGCAGGCGATCGCAATCCAGGAATCCGGATTGTCCAGCAGCGGCGCAGCCGGATAGACGCCGTGTGGCGCGGCCGACGTGTGTTCGTTGCCGATTCGCATCGGCTCGCGGCCTGAGAGCTGCTGTCCAACCATGGCCTCGCCGATGAGTTGCAACTCGCCCTCGAGCATGGCCAGTTCGACCGTCTGTCCGCCAACCCGGCAACGAGTCTTGAGCGCCGCGACGGTCGAGAGCGCGGCCAGCAGGCCTGCATTCTGATCGCAGTAGAAGTTGCCCGGCTTGAGTGGCGAACCGTCGGCGTATCCGGTCAGCCATGAGAGTCCGCTCATCGCGTCGATCCCGGGACCATACGAGATGCGGTCACGCCAGGGACCGGACTTGCCGAAGGCGGGCATGGCGACGTAGACGATCTGCGGATTGCGCTCGCTCAGCGTGTCCCACTCGAGTCCGAAGTTGCCCATCACGCGGGGCGAGAAATTCTCCAGGACGACATCCGATACCTCGACCAGGTCGAGGAAGGTCTCGCGGCCGGGATCCGTGGTGAGATTGAGCGCGACGGAGCGTTTGCTGTTGGCCAACTCGTTCTGTCGCGGCTCGCGGTTCCACGGTTCGTCGGGTCCCTCGGTGCGCTTCTTGAGTGCCGAAGTCGGATTGCGGGGCTTGGCCCACGGCGTTTCGATCCGGATGATCTCTGCGCCGAGCGCGCCGAGCAACTGAGTCGCAACCGGTCCGGCCACGGCCGAGGTCAGGTCGAGCACGCGGATGCCGTCCAACGGACGTCTCGGAGAGTCAGGGAATTGGACTAACCGAGCCTCAGGCAACACCGGCGCGCCTCCAGCGTGCGCACTCGGCGGGCGTTCCGAGCCGATCGTTGTCCTGGCCCAGTTCCGGCGCCGATCCATCATTCCAGCCGTTCTTGCCGAAACGCACGGCAGGACCCGGCGCCAGGTATGCACCGCCGCGTGGATGCGGGGTCGACTGCCAGAACTCGCGGGAGGCGTGATGACCGTCAATGTCCGACATCACCTCGGACGGCGCCAACACCTCGGTGAAGGGGATGCGCATCTCTTGCGCACGCTGCACCATCTCTCGGCGCGATGTCTGCATGAGCCTCGGGGCCATCAGTTCGTCGACTTCGTCGGCGTGACCCATCAGCTCGCCCAGTAAATCGCGTTCGGCCAGCCGCGGTTCGTCGAACAGTACGGCCATGGCCTCGGGATAGCGATTGTTGCAGTGCGCGTGAACCCAGCCGTCGGCACAGGGACGGATGGTCGAGGGATAGAGATGACCGGGACCAAAGCCAACGAGTCGCGCTCCGTTGCGGACCGGGTCGTGATCGAAGAACCAGGCGTGCTGATAACCGCCGCCCAGCAAGAATGCCAGGGCGTCGCAAACGGCGGTGTCAATGGATTGCCCAGCACTCTCCTCGTCCTCGCCGCTGGCCTGCAGAGCCGCGACCACGCCAAGCGCAGCATGAAGCCCGGCCTGGAGGTGTCCCTGCTCGCCCCAGGCTTTGACGGGCTCGCGATGCGGCTCACCGCCGATGCCGAGATAGCCGCCGGCGGCATAGAGCGTCAACTCGGAGCCCAGCCAATGCGCCTTGGGCCCTTCGAGTCCATACGGTGTGATCGTGCAGACATGAAGCTGCGGATGACGACGGCGAAGTGCGTGCGGATCAACTCCGAACTTGCTCCACTGGCTTCGCTCCGTGTCGATCACAAGGACATCGGCAGTAGCAAGCTGAGACTCGAGCAAGCGTCTCCCCGCGGCAGTTCGCAGGTCCAGGCGCAGCGATCGCTTGTGCCGATTGAGGTGTAAGTGTGACGCCCCGCCTTCACGATCGGGCGTATCGTCTCGGAATGGTCCCTTGCGTCGGATACTCGACCCTTCAGGTGGTTCAATCATCGTGACCGCCGCGCCCATCCCGGCCAGCAACCGCCCGCAGTATGCGCCCGCGGGAGTCTCGGAACGCTCAATCACCCGGACTCCGTCCAGTGCGCCTGCGGTTTGCTCCGAGTCTTGATCGATCACCGGGGCAGGATACCGCTGAGTCGCCGTTAGGCTGCGCGGCAGGATTTCGACTTCATTCAAGCAGGAGTGGGACATGTCCGACGTGGGATTCATCGGGGTGGGCAACATTGGCAATCCAATGTGCGCCAACGTGATCAAGGGCGGACACAACGTGGTCGTCCACGACCTGGTCGAGGCGCAGGCCGAGAACCTGATCGAACTGGGCGCGACCTGGGCGGAGTCGCCTGCCGCCGTGGCCGCACAGACCGAGGTGGTGCTGACCTCGCTGCCCGGCCCGCCGGAGGTCACCACGGTCCTGCGCGGTGCGGACGGCATCCTCGAGGGCGCCGAGCCGGGCCTCGTCTGCTTCGACCTCTCCACCAATCTTCCCTCGACCGTCAAGCTGTTGGCCGAGCGCGCCGCCGAGCAGGGCGTGCTGTTCTTGGACTCGCCGGTTTCCAACGGCGTTCAGGGCGCCATCGACGCGACGCTTGCCGTCATGGTCGGCGGCGACAAGGCCGCCTTCGACGCCTATCGGCACGTACTGGAGTGCATTGGCAGCCACGTGTTTCACATGGGCGAGCTGGGTATGGGTGCGTTGACCAAGATCACCAACAACATGGTCTCGATCGGCAGCGGTCAGCTCCTGATCGAGGCCCTGGTAATCGCCGAAGCGGCAGGACTCGATGCCGAGCAGGCCGTTGAAGTGATGAGCGTCGCTTCGGCCCAGAACTATGTGCGCAACACCTCGACGCTGCTGGAACGCAACTTTGAGGACGCTCCGTTCTTCCTGCAGTGGGCAGCCAAGGATGTCTCGCTTGCAGTCCAGGTGGCAAGGGAACAGGGCATACCCTCGCCGATGGCCTCAGCCGCCAGCGACATGCTCAACCGCGCCAAGAATCGCGGCCTGGGTATGAAGTCGCCAATGGCGACCCTGCTGTCGGCGGAGGAAGATGCCGGAGTCTCGCACTAGTCGAAGCATGCGCGCGAGGCCGCTACGGTGACGTACACTTGAGCGCATGGCAGTCGCAACCGGCACAGTCGCACACGGTGGCAGCACGGCTCGCCGAGTCGTGTTTCTGCACGCGGCAGCATTTGTGCTCGGGTTCAGCGTGGTCTTCGTGGCGCTGGGCGCGCTGTTGGGCGCGCTGGGCTCGGCATTCCAAAACGAGCTGATCTGGTTCCAGCGCGTGGCCGGGGCGATGTTGGTCGTGCTCGGCCTGCACCTCGCCGAAGTGATCACGATCCCCTTCCTCTACCGCAGCTTCCAGGTTGGCGGATCCGGAGGGCCGGCGGCCGAGGCTCCAGCGGGCGAGGCATCGCGCGTGCGCGCCGCGGCCGACTACGGACGTTCCCTCGTCGTGGGCGTCGCTTTCTCGGTCGGCTGGACACCGTGCGTGGGACCGATTCTCGCTGGCATCCTCGTACTGGCGTTGGACTCCGCCTCGCTCTTCCAGGCGGTGATTCTGCTGATCTGCTACGCCGCCGGACTGGGAATCCCGTTCCTGCTGGTCGGCGCGACGTTTGGCGCATCGACGCAGTTCCTGCGCAAGCTCAACCGCTGGATGCCGCTGATCGGCGTCGTCTCCGGCGTCCTGCTGGTCTTTGTCGGGATGCTGATCGCGCTCGACCGCGTCGTGGTGCTGAACGAGGCGCTGGGCAGTTTCGGCGTCGACATCGTGGCCGGCTCGGACGGGTCATCGACGGAGATGCTCGACCTCAACGCCGGCTCAGCAGCGCTTGCCTTCGTCGGCGGATTCGTCAGCTTCATCAGCCCTTGCGTGCTGCCGCTGGTCCCGATCTACCTGGGCCACCTCGCCGGCATCGGTTCCGAGCAGACCACGATTCGCTCCGCCTAAGCCTCCCCCTGCGATTGCCGACCAGCGCGCACATCGATCAACCATCGATGCCGGTTGCGCTGCTGGAAGCGGCTGCTCATCAGCGCGACGGCAGTCGGCTCCCCGGCCAGGGTCAGCCGATCGTGCATGAAGATTGATGTGTCACCGGTCGCCACCGATGACTCACCCTCGCGCATGACGACCAGTACCCGGACATCGCCCTCGAAGTCGACCTCTGCCAGCGTCTGACCATCGAACTCACGATTGAGCAACTCTACTTCCACCAGTCCCGACTCCGGGTCGCTGCGCGCAGCATGGAGGCCCGGCCGCAGGACGGCTTCCTCAAGCGCGAGGGCGGTGACGTCCGACAGTGAGTGCACCTCCACATCGATCTGTTCGAACTGGATGTCCGGCTCGGAGACCCAGGTCACGACGCGAAGCGTCGGGTGGATGCGCCGCATCGACTGTGTGTAGCCAATGACCTGGTCAGGTTCGTCGAAGTCGACAATCACCGCCACGTCGGTTTGCAGCAGCCGCACGCTGATCAGGGTCAACGCGTCGAGCGGGTCGCCGACGACGCCCTCCACGCCAAGTGAACTCCACTTGGTCGAAGCCTCCGGATCGCGATCCAGTACGATCACACGCCGCCCGCCGGCCATGAGCCGCTCAGCAAGTGTCCTGGCCAGGTCGCCGCCTCCGACGATTAGCGTGTGACCATCCTCCTGTTCCGGGGTCCGTCCCGCGATCGTGGAGAACATGGGTGGCGCCAGCACCGTGGTCAGCAACGCCATCAGCAGCAATGCGCCGTGCAAACCGTCGTCGATCACACCGAGATCGGCTGCGATCGCGCCCGCGGCCAACACCAGCGACAGGTTGGCGCTGAGCAACGAACCGCCGGCCAGGCCGGGCCTGACTCCCCAGGCCGGCGCCAGCCCGATCAACGAGGGCAGCATCTTGGCGCCGAACGCGACCAGGAGCAGGGCCGGCACCAGAATGAGCGATTCGGCCGAGTCGAACACCGCACCGAGATCCAGGGTCGCGCCTGCGTGGATGAAGAATATCGGTACGAAGAAGCCGTAGCCGAGCGCGTCGAGCTTGCCGCGCAGGGCAGACCCGTGCCGAGGCGAGACGACCGTGACCGCCAGTCCAGCGACGAAGGCGCCCAGCACCATCTCGGTGCCCGCGACCTGGGACAGCGCCACGAAGATCACCAGCAGGGCCAGGGAGGCGCGGATCTTGAGCTGGGAGGATGTCTGCGCGAGCTCGTGCAGGGTTCGCGGAATGATCGGGAATCGACCGCTGCCGAATCGCGACAGCCAGACCATGACGATCAGCGCCGCCGGGACCGCCAGGATCAGGAAGATCTTCCAGCTAATGCCCTCTCGTTCGAGCGCGGCCACCACCCCCACACCGACGATCGCCACGAACTCCAGCAGGAATCCGCCGACCAGCAGCGACTGTCCCATCCGACCCAGATCCGGACGATCCTTGAGCACGGGCACGATTACACCCACTGCAGTGGCGATCAGGATGAACAACAGCATTGGGATCTGGCTCGCGTTGATCAGATCAACCGCGCTCATCAAGTGCAGGCCGACATAGGTGAAGACGACCACCAGAGCCAACAGCACGACGCCCGATATCAGCGGGTGGCGCAGCGCGACTCTCGGCACGTACCAGCGACGACCGGGCGATTGACCAAGGAGGCCGAGATTGATCTCCAGTCCCGAGAGGAACATCAGGTACGCGAAGCCGAACAGCCCGAGGAAGGTCAGCCACTCGTTCTCGTGCGTGATGATTCCAAGGACCGGTTCGCCGAAGAGTATCCCGACCAAGACTTCGCCGACCACGGCCGGGAGCAGGCCGCCGGTCAGCCGCCAGGCGACGAACGGAACGGCCACAGCCAGGATGCTGACCAGCAGGAGGGGAGTGAAATCTACTGATTCCTCCACCAATCAACCTCCTTGTACCGGTTCATCCGTCTATGAACTGCTCCAAGAACCCTAGGGCGATTCTATTGAACTCGTCTGCCGCGCTGATGTTGACGGCGTGGGTCGCGGAGACGCGCTCGACGCGGAAGTTCGCGGCGTTCGCTTCGACCCATTCACGAGAAGCGGAAAAGGCTTCCTCGCGATCTCCGGCGATGAGCAACGTGTCAACCGGATTGTCGGGCAGGCGGTGACGCAACGGCGTGTGCGGGGAGGTGTAGAGCATGGTGCGCGCGATGCCCTCGGCAGAGCTCAGCAACATGGCGTCGTCGAACTCGGCGCGCTGGGCGTCGTTGAAGGCACGGGCGCGGCGGGGATTGAGCGGGTGGCGCATGACCGCGTCGATGCCGCCGTCGATCATCATCTGCGCCCGCTCTTGCGCCGCCTGGGGATTGCCGATCCGCGAGGGATCGCCGAAGGCGGAGTGCGAGTTCGTGACAACGTGGGCGATCACTTCATCGGACCGGGACATTACGTAGTTGAGCGTCAGCGCCGCGCCCAACGACTGTCCGACGACGAACCAGCGCTCGGTGTCGACAAGCTCTCGCAGCGCGCTGAAGCGCTCGGCGTAGCGGTCGGGATGGTAGGCGGCTTCGTCGTCGGGTGAGGGAGATGAGCCGTGGCCAAAGAGGTCTACCGCGACGCTGCGGAATCCCGCCTCGTGGAAGGCGGGGAGGTTGAGCAGCCAGTGGGCGCGGCAGGTGAGAATTCCGTGGACAAAGAGTACGGGCCGCCCATCGGATGGCCCGTCGATCTCGTAGTTCAGTTCAATCTCGCGCGACGCCACGTCGCAATGCTACGCGTTGCCTACCACTCGAGGCCGTCTAGTCGCGATCGGTCGCGGTCGTGCCGGCGGCTGCGCCTTCGACCAGAGCCTCAGGGTTGAGCGCCTTGAGCAGCGGGTCCTGGGTAACCAGGCCGAGGATGCTCGCCGTCTCACCGATCCGGTTGAAGCCGTGCTCGTGCAGGCGGTGCAGGTAGTCGTGGTACTGCTTCTCGCGCAACTTACGCAGCGCTTCGACGCCGGCGTCAAGCCGCTCGACGCCGTCGGCGTAGAGGACGGCCAGCGCTTCTCGCTCGAGCGGCGACTGAGCCAGCTCTGAGGAGAGGCCGCCTTCGGCCTTGATGAAGAAGATCGGCAGTTCCATTTCGGCTCGCTCGGCGTAACGGTTGTACCACTCGAGGTGCTTGAGGCCGTACTCAAGGTGTCGCTTGCTGTCTTCGGCGAGGCGGGCGAAGAGGTCGCGGTCAAAGTCCGAGCGCGCCCAGTCGGTTGCGCATTCGAACGTCGTCAGCTCGTACGACTTGTAGACCACATTGAGCGCGATCATCATGTCGGTGAAGGTCAGCGCCTGGTACCAGGTCTCGGAGACGTCGGAGAGCGGCGCCTTACCGATCGTCCCGGAGCCGTGCAGGGCGCGCTTGCGCAGCGCCTCGACCTTGCGGCCGGCGTCATAGACCTGGGTCGCGATGAAGAGCTTGACCTCGTGGAAGCCGTAAGAGACCTCCTCGAACCACTTGGAGAGGATTTTCTGCTCGGCAAGACCGTAGGTGGAGTAGACCGCGCAGATCTGTCCGGTTGCCCGCTCGACCTCGGGCGAAAGCTCTTCGCGGTTTTCCCAGTCGAGATCGGTGGCGGGAACCCAGCGGTCACGGATGGCGTCTTCGTAGAGGTCGGCGACACCCTCGGCCCAGACTTCTGTGCGGTCGTAGATCGAGTAGCTGGCCGGCATGTACATGCCCGGTACGGGTCGCGTGCCGCGCGGCATATCGTTGCGATACGTCCACACGTCCGGCACATGACCATAGGAGCCGATGTCGACGTCGCTGATGCGCAGGCCGTCCTCCGACGGGGTCGGCTTGAGGCCGGTTTCGCCGCCGTCCTCGAACATGATGAACTGCGCCTGCGCGAACGGGTGCTCAGGATCGGACTCCATGAAGTCGAGCCACTTGCTGATGCGATCCGGCTCGATCGAGACGTTGAGGATGTTGTCGATCTGGCGACCGGAGGCCGAGGAGCTCTCGGCCCGCTCGATCATCTCGGCGGTCCAACCGCGCACCTGGGCGCGCATCTTCTGGGCGGGGGACAGTGCCGGCATGAGATTCCAGTCCTTTGCGGGCGATCCGTGCGGATTGCTGTTCGATTCTGTGCGGCTGTGGTCGAGCCGCCCCCCTCTGCCTTCGGCATCTCCCCCCGCTTCGCGGGGGGAGAGGGGAAGATTAGACCGTGATCAGTTCGCGCATGTCGGGGGCCATGCGGTCGAGGCGGTCGCCGAGGCCGACCACCTGGAGTCGGTGGTAGTACTCGTTGATCTGCTTCTTGCGCATCAGCATGACGAGGTTGTAACCCTCGTCGAGGTACTCGATGCCGCCGCCGGCGAGCACGGCCAGCGCCTCACCGGTAATCGGGTTGGTCGTCAGGCCGGCCTGCGTGTTCTGCACGGTCTCGTTAATGTCGAGGTAGTGGTGCAGTTCTTCCTTGCGCCAGGGCTGCGTCTCGACGGTGTACTTGGTGTGCGTGACGCCGAACGCGAGGTGGCGCGATTCGTCCTGCGCGGAGAGGCGGAACATGCGCTTCTCTGCCTCGTTCTGTCCGATCAGCTCGCCCATGCGGAAGAGCGACTGGACCAGACCCTCGGCGAACAGGTGGAGGATCGCGGTCATCTCGGTGAAGTCGTCAATCGCGAGCAGACCGACGGCGCCCAGACCGGCCGGGGACATCCCGCCGCCGTTGACGAGGACGCGCTTGCGGAACACGTCGAGGTGGCGCGCTTCGTCCATGAGCTGGGTGCCGAGGAAGAGCTGCGACTCAAAGAAGTCCGGGTGAACCGTCTCGAGGAAGCGACCGGGCACGTCGCCGGCGATGAACTCGACCTGGGTGAGGAAGGTGCACAACGTGCACATCGCCTTCTCAATGTCGTCGGGCTGGTCGCCGATGGTGTCCCAGGGAATGTCGCGAGCCGAGGACCACTGGCGCTGCAGGGCCTCTTCGTAGAGCAGCATCGCCGACTCGGACCAGACGTCGCCCTTGTCGCGGTACTGGCGGGCGTGGGCGTTCGAGCGGGGATCGGCCTCGATGCCGCGCGGCGCGAAGGAGCGCACATCGGCCTGGTCGAGATCATCGACGCCGGCCATGCGCTGGTTGATCGACTGCAGAGTGACTCCCTTGCGGCCGGCCTTGACTTCGAACTCGTCGTCGGTCTCCAGGTTCAGCCAGTCAAGGTTGAGTCCCGGGTTCTCGATCGCGGTGACCATGGTCTGTTCCTGTCTTCATCCAGCGCAACGCGCCGATCTGTTCGGTTGCCTCAAGCCTACCAGCTAGCGCGCTATGGCTGGGCGGTGGAGATATCAAAGCTCGCGCGCAGGAAGTTGACCAGGTCCCAGCGTTCCTGGTCGGACAGTTGCGGCGACCAGGCAGGCATCCCGGTCCCGCGAATGCCGTCCGTGATCCAGGCGAACAGCACACCGTCGGGATGGAAGGGCACATGAACGGTGAAGTTCGCCGGCGGCGCTGGCAGCGTGTCGGCGAGGGGGCCGTCGCCCGCGCCTTGCTCGCCGTGACAGGAGGCGCAGTTGCGAGCGAAGAGGGCCTCGCCGCGGTTAATCGACTCCTCCGTTCGCACCACGGGATTGGCCAGGGTGCGGCCCGGCTCGACGTGTAGTCCGGTCAGCAGGACGACCGCGACGATCAGTCCCAGCACGCCGCCGGCGAAGGCGGCATCGCCGCCGCGCGGTCCCCAGCGGGCGCGGATCTGCGGTCTGTTGATCCAGGCCAGAGCAGCAATCAGGAACGCCCAGAGCGCACCAACGCCGTTCCAGTCCATCTGTGTCAGCGGCAACGCGAGCGCGCCACCACGGTCGGCGGCAAACGGCGACGCCTGGTAGCCCGACTCAACGCTGCTGCGAACTCCCGCGATCAGGTCGTTGCCTGAGGCGCGGCGCATCTCCATCTCCACGGTCCACTCGCCGGGCAGGCCAAAGTACGCGCCCTCGAGCTGGAATCGACCATCCGCGAGCCTGGAGGTTGCGACAGTTACCGGCCCGACGCTGCGGTCCTGGTAGCGGAAACGCAGGAGCATGACTTCCACCAGGTTTTCCGACGGTGCATCTACAGTCGCGGTCCAGGTGTTGAATCCGACCAGGTTGGGGGAGATCTCCAGGGAGGCCACTACGTCACCTCGGGCGACGGTCTCGAGGATCGTGTTGTCCTTCTGCTCGACCTCGGGCTGGGCGCTCGCCGGCGAGGGAAGCTGGGTGAGCACGCCGGAAACGGCGATCACGACGAGCCCGAGGGCTACTTCGGCTCGCATCATTCGGGAGAATCTGCGGACCAGGACCGGGTCAGAACCGGCCGCCTGGGCATCACGGGGCCGCAGCAGGAATGCGTTGGCGGCGGCGGCGGCGAAGAGCAATGCCAAAAAGACCAGCTTGACGATGAAGGCCGCGCCCCAATCGGTCTCGGCAATGCCGTCGATGTCGGGAATCTGGATCAGCGCCGAAAGTAGTCCGGCGGCCACGAGGATCGGGACGAGTAGCGCGGCCGCGATTGAGAATCGACGCACGGACTCGATCCGGTCGGCGCGATTCGCGCGAATGGCAATCAACAGCGCGGCGAGTCCGCCGATCCAGATGGCGACCGCCGCCAGGTGGAGCGCATCGAACAGCGTGCCCCAGATCCAGCCGGAGCCGATCGCCGCGCCGTGCGAGATTGCGGATGTCGAGGAGAGCCATGCGATGGCAATGACCGCAAGGACAACGAGGATGGGCCGCCCCCCTCTGTCGCTCCGCGACATCTCCCCCCGCTGCGCGGGGGGAGAGCGGAGAGTGAGGAAGGAGAGAGTTAGCCCTGCGACGCTCAGGGCATACCAGCGTTGTTGCAACCAGAGTCCGTTGCGGGAGTCGAAGAGGACATCCCCGAGGAACCCGATGTCGCCGAGCCGCAGCGCTCCGGCGATCGCCTCGTAGCCGGTGGTGACAAGTCCGACGACGACGGCCAGCGACATGAGCGGCACGAGCGGCGGCAAAGGTGAGGGCCGCAGCAACGCCGACACGAACACCGCGCCCACGAACAGGACGAGCGCGCCGAGGCCGATGGCCTTGACGGCGGAATCGGCGGCGACCGGCGGGCCGGGGCGATCGAGGTTGACCTCGACGCCGCTACCGGCCGGCGCCGAGCCGTCGGGATTAAGCACGGAGAACACGTAGGAGCCGGTCCAGGTGTGGCCGTCGACCTCGGAGAGCGTCTCCCAGACCACCGTGTAGACGCCGGGATCGAGCCGCAGCACGCGAACGCTCATCTGCGTCGGCACGGCATCGGAGAACTCGGTCGAGCCGATGTCGCGGCGCTGTCCGCCGCTGTCCAGCACCTCGACGGAGCTGTGACTGCGCTGGAGTTGCTCGGTCATGAACAGCGTGATCCGCGTTGGCGACTCGCGCAGCGAGGCATTGATCGGCGGGTCGGCGCGGGCGAGCAGCGCGTGCGCCTCGGCGTCTCGTGTCGTGACCAGCGCGCTCGCCAGCACGGTCAGGGCCACTGCTACAAGCAGAGCAACGCGCTTCATTGCGTCGCGTCCGCACGCTCGAAGACCGACTCGCGAAGGGCCGCCCACTCCTCGTCGCTGACGGTTCCCAGCCAGTCGATCCAGCCGTGAAACTCGCCCGGCGCAACGGCGTACGCCGGTTCAAGAGAAGTAGTGGAGATCAGGTAGGTGCCGAACGCGCCGAAGACCAGCGCGTGACGGCCGTCGCTGGAGAGTGTGAAGTCGGGCTGGTCCTCGCTGACGGCGGCGATCTGCCTCAGATCACCGCTGGTCAGGTCGACGCGCCAGATGTCCTCAGGCCCATTCAGCCCAAGCGCCACCGCAGAGACCTGGGGTAGATACTGGCCGGCCGAGAACAGTACGCTCCCGCCGTCGGCGCTGAATCGGGGAATCCGATACGGCCTGGGCTGCCAGGTGCGTTCCGGATCGAGGACCGTCTCGAATCCATCCTCCAGCCGCCGCACCACCAGGTGCGGGTCGCCGCTGTACGGCGCGCTGACGAACACGATCCGTGCGCCGTCAGGTGAGATGGCAGCATCGCGGGCATCGGCGCGAAGGAGTTCGATCAATCCGCTGCGAAGGTCCAGGCGCTTCACGCTGATCGGCTCGGCTACCGGTTCGTGCGTGAAGATCAGGGCGTGGCCATCGGGCGTCCAGCGCGGGTTCCAAACGAACTCGGCGGCGCCGTCTCGTGCGACGACAGTTCGCTGCGTTGGTTCGTTGATGTTGGAGACCGCCAGGTCCGTGCCGATCGTCGCGCCTTCCGCGTGCGTGAGCTGGAACACGACGTAGGCCACCTGCGTACCGTCAGGTGAGATGGCCGGGTGGAGCAGCTGCTGTTCTTGTCCTGCCGCTATCAACAGGCGCGGGCCCTCATCGTCCTGAATCCAGAGGTCGACGCCGACGGTGAAGACAAGCAGTCCCGGAACGGGAATGCGGCGCTCGCCGTGATCAGATTCGCTCGCTCCACCGCAGCCGACGAGCAGGATGGCGAACGCGGACAAGGCAGCTGCGAGGCTGAGGGCGGGGTGCATCAGTCGGCCCGTCTGCGTTGCCCCAGACGGTAGCTCAGGGCTGCGACGAGTAGGAATCCTGCTGTAGCGCCCACGGCCAACCAGATCACTGGGCCAGCATCGATCGAGACATCGTCATTCTCTGACGCACGCACTACGACTGGCGGTTCCGTGCTCGGAGTGTCCGATGCTGCCGGCTCCTCAGGCCCGTCGCCGGAATAGAAGACAAGCAGATCGCCGGCAATCCGCCGATCGTCGCTCTGTTCAGCGGCCGTCGGCTCGCGTGTGACGTAGAAGGGATAAGAGCCCGAGTCCTCGTCGCCGTCCTCGGCCGACAGATTGGTCCAGGAGACCAGATAGCGACCGGGCGCGAGCTGGCGCGTGACATCAGCCGTCATCAGCTTGCGATCCTCGTTGCCGATTCGCGCCTGAGTGACTTCAATTGCATTGCCCGAATCGGCGTGGCGCAGGCTGATCGCGTTGGCGCCTTCGCGGCGGAAGAGTTCCTGGGTGAAGCGGATGCTGATCTCATCCGGCGACTCCGACAGCACCTCGGCGAAACCCGGCGACGAAGATTCGTAGGCCGCGTGCGCCGATGCGCCAGGCGTGAACAGCAAACCGGCGGCCGTGCTCACCAGCAGGGCCAGCAGCAGCGGCAACGAGCGTCGCTTATTCGTCGTGACCACCATGAGGATCGTCGTGCATCGGAGGTTCGAGACCGGCCAGTTCGGGCACGGCAGGTAGCGACTCGTTGCTCAGCCATGCTTCGAGCGTCGCCTCAAAGGTATGCGCGAGCGCGTGGACGATCTTGGACGGCTCGGCGGCGGCCTGAGCACTGTCCTCCCGGAACGCCACCAGCAGCGCGTCGATCCAGTCGGCATACTGCGTCACGTGCTCTTGCAGCTCGAGCGGCCAATCGACCCAGCCCAGCGTCTCGTGGGCTCGGGTCGCCCAGATCACGGCGTCGGCGGTAATTCGCTGTTCGTTACGCACTATCGCGTCGAGATGGTGATAGCGCAGAGGATTCAGTGGTTCGAGCGCGGCGATGATCTGGGCGCGCTGGGCGGCCTCGGTCGCGCGGGCCGCCTCGACCTGCGCTTCTTCGATGTCGTCTTCGAAGGTCGGTCGGCAGGCGCTGAGGGTCAGACCTAAGACCAGCGGCAAGGCAATCGCCAGGAGGAAGCGATGTTGTCTCATCTAGACTGAGCATACGCGCAGTTCCGTCGAACAAGGCGGTTCGAGCTGACTGCAGACCAACACCAAAACAACAGCTAACACACCAAGCGAGGCAGCAGCATGTATCTGGCCATGAACCGATTCACGGTCAACGTTGAGCGCGAGGCGGAGTGGGAACAAATCTGGAAGGACCGCGAGACGTATCTCAAGGAAGTGCCGGGTTTCGTCCAGTTCATGCTGCTGCGCGGCGCGGAGCCGGGCGACTACATCTCGTATTCGGCCTGGGAAAGCCAGGCTGCCTTCTACGCATGGACCCAGTCGGAAGCGTTCCGCAAGGGCCACGCCCAGGGCACCGTCGCCGGCGTGCTGATGAGTCCGCCGCAGCTCGGCCTTTACGAGCCGGTGATCAACGAAACCGCCTCCACGCGAGAGCTGACCGACACGTCGCCAGACCCGAATCGGCGCGGTCCTCGGCACTAGCGAAGTTGCCCTGTAGGCGAGTTGCCGTCTTTCGGAAGCTATAGACCCGCGATGGTAGCCTGTGTCTACCTGTGAAATTTTTCCCGCTCGGCTCACGGGTAGACGAGTGGGCAGAGAGGAACACCAGACATGGGAATGCTTGATGGCCGCGTGGCGATCGTTACCGGCGCCGGGCGCGGCATCGGCGCAGAGACGGCGAAGCTGTTCGCCTCCGAGGGCGCCAAGGTGGTCGTCAACGACCTTGGCGGCGCCGTAGACGGCAGCGGCGGCGCGTCCGGGCCGGCAGACGAGGTCGTCGCCGCGATCCGCGACGCCGGCGGCGAAGCGGTGTCCAACTACTCCTCGGTCTCCGACTACAACGCGGCCGAGGGCATCGTCAAAGACGCGCTGGACAACTTCGGCGACCTCGACATCGTCGTCAACACCGCCGGCATCCTGCGCGACCGGATGGTCTTCAACATGACCGAAGCCGAGTGGGACGCCGTCGTCGACGTGCATATGAAGGGTCACTTCAACCTCACCAAGTACGCCGCGATCCACTGGCGCTCGGAGCGCAAGGGTCACTACCGACTGATCAACTTCTCCTCCGTCTCCGGCATCTTCGGCGCACCGGGCCAGCCCAACTACGCGGCGGCCAAAATGGGCATTGTCGGTTTCACCTACAGCTGCGCCAATGCGCTGGGCCGCTATGGCGCGACCGCCAACGCGATCTCGCCCGGCGCCTCGACGCGAATGACCGACACCGTGCCTGAGGAGCGCCGCGGCGCAGGTTCGGTAGGAGACTCGTCCGAGGAAGACCCCCAGCGCTCGCCGGCCAACGTCGCCGTGCCGCTGGTCTACATGGCCTCCGAACAGTCCGACTGGCTGACCGGCCAGATTGTCGGCGCATCCGGCTACGAGCTACAGCTCTTCAACAAGCCCGCGGTGATCCGCCAGGTGCGCGGCACCGAGCGCTGGACGGTCGAGGGCGCGGCTCAACAGATCGAGGAACTGTTCAAGCCGGCCGTCACCGGCGGCGGCTTCTTCGGGTAGCGTTTCTCCTTCTCCCCCCGCTCTGCGGGGGGAGATGTCACGGAGTGACAGAGGGGGGCTCGCACTTCAGCGCAAGTAGCGCTGCACCCCCCTTCAGTCCCCCCGCCTTCGCGGGGGCAGGCTCTACGGGACAGCTTCCCCCAAGAGCGAAGCGGGTGGACCGACAGAAAGGAACCAACATCATGGGCATGCTTGACAATCGCGTCGCAATCGTGACCGGCGCGGGTCGTGGAATCGGCTCCGAAGTCTCGAAGCTTTTCGCCGCCAACGGCGCCAGCGTGGTCGTCAACGACCTCGGCGGCGCAGTCGACGGCAGTGGCGCCGAGTCCGGCCCGGCCGACGAAACCGTCGCGGCGATTCGCGACGCCGGCGGCAACGCGGTGGCCAACTACACCTCGGTCGCCGACTACGACGGCGCGGAGGGCATCGTCCAGCAAGCGCTGGACGAGTACGGCCGGCTCGACATCCTCGTCAATGTCGCCGGCAACTTGCGCGACCGGATGGTCTTCAACATGACCGAGGAAGAATGGGATGCGGTCGTGGCGGTGCACATGAAGGGCACCTTCAACACGACCAAGTACGCCTCGATCTACTGGCGCGCAAACCGCGAAGGCCACTACCGGCTGATCAACTTCACCTCAGGCTCGGGTCTGCACGGTGCGCCGGGACAGCCCAACTACGCCGCGGCCAAGCTGGGCATCGTCGGCTTCACCTATAGCTGCGCCAACGCGCTGGGACGCTACGGTGTCACCTCCAACGCGATCGGCCCGGGCGCATCGACGCGGATGACCGATACCGTGCCGGAGGATCGCCGGCGGCGACCGATGGACGACTCGGACAACATCGTCGACATGCGCCGCTCGCCGGCCAATGTCGCCGTTCCGCTCGTCTTCATCGCGTCCGAGGAATCCGACTGGCTCAACGGTCAGGTGATCCGCGCGATGGGCTACGACATTGGCCTGTACAGCCAGTACAAGCTGATCCGCGAGCTGAGCGGCACCGAGATGTGGACGGTCGAGCGCGCCGCCGAGGAGATGGATCGCGTGTTCCGACCGGCCATCGAAGCCGGCAACGTAATCGGCGGCTGACCAGGCTCACTGGTTCAAACCCGGTTGACCTACGCTGACGGCGGACCTCACGGTCCGCCGTTTTGCGTTCTTGCTTCCCTGGAACTGCCATGACAGACGAACTCACGATTCGAACCGCCACGGACGAAGACGTCCCACAGCTCGCCGATCTGTACAACCACTACATTCTGACCAGCCCGGCGACATTCGACACGGAGCCGCACACAGTCGCGGCGAAGCGCGATTGGTTCTCGAAGTACTCGGACTCCGGACCGTACCGGGTGATGGTCGCGGTCGAGCCCGATGGCCGGATCGTTGGTCACTCGTACTCCAGCGCGCTGTATCCCAAGGCGGCCTACGACAGCAGCGTCGCCACCAGCGTCTATCTGCTGCCCGGCGAGGTCAGCCGCGGCCTCGGCACCAGGCTGTGGTACGCGCTCTACGAGGAGCTGCGCAAGGTGGACGAACTGCACCAGCTCTTCGCGCTGATCACGTTGCCCAACGACGCGTCGGTGGCGATGACCGAGCGAGTCGGCTACACCCTCTCGGGCGTTTGGAAGGAGTGCGGCCGCAAGTTCGACCAGTACTGGGATGTCGGCATCTGGCAACGTCCCCTGCGGCTTGGTTGATCGGGTGCTGTTAGCCTCGAACCGTTGATCTCCAGTAGCAGCGAAGACGATGAGGAATCGACCATGAGCGACCGCATTGGCATGGGGCTGGCCAACTTTCCCTTCTCCGACGTTGCCACGATGTGGCGCTGGATTGACCTCTGCGAAGACAACGATGTTGATTCGATCTGGCAGACCGATCGGCTGATCTCACGTGAGCCGATTCTCGAGTCGATGACCTTCATGGCGGCGCTGGCGTCGAGGACCGAGAAGCTCAAGTTCGGCATGAACGTGGTCGTCGTCGGCTTCCGTGACCCGCTCGTGCTGGCCAAGCAGTGCGCGACAATTGACTTCCTCTCCAACGGTCGAATGCTGCCCGCCTTCGGCGTCGGCGGCGCGTTTGCGCCCGAGTGGAACGTGACCAATCGACAACTGCGAGGCCGGGCGCCGATCGCCGACGAGATGTTGGACATCATCCAGGGACTGTGGAACGAGGAGTCGTTCACCTATCACGGCGAGCATTTCACGTACGACAACGCGACCATCTCGCCGAAGCCGGTGCAGAATCCGCTGCCACTCTGGATCGGCGGACACAGCAAAGCCGCGATACGCCGCACGGCGAGGATCGGCACGGGCTGGGTCGCGGGCGTCCAGTCGGCGCATGAGGTGGGACCGATCATCGAGCAGATCAAGGCGGCGCTTGCCGAGGCCGGTCGCACGGATTACGAGCCGGATCACTTCGGCGCCGGATTCGCTTACCACTTCGGCTCCTGGGATGACGCCGACGTCCAGGACAGCATCACCGCAATCAAACGCCGACTACCGGACGTGGATCCCGCCACTTTCTACTCCGTGGGTACAGCAGAGGACATCCTTCACCGGGTCAACGAGTACCGCGTCGCGGGGGTGAGCAAGTTCATCATGCGTCCGGTTGCGCGCGGCGACGAGGCGATCATGTACCAATCGCAGCGCCTGTTCGACGAGGTGCTGCCAGTCGTGCACGCCTGAGCGCGTTCCAACTAGGGATACGACGGCAGCGGCAGATTCGGGAAGGAGCGCTTGACGCTCTTGACGACAGCCCGCTTCGCCGTCGCAGCGACGCTCTGTTCTTTGCCCAGTGCGCTCGCCGAGTCGGGCAGCACGTCTTCGTCACCCGCAACCAGCGGATCGCTCCAGCTCCGTAACTGCTCCATTGAGACATGACCGTCGATTCGGTCGCAGAATCGCGTGAATCGGCGCCACGGCTCGTCGCTTCGACGCGCCCTGGTGTACACCGCCCGACCGGCGGCGATGCAGAGCGCGACGCCGCCGGCGACATCCCAGATGCGTGAGCCCTCGAACAGCGCCATCTGCACCGAGCCTTCAGCCGCGAGGGCCAGCTCGGTGGCGGTGCTGCCGAATGTTCGGGCGATGCCGAAACGCCGGCCGGCCGGGCCGGTCACGCCGCCGGTTCCAGCGGGGACGGTGCTCAATCGAGACGCTGCCTGCAAGTCCGGGCTATCGCTGTCGAAGGGTCTGTCATTGAACATGAGCGGACTGCCAGCCATGGCGTGATAGACACCGGGCCGGAGAAATCGATTCGAGGGCAGCCACAGAGCTCCGGCGACCGGTCGGCCTCGGTGCAGCACGCCGATCGAGCAGGCAAACAGACCGATGCCGTTGATGAAGTTCGATGTCCCATCAAGCGGGTCAATGACCCAGACGATTTCGGCGTCGGTTGGTCCGCCGTTGTCCCGCTCCTCGCCCAGCACGCCGTGTGTGGGAAAGTGCTGATGCACTTCATCGCGGATCAGATCTTCGATGGCGTGATCGACTTCTGTGACCGGATCGTGGGCGTTCTGACCTTTGAAGGAGACTTCGATCGTGGCGTGGAAGCGGTCGAGGAGGATGTCTCCGCCCTGCTGCGCCAGCGATCGCGCCGCCTCGGCGATCTCCTCTAATGCCGACTCCGACAAGTCGGATAGACCCGTTGAATCGTCCGGCGCGGCAGTATCGGTCACATCGGGCATAGCAGCAGGGTACCCTTTGGACTGCTACCTGCACCCCCTACGGAAGGGTCCTGTGCGATGTCTAACCTACAGTCAACATCCGGCCGGGCGGAGCGACGATCCACCGGCCCCGGTCAGGCGACGGTGCGCGCAGGTCGTTCGGGAGCGTCCGCAGCGGTCGGGTTCGAGGCGGAGTGGGAAGCGGCCTGTCAGACGGCGCTCGACGGGATCGATCTGTCCGCGACACCCGATCTGCTCCTGGTCTTCGTCGATTCCCGCTTTGCCGGCCACTACGAGCAGATCATCGGTCGCCTCCGCGAGGCCACCGGAGCGCGGCACCTGATTGGCGCATCGGGACAGAGCGTGATTGGCTCTTCGCTCGAGGCGGAGGAAGGCTCGGCGATCGCGGCGCTTGGGTTCTGCTTGCCGGACGCCGAGTTCACGTCGCTGCCGATCGACCCCGAGCGCATGGACGACAGCGTCTTCGCGCCTATCCAGGACGGTCCTGAGGTCTGGCTGATGTTCAGCAATCCGTTCACGATCATGACCGACCGACTGGTCGGTCACTTGCAGCAACTGCGCCCGGAGGTCGTGTTGCTTGGCGGGATGGCCTCGTCGCATCGTCAGCAGGAGGGCTGCGCCGTGTTCATCGACGACCAGGTGCTGATGAGCGGCGCGGCGATGATGGGCCTGAGCGGAGTCTCGGTGCGTCCCGTAGTGGCCCAGGGCGCCGAGCCGTTGGGCCAGCCCTGGATCGTGACCGAGTGCGAGGCCAACACGCTCAAGACCCTGGGCTCTCGATCCGCGCTCGAGGTGCTGCAGGAGACGCTCTTCGGCCTTGACGACGCAACGCGAGATCGGGCGGCGCGCAACCTGCTCGTCGGCCTGGCCATGGACGAGTACAAGGACATCCACGAGCGCGGCGACTTCCTGATCCGCAACGTCATGGGCGCCGACCGCGAGTCGGGTGTGGTGGCGATCAACGCGATCCCGAGGGTCGGCCAGACGCTGCAGTTCCAGTATCGCGACGCGCAGGCCGCCGACGACGATTTGCGCGCGCGCCTCATTGACCTGAGAGAGGCGCTGGAGCCGGAGGAGGAGGTGCTCGGCGCGCTGCTCTGCTCCTGCAACGGCCGCGGCCGCGGCCTGTTCGGCGAGCCGGACCACGACGCCTCAGCGCTCTCCGAGATCTTCGGTCCCGTACCAACCGCCGGCTTCTTCTGCAACGGAGAGATCGGCCCGGTCGGAGGCGAGAACTACCTGCACGGCTTCACCGCCTCGATCGCGGTGCTGACGTCGCGCGTGGGAAGCTCAATCGGGTCACAGTGAGCGGGAGACGAGCGCCGGACAGGTCGACTCGCCGGTGCCTTGAACGCTTGTGATCTTGTAGGTGTCTCGCCGGCGATTCACGTGTTCCTGGACTTCGACTAACTCACTCCCCCGCTGATCTGCGGCACGATGGAGATCTCCGCGCCTTCGGGCACTTTGGTGATCAGGCCGGTTGAGACGACGTCTCCGTTGATGGCGAGGGAGAGGCCTCGGCCGATTCGGTCTCCGTTGACGAGACGCTCGGCCAGATCGGGATAGCGCGGGGCGAGGTCGCGGATGACCGCCCGAATGTTATGACCCTCAGCCGTCAGGACGGCCTCGCCGTCGGTGAGGGTCCTGAGCGACTGGGGGACGAGGACGGTGACCATGGCTCGAAGAGGATCTGAGGGGAGCCCCCCTCTGCCTTCGGCATCTCCCCCCAGAGGGGGGAGAAAAGAATCGGCTTTCGGCATCTCCCCCCGCTTTGCGGGGGGAGAGTGAAACCAAGTTGCGTTGCCAGCTCCCCCCGGAGGAGGAACGGGAACGCAGCTTAGTCCTCGTCGAGCACGGTGGCGTCGAGGATGGCTCGCGGGGACATCGGCAGCTCGGTCATGTGCACGCCGATCGCGTTGGCGATCGCGGCGCGGACTGCCGGGGCCGGCGGGATGATCGGCACCTCGCCGACGCCGCGCACGCCGTATGGGTGGCCGGGATTCGGCACCTCGACGATGATCGGCTCGATCATGGGCAGGTCGAGCGCGGTCGGCATGCGGTAGTCGAGCAGGCTGGCGTTCTTGAGATCGCCAGAGTCGTCGTAGAAGTACTCCTCGTTCAGCGCCATGCCGACGCCCTGCGCGACGCCGCCCTGCATCTGTCCCTCGACGTAGGCAGGGTGAATCGCTGTGCCGGCGTCCTGGACGGCGGTGTAGCGGAGGATATCCACCTTGCCGGTGTCCGGGTCGACTTCGACATCAACGATGTGCGTGGCGAACGCGGGACCGCTGGAGGTCTTGTTCACGTCGGCGCGGCCGACGATGTGGCCGCCGCTGGTCGCGAGCTGGCCGGCCAGCTCCTTGAACGTGAACTGGCGGTCGTTGCCGTCCTCGTCGGCAGGGCCGCGAATGATGGCATCGTCGCCGTAGGTGACATCGTCGGCCTCGCACTCCCAGACCTGGGCGGCGCGCTGTTCCATCTGCTTGCGGATGTCCATCGCGCATTCGTAGGCGGCCCAACCGCCGGCGAAGGTCGTGCGCGATCCGCCCGTGACCTGCGTGTAGCCGACGGAGTTCGTGTCGACCACGTGCGGGTGGACGTCGTCGGAGGAGATGCCGAGCGTCTCGGCGAGCTGCATCGCGATTGAGGCGCGTGTGCCGCCGATATCGGTTGAGCCGAGCACCAGCGGGACGGTGCCGTCGCCGTTGACCTGGGCGTAGGCCGAGGACTCGAAGCCGATGTTGAACCAGAAGCCCTGGGCGACGCCGCGGCCGCGGTTGGGGCCCTCCAGCTCCGACTGCCAGTGCGGCGATTCCTGAGCGGCGGTCATGCACTCGACGTTGCCGATCACGCCGAAGGGCATCCCGGCGGCGGTCGTGTTGCCCTCAACGCTGGCGTTCTTGAGCCGCATCTCGAGCGGGTCCTGACCGATCTGCTCGGCCAGCTCGTTGAGCACCGACTCGGTCGCGAACTCGGCTTGCGGAGCGCCGGGCGCTCGGTAGGCAGCCGTCTTGGGCTTGTTGACGACCACATCGTAGCCATCGATTTTCTGGTTCGCGATGTCGTAGGGCGCGAGCGAACACATCGCGCCTGCGCCGACCGGCGAACCAGGGTAGGCGCCCGCCTCGAATGCCAGGTGGACGTCGGCTGCGGTGATTGTGCCGTCGTTCTTGGCCCCCATGCGCACGCGCATGTAGGTGCCCGAGGTCGGACCGGTGGCGAGCAGCACTTCCTCGCGGTTCATGGTCAACTTGACGGGGCGGCCGGTCTTCTGCGAGAGCAGCGCGGCCAGCGGCTCGAGGTAGACGGGAATCTTGCCGCCGAATCCGCCGCCGATCTCCATCGGCGTCACCTTGACCTGCGAGGGCGAAAGCTGAAGCAGGGGAGCGACCGAGTCACGAACCACGAACGCGCCCTGCGTCGAGGTCCAGATGTCGAGCGTGCCGTCGGCGCGCCAGTACGCCGTGCCGTTGTGCGGCTCGATGTAGCCCTGGTGCGCCATTGAGGTCTCGAACTCGCGCTCAATGACCACGTCGGCCTCGGCGAAGCCATCCTCGGTGTCGCCCTTGGTGAACTGGAGGTGCGACGCCGTGTTGCTGGCGCTGTCGCTGGTTGAACCGTCCAGCTCTTTGGTGTGCAGGCTGTCGTGCAGCAGGGGCGAGCCGTCAACCATCGCATCGCGCACATCAAGCACCGGCGTGAGCACGTCGTACTTGACCTCGATCAGCTCGAGCGCGTCTTCGGCAATGTGGTGATCGGTGGCGGCAACCGCGGCAACGGCGTGGCCCTTGTAGAGGACCTTGTCC
Organism: Chloroflexota bacterium; assembly: GCA_009838915.1. Classification (GTDB taxonomy): domain Bacteria; phylum Chloroflexota; class Dehalococcoidia; order Bin125; family Bin125; genus Bin125. The sequence continues at coordinate 110,069 of VXQT01000011.1, forward strand.
GAGGCGATCACGTTGTCCAGCACCCAGCGCAGATTGGCGGTGCCTTCGCCGGTGTCGATCTCGGCGTCGGCGGCGCGGGGGAAGTCGGCGTTAGTGATCACCGCCTTGACCCCATCCAGCGCTTCGGCCTTCGAAGTGTCGATGCTGACGATCCGCGCGTGCGCGTGCGGACTGCGCAGGACGCGTCCCGCGAGCATGCCGGGCAAGCTCAGGTCTGCGCCGTATTGCGCTGCGCCGGTGACCTTGTCGACGCCGTCGTGACGAATCGGTCGGGTACCGATGACGTTGTACTGCTCGGTTTCCTTGGACTGCGGTTGCGACTGAGCGGTGACCATGGGGGATGTCCTCTCGTGCGGTCGGATCTCGTATCGGTCAGATGGCGCCGCTAGACGACGCTCTGTCCGGCCGCCTGCTGGACGGCCTTGATGATCTTGTCGTAGCCGGTGCAGCGGCAGAGGTTGCCGGCCAGCCAGTAGCGGATTTCGTGTTCGGATGGGTCGGGGTTCTGCTCAAGCAACGATTCCGCCGCGACGAGGAAGCCGGGCGTGCAGATGCCGCACTGGAGCGCGGCCTGCTCGAGGAAGGCGTTCTGCAGCGGGGTGAGCTGGTCGCCCATGGCCAGGCCCTCAACTGTGCGAATCTCGGCGCCCTCGCACTCGGCCGCCATGACCAGGCAGCTATTGACGATCCGCCCGTCCATGTTCACGCAGCAGGCGCCGCAGTTGCCGTTGTTGCAGCCCTCTTTCGCTCCGGTCAGGCCGATGCGGTCCCGCAGCGCCTCCAGCAATGAGTCCCGCTCATTGGCGAGGAAGGTCTGCGACTCCCCGTTGATCGTGCAGTTGACGACGATGTGTTCGGTTGCCATTCAATCGTGTCCTTTGGTGTTGATTCGGATCTGCTGGTTCCCTTGATCAGGCGGCGCGCTCGGCGGCCTGGCGGATGGTGCGCTCGGTCAGCACGCCGGCGAGGTGCACCCGCTGGCGAATGCTGCCGCGCATGTCGTCGATCGGACTTGCGGCCGCGCGCGATGCTGCGGCAGCCGCCGCAATTGAGTCTTCGCTGAGCGGTTGGCCGACCAGCGCCTCCGCTGCCTCGGAGACGAGCAGCGGCGTCGGGGCGACCGCGCCGATCGCGACGCGAGCCCAGGCGACCGAGCCGTCGCCGTTGAGTCGAAGTTGAGTCGCAGCGTTGGTCACCGCGATGTCCATCTCGTTGCGCGGGATGAAGCGCAGGAAGCGGGCGCCGGAACCCTCGGCGGGCGCCGGGAAGCTGAGGCTGACCACGAACTCGCCGCTGCCCAGGACGTTACGTCCGGGCGATGTGCAGAAGTCCTCAACCGCCACCGTACGACGACCGTTCGGACCTGCGATCTCTACCTGAGCTTCCAGCACGATCAGCGATGGAATGCCGTCGGCAGCCGGTGAGGAGTTGCACAGGTTGCCGCCCAATGACGCGCGACCCTGGATTGCGGTGCCGCCGATCAACGAGCAGGAGTCGACCAGGATCGGAAAGCGTTCGGCGATCGTGTCGTCGCCGTAGATCTGGTAACAGGGCGTTGCCGCACCGATGGTCAGGCTGCCGTCGGCGCCGTGCTGGATGTCGACCACCTCGGGGATGTGCTTGATGTCGACGAACAGATCGATGTCCCGTGTGCGCTCTCGAGCCTGCACGATGACATCAGTACCGCCGGCCAGCGGGCGCGCGCCGTCGCCGCCTTCCTGGAGCAGCCGGACTGCATCTTCCACGCTCTCGGCGCGGGCGTATTTGACCGCTTGCACGTAATCCGCCTCCTCATGTTCCGCGCCGGATCGGCGCTCATGTACCGATGCAAGGTCAACTGGCGTTCACGTCCTGCGGAGAAGCCAGGACGCTGCATGACCGCAAGAAGTGTAGCGTACGCGGGCAGTTGACCATCCGACTCAGAAGCGCGGCCTGACCGTGCGCAGCACGGCGAATCCCAGTACCGCAGCCACGATCGATGCAGCGAAGATGCCGATCTTCGCGCCTTCGAGCAGATCTTCCTGATCGCTGGCGAAGCTGAGATTAGCGATGAAGATCGCCACAGTGAATCCGATGCCGGCCAGCAGCGCCGCCCCGCCCAGGTGGGACCAGTTGAGTTGCTGCGGCTTGAAGGCGATGCCGAGACGGATCGCCAGGGCGGAGGCGCCCAGAATCCCCACGACCTTACCCAGGAGCAACCCAAGGAAAATGCCCCAGGCAATGTTGGAACTGAGTGCTGCGTCGATACTGTCGCCGGTGATGTGAATGCCCGCATTGGCCAGGGCGAAGATCGGCACGACGAAAAACGCGGAGATCGGCGCCATGGTCTCTTCAAGATGTTCAAGCGGACTGAGGCCTTCCTTGGCCACGTGCTCGATATTGCGCAGGGCCTCGTGCGAGTCGTGTTCGCGTACCGCCGGATCCGGGTCTTCCTGCACATATCGCAGCCGCTGGAGCAGATAGTCGAATCGACGCGCGATGCCCCTGTCGTCATACAGCGCGTCAGCCGGGACGATCAGGCCGAGAATCACGCCGGCAAGCGTCGCGTGTACGCCCGCCTCCCAGAGCGTCAGCCAGAGGAACACCCCGCCGACCGCGTGAATGGCCATGTGGCGAAATCCCATTTGCTTGAGCAGGAGGAGGAAGCCGATCGCGCCGATCATCCCGGCGATCCACTCCAGCTGGATCGACTCGGAGTAGAAGATGGCGATGATCAGGATGCCGCCGACATCGTCGGCCACGGCGAGCGTGAGCAGGAACACCTTGAGCTGGACCGGCACGCCCTTGCCGACCAGGGCCAGCACGCCCAGGGCGAAGGCGATGTCGGTCGCAACTGGTATTCCCCAGCCGGAGCTGCCGTCGCCGCCTGCGTTAAGCGCGGCATAGAGCGCCGCAGGAACGATCATGCCGCCCAGCGCGGCGACGATGGGCAGCGCCGCCTGGCGTGGATCCCGCAGCTCCCCGTGGGTGAACTCGCGCTTGATCTCGGCCCCGACCACGAGGAAGAACACGACCATCAACACGTCGTTGACGACGTGCTGCAGTGACTGATCGAACGACCAGATCGAGAGATCGATGCTGATGTGGGCGTGCCAGAACGCGTCGTAGGAACCGAAATCGATGTTGGCCCAGGCCAGAGCGATGGCCGCCGCCACGACCAGCACGATGCCGCCCGCCGCCTCGATCTCCATGAACCGCAACGTCGTTTGCACGACCAGCCGGCGGAATGGATCGTCGCCCTCGCGCCACCGAGGTCGGAACAGATCAGCCATGCGGGGCCTTCGCCTTCACCCAGAGTCTCCCTGCTCAGGCGCTGCGATGCAGTTCTCTAACCGTGAGCATCCTACCGCGCCGCCCGAGGCGGTTGAATGACGAAGCTCAGATGTTGAAGTATCGAGCCTCGGGATGATGCACGATGAGCGCCGAGGTCGACTGCTCCGGATGCATCTGAAACTCTTCGCTCAATGTCACGCCGATCCGCTCCGGTTCGAGCAACGTCCAGAGCAGCGCCTGATCCTCCAGGTTGGGGCAGGCCGGATAACCGAATGAATAGCGCGCGCCCTGGTAGTTGGTCTTGATCAGCTCCTCGGGAGTTGCTCCGTCTGATCCGTCTATTCCGAGCTCCTGCCGAATCCGGCGATGCCAGTACTCGGCCAGTGCCTCTGCGATCTCGACGCCGAATCCGTGCCAGTAGAGGTATTCCTGGTATCGGTCGGCGGCGTACAGCTCCTGCGCGTACTCGCCGACGCGCGAGCCCATGGTCACCACGTGAAAGCCGACCAGGTCCATCTCGCCCGAGTCGACCGAGCGGAAGTAGTCCGACAGACAGCGCGACTGCTTGGCCTGCTGGCGCGGAAAACTGAACCGGACCGCCTCCGTGCCCCGACCCTCGGCGTCAAAGACGATCAGATCATCGCCGTCTGATTGCGCCGGGAAGTAGCCGTAGACCACTGCCGGTTCTAGCACGCCCTCTCGCAGCGCCTGCTGCTGGATATCGATCAGCGCCTGCTCGGCCCGAGCGGTGGTCTCCGCGTCGCGGCCCTTAAATCCCCACTGTCCGCGCAGCAGGGCGTTGCGGTTGATGTAGGGAAACACCTCAGTCAGCGGCAGGCCGCGAATCACCCGCGTCCCCAGGAACGGGGCGGACGGAGTCGTTGCCGCAGGCGCCAACGTCGAACGAACCGCAGTTGCCGTCGCCCTGGCGAGCGCGCCGCTGGACGCAGTCGGCCCCGGCATCGGCTCGACAGGTTCGCGCTCGAGCGTGACGCCGTCGCTGAGCGCGTTCATGATCCGCAGGCCCTCGAATGCGTCCTGACCGTAGAAGACGTCGCCGTGGAACGTGTTTCGCAAATCCCACTCGACGTACTTGCGGGTCAGCGCCGCGCCGCCGAGCAGTACCGGCCAGCGATCGGCCAGTTCGCGGCGGTTCAGCTCTTCCAGGTCTTCCTTCATCACCAATGTGGACTTGACCAGCAGGCCCGAGAGCCCGATCGCGTCGGCGTTATGTTCCAACGCCGCCTCGATCACGTTCGAGATCGGCTGCTTGATGCCCAGGTTGACGGTCGTGAAGCCGTTGTTGGAGAGGATGATCTCGACCAGGTTCTTGCCGATGTCGTGTACGTCGCCGCGCACGGTCGCCAGCACGATTGAGCCTTTGCTGGTTGATTCCAGCCGGTCCATGTGCGGCTCCAGGTGCGCGACCGCACGTTTCATCGTCTCGGCCGACTGCAGCACGAAGGGCAACTGCATGTCGCCGGCGCCGAACAGGTCGCCTACCTCCTGCATCGCCGGCAGGAGCAGCTCGTTGATGATCGGGATCGCCTCGCGCCTGACCAACGCCTCGTCAAGATCCGATTCCAGCCCCTCGCGCTGACCGTCGACGATGCGACGGTGCAGCCGCTCCTCCAGCGGCAGGTCGTCGAGGCGCTCGCGCTCCTGCGTCGCCGCCTGCGCATCCTCGAACAGGGCCATGAAGGCGGGCAAAGGATCGACCGGGCCTTCCGGTCCGTCGAGCCACTCGTCCAGGATCAGCCGCCGCGCTGCATCAAGTTGCTCCTTTGGTATCCGATTGATCGGCAAGATCTGCGCGGCGTGGACGATGGCAGCCTTGAGCCCGCGCCCAACGGCGTCGTGCAGGAACACCGAGTTGAGCACCTGTCGCGCAGCGGGATTGAGACCAAACGAGATGTTGGAGACGCCGAGAATCGTCTGCGCGCGCGGGAACTCCCGCGAGATCGCCTCGACCGCGTCCAGCGTCTCCAGTCCGTCACGGCGCAGGTCCTCCTGACCCGTGCTGACCGGCAGGGTCAGGGCATCGAAGAACAGATCCCCGGGAGAGAGGTCGTAGTCCTCGGTCGCAATCCGATAGAGCCGCCGCGCGATCTCCAGTTTTCGGTCGCAGGTGCGGGCCTGGCCCTCTTCGTCGATTACGAGCGCCACGACTCCAGCGCCGAATCGCACCGCCGCCGAGAGCGTTTGATCGAGCCGCTTGCCGCCGTCCTCGAGATTGATCGAGTTGACGATCGCCTTGCCGCCCAGTTGCTTCAGCCCGGCTTCCAGCACTCCCGGTTCGGTTGAGTCCAGCATCAGTGGAAGCGTGGACAGGCCTCGCGCCCGTGATACGAGCTCGGCCATGTCGGGCGTGCCGTCTCGGCCGACGAAGTCAACGCAGACATCGGCAACGTGCGCGCCTTCGGCCGACTGGTCGCGGATGACATTGGCCATCTGCTCCCACTCCTCGTTCTGCAGCAGGCGCTTGAAGCGCCGCGAGCCGTTGGCGTTGGCTCGCTCGCCGACGATCAGGAACGAGGCGTCCTGGCGGTACGGCGTCGAGACGAACAACGAAGCCGCCGACGGCTCCGGCTCAGGACTCCGACTCACCGCCTGCATGCCGTTCATCGCCTCGCGCATGGCGCGCACGTGCTCGGGCGTGGTGCCGCAGCAACCGCCCACGATGCCGACGCCGTACTCGCTGACGAAGGTCCGGTGCGCGTCCGCCAATTCCGACGGCGTGAGGTCGTAGATCATCTGCCCGTTTTCGGTGCGGGGCAGCCCGGCGTTGGGTGAACACAGGAGGGTGGTCTCGGCGTTGGCCGAGAGGTATCGCAACGGTTCGTGCATCAGATCGGGACCGGTCGCACAATTCAGCCCGATCCCGTCCAAGCCGAGCGGAGCCAACGCCGTGAAGGCGGCCCCAATCTCGCTGCCGACCAACATCTGGCCGGTCGTCTCGATCGTCACGGTTGCAAAGAGCGGGGTGTCGCTCTTGAACTCGGCGAGCGCGTCCTTGCAGGCCAGGATCGCCGCCTTGCCCTGCAGCAGGTCGTAGACCGTCTCCACGAGCAGCGCGTCGACTTCGCCCTCCAGTAGTCCCCTCGCCTGTTCCAGGTAGGCCGCGTGCAGTTCGTCGAATCCGAGGTGTCCCAGCGAGGGCAACTTGGTGCCCGGCCCGAGCGAACCGAGCACGTATCGCGGCCGCTCCGCGGTAGAGAATCGATCGACCACGCTGCGTGCGATGCGCGCCGACTCGCGGTTGATCTCGCGCGTCCGCTCCGAGAGTTCGTACTCGCCCAGCGTGATTGAAGAGCCACCGAAGGTGTTGGTCAGCACCGCGTCGGCGCCGGCTTCGAGATAGGACTCGTGCAGCGCCGCTACGGCATCGGGCCGCGAGACGTTGAGGACCTCGTTGCAGCCCTCGAGCCCGTCGAAGTCTGAGAGCGACAGATCCAGCAGTTGCAGCCCGGTGCCGGTCGCGCCGTCAAGCACGACCACCCGTTCATCTGCGAGCGTTCGGAGATCGGGACGTTGCATCCGTTGATCGTATCCAGCCAACCGACCCGTCTCAGCAACGGGATGTGTCGAGGTTATCCGCCGAAGCGCTTGCGCAACGCGCCGCCGATGCCGCTCCTCGCTGACTCAAGCTCAGCCTGAAGCTGTGCGACCTGTTTCTCCAACCGCTCGTTCTCGCGACTGAGCCGATTGCGTTCCTGGCGGAACTCCTCGTGCCGGGCGTCGAGCGTTGCCTGCAGCTCGGCGAATTGCTGTTCGGCCGCCACCTGTGCCGAGGACGCCGCCGCGAGCGAAGCCGAAGCCTCCTTTGCGGCCTGTTCGTAGAAAGTCGATTTCTCCGTCAGCGCGTCACGCTCGTTGCGCAGCCTGTGGCGTTCGCGTTCGGCGGCGTCAGCGCGTTCTGTGAGCTCGGCGAGCTGCGCACTCGCCGAATCCGCAGCGGAAGTGGCGGACTCGGCGGTCGAACGCAACGCGTCCCGCTCCGATTTCGTTTCGCGCAGCTCGACGCGCATCGGCTCTATCTCCTCGCCCGACGTAGCGAGTTTCGCCGCCAGGCGATCAAGATGGCTACGCAGGTCGCGGGACTGCTTCTCCGCTTTTCTCGCGCGGTCTTCCAACGAGTCGGCACGGACGACCGCGGCCTTGCGGCTCGCCTCCGCACGCTCGGCCCGAGCCCGCTCGACCCGAAGTTGGTCGGCCATGACTCGGCCTACGCGCCGGCGCGGACGGCCTCGATCGCCGTCGTCCAGCGATCGTCCAAGGCGGAATCGTTGACCGTCGCCAGCACGTAGTCGCCAAATGCCGCTGTGGTGGCGCCGGTATCGCGGCCGGTCATCACGAGTTCCTTCTCGTACTGGCCGCACAGGTCCATTGCCTTGTCCAGTTTGCCGCCCAGATCGGGGAAGCCGATGTGCGAGAGCATCATCGCGCCAGCGCGAAGCATCGACGACGGATCCGCGTAGATGTCGCGGCCCTCGCGCACCATGCGCGGGGCCGAGCCGTGGATCGCCTCGAACATCGCAGTCTTGGTGCCGATGTTGCCTGCCCCCGCGGTGCCGACGCCGCCCTGGAACTCGGCCGCCTCGTCGGTCAGGATGTCGCCGTAGAGATTGGGCAGCGCAAAGACCTGGAAGTTGGTGCGACGCTTGGGGTCGACCAGCTTCGCGGTCATGATGTCGATGTACCAACCTTCCCACTCGATCCCCTCAAAGTCCTCCCCCACCTTGCGCGCCGCGTCGAGGAACGCCCCGTCGGTCGTCTTGACGACGTTGGCCTTGGTCACGATCGTGACCGAGTTCTTGCCGTTGTTCCTGGCGTACTCGAAGGCGGCGCGGATGATCCGCTCGGAGCCGGGATTAGAGAGAATCTTGAAGTCGATGTTCAGATCGCCGATAGAGAATCCCTCCGAGCCAACGGCGTAGAGATCCTCGGTGTTCTCGCGGAAGAAGGTCCAGTCAATGCCCTCGGCGGGGACGCGTACGGGTCGGACGTTGGCGTAGAGGTCGAGCACCTTGCGCATCGCCACGTTGGCCGACTCGATGTTGGGCCAGCCGTCGCCCTGCTCCGGCGTCGTGGTTGGTCCCTTGAGGGTGACGTCGCACTCGTGGATTTCCTTGAGCACGCCTTCCGGGATCGCGGCCAACTCCTCGGCGCGGCGCTCAATCGTCAGGCCGTCGATCGTGCGGAAGCTGACGCGACCGGAGGACACCTGGTCTTCGAGGAGCGCTTCCAGCACCCGCTGCGATTCGTGCGCAATCGAGGGGCCGATGCCGTCACCGCCGAGCACGCCGATCTCGATGTGGTCGAGCGCGGTGAAGTCGGTTGGCTCGCCCTCGGATTTGATCTTGTCAACGCGGGTCTGCTGTGCCTCAAGCAGTTCACCAAAGCGCTGCTTGGCCTGCTCGACGGAGTCAATCGTGGGCATATTCCTTCTCCTCGTCGAACCATCCGCGATGTAGGTCCGTCGGCAGTGTACCTGCTGCCATAGCGGGGACTGAAGGCGGAGTTGTTGCTCGACTCTTGTTCGCCGCAACATCGACGAATGAGGAGCCGCGACTTCATCAGCCTAAAGGGAAGGCCGGTCCAGTTTCGCGCGGAGCTCTTCAGACACTTCAGAGATCCTGACGCGTCCAGCGATTGCGGCCTCGTCCACTAGCGCTCGGATATCAGGTTTCGCAAAGGTGTGGTGAGCACCTGTCGAAACAGCCTCGCGGATCGCCAGCGCCAACTCCCTCAGTTGAGCATTACCCAAGACTGGCACGCTGACGTGAAGGCTCTTGAGATCGGTGACGGGAGTGCGGCCAGGGGTAGGGAGTATCTCCAGCCCTAAAGAAGCCAGATCCCTCTCGTTCACAAGAGCCAACTGGACTCTCTGCAAATGGTCCCCCGCAGCCGCGATAGCAAGAGCTACTTCTCGGACATCGTGCAGGTCTTTCGTGGGGCATCGCCAGAATGATAGTTCGTTGTTCAATGCCTTCAAGTCTGACTCGATAGCGGATTGCAGAGCCTGCTCAGGAGGGACGTCCGGCCGCTCTCTCCACTCCCACTTCGCTAGCCGGACCTTGCGGGCCAGATACACCTACCGGGATGCCAGTTCTGACATCACATCTGCCAAGTAGTCTCGGAGCCAGGGAACTCGCTCACGATGTGACTCCAACGTCGATAGCAAAGCCGGATCTTCCCACTCCTCGGCGGCTTGAATGGCTGCATCTCGCATAACAATGTCCTGCGAAGTGAGGCAGTGCGACAACAACTGCTGTCTCCATTGCGTCCAAGCGCTCGAGTCTTGAATGCCGACCACTCCTGACGAAAGCGCAAGGACCGGCGACGCCAACGACGACGGAAGATCGCAGCGTCCCAGGCATTGCAAGAGCGACGAGCAGAAGTCCGTCCCGTGCTCGGCCTCAAGCTCTGCAAGAAGGCGTTCGGGAGAAATCTGCATGAGAGAAGGGAGATGATTCGCAACAATCTGCTCTGCCGGGTGCGTAATGCCATCTTCGATCGGACCAGCCTCAAACTCCGCTCGAAGTTGGGAAACCACTCCCTGCAGTTCCGGACTTTGCGCTTGGGTAGCCCCTGCCTCACTTGCGTCCATCAGAGCCACAATGCACCTCCGAGGCTTCCCTCGTTCCAATGATACCGCTGCCGAAAACGGAATGGCCAATCGGACAGATATCGCAAATCGAAACGCCTGGTCATTGCCTGATGCGATCAAACGCTAACCCGACAGCCCCAACTCCCGCAGGAATGCATCGGCGTTCGGCTCGCGGCCGAGGAACCGGTGGATCAGTTGGTCGGCGTCGGCCGTCCCGCCCGGCTCGAGGATGTGGCGCCGATACTCCGCCCCGACGCCCGCGACGGATGCGCCCGGCGCTTCGAAGCGCGTGAACATGTCGTCGCCGAAGACTCGCGACCAGAGATAGCAGTAGTACCCCGCGTCATAGCCGAAGAGATGCCCGAAGCCGGCCTGGAAGTGCGTGTCCTCGGGGAACGGGAATCCGGTGATCGGATGCAGCTCGCGCGCAATCTCGTCGGTGCTGCGGCCGGACCCGGAGTGATAGGCGAGATCGAGGCGCGAAAAGTAGACCTGGCGCAAGGTCGCGATCGCCGATGACGTGTGCTTCGCCTCAATCATCCGGTTGATCAGAGAGATGGGCAGCGGATCGCCGGTCTCGTGGTGCCGGCTGAAGCTGCGCAGCATGTCGGGCTGCCAGCACCAGTGCTCCAGCATCTGCGAGGGCGCCTCGACGAAGTCGCGCTCCACCCGCGTCCCACTAAAGCGAGTGAAGCGAGAAGTCGTCAGCGTCTGATGCAGAATGTGGCCAAACTCGTGGAACAGTGTCACGACCTCGGTGTGGCGGAGCAACGAGGGCGACGACTCGATTGGCTTGGTGAAGTTGGCCACGATCGCCGAGATCGGCCGCTGGTATCCATCGCCGCTCAGGCTGCGTCCCCCGCGCAGCGTGAACGCCGCCGCGTGCCCGAACTTGCCCGGCCTGGGATACAGGTCCATGTAGAAGCGCGCCAGGGCCTCTCCGCTGGACGGGTCGACGATGTCGAACGGCTGCGCGTCCTCGTGCCAAGCGGCGTCCCTCACGTCTTGACGCCGAACGAACCGGACTCCGACCAACTCCTCGTAGATGCGGAACATTCCGTCCAGCACCGCGTCAAGCGGGAAGTAGGTGGCGACCTCAAACGGATCGACCTGGTACTGCTCCTGCACGACCTGGTTGGTGTAGTAGCGCCAGTCGGCGATGTCGACCCGGCCGCGCTGCCCGGTGCGGCGCTCTTGCTCCTCGCTAAGCCGCGAGAGATCCGCCGCCAGCTTCGGCTGGAGGCGCTCCTCCAGGTCGACGAGGAACTCGAACACGGCGTCAGCCTGCTTGGCCATCTTGACTTCCAGCGCATACTCGGCCCAGGACTCGTAGCCCAGCAGTGCCGCCATCGACGCACGCACGCCCAGCGCTTCCGCCAGGATGTCGATATTGGTGTCAGCCGCCTTGTTGTGGTTCTTGTGGAACAGCTCGTGCCGCCGCTCGCCGTCGTGGGCGCTGTCGAGGAATGGGTGCAGTTCCGGATAGTCGAGTCCGACCCGATACCGAACCGCGCCGTCGGCCTCCACCGTCCGCAAGCGCTCGATGTAGGAGTCGGGCAGGCCGTCCAACTCCTCGCGGTCGACTTCGATGCCGTCTTCATAGTCGTCGATGTGCTTGCGGAATCGTATGCCCAGACCGACCAGCCGCTCCTTCAGCGACTGCAGCTCGTCGCGCGTCGGCTTGTCCAGTTCAAGCCCATTGCGGCGGTAGTCGCGCAAGGCGAACTCGAGCAGCCGTCGCGCGTCGTCGGGCAACGCCTCGAGCTCTGCCCGTGAGGCATATGCCTTCAGCGCCCGGTCAATCTCCTCGCGGAACCCGATCCCGGAGGCGAAGACGTTGAGCCGCTCTTCCTCGCGATGAGCCACGCCGCGCAGTCCCTCGTCCGCCGAGACCTGGGAGAGGAAGCCGTAACGTCCCGATGCCTGCGTGAAGACGTTGCTGATCTCGTCCAATGGCAGCACGGTGTTCTCGAAGCTCCGCTGCCCGTCCGGCACCGAGACCAACTCATCGACCAGTCCCTCGACTGCACGAATCGCGTCGTCCACGCCGCCGGTGATGTCGTCGGCAGTCGTCTCATCCCAGTTCGGTGTCTCGATTGTCATGACTGATCGTTTCCAACTTGCTCCGACTCATCGGCAATCGTTGGCAAGGTAATCTCTCAAGGAGTAGCGGAGGCAGCAACATGACCGAGATCACACACCAGCAAGTCGAGCTCTCGACCGGGATCAGCATGCACATCGCCGAGGCCGGCGAGGGGCCGGCCGTGGTCTTCTGCCACGGATTTCCGGAGCTCTGGTACTCATGGCGGCACCAGTTGCCGGCCGTTGCCGAGGCCGGATTCCGCGCCATCGCGCCGGACATGCGCGGTTACGGCGACACCGACGCGCCGCCCAATGTCGAGGACTACTCCCAGGAGCGGATCTGCGCCGACATGGTCGCGCTGCTCGACGCGTTGGAGCTCGAGAGCGCCGTCTTCGTCGGCCACGACTGGGGCGGCGCCGTCGTCTGGAACATGGCCCAGCATCACCCGACGCGTTGCAACGCGGTCGCCGGGATCAACACGCCGGCCGGCCGCCGACCGCCGATCAACCCGCTCGAGGCGATGAAGATCGATCCGGGGCGCTTCGACTACCAGCTCTACTTCCAGGACGAAGGCGTCGCCGAGGCCGAGCTGGGCGGCAACGCGCGCCGCACCATGACCTTGATGCTGCGCACGTCCAAGCCTCAGGACCGGCTCGACGTGATCGGGATGACCTCCGGCGTCCGCGAGCGGGGCGGTTTACTGGTCGGCCTGCCCGACGACGCTGATCGCTCGATCATGCTGAGCGAAGAGGACCTCGACACGTTCGTCAGCGCCTTTGAGAAGACCGGCTTCCGCGGCGGACTCAACTGGTACCGCAACCACGGGCGCAACTGGGAATGGGGCGCCGCCGTCGACGGTCGGGACATCACCCAGCCCGCGCTGATGGTCACCGCCGGCAAGGACGGCGTCCTGCTGCCCTCGATGTCCGAGGGCATGGAAGAGTGGATCCCCAACCTCAGCCGAGGCCATATCGAAGAGTGCGGCCACTGGACTCAGCAGGAGGAGCCGGACGAGCTGAACCGGATCCTGGTGGAGTGGCTCAAGTCGCTGTAGCCGCCTCATCCCTCTGTCGAGCGGGTCCCCACTGAATCGGGGATCGGAGCATCAGAGCGGCTCAATGTCCTGGCTCCGGCCCGTGTTCCACGACTCCCAGACGGCGTCGGTGAAGCGCATGTATCGGACGCCGTCTTCGAAGCTGGTCAGGGTGACGGGGGCGCCGTTGCGGACTGAGTTGATGAAGTCGGCCTCGACTTGCCAGCCGTGGGCGGTGCCGGGATCGGGGTGGATCTCCTGCGGGTCTTCGCCGTGCTTACCCCACTCGCCGGTGTCGCCGAAGCGCCAGTGCAGCCGACCCTCGGAGCCGTAGATGTCGATCGCCGGCGGTTGCGGCGCGCCCTCGGTCACGGCGCTGACGCGGTAGGTGCAGCGCGCGCCGTTGGCCATGTCGGCGAAGATGCCCAGGCTGTCGGGAATCTCGATGTGATGGCGCTCCCCGGTCTCCTCGTCGATTCGTGAAGGGACGAAGGTACGCGCGTGCGCAGTCACTCTCGTTGTGTCGCCGAGCCAGCGCTGGATTGTCTCGTTGAAGATGCCGAGCTGCATCATGTTATGTCCGGAGTAGTCGCTTCGGTGACGCCAGTGCAGCGGTCCCGAGTCATCCAGACCCGACCCGTTGAGCAGCGTCAGATGGACTTCGAGAATGCTCCCCAGCGAGCCGTCTTCGCAGAGCCGCTTGATGGTCTTGCCCAGGCGGAAGTCGAACGGCGCCGGCACAAGTTGTGCGACCAGGTCGGGATGCTGCCGGCTGATCGCCAACATCGCTTCGCCCTCGGTCGCGTTGGACGCCATCCGCGCCTCGCAGAGCACGTGCTTGCCCGCTTCCAGCGCTGCCCGCGTGTACTCCAGGTGCATGTACGGCCAGGTGCCGATGCTGACCGCGTCGACATCGGGATCCGCGAGCAGCTCCTCGACCGAGTCCGACACTCTGGGGATGTCCCACTCGGCCGCGACCCGCTCGCCCGACTCGCGGGAGCGGTTGACCACGTTGACGATCTTTATGTCGTCGATTTCGCGGAAGCCGGGGATGTGCCGCAGCTTCTGATTGCCGCCTGCGCCGATCAGTCCGATGCCGAATGCCATGGCCGCTGCCCTCCGCTGATTTGCCCGTTGCCCAGGTGTGTGAAGCTTGGCTCAGGGTAGTCCGAGCCTGTCCTATGCTGCGTGGGAACGAAGTCACCGCATCCCCAACCAAGGAGACCACGACATGCCGACTGCCAACGAACTGCGAGCCGGACTTGCAGGTGGACGAGCTGCCCTGCGCGCCGCGATCCAGGCGTCCGCCGACAACTGGGAGACCGCGAAGGGCACGGCCGAGGACGGCGAAGCCGGTTGGTCGCCGCGCCAGACCGCCGAGCACGTGATCCCCTCCGAGATCATGTTTGCCGGCGGCATCTGCGCCGCCTGCGGCTACGACGGTCCGGAAAACCCGCTTTCGAGCACCGAGTTCGCGACCGCCGCCGACGCCGTGGCCGCGCTGGACGCCGTGGAAGCCGCCTGCGACGGCAAGATCAAGCACGTGCAGGACGAGGAACTGGGCAAGTCGGCCGGCGGCGAAGGCCTGGCCGCGATGCCGGTCGCCGCGCTGCTGGTCGCCGACATCTGGCACCTGACGGATCACGCAGCCCAGATCAGCAACCCCTTCTAGCTGCGGGAACCGATCGAAATGCTGCGAATCACCACCGTCGCGCTGTCGCTGATCGTTGCCGTCCTGCTGGGCGGCGCGGCGATGGCGGCCGGCGGCGAAGGCGGGGGCGGACTGCACGCGGGCCAGATCGTCGCCATGGTGATCGGCATCGCCTTGGCCGCCATCCTGCTCGCGCTCTCCGCCGCCTACATCCTGCCCAAGCCGCCCAAGTTCTAAGCGCCCATGCCCGACGAAGCGCCGAGTGACCCGCCCTTCGAGGAGGGTCACTTCCGGCGTGTCGACGAGTCGGACGACGCGGGCTTCTACGTCGAGCCGCGACTGGTCACGCACATCGACGACGACGCTATCGGCGCACTCCGCGAACACTACTCCAGGTTCCTTCCGAAGCAGGGGCGCCTGCTCGACCTGATGTCGTCGTGGGTCTCGCACTATCCCGACGGCCTCGAATCGGAGCTGGTGGCCGGGCTTGGCATGAACGCCGAGGAGCTGGCCGAGAACCCGCAGCTCACCGAGTGGGTCGTCCACGACCTCAACGCCGACCCGGTCCTCCCCTACGGCGACGGCGAGTTCGACGTCGTCACGATCGCAGTCTCGGTGCAGTACCTGACGCGCCCGCTGGAGGTCTTCCGCGAGATCGGCCGGGTGCTCCGCCCAGGCGGAGGCTGCATCGTCTCCTTCTCGAACCGCTGCTTCCCGACCAAGGCGGTCCGCCTCTGGCAAGGCATGGGCGACGAAGGCCACGTCCAGATGGTCGGCGCCTACTTCCACTACTCAGGCGCCTTCGACCCACCCCAGTGGCACGACATCTCGCCGGCCAAGGGTCGGAGCGACCCCATGTACGTCGTGCAGTCGCGGACGCCGTCAGTTGCAGAGTGATGCCGGGTCCTCGGGCAGCCGGATCCGGGTTGACATTGCTGCACTGCTCCTTACGCCGCTTGATCAATGCCTTCAAGATGTCTCGGCGCCTGAGCAAGGGTCGGACAGAGCGTGAGCGGAACCCCTAGCGAAACTCCGGGATCACCGTCTCCGCGAACATCTGGGCCGGCTCGATGGTGTCTCGGCCGAAGAACTCGATCATGAACATGTCGCAGCCGAGCTCGACGTGGCGGTTGATGCGCTCTTTGATCATGGCCGGGGTTCCGGTCAGGGCCATGTCTCCGGCGGGGTTGCCCATGTGACCGCCGAAGATCTTCTGGGCTCGCTCGACCATCGGGCCTACCTTCTCGTCGTCCTCGACGATCGTGACCAGGCACTGCTGCGAGACGCGGATCTCGGACGGGTCGCGGCCGAGGCGCTCGGCGTGGCCGTGGAGGACCGAGACCTTGTGCTCGAGGTCGTCCTGCGAGCCGGCCGAGTTGTTCCAGATGTCGGCGTACTGCGCTGCGATGCGCATGGTCACTTTTTCGCCGCCGCCGCCAACGAGGATCGGCATGTCGCGCGGGGGCTTGGGCTGGGTGACGAGGTTCTCGGTGTGGAAGTACTCGCCCTCGAAGGAGAACTCGTCCTGGTCGGGGTCGAACATGCCCTTGAAGATCTGCAGGCCCTCTTCGAGCTGGCGCAGGCGGTCGCGCGTTGAGACGAAGGGCATGCCGAAATCGGAGAACTCGCGGGCCATCCAGCCGGAGCCGAAGCCGGGGATGATGCGTCCGCCGGCGATGTTGTCGACGGTGGCGATCATCTTGCCGGTATGGGCCGGGTTGCGCATGCCGACGGGCGTGACGAGCGTGCCGATTTCCGGCTTCTCGGTCACGGCGGCGATGCCGGCGGCCAGGGTCCAGGCCTCGAGCATGGGAATGGCCGGCGACTGCGGGCCGTAGAGGTGGTCGTTGACCCAGAGCGAGTCGAAGCCCATCTCCTCAAAGGCCGAGGCCGCGCGTTGCGTCTCCTGCCAGGTGCGCTTGATCTGGGGAACCATGACGCCAAAGTGGGGGCTGTTGCTCATGTTGGGGGAATCCTCTCGGAGAGTTCGTGATTTGCGAGCAGGGTAGCGCAGGGTCAGAGAGAGGCACCACGAAGCCCCGCAGGGGCGGGGCTTCGTGGTGATTGACGGAGGTCGGAGCCTAGTGGGCGGGAACGGCTTCCTCGCTGAACTGGGCGGCCTCGGTCGACCCGCTGAGCGCGGTGGTCGCGGCGTCGCCGCCGGTGACCGTGAGCAGGATCTCGTCGAAGTAGGAGGTGCCTGCTTCGCGCTGGTGCTTGGTCGCGGTGTAGCCGTGAGCCTCGGCCTCGAACTCGCCTTCCTGCAGCTCGACGTAGGCGGACATACCGCGGTCGCGATAGCCGGAGGCGAGGTTGAAGGTGTGGTAGTTGATCCCGTGCCAGCCGGCCAGCGTGATGAACTGGAAGCGGTAACCCATGTCGGCCAACTGCTCCTGGAAGTTCGCGATGGTGGCGTCGTCAAGGTGACGCTTCCAGTTGAACGAGGGCGAGCAGTTGTAGGCGAGCATCTTGTTCGGGTACTCGGCCTGCAGCGCCTGGGCAAAGTCGCGCGCCTCGCCGATATCGGGCACGGAGGTTTCGCACCAGATCAGGTCTGCGTGCGGCGCGAAGGCGAGTCCGCGCGCGATGGCGGAGTCGATCCCGCCGGTGACGCCGAAGTAGCCCTCGGCGGTGCGCTCGCCGGTGGTGAACGGCCGGTCACGCTCGTCGATGTCGGTGGTCATCAGCGTGGCCGACAGCGCATCGGTGCGGGCCATCAGGATCGTTGGGACGTTCATGACGTCGGCGGCGAGCCGGGCGGCCTGCAGGGTGCGGACATGCTGTGCGGTCGGGACGAGCACCTTGCCGCCCATGTGGCCGCACTTCTTCTCGGCCGCGAGCTGGTCCTCGTAGTGGACGCCGGCGGCGCCCGCTTCGATCATGTTGCGCATCAGCTCGAAGGCGTGGATCGGCCCGCCGAAGCCGGCCTCGGCGTCGGCGACGATCGGCAGGTAGTAGTCGACGCTGGGGCGGTCCTCCAGGCGGTCGACCTGGTCGGCGCGCATCAGCGCGTTGTTCAGCCGCTTGACCAGCGAAGGCACACTGTTGACCGGGTAGAGCGACTGGTCGGGATAGGTGTGGGCGGCGGTGTTGGCGTCGGCCGCGACCTGCCAGCCGGAGACGTAGATCGACTGCAGGCCAGCCTTGGCCATCTGCACCGCCTGCGCGCCGGTGACGGCGCCGAAGGTGCGGACGAACTCGGTGTCCTGCATCGCATTCCAGAGCCGCTCGGCGCCGTAGCGCGCGATGGTCGACTCGGGCAGCAGCGAGGGGCGCAGCTTGAGTACGTCGGCGGCGGAATAGTTCCGCTGCACGCCGTCCCAGCGCGGGTTCGTCGCCCACTCGTGCGCGAGTGCGGCGGCGGCGCTGTCCAGCGGGTTGCCGGTCCCGTTCGTGCCGTTCGTCGTCATCGGGGTCCTCCGTGGCGGTCCGTGTCCGATCCGTGGCGTCGGATCACGTCTCTTGGCGGCAGTTTGTTGCCGTTGTGCCCGTTCGTTGTGTGCGCGTGCGCGCGCCGGTTGTGTTGGCCTGCCTAGTCGAGATACTCGTAGGCGGGCAGCGTGAGAAACTCCGTGAACTCGTCATTCAAGACGAGTTGGTCAAGAATCTCGACGGCGTCGCCGTAGCGCGACTCGCCGCGTCCACCGAGCGCGGCGAGTTCGTCGTCGCGCAGCGATTCGTAGAGGTCGGAGGTGACGGAGCGGCCGTCGTCAAGCTCTGCGCCGTGGCGGATCCACTGCCAGATCTGGCCGCGCGAGATCTCGGCGGTGGCTGCGTCCTCCATCAGGTTGTTGATGCCCGCCGCGCCGACGCCGTTGAGCCAACTGTTGATGTACTGCAGGGCGACGGAGATATTGGCTCGCAGCCCGGCTTCGGAGACGCTGCCGCCTGATTGATCCAGCGAGACGAGCTCACCGGCGCTGACGTCCACGTCCTCGCGCATGCGTTCGCGCTGGTTGCGCGCGCCGCCCAGGTTCGTCTCGAAGATGTCGCGGGCGACGGAGACCAGGTCGGGATGGGCGACCCAGGTGCCGTCGAAGCCGTCGGTCGACTCGCGTTCCTTGTCGGCGCGGACGCCGGTCAGCGCGACCTCGTTGATCTCGGGGTCGCGGCGCGAGGGAATGAACGCGGCCATGCCGCCCATGGCGTGTGCGCCGCGCTTGTGGCAGGTGCGCACCAGTAGTTCGGTGTAGGCGCGCATAAACGGAGTCGTCATCGTGACCTGCACGCGATCGGGCAGGGTGAAGGTCGGCTGCGACTTGAAGCGCTTGACGGCGGAGAAGATGTAGTCCCAGCGTCCGGCGTTGAGCCCGGCCGAGTGGTCGCGCAGCTCGTAGAGAATCTCTTCCATCTCGAACGCGGCCGGCAGCGTTTCGATCAGCACCGTCGCGCGGATACTGCCCTGCGGCACGCCGAGGTCGTCCTGCGCCTTGACGAACGCATCGTTCCAGAGCCGCGCTTCGAGGTGCGACTCCAGCTTGGGCAGGTAGAAGTAGGGACCGGTGCCGCGTGCGATGCGCTCGGCGGCGTTGTGGAACATGTACATACCGAAGTCGAACAGCGATGCGCAGATCGGCTGGCCGTCGACCAGCACGTGCTTCTCATCCAGGTGCCAGCCGCGCGGCCGGATCAGCAGCGTGGCGATCTGCTCGTTCAGGGTGCGGACGGAACCGTCGGGGTTCTCGAAGGAGATCTCGCGGCGGACCGCGTCGCGGGCGTTGATCTGGCCGTTGACGATGTTGTCCCAGGTGGGTGAGAGCGCGTCCTCGAAGTCGGCCATGAACGCGTCGGCGCCCGAGTTAAGGGCGCCGATCATCATCTTGCGGTCGACCGGTCCAGTGATCTCGGCCCAGCGCTGCTGCAGGTCTTCGGGGGTCGGCGCGACCTGCCAGGAGCTGAAACGGATTTCCTCAGTGTCGGAAAGGAAATCGGGCAGCGCGCCGTTGTCGAACTCGACCTGGCGCTCCATGCGCCGCTGAAGCAACTCCTGCCGTCGCGCGTTGAACTGTCGGTGCAACCCGGCGACGAAGGCCAGCGCATCTTCGCTCAGGATGGTCTCAAAGCCGTCACTGATCGCGCCGACGATTTCCACGCCGGCTGGTGTGCTGAGTTCGGTCGTCTGGGTCATCGGTGCTGCTCGGTTCTTCGGCCAGTGCTCGGGGTCGCTGCTCGGGCGCGCCTCACTTGTGAACGTTGGATTAAGGTAGGCAACCTACGGCAATCGTCAATAGCAACGGGCAATTGCCATAGAAACTTTTTGTAGCGTAAGAAATCAGGTCGATATCCGGCGTGTCTCTATAGATAACCGAGACCGTGCCAATCAGCCTAGAATAGGCATCCGTTAGCACAGGCAGGAGCTTGAGCCATGTCCACCAGCCCAGACCAGGCGAAGACATCCGTCGGACCGTACAGGGTTTCCGGCATCAACCACCTGGCGTTGGTTTGCCGCGACATGCAGCAAACCGTCGACTTCTACGAAGGCGTGCTCGGTTTCCCGCTGGTCAAGACGATCGAGCTGCCCGGTGACATGGGCCAACACTTCTTCTTCGACATCGGCAACGGCGACTGTCTGGCGTTCTTCAACTTTCCGACCGCGCCCGACGCCGTACCCGGCGTCTCCTCGCCTGATCCGGACACGTTCTTCGATCCGGCCGCCGAACTGGTCACGGCGATTGGGTCGATGAATCACGTCGCCTTCAACGTCGCGCCTGAAGAGATTGAGGCCGCGCGGGATCGATTGGTCGATGCCGGCATCCGCTGTACGCCAATCATCAATCACGACGACTCGGACCGGGGAATCGCGCGGGAGAACCATTCCGGCGTCTTTGTGCGCTCGGTCTACTTCACCGATCCCGACGGGATCATGCTGGAGTTCGCCGCCTGGACCCGGGCGATGCGGCCCGAGGACGTACGCCACGCTCCGGCGAGAGCGGCGGAGTCCGTTGCCGTGCTCGCCGACTGAGCGCGAAACGTCCGGACCGTCTGCGGCACCGCGGAACCGGCCGCATCTCTTCTGAAACGTGGTTGACGGTCTCCGCCACGCGGAGCGCGGCACGTATCCCAGGTCGCACAAACCAAGTACAGCGCATCGCAGTTCTTCGTCGCTGGGACTTGCACTCCGGGAACAAAGCCGCGTCGGTTTTCGTACTGTTGATGAGCGCGTTGACTCGCTGGTGCACGGAGCATCGAGCGAAGTCGGCAGCACTTGAAGAAAGGGGGATCGGATGACGTTCGAGGAACAGCTCGACCATCGCGGCGCCGAATGCGGCGCGTTGCACGAGGGTCAAAGCCAGAGCACCGAAAGTGGAGCAGAGCGCCAGACCGCGCTGGAGCGGACGAAGGAGATGATGCACACCTCAGACAAGCCGCTGGTCGGCTTCGACATCGCCGGCACCCGAGCCCCGACGCGAGAAACGGCCGCCGCCTGGCGGCGGCGGATGAGCGATGCGCCGCGTCCCGCCGTGCGGATTGCCGCCGGCGCAGACTGGAGCTTCGCCTCTGCGGAAGACGAGTCGCCGACAGCGACCGCCAAGCCGCGGCCTCGCCGCCGCGCAGCGCGAGCGGACACCGGCGACGACGTCGATGCCACCCGCGCCTACTTCAACGAGATTGGTCGGCGGCCGTTGCTGACAGCTGAACAGGAGCAGGAACTGGGCGCCGCGATCGAGCGGGCGCGCTGGATCGACGCCATCGAGCAGGGTCTGAGCGAAGAGCTCGGCCGCCAGCCGGAACCGATGCAGGTCTGGACCGAGCTATTGCGCCAACTCGCCGAACTGAGAGGCGTGGCCGAAGTCGCTGCGCACTCGCTCTACCTGCACGCGCTGCCCTTCGACGAGCTGATCGCGCACGAGCGGTTCCGCGACGCCGTCGACGGCAAGATCGAGCCGCAGTTCGCGGCCAAGCTGAGCGCCAGCAACGGACTCGACCAGGAGTACGTTGGCGACCTCGTGATCGCTTTGTCGGTCGTGACCTCGATCGTGACGCCGCGCCTGTACCGGCGCTCGGCCCAGGCGCTCGGCTGGCACGATGGGATCGCCGACTTCCCGGACGACGCCGACGCTGCGCTGCGCGGGGATTCGGCGCTCGCGCGACGTGCCGAGCGTCGCCTGACCGAGACCAAGTGGGACGGCTACGACGCCGAGCGGACTATGTACGTCTCCAACCTGCGCCTGGTCGTGTCGGTCTCGAAGAAGTACCAGAAGAAGGGCCTGCATCTGCTCGACCTGATCCAGGAGGGCAACGTCGGCCTCTTCCGCGCGGTCGAGAAGTTCGACTACCGCCGCGGCAACAAGTTCTCGACCTACGCGACCTGGTGGATCCGACAGTCGGTGACGCGTTCGCTGGCCGACACTGCCAACCTGATCCGGGTGCCGGTGCACACGTCCGAGTTGATCAACAAGATGAACCGGGCCGATCGCCGCCTGCGCCAAGAGTTCCAGGCGCAGCCGAGCGACGCCGAGCTGGCGCTGGAGCTGGACGAGACCGAGGAACGGATCCGCACGCTGCGGCGGATCTCGATGACTCCGGCTTCGCTCGACAAGAGCGTCTCGGACGAGGATGACGACTCCGACCTGACCCGCTTCCTCGCCGACGAGGACACGCGCACGCCGGAGGAAGAAGTCCTACAACAGGCGCTGAACGGTTCCACCCGAGCGGCACTGGGGCGTCTCGACCCGCGCGAGTCTGCGGTCCTGGCGATGCGCTTCGGACTGCAGGACGGCCAGGAGTACACGCTGGAGCAGGTCGGCGATCACTTCGGGCTGACACGTGAACGGATCCGGCAGATCCAGAGCAAGGCCTATCGCGAACTGCGCAAGGACCCCGAGCTGCGCGAACTCCGCGAGGCGTAGGCCGCCCGTTCCCGTCTCCCCTCTCTCCTCGGGGAGATGCGTGGTCGGCCCGTTCCTCTCTCCCCCCGCTCCGCGGGGGGAGATGCCGAAGGCAGAGGGGGGCAGGCTAAGCTGAGCCGAGCGAGCGGGGGTAGCTCAGGGGTAGAGCTCCTGCCTTCCAAGCAGGTGGCCGCGGGTTCGAATCCCGTCCCCCGCTCCAGCCTTACTCCAGCGGGAGGTAGATCTCGGTGAGCCACTTCGAGGGGTCGGGCTCGGCCTCGGGATCGGTGATGTAGCGCTCGATTGGTCCGCCGGCCGGCGTGCGGCCGATCTCCTGCAGGTGTCCCATCACCAACTCGTGCGTCTGGTGGAGCTGATCGTACGGGCCATAGTGTTCGGCCTTGATCGCCTCACAGGCAGGCAGCTCCAACAGTTGCAGCGGCTCGGCCGGCTCGACGTCGTCTCCGATCTCGATCCCAGCCGAGAGAGACATCTGATTGGCGTCCATCGTGTGATAGACCGCCGTCACGTGCCCCATCTCGCTCACGCCCTGCTCGGTCAGGGCGGCGAACACAGCCGGGAAGAGACGCTCGAAAGTGGACGGCAGTTCATCTGTCGATGCCTCGGCGTGCATGACCGCCGCCCGGCGATTGGATAGCTGCACGACTTCCGGCATCCTGCTGCTCCGATCCGACTCGTCTGAGCCGCATACTAGATCAGCGGCAGCCAGATTTCGGTGTGCCACTTCGACTGGTCAGGCTCGGCGTCGGGCATGGTCAGGTAGCGTTCAACTACGATTCCCCGCGGCTTGCGATTGACGTGGGACAACTCGGCCTCCATGCCTGCCTGGGTCTGGCGAAAGTCGTCGAACAGGTACGGCCCATAGTGATCGGCCATGACCGCGTCGCAGCCGCCAAGTTCGAGAAGTGCGAGCGGCTCGCGCGGTTCGAAGTCGTCCGCAACCTCCATGCCTGCGGAGAGCACCAACTCTTCCTCGGCAATTGCGTGATAGACCGCGATCACCTGGCCCAACTCGGGCGGACCCTGTTCGCGCAGCGCCTGCCAGATTGCTGGATACATCTCCGCGAACGCAGCAACAAGCTCGTCTCGAGTGGTCACCGCGTGGAAGACGGCCGCCCGACGCTTCGGCATCCGGCGAATCAGCGGCACTGAATCACTCGCAGCTCTGTGACAATCACGTCAACTGGTCGGTCGTGCGGCGACTGCGGCAGAGCAGCCCGGAGCTGCGTCTCAAACGCAAGGCCGATAGTGGGCGCAGACGACCGCGCCAGGAAGCGGTCGTAGTAGCCGCCGCCCATCCCCAATCGATCTCCGGCGGCGGTGAACGCCACGCCGGGCACGATGATCAGGTCTGCTTCGTCCGGTTCAGCCGGAGGCGCGTGCTCGGGATCGGGCTCCAAGAGTCCGAACGCCGTCTCGAGTAGGTGTGACGTGTCCAGCAGCTCTCGGTGCTCCAGTTGTCCGTGCGGACGGACCCGAGGACAGAGCACCCGCCTGCGCTCGCGCAGCGCTCCCTCAACGAGTGCCGTCGTCCGCACCTCACCCGGGAGCGCGCCGAGATAGCAATGTACGGCCTGCGACCGGGTCCAGATTTCGAGATCGGCGAGCCTGGCGGCGATCGCCTGTGACCAGCCGTCAATGATGTCCGGCGGGAGAGTCGCCCGTAGGCGTTGCAGCGCCTGACGCAGTTCCGCCTTCGACACGCCGGATGCCGCAGCGTTCAGGGCAGCCCCGCGCCGCCGACCTCGACGTCGAAGGCGCGGATCCGACCGCGGCGCGGATCGCCGGGCTGCGGATTGGAGGTGGGCGCTTCAAGTGAGAACAGTGTCCTGCGTTGGTCGCCGCCCAGCATGCAGGCGTAGACGCCCATGTCCGGCACATCGATCCGCTCCAGCACCTCGCCGCCTTCAGCGACTCGCGCGAGCGCGCCGGGATTGGTCGGCACGGCGACCCAGATTGCGCCGTCCGAGTCGAGGCAGATGCCGTCCGGCGGGAATCCGAGCTCGGCCCAGACTCGCTGATTGGAGAGCGTGGCGTCGCTCTCGATGTCGAAGGCGGTCAAGCGCTGACCCCAGCTCTCGCCGACGATCAGCGTCCCACCGTCAGGAGTGATCACGGTGCCGTTCGGGAACTGCAGACCGTCGGCCACGACTTCAGACTCGCCCTGCGGCCGGACCAGGACCATGGTCGTGGCGCGCGGCGGCGAGCCGTCCGTGAGGTCGAAGCCGAAGTTGCCGATGTAGGAGTTGCCCTCGGAGTCGGTGACCATGTCGTTGCAGTGATAGGGCGCCAGGTCCGAGATGTCGGCCACCTCCCAGAGTCCGTCGGGATCGAGGCGCAGCAGCTTACGGTCGGTCATCGAGACGATCAGCAGCCGCCCGTCGGGCAGGAATCCAAGTCCGGAAGGCTGGTTAGGTACCTCGACAATCGTCTCGCGCTCGCCCTCTGGAGTCATGGCCACGACTTCGTGCGCGTGCATATCGGAAAACCACAGCCGACCCTCATACCAGCGCGGTCCCTCGGGGAAGACCAACCCATCCAAAACCAACCGACCCTCGCGCGCCATCGTTCTCCTCCTGTCCAAACCTGGCACAAACCAAGATAGGAGCTACCCGGTCGGGTAGACATCCAGCAGCTCGAAGCGAGGGCCGTCCTTGCAGCAGAGCTTGACGCCTCGTTTGGTGAAGACGGCGCAGCCGTAGCAGATGCCGGTCCCGCAGGCCATTTCGGTCTCCATCAGGATCTGCACGGGACGATTCATCCCGTCACGGCGGACGATCGGCGACATCGCCCGGAACATGGGCACCGGGCCGCAGGCAAAGCTCTGATCGGCCCAGGAGAGGTGTTCGGCGAACAAGTCGGTGACGAAGCCCTGCGTGCCCATCGAGCCGTCCTCGGTCGCGACCTGGTACTCGACCTGGGGAGGCAGCAGCTCGGCCGGATAGACGCCGTCGGCGTTGCGCGCGCCGAAGCACAGGACGATGGAGCGGGAACGGGACGGATGCTCAGACTCGGCGTCGGCTAGCGCTACCAGGGGCGCGATTCCCACGCCGCCGCCGACCAGGAGCAGGTTCGAGGCTGATCGCCGGACCTCGAAACCCCGACCGAGCGGGCCCGTCATCCAGACCGGGTCGCCCGGCTGCATCGACGCCATCTGCTCGGTCACCCTGCCGATCACGCTGTAGAGCAGCGCGAACTGGCGCTCCGAGTCGCGCGGAGTTGCGTAGCGGAAGCGGTAGAAGGAGAACGCGCGGGGCAACAGCGGATCGAACCCGCCGCGCTCGGCGCCCGCGTCGACCATCACAAACTGTCCCGGTTGGGCATGCTGCGAAAGCGCAGACGCCTCGTACCAGGTCACAAACGTGCCCGGATAGATCTCTTCAGTCTCAATCACCCGGGCGGCGGCGCGGCGCACGACGACTGCTTCCGAATTCGCTAGACGACCGCAACGCGACCGGCCGTGTACTCGCTCACGGTGGCAATGTTGTAGTCGGCGCTGCCCTCGACCATTGCGGCGACCGCGTGGTGGGCGGTGTCGATCGAGGTGAAACAGGGGATCCGCTGCTCGGCGGCGGCGCGGCGAATGTAGAAGCCGTCGCGAATCGTGCTGCTGATCTGTTCGGGCGTGTTGATCACCATGTCGATCCCACCGGAGCGGATCAAGTCGATCACGTCGGGATCGCCGCCGACCTCGCGCTTGGGCACCAGGTTCACGTCGATCCCCAGGCCGCGAATCAGGTCGGCCGTGCCGGCCGTGGCGTGCAGTTCGTAACCCGCTTCGCCGAGGTCGCGGATCAGCGACATGGCGGCTGGCTTGTCCTGGTCGGCGATGCTGAGCAACGCGCGGCCACGTTGCGGCACCGCCATGCCGGCGGCGATCAGCGCCTTGCTCAGCGCCTTGTCGTAATCGACATCGACGCCCATCACCTCGCCGGTGGACTTCATCTCGGGACCGAGGTGGGTATCGACGCCGGAGAGCTTGGACATCGAGAAGACCGGCGCCTTGACCGCCACCAAGGGCGTCGCCGGCCACAGACCACTCGGGTACCCCTGCTCCGCCAGCGTCTCTCCGAGCATCGCGTGGATGGCGACCTCGACCATGGGCACACCGGTCACTTTGCTCAAAAACGGCACCGTACGACTGGCGCGCGGGTTGACCTCAAGCACGTAGACGTCGCCGTCTGCATTGGAGTCCTCGCGCATGATCACGTACTGGATGTTCATCAACCCGGTGACGCCCAGTCCGTTGCCGATCTGGGCGGTGTACTCGACCAGCTTGGCGACCTCTGCTGCGCGCAGATTGGGCGCCGGATAGACGGCCATCGAGTCGCCGGAGTGGACGCCGGCCCGCTCGATGTGCTCCATGATCCCCGGTATCAGCACGGCGTCGTCGCCGGGACCGCCGCAGATCGCGTCAACCTCGACCTCGATTCCGGCCAGGTACTTGTCGATCAGGATCGGCTTGCCGGGCGCGGCCGCCTGCGCCTGGGTGACGTAGCGCGCGAGGTCGCCGACGCCCTGCACGATCTCCATCGCCCGACCACCGAGCACATACGAAGGACGCACGAGCACCGGATAGCCAATCGCATCGGCAGCGAGCACTGCTTCGTCGACGCTGTTGACTGCGGTGCCCGGCGGCTGGGGGATGCCGAGGTCGGCGAGGAAGCGCTCGAAGCGCCTGCGATCCTCGGCCAGGTCAATCACGTCGGCCTGTGAACCGAGGATCGGCCGCGCCGCCTTGGTCAGCGAGTTGGCCAGGTTGATCGCGGTCTGCCCGCCGAACTGCAGAATCGACGCGACCTCCACGCCGCTCCCGCCCGAGGCGGCTCCGCTGCCGTTCAGAGTGCCGTCCTCGTTCTCGAGAATGTCGCGAACCGCCTCTTCGTCAAGAGGCTCGAAGTACAGCCGATTCGACGTGTCAAAGTCGGTCGAGACGGTCTCGGGATTGCTATTGGCCATGACCGCGCCCCAACCGGCCGAACGCAGCGCCTGTGCCGCCTTGACCGAGGCGTAGTCGAACTCGATCCCCTGGCCGATTCGGATCGGACCGGAGCCTACGACCAGTGCGCGATTACCGCCTTCCGGCTCGGCCTCGTTCTCCTCCTCGTAGGTCGAGTAGAAGTACGGAGTGACGGCGTCGAACTCGGCCGCGCAGGTGTCGACCATCTTGTAGACGGGCTTGATGCCCCAGCTCAGCCGCTGTTCGCGGATGCGCTCATCCACGCTTCCGGCGAGATTCGCGATCTGCTCGTCGGCGAAGCCCATGCGCTTGGCCCGCAACATGAGAGATGGCGTCAGTGGCTCCGAGAGCAAGCGGCGCTCCATCTGCACGATTGCGTCGAGCCGCTCAAGAAACCAGGGGTCGACGCCAGAGCGCTGGGCGATGTCGTCCAGAAGGACATCGGCGCGAATTGCAGACAGTAGATGCCAGAGACGGATGTCGGTCGGGGTCGATGCGGCCAGGATCGGCTCGACTTCTGCCTCGGCATCCTCCCAGAGGACCGACTTGCCGCCAACCTCCAGCGAGCGTATGGCCTTTTGCAGCGCCGCCTCGAATGTGCGGTCGATGGCCATGACCTCACCAGTGGCCTTCATTTGTGTGCCCAGCACGCGGTCGCCCGCTTCGAACTTGTCGAAGGGCCAGCGCGGGATCTTGACCACGCAGTAGTCCAGCGCGGGTTCAAACGCGGCCTGGGTTCGTCCCGTGACCTGGTTGGCAATCTCGTCGAGCCGCTTGCCGGCGGCGATCTTGGCGGCGACCCGCGCGATTGGATAACCGGTCGCCTTGGAGGCCAGAGCCGAGGAGCGGCTAACGCGCGGGTTGACCTCAATCACGTAGTAAGGCAGCGGTTCGTCGTGGGGAACTCCGACGCCGCCGCCTTCGCGGATCGACTCAGCTGGCCAGGCGGTCACGTCCTGCCGCGGCGCCAGCGCGAGCTGGACGTTGCATCCGCCTTCGATGCCCAGTGAACGAATGATGTTGATCGAGGCCGAACGCAACATGTGGTAGTCCTTGTCGGACAACGTCTGCGATGGCGCGACCACGATCGAATCGCCCGTGTGGACGCCCATCGGGTCGAGATTCTCCATGTTGCAGATCGTGATGCACGTGTCCGCGGCGTCGCGCATGACCTCGTACTCGACCTCTTTCCAGCCCAGCAGCGAGCGCTCAACCAGGATCTGCGAGATTGGAGAGGCGTCAAGGCCTGTTTGCACGACGCGCTCGAACTCCTCCATCGTTCGCACGAATCCGCCGCCGGTACCACCCAGGGTGTATGCCGGACGGATGGCGACCGGCAGCCCGATCTCGGCGACCGCTTCGCGCGCTTCCTCCATGGAATTAACGATGACCGATGGCGGAGTCGGCTCGCCGATCTCACGCATCAGATCGCGGAACAACTGGCGGTCTTCCGCCTTACGGATGCCATCGAGTTGGGTACCCAGCACCCGGACATTGAACTCGTCCAGAATGCCTGCGTCCTGCAGCTCGACCGCGAGGTTCAGCCCGACCTGCCCGCCGAGTGTTGGCAGCAGACTCTCAGGCCGTTCCTTCTCGATGATCCGCCGCAAGACCGGGACGGTCAGCGGCTCGATGTAGACCGCGTCGGCGACCCCTTCGTCGGTCATGATCGTGGCGGGGTTTGAGTTGACCAGGATCGAACGGATGCCTTCTTCGGTCATCGCCTTGCACGCCTGGGTGCCGGCGTAGTCGAACTCGGCCGCCTGGCCGATGACGATAGGGCCGCTGCCAATGATCAGGACCGATTCAGGCTTCTTCACGATGCACTCATCCCCCCGGTTCGTCGCACTCGGCGTATTCGTCGTGTTCTTGTTGCGGCAGACGTCCGGCGGCCTGACCGATCAGTCCGAGTCCGAAGCCGAGTGGTAGCGCCAGCAATGGCCCCAGCAGCCAGAGCTCGCACTGGCCGCCCGTCACGTCGGCGATGCAGAGCAGCGCGATGACGAGCGTCCCCAGCCCGGCTGCGATGCAGAGCGCAGCGCTCGCTATCAGCCATCGCCGGACGGACAAGGCTGACTCCGATCAGCGCGTTCACAGCGGCAGCTCAAATCGTGAGTTGGGATTGATCAGCGGCGCGAGCGCGCCAATGGCGCTGAGGAATGACAGCGCCGCCTCGTTGTTGTCGGGCAGCGAACCCACCACGCGGCGGAAGTTCTGTTCGCGGGCGTGCGACAGCAGATACTCGGCCAGCACGGTGCCTATCCCGCGTCGTCGCCACTCGGATCGCAGCCAGACGCCGAGCGTGCACGTCTCAGGCTGACGCGTGTTGTAGTCGAGCGCGCCGAAGCCGATCACCTGACCCTGGTCGACGGCGACGTAGATGGCGCCGCTGTTGCCCAGCCGCCTGCGCCACATCGAGACTTCTTCGACGCTCCAGGGTCGGTCGAAGACGACAGGATTCGGACCCTCAACCACGTCGCGGATAACGTCGGCAATGGCCGGCACGTCTTCCGCTCGCGCCAGACGGTACTCGGGTTCGCTTGCCTGGGTCATCTCAGTCTCCTGCTTCAGTCACCGCGCGCCTCGCCGATTGCGGCGAGAAATCGATCGAACAGATGCCCGTTGTCCAGAGGTCCGGGCGAGGCCTCGGCGTGGTACTGGATCGAGAACACCGGCTCTGTGCGATGCGCGAGGCCCTCGACCGTCTGGTCGTGCAGATTGATGTGCGTCACCTCGACGTCGGCCATCAACCCATCGGGGTCGACGGCGTAGCCGTGATTCTGCGCGGTGATCGCTACCCGGCCGGTGGGCACTTCGAGCACGGGGTGGTTGCCGCCCCGATGGCCGAATTTGAGCTTGAACGTATCCGCGCCGAAGGCGCGTCCCAACACCTGGTGTCCCAGGCAGATGCCCATGATTGGCACCTTGCCCACCAGTGTCTTGGCCGTGTTCACTTGCAACTCCCGGAGTTGCGGGTCGCCCGGTCCGGGCGCCAACAGCACTCCGCTCGGGTTGAGATCCAGGATGTCTTCCGCCGAGGAGTCGGGCGGCAGCGCCGTGACCTGGCAGCCGCGCCGCTTGAGATTGCGCAGGATGTTGTACTTCAAACCCTGGTCCAGCACGACGACATGCGGACCCGGCCCGTCGAGTTCCTCGGCAAGCGGCGTCGGCACGCCGTTGCGCCAGCGATACGGCTGTTCGGTGCCGACGCTGATGAAGTCCTGGGTGTCGTAGTCCGGCAACTCGGCGAGCTGGCGTTTCGCGGCCTCGATCTCCGAGGCCGGCACGATCAGCCCCAGCATCACGCCTTCATGGCGGATCCGCCGGGTGATTGCGCGCGTGTCGACACCCGCGATGCCGGGGATTCCGGCCGCGGCGAGATAGTCATGCAGTCTCATGCCGCCGCGTGGATGGGAGGGCGAGTCGCACTCCGAGCGGACGACGAGTCCGCGTACCTGGATCTGGCGAGATTCGTCGATCGGCGGGTCAATACCGTAGTTGCCGATCAGCGGGTAAGTAAGCACGAGAATCTGTCCGGCGTAGGACGGATCGGTGAGCATTTCCTGGTAGCCGGTCATCGAGGTATTGAAGACGACCTCGCCCCAGGTATCGGTTGCCGCGCCCAGCGCCGTCCCGCGGAAGACCGCGCCGTCGGCCAGCACCAGCGCCGCTTCGCCTGGATGATCCATACGTTCTGTCATCGCTGCTCCACCTGCTCCCTGCTATCCCAGACCAGGCGTCCCTGTGAGATCGTCGCCGCGACGACACCAACCAAGTCGCGGCCGGCCAGCGGCGTGTTCTTGCCCCTTGACTCCCAGCGGTCGGGATCGATCTTGACCGGCGTGTCCGTCGCGAGCAGCGCGATGTCCGCCGGCGCGCCGACGGCGAGCGTGCCCAACCCGAGCCGATTGCCGGTATCCAGGCTCCATGTCCGCACGGGGCCGACGGTCAGTCGTGCTATCGCGTCTGCCAGCCGTAGGCGACCCCGCGAGACCAGCGTGTTGACGACCGGCCAGGCCGACTCCAGACCGGAAATGCCAAAGGCAGCGCGATCGAACTCGCAGCACTTGTCAACTTCCGCGTGCGGCGCGTGATCGGTGGCCACAGCCTCCACGACACCTGCCGCCAGCGCGTCAATGCATGCCTCGATGTCGGCGTCGGTGCGCAGCGGCGGGTTGACCTTCGCGTTTGTGTTGTAGAGCAGTTCCTTGCCGCCTCCGGCGACGGCGTCGTGTGAGAGGAACAGGTGATGCGGCGTCACCTCCGCCGTCACCCGCAGACCACGCGCGCGCGCGTCCGCAATGGCCTCCAACGCCGACGCGGTGGAGATATGGCAGCCGTGAAACTGGGCCCCGGATGCCTCGGCCAGCGCGATGTCCCTCTGAACGATCGAGAGTTCCGCCGCCGCTGGCTGGCCGCGCAAACCCAGCCGCGCCGCGACTGCGCCGTCGTGCATCACTCCGCCCTGCGAAATAGCCGGATCTTCGCAGTGCTCTGCCAGCGGAAGGTCGAGGTCCGCGAGGTACTCGAATGCGCGGCGCGCCATGGCGGCGTCGGACACCGCGTCGCCGTCATCCGAGACGGCGACCGCGCCCGCGTCACGCAACGCCGCAAGCTCGGTCAGCTCCTGACCCTTGCGACCCATAGTGACCGCGCCAATCGGCAGGACACGGCAGTCCACGCCGCGCGCCCGTTGTTGCACGCCGTCGATGATCGCCGCCGAGTCCATCGCGGGTTCGGTGTTGGGCATCGCGCAGATGGTGGTGAATCCGCCCCGCGCGGCGGCGCGAGCGCCGCTCTCGATCGTTTCCTTATGTTCCTGACCAGGCTCACGCAAGTGGACGTGCAGGTCGATGAATCCCGGCGACACCACGAGACCCGTCGCGTCGACAATCTTTGCTGTCCCGTTCGATAGCTCAGCGCCCAACTCAGCAATCCGCCCGTCCACGATGCGCACGTCAAGCACTGCGTCGACGCCGGAAGCAGGGTCGATCACGCGTCCGCCTCGTACAATCAGCGGTCTCGTCCCCATCATGCGCCGCCTCGAATCAGGAGGAAGAGCACCGCCATCCGTACCGCGAGTCCGGCCGAAACCTGCGCCTCGATCCGACTCTGAGAGCTGTGGGCCACGTCGACCGCGATTTCGACGCCTTCGTTCATCGGTCCGGGATGCATGACAATCGCCTGCGGCGCGGCTTGAGCAACCCGTTCTGCGGTGAGCTGATAGCGCCGCGCGTACTCGGCCGATGAGGGCAACAGCTTCCCGCTCAGCCGCTCACTCTGGATGCGCAGCGCCATTACGGCGTCTGCCCCGACAATCGCCTCGTCCAGGTCTGATTCGACGCGCACGTTGGGCAACGAGAGCGGGTGCTCCTTCTCGGCCGCGCCGGCAGTCATTGACGCCGGCAGCAGCGGACGCGGGGCCACGACTGTGACTTCCGCGCCCAGCTTGGTTAACGACCAGATGTTGGATCGCGCGACCCGTGAATGCAGGATGTCGCCGACGATGACGATCCTGCGCCCGCCAAGATCGCCGAACTCGCGCAGCAGGATGTAGGCGTCGAGCAGCGCCTGGGTCGGATGCGCGTGCTGTCCGTCGCCGGCGTTGATGATGTGTCCGTCGATCGTTCGCGCGGCGAGCCAGGGCGCGCCCGAAGCCGGATGACGCATCACGACCGCGTCGGCGCCCACGGCGGCGAGCGTGTTCAGCGTCTCGACCAGCGACTCGCCCTTCTCCACCGACGAACCCGAGCCGGAGACGTTGATCACGTCCGCGCCGAGAATCTTGCCCGCCAGTTCGAACGAGGAACGTGTACGGGTCGACGCCTCGTAGAAGAGATTGAAGACCGTCACGCCGCGCAGGGCCGGCGTCCGGGCGACCGGCCGCTCCAGTACCTCCGCCATGGCGTTGGCGGTCGAGAGGATGCGCAGGATCTCGTCCCTGGACAGCGTGTCGACATCGAGCAAGTGGCGCAGCAGCCAGTCACTGGCCAGATCATCGAACGGCGCACGCGCCGGCGACCGGTCCGACTCCGCGATCGGCGGCGCCGGTGCTGCGGCATCGAGGCTTTGCGTATCAAGCGATTCAGCGACCACGGGACATCCTCTCCTCATACACGCCGACGCAATCTTCACCGTCGGTCTCGGCCAGAGACACGCGGACATCGTCGCCGCGTTGGGTCGGCATGTTCTTGCCCACGTAGTCCGCGCGAATCGGCAGCTCGCGATGCCCGCGGTCGATCAGCACCGCGAGTTCGATCGCCGCCGGGCGGCCGTAGTGAATCAATGCATCGAGGGCGGCGCGAATCGAGCGCCCCGTGAAGAGCACATCGTCGACCAGCACAATCGCCGCGCCATCGATGTCCTCTGGAATCCGCGACGGGTGCATACGCGCGTGCGGGCGCCGATCCAGGTCGTCGCGGTAGAGCGAGATGTCAAGCGCGCCCACCGGCACGCGGCGGCCGTCGATGACTTCGATGCGCGCGGCCAGTCGCTCGGCCAGCGGCACCCCGCGCGTGCGCATGCCGACCAGCATCAGCGGGACGGGATTGGGATGACGCTCGACGATCTCGTGTGCGATCCGCACGATCGCCCGGCCCATCGCGGCGGCGTCCATGGTGTGCATCATCGGCGCGCCCCTCGACAAAGTGTCGGCGGACAAGAAAAAACCAGCGCCGGGCGCTGGTTGTGCCACTGATACGCGCGTATGCCAAGGGGGGGCAGGAGCTTAAGTGTCATTTCGTTGACCTTCCCGGCCTCACAGGACCGGATTAAAGTTCAACCGGGTGTTCAGTAGAGCCTAGCGGTTGCAGCGCGTCCTCGACTGTCGCGCGCGACACCGTACCGCCCTCACGCGCGGTCAGCGGTCGAACAGCAACGCGCCAACGCCGGGCAGATCGTCCGCGACCGCCGTGGCGCCCTCGCTGAGCAGAAAGTCCGCGTCGCGCAGTCCAACGATGCCGATGACGCCGGCGAAGCCCGCGTTGCGTCCCGCGCCCATGTCCGACTCGGTGTCGCCGACCATTGCCGCAGCGTCAGGCGCGCCGCCCAGGATGTCGAGCGCGTGCAGCAACGGCGCGGCGTGCGGCTTGGGATCGCTGGCCGTGTCGGCGCCGATGATCGTCCGAAACCTGTCGGTCCAACCGAGCAGCTCGACCGTCTTGCGACCGGCGTCCTCGCGCTTGTTGGTGACGACCGCCAACGGCACGTCGACAGCGTCCAGCTCGTCGAGCAAGGCCTCAGCGCCGGGCAATGGACGCGTCTTCGGCATGTAGGACCGCTCGTAGCGGCGCAGGTAATCCATATAGATCGGATGCGCCTGTTCGGGGCTCAGTCCGAGCATGTTGAACAACATGACGGGCAGCGGCGGACCGATGTACTTGAGCAGCCGCTCCTCGTCGACGGCATGCCCGTGCGCGTTGATCGTCTCGAGCATGCAGCCGAGCACGAGCGGCTCGGTATCGGCCAATGTGCCGTCGAGATCGAAGATCACTGACTCGAACCGGGGTCGAGCGCCGTTCAGTGCAGTCATGGCAGCCGAACGCGCCAGTCGTCGGAGCCGGGCTTGTCCCGCTCGCAGACCGCCAGCTTGCCGTTGACGAAGACGCTCACACTGAGCGCCGGTCCGGGGATCGTTCAATCACGTGCCGAGGGTCGCTCGGCCTCGGCCGCGGTGTTGCGGATTTCCTCCAGCAATGCATCGAACTCAACACCCAGGACGCCTGCGGCGTCGGCGAGGCTCATCGCTTCTGTCGTGTCGGTCTGTTCGGTCGGTGCGGCCATGCTCGCAGGGTAGCGTAGGGATCGAGTGCCGCTCTCCGTTGTGTGACGCAGAGCGCAGGGAGCCAACCCGTGATCGAGTACTTCATCCTGCTGGCGGTGCTGCTGGCGTTGTCTGCGTTTTTTTCCAGCTCCGAGACCGCGTATCTCTCGATCGAGGGCGTGCGGCTCGAACATGAACGGCAGCGCAAGCTGCCCGGCGCCAACCGCGTGGCCGGCCTGCTGGCCGAACCGCGCCGACTGCTCGCCTCGATCCTGGTCGGCAACAACCTCGTCAACACCGGCGCGGCGACAGTGGGCGCGGTGATCGCGCAGGACCTGATCGGCAGCAGCGGCGGACTGAGCATCGTCGTCGCGACCGTGGCGATCACGGTGCTGCTCGTGATCTTCGGCGAAATCGGCCCAAAGTCGGTCGCGCTGCACCATAACCTGACGCTGGCCCGGGTCTACTCGCTGCCGCTGACCTGGTGGTCGCGGCTGATCGCCCCGGCCGTGGCGGCGCTGGACTGGCTTTCGCGCATCTGGCTGCGAGTCGTCGGCGGCGCGGAGGAGGCGAGCTCCGCGCTCTCGCTGGGCGAGCTGCGCACCGCGATCGTGCAGTCCCGCGACGAAGGCGAGCTGGCCGGCGAAGACACGTCGGTGCTGCTCGGCGCGCTGCGTCTGGGTGAGACCCAGATTCGCCGGATCATGACCGGCCGGCCGCAGATCGCCTCGATCGACTCCTCGGCCACGCTGGAACAGGCGGGGCGCGCGTTCGGCGCGGCCGGATTCCTGCGCCTGCCGGTGCGCTCGGGCACGGCCAACGAGTATATCGGCTACCTGCACGGCTCCGACGTGCTGGCCGAGCTGGGCCACGGCCGCTCGGACCGCCTGGTCCGCGAGGTGATGCGCGAGCCGGTCTTCGAGTCGGAGCGCGCCTCGGTCCAGCGCGTACTCACGCAGATGCAGAACACCGGACACCACCTGATGCTGCTGATCGACGAGTTCGGCGGCACAACCGGCCTGGTCACGCTGGAGGACATCCTCGAGCTGGTCGTGGGCAACATCCGCAGCGAGACGCGAGCCGGATCGGAGCCGATCCCGGTGCGAATCGCGGGCGAACAGTTCGTCGAAGGCCGCCGCGGCCTGACCGACCTCGGCGCGGAACTGGAGATAGACTTCTCCAAAGAGAAGGCCGAAACGGTCGCGGGCATGCTGCTACAGCGCTTCCGCCGCATCCCCCAGGCGGAGGAGTCAATCGATCTGCACGGCTACCGCTGGACGGTCTCCGAGTCGGACGGCCGCCGAATCCGCCTCGTGCGCTTCCGCAAGTTGAATCCGATTCAGGCCGTCCGCGAGTCCGCCGACGCCGCGCCGGAGTCCTGATAGTCTGGTGAGAGCGTGCCGAGGTGGCGGAATGGTAGACGCGATGGTCTCAAAAACCATTGGGCGTAACGCCCGTGCCGGTTCGAGTCCGGCCCTCGGTACCAGGCACACTGCACATTGCCGAGTAGTGTAACGGTAGCACTAGGGTCTTTGGAACCCTCAGTTCAGGTTCGAATCCTGGCTCGGCAGCCAAGACCTCGCTGAAACCTGGACCGCTCGCCGATTTGACATGGCCGCCTATTCCCCTCTAGGCTGGTAGTCCAAAGGTTCCTCCCCGATGAAAGAGCCCATGGGGCTCTCTCCGCTTGCGGAGTAGTCGGGGAGGTCACTTCTTTCTCGACATCAGTTCTAGTAGTAGTATCTGCTGCCACTTGCAAAGATCTCGAATTCGCTCTTCACCGCTGCCCTGATGGAGTCGTAGTGTAGAGTGTCGCTCTGCTCCCACTTCCGGTACATCGCCCAACAGAAGTAGTCAGCAATCTGCAGACCGTAGTGTGACCTTGAGGCGTGATGAACGATGCGGTAGCGCATTCCACTAGGCAACACACTGCTGAGTGCCTGCTGAATCGCCTTAGTCACAGCCTTTCGTTGCCTCTGAACCGGCAGTGTGTCAGTTACAACTATCAGTTCGCTCACGAGTGGACCGTGTTCTCGTCGCATGACGTATCTCAGCAGATAGCCAAGCATTCTCGGATAGAACAGTTCTGACGGTTGCAGGGCGGGTCCCGTCTTTGCCTTCTCAACGATCAGAGAGTCTGCCCGGAGCTGGCTGAGACTTGGCTGTAAGCGTTCGAATACACCTGCGCGAACCACTTTTCGGTCGTTCGCGCAGTGAAAGTACTCCAGGTCAGGCAATCCAGCTGTCTCAATGCAGTCGTGCTTGAAGTCATCAAGCGCCGCGTATCCGGGAAACGGCCGACTCATGCTGACAGATGTCAGCACAAAATACCGATTGCCAGACGGGCTGAAATCGAAATTGCCGGACTCGTCCAGAAAGATGTATGTGGGTGATGGAGTCAAGAATGCTCCGCCTTGGTGAGATTGGGCATGTTCCGCATCCTGCTACGGCGAGCACAGAACGCGACCATGTGAGTTGTGGCTGCCCGGGCAGGACTTGAACCCGCAACCTAGCGGTTAACAGCCGCCCGCTCTACCAATTGAGCTACCGGGCATCGCCACTGACATCTTAGCCCGACTCGACCGACTGGTCATCCCCGACTGACGCGCGAGATTCACTCCGCGCCGAGCCCGCCGACCGCCAGGGGATTGGCCGAGAGCGGGTCGTTGATCCGCAGGCTGACGCGGCCCTCGAGCGACTGCAGCAGGGCGTCGCCGCAGACTTCGCCGCGCCAGCCGCGCAGCAGGGCGGGCGTCTGCTCGGCCTGGCGGCCGTGCTCGTTCCAGGCGACCAGCGCCTTGATCTGCGAGCTGCTGCCCACGAGCGCCGGGTCGATCCGGTGCTCGGCGCAGGCGGCGGCCAGCACCGATTCGAGGAACAGCACGACCATGCGCGAGGGCTTCGCGCCGCGCTGGGAGCGGGCGCGTTCCGGCAGCTCCGACTCCGGCAATGCCAGCGCGGCGCCGACGGCATCCATCACCTCTTGCCGATACTCGGCCTGCAATCGGGTCTGGCCGCGCACGCTGGTCAGCTCGGCAGTCGACCGGGGCAGCGTCGCGGCGATCGCGACGAGCAACTCATCCGACACGATGCGCCGCAGCGGGACGTTGCGGCGTCCGGCGACAGACTCGCGCCATCCAGACAGCTC
This sequence comes from Chloroflexota bacterium, assembly GCA_009838915.1. Taxonomy (GTDB): domain Bacteria; phylum Chloroflexota; class Dehalococcoidia; order Bin125; family Bin125; genus Bin125. Next base: position 148,439 of record VXQT01000011.1, read on the forward strand.
ACGCAGAGCGGCCAACGAGCGCGAAGAGAGCTTGTTCGCGCCGCGCAGCTTGCGCCAGCGGTCGGCCTCGCGGTCGCCGAGCCGGTCGAGCCGCTCGGCGGTCTCCTGCTGCAGCCAATCGTGACGCCGGCCGCCGTCCTCTGTGTCCATCCGCTCGACGAAGCGGTCGTGCAAGCGCAGCAGCCAGCGGACATCGTCGGCGGCGTAGGTTTGCTGCGCCTCGGTCAGCGGCCGGCGCATCCAGTCGGTGCGCGACTGCGACGGCCCCAGCGAGCGGCGCAGCTCGACACCCACCAGTCGGTCGTAGGCGATGGGGAAGTGGTGGCCGTTGAAGGCGGCGGCGAGCTGCACGTCGAACAGATCGCCTGGCGGACGGCCGGTGCGCTGCAGACAGAATCGCGACTCCTGGTCGTGCGCGTGGACAACGGTCCGCACGGAGGGGTCCGCCATCGCGTCCCAGATCGGTTGATCCGGCGCCTGCTGGATGTGCTCGGCCAGCGGGTCGATCAGAGTGACGCCGTCGGGCGTCGAGACCTGGAGCAGGCAGAGCTGCGGCTGGTAGGTGCGCTCGGAAATGAACTCGGTGTCGAGGCCCATGATCCCGTGAGATCGAATGCGCTCGGCGAGATGGATGGCGTCTTCGTGGCGGTCGAGCAACTGTCCGGCGGAAGCGGCGGCGTGCGCGCCCGGCGGCGCGGCCGTAGCGTTGCTCAACGGCATAGGCGAATGAAGCCTCTCAGACCCTTTCGCGCAGGATAGCGCCCTGAGCGTTGCAGCGACCACATCAGACCGCCGTCCCTGGTCCGATTCCGACTCGTCGGCGTGTTACGATCTTGCTCAAGCACAGATATCGGAGCCGGTATGAAGGTCAGAGCCTCGGTCAAGAAGCGCTCCCGCGACGACCAAATCGTACGTCGCAAGGGCCGCGTCTACATCATCAACAAGAAGAACCCGCGCAACAAGCAGCGCCAGGGCTAGACGGCGACGCGCGGCGGAATCGGTTCGCGGCGGTGCGCGAAGAGATCGCTGAAGCCCAGTCGGCGCTCTCGGCGTGCGGAGTGGACGGGACCGTTGCCGCGGTTGAGCGGCTCAAGGGTCAGTCGCACATCAGCCTGAGAGTCGACCGTGTCGATGCGGCGCCGGTCGCGCTGCGAATCGAGCCGCAGCACGGCATCCTGCCTCCCTACGACCTTCCCTCGGAAGCGCGCCTCTTGCGGCTGCTGCGTCGTGCGGGCATTCCCGTACCCGAGGTGCTCGGCGTCTGCGCCGACCTCGAGCCGTCCGCGGATCGCGGGCGGGGATGCCTCGCACTCGGATGGGTCGAGGGCGAGGTCATGATCAGGCAACGGGTCGAGCCGTACACGGCCCGCGCCTATTGCGAGACGCTGCGCCGCATCCACGCGCTCGACTGGCGGGCGGCGGGACTCGACTGGCTGCCGCTGCCGCCCGACTCCGGGCCGGCGCTGCGCGAGCGCGGCGAGATCATGGACCGGCTGACCGCCTTCGGCGTCGCGGACTTGCCGCACATCAGCCGGTTGCGTCGCGCGCTCGAGGACCGCGTCCCCGACAGTCCGCTGCCGATGCTGGTCCACGGCGACGTCAACTTCGGCAACGTCATCCTGCGCCAAGGAAATCCGCCGCGTGTGGCCGCAGTGCTCGACTGGGAACAGACGCACCTGGGCGATCCGCTCTCGGATTGGGGCCGCCTCGCAGCCGAGGACCTGCTCGGCAATCTCGACCTCACCGTGGAAGCAAGGCAGGTCATGCAAGAGGCGCTGCAGCGCTACGGTCGCAGCGACCGCGACCTGCACTACTGGACGCTGCACCAGCTCTACAAGCACTCCTCCGCCACCGGCGCGCTGACCGTCCTGCGAGGCTGGGATGTTGACCAGATCGCCGCCATGTACGCCGAGCCGACGGAGCGGTTGCTGTCGAGTGACGAACCAATCAGATTCTGCGCGTAGACTCAGGGCATGACCGACGAGATTCAGTATCTGGTGCCGCTGCACGAGATCGAGGCGCGATACGGCACGAACTCGCTGTTCGGCGAGCGCTTCACCGAGATCTCGCGGGGCAAGACCGTGCTTGAGCTGCCGATCACGCGCGACACGGCGGGCGGCGCGCGGGGCGGCGTGCACGGCGGCATCCTGGCCTCCTTGGCCGACATCGGCGTCGTTGCGGCGGTGCTCTCGACCTGCCGCGTCGGCGAGCAAATGCAGGGCACGTCGGAGCTGAACATCTCCTACCTGAGGCCGGCCGTCGGCTCGAAAGTGCGGGTCGAATCGACGGTGATCAAGAAGGGCCGCTCGCTCGCCGTGGGCGACGTTGACCTGCTCAGCGACCAGGGCAAGCTGATCGCCAAGGCGCGGGTCACGTACGCGATTTCGCAGACGGGTTGAGGCCGTGGAGATCGACCTGACTCCCGCGCTGGCGACGGAAGCGCTGCTGGCCTGCGGCGTCGGCGGCACGGCCACCCTGGCCGAGCGGCTCGACGGCGGCGTCTCCAACCTGACCTGGCGCGTGCAGCGAAACGGCGACGCGCCGGTCGTGCTGCGGTTGGAACGCAAGGTCGGCATCTTTCAGCCCTACGACGTGCGACGTGAAGCGCGAGTGATGAGTTGCCTCGGGTCATCGCCGATTCCGGTGCCGCAGGTGCTCGGCGAGTGTGGCGACGACTCGCCGCTGGGCGCCCCGTACATCGTGCTGTCGTGGCTGGACTATCCGCACATGGGCATGACGCCAATGACCGAAACGGTGATCGACAACTACCGCGCCATGGTGGAGTCGATTCATGCACTTGACTGGCAGTCGCTGGGTCTCGACTTCCTCGATCCGCCTCCTGCGGGGCACGAGGCCGCGTTGCGCGATCTCGACGCTGTCCGCGCGCGGGCCGTCCACTTCCGCTGCGACCGCGATCAGCTGATCGCCGAAGTCGGCGCCATGCTCAACCGGCATCTGCCCGACAGCCCTGAGCCGCGACTCTGCCACGGCGATATCAACGTCTTCAACTATCTCGTCTCCGAGAACGGGTCGATCGCGGGCGTGGTCGACTGGGAACAGGCGCAACTCGGTGACCCGCTCTCCGACTGGGGCCTGATCACGGCGCTGGCCTCGCTCAGGGGACTCGATGCGCCGCCCGAGGATCATCCGCTGGCCGCGCCCGCATTCGAGCGCTCAGGCCGGGACATACGAGACCTGCGCTACTGGATGCTGCACCAGATCTACAAGCTGGCGGTCATCCATCGCATCTGGTCCGAGATTGGCGACTCGCCGCCCTGGTATTCGTGGGCGGACGTCGAGCGGGTGTCGGAGCACGCGCTGATGTACCTGGGCGAGTGACTAGCCCGACAACGACGCCAGGTGCTCGACCGCGTGCAGCATGCTGCGTTCCGTTGGCGTCGCCAATGAGACGAGCCGGTGCGCTCCGGCTTCGCGGTACAGCTCGACGGCATCCGAGGTCAGTCGCGCGGGCGGCGTGATCGTGATCTCAATCTCTCCCAGCTCCGCCGGTCGCCCGACCTGATCGGCGAGTCCGTTCAGCCGACGGACGTAGTCTGCGGTCTGCTCGGGATCCTGCATCCACCCATACCATCCCTGTCCGCGTTGCGCGGCTCGCCTGAGCGCCGCCTCGGAGTGACCGCCGATGTGGATCGGCACGCCTCCTGGAGTGGTCGGTCTCGGATGGGCGTCGATGCCGCTGAACTGCCAGAACTCGCCCTCGAAACTCGGATCGTCCTCGGTCCAGAGCGCGCGCATGGCATCAATGGCCTCGTCGGTGCGTCGGCCGCGTTCGCGGAAGGGCGCGCCGATGGCGTCAAACTCGGGCTGCAGGTATCCCGCGCCAATACCGAGGATGACGCGCCCCCCTGAGAGCACGTCGACCGAGGCGAACTCCTTGGCCAGGACGACGGCGTTGCGCTGCGCGATCAGGACGATCCCGGTGCCCAGCTTGAGCGTCTCGGTGCAGGCCGCAAGGTAAGACAGGACCACCGAGGGGTGGAGAAAGTGGTGCTCGGGATCGGCCGGCGACGGCGCAACTCGAGGCTTGGGTAAGACCACGTGCTCGCCACACCAGAGCGACTCGAGACCGGACGACTCAGCCGCCTCCGCGATTGTGCGCAGAGTTGCGGGGTCGGAGATGCCGCTGCCCATGTTGAATATGCCGAGTTTCATCTCTGTGCTCCTGCTCTGCCTACGTCCGGTGCGCCCCCCTCTGCCTTCGGCATCTCCCCCCGCTGCGCGGGGGGAGAGTGAAGATCACGTCCGAAGCAGGCCGTCGGTCAGGGTGACATCGTAGTCGCCGTCGGTGAACGGCTGGGTTTCGATCACACGCTTGAGGAAGGGAATGTTGTGCTTCAACCCTTCGATCCTGCAGCCGTCCAGTGCGGTTCGCAGTCGCTTGAGCGCTTCGGCCCGGTCCGATCCGTGGACGATCAGCTTGGCCATCAGCGGGTCGTAGAAGTGCGAGACCTCGTCGCCTGAGGCGACGCCCGCGTCGAGACGGAGCCAGGGCTCGTTGGGTACCTCAAGCAAGTCGATCGAGCCGGGACTGGGCAGCAGGGTGTCGGGATCTTCAGCGTAGATGCGTGTTTCGATGGCGTGGCCGGAGACGGGCGGCGGATCGCCGAAGCCGGGTAGCTCTGTCAAGGGCTCACCGGCGGCGATTCGCAACTGCCACTCGACCAAATCGAGACCCGTGACCATTTCCGTGACCGGATGCTCGACCTGGAGGCGAGTGTTCATCTCCAGGAAGTAGATCTCGCCTGAGGCGTCGAGCAGGCACTCGACCGTACCTGCATTGCGGTAATTGAGTCCGGCGACGGCACTCCGCACATGTTCGTAGAGGCGCTCGCGTCGCTCAGGCGCGAGCTGCGGCGCCGGAGCGGGCGCTTCCTCGACTACCTTCTGATGGCGGCGCTGGACGCTGCACTCGCGGTCGCCGATGATCGCGGCGTTGCCTCGTCCGTCGCCGAAGACCTGCAGCTCGATGTGATGCGGCTCGACCAGCAAGCGCTCGAGGTAGACCTCGCCGGAGCCAAAGGCGCGTTGCGCCGAAGACCGGGCGCGACGCAGCATGCGGGTGAACTGGTTCGGCCGCTGCACGGTCGCCATACCGATCCCGCCGCCGCCGTAGGAAGCCTTGATCAGGAGCGGGTAGCCAACCGACTCCGCCGCGGTTTCGGCGTCTTCGTCGGCGACCGTCGCGGGCGAGCCGGGAATCACGGGCATACCCAGGTCACGCATCGTCGCGCGCGCCTGGTTCTTGTTGCCCATCAGCTCCATGTGCGCGGCGTCGGGTCCGATAAAGGTGATCCCGCGCTCGTCGCAGGCCTGCGCGAAGTGGCCGTTCTCGGACAGCAGTCCGTAGCCGGGATGCACCGCGTCGCAGCCGGCCTCAATTGCGGCATCGAGCACCGCCTCGACGTTGATGTACGACTCCGCGACCGGGGCGGCGCCGATATGGGTTGCACCGTCGGCTTCGCGCACATGCAGCGCGTCGGCGTCAGCCACCGAGTAGACGGCGTGCGATTCGATCCCCAACCTGCGACAGGTGCGAGACACGCGAGCGGCGATCTCGCCGCGGTTGGCGATCAGAACGCGCTGGAACATCTTCGGCTCTTGTTTGGATATGGTTGATTGGCCGTCGGGTGCGCGCCGCTCAGTCGCTCAGCGAGACGAGCAGGTCGCCTTCCTGGACCTGGTCGCCCTGGGCGATGTGCACCTCGGCGACGGTACCGTCATTAGGGGCTTCGACCGGAATCTCCATTTTCATTGATTCGAGGATGACAAGTTCGTCGCCCTCCTCGACGGTGTCGCCGACGGCGGCGATCAGTTCGAAGATTGTGCCTGCCATCGGCGAATTGACATCAGCCATGTTGCGTAGCTCCACTCCCTGCTCGTGGCATCAGATGCCGGCGCGCGCCTCCAGTTGGCGTACAGTATGGCAGTATCCCGTCCGCGCTCTCTATGCGCAGTAGTTGTGATCGTGCGGTGTGCCATGAGACGAGAACTGGTGGAACTGCTGGTCTGTCCGGTAACCCGAGAGCCGCTCAAGCTTGAAGTGGTGAGCGAAGACGAACACGGCGACGTGATTGAGGGCGCGCTGGTCTCGGAGCGAATCAACTTCCGCTACCCGATCGAGGACGGCATTCCCAACCTGCTCCCACCCGATCTGCAGCGCCGCGCCGACGAGCCGGTCTGAGCCCGGACCGGCCCCGCTACTGGTTGAAAACCGGGTCGCGCTTCTCGAGGAAGGCGGTCACCGCCTCCTCGTGCGAGGGTAGGCGGCGGGATTCACGGTCGCGTGCGCCTTCGCGCTCCATGACGCGATCCAGATTCGGCTCGGTCACGTTGTCGTTGAGCAGGGTCTTGATCTTGCGGACCACTGCGGTTGGATTGTTGGCGTACTCTTCGGCCTTGGCCAGCGCCGTGGCGAACAGGTCTTCCTTCGGCACAACGGCGGAGACCAACCCAATCCGGTAGGCCTCGTCCGCCGGAACCATCCGACCCGACAAGCAGATGTCGGTGGCGTGGCCGAGACCTACGAGCTGCGCGAGCAGCCGCGTCGAGCCGAGCTCGGGCACCAGGCCGACCCTGACAAAGCGGATCGACAGCCTGGTGTCTTCCGCCGCGTAACGCACGTCGCAGGGCAGCGCCATGGTCAGCCCCACGCCGACCGCGTAGCCGTGGATCGCGGCGATCACCGGCTTCGACTCGCGGATCAGGCGGGTCCAGTTCGTGCCGACTCGCATCCCTCGGTCACGATTCTGCGCCTCCGGGTCGTCGGCCAGGCGCTGGTTGAAGCCCTGCAGGTCGGCCCCGGCGCAGAACGCACGGCCTTCGCCGGCGATGACGATTGCGCCGACCCCGTCGTCCGCATTCCACGCTTCAATCTGCGTTGCCATCTCCGACGCCATCTGGTCGGTCCAGGCATTGAGCTTCTCGGGCCGGTTCAACCGAATCACCCCGACGCGGCCAATCGTCTCGGTCAGGATCTGTTCGTACGTCATCAGTCACCTCTTCGTCGCAGTCGCTCTTGGACAGCTCAGAGTCTAAACGCAGATACATGCGACTTGACGGCTCCCTATACGCCCTACCCTGCGTGCGTGAGTGTGCGACCCAGCCTCAACGGAGTTGACCAGCGTTCGGCCTGGCGGCGCAATCTGCGTCTCTACCCGCTGTTCTACTTCTTCCACGACCTGCACTTCTGGATGCCGGTCTGGATCATTTTCGTGACTGACGAGGTCGGACTGAGCTTCGCTCAGCTCGGCGCGATTGGCCCCGCGTTTTATGTAATCTCCTCGTTCGGCCAGCCGTTCGCCGGGGCGCTCGCCGACCGGTTTGGCCGGGTGCGGACGATCCGTGCCTCGCTGATCATCTTCATGGTCTTCACGGCCTGGTTCGCCTTCTTGGACGGGTTCTGGATGGCGGCGGTCGCCTGGGTGTTGTGGGGACTGGCGATGGTCACCGTCACCGGTACCGACAGCGCCTTCCTGCACGACACGCTGCAGGCGCTGGGGCGTCAGCGGGACTTCGAACGACAGGCCGGGCGCGCGTTCGCTGTGAGATCGCTGGCACTCGTGTTGGCGACATTCGCCGGTGGCGTGATCGCCGGCGAAATCGGCGCCCGGGGCGCCCTGCTCTGCGGTACGACAGCGACCGGACTCGCCCTGTTGATCTCACTCCTGTTCCGCGAACCGCCCAGGCAGGAAGGTGAGACAGAGTCGCGGGGACCGAGCTACATGGAGTTGCTCAAGGAGACGTTGCGACTGGCCGGTCGAACGCCCACCATCCGCTACTCGCTCATCTTCAGCGCGCTGCTGGTCGCCTCGATGGTGCCGGAGTTCTACCTGCTGCAGCCGTTCCTCCAGGAGCAGGGAGTCGAAGTCGGTTGGCTCTTCTCCGCCTTGCAGGCGCCGGCGCGGATCGCGACCGTGCTCGCCGCGGCGCTGGCGTTCTGGCTGGCGATGCGATTCGGCATCGTGCGCACACTGGCATCGATGCCCTTCTGGGTGGTGCTGGTCTACGTCGGCATCGGATTGCTCGATCATCTGGGCGCGGTCGCGCTGTTCGTGATCCTCGGACTCGCCCGGGGCGCGCAGATGCCGCTGATGGAGGGCTACCTCAACCGGCGCGTACCGTCCCGACTCCGAGCCACGGCGCTCTCGCTCAACCACATGGGCTGGGCCCTGATCATGCTGCCCTTCCTGCCGATTTTCGGCGAAGTCGTGGACGCGTATCCGCTCTCGACCGTGTTCCACGGCATCGCCGCGTTCTACGGCCCCCTGCTGCTGATCGTGATGATTCTCTGGGTGCGCGCCAACCGTCAGGAAGGCCGACTGCCGCTGACCTCCACGCTGTCCAACTGGCGGGACATTGTGGCGCTCAAGCCGCAACACCCGGAGCCGGCGGCCAGACCGATCGACATCGACTGAGAGGACGCATCATGCCCGAACGACTTGCCGGCAAGAGCGCAATCGTCACAGGAGCCGGTTCTCGCGCGGAAGGCGTCGGCAACGGCCGCGCGACGGCCATCCTCTTCGCCCGCGAGGGCGCCGACCTGCTGCTCGTCGACCGCGACGAGGAAGCCGTCCAGGCCACGCTCGACATGATCCGCGCCGAAGGCAACGACGCCGCGATCGCCGTCGCCGACGTGACCTCGACCGAGGACTGCGCGCGGATCGTCGCCGACGCCGTCAGCCGCTACGGCAAGCTCGACGTGCTGCACAACAATGTCGGCATCGGCGGGCGCGGCACGGTCGAGCAGATCTCGGAGGCCGAGTGGGACCATGTGCAGCGAGTCAACGTGACCTCGATGATGTTGACCTGCAAGCACGCTGTTCCGGCGCTGCGCGAAAGCGGCGGCGGCGCGATCACCAACGTCTCGTCGATTGCGGCGCTGCGGCCTCGAGGCCTGACCGCGTACAGCGTGAGCAAAGCGGCGGTCGCGACGCTCACCCAGGCGCTGGCGGTTGATCACGGTCGCGACGGCATCCGCGCCAACTGCATCATGCCGGGTCCGGTCTACACGCCGATGGTCTACGCCGCGGGCATGTCGGACGAGCTACGCGAGCGGCGCAAGAACGCCAGTCTGCTGAGGCAAGAAGGAGAGCCCTGGGACATCGCCTGGGCGGCGGTCTACCTGGCCAGCGACGAAGCGAAGTACGTGACCGGCGTGATCCTGCCGATCGACGGCGGCGTCACTGTTCGGGGTCCGGATCGCTAGCGTCCTCGGTCGGGATCTCGTAGACCGCGGCGTCTCCGGCGTCTTCTCCGGCTGCGGTATCGGCGAGCCAGGCGCCGACCACGACGGTGCTGCCCGAGACATCGGTCGCCCAGCCGAACTCGGCGCGTTCCCCGGCCAGCACGGCGTCGACGGGTCCGAACACGCCGACCTCGACCCATTCGTCGTCGCGCAGCTCGAATGCGTAGGCCGCGCCGCTGCGGTAGGTCTGCGACTCCGGGTGGGCGCGGTGCGGCGCGCCGATGACCATCCGCTCGCCCTCGATCGCCGTGGCGTAGCCGAACCAGTCGCCGGGCTGTGCGTCGGAGGCGGTCAGCTTGGAGTGGAAGTTCCAGAGATTGTCGAGCTTCCAGACGTAGACCGCGCCCATGCTCCAGAGCGGGTTGTCGTGGTCGTAGCCGCCGGCGACGAGCCAACTGCCATGTAGGGACACCTGGGAACCAAGTCGGTCGAGCTCCAGTCCGTCGGAGGCCAGCAACCTGCCGGCGAAATTCCACTCGTGGTTGTAGTGATGCCAGACGAAGACGGCGCCCGCGTCCTCGGCGATCGTGTCGTCGCCGGGCGCGCCGACGACCAGCACGTTGTTGAACAGTTCGATGTCGCGGCCGAACATTTGACGGTGCGTCGGCTCGGCCGGCGTCAACACCGCCTCTGCCCGCCAGAGCCCCTTGTGCTGACGGAAGACCGTAACCGATCCGGCGCCCACGCCCTCGACCTGGTCCTCCCAGGCCGAGACGGCGATGCGGTCGCCGAAGATCGCGACACTCCAGCCGAACGAGGCGCCGGTGACCGGTACCGCCGGCAGCAGCGTGCCGGTCCGGATCCAGTCGCCGCCGACCTTCTCGTAGACGTAGGCGACGCCGGCGTCCTCGACGAAGCTGCCGTCCTCGGTCAGTACGTCCTCGTAGGGCGCGCCGATCACCAGGCGGCCCTGATCAATGGCAAGCCAGCGCCCGAACCAGCCCAGCGGATCGGCGAACGGCGGCAACAGGTAGGCCGTTTCGACCCACTCGCCGTCGATCCGCTCGAAGATGAAGACCGCGCCCGTGTCCTCGCCCAGGACGTCGTGGTAGGGCGCACCGACCGCGAGCACGTCGCCCTCGATCACGGCCGACCAGCCGTATTCGTCGAACGCCGCCGGTACGCTCGGCGTCAGCGACACGCCCTCGGCCAGCCACTGGCGGACGGGCGGCACCGGCGCGATGGATTCCTGCCCCGACTGTCCGTCACTGTCCGCGTACGGACCGTCGGCGCCGTAGCCCTGTTGTCCCTGGCGCGGCGCGACGGTCATTGACTGCGCGGCGGACGGCTGCTCCGCCTGTTGCTGCATAGATGCCTGGAGCTGGTCAGGCGGTTCGGCGGCTTGTTGCTGCGGCGCCGGCTGCGCGTCGGATTGCTGCGACTGCTCGACCTGCTGCTGGACCTCGGCGGTCGCGTCCGGTTGTGAGTCCGCGGGTTGCTCCTGGTCAGCGCTGTCCGAGCAGGCCGCCAGCACGAGGCCAATCGAAATGAGCGTAATGAGGAGAGAAACAAACAAGTGACGGGACAGCGTCGGACGCAACGCCATGTCGGCCATATCGGAGTGCCTGCCATTCAATGACTGACTTGCCCCGCCGCATCACTGCCCGGACAACGCGGCGCGCCCCGCACTGCGTGTCAGCGTAACTGCGATTGGGCGTTTGGCGTTAGCGCCGATAGACAGGTGGACGCTTCTCGCGGAAGGCGGCCTGCGCCTCGACCGCGTCGTCGCCGCCCATCGTCACCTGCTCCATCGCCAGCGAGAGCGGCAGGACCATGTTGCTGACCTGCTTGATCCACTTGTTGATCGGCACCTTCGAGGCGGAAATCGCCGCCAGCGGACCGTTGCTCAGCCGCTCGGCGAGTGCCAGCGCGGTCGGCATCAGCTCATCGTCCTCGACCACGTCCTGGACGAGGCCCAGCTCCTTCGCCTGCTCGGCCTTGATGTGCTCGCCGGTCATCAGGTAGTACTTGGCGCGCGCGGGACCGACCAGCATCGGCCAGATCACGCCGCCGCCGTCGCCCGCGCCGATGCCCATGTTGACGTGCGTATCGCCCAGCACGCCGGAACGGCCGATGTAGACCACGTCCGAGAGCAGCGCCACGGTCGCGCCCAGCCCGAGCGCGTAGCCATTGACCGCGGCAATCGTCGGCTTCTCGCAATCGAGCCAGTTGTCGACGATCAGCCGCGCTTCGTTGAGATCGTTGAGATAGTTCGCGCCCGAGCGTCCGTCGCGGCTGCCGGAGAAGTCGCCGCCGGCGCAGAAGGCGCGCCCGGCGCCGGTCAGCACCAGCACGCGCGTCTCGGGATCGCGGTTGGCGTCGATCGAGAGCGAGGCCAGCTCGCGGTGCATCGTCGCGTTGACCGCGTTCAGCTTCTCGGGGCGATTCAGCGTCGCCACGGTCACGCCGTCCGAGCGCTTGTCGATGTCGATGGTCGTGTAGTCGTCGGGGTTGAGGTACATGGTCGGCTCCGGGGGATTTGCTCCAGGGGAAGTCTCGTCACGCTCAGGCTAAAGGAGACCCACGCCTGAGATTGCGGGGTTGGAACCGGCAGGGGCTTCATCACTCACATATCTTCACGATAGTATTCACACTTGGTGACTTACAAGTTATATCATTAGTGATACAATCTAGCCGCCATCACTTGTTGTCAGCGAACGGGCGGAGGACTCCCATGCAATTCGGTCAACTACTTTGTCGAGACTCCGAACGACCGTCCCGGATGAACACAGCCGCCTTCCCTTCTGCGCGCACGCACGTTCTAAGTCGGGGGGGGGGGGGCAGGTTGAGGTGTCGCCCGGGGGAGGGTGGTGGGGCGCACCATGTTCCTGGGCGACGGTTGGGTTATACGCAAGTGCCGGTGCCGCCAATTATGTGGGTGT